>CAWAFO010000004.1:1350000-1378674 GCA_963781395.1 uncultured Pseudomonadota bacterium
CCATGACGATGTGTCTGTTGGATAAGGACGCAAAGTGATGGGGTCAAGTGACTAAGTGCATGTGGTGGATGCCTTGGCGATCACAGGCGATGAAGGACGTGGCAACCTGCGAAAAGCTCCGGGGAGCTGGTAAACGAGCATTGATCCGGAGATGTCCGAATGGGGAAACCCGGCCCGCAAGGGTCACCGCCGCCTGAATACATAGGGCGGAGGGAGCTAACCCGGTGAACTGAAACATCTCAGTAGCCGGAGGAACAGAAATCAACCGAGATTCCGCTAGTAGTGGCGAGCGAACGCGGAGCAGCCTGCAAGATTTAGCACACGACTTAATGGAACGCTCTGGAAAGTGCGGCCGCAGTGGGTGATAGCCCCGTACATGAAAGGTCGAGTGTGGAACCAAGCTTGCGACAAGTAGGGCGGGACACGTGAAATCCTGTCTGAAGATGGGGGGACCATCCTCCAAGGCTAAATACTCGTGATCGACCGATAGTGAACCAGTACCGTGAGGGAAAGGCGAAAAGAACCCCGGAAGGGGAGTGAAACAGATCCTGAAATCGCATGCATACAAACAGTGGGAGCCCCAGCTCAATCGGCCTTCATCGAAGGTTCTTTGACGCACTTTAGTGCGGCAAAAGACCCGAGGGAGGAAGCAGATCCGCGCGTGCACAACGCGTGGATCGGAGGACCGATTGAGCTGGGGTGACTGCGTACCTTTTGTATAATGGGTCAGCGACTTACGTTTACCAGCGAGCTTAACCGAATAGGGGAGGCGCAGCGAAAGCGAGTCCGAACAGGGCGACTTTAGTTGGTAGGCGTAGACCCGAAACCGGATGATCTAGCCATGGCCAGGCTGAAGCGGGGGTAACACCTCGTGGAGGGCCGAACCCACTCCCGTTGAAAAGGTAGGGGATGAGCTGTGGCTAGGGGTGAAAGGCTAATCAAATCCGGAAATAGCTGGTTCTCTCCGAAAACTATTGAGGTAGTGCCTCGAGTATCACCGCCGGGGGTAGAGCACTGTAATGGTTGTGGGGATCATCGCGATCTACCACGCCATCGCAAACTCCGAATACCGGCGAGTGCGAGCTCGGGAGACAGACTGTGGGTGCTAACGTCCATGGTCGAGAGGGAAACAACCCAGACCGCCAATTAAGGTCCCCAAGATCTAGCTAAGTGGGAAACGAGGTGGGAAGGCACAGACAGCCAGGATGTTGGCTTAGAAGCAGCCATCATTTAAAGAAAGCGTAATAGCTCACTGGTCGAGTCGTCCTGCGCGGAAGATGTAACGGGGCTCAAGCTAGGCACCGAAATTGCGGATTTGTACGCTCCATTCAAGGCACTCGCCGGCATGGAGCTTGACGCTGCGCGAAGCGCAGCGGCAATGCGCCCATCAAAGTCGAGTCGTGCTGCGCTACGCGAGGTAGCGAGGGCATGAGTGTCTTGAATGGAGCGTACAGATGGTAGGAGAGCGTTCCGTAGGCCTGCGAAGGTGAGGGGTGACCCTTGCTGGAGGTATCGGAAGTGCGAATGCTGACATGAGTAGCGATAAACCAGGTGAAAGGCCTGGTCGCCGTAAGCCCAAGGTTTCCTGCGCCACGTTCATCGGCGCAGGGTGAGTCGGCCCCTAAGACGAGGGCGAGAGCCGTAGTCGATGGGAAGCGGGTCAATATTCCCGCACCAGCCAACGATGCGATGGGGGGACGGAGAAGGTTAAGCCGGCCGGGTGTTGGATGTCCCGGTTCAAGCGTGTAGACGTGCCTGGTAGGCAAATCCGCCGGGCTTAGTCGAGGCGTGTTAACGAGAGCCAGCTTGCTGGCTTGAAGTGGCTGATACCAGGCTCCCAGGAAAAGCCTCTAAGCTTCAGTCGTTGGGTGACCGTACCGCAAACCGACACAGGTGGGCGAGCTGAATATGCTCAGGCGCTTGAGAGAACTCGGGTGAAGGAACTCGGCAAATTGACACCGTAACTTCGGGATAAGGTGTGCCCTTGGTAGGTGAACGCGTACAGCGGGAGCCGAGAAGGGTTGCAAAGAATCGGTGGCTGCGACTGTTTAACAAAAACACAGCACTCTGCAAAGACGAAAGTCGACGTATAGGGTGTGACGCCTGCCCGGTGCCGGAAGGTTAAGTGATGGGGTGCAAGCTCTTGATCGAAGCCCCGGTAAACGGCGGCCGTAACTATAACGGTCCTAAGGTAGCGAAATTCCTTGTCGGGTAAGTTCCGACCTGCACGAATGGCGTAACGATGGCCACGCTGTCTCCACCCGAGACTCAGCGAAGTTGAAGTGTTTGTGAAGATGCAATCTCCCCGCGGCAAGACGGAAAGACCCCGTGCACCTTTACTGTAGCTTTGCATTGGACTGTGATGAGGTTTGTGTAGGATAGCTGGGAGGCATTGAAGTGGGGGCGCCAGCTCTCATGGAGCCAACGTTGAAATACCAGCCTGACGTCATTGCGGTTCTAACCGCGTTCCCTCATCGGGAACCGGGACCGTGCATGGTAGGCAGTTTGACTGGGGCGGTCTCCTCCCAAAGCGTAACGGAGGAGCTCGAAGGTTCGCTTAGCGCGGTCGGACATCGCGCTGGACGTGCAAGGGCACAAGCGAGCTTGACTGCGAGACTGACAAGTCGAGCAGGTACGAAAGTAGGACCTAGTGATCCGGTGGTTCTGTATGGAAGGGCCATCGCTCAACGGACAAAAGGTACGCCGGGGATAACAGGCTGATACCGCCCAAGAGTTCATATCGACGGCGGTGTTTGGCACCTCGATGTCGGCTCATCACATCCTGGGGCTGTAGCCGGTCCCAAGGGTATGGCTGTTCGCCATTTAAAGTGGTACGTGAGCTGGGTTCAAAACGTCGTGAGACAGTTTGGTCCCTATCTGCCGTGGGCGTTGGAGATTTGACGGGGGCTGCTCCTAGTACGAGAGGACCGGAGTGGACGTACCGCTGGTGTACCAGTTGTCTCGCCAGAGGCATCGCTGGGTAGCTATGTACGGAAGCGATAACCGCTGAAAGCATCTAAGCGGGAAACGTGCCTGAAGATGAGATCTCCCGGAGGCTTGACCTCCCTGAAGAGTCGTGACAGACCATCACGTTGATAGGCCGGGTGTGGAAGCGCAGTAATGCGTTGAGCTAACCGGTACTAATTGCTCGTGCGGCTTGATCCCATCACTTTGCGCCCTGGTATCCGCCGATACCCGGTGCAGCTCGCAACCCTATCCCTTGCCTTCCTTCGCGCGACGTCGATGCAGCACCGACGCCGCCACCTTCAATGCCTGACGACCATAGCCCGCCGGAACCACGCCTTCCCATCCCGAACAGGACCGTGAAACGGTGGCACGCCGATGATAGTGCGCATCTCGCGCGCGAAAGTAGGTCATTGTCAGGCACCCCTCAAGCACAAAGGCCCGCTCATCCGAGCGGGCCTTGGCGCTTCTGCCTGCCCAACCCCCACCCGCCGACGTGGTGTTCGGCGTTGAGGCGCTGCCATCACCTGCGGCGATCGCGCACCACGGCGCACGTCGCATATCGCGCACACCACGCCGGCGACCTGAATGGTCGTGCCGCACGTACAGTCGGCGAGGATGGCGCGGTGATCGATTGACAGCTAACGCGGGGATTCGACGATGTCCGCCGCCGCGCGGTTGAGCGCACGCAGCGCCGCGACGAAGTCTAAAATAGCGTTTTGGCGCCCGCCGCGCGGGTAGCCGCCTCCACGTCCGTACGCGCGGTTCATTCCCGCGCCATGACATGACCGAATCGCATCTGGCCGCCACGCTCCCGCCGCAATTCGATCGCTGGATCTTCGACCATTTGACCCGAACCGCGGGGACGAGCCTGCTGGCGACGCTCTCGGCTGTGCACGGGGCGGCCGCCGTCCGCCAACTTGCCAACGGGAGTCCTGCTGAGCTTGCCGAGCAGATGCTCGATGGCGCGGTGCGCATCACCGCCGGCCATCTCGCCTTCGCACCGGGCCACCGGCTGAAGCCGCAGGTCGGCTACCTCACGTTCCTGCGTGACCCGATCGATCGCGCGGCTTCCGTCTATGCACATGCGCGACGCGGTCCGTCGCTTCCCGGGACCTATGTGGCCCAGGCGAAGGCGCTGGGCTTCGAGGAGTTCGTCGAAAGCGACAGCCACGACGTGCGCAGCATGATCTCGAACTATTACACACGGCACTTCGCTGCACCTGTCCTGGATTCTGGCAGTCTGGAGGACAAGGCACTCCGTCGAATGTCCCAGTATTCGTTCATTGGCTTGTTCGAGCACTTTGAGGAGGCCGTGCTCCTGTTCCACGCCATCAACGGCTGGCCGCCGCTGGCAGCAACTCCGGCCCTCAATGTGGCGGCCGCCGACCGGCCGCGGTTGTCGGCTTCCGTGCGCGCCCATCTCGTCGAACTCAACCACTCGGACATCACGCTCTACGAGCACGCGCGGTCGCTGTATTCTGCGTGCCTGCGTGGCTTCCTGCGCCTTGCGGCACACGTGCCTCCGTCGGCGCGAAGCGCAGGTCCGGCGCTCCTGCGCGGCAGCGGGGCGGCGACGCCCACTGCCATTCTGGAGCCGCCGCCGGACATCGTGCGCTTCGGCAACGGGCAGGTGACGATCGTGGTCGCGGAGACCTTCCAGGGCGAGCGGCCAACGGCCTATTTCGCCTCCGGCGAGACGCTGACGATCCGGCTGTCGCTGTTCTCCCATATAGCGGCCGACGACGTCACGGTTGGAATCTCGATTCGCGACGTGCAACACCGCGTACTCTTCGGCACCAACCTCGCAATGTTGGGGCAGTCGTTTACCGTCGAGCCGCTGCAGGAATACCAGTGCGAGTTCGCCATCGGGCTCAATCTCGGCGCAGGCGAATACACGGTCCAGGCCGCCTTGCATACCGGCATCGAGCACACCGCGAACTGCTTCGACTGGATCGAGCCGGCGGTCAAGTTCGCCGTCGCCGGATTCCATGACACACCTTTCGTCGGCGTGACTGGGCTTGCGTGCGCGGCGGAGGTCCGCAAGAGCAGCGGCAGTCGGCCGCTGTCGTCGTTCGCGGGCGCACTGTCGATCGACGACGGTGCGGCCGACCCGAAGCAAGTGCTGGTCCGCAATGATGGGGTCGAGGCGTGGCCCTGCGACGGCGCGTTGGCCGTCCACTTGAGCTATCGCTGGATTGACGCGAATGGCAATGTGATGCCGATCGAAGGTGAGCGCTTCAATCTGCCTGGCCAAGTCGAACCCGGCGCAACGGCGGCGGTGGGTTTCGCGCAATCCGAGCCCCCATCAGGCGCTGCACGGCTGCGGTTGACGCTGGTGCAGGAATTGGTGGCCTGGTTCGACGCCGCCGGCGGCCCGACGCTCGATTTGCCAGTCATGCGCGCGGCTCGCGACGCGGCGGCGGCCGCACTCAACGCAGGCGGATCGGCAACGCAATGAACGGAATGTTGGCGAGCGCATGGCACTATCGGCGCTTCATAGGTTCGTCGATCCGGGCGGAGTACCGGGCGCGTTTCGCCCGCAGCCGGCTTGGCGCGATTTGGATGATTGCACAGCCGCTCGCCCAGGTCGCGATATTCTCGTTCGTTCTGTCCGACATACTCTCCGCACGGCTGCCCGGCGTGTCGAGGCCGCACGCTTATGTCATCTACTTGATGGCAGGAACGCTATGTTGGTCGCTGTTTTCGGACGTCGTCACCCGCTGCGTAACGATCTTCATCGAGAATGGCAATCTGATCAAGAAGATCGCTTTCCCGCGTGTGTCGCTGCCGCTGATCGCCGTCGGCATCGCGCTGGTGAACAACGCGGTGCTGTTCTGCGCCATCGCGGTGGCGGCGCTGCTGCTCGGCTTCGACGCCTCGCGCGAGCTGCTCTGGCTCCCGGCGCTGACCTTTGCCACGCTGGCGTTGGGCGTGGCGGTCGGCGTCATCCTCGGCGTTCTCAACGTGTTCATGCGCGACACGGGACAGGCGGTGCCGGTGCTGCTGCAGATCCTCTACTGGTTCACGCCGATCGTGTATATCGCGTCGATCCTGCCCGCAGAATACCGCGGCGTGATCGACTACAACCCGCTGGCGCGCCTGGTCAAAGGCTACCAGGACGTGTTCCTGTTCGCGCGCGCGCCCGACTGGAACGTGCTGCTTCCCGTCGTCGTCTTCATTGCAGCGCTGCTCGGGCTCGCCTTGACGCTGTTCCGCAAGGCGAGTCCGGAGATGCCGGACGTGCTATGACCGCGCCGGTCCTCGAGGTGCACGGGCTCGGCAAGGCATTCGTTCGCTATCGCAGCGAATGGCTGCGTATCGCGACATGGTTCGGGGCCGCTGCGCGGCCCGTCGAAGCCAGCTGGGTGGTGCGCGACGTCTCGTTCTCGATCGCGCGCGGCGAGGCCGTCGGCCTCATCGGCCGCAACGGGGCCGGCAAGAGCACCCTCCTCAAGATGATCGCCGGGACGCTGCGGCCGTCGGCGGGTACGGTGCGGCTCAATGGCCGCATTGCCGCGATCCTGGAGCTCGGCATGGGCTTCAATCCCGAGTTCACGGGACGTCAGAACGCCACGCATGCGCTTGGCCTGATGGGATTTCCGCAGGAAGCAGATCGATGAGGCGCTGCCGCGCATCGAGGCATTCGCCGAGATCGGCGAATATTTCGACCAGCCGACGCGGATCTACTCGAGCGGCATGCAGATGCGGGTGGCCTTCGCGGTCGCCACTGCGTTCGTTCCCGACATCCTTTTGGTCGACGAGGCGCTTTCGGTCGGCGACGTCTCGTTCCAGGCCAAGTGCTTCGCCCGCATCGAAGCTATGCGCGCCGACGGCTGCGCGTTACTTTACGTCTCCCATTCGGTCGAGGACGTGGTCAAGCATTGCAAGCGTGCGCTGTTCGTGGACGCAGGGCACTTGCTGGCCGATGCGCCTTCGCGCGACGTCGCGAATGCCTATCTTGACCACGTCTGGGGCGCCCGCCGCGCCATCGCGCCGGCAGCGGCGTCGACGGCGGTGCCCGCCGGCGCGATGGACGGCCCAGGCACAGGCTACGAGTCCCGACCTCACTATCGGACGGAGGAATATCGCTGGGGCAATGGCGGCGCGCGCATCACCGACTTTTATTTCGAGGTCGATGGCGAGGCGTTTGCGGCGCCGGTACGCGCCGGCGCCCGGTTTCGCATCGTCATGCGCGTTGACTTCGAGCGCGACGTCGACGAGCCGGTTTACGGGCTGCTGATCCGCACCCACGACGGCGTATTCCTGTTTGGCACCAACTCGCGCATCGCGTCGAAGACGCCGGTGCCGCCGGTGCGAAAGGGTGGCCGTGCCGACGTCGAATTTGTCCTTGCCGGCAAACCTGAACTCCGGCGCGTTCCTGCTGTCGCTCGGCGTCTCGGAACCGGACCCCGAGGGCGAGCTCGCGCCGCTGGATCGCCGTTACGATTCGATCCTCATCCGCGTCGTCCACGACAATCCGGTGTGGGGGCTGGTCGACCTCGAAGCGCGCTGTCGCGTGGTTGAATCGTCGTTGCATGTCGCCGCCTGACCTTCCGGCGCTCGTCGCCGCGCTTCCCGAGCGCTATGAGCCGATCTTCGGGCATGCCGAATTCGACGCCGACGCGAGCCGCGCCTGTCGCGACCGTCTTGCCGTCGTCGAGCGCATCATCGATGCGTTGCGCGAGGCGCTGGGACGGGCGGTGCGCGTGCTCGATATCGGCTGCGCACAGGGCTATTTCGCGCTGTCGCTCGCTGCTCGCGGCGCCGCGGTCGTCGGGGTCGATCGTCTGGCGGCCAACATTGCCGTTTGTCGCGCGCTTGCGGCGGAGAACCCCGGCAGCGACGTGCGCTTCGTCGAAGCGGATGCTGCGCAGGAGCTGCGGTCCGTTGAGGCCGGCGAATACGATGTCATCCTCGCACTCAGCGTTCTTCATCACATGTGCCACGAGCAGGGGCTGGCCGCTGTTCAGGCATTGCTCGCATCGCTCGCGGACAGGACCGAGGCGATCCTCGCCGAGACCGCATTGCGCGAGGAGCCGCTGTACTGGGCCCCCGCACAGGCCGGCGATCCGCGCCAGCTGTTCGCCGGCCACGCGTTCGTGCATGCGGTCGAGCATCATCCCACCCACCTTTCGGGAGTGGCGCGGCCGTTCCTGTTCGCGAGCAACCGATGGTGGTACCTGGGCGGCGAGCTGGCGCGCTTCGACCGCTGGACAGACGTTTCGCACCAGGCGGCCGGCGGTGTGCACGCAGGTACGCGACGCTATTACTTCGCCGCCGACCGGCTCGCCAAGCATTTCCAACTGACGGGTCAGCCGGGCGCGAGAAACCGTGAAGAGCTGGAGCGCGAGGCCGCGTTTCTTGACCATCCGCCCGCGGGGCTGCGCACGCCGGCCCTCTATGCCAAAGGCGTCGCGGAGGCCGAGGGTTGGCTGGTGCGCGAGCTACTTCCGGGCCGCCTCGTGAGCGAGTTCATCGCGGCGGGAGAGCCATTTGATCGCGCCGCCGTGATCGGTGATGTCCTGGATGATCTCTGCGCGCTCGAAGCGGCCCACCTGTACCATGGCGACGTCCGGACCTGGAACCTGATACTGGGTACAGATGGTCGCGCAAGGCTGATCGACTATGGCGACATCACGTCGAATCCCCGCGATTGCGCGTGGCCGGACAACCTCTTCCTGTCGTTCCTCGTCTTCGTCCACGAGCTGGAGAGTGATGAACTGCTCGGCGCACTCCCGATGCGCACGCTGGCGTTCGCACCGCAGCAGTTCACGCCCGAACTGCGCGGGTGGGTCGCCGCGCTCTGGCGCCGTCCGGTGGAACACTGGACGTTCGCATTCCTGCGCGACGAGTTCAGGGCGCGCAGCGTGACACAGGATGTTTCGGCTGATCGCGCGCAGTGATGTCGATCCGGCCTGGCAGGCGGCCGTCGAGCGATACCTGCAGGTGCTGGGCAACCGCCAATCGGGCGCTGGATGCATCCGACGCAAAGCGAGGCGGCCGAGCGCAGCAACCGTGAAGCGGAGGTGGGCCGCCTTTCGACTGCCCTCGACGAGGAGAAGAAGACGAGCGGCCGCCTCGCCGCCGAGGCCGAGGCGCTGCGTACTGCGCACGCCGGAGCAAAGGAGGCGGCCCTGAAGCTGCAGGACGAGCTGGTCAGCGCACGCGCATCGGCGCAAGCCTCGGCGACGAGCCACCGGCGGCTGGAGGGCGAGGTCGCGACGTTGTCGAGCAACGCGCGAGCCCTCGAGTCTCAGCTCGCGGCGCTGAAACGCCAACTCGAGACCCAGCGGCAGGAGCTCGAGCACGAACGCGCCGAAACAGGACGCTGGTGGACGGCCACCGCTCACCTCCAGCGCGAGCTCGCACTGATCCGTTCGAGCTGGTCTTGGAGGATCATGACACCGCTTCGCATCGTCAGGCGCTGGCTTGCCGGCTTCGGCCGCGCGGCCAGCGGCGCTGCTGTCGCAAAGCGCACGTGCCGGCGTTGGGTCGGCGGCACGGTTCGCGGGGCGACATCCCGGCCTCAAGGGCTGGATCGTCGCGCGGCTGTCAACGCCATCCGCGCGTCATTGCACGCCTCAAGCGCGCGGGCGCATTCCCGGCGGTCATCGCGCCCATGGTTGTCGCGCGCCGCGACGCCGCCGCAAGCAGTGCGCTGGGGCGCGACGGCGCCGAGCTGCTCGCGGAGCTCGAGCGCGAGATCGAGCGCCAGGCGGTGGACTCGTCGCGACCTTCATGAGACTTTGTCTCGACTTGCAAGGTGCGCAGACCGAAAGCCGCTTCAGGGGGATCGGGCGCTATACGGCAGGCCTCGCCCGCGCGCTGATTGCCACCGCTGGGCAGCACGACGTCACCCTCCTGTTGAACGGGGCACTGTCCTGCGGGGAGGAGGCGGATCCCCATGGGCTCCTGAATCTCCTGCCTCGCGACAGGCATTTGATCTTCGACGTCCCCGGCCCGGTGTCCGAGATTTTCGCCGCCAACGAGTGGCGCGCGCGGACGGCGGAACGAATTCGCGAGTCGTTCATCGCCGGCGTGGCACCCGATGTCGTCCACGTATCGAGTGTGATCGAGGGCTGGATCGACGATGCGGTGACCTCGATCGGCGCGTTCGATGATTCAGTCCCGACGGCGGCAACGCTCTACGACGCGATTCCGCTCGTGCAGCAGGACGGTTACTTCGCCGATCCGCGGTTCCGCAGTTTCTATTTGCGCAAGGCGGAGTCGCTGCGGCGTGCCCGCCTGCTGCTGGCGATTTCCGATCATGCGCGCGACGAGGCGATCTCGGCGCTGGGTTGCGATCCGCAGCGGCTCGTCGCGATTGGCTGCGGCATCGATCCGTGCTTCACGCCGGAAGGCGATCCAATCACCGATGGACGGCTGCGCGCACGCCACGGTGCGGGTGATCCTTACATTTTCTATGCCGGTGGATTCGACGCGCGCAAGAACGTGGTGAAACTCGTGGAGGCCTACGCGCGGCTGCCGCGCGCGCTTCGCGACCGATATTCGCTGGTGATCGGCGGCCGCATCGGCGACCTCGAGCGCCAGCGGCTGCTGGATTCCGCACATGATTGCGCCGTCGAACTCTCCCGCGTTGCATTCACGGGTGCGCTGGACGACGCATCCCTCGCGGCGCTCTACCGCGGCGCATCGCTGTTCGTCTTTCCTTCCCGGCACGAAGGCTTCGGCCTCCCTGCCGCCGAGGCGATGGCGTGCGGGGCGCCGGTGATCGCGTCGAGGACGTCGAGCCTTCCGGAAGTCGTCGGACGCGACGACGCCTTGTTCGATCCGGAACAGCCGGAAGCGATCGCCGCCCTGATGGAGCGCGTGCTGGCCGATCCGAACATGCCCGCTGCGTTGCGACAGCACGGCGTCGAGCGCGCGCGCCGCTTCAGCTGGTCGGCCTGCGCGGCACGCGCGTGGCCGGCCTTCGAGGCGCTGTACGAGCGAAGCCGGGTCCGCGGACCGAGCGTCCCGTCGGGACCCCGCGCCCACGGCTCGCCTACGTGTCGCCGATGCCACCCCAACGCTCGGGCATCGCCGATTACAGTGCCGGGTTGCTGCCGGAGCTCCGGCGGTACTACGAAATCGAGGTCATCGCCGAGCGGTCGCCATGGGAGCCGCCCGGCGTCGTGCCGGGCGAACACGTGCAGCACGTACGAGTGGTTCGAGGCGAACGCCCGCGAGTTCGACCGCGTGCTGTATCACATGGGCAATTCACCGTTCCACGTCCGCATGCTCGATGCGCTGAGCCGTCATCCGGGCACCGTCGTCACCCACGATTTCTTCCTGAGCAGCATGCTGGATTGGTTGGAGGAGCAGGACGCCGGAAGCGGCCGCGTTCCGTCGCGCGTTGTACGCGTCACACGGCTATCCGGCACTGGTGGAATACCAGGCGCTTGGCCGGGCGGCCGCGCGTGAGCGTTTCCCGGCGAGTCTCGAGGTCTACCGCCACGCCGCGGGGATCATCGCGCATTCGAAGTATTCGCTCGAGCTGGCAAGCCGGTGGTATGGCCCCGCGGCGGTCGCCGACGCCGTCGTGATTCCGATGCATGGCGTGCCGGACGAGTCGCGCGACCGCGAGGCGGCGCGCGCGACGCTGAACATACCGGCCGATGCGTTCCTCGTGTGTTCGTTCGGATTTCTCGGTCCGACCAAGCTCAACGAACGCCTGCTGGGTGCGTGGCGGATATCCGGGCTCGCGCGCGACCGCGACGCATGGCTTGTCTTCGTCGGCGAGAACGAAGGTGGTGCGTACGGGAGCGCGCTCACGCAGGCGATCCGCGACGGCAACGCCGGCGATCGCGTTCGCATCACGGGATTCGTGGATCCCGAGGGCTTCGACCGCTATCTGGCTGCAGCCGACGTCGCGGTGCAGCTGCGCACCGGCACGCGAGGCGAATCCTCGGCGGCGATCGTCCGCGCGCTGGCAGCCGGGCTTCCGACGATCCTGAATGCCCACGGCACTTCGGCTGAATATCCGGCAAGCGCCGTATGCCGGCTCGACGACGAGTTCGAGGACGCCGCGCTCGCCGCCGAGTTGCGGCGCCTGCGCGACCACCCCGAGCTGCGTGGCCGCCTCGGCAGCGCGGCTCGGGCCCACATAGCGTCAACGCATTTGCTGGCGGACGTCGCCAGCCGATACCGCGATGCGATCGAGCGCTTCGCCGCGGACAGCAGACGGGGCCGCGAGCGCCGTCTCGTGCGCGCGATCGCGGCGGACCAAGGAACGATACAGACGAGTAGCGCGGACAGGCGCGCGGTCGCGGCGACGATGGCGGCGCACCGTCCGCGGCTGGGTTCGAAGCAGCTGCTCGTCGACGTTTCGGTGGTGTCACGCAACGACCTGCGCACGGGCATCGAGCGCGTGGTGCGGGGTGTGTTGAGTCAGTGGCTGCAGCACTCGCCCGACGGTTACCGGGTCGAGCCGGTCCGCGACGGCGGGAATGGGCATTTCGTCTATGCGCGCGAATACACCCTGCGCAACCTCGGGGTGGATGCGCCGTTCCTGGCCGATGAGCCCGTCGAGACGCACGCGGGCGATGTCTTCGTCGGGCTCGACTGGTACGCCGACGGCATTCCTCGCCTCGAGGAGACGCTCGCCCGCTGGCGGGCGCGAGGCGTCGCGATCCATTTCGTCGTCTACGATCTGCTTCCCGTCCTGCTGCCCGATGCGTTCCCGCCATCCTCGCGGCCATTGGTGGAGACGTGGCTGCAGACGATCGCCCGCGTCGGCGACGGCGTCGCGTGCATATCGCGGACCGTGGCAGACGAGCTCTGCGCATGGCTGAGTACCGCCCCGCCGCCGCGCGCGACTCCGATTGCGATCGGGTACTTCCCGCTGGGAAGCACACTCGCCGACACCTTTCCGACGATCGGGAACGTCCGCCGACGTCGCCGAGGTGCTGGGGACGATGACGCGGGCGCCGATGTTTCTCATGGTCGGCACGATCGAACCTCGCAAGGCGCACAGGGATGCCTTGGAAGCGTTCGAGCAGCTCTGGGCCGACGGCGTCGATGCCAATCTCGTCATCGTCGGCAAGCAGGGTTGGATGGTTGATGTGCTGGCAGCACGCCTGCGCAGCCATCCGATGAGGGGGTCACGCTTGTTCTGGCTCGAGGCAGCGAACGACGAGGTGCTCGAACGGCTCTACGCCGGGGCGTCCGCGCTCATCGCCGCTTCGCGCGGAGAAGGTTTCGGCCTGCCGATCGTCGAGGCTGCCCGGCACGGCGTGGGCGTGATTGCCCGCGACTTGGCGGTGTTCCGCGAGGTTGCAGGCGATCATGCGCTGTATTTCTCCGGAGAACCCGCGGCACTCGCGCGGGCGGTGAGGTGTTGGCTGGAATTGCGTGAGGCGGGTAGCGCGCCAGATTCGCGTGGCGTCGAATCATCCGACTGGCACCGTAGCGCCCGAGAACTGGCTGCTTTTTTGCTGGAAGAGCGGAACTATCGGTACTGCCCGGAAAATGGTTCGTTTCCCACACAGCGCGAAGACCGGGAGTCGCCGTACGACACCGGCGCGGTCGAACTCTGATCTTAGTGACTCCCAAGCGACCTATGCTCGCGAACCCCCGGTTGGCTCGGACGCAGGACTTCGTAGCGATTGCGACGTTGCTGATCGCCATTGCCGCGGGCCTTTGGGTCTACGGCGGCGCGGAGGCGTTCGACGTGTCGCATCCGGTCCCGTATCGCGGCGATGGTCTTTCGCACGCCTTCATTGTTAAAACGATCATCGACGTCGGCTGGTATCCGGTTGATACCCCCTTCGTCGGTGCGCCGTTCGGCGCCAGTCTCTACGACTATCCTTATAGCGATGGCCTGAATTTTTTGATTATCCGTCTGCTCGGCCTCGGTTCGTCGAACTGGATTGTCGTGTCCGGGCTATTCTATCTCTCCGGGTTCTTCTTGGCGGGATTGACCGCCTACTTTGTCATGCGACGTCTCGGCGTGGGCGTGGTGTTTGCGGTCGCGAGCGCGGCTTTGTTCGCATTGATGCCTTATCATTTCGCGCGTCGTGGCCATCTCTTGCTTGCGTCGTACGCCGTCGTTCCACTTGGCGTCTGGCTCGCATATATCGCTTGGGAGGGCGTACGGTTTTGGCGCGCGCCGCGAAGGCTGAAGTGCGGGCTCGCGCTTGCGGTCGTGGCGGTGGGATCTGGTGGCGCGTACTACGCGTTTTTCTCCGCCTTTCTTATAACGGTGGCCGGCCTAGCGCGCGCGCTGTCTCGTCGATCCCTGCGCGAAAGCCTGCCCGTAGCGGGCTTTGTTGTAGCGCTCTGTATCGTGGTGCTGACCAACGTGGCGACGACCATCGGCTATCAGACTCGGCACGGCCCGAACGCCGAAGTGGCTCATCGCAACGCGAACGACAGTGAGATTTACGGTCTGAAGCTGACTCAACTGCTGTTGCCATCACCCGATCACCGTGTCCCAGCGATGCGTGACCTTACCAATCGCTACAGCCTGACCGCGCCGCTGGTCAACGAGAATGCCAGCGCGTCCCTCGGCCTAGTGGGGAGCTTCGGCCTGCTGTTCCTTTTCGCCTATGCGCTTCGCCGCATCGCAGGTGCACCGGACGATTCCACGGCGCTGGCGTTCTTGGCAACGTTGGCGCTCGCTGCCTTCCTGCTGGGAACTATCGGTGGGATTGGTGCGCTCTTTTCGCTGCTAATTTCATCGATGATCCGTGGCTACAACCGCGTGAGCATCGTCATCGGTTTCGTTTCGCTTACGGCTGTCGCCGCGGCGATGGAACGCGCGTGTCGGGTGCGCGAGACGCAATCGTCGGGCCGTTGGGCGATCGCGTGTGCGGCAGTACTGCTTGTCATCGGGGCAAATGACCAGATTCCAAGACGACCCGGCGGCTCTAGCGATGCGGTCGTGGCGAGTGACCGCACATTTGTGCAGGAACTTGAATCGAAGCTCCCACCAGGAACCGCCGTGCTGCAGATGCCGTACCAGCCATATCCAGAAGCGACTGCCGTGCAGAGCATGGAGAACTATGGCCCGCTCCGGGGCTATCTGTTCTCACGGACACTTCGCTGGAGTTACGGGGCGATGCGGGGACGCGAGGGCGATCTGTGGTTGCGCGCCTTGTTCGACCATCCGATCGCGGAGCAATTGGATCTTGCGTCGCGCAGCGGTTTCGGCGCTGTCTACGTCGACCGGCGGGGCTACGCCGATGGGGGCACGAACGTCGAGGCTGCCCTCAGAAAAAGGCTGGGAGCACCCATCGCGGAGAGCTCAGATAGGCTGCTCGTCGCATATCGAATGGAAGCGGCGGGGTCCTCGCCGCTGCCCCTAGAACGCGTATTGCTCCCCATCGAGACACCAATACGTTTCGACCGTCTCACGCTGCCAGGGATCGTGGCGCATATAGCCGGCTTCTCCGGCTGGGAGCCGTGGGGACGATGGACGGATGGGAAGGTTGCTCGGATCCAACTCGCGCGCGCCCTGCCATCGGACTTCACGCTGCACATCGAGACCGCGATGGCGCTCCCGTCCAGTGTCGGGACGGACCTAACGATCCGTATCGGCAATGATGAGCGCCTGTTTCAGGTCGGCAGCGGACCCACGCAGCGCGACGTTTCGTTCCATCTGAATCCGCCCGCGAGCGCCATCGAGATCCTCATCCCCACGCCGCGATCACCTGCCGAGCTCGGCATGAGCACCGATGCGCGCAAGCTTGGAATCGGGTTGAAGTCGATCACAATTGAGCCGCGCTAGACTTGGTGCCTGTCTCAAAATCGTTGATATCCAACTTGGATCATCTAAAATTGCACGCATGCGGCTTTAGGGGCGCTCTACAGAGCCGGAAATGGACCGGTCGCTTAGCCCAAAAGTGAGGGGCAATGCGACGCTTATTTTGCGCCTGCCCGGGGGAGTTTGGCGGCATGATTCGTTTCAGTGATTTCGAGGTGACCGCCTAATGGGCGACTGAAGGGACCATGATTCCTTTGAACGACTTGGCGCGACAACATGCGGCCATCGGTCGTCCGCTGCTTGGGGCGATCGAGCAGGTTGTCGCAAGCGGCCGGTACATTGGCAGCTCGAATGTCCATGCATTCGAGGCGGCTTTCGGGAAGTACTGCGAAACATCGCATTGTATCGGCGTTGCCAACGGGACTGATGCGCTCGAGCTTGCGCTCCGCGCAGTCGGTGTGGCACGCGGCCATCGGGTGGTTACCGTTGCCAACGCGGGGGGCTATGCGTCTACTGCCATCTGCGCGATTGGCGCGATCCCGATCTATGTAGACGCGGAGCCGCAAGCACTTCTGATGGATTTGACTCTCCTCGAGGATCTGCCGGATCCTATAGCCGCCGTTGTGGTCACGCATATTTACGGTCGCATGGCGGACGTGGACGCGGTCGTTCGCTGGGCACGGCCTCGCGGCATTCCCGTCGTCGAGGACTGCGCACAGGCGCACGGCGCGACGCGTGACGGCAAGCGTGCAGGTGCGCACGGAACAGTTGGCTGCTTTTCCTTCTATCCGACCAAGAATCTCGGTGCGCTCGGCGATGGCGGTGCCGTCATCACCGACGATACCGCTATCGCGGGTCGGGTGCGGGAATTGCGTCAATATGGTTGGTCGTCCAAGTATCACGCAGATCGGCCCGGTGGGCGGAACAGTCGGCTCGACGAATTGCAGGCGGCTATCCTTCTCATCAAGCTCCCGCATGTCGACCATTGGAACGCACGGCGGCGCGCGATTGCCGCACGCTACCGGAATGGGCTAGGCAATGCGCGGATCCGCCCGCCGCCGGCCGGTGGCGAGGAGCATGTCGCTCACCTGTTCGTCATACGCGTCGAAGGACGGACATCGCTGTGCGCGGCACTTTCAGCGCACGGAATTGGCCACGACATCCATTACCCTATTCCCGACCATCGGCAACCCGCGTTCGCCTGCGACATCGAGGTTCCCGTGCTGCCTGTCACCGAGCGGGCGGCAGGCGAGATACTTTCGCTTCCCTGTTTTTCTGAAATGACCGACGACGAGGTCGACCAAGTTGTCGCGGTCTGCAACGCTTGGCGAGGTTGATGTGTATTCGCTCGTCATCCCCGTCTACAACAACCGGGATTCGCTCCCTGAGCTCGTCGAGCAGATTCGAGGCCTGCAACGCGGCCTCCCGCAGCCCCTCGAGACCGTATTCGTGGTCGATGGCAGTCCGGACGATTCGCATGAGTGGCTGAGGCGCGAGCTGCCGGCTTCCGGCCTTGACGCAAAGCTTATCCTGCTTGCGCGCAATTTCGGCTCCTTCGCTGCGATCCGCGCGGGCCTCGCGCATTCGGCTGGCGAATATACGGCCGTGATGGCAGCCGATCTGCAGGAACCGCCCGAGGTCGTTGCACGTTTTTTCGAGGTGCTCGCCAAGGGCGATGTCGATGTTGTAATCGGGGTGCGTGAAGCGCGTGCGGATCCGTTCGCCTCGCGGATGCTGTCGACGTTCTTCTGGGGCTTCTATCGCCGGTTGGTGCAACCGCAGATACCGCCTGGTGGGGTCGACCTCTTCGGCTGCAATCGTGCCTTCCGCGAGCAGCTTGTGAGCCTTGGCGAGACGAACACGTCGCTGGTTGCGCTGGTGTTCTGGCTCGGTTATCGGCGTGCGATGGTTCCCTATGTCCGACGTGCCCGTCCTTATGGCAGGAGCGCATGGACGTTTCGCCGCAAGCTCAAATACCTGTCGGATAGTGTGTTCGCATTCACGGACTTGCCGGTATGGTTGCTGTTCCACGCCGGGATGCTCGGGCTTGTGCTATCCGTGGTGATAGCGGTTGTCGTGCTGGTCGCTCGGATTGTTGGCACAATCGAGCTGCCTGGCTACGCGGCAACCATTCTGGTCATTCTTTTCTTCGGCGCTCTCAACACATTTGGGCTCGGCATAGTCGGCGCCTATGCTTGGCGCGCCTACGAGAACACCAAGGAACGCCCGGGCTATCTCGTGCTGTCCACCGAGACGATTTCCTCGAAAGCAGACAGATGACTTCGATGATCCACCCCGAAGCGCTCTGTGAGACGTCGTCGATCGGTGAACGCACGCGCGTCTGGGCCTTCGCGCACATCCTTCCCGGTGCTGCCATAGGCGCGGACTGCAACATTTGCGATCACGTATTCATCGAGAACGACGTGGTGATCGGCGATCGCGTGACGGTCAAATGCGGCGTGCAGATCTGGGACGGCCTGCGCATCGACGACGACGTGTTCATCGGGCCCAATGCGACATTTACCAATGATCCATTTCCGCGCAGCAACCGGCACCTTTCCGAGTATCCCCGCACGCATATCCGGCGCGGCGCATCTATCGGCGCCAACGCGACGGTGCTCCCGGGCGTGACCATCGGCGAACATGCGATGATCGGCGCCGGTGCCGTGGTTACGCGCTCCGTTCCACCCAACGCGATTGTGCGCGGCAATCCGGCGCGCATCGTCGGCTATGTCGACTCGTTGAAAGCCGACACGCCTGAGCCCGGCAAAGTTGGTGTGCCGATCGCGGTTTCCACACGCGTGCGAGGCGTGTCGCTGCACGAACTGACGCTGGTTCGCGACATGCGCGGCAATCTAGTTGCCGGAGAATTCGAGAGCGACGTGCCGTTTTCAGTCAAGCGGTGTTTCATGATTTTCGATGTTCCGTCCGAGAATGTCCGTGGCGAGCACGCGCACCGCACGTGCCACCAGTTTCTGGTGTGTGCCCGAGGAAGCTGCCGTGTCGTTGTCGACGACGGGCGCGTTCGCGAAGAGATCGCGCTCGACCGAGCGGACCTCGGCCTCCACATTCCGCCGATGACATGGGGCATTCAATACCGATACTCGCGCGATGCGCTGCTGCTCGTGTTCGCATCGCATGCATACGACGCCGCCGACTACATTCGCGATTACGATGCATTCACCGCGGCCGTTGCGGGCGTCGCTGCGGCGCAATGAACGAGGCTTCGACGCGGGGACAGTTCACACGTTATGTCGTCGCCGGAGCCATCAACACCGCCGTCACGTATGTGTTGTTGGTGGCACTGATGCGCGTCGTCGAGTACCGGCTGGCCTACTCGATCGCCTACGTTGCGGGGATCGCGACCGGATGTTGGCTGCAGTGCCGGTTCGTATTTCGCGTGCCGCTCGATTGGCGAAACGCGATCCGTTTCCCTGCAGTCTACGCCATCCAATATCTGATGGGGCTGCTGCTTCTGTGGGTGCTGGTCGCCGCTGCCGGCATGCGCCGTGAATGGGCGGCGTTGGTGGTTATCATGGTGAACGTCCCCGTCGGCTTCCTCGCGCTGCGATTCCTGCTGCAGACGCGCGCGCGATCCAAGCCGCGTGACAGGGCTGCGGACCGCTAGCATGGCTGCAATCCCATCGCCCGCGGCCAAAGACGGCGCACACGCATCCATGTCCTGGCTCGCCCAATTGGGCGACGCCATGATCGAGCATCTGGCGATCATCCTCTTTGCAATCTGGCTGCTGCAGATGGCGTATCTCGGTATGCTGCAGCTCGCGGGGCTTCCAATCGGTTTCTCCGTCTGGCCGATGGGCGAGGACCGCAACTGGCTGCGCTTCATGCAGGATGGCCCGGGCCTTTCGATGATGCACGAGTTCTGGGCAATGAACGACCGGAACCCGCTTTCGCCTTGGTGGTACTGGCTGTTCCGATGGCCGATCTATCACACCGACTACGGGCTCTTTGTGGTTCGCAAGCTGGTCGCCCCGACGCTGGCAATTGTCGTGACGCTTTTGCTCGGGCGGCGACCCTGAGCATGCGGACGTCAGCCGTCTCGATCGACATGAAACGGGTGCCGTTTGGCCTCGTCGTGCGCTCACCTATAATTCACAGTTTCGGCATCACGTGAACTCTCTGGACCTACCTCCAACGTCTGGCGAATGCGCCCTCGCGCGTGCGGCGCTCCAGTCGCGGTTGTTCGATGCGCCGAGACGCATCGACCTCACTGGTTCTGCACCACGCTGGCGCTGTCGGCGCATCGACGTTCGTGTACATCGCAATCATGGGTTCGAAGCGGTGGCGTCAGCGGTGGGTGCGTACGCCGGATGGAACGCGCTGGACTATCGTTTTTCGGTTGGCGGCTGGGACGACAGTCTCTCGTTTGACCTCGCAGGTGAAGCCGACATCGATCTCGTGTGGTTGGATGCAGGCCGGCTGACGCAGATCGCACCAAGCGTGCTCGCCGAGTGGCTGTTGGCGAGGCTGCATGCGCTGAGATCCGCGACCACGAATCCGGTAGTCGTGGCCATCACGCGGTCCACCTCCACGCTACGCAACGTTGCGAAAGGGGTGTTGCCCGCCGCCGTGAACTTCGCCGATATGGATTGCGTTGCGTTGGAGCTCGGCGAGCGTTGGCTCGATGCGCGGACTGCGGCGCTGACGGGTTCGATATTGAGCAATGCGGCGTCGCTGCGCCTTGCCCGGGAACTCGCGTGCCGCTGGCTGCCCGCCTGCGTGTTGCCCGCGCGCAAGGCGATCGTCGTTGATCTCGACGATACGTTGTACCGCGGCGTGCTCGGCGAGGACGGGCCCGTCAACGTCGAGTTGACGGAGGGCCATTGCGCCCTCCAGCAACAGCTTCGCGACTGCAAGGACGCCGGCATCCTGCTCGCGTTGGTCTCGCACAACGAGCGGGCTGATGTCGAGGAAGTCTTTGCGATGCGAGTGGATTTTCCGTTGCGGCTGGACGACTTTGCCGCCGTCGAAGTGTCGTGGCAGGACAAAGGGGAATCCGTCGATCGCATCGCTTCGGCGCTGCGCGTCGGCACTGACTCGATGATCTACATCGACGACAATCCCGGCGAGCTCGCCAGCGTGGCGTCGGGACGCGAAATCTTCACCATCTACGCTGCGGCGGACGCACGCCAAACATCGTCCGCGCTGGCTCATTGCGCAGGACTGTTTCGTTGGCAGCATTCGACAGACGATGGGCTCCGCATCGCGGACCTGTTTGCCAATCGCGAGCGCGCGACATTGGCTGATGTTGCACCCTCGCGCGAAGCATATCTGCGCGAATTGCAGGTGCGACTTGAGTATCTCGTCGCCCCTCGCGAAAACATCGGTCGCCTCGCCGATCTGTCGGGCAAAACCAATCAGTTCAACCTGTCATTGCGCCGATTCAACGCAGCAGAACTTGCGAGACGGCTCGACGACCCCGATGGCCGGACCGTCGCGATCCGGTTGTCGGACCGGTTGTCCGACAGCGGCATCGTCGCGGGCCTCGTCGGACGGATCGAAGGGTCGCGCCTGCACATTGAGGACCTCTTCGTGAGCTGCCGGGCACTGGGCCGCGGGATCGAGGACCTGATGTTGTGCCGGGCCCTTGCGCTGATGCCAGCTGATATGTCACCGCCAACAGACGTCGTGTTCGACGTCGCGACAGGTCCGCGCAACCAGCCCGCGCGCGACTGGCTGGCCCGGTACGCGCACGGCGGAGCCGAGAGCGGGACGACCCGCGTATCCTTCGATGTGTTCGCGTCTCGCGCGAACTCCGACCCGATTCTGGAGGAAGTTTTGCGATGAGCGACGCTTCTCTCGATGAAATCACGGCGTTGCTTCTGCAGGTGCTCGAGATCCCGGCCGACCGCTATCCGGTGCTCGAACGCGGCGACGTTTCCGAGTGGGATTCGCTGAAGCACATGGAATTGGTGTTCTGTCTCGAAGAGCGCTTTGACGTCCAGTTTGCCGAAAGCGAATTCATGGTGCTGACATCTCCATCTGCAATCCTGTCACGGATACGGAAACACCTTGCGTCATGACCTCGACATCTCGGGTTTCGGCTTCAAGCTCCGGCCGGTGCTGATGTCGGACGCGGCATTTATCGCGGCGCTTCGCAATGACCGACTGCGCTCCGGATATCTGAACCGCGGCGCCGAGACGGCGGCCGAGCAGGAGCGCTGGCTCGAGAAATACTTCATCCGTCCCGACGACTATTACTTCGTGATCGCGCGTCGTGACGACCGAACGGAGCAGGGTCTCCTCGCGATCTACGATGTCGACAGGAATAGCGGACGCGCGGAGTGGGGACGCTGGGTACTTCGGCCCGATTCCATCGCCGCGGTGGAATCGGCGTGGCTGGTGTACCAAATGGCGTTCGACGTGCTGCATCTCGACGAAATCCATTGCCGCACGCTCGTGGAGAATGGTCAGGTGATCTCGTTTCATGACCACTGTGGACTGGCCCGGGCAGGCGAGGTCGAGATCGTCGTAGACGGCGCGCCACGGCGGGCGATCGAGCATCGCTTGATGCGCGATCGGTATCCCGTGATTGCCGCACGACTCGAAGCACTTGCGGCTCGTGTGGCGCATTCGATCGACTTCCCGGCATGAGCGCAGAGTCTTCGGTACCGGAGTTTACCTTTCACCATATCGGGGTGGCTTGCCGGAGCATCGACAAGGAACTCAACCAGTTCGCCGCGCTGGGGTACGTCGTGGAAGGGCCACGTTTCGTGGATCCACGGCAGGGAATCCGGGGACAGTTTGTCTGTGGCGCGGCGCCGCGGCTCGAGCTTCTCGAGGCGCTGGATGAAGAGGGCGGCGTCCTCGCACCTTGGATGCGGTCGGGCATAAAGCTCTATCATCTTGCGTACGAGACCGTTTGGCTTGCGAAATCGATCGCCGCAATGCGTGTGCGGGGCGCAAAGCTTGTGGTCGAACCTGTTCCAGCGGTCGCATTCGCGGGTCGAGAAATCGCGTTCCTGATGCTTCGCAACCGCATGTTGGTCGAATTGATCGCTCAGGTATGAAGTTGGAAGAGGAAGCGGCAAGACTCGAAAGAATTGCTGCGATTTCGCGATACGCCGCCGGTGTCAACACGGATACGATCCGCTATTCGTTTCAGATATTCGAGCGCCATCTTGGAGGCGAAACGATCCTGGAGTTGGGTCCCGCCGAGGGTGTAATGACTGCGTTGCTCGCACAAACTGCCAAGCGCCTTACCTTGGTAGATGGCAGCGAAGCATTCTGCCGGTCGCTCGCTACGCGCTTTCCGGACGCGCGGGTCGTACATTCGCTGTTCGAGGACTTCATTCCACGGGAATATTACGACAATGTCGTACTCGGCCATGTGCTCGAACATGTCGACGATCCCATCGAAATTGTGAGACGCGCCTCAACGTGGCTCGTACCGCAAGGCCGTATTCTTGCTGCCGTTCCGAATAGCCAGTCGCTGCATCGGCAGGCCGCTGTTCTCATGGGACTGCTGGCTCAAGAGAACGATTTGAACGAGATGGACCGCCATCATGGGCATCGGCGCGTATTCGATCCAGAATCGTTTCGTCGCTGCTTTCTCGACGCGGGATTGGTCATCGATGTCTTCGGAGGTTACTGGCTCAAGCCCTTATCGAACAGCCAGATCGAGGCGACCTGGTCGCGCCCGATGCTCGACGCGTTCATGAAACTTGGAGAACGCTATCCCAACATAGCCGGAGAGATCTATGTTGTGGCAAGCCGGCCGCGCGGATGAGTACTTCGCTTCACCCGGCGCTGGCGTCTCAGGGGCCATTCGCGCGTGGTCGGGTCGAGCGTGTCCGAACACCGTCATACCTGCGCGGTTGCCGGAGCCTAGTGCACGAGCATTTGCCTCGACCACCCACAGAGACGATTGTGCGCCCGCCGATGATCTGGGCGGCCAAGTCGCACTTCGATCCGGGCTTAATGGGGCTTACGCTCCACCGGGTATCCGCCGGCAGTATCGCGGAGTTCGCCTTGGTGGTCCCGTTCATCAGCCAGATGCTGCTCTGACCGGTGGATGTATCCAGCCACAGCAGGTCCGCCATGCCATGGCCGTCGAAGTCCCCGACCTTTGCCACCGACATGCTGGCGGTGGTCGACAGCGTCGTCGTCGTGGCCGGGATGAGGCCGTTCATCAAGGTCAGTTGCGTTGCACCGGCGCCGCTGCGCCAGACGATGTCGGCTTTGCCATCGCCGTCGAAATCGGCGATCGACTTGGGTTCCAAAGTGCCGTTGTCGGTGAGATAGGTGGACGACTTCGCGGAAAGTCCATTCATGAGCCACACCGCCGTGCGCCCAGTCGCGGCGTGGCCGCCGGTGAGCGTGACGTTCCATTGCGGATCGCCGAAAATCACCGCGGCGCCATTGCCGGCCAACCGATTCATCAGCCAGATCGCCGTCTGGCCATTGGTCGAATTGCGCCCGACCAGATCGCGGTCTGGCCGGTCGATGCCTTGAACCACAGGAGATCGGACTTGCCATCGCCATTGAAGTCGGCGACGTTCTGCACCTTCCAGTACGGGTCCGTGAAGATCACCGACGACGCCGTCGCTGCGAGTCCACTCATCAGCCAGATCGCGGTCGGCCACTTCAGCACGTTTTCTGAAAAGCGTTGAAATGCATGGCCGCCTGGTTGCCCATGACATCGAAGGGGTCGCCGTACTCGGACACGGTACAGGTGCCTCCGATCGGATTGGCGTCGCAGTCGAGGCTGCCAGCGTGTACAGGCCAAAGGTGTGGCCGAGTTCGTGGCCCATCACCGGTCGCCTGCCCGGTGGCGATCGGCCTCAGCCTCTTGGCAATCACAGCCGGCGCCGTGCAATGGCTTGGCGAGACGCTGACGATGCCCCATGTGCCCGGCACGGTGCTGGTGCTCGCCGGCATCATGCTGCTCTCGCGCTGAGGCGCAAAGGGGAAAGATCGTGACCTGCCTGGTTTTCGGCGCGGGCGGCTTCATTGGCCGGCATTGGATGGCTGCCGGCGATCGCGTCGGCACGACGCTCGGCGCAATGGCACTCGCCGCGCCGCCCGAAGTCGATATACGCGACGCCGACGCGGTGGTGGCGCTGGTGCGTCGCGTCGCGCCGAGCCATGTGTTGCACCTCGCGGCGAATTCGTTCGTGCCCGACAGCGTGGCCGATCCGATGGGCACCTACGATGTCAACCTCGGCGGTACGCTGAACATCCTTGCTGCACTCGCGGCCTCGCGGTTTGGCGGGCGCATGTTGTTTGTCAGCACCGCCGAGGTCTATGGCGCGGTCGACGCATCGGCTTTGCCAATCGTCGAGACCCAGCCGTTCGCGCCGCGCACTCCCTACGGAGCCAGCAAAGCGGCCGCCGAGGTCACGTGCCTTCAACATACCCTGTCGCACCAGGTCGATACCTGCATCGTCAGGCCCTTCAATGTCATCGGGCCGGGGCAGAGCAGCAAGTTCGCAGTCAGCAATTTCGCGCAGCAAGTCGCCCGGCTCGAGAGTCTTGGGGGCGGCGACCTCGTCGTCGGCAATCTCGACGTGACGCGGGATTTCGTGGCCGTCGACGACGTCGTGTCGGCGCTGCTAGCGACATTCGTCAACGGACGGGCTGGAGACGCGTACAACATCGCGTCCGCTGCCGAAACCCGCCTCGACCGGCTGGTCGACACACTGTGCGGATTCGCGCACGCGCCGATCCGTGTCCGTGTCGACCCCGCGCGGATGCGCCCGAGCGAGCAGCGGCGCGTGTGCGGTTCGTATCAACGACTGAACGTCGCAAGCGGCTGGCAACCGCGGGGTAACCTCGATGACATCCTGCGGTCGGTGGTCGACTACTGGCGCGCGCGACCGGAATTCGTCTAGAACCTATCTCAAATTCGCTTTTTTACCATGGTGACACTGGCAAGCTCGGCGAATACGAGTAAATTGCTGGCGTGGTAGACCCAACGGGTGATTGCCGCTTCCATGGCAACTATGCGAATAGCGTTCTACCAGCCATCGTTGCTTGTATCGCCGGAGGCGACGCTCGTCCGACATTTTGACGTTCCGACGCGACCGTGCGGCGCGATCGGCTCGGCACCACCTCCTTTGGCGCTGGCGAAGATCGCATTGATGAGGCACTCGCTTTGATCAATATCACCCGAATCACGCAGCTCCTTCGCCAAATCTGCCGAGATCGCCCGCAAGATCTCGCGTTCACCTCCTTGCTGAAAGCGGCGATGCGCCTTCTTGTGGTTCGGATAGCTCTGCGGAAGCATTCTCCACTGCGCGCCCGTTTCAGAATCCACAGCACGGCGCCCAACATCTCGCGCGCGGGAAAGGGGCGACGACCAAGTCGTTCGGGAGCAATGTTCTCCTGCGGAAAATGTTCCCGAATTCGCTCCAATTGGTCATCGCGCCGGCTATGGTCTAGACAAAGCATCAGGCATGTCGACTCCCTCGCGAACATGCCGGGAAGTGCCGATGGTTCCGCGTGCGGGCATCCACTGTCGTTTAGACACTCACAATTCGCGCCTTGCGGAGATTCACGCCCGGGGCCTCGGCGATGGTTTAATCCATCAGGAAAGCACGAAAGAGTATCGCTCGATGGAAATGCGCAAACCACACGGGAGGTGCTTTCAAGTCACCAGGAGCGCTGGATCTGCGAATGCCGAGCTCACGGAGAGCCGGGGGTGTGCCACCGCAATTCGCAATTTGAGCCGCGACAAGCTAGAGTTGCGGGGCTGACTTCTTGGGCATGGCACACAGGTCCCAAGCAATGAAAACCGCGTCGAATTGCGGTAGCTTTGCCTGCCCCAGCGTTCGAGACACCTTTGATGGACCAAGACTCGCACGACAGTGAGAAAACTCGTCATGCGCTTGCTCTGGCAACCGCGCTATACGAGGCGATACTCGGCAGGCCGATCGACGCTGGGGCGATCGCGACCTTCGCAAGTGCGGAAGGAGGGGAGCGCGCCGATGGGTTCAGCCTTGCTATGCGCCTCACCAGCTCGTCGGAATTCGTCGACCGGCTCGTGCGACGCGCCGTCGAGGCGCATCTGTTTCTGATCCACAGGGCCCGTGACGTGATGATCCGCCGCTTCCTTCCTCCCGCGGAGTCTATCATCGACCTTGGTGGCATCAACGCTCCGTTGTTTCACATGGGCTACAAGCACCCGTTCGCGCGCATGGTGATCGTCGACCTTCCGTCGGAGGATCGGCACAGCATGTACCGAGACATTCCGTTCAACGCCGC
Source organism: uncultured Pseudomonadota bacterium (assembly GCA_963781395.1). Classification (GTDB taxonomy): domain Bacteria; phylum Pseudomonadota; class Gammaproteobacteria; order Burkholderiales; family Casimicrobiaceae; genus VBCG01. Next base: position 1,376,900 of record CAWAFO010000004.1, read on the forward strand.
GGGGTCCGGCAAGGTCTCCGTGCATTATTGCGACATGACCCTGTTAAAGGACTTCGAGGACGAATCTTTCGACCTCGTTTGGTCTGGCCAGAGCATCGAACATGTCGATACCCAGGCCGGCGCACGCATGTGCCGCGAAGCACTCCGCGTGCTAAAGCCCGGCGGGCACTTTTGCCTCGACACTCCCAACCGTGGGATCACCGAGATCCACACACGCCATTTCGGCGGAGGCTTCATTCATCCGGAGCACCAGCACGAGTACCGCGCGGACGAGCTCCGCTCGTTGCTTCTCGATATCGGATTCGACATCGAGCTCGAACGTGGCGTGTGCGAAATGCCGCGCACCTTGACCACTGGCAAGTTCCACTACGACGACTTCGTTCTCGGTAACGTAATTACGTCCGATCCCGCCACCGCGTACATACTTTACTTCCAGTGCCGCAAGCGATCCGCTCAGCAGTAGGTTCAGTATAGATGGAGAACGAATGGGATGGGCGGCACGATGATCGCGACGAGGGGCGATGCCCATCGGTTACTTGAATCCCACGCCTTGTCGCCGATTAGATTCTCCGGCATCACCTCGATCACGTAAAGGGCGAAGCTGAACTGGACCTGCACCAGTTCATGATGATTCCCCGCATGCGCGCCCACCGAGTGCGGCAAGCCATATGCTATCGACGATCGCCAAGATCTTCACGCCCTTGCCACGATGCGTCGCATCAATCTCGGCACCACCTCCTTTGGCACTGGCAATGGCCGCATCGATGAAGTAGTCGCTTTCATCGATCTCATCCCGATCTCGCAGATCATTCGCCAAATCCGCCAAGATCGCCCGGAAGGTCTCGCGTTCGCACCATTGCCCAAAGTGCGATGCACCATCTTGTACTTCGGATAGCAGATGCGAAGTAGCCGGGCAGACCGCCGTGGTACAGCATGGTCAATATCGTTGGCAGCAGCACCGCGTTGCTCAATGATGGCTCTACGTAGAACGTCAGCGTGAGCACGAACACAAACAGCGGCACGATGCGAAACAGTCGCTTGCGCATGAAAGCCGCATATCCAATCTAGTTGTCGACGTAGAGATAGCTGAATATGAATCCGCTTATCACGCAAAGAGGCTGACGCCGGAGTGACCTTCTTCGACAATGGAAAGCACGCCCCAAGCCGGCACTATGCTAGGCGGCACCTATGCGTGGGTGAAATGCCAGAAAAGAACCATAAGCGCGGCGATTGCGCGAAGGTGATCGATTCGGCTCAGTCGGTGAATGACCCTAGGCGTTTACGGCACGTTAGGAGATTGAAATCGACGCAGGTCACGTTATTCGATCGCGGGGCCAAACACCTAGTCCTTTGGCGGATTCCCTAGCGCGGTCCGCAGCCCGGCTTCGGATGCGGTGACGAAGGCTCGGCGATAAACGCCGTCACCAGCCGCGCTGGCGCCGCTGTCGTCGATCCGCCGGTCGATCGTCGGCGAGTGTAGCGCGACGTAGAGCAGGATGGCGTTGTCGCGCGCCGCTAGCGCCGTGTCGCAGGTGCCGATCGTGTTGCACACGTCGCCATTGGTCGTCGGGGCGCACGCGCAACGCAGCCGGCAGCAGTTCATTGCCTGGTTCTCACGTCCACCAGTACGAAGAAAATGATTACTTCCGCTATAACGCGGAGTACCGTCGAATGGCAACCGCATCCTGAAGGCACATGGCGCCCAGCGCAGAGCCCGCGGCATTGCGCGAACACTTGGCAATGACGGCTCGGCGGTCGTGGCAACGTCCCGTCGT
>CAWAFO010000005.1:0-402505 GCA_963781395.1 uncultured Pseudomonadota bacterium
GGCGCGCCCGGCAGGATTCGAACCCACGACCCCCTGGTTCGTAGCCAGGTACTCTATCCAACTGAGCTACGGGCGCTAAGCCGCTAATTATAACCGCAAACGCCCGCAGGCCGCGAGCAGGCCGCCCTCCCGCATCAGTACCAGCCGAGATCGCCCCAGGTCGCCCCCAGGAAGGGGTTCGACAGGTCGCGCCCGTTGGACTCCACCATGGCGGTTGCATCCTTTGCCCGGTACGCGCTTCCCGCATTCGCCGACTGCTGTGCGTCCGCCGCCCGGTGTTCGGGATGGCTTTGCAGATACGCCTGGTATTCCGCGGGGCCGCCGATGTAGATTTGCTTTCTGGGCGCATCCGGAAAGATGAAAAACTTCTTGCCGGTTCTCTGCATCGCCCGGATCTTCCCCGGCGGCAGCCTCTGCACCCAATCCTCCTGGGCCTTCGTCGTCGCGACCAGAACCTTGAACCCCGCAGCCGACAAATCGCTCGTCGCGATGGCCGGCGTTTTCGCCACGACGCCGGCTGCAAAGATCACCGAGAGCGCCATTGCCCCAAATGCAGCGAAGACGTGGGCGCGGCTGGCGCGAGCAAGACTCTTCATGGCGTGCGGTCCTGGCGAATTGAGACGGATGGAAGTCGGGTTGTCGGCGGAAACGGCTGCGAGAGCATACCTGCATTCGTGACGTAAGGCCCCGCCGTGCCTCAGCGCACGCGATCCTGGGGTGACAGCGACGGCGCGGCAGGACGCGTACCGCGACGCAGCCCGATCGCCTTGTACACCCACGAGCAGCCGATCCACACGCCGATCGCCGCCAGCGGCCACGCCAGCACGTGAGGCCGCCAGAATACCAGCGCGGAAACGGCAATGATGGCGATTGCCATATACACGAGTACCGAAGCTTCCGCGGGCGCCAGGTCGCGCCGGTTGGTGAGCGCCGCGCCGAGCACGCTGCCGACGCTCACCGCGCCCGCCGCCGCGCGTCCGGCACTTCCCGAATGCGCGCGGCGGAAGTCGCTCGGCGACGCTTCGACGTTACGCACCCTCAACCGGCGCGTCAGGACGATCTCCGTCGCGTGCTGCAGGTCGCGCTCGTACTGCGCCGCTAGGGCGCCCGCGAATTCCGCATTCTCGATCGCGACGTCGAGCTCGTAGTTGCCCATCCAGCTCGCCAGGTTGAGGTTCGTCGAGCCGATGCGCGACCACAGATCGTCGGCGACTGCACTCTTGGCATGCAGCATCGTGCCGTTCCATTCGAACACGCGCACACCGGCCTCGATCAGCCCGCGATAGCTGGCGCGCGACAGCGGCCGCAATGCGGGAATGTCGCTGGCGCCCGGCACCAGCAGCCGCACGTCGACGCCGTCGAACGCCGCAGCCGCCAGCGCCTGCACGTAGGCCGAAGTACCGACGAAATAGGCATCGGTGAGCCACAGGTAGCGGCGCGCGAGCGAGGCGATCGCGAGGTCGAGTCGATAGGTACCCGTATGGTTCGGCACGCCCTCCACCACCCGGGCCGTGACGTGTCCCACCCGCGGCTCCGGCACGATGGGTGCAGGCAGCGCCGCCGCGCCTGCGCAGGTGCGCCAGACGTCGTCGAACGCGCGCGCGACATCGGCAACGGAGGGGCCGATGATCTCGATGCCGGTGTCGCGCCAGGGCTGCATCTGTCGCGCGGGATTGCCGTTCCACTTGTCGCTGACGCACAGGCCGCTGACGAACGCGATGCGGTCGTCCACGGTGATCGTCTTGCGATGATTGCGGGTGATCCAGCCGAGCGGATCGGCGAGGTTCGGCGGATTGAAGATGCGCACGTGCACGCCGGCGGCTCGCAGCAGCGCAAACAGACGGCTCGCACCGTGCGAGCCGAGCCAGTCGAAAAGCGCAAAAACCTGCACGCCCGCGCGCGAGCGCTCGCAGAGCGCGTCGGTGAACAGCACGCCGGTCGCGTCGTCGGCGATGATGTAGGTCTCGAACCGGATCGTCGACTGGGCTGACGCGAGCGCCGCGAGCCACGCCGGATAGTTTTCCTTCGAATCGAGCAGCAGGCGGACATCGTTGCCCGTCACCGCCACCGCACCGGTCGCGCGCGCGAAAGCGCGCTCGGCGAGCACGGACGCCGTCGCGGCGTCGCGAGTCGACATGGAAGGACGGTCGTTCATGGCGCGGCCATGCGTAGCGGCCGGGCACGACCGCGAAGACGAGATGAATGCAGTCTACCGTAGGCCCTGCCAGCGACTTGGGCGCGGCGACAGGTCACGCGCGGCAGGCGCCGTCAGGCGCGCTGCCGGCGTTTGCCCTGGCGCGAGCGTGAAGGCGGGCAGGCGTCAGCCCGGAACGCAAGGTTCGCCGACGGGGATCGCGCCCGACGTCGCCGCAACGAACTCCACGATGTCGCGAACCAGCGCGGTGTTTCCGCGCCGGCTCGCGCGCTATCGCCCGATCAACGCGGCTTGTAATTGAACTTCTGGCCGCCGATGCTTGCTTCGTACATCAGGCCGCCCTTGGCCACGGTAAATACGGCCATGCCCTTGTAATAGGTGCCTGCCGTCGCCGCGTTGTTCTTCGTCGCGCTCGCACCGGCCGATCCGCCGGTAGTGCCGGCCTCGGCACTCGCGCTGGCCGTGATGGCGATGGCGGACGCCTCGGCGCCGAATTCGAAATTGCCGCCGGTGAATTCGCGGAACGAACGCTCGTCCTGGAAAAAGATGATCTGGCTGTAGGCCTGACCGCCGAGCTGGAGCCCGATCGTGAGCTGCGTCATCGAGGTGTCGCCGACGTACTTGCCCTTCTCGTAGACGCGTCCGCTGCCATGCGCGCCGCCGATGCCGACGCCGCCCTTGCCGATGGTCGGAAATACCGCGTAGCCATAGGCCGTGCCGAAATAGCGGCTGCTCTGACCCGCCTTCTTGAAGATGTTGATCGTGTCTTGATAGCTGTCGGCCCATGCCGGGGCCACGGGCAGCGCGAGCGCCAGGAATGCGAGGATGGGAATGAGTCGCTTGATCATGTTGCCCTCTCGTGGTGAATGTTGAATCGGCGGACTCGAAGATCTTCACCGTTGCTTCGTGAAGCCCTATTTCCCCCGAGTGATATCGCGGTGCCACCGCGTGAATATGCACGGGACAGCGCTCCGCTTACCGATAGGATACCCGGCCCATCGCCCGTCATCTCGCGCCACCGAAAATCCGCCCCATGTGGCGGTGCCCGTACGGCGGATTCTGCCTGGTCGACACCCTCGGGCTCGATGGCATGCCGAGCGGGACTACGCACGAACCCGTCTTGGGGAATTCCTCATCACCTTCCCGTTGAGGCCGGTCCATCCTACTGGCCATGAAGGACCGCTGCCGAATTTGGTACCAGCGCCAGCGCTCGCTGCTTGAATGCGCGCTCCGCCGTCTGGTAATACGCGATCGCCTCGTTCTCCAGCTGCGGGTCCACCGCGCGCGGCGTCGATGCAAACGTGTCGGGGTCCACCGTGAATGCCTGGACCTTGCGCCGCGGTGAAAGCACCGTCAACGTCCCATCCTTGTAGTAGCCCAGATCTTGATAGTTACTGATGAATGCGCGCTCCAGTGGCGAAGGTGCGGCGAACAAGTCCTCCCCGAAGAAGTTCTCCTGTCCCGAAACGCCAAGCAATGCGAGCAGTGTCGGCGGCACATCGATCTGGCTGGCCAGCCGCGTTATGACCTGCGGCTTGACCAGCGCAGGCGCGTAGAGGATCAGCGGAATGCGATAGTCGGCGACTGGAAGTCGGGTCTGCCCCGCAACCGCCGCGCAATGGTCGGCGGTGATCACGAACAAGGTGTCGTCGAACCATGGTTTTTTGCGCGAATCCTCGATGAACTTGCCGATCGCGTAATCGGTGTACTTGACGCCGCCGTCGCGCTCCCCTGGCGACTTGATGTCGATGCGGCCATCCGGATAGGTGAATGGCTGATGGTTCGACGTGGTCATGATGTGTGCAAAGAACGGCTTGCCGCTCGCCGATGCCTTGTCGAATACGGCGATCGAATTCGCGAACAGCGATTCATCGTCGACACCCCAGATGTTCGCGGAAACGATGGTGCTGTCGTCGAAGTCGGTGCGATCGACGATGCCGTAGTGATTGCCACGGAAATAGTCGTTCATGTTGTCGAACAGGCCATAGCCCCCGTAGATGAACAGCGCCGAATACCCGTTTTGGGCCAGCAAGCCTCCGATCGTCAACAGATTGTCGTTGCCGGGGCGCCGCACGATGGACTGTCCCGGAACCGGTGGTATGCCCACCGAAAGGGCCTCCAAGCCGCGCACCGTGCGCGTGCCCGTCGCGAAGAAGTGGTCGAACGAGATTCCTTCCTTCGTCAACCTGTCGAGGTTGGGCGTCAGGTTTTTCTGATTGCCGTACACGCCCAGGAACTGCGCCGACATGCTTTCGATCGATATCAGGACGACGTTGCGCGGACGATGCAGCAGCGGATTTGAAGTAGCCCCCGCCACCGGTGGCGGAACGATTGGCGCCGCATCCAGTGGCTGCCGCTTTACACCGACCGACTTGAGCACGTCGTTCGCCTGCGGCTGCGGCAACGTGCGATAGAACGTGTCGTAGTCGAGGTCGTTGCGAAAGAACGCGGATACGAACGTGTACATGCCATTGCCGATGAGCTCGTTCGCGTACGCGTTGCCCGTTGCTTCCATCTGGTCCGGACTGACCAACGCAAAGCTCAGCGCAGGCAACAGGATGGCGCCGGCGATCAATCCGAGGCGCGATCGTGTGCTGCGCCGTTCGGCGCGCATGCGCAGCCAACGGCTCAGCAACCACGTCGCGACCACGGCGAACACACCGATCGTCGCGAGCGTCCATCCAACGGGATAGGACTGCCGGATGTTGCCCACGACTTCGCGCCGGTACACGAGGTAGTCCACGGCAATGAAGTTGAAGCGCGTGGTGAATTCGTTCCAGAACAGGAACTCGGCAACGCCGACCAGTGTGAAGACCCCCCACACGAGCCAGACATAGAACCAGCGAAAATACGTATACCAGCGGCTTGCCCGGACGCGATTCGGAACCATGGCCACGAGCAGCATCAGCGGACTTGCGGCGAAGGCAAGGGTGGCCAGGTCGAAGACAAGTCCCCGGCCGAAAATCGCCGGAATGTTCTGCAGACCCGCATTGATCGCGCCGACGTCGATCCACAGCACGACACGTACCACCGTATAGATCAACAGCGCGACGGCGCACGTGAGAGCCCAGCCGGAAACCGGGCGGCGATCGGCATGTGACGAGCGCGCGGTCATCGCCGCACTGCCATAACGAGAAGACCGGTAGCGACCCGGACTAGGCAAGATGCGCCGGTTGCAAGAGCCGAGAGGACAAGTAACGCAAGCGCTCGGAGCCGACGATCGAAAGAATTATTGCTATGCGAGACACGCCAATGCGTCGCGCGACCTGCGTTGAAATGCTGCATTGCGCCATGACTCCTTCAACGCATTGGTCTGAATGTACGCATCGCAATCGTACGAACTCTCCAGCAACGCAGGCGCCGCACCCGAAAATTGCCGAAGGGGCGACAGGTCGCCGAAACGCCTGGATATTGAGCAATTGGCGGAGACGGAGTCCGCCAAAGTGTGCTGCTACTAAATTTGGCCGTTTACCTGACACCTCTGCGATCTCCCTCTACAGCCGTCCATCTGAAACCACGCCGGTCTATTGAAAGCAACCGCGAAAACGGGTAAAAATACGGGTATCGAGTCCATATTTACCCGGAGGCACGTGGCCAAGGAAAAACTGCCGGACCGGCAATGCACGCTGGCCAAAGGCAAGCCTAAAGTCTACTACCTGAGCGATGGCGACGGCCTCAGGCTCCAGGTGCGCCCCAACGGCGCCAAGTATTGGATGCTTCGCTACCTCGTCACCGCGCCGGATGGTAGCCGCAAGGAGTCCACGCACGGGTTGGGCAGATATCCCGAGGTCTCATTGGCAGACGCCAGGAAGGCGGCGACTAAGGCTCGCGGCCTGATTGGTGGTGGCCATCACCCCACCGTGGCTAAGCGCGTGGCAGAGGTTCAGCAGGCCGAGGATCGCGCCGCAACCTTCAAAACGCTGGCCAACGAATGGTTGGAGCGCAACCGCGGGGAATGGTCGGGGCACCACTACGAACGCAACGACGGTCTGCTGCGCCGCGTGCTCTTTCCTGAGCTCGGCGCGCTTCCCATTGGCGAGATCACTGAGGCGATCCTCCTTAAGACGCTGCGCAAGACGTACGACGCCGGCCGCAAGGAGTCAGCGCGCGCCGCGCCATCGCTGCGATGGTGTTCCAGTATGCCAAGGACACTCACCGGGCGAAGGCAAACCCTGCCCGCGACCTCGCCACATCCTCACTACTCAAGAAGCCCGAAGTCACCCATTTCGCGGCGATGCAGAAGGCAGACGTTGGGCCATTCCTGCGCGCGATGGTCGAGAGTGAGACGCCCAACGTTACGCGCGCAGCGCTGGTGCTGATGCTGTACACCGGGCTACGGGACTACTCGCTCCGTGCCGCGCGCTGGCAAGAGATTGATCTAGAGGCGGCAAAGTGGACGGTGCCAGCAGAGCGGATGAAATCCGGGCGCCCGCATGTTGTGCCGCTGCCTACACAGGCTCTGGAGATTCTGGACGTCCTGGACAAGCAGACCAACGAGGGTCCGCATTCATTCGTGTTCGCCAGTCACGGGGAGTCCGGCCATCTTGCCGAGAACACCCTGCGCACGCGCTTGCATGGTCTCGGGTTCAAAGTCACAGCTCACGGTTTCCGGAGCCTAATAACAGACCTGTTGAACGAGCAGGGCTTCAATCCCGATGCGATCGAGCGCCAGCTGGATCACCTTAAGAAGAACAAGGTGCGGGCGGCATACCTGCGCTCAGATTTCATCGAGTATCGCCGCACGATGATGCAATGGCTGGCCGATTGGGCAGACGCGCAGCGCAAGAAGCTCGCGGAGCCCCCCCTGCCCGCCAACGTCATGCCCCTGCGACAAGTCGCGTAACGATTCGCTTCATACCGCACACGAAACGATCACGCCGCGCCTAGCTCGACGGAGCAAAAACCGGGCACCCTACCCGGCCGGCGCGGCTTCCTTTAGGGGCGATGGGGTTCGCAATGGATGCAGACGACGCGCAGACACCTGCGGGAATTTCGTGGCTTTGCAGCCTTGTGGCGGATGGCACTGCCAGCCGCGAAGAAGGTAGGTTGTTAATCGAAACGTTCGTCCGCCAATCCGATTTTGGCTCCGTATCACAAGAATTAATAGCGCACGTGCGAGATTGCTTTGCTGCATTTCTCGCAGGCGAAAAGCTGCTAAATCCGGCGCCAGAATCCGGACGCGCCACGCCGCTAAAGGTACCGATTCCAACGTTGGATAAGGCATTTGGGTTGGTTCGAGCCACGCGAGGACAGCCCCCAGTTGATCGTGACACGCATTGTGTTGTCGCTATGAACGTGTTGCGGCGACTTCTACAGGGAGAAACCGTTGAGGTTGCGACTGAACTAATTGCGGCCGATCGCAAAAACCGCGGCTTGTCGATTTCTTCCGACACCCAAGTAGCGGATTCGTGGGCCGCGTACAAGGTCGACGCGCTCATTTGGCTACGTCTATCCCGGGTCGTGCTCGATGGCAAGTCGAGAGACTGGAGTCCCGATGAGCAAGCACGCCTGTCGGATATCTACGCAAACGTCCCAGGCGTGGCCCTACCCGGAGAGACCATGTTCGAGGGGCGGCACGCGATACCGGATTTGTCGCCCGGAGTATTTCGGGAATAGTGCGCCGTGACGCACTAGTGTGGCCCATTTTAGGCTCGCATCGTCGTTCGCCGCCGAGCGCACTCCCGCGCTCGGAGCGTTCCGAAGGAGCCGACATGGAATCGACGAAGCAGTCCGCCGACAGTTACCCGCAGGCCTATGGGATCGCAGAATTTGCCGCTTCTCACGGCCTCAGCAAAGCTCACGTCTACAACCTAATTCGAGAAGGTCTCGGCCCGCGCCTGATGCGTGCCGGGCGCCGCACGCTGGTCTCTGCCGAAGCTGCGGCTGATTGGCGACGTCGCATGGAAGCAGCCTCCTCGCTGAAGGCAGCGTGATGCAGGCCATACACGCAGGTGCGCCTTCACAAAAAGAAAGCCGCACGGCGCTTGAGACGCCGGCGGCTCTGGTTACTACTTGGCCCTCGCAATATAAATCCACCCGCACCGAAAAGCAACGTCTCCCGGCGTTTGGCCGCCAACTGCGCGACGCGCTAGAAGCCGGCTACCTACCCGGCAAACTTGGCGGCGGAGTACTCGTTACCTCGAGCTGGAACACCTCCGGGGATGCGATCCCGCTCGCGTCGTCGCGCCGCCGACAAGGCCGGCGTGCTCGTACGACTTCCGTTTCCTACGAGGGCTTGAAGTCGTTGTCCTTGTGCCCGCCAGTGACGAGGCGTTTGGCCAGGAGTTGCGCAGCGCCGTCGCAACGGGAGGCGCATCATTGGCCGTGCTAGCGGTCAATCGCGGGAGCGAGGCATGAGCGCCTCTATTGACCTACGTCAATTCGTTCCGATGCCTGCGGACGTGGCAGCGCGGAGAATGGCTCTAAACGGGGCACTGGGCGCAGCAGCGGGTCTCGACGCCTCAGGGGGTCTCGCTACAAGCTTCAACGCGTCTGAGGTCAATCAGGTGCGTCGATTCCGAGTTGTGTCGATGCTCGACTTGGTCAACACCGACCTTCCCAAGCCGGAGCCTCTACTCGCTCCGTGGTTATGCGCGCGCTGGCTCGCCCAAGTTCATGCGTGGCGCGGCACTGGCAAGACGCACTTCAGCCTGGGTGTCGCCTACGCCGTTGCGACAGGTGGCGAGTTCCTGCGCTGGAAGGCACCACAAGCACGCCGAGTGTTGTTTCTCGACGGGGAGATGCCGGGAATCTCGCTTCAAGAGCGGATCAAGGCGATCTTGGCGGCCGATGACCGGGATATTGAGCTCGACGGCGCTTTCCTTCGATTCATAACGCCCGACCTCCTCGAATGTTCGCCACCGGACCTCGCGAACGCCGACGATCAAGCTCTGCTAGGCGCAATCGTGGCCGACTTAGACCACAGCCTGATCGTGGTCGACAACATCAGCACTCTGGTGCGCAGCGGAGGTGCCGAGAATGATGCCGAGGCCTGGATCCCCGTTCAATGCTGGGCGCTAAAGATGCGTCGCGAAGGTCGCGCAGTTCTTTTCGTTCACCACTCCGGCAAGGGCGGCAAGCAGCGCGGTACTAGCAAGCGGGAAGACGTCCTGGATGCCGTGATTTCCCTTTCCCGCCCGGAGCCGTACGACCCCACAGAGGGGGCGCGCTTTATCGTCGAGTTCGAAAAGGCGAGGCACATCCACGGTGATGATGCGAAGCCGTTCGAGGCATGCCTTGGCACCGATCCTCACGGTCATCACTGCTGGACGACCGCCGACGTTGAGATCTCGACAATGGAACGCGTAGTTTCGCTCCACCGGGACGGCATCACCAAGGTCCACGACATCGCAGAGGAACTCGGAATCCACAAAAGCAACGTCAGCCGGGCACTGCGCAAAGCCAGATCACAAGGGCTGATAGTCGATCGGGAGGCGGCCTGATGGTGCGCCTCGCCCAAGAAGTTGCGAGTTGCGTTCCCATAGGCGCGCAACGCGCAACAAATGAAGCCATTGCGCAACTCGTCGCGCAACAGGGCGCGCAACACCATGCCAGCTCACGGAGGGAGAGTGAAGCGGCAGACACGCAACCAGTTGCGCAACTACCACGCAACACCCGCGCAACAAATGACCACTCGCTAAACCCCAAACAGTTGCGCGTAATTTCGGAACGTGACGCGGAAATTCGGGCGTTGATAGCCACGCTCCTGGTAGACGATTCAGAGGCCGACCAGGCCGAGGCCTCGGCTGTGGCGCTGGCCGATCTCGACAACGCGCTCGCGTGCTTCCGCGCGTTGGCGAGAATATCGCCTGCGGAGCCATTGGACGATCGTCGGCGGTGCCGAGATTGCACCAACCTGACGCGAGAGGAGCAGTGCAAGGCGGCTATAAGAGGCGACAACCTTGGATTCGGCCACGCCAAAACGTTCCGCTCGGCGATTGATGTCAAGGTGCGCTGTCGTGGCTACCAGCCGCTCCTATTGGATCCAGACCAGCACCCCGCAAACGCGCGTTGGCTCGGCATAGACAGGAGCGCCGCATGAGCGAGGAATTTGCAAAGCCTCAGGTTGTCACCGACTCCGCGCCCAAGGAGGCCGCGTCTGGCGACGTCTCGCGATGGGAACCAAAGACGGGTGAGCGGACTGCTGACCCGCGCGTTCTCAGACTGGAATGCAGTTCAGGCGAATCCAGCATGTGGCGCTAGCCAAATACGTCGCCGGCCCAATAGTGAACGCCACAGCCACGATCAACACGACACATGGTGGTCAGTTCGCGGGCGCAGCTCTGGACGCAACGGCGCTAATGCACGAGCTCGAGCGTCAGGTGAAAGCTGTCAATGATGGAAGCATGGCACGCGGGGAGGCGATGCTGATTTCGCAAGCGCACACGCTGGATGCCATGTTACACGCGCTAGCCCAGAAGGCGATGACTCATACGACTCTGCCGCTCTACGAGACGCTGCTGCGGTTAGCATTCAAGGCGCAGTCACAGTGTCGGGCCACGTTTGAAACGCTGGCCGAAGTCAAGAATACGCGCTCGGTGGCGTTCGTTAAGCAGGCCAACATCGCGCAAGGCCATCAGCAGGTGAACAACGGCTCGCGCGCGCTAGAAATAGAATTCCCGCAGACCAAACTTTTGGAGACAAAGCGAGATGAATGGATGGACACCAGAGCGCAGCGCAAGACAGGCGGAAGCGATCAGACGCTGGAAACAGTGGGAGCGATCAACGGGGCCGCGGACTGAGGCGGGCAAGGCACAAGCGTCCATGAACGCCTTTCGCGGCGGGCATCGCCAAGCGGCCAGACAGCTTGCACGCCTGCTGCAATCGGTGAAATGGGTGAACGATGGACCGTAGACACCGGCCATTAACGCTCTGATTTCGAGTCGGTCTTCAGACTGCTTCACACACGCAGCGCTAACTTTTCTTAGCGGCACAAGATTTGATGCAACTGTTTCTTTGATCCACGCAAGTTTTGTAGCACTTTTTCCTATCGCCGCTGTCTGGCATTTTGTCGCATATGGTCTCGCAATTGGCGTAAGTCATGCGGCATTGGTTATCGCAGTGAGCTGACGTTACCTGCGCAAGTGAGCACCGGTTGAATGCGGCGCTAGAGATCGCTGTCTCTACCTGTACATCCGCAGGTGCTCTCTGAGAGCAGAATGAAACGCTATTCGTTGCCGTTAGTTCCGCGCCAATGCCAGAACTGCAGACCGAAATCAGGAGTGCCGCAAGAAAGATAGAAGGAATAGATCGCATTGAATGCTCCTTCGTAGAGTAGCTATGAGAAATTAGTATTTGTAGTGGGTACCTGAGCTGCTGCGGTACAGTTTTGGTTCTGACAGTCAAGGCGCGTAGTAGACGAGCGAGCAAGTGGATGCCTTGGGCTTATTCGCGACTTCGGGCATATAACGCGACTTAAGAATGCCTTTGCTAGTTGCCTTCTTATATTCTACGTTGAACTTAAAGTAGATCTCGTTTTCTTTGAAGTAGACGCTGTTAAAAACGGGATAGCTGTTCTCGCTATGTCCTTGCATGGAGAATTTGACTGACACACCTCCATTTTTAGTCATTTCAACTTGACAATTGGAACATTGGCCGCACTCTGTGCGATCGCTCACTAAATGAAAGACACAGCTTACGAGAACTGAACAAGGCGGAGGAGTACTCTGGATACCGTAGAACTTGCTGAATTTCGCGCCTTCGCTGCTACAGCATTCGCTGTTCTGGTATTCGGGGCTCGTCTGCGTGTCAACAGAACTACTAGCGGCTTTTACTCTCTCATACTCGGACAGTTCGGACTGTAGAAGGGCTGCTTTGCTTGCTTCATTCGCTCTTTTCTGTTCGTTCTGGCGGACAGCCTCCTCCTCGCGAAGTTTGTTGGCGTAGGCTGGGGACACGACTCTAATTTGACTGTCCACAATGGGCGCGCTGCTGGCCAGGGCCTGAGATACGGTGAACAGAAGTGCACAAAAGAATGCAATGGGTCTCATCGCAATTTTCCACAAGGTGGGTGCGGGTCGCTGGGCTGAACGGACCTAGCAAGGATGTAGATCTTGTAGCTATCGCAGAAGGGACAAGGCTTCATGCAGCGATTGTATGGCACCACTGGTCTAAGTCAATGCCTAATGCGCAGCGGTCACAACGAGGTTAGCGCACTTTGGCTAACCTGGGCGCGTTCGACTTTCGCTAAGAGACTGGACTCAGTGTGGCTCGTTCCTTGCGTCTATCAAATGCCGCATCCAACCAAGCGCGGCACGGGAGATCGCAATGGCGCTAAAGGCATGGTTATGCGGAGCGATGTTGCTTTGCAGCAACGTCTTTGCAGCAAGCACGACAAACATGGTCGATCAGTGGGGCGTCGCAAGTGAAAGCGGCTGGGGCCTGTCGATCCAGCAACAAGACGACACTCTGTTCATCAATATGTTCGTCTATGATCAGGCGGGGCAACCGACGTGGTTCATTGGCGCGGTTACGCCTGGCATACCTGCCGCAGCTGGGCACATGACGTTCACCGGCGACTGGTTCAAGGTCAACGGGACGTTCTATGGCTCGCCTTGGAACGCTGCCGCAGCTCAGATCAACAAGGTAGGAACGATCGTCTTCGACGCTGACTCGGTCACTACCGCCAACCTCTCCTACTCGGTGAATGGCGTCACGGTAAACAAGCGCGTAGAGCGCGAACTGTGGTCGTATGAGAATTATTCGGGCAATTACGGCGGTGGGCTTATCTATGACGTTAGCAATTGCGGCGTCAACAATGGGCACATAGAGGAGTTAGGCCTGTTCAGCATCCAACAAACGGGTAACACCGCGATCACAATGATAGAGCAAGGCGAAAATGGCGTAGTCTGCACGTACGCGGGGTCTTATTCTCAGCTAGGTCACATGGGAGATGTGGTAGGAAACTTGGCTTGCAGCAATGGCAACGCTGGGACGTTTCACATGTTCGAGATGGAGAAGAACCAGAGCGCGATCTCAGGCAGGTTCATAGCCACCTCCACGCAAGGTTGCCAATAGTCAGGGCACTTCGGCGGGATATAGCGTTAGGTCATTTTCCACGGATGCCAAGAAGAGTTTGCTAGGCCGCAATAGCGTTGCTTAGTTCACTATTCTCGCTTTCAGATCGGCTCTGCGGATGCTGATGCGTGAAAGACGCAGTTTTCTTGCGGCACGATCTTCACTTTGTAGGATCCCCCAACGCTGATTGGTGCTGTCGCATCAACTGGGACGATCAACGCGTCGGAGTACAGGAGGGATAGCTGCAATGGAACAGAACAATCAAATAGTCTTAACGGCGTTGTTGGCGTTACATACAGGCCAACGGCATTAGTGCGGCCGTAGCGTATCGAGTCGACCCCCTCTGCACTTAGCAGCGATAATTTGCATTCAGTTCCGGAATGGCCGTGCCTCGTAAACTCGATTCGCCACAAAGAATATTCCAAAGCGATTTAGCCTCTCTGGCGTCCTCGAAATGAATTTTATCGACCCGAAATGGCACCGATATCGAAAGCCGCCTGCATAGGTCTCTCGCCACTTTCAAATAATCTAGAAGCCACGCAATCGAGCTTAGATCGGCCTTCGTGACGAAGTTAGTTGAATCACCCTTAAGTTTCGTTACGCCTTCAATCTCCAAACACATGGTAATTCGCTGGCCACTAGCTCCAGCGTCGATGAGATCGGCCATCCGATCTAGGTATGGCAAGCGGTCAACTGGCTTGCCTTCCCAAGATTGAAACGTGAAGAAGTGTCCGACTTCGACGTCAACCTTGCCGCTACCACTGAGCGGAGCGCGAAAGGAGAGTTCGTGTATCCCCCCGAAACTTGTTCCATTAAAGGTCAATGTTTCTGATCCGCTTTTCACTTCTCCGATCATCTCGACGGAATCGGAACCTGTGTGGTCACGCCTCTCAAACGAAAGGCGAGCTAGCGCTTTTTGCTTTTCGCCAGCGTCAAGTACGAATTTCCCGACTTCCGAACGACCTATCCGATCAAAAATGGGAGAGCCAGACAACGTGACGTGTTTAGCCGCTATCTCAAGTCGATCACCGTGGCGGTGAAGGTCCGACAATTTTGAAGAAAACTCTTCGATCCCCTCGGAATCGACATGAAGGCGGAAAGGTATATCCTCATTTGGATGGAACGTGAACTTCACACCGCTATCATCTGCGTTTACTGCGACCGTTAGTCGAGGGTCTGCATTTTCTAGTTCCCGCTTCGCGATCTCCATTGAGCCTCGGATCATCGCGTCCGCCGATTCTCCGGTTACATTCTCGCCGAGTACGTTCGATTTGAACAAAGCGAGCTCACGCGCCGACGGGTGCGCCAGCCCCCTTTCCTTTCGCGCTATTTGCTCCGCTTCCCGCTTCCATTCCTTGAGTAAGCCGACCGGATAAGCGTTAGGATCTCGATCAATCTCGTCGGCGTGATTCGCACACAACCAGATTCCGTTGTCTATCCCGCTTCTTTCCTGCGGCGACATGTTGCTGTCGTATCGGGGGCCGCCAGGAGCCGCGGCGCATATGTGCGCAGCCTTACCAATACTGGCTACTCCATCAGGAGATGTTGCCGGGCCTACTGTCGATATACGGCATTTGGGGTTTGAACAAAGATGGGCGACCCGCATCGCCAATTTTGTCTTCGTACTTCCAGGAAATTCGTGTCGCTGAGTTTGGCGTCGAGCTGCCTTCATGGCCGAACCCCGTTGAAGAGACCGCGTGTTTAGATGCAAGCCTAACCGATAGGTCTTCTGCAAGCCTCTATTGGGTCTTTCGCGTTTCGGCCGCAGCGCTGCCGGCGCGGGTTGCCCTGCTACGTAACAATTTAGTCTTCGTCTACGCCCTTCGGCGTCCCCACCGCTGTCTCTGGCGGCTCGACCTCGTCTATTAATTTCGCGTCATCGTTCGCCGGCTTGTTGACCCCCGTCGACACCGGGTATGCGCGCATCTCATCGGCCGGGTAGGGCTTGAGCCGCTCGCCGGCATTCGGCTCCTCGGCGTCCAGCCAGCGCGCATAGTCCTCTGCCGCGAGAATCACCGGCATGCGGTTGTGGATCTTTGCGGCCAGTTCGTTGGGCTGAGTCGTGACAATCGTGTACGTAGCGCCCGGCTCCGCGTCCGCGGGCTTCCATCGTGACCACAGGCCGGCGAAGGCGAATGGGCCGTCGTCGATCATCCCCAGGTGGTAGGGCTGCTTCCCGCCGCCGACCTTCTTCCACTCGTAGAAGCCAGTTGCGGGCACTAGACAGCGTCGCCACCTGAATGAGTCTCGGAAGGCGGGCGCCGTCGCCACAGTCTCCGCTCGCGCGTTGATCGTCTTGTAGCCGATCGACTTGTCCTTCGCCCAGTGGGGAATCAGGCCCCACCGCATGGCCGCCAGCTCGCGATTGCCCTCGCGATCGAGGCGCACGACGGGCAGATCCTGGCTGGGCGCGACGTTGTAGCGCGCCTTTAGGTCAACTGGGAACGGCACGCCAAAGGCAAGCGCCAACGCGGCAGGATTCGTGTGGAGTTCGTACCGGCCGCACATCGCGGCGCCTAACTAAGGGGTCGCCGCCGGCAACGCGCGCTGTAATTCCAACGCCTCCAGGCGACGCTCGAGCGTCCGGATCTTTTCGTCCTTTAGCCGATCTTCTTCGCCTCGCTTCCGGTCTGCCAAATACAGCGCCTGGATCGCTGCGAGTGCGACGCCATCCGCATCGATCGTGGCGATGTGCTTCTCATCGGCACCCAAACCAAATGCAGCGCGGAAGTCCTGCGCCATCGGTCCAAGATGGACCTGCCCCTCCTCGACCTTGTAACGCCATGTCGAGATCGGCAGCGACGCAACCTTGGAGAGGATCGAGGCCGAGTCCACGCTCTCGATCTGCACTTTCGAGTCGCGATCGGAGTTGTTGGTCCACGTTCCGCCGTCGCTTAGAAATGCGCCAGTCCAAGTGGCAATGGTTTCGCCAACGACAAAGTCCCCGATGCCGACGTATTTGGTGCCGTAGCCGCTGGCAAGTTGGCTGTGGTAATCGATCGACAAGCCAGTCGTCGCACCGATACGGAAAACGCTCTCAAGTGCGCCACAATTCATGGGACTTGAGGAGTTCCACAGGTCGAACACGGCGCAACGTGTTTGATCGGCCACGGCGGAGGATCCAGCGGCGATACTTCTTGTGCCGGAGGCAGTGTTGTTATCGCCGCCAAGTACCACGCTCACGGCGCCCGAGGCAACGTTGTTGCCACCACCCACCACCGTACTCTCGAGTGCGGAAGCCACGTTATCGCCGCCACCTGACACTACGGAAAATGATCCCGTCGAATTGTTTATAAATCCTCCGGAAACCGTCGAGTCTTGCCCAGAAGCCAAATTTTGGAAACCACCACCAATGGTCGCGTCGATACCCGATGCTACGTTGCCGTCATAGTTGTCAGGCGTCCTGAAATAGCCGACGACATCCATCGCAAGGTTGGCCTTGCCACCACGCACCTGCACGCTGATCTCGTTGTTCGTGGTGTTGATCTTGGCCGTCGTCGATACCGTGTTGAAGGCGATGCTGCCGATGTACACCTCGGTTGCCGTGCTGCCGAACGTCGACCCCTGCGGCAGGATCTCGATGTCCCCGGAGGCGGCGGTTGTGGGTATGCCGAACACCTGCAGCTGCACTGCTGCCGCGCCCAGCCCGCTCGGCAACTGCGACGTGCACACGCCGTTGCCGCCCTGGATCGTGTAGTTGCGGATCTCGTTGGCCGCGAACGGATCGGCGGTGTGGGCGGGTGTGCCGTTGCCCTGGTAGACGGCGGGGAATGTGCCGCGGGTCTCCACCAGCCGGCAGGGCGTGACCGGCGTATAGACCACGTCGTCCCCGGTATCGCCGATGGCCTTCGTGAGCGTAGCGCCATCATTCGACGAGGACATGGGCTCCACCAGCGCCGGATTGATCGGTTCGGCCCCGACCAGCGAGCGGGCAATGACGTCGCGCACGCCGTCGAGGGTGCCGGCCATGGTCGCCGCCAGCAGTTGGTCGGCGCGCAGCTGCATCAGCATCGCACGCAGCTGGTCGGAGGTTATTCCCGCGCCGGATTGAAGCATCGCGTCGCCCCGCTCGACGACGATGCGATCCACCACGGTCGCGCGATTCTCGTCGATTGTCAGCAGCAGTCCACTGGGTCCTGCCGCCACGGCGCGCATCGGCATCATCCCAATACAGGCGGCAATACAGAAACCAAGTGCAGCACTGCAAGAGCGAAGCGCGACCATCATCCGGATAAAGCTTTTCGCGTGCATTGGTTTCCCTGGGATAGTGAATTGAGGGCGCGGGGCGCGAGGATAAAACGTCGTTCGCGCTCGGCGGTGGCGTCATTGGACTCTCATCCAGGGCGGCCGGCAAATTATCGGATAGCCGGTGCCCGCGATCTCGACGTCGGAGCTCAGGCGCTCGGGGTATCAGCGGCCGGAGTTGCGGATTGCCAGCGATTTCTGATGATGGCGCGGATGACAATTCACAAAGCGCCTATTCCACAGGTCGCCCGCCGGGCCGTACGATGGCAACATGAAGCCCTGCCCCTGGTGTAACGACGACGACTCGCAGGTCGACCTCGTCACCATCCCCACGAGAACCCTCCCCGGCTGCGCGATCGTTTGTAGCAATTGCGGATGTGTTGGTCCGATGGGCGAGACGGGCGAGCAGGCGATCGCGCACTGGGACGCGCGCGACGTTGAGCCACGCAAGCGGTGATGCTTCGCCTCTACAGGTTTCGCTACAGCCCCGATGGCGAGCACTGGGTGCGTGCGCGATACCGCGCCCAAGTGCCAGAGATTCGCACCCGCTGGGTGGACTATGAACTTGGCGACTGCGAAGTGCGCGACGTACCCGACAACCCCTACGCGCTTGGGGCCGGCGCAGTAGCGGCAGCGGCCGTGAGACCGTGACCGTGCTCCTCGTGAGGTCGCCGAGCTGATCGGTTAGATCGCTCGGCCAACGCATGGCGGGTAACAAAACGGGTAAATATACGGAACATCGACCGGTCTAAAACGATTTTCGTATATAATTCAAATTGCGTACGTTGACTTAAATGGCGGAGACGGAGGGATTCGAACCCTCGATACAGGTTTTGGCCCGTATGCTCCCTTAGCAGGGGAGTGCCTTCGACCACTCGGCCACGTCTCCGGTCAGGCGTCTTGCGTGGCGGCGACCAGCGCCGCGGTGCATCCGAAACGCGGGCGGCGTGTCACGCACGCCGCCGCCCCGCGATTCTACGCGATCGGTCGCCGCCCGGGCCCCGCGCTACGCCGCCGGCGCCTTGTCGAGCTCGAACGCCTTGTGCAGTACCCGCACGGCCAGCTCGAGGTACTTCTCGTCGATGACCACGGCGATCTTGATCTCGGACGTCGAGATCATCTGGATGTTGATGCCCTCGTCGGCCAGCGCCTTGAACATCCTCGACGCGAGGCCGACGTGCGAGCGCATGCCGATGCCCACTGCCGACACCTTGGCGATGCGGTTGTCGCCGATGATCTCGCGCGCGTCGAACGCCTTGCCTTTCTCGCGCGACAACACGTCCATCGCATTGCGGAACTCGTTGCGATTGACGGTGAACGAGAAGTCGGTGTGACCGGAGGCGCCGATGTTCTGCACGATCATGTCGACGTCGATGTTGGCCGCCGCGATCGGCCCCAGGATCGCGTAGGCGATGCCGGGCCGGTCCTCGACCCCCATCACCGAGATCTTGGCCTCGTCGCGGTTGAACGCGATGCCGGAGATGATCGCCTGTTCCATGGTGTCGTCTTCCTCGAACGTGATGAGCGTGCCCTTGGCGGTCGACTCGGGATCGTCGAACGACGACAGCACGCGCAGCTTGACCAGATATTTGCCGGCGAACTCGACCGAGCGGATCTGCAGCACCTTCGAGCCCTGGCTCGCGAGCTCGAGCATTTCCTCGAATGTGATGGAATCGAGCCGGCGGGCGTCGGGAACGATACGCGGGTCGGCCGTATACACGCCGTCGACGTCGGTGTAGATCTGGCATTCGTCGGCGTGCAGCGCGGCGGCGAGCGCCACGCCCGACGTGTCGGAGCCGCCGCGGCCGAGCGTGGTGATGTTGCCGTCCTTGTCGACGCCCTGGAAACCCGCGACGATGACGATCGTGCCGCTGTCGATGTCGCGGCGCATCCGCGCTTCGTCGATGTCGAGGATGCGCGCCTTGGTGTGCGCGGTATCGGTGAGGATGCGCACCTGGCCGCCGGTGTAGCTCTTCGCCGCCAGCCCGAGCTCCTGCAGCGCGATCGCCAGCAGGCCGATCGTGACCTGCTCGCCGGTGGCGGCGACGACGTCGAGCTCGCGCGGGTTGGGTCGTGCCGACAGCTCCTTGGCGAGCCCGATCAGTCGACTGGTCTCGCCCGACATCGCCGACACCACGACCACCAGCTGGTGCCCGTCGCGATGGAAGCGCGCGATGCGCTTCGCCACGCTGCGGATGCGCTCGACCGAGCCGACCGAGGTACCGCCGTATTTCTGGACGATGAGCGCCATGCGCGCCCGCCTACAGCGCGCGAAACGCGAGCGTCGCGTTGGTGCCGCCGAAGCCGAACGAATTGGACATTGCGCCGCGTATCGTCATCTTGCGCGCGGCCAGCGGCGCGAAGTCGAGGTCGCACGCCGGATCGACGTTGAACAGGTTGGCGGTCGGCGGCGCAACCTGGTCGCGAATCGCGAGCGCGGTGAACACGGCTTCGATCCCGCCCGCCGCGCCCAGCAGGTGCCCGGTCATCGACTTGGTGGAGCTCACCACGAGCTTGTACGCATGCTCGCCGAAGGCACGCTTCACGGCCGTGCACTCGGCGATGTCGCCAAGCGGCGTCGACGTGCCGTGGGCATTGATGTAATCGATCTCGGCCGGTTGCATGTTGGCGTTGCGCAGCGCGTTGATCATCGCCCGTCGCGCGCCGTCGCCGTCGTCGGGCGGTGCAGTGATGTGATGGGCGTCGGCGGACAGGCCATATCCGGTGAGCTCGCAGTAAATGTTCACGCCCCGCGCCTTCGCGTGCTCCAGCTCCTCGAGCACGAGCACGCCGGCGCCCTCGCCCAGCACGAAGCCGTCGCGGTCGCGATCCCAGGGCCGGCTCGCGGTCGCCGGATCGTCGTTGCGCGTCGACAGCGCGCGGGACGCGCAGAAGCCGCCGATGCCGAGCTCGCTGACCGTCGACTCGGCGCCGCCCGCGACCATCACGTCGGCGTCGCCGTACTCGATCAGGCGCGCTGCCTCGCCGATGCTGTGGTTGGCTGTCGAGCAGGCCGTGGCGGTGGCGAGGTTGGGACCCTTGAAGCCGAAATGGATCGATGCGAGGCCGGCGATCATGTTGACGATCGAGCCCGGCACGAAGAACGGGCTGATCTTGCGCGGGCCGTGCTCGAAATAGGCCTTCGCCGTGTGCTCGATCATCGGCAGGCCGCCGATCCCCGAGCCGATCGACACGCCGACGCGCTCCTTGTCGCCGTCGTAGGCGTCGAGGCCCGCCTCCTGCACGGCTTCCATCGTCGCCACCAGTCCGTAGTGGATGAACGTGTCGTAGCGCCGCGCCTCCTTGCCGGACAGATACTTCGACACGTCGAAATCCTTGACCTCGCCGGCGATCTGCGACGGAAAGAGGGACGGATCGAAGCGCGTGATGCGCGCGATGCCCGAGCGGCCGGCAAGGATCGACGCCCAGGCGGCGGCGACACCGATGCCGACCGGGGACACGATGCCGAGGCCGGTGACGACGACGCGACGGCGTGCAGTCATTGAAGGATGGGAGTGAAACGCCGGAAACGAACACGGCGCGGGGCGGCCGGCGAGCGACCGCTGGGGCCCGCGCCGGCGAGGCTTACTTCTTGTCGTGCGCCTTGATGTAGTCGACCGCCTGCTGCACCGTGGTGATCTTCTCCGCTTCCTCGTCGGGGATTTCGGTTTCGAATTCCTCCTCGAGCGCCATCACGAGCTCCACCGTGTCGAGCGAGTCGGCGCCGAGGTCCTCGACGAACGACGATTCGTTCTTGATCTCGGCGTCGTTCACTCCGAGCTGCTCGGCCACGATCTTCTTGACCCGTTGCTCTATGTTTTCCATGCGTCTCCTCCCTTGCGGGGACGAAATTACAAAACCGACGGATTATACCGTAGCCCGCGGCGCCGCTCAGGCCATCAGCATGCCGCCGTTGACATGCAGCGTGGCGCCCGTGATGTAGGCGGCGCGCGGACCCGCGAGGAACGCGACCGCGTGCGCCACCTCCTCCGCCGCGCCAAGGCGCCCCAGAGGAATCTTCGCCAGCAGCGCGCCGCGCGCGGCCCCGGGCAGCGCGCGCGTCATGTCGGTGTCGATGAAGCCCGGCGCCACGAGATTGACGGTGATGCCGCGACTGCCGATCTCCTGCGCCAGCGACTTGGTGAAGCCGGCGAGGCCTGCCTTCGCCGCCGCGTAGTTGGCCTGGCCGGGGTTGCCCGATGCGCCCACCACGCTGCCGACCTGGATGATGCGTCCGCGCCGCGCCTTCATCATGTTGCGCAGCACGGCCTTCGACAGGCGGAACGCGGCCTTGAGATTGGTGTCGAGCACGGCATCCCACTCCTCGTCCTTCATGCGCAGGAGCAAGTTGTCGCGCGTGATGCCCGCATTGTTGACGAGAATGGCGATCGCGCCGAAGCGCGCTTCGATGCTGCCGAGCACGCTCGCGACCTGCGTCGCATCGGTGACATCGAGCCGCATGCCGGCGCCGGCATTGCCGAGCCCTGCGAGATACGCCGAAATGGCGGCCGCGCCGTCATCGCTGGTCGCCGTGCCGACGACCGTCGCCCCACCCTGCGCGAGGGCCTCGGCGATGGCACGCCCGATGCCGCGCGTGGCGCCGGTGACGAGCGCAACCTGGCCTTCGAGTTCGCCGCTGCTCATGGGTTGGCCGCCTTGCTCGCCGCGAGCGCGGCGTCGATGTCGATGTCGTCACTCATCGCCAGCGCAGTGAGCGAGCCGTCGATGCGGCGCATCAGGTTGGTCAGCACCTTGCCCGGTCCGCATTCGATGAACGTACGGATGCCGCGCGCGCCAATCGCACCGATCGTGTCGCCCCAGCGCACCGGGCTGGCCGCCTGCGACGCCAGCGCACGGCGCACGGCCGCAGGCTCGCGGTGCTCGGCGACATCCACGTTGTGCAGCACCGGTATCGCGGGCGCCGCGAAAGCGACATCCGCGAGCGCATGCTCGAGCCGCTCGGCGGCCGGCTTGAGCAGCGAGCTGTGGAACGGCGCCGACACCGGCAGCAGGATCGCGCGCTTGGCGCCGTGCGCCTTGACGGTGACCATCGCGCGCTCGATGGCGCCGCGATGGCCGGCGATCACCACCTGGCCGGGCGCGTTGAAGTTGACCGCCTCGCAAACTTCGCCTTGCGCCGCTTCCGCGCACGCCGCCCTGATCGCATCGTCGCTGCCGCCGATCACGGCAGCCATCGCGCCAGCGCCGGTGGGCACCGCCTCCTGCATCACCTGCGCGCGAAAGCGCACAAGGCGCACCGCATCGGCGAAGCCGAGCACGCCGGCGGCCACCAGCGCCGCGTATTCGCCGAGGCTGTGGCCGGCGACGACCGCCGGTGCAGGTCCGCCGGCGCCACGCCAGGCCCGCCATACGCCGATGTCGGCGGCAAGCATCACCGGCTGCGTGTTGGCCGTGAGGTTGAGCATCTCGTCCGGACCGTCGTCGATCAGCGCCGCCAGGTTCTCGCCGAGCGCATCGGATGCCTCGTCGATCGTCGCCCGCACCAGCGGGTGGTCGGCAAATACCTTGAGCATGCCCACCGACTGCGAGCCCTGCCCCGGAAAGATCATCGCGAATTCGGTCACGGAAATACCTGAGCGCTCATGTCCATTGCAGGAAGACGGAACCCCAGGTGAAGCCGCCGCCGACGCCGAGCAGCATCACGCGCTGGCCGGCGCGGATGCGGCCGTCGCGCACGGCGACATCGAGCGCCAGCGGAATCGACGCCGCCGACGTGTTGCCGTGACGATCGAGCGTGACGATCACCTTGTCGGTGGCGACGTGCAGCTTCTTCGCCGTGGCGTCCATGATACGGATGTTGGCCTGGTGCGGGATCATCCAGTCGATCGAGGAAGCGTGCATGCCGCAGGCGTCGAGCGCTTCCTGCGCGCACTCGGCGAGCACCTTGACCGCGAACTTGAACACCTGGGCGCCGTCCATGTGCAGGAACGGGCGGCCGGTGACCACGCCGCGATGCACCTGCCCGGGCACGCACAGGATGTTGCGATGGCTGCCGTCGGCGTGCAGGTGCGCAGTGAGGATGCCCGGCGCCGCACTCGGCACCAGCACGACGGCGCCGGCACCGTCGCCGAACAGCACGCATGTCGTGCGATCGTCCCAGTCGAGGATTCGCGAATAGATCTCGGCGCCGACCACCAGCGCATTGCGCGCCATGCCGCTCGCGATCATGCGGTCCGCGATCGCCAGCGCGTAGACGAAACCCGAGCACACCGCCTGCACGTCGAATGCCGCGCCGCCGGTGGCGCCGAGCTTGTGCTGCAGGATGCATGCGGTCGACGGAAACACCATGTCCGGCGTGGTGGTGGCGACGATGATGAGATCGACATCGGCGGGCGCGAGGGCGGCCGCCGCCAACGCCCGCCTTGCCGCGGCCAGCGCGAGGTCGGACGTGGCCTCGTCATCGGCGGCGATACGGCGCTCGACGATGCCGGTGCGCGTGCGGATCCATTCGTCGCTCGTCGCTACGCGCGCGGCGAGCTCGGCATTGGTAAGGATCTTCGCGGGCAGGTAGGCGCCCGTGCCGGCGATGCGGCTATGCATCGGCGGCGGGCGCCGTCGTGGGCGCGTCCTGGGGCTCGCGCGCCGCGAGCGCAGCCGGCGGCATCGCCGCGATGCGCTGGGCGATGCGCGTCAGGACGCCACGCGTGACCTCGGCATGGGCCTTGACGAGCGCGTGCGTGAACGCCATGACGTCGGCGCCGCCGTGGCTCTTGACCACGACGCCCTTGAGGCCGACAAGCGTCGCGCCGTTGTGACGGCGCGGGTCGATGCGGCGGCGGAACGCGTTCAGCACGGGGTACGCGATCCCCGCCGACAGGCGCGTCAGCGGATTGCGCATGAACTCTTCCTTGAGGAAATCGCCGAGCATGAGGGCGAGGCCTTCGGAAGTCTTCAGCGCGACGTTGCCCACGAAGCCGTCGCAGACGACGACGTCGGTGGTGCCCTTGTAGATATCGTCGCCCTCGATGTTGCCGTAGAAGTTGAGGCCCGACTGCTTGAGGCGCTCGGACGCTTCCTTGACGAGCTCGTTGCCCTTGATGTCCTCGACGCCGATGTTGAGGAGGCCGACGCTCGGCCGCTCGATACCGTCCACGGCGGCGCACAGCGCGCTGCCCATCGCCGCGAACTGCACCAGCTGCTCGGCGGTGCAATTGACGTTGGCGCCGAGATCGAGCGCCGTCACCACGCCCTTGCGCGTAGGCAGCTGCGAGGCGATCGCCGGGCGGTCGATGCCGGGCAGCGTCTTCAGCACGAAGCGCGCGATCGCCATCAGCGCACCGGTATTGCCGGACGACACGCAGGCGTCGGCGCGGCCTTCCTTGACGAGGTTGATCGCCACGCGCAGCGACGAATCCTTCTTCTTGCGCAGCGCATCGGCGGGCGGCTCGTTCATGGCCACGACTTCGCTGGCCGGCTGCACGACCACGCGGGCGCGCTGGTCGGCGCGCGCACCGGCAAGTGCATCGCGGATCGCCACCTCGTTGCCCACCAGGATCACCCGCGCATCGGTGCAGCGACCGAGAAACGCGAGCGCGGCCGGCACCGTGACCGATGGGCCGAAGTCACCCCCCATCGCGTCGATCGCGACCGTAACGCTCATCGCGTCAGATCCGCGGCGCGCATCGGTCGGCGCGCGCAAGCGCGCGCCACGCGCCCCGGCTCGACACCGGGCGCCGCGTCAAAGCACGCCCCGCGCGCCGTGCGCATCGACGCCAGGCACGCGCGACTACTCGTCGGCCTTGGTCTTGATGACCTTCTTGCCGCGGTAGAAACCGCTCGGGCTGATGTGATGACGGCGGTGCGTCTCGCCGGTGGTCGGCTCGACGGCAAGCGGCGGCGCGGCGAGGTGGGCGTGCGCGCGATGCATGCCACGCTTGGACGGGGACTTCTTGTTCTGCTGGACAGCCATTCTCGTTTCTCCGGGTGCGGCATGGGCAGCGCGCATGACGCGCGCCGCAGGTTTGCGTTCAAGGGCACGCAGCGGGATGGACGGGCGCGAACGGCAGCGTCAGCAGCAGTTCGTCCCCGACCAGCGCGTGAGCGCCGACCTTCGCGGACCCGAGGATCACCTCGTCGTCCACCATTTCATCGAGCGACGCCAATTCGGCGTCGTCGCGCGCCAGCAGCACGCGCGATTGCCGGGCGAGCGGCCACGCAAACGTCGCGAGGCAGCGCTGGCAAATCAGCGGCAGCGTGCCGGTCAGCGCAATCGACAGCATCGGGCGGCCCTCGGCGGTGCTGCCGCCCTCGATCCGCCACACGATGTCGACGGGCTCTTCGCCGGGCGCCAGCATGTCGGCGACCGCCGGCAGGCGCCGGACGTCGACGCTGCCAGTATCGGCGTCGCCGCGCTCGGCCATTCGCAACGGGCTGACGGTCGGACCTTCGTCGCCTTGCCGGCCCATCGGTTCTGCAATGCCCTTGCGGTAAATGCGCGATTTTAGCCGGCGGCGCGATTTCTGTCAAAATCCGTTGGCAAAACAAGCACCTCGGGGCATTTCGCCCCGCAAGCCAACCCGGCGATGCGCTACCATCACCACGCCCGCCGACCGCCATGCCCCTCGCCCGTCTCATCGTCCTCGCGTCCACATCGCGCTATCGGCGCCAGTTGATGGAGCGCCTGGGCGTGCCGTTCGTGGTCGCCACCCCCGACGTCGACGAGTCGCCGCTTGCCGGTGAGACCCCGGCGGCGACGGCGCAGCGCCTGGCCGCCGCCAAGGCGCACGCGGTGGCCGCGGCGCACGCCGACGCGCTGATCGTCGGCTCCGACCAGGTGGCCGACTGCGATGGCGTCGCCGTCAGCAAGCCCGGCGACCATGCCGCGGCCGCGGCGCAGCTCGCCGCGCAGTCGGGGCGCACGATCGTGTTCCATACCGCCGTCGCGCTGCTCGACTCGCGTAGCGGCAACCTTGCCGCGGCGCTGGTCGACGTGCGCAGCACGTTCCGCACGCTGGACGCGCGCTCGATCGAGGCCTACCTGCGTCGCGACAAACCTTACGACTGTGCGGGGGCGGTGCGCTCCGAATCGCTCGGCATCACGCTCTTCGAGCGCATCGACAGCGACGACCCCACCGCGCTGATCGGCCTGCCGCTGATCGCGCTGTCGCGCCTGATGCGCGACGCCGGCGTGGACGTCATCAAGGCGCTGCCGTGAGCGGCGCGCTGTACCTGGTGCCCAATCTGCTGGGCGCCGTGCCGCCGCACGCCGTGCTGCCGGCACGCACGATCGACGTCGCGCGCAGCGTTTCGCACTGGATCGTGGAGACGCCGAAGGCGGCGCGCGCGTTCCTGCGCACGCTGGACATGCCCCGGCCGATCGCCGAGCTCGCATTGAGCGCGCTCGGCGAAGCGGCGAGCGACAGCGACATCGCCGGCCTGCTCGCACCGGCACGCGATGGCCACGCCGTCGGGCTTGTCTCCGATGCCGGCGTCCCTGCCGTCGCCGACCCGGGTGCGCGCGTGGTGGCTGCCGCGCATCGCCAGGGCATCCGCGTCGTGCCGCTGGTGGGTCCGTCGGCGGTGCTGCTGGCGCTGATGGCCTCGGGACTCGACGGCCAGCGCTTCGCGTTCCACGGCTACCTGCCGCAAAGGTCCGACGCGCGCGCATCGGCGCTGCGTGCGCTGGAGACCGACTCGCGCGCGCATGCGCGGACCCAGATCTTCATCGAGACGCCCTACCGCAACGAGGCGATGCTGGAGACGTTGTCCGCGGCACTGGCGCCCGCCACGCGGGTGTGCGTCGCGCGCGACCTCACGCTCGCGGAGGAATCGATCGTCACGCTGGCGGTACGCGACTGGCGCGGAAAGTCGCGCGAGGCCTATGCGAAGCGCCCGGCGATCTTCCTGCTGCTGGCCTGATGCGCCGTCGTTCCGGCGCACGCGGGAATCCGGTCGTGACGTCGCGCGAAGGCGTGGATCCCCGCTTTCGCGGGGATGACGGCACCTTCGCGCGATGACGGCACCTACACCGACTGCATCTCGTCGTCGGGCCAGTTCTTGATGTAGCTCTTCAGCATGCGGTTCTCGAAGCTCTGCTCCTCGTAGACCGCCTTCGCCACGTCGTGGAACGACACCACGCCCTGCAGCGTCGTGCCGTCCATCACCGGAACGTAGCGCGCATGGCGCTCCAGCATCACGCGCCGCAGCTCCATCACGTCGAGGCCGGGTGCCGCCGTCAGCGGTTCGCGCTCATAGATGTCGCTCACCGCGACGCCGTCGAGCCGGCCGTCGCGCTTGGCCATCGCGTCGAGCACCTCGCGGAACGTCAGCATGCCGATCAGCTGCCCGTGGTCCATCACCACCAGCGAGCCGATGTCGTGCTGCGCCATCACCCGCACCGCTTCGAGCGCCGCGCCCGCAGGCCCTGTGGTGAATAACGACGTACTGCCCTTGATGCGCAGGATCTCGCTGACGACCATGTCCCCTCCTTCGCGGGCCGCCTCGCACGCGCGGTCCGCCGCTCGCGGGACTGCCGATCGCGGCCCCGTCCATCGAGGGTACTCCGCCCTGCGGCGTCAGGAAAGTGGCCGGCGTTCGCGCAACGCCTGCGCGAGCGTGCCGCTGTCGACGTATTCGAGCTCGCCGCCGACCGGCACGCCGCGCGCGAGGCGCGTCACCGCGAGGCCGCGCGCGCGCAGCATTTCGCCGACGTAATGCGCGGTGGCTTCGCCTTCGTTGGTGAAATTGGTGGCCAGCACGACTTCGCGCACCACGCCGTCGGTGGCGCGCTTCAGCAGACGATCGAGGCGGATTTCGCGCGGGCCGATGCCGTCGAGCGGCGACAGCCTTCCCATCAGCACGAAGTAGAGACCACCGTAGGCGTGCGTCTGCTCGACCATCAGCAGATCGGCCGGCGTCTCGACCACGCACAAAAGAGCCTCGTCACGCTTCGCCGAGCGGCACAGGTTGCACAGCCGGTCCTCGGTGAACGTGTTGCAGCGCTCGCAGTGGCGCACGGCGTCGCCCGCCTGCGCCAGCGCGAGCGAGAGGCGCTTGGCACCGTCGCGGTCGTGCTGCAGGAGGTGCAGTGCCATGCGCTGCGCAGCTTTCGGTCCGACGCCGGGCAGGCAGCGCAGCGCCGCCGCGAGCTCGTCGAGGCTCGACAGCGACTCGGCGGCGGGCGGCGCCTTGGCCTGCGGTCGTTCGCTCGTCAAGGTCAGAACGGCAGCTTGAACCCCGGCGGCATCGGCATGCCGGCGGTGAGTCCGCCCATCTTCTCCTGCGTGGTCGCTTCGACGCGCCGCACCGCGTCGTTGAACGCGGCAGCCACGAGGTCCTCGAGCATGTCCTTGTCCTCGCCGAGCAGCGACGGATCGATTGCCACCCGCCGCACGTCGTGGCGGCATGTCATCGTCACCTTGACCAGCCCGGCGCCCGATTGACCCTCCACCTCGATGCTCGCGAGCTCCTCCTGCGCGCGCTTCAGGTTGTCCTGCATCTGCTGCGCCTGCTTCATCAGGCCGGCAATCTGGTTCTTCATCATCGTCGTGGGCCTCGCGACGGCGCCTTGGCGCCGGCAAATTCTGTAAGTCGGTTCAGGGGATGCGCTTGATGGTATCGCTCTTGATCGTCGCGCCGAAGCGCGACACCACATCGCGCACGAACGGCTCGTCCTTGAATGCGGCCTCGGTGCGCACGCGCGCCTCCTCGCGCTCGCGTTCGCGCTGCGATGCGAGCGAGCCTTCCGCCGCGGCGCCGACTTCGAACGCGAGCAGCAGGCGCCGGCCGCAGGCCTTTTCCAGCGCGGCCTTCAGCTTGTCGGCATAGGCCTTGTCGGCAAGATGCTTGTGCGCGACGGGCAGCGCGAGCGTGAGCGTATTGCCGTCGACGCCGCGCCATTCGGATTGCGCCGCGAGCTGCGCGGCGAAACCGGTCAACGGCAGCGCGGCGACGAATGCCGGCCACTGCTCTGCCGTCTGCGGCAGCGGACGTGCGGGCTCGGCGTCGGCGACCGGCAATGGCGTCGAAGCCGCGGGGGCGGGTGCAGTCGACGGTTGCGGCGCTGCGGAGGCGTCGGATGCCATCGCTGCGGCGGGCGCCGTCGAGGGCCGCGGTCTGGCTGATGCTGTCGCCGGCGTCGCGGCAGGCGACGCCGGGGATGCCACCGCCGCCGGCGGCCTCGCCACGTGCGTCCCCGCACCGGCCGGGGCACGCGCGGAACTCGGCGCGGCACGCGCTGAACCACCGCCCGCACCTGACGACAGCGCGTCTTCGGCCGCTGGCGCAAACGCGAGCATCCGCAGCAGCGTCATCGCGAAGCCGGTTGCCGTTTCGGGCGCGAGGTCGAGATCGTCGCGGCCCTGGATCGCGATCTGCCATGCGAGTTGCGTCGCCTCGGGACTCATGCGCGACGCGAATGCCCGCACGCGCTCCGCATCGTCGAACGCGTCGGCGGCGGCCGGCACGACCTGGGCGACGGCGATCCGGTGCAGCAGCGACGCCAGCCCCTCGAGCGCCTCGCCCGCGGCAAGGCCGCGCTCGGCCAGCGCGTCGGCCTCGGCCAGCAGCGCGGCGCCGTCGTCGGCGAGCACGGCATCGAGGATCCGGTACAGGTGATCGCGGTCGACGCTGCCGAGCATCGCGCGCACGGCCTCGTCCCGCACTTCGCCGGCGCCGAACGCGATGGCCTGGTCGAGCAGCGACAGCGCGTCACGCAGCGAACCGTGCGCGGCGCGCGCGAGGAGCGCCAGCGCCGGCGCGTCGTGGGCGATGCCTTCGGCATCGAGGATGTGCGCGAGCCGCGCCTCGATCTTCGACGCCGGCAGCGGCTTCAGGTTGAACTGCAGGCAGCGCGACAGCACGGTGATCGGCACTTTCTGCGGATCGGTGGTCGCCAGCACGAACTTGACGTGCTCGGGCGGCTCCTCCAGCGTCTTCAGCATCGAGTTGAAGGCGCCCTTCGACAGCATGTGCACTTCGTCGATCAGGTAGACCTTGTAGCGGCCCACCGTCGGCGCGTAGCGCGCGTTGTCGAGGATCTCCCGCATGTTGTCGACGCCGGTGTTCGACGCGGCGTCGAGCTCGAGGAGGTCGACGAAGCGGCCGGCATCGATCGCGGTGCAGGCATCGCACACGCCGCAGGGAGCCGACGTCACGCCGTTGACACAGTTGAGGCTCTTGGCGATCAGGCGCGCGATCGTCGTCTTGCCCACGCCGCGGGTGCCGGTGAGCAGGTACGCGTGATGCAGGCGGCCCTTGTCCAGCGCGTTGGCGAGCGCCTTGACGACGTGCTCCTGCCCGGAGAGTTCGGCGAACGTCTTCGGGCGCCATTTGCGCGCAAGTACCTGGTAGCTCATCGGGGCTCGACGTGATCGATCGGCAGGCCGGTCACCCTCATGTCGGGCAGGACGACCGGCATTGCAACCGGGGACCGCCATCGCGGCGCCCATTGGCGCACGCGGATGAAGGGGTGGCGAGCCGTTCCCCCGGCACTTGGGTTCGATCGCTGTGGCTGCTTCCTTCCGGACCTGACCAGGTTCACGACCTCCCAATGCGGGGCGACCCGCCGTTGTTCGGTGCACGCCTTGGCATGCCGAGCCATTATAGCCCCGATGGACGGCCTCCGCCGGGCGTGGGGGGTGGTCGATATAATGCGAGACGCTCCCGTGTCACCGCTTTCGAGTGCGACAGCGAATACCGCGCCGACCTTTCCCGTTGCAAACCGGCCCGCCGATGCCGTGGCCGGCGCTCGCGGCCACCTTCGCCCTCAGCCTTGCCCTTACCGCCTGCCAGCCGCAGGCGCCGCCACCACCACCACCGCGCACCGCGGCGGGCAATGCCAACGCGCTGGTGGTCATCGTGCGGCCGGCGCCGGCTGCATGGTTCATCGGACCCCAGGATGCCCCGCAGGGCTTCGAGCATGACCTGATTGCGCGATTCGCCCGCGAAAACAAGCTCGATCTCGTCGCCGTCACCGCGCAATCCGCCACCGACCTCATTCGCCAGGTCGCGCGCGGCGACGCCCGCGTCGGCATGGGCGGCCTGTATCGACCCGACGGCGGCACGAGCAGTCCGCGCCGCGAATCACCGGCGCGGCCGGATCCCGATCGCGACGTGTTGTGGACCACCGGCATCACGTCGATCGAGCCTGTGCTGGTCTACAACACCGACGGCTTCCAGCCGAAGTCGTGGCGCGATCTGGACGGCGCCGAAGTCGCCTACCTGCCCGACACGGGCATCGACCGCGGCTTCGCCAGCATCCGCAGCGAGCACCCCGGCATCCGCTGGAAGCCGGTCGACGCGGGCTCGGCCGACGCCCTCATCGCGCAGGTCGACGACGCCACGATCGATTACGCGATCGTGACCTCCGCGGACGTCGCCCTCGCGCGCAACGTGCATCTCGGCTTCGACGTCGCGTTCTCCGCCGGCGCGAAGGGCGAGCTGGCCTGGGCGGTGCCGGCGGGCCAGGCGCAGCTGCGCGACGCGCTCGACGCGTTCATCGGCCGCGCGAAGCGCGACGGCACGCTGGCGGCGCTGCTCGATCGCTACTTCGCGCCCGTGCGAACCCTGGCCCGGCCGGATGCCGGCGCGCTGCACGACAAGATGCAATCGACGCTGCCGCCGTTGCGCCGGCACTTCCAGCAAGCGCAGGACGAGACCGGCATCGACTGGCGGCTGCTGGCCGCGGTCGCGTACCAGGAATCGCAGTGGGACCCGGGCGCGACCAGCGAGACCGGCGCGCGCGGCATCATGCAGATGACCGGCGACACGGCGAAGACGCTCGGCCTCGACGACCGCCTCGACCCCGCGGCGAGCATTCTCGCCGCGGCGCATTACCTGCGCGACCTGCGCGACAAGCTGCCGCCACGGATCACCGAGCCGGATCGCACGTTCATGATGCTGGCGGCGTTCAACATCGGCCTCGGCCACCTCGAGGACGCGCGCGTCCTGGCGCAGAAGATGAAAGGCAGTCCCGACCTGTGGAGCGACGTGCGGCGCGCGCTGCCGCTGCTCGCCGATCCCGAGTATTACAGCGCGGCAAAGCTCGGCTATGCGCGCGGCGGCATGCCCGTGGCGTTCGTGCAGCGCGTGCGCGCGTACTACGACATCCTGACGCGCTCGCTGCCGCCGCATTCGCCGCGCCTGCGAGCGGCGTTGCTCGGCACACTCGCCAATCCGTGAGCGCGGCGCTGCGCAGGCGCGACATATGACGAAACAATTAGTTAATTGGTTATTTCGTGGCCCCCCGGCGCGTGTCACGGTGCGCGCACTCGTCAACCCGCGGCGCGCGCGCGGCGCACGCTGCCCTAAGATGCAGGCGTGCTCCGCGACGCCACACGCCTTTCGATACTCGCGCTCGCCGCGCTGGCGTGCTTCGCGTCTGCGGCGATCGCAGCGACCACGCCACCGACCATCGTGGCACTCGACGCGATGACGAGTCCGGAGCTGGCCGCGCGCATCGCGCACGGCGCCACGACAGTCATCGTGCCCATCGGCGGCACCGAGCAGAACGGCCCCTACATGACGCTCGGCAAGCACAATGCGCGCGTGGAGGCGCTGGCGACGCGCATCGCCGAGGCGCTCGGCAACGCCGTCGTCGCTCCGGTGGTCACCTATGTGCCCGAAGGCGCGGTGTCGCCGCCAAGCGGCCACATGCGCTACCCCGGCACGGTCAGCGTGCCCGAGCGCGCGTTCGAAGCGACGCTCGAGGGCATTGCCGCGAGCTTCCGCCAGCACGGCTTCCGGGACATCGTGTTCCTCGGCGACCATGGCGGATACCAGGCGAGCCTCGCGCGAGTCGCCACGCGCCTCGACAAGGCGTGGGCCGCGTCGCCGGCGCGCGTGCACGCGATACCCGAGTACTACCGCGCATCGTCGGCGGGTTTCGACAAGACGCTGGCTGCGCGCGGCTACACCGCCGCCGAGATCGGCACGCACGCGGGCCTCGCCGACACCGCGCTCGCGCTGGCAGCGGCGCCGTCGGTGGTGCGCGCCGACGCCCTGCATTCCGCCGTGAATCCGGCGTCGGCGCCGGGTGTCGCCGGCAACCCTGCGCGCGCCACGGCCGAGCTCGGCGCGCTCGGCGTCGACGCGATCGTGACGTCGACGGTCGCCGCCATTCGCGCAGCGGTCGCGCATCGCTGAACGTTCGTCTGCTGCTCTTTTCATTTCGCAAAGGATCGTCGTGAAGAAGTTCCTCGTTGCCGCAACTGCGGCGCTGAACCTGGCCGCTGCCGGGGCCCGCACGCTGGCCGCATTCGCTGCCCTGGCCGTCGCCGCGACGCACGCCGCAGCGCAATCCCCAGCGGTCGCCACCGTGCCCGGCATGCCGCCGGTGGTCGACGCGTCGAATCTCTACAGCGAGGCCGCTGCCGGCCGCTACGCGCCCGCCACGGCGAACGCGCTGGCGCGCGTCTATGTGCCGAACGTGCGCTCCAACGACGTCTACGTGATCGATCCGGCGACGATGAAGGTGGTCGACAAGTTCAAGGTCGGCATCAATCCGCAGCATGTCGTGCCCTCATGGGACCTCAAGACCCTGTGGGTCGCCAACAATGCGGAGCACCGCACCGACGGCAGCCTCACGCCGATCGATCCCGCCACCGGCAAGCCCGGCAAGCCCGTGCCGGTCGACGATCCCTACAACATGTATTTCACGCCGGACGGCCACTCGGCGATCGTCGTCGCCGAAGCGCACAAGCGCCTCGACTTCCGCGATCCGCACACGATGCAGCTCCAGTACTCGCTGGCGACGCCGCAGTGCGGCGGCATCAACCACGCCGACTTCTCGATCGACGGCCGCTTCGCCATCTTCACCTGCGAGTTCGACGGCGGCCTCGCCAAGATCGACATGGTCGAGCACAAGGTGCTGGGCTATCTCAAGCTGTCGAAGGGCGGCATGCCGCAGGACATCCGCATCTCGCCGGACGGCCATGAGTTCTTTGTCGCCGACATGCGCGCGGATGGCGTGTTCGTCATCGACGGCGCGACGTTCCGGGAAACCGGGTTCATCGCCACCGGCAAAGGCACGCACGGGCTCTACCCGAGCCGCGACGGCCACAAGCTCTACGTCGCCAACCGCGGCTCGAACGAGGTGCACGGCCACACGCACGGTCACGGCAGCGTGTCGGTGGTCGACTTCGCAACCCACCGCATCGAGGCCAACTGGCCGATTCCCGGCGGCGGCAGCCCCGACATGGGCAACGTCAGCGGCGACGGCCGCACGCTCTGGCTGTCGGGACGCTACGACGACGTGGTCTACGTGTTCGACACCGCCACCGGTGCGGTGAAGACGATCAAGGTCGGCATGGAGCCGCACGGACTTGCCGTGTGGCCGCAACCCGGACGGTACTCGCTCGGGCACACGGGCAACATGCGCTGAGTCGAGTTTGCCGGCGCCTAGCGCGCGGACCCCGCGGCGATTTCGGCCACACGCCGCACATCGGCGGAGGCGAGGTCGCCCGGCAGGCGCTGTCCGAGGTCGCGGGCAATGCGCATCGCCTCGTCGCGCTGGCCCATCCGCATCAGCAGCGCCGACAGGCTTGCCGCCGCGCGCAACTCGAATGCCAGTGCGCCCTGGGTGTTGGCGAGCGACATCGATTGGCGATAGCACGCGAGCGCCTCTTCCTGTGGGCGCCCAACGTCCAGCAGCAGGTCGCCGCGCAGGCGATGAATTTCCGCCGTGTAGAAATGCACTTCCTGGCGCTCGGCACTGGCAAGCGCGTCCTGCAAGTGCTCGAGCGCATCGGCAACGCGGCCTTGCGCACGACAGGCTTCGCCAAGGAGGCACAGCGAATGGGCGCGGAAAAGCTCGGCACCCGTCTCGCGGTAGGCGTGCAGGCCCGAATCGAGTGTCTTCATGCCGGTGTCGAACTGGCCGACCTGCACCAGCGCCCAGCCCTCCAGGACGGAGCCCCAGGCGACCCAGTACGGCATGCTGTTCTCGCGCGCCAGCGCCACCGTGCCGGCGGCGAGCTCGAGCGTCTGCTGCGGGTCGCCGTCGCATTGATGCATCGCTGCGGACATGCACAGCGCATACGCGAGCGGCAGCGGCCGGCCGAGCGCGCGCGCGAGGTCGACCGCCTTGTGGCTGCGCTCGAGCGCGACGCCGGGATGGCCGACGACCCATTCCAGCCATGCCGAGTTGACGAAGCCGACGATCCACGGATGCGCCCCGTACACGATGGCGTGCGCGTTCGAGCGCGTGGCATCGTAGAGAGCGAGCGCACGGTCGAGCTCGATCTTGCCTTCGCGCATGTGCCCGCTGCAGAACAGGCTCCAGCCGTGGCGTCGATGCGCCTGCGCGAGCTGCGATTCGTCGCGGCTGCGCTCGGCGAGGCGCACGAGGCGCAGCGCGACGTCACGCGCCTTGGCGAGCGGACCACGCACCTGATAGAACGTGTGCAGGCCGCTCAGCGCGGCGAACAGCTGTTGCGATTCGCCGAGCGTCTCGCACAACGCGTACGCCCGCGCATAGGTCGCCTCGACCTCGCTCGCGCCATAGCCGCGCGTCGCCGTCAGCGCGGTGCCGAGGGCGATCTGCAGCTCGACTTCGCGACCGGCCGCGGCCGGCGACTCGCCCAGCGTGGCGAGCTCGCGCAGCGCGCGTGCGAGATGTGCGGACGCCTCGACGTTGGCGGAGCCCTCGAGCGCGCGCATGCCGGCGGCACGCCAGTGCGCGAACGCCTGCTCACCCTCCCCCGCTTCCGAAAAGTGGTGGGCGACGAACTCCGGATGGCCGTCGGCCAGCGCCGGAAATTGCGCCAGCAGCGCATCGGCGGTTCGCCGGTGATAGACGGCGCGGCTCGATTTCAGCAGCGATTGATACGCCGCATCGCGGATCAGAGAATGCTTGAACGTGTAGTGCGATTCCGGCGGCATGCCGCGCTGCAGCAGGAGCTCGGCGTCGACCAGGCGCGCAAGGCGCGGCTTGAGGGCATCGTCGGCGAGGCCGCACACCGCCTCCAGCAGGCGGAATGATATTTCGCGGTCGATCACGGCGGCGACCTGCGCCACGACCTTGGCGTCGCCCTGGCGATCGAGACGCGCCAGCAGCGAGCCCCGCAGGGTGTCCGGAACGTCGACGGTGCGCGCTGCGGCGAGTGCGCCGGTCGCGGCGGTATCGAGCATCCCGGCCTCGATCACCATCTTGGTGAACTCCTCGACGAACAGCGGCACGCCGTCGGTCTTCTCGACGACTTGCGCGAGGATCGCCGGCGGCAGCGCCCGGCCTTCGGTGAGGCGGCTGACGATCGCGCGCACATCACCCGACGCGAGGCGGCCGAGCGTGAGATGGAACATGTTCGAGCGTATCGGCCACGGTGGCCGGAACTCCGAGCGGAACGACAGCAGCAGGAACACCGGCAACGCCGCGATCTGGTCGACCAGCAGGCGCAGGAAGTCGAGCGTCGACGCATCGGCCCAATGCAGGTCCTCGACGACCAGGATCAGCGGACGTCCCGTCCCCACCAGCCAGTCGACGAGCCATTCCATGAACTGGTCGCGCTGCGCCTGCGGCGAGCGGTCAGAGGTTGCGGCATCGGGCGGCGCGGCACCCGCCAACATCGCCGACACGAGCGGCACGGCATCGCGTGCCGCGGCCTTGCGCGTTTCGAGCGCTGCTGCGAGCGCCGTCTCGAAGTCGGCCTGCGTCGGCTGCGCACCGAGCTTGAGCTGCCGGCGCACGAGGTCGACGAACGGAAAGAATGCGGTGTTGGTGAAATAGGGCGAGCACTGGCACGCGACGCTCGCGCCTGCATCGCCGCCGATGCGCGCGACGAGCGCCTGCAACAGGCGCGTCTTGCCGATGCCGGCCTCACCGCTCACCAGCGCCACCTGGCCGTCGCCGTCGGCCACGCGCAGCCAGCGCTTGGCGAGCAGGCCGATTTCCTCTTCGCGCCCGAGGATGTCGCCGGCACCGGCATGTTCCCAACGGTCGGCGGCGCCTGCGTCGGCGCGTTCGGCGACCAGGCGATAGGCGGATTGCGGCAGCACGACGCCCTTCAGCTGGAGTTGCGGCAGCGCCTCGAACTCGAAACGATGTTGCGCCAGTCGCCATGTGGCGAGGCTGACGACGACTTCGTCCGGTCCCGCGGCCGACTGCAAACGCGCCGCGATGTTCGGCGTCTCGCCGACGACCGCCGCCTCCTCACGCAGCGCGCCCGAGCCGAATTCACCGGCGATCACTTCGCCGGTGTGAATGCCGATATGCACGGACATCGATTCGCCGATGAGACCGGAAAGGCGCGCACTCAGGTGCTCGAGGTCGACGCGAATCTGCATCGCCGCCTGCACGGCGCGAACCGCGTCGTCGTCGTGCGCAAGCGGATAGCCGAAATAGACGAGCAGGCTGTCGCCGACGTAGCGTGCGACGAAACCACCGAACTTGCGCACGGCGTCGGTGACGACCTCGCGGTACGCGAGCAGCACGGTACCCAGGTCTTCGGGGTCGAGGCGTCCTGAGAGTGCGGTGGAACCCACCAGGTCGCAGAACATGATGGTGACCGCACGCCGCTCGAGGCCGCCCATCGGCGACGCTGCGATGGGCACTGGCCTCCGCGCTGGATCGGCAGCGCGGGGTGCCGGCGCCGCATCGCCAGCCATCAATGCCGCGCCACAGTGCGTGCAGTAGCGGGCACCCGAGGGGTTGTCGCTCTGGCAGGCGTTGCAACGCATACTTCCCTCGCACGGTTCGCTGTATCATACAGCGGTCCAGCACGTTCGGCACGAGGCAAGACGCTTCATTCGATTCCGCAAAAGGATCGTGAGCATGCAGCCCAGGTTCGAAACGCCGCCGAAGATCACGCTGTCGATCACCAACACGTGCAACCTCGCGTGCGCGCACTGCTACGGCGATTGCACGCCAACGCCGTCGCCGCGCGAGCTCACGACCGACGAAGTTCTGGCGTTCATCGACTACCTCGTCGCCAACGACTTCATCCAGATCTACATCGAGGGTGGCGAGCCGCAGCTGCGACCGGACTTCGAGCGCATCCTCGCGCATTGCGGCCGGCGTCTGATGACGCTGGTACGCACGCACGGCACGCTGATGACCGCCGCCGTCGCGCGCGCGTGGCGGCGGCATGGCGTAGGTCGGGTTTATGTCGACATCATGGGCGCGTGCGCGGCCACCCACGAGCGCCTGTCGGGCGTGGCCGGCAGCTTCGAGCAGTCGTGCACGGCGGTGCGTCACCTGGTCGCCGCAGGCGTCGAGACGGATGTGCTGATCATCATGAACCGGCACAACGTCCGCGAGCTCAATGCCTATCTGCAGCTCGCGCACTCGCTCGGCGCGACACGCGCCGGGATACTCCGGCTCTACCCGCTGGGACGCGCGAAGCGCCGCTGGACCGAGCTCGCGCTGTCGGCGCAGGAGCAGGACGACGCGATCGCCGGCCTCGAACCTCCCGCCGGCCTCGGCGTGATGCAATCGTGGCATCCGAAGGATCGCAACTGTTGCTGGCAGGCCGCGGCGGTATCGCCGTTCGGTGATTCGATCGGCTGCATGTACCTGCGCGAATACGTGAACCACGGCAACATCCGCGACATGCCATTCCTCGACACATGGCACCACTCGCCGCTCTACCGCACGCTGCGCGAGGGCAAGGTCGAGAGTCATTGCCACGGCTGCAATGCGCGCAGCCATACGCGCGGCGGCTGCCGCTCGACGGCGTACGCCTTTCACGGCCGCTTCGACGCGCCGGATCCTTTCTGCACCACCCAGAACCGGGGAGTCGACCTGCGTGTTCTCCCAGAACGCCTGTTACGCGAAGACACGGGGCCTGCGGACGCGACCGGTGCCTGAAATGGGCATCTGCTTCGTGTTCACGCCGGCGGCGCCGAAGCTGTACACGCTCAACACCGCGGCGTGGCTCGTGCTCGCGCTGTGCGACGGGCGCCGCGGGCGCGCGCTGGTGGATGCGTACGCCGCGACGACGGTGCCGCAAGTTCCGCGCGCGCAGGCGCTCGGCGAGGTCCGCAATGCGATCCGCGACCTGCAAGCAAAGGGAATCGTCACCCGCCGCGCACCGCGACGATGACGTTGGGACGCCGGCAGCATCCGCAGCACAACCCAAGGGGGACGCCATGAAGCAACGCACCGAACTGGATCTCGTCAGCCAACTCGCACGCGGTGGTGCGCATGCACCGCCGAGCGTCGATGTGCTGCGCACCGAACTGCGCTCGGACTCGGGCATCGAGGTGCCGCTGCCGCCGCCGCCATCGAAGATGGCCTACATCATCGTCAAGTGGAAATACAGCATTCGCTTCGCGCAGCTCGATGCGTTTCACGGCCTGCTTGCGGAAGTAGACGAATTGATCCACGCCGACGTCAAGGACCTGAGGATCGGCGCCGCGTACATGGGAACCTACGCCGAGCTGCCGCAGTGCACGCTGCACCAGACGTTCTGGAATTACAAAACGCCGGCGGCGATCGACGAGTTCAAGTCGACATTGGCGTCGATGCCGAAGTCGCAGCTGTACAAGAACCTGGCCAAGCTGGTTTCGTACATCGACGATCCCGCGGTCGGCATGCACCGGCTGGTGCGCGCGAGCGCCCTGGCGCGACAGGTGTCGACGTCCCGGCGTAACGATCCCATCCTCGACATGTTCGTCGCCAACAAGCGCTGACGAGCCCGCAGCGCCGCGGGGCGACGTCAGGCCGCTAGTGCGGGCGGTGGCGCCGGATGCGGTAGCCCGCGGACAGCATGCCGTCGCCGCGCCGCTGCGCGATGGTGACGTCGCCAGCGCCGACGCCGACCAGGGCCAGCAGCAATGGCACGAAGCGGCCGGCGGCGAGGTGCAGCGGGATCTCGAGCGGCGCGCGCAGGCCGGCGATTTCCAGCGCGTCGAGGCCGTCGTGTACCACGGACAGCAGGCGGGCGGGCGCCGCGACGGTGGCGACGGCCGCCGCGCGCAGCCGGTCCATGGCCGCGGCGTCCGCGGCGTGCACGCGCAGCCGCACATCCCCCTGCATGCGCGTGGCTTCGATGCGCAGCGCGGCGACGCCGCTGTCGCCGGCCGATCCCATCATCATGCCGACGAAACGCTCGGCCTCGGGCGCCCCAGGGTCGATGATCCGGATATTGCGCTGCGCGATGTTGTTGTCGCCCTGCACCGGCACCGCGAGCCCGCCGATCGGCGTCGGACCGTCATGCGGCGACGCGTCGAGCAACAGGCAGGGATGCCATGCCACCGGCGTGGCGCCCACCGCGAACGACGCCGGCGGTATCAGCGCCTGCGGCCACACGATCTTGACGATGCGGTCGCTGTTGGGAGCCAGGTCGTCGACGCGCACCTCGCCGATCAGATAACTGCCCGGTGCGAGCGGCGCCGGCGCCTGCGTGCCGACGAACGTCGAGGGCGTGAAGTCGCGCGGATACGCGAACTCGAGCCCGCCCCAGTGTGCGATCAGCACGCGCACGTAGACAGCTGGGGCAGTGGCAGTGCCCCGGTTGCGCACCCGGCAGAAGATCGCGTTGTCCTGGCCGCGCAGGACGTTCTGATGCGGCGGCGGATCGGTCCATGGAAGGGAGGGAACGACCTCGCTCGCGTCCTGCCGCACCCAGATGTCCGGGCTCTCGGACCAGTCGCCGGTGGATGCCACGGCGCCATCATCGCCAAGGTTGTCGCGCACATAGACGTCGGCGAACGGCTGGGAGGCATCGAGCGCCATTGCCAGCGCAGCGTCGACGTCGACGCGACCGGCGCCATACCACGCGCTGTAGTCGGGCACACCATCGCCGTCGAGGTCGC
Organism: uncultured Pseudomonadota bacterium; assembly: GCA_963781395.1. GTDB lineage: Bacteria > Pseudomonadota > Gammaproteobacteria > Burkholderiales > Casimicrobiaceae > VBCG01. The sequence continues at coordinate 41,129 of CAWAFO010000005.1, forward strand.
GCCACAGGCCGATGGCATTCGCGTTGGCGCCGCTGCCGATGCCGTTGTCGATGCGCGCGCACGTGCGACGCAGGATCTCGCGCACTTCGACCCAGTTGAGCTGCGGTCGCGCCGACAGCAGGAGCGCAGCGGCGCCGGCGACGATCGGCGTGGCGGCGCTGGTGCCGCCAAACGTACGCGCGTAGTCGTCGCAGATCGCCGGCGCCACGCAACCATTGGTGGTGCCGGTGCCGGCGCGCACGGCGGACATCACGCGGTCGACCTCGACGCTCGCGCCGAACATGTCGACCGTCCAAGCAGTACTCGACGGCGCCACCAGATCGGGCTTGCGCAGCGCCAGCGAACCGTAGGGGCTGTACAGCGCGCGCGTGTCGGTGGCGACGGCAACGCTCGCGGTGTGGCCCGTCGGATCGGCGAACACCGAATTCACGATCGGCGAGGTCGGGCTGGCGCCGACGCTCGCGCCGACGCCGAGCGTACGTTCGTAGGCGGCCCACGCGCGGAATTTCGGGCCTGACACGCTGAAGTCGAGGTAGCCGGTGTTGCCGATCGAGAAGCACAGCACGCAGCCCTTGCCGCCGCGCCCATAGGTCGTCAGGTAGTCGAAGCAGTCGCGCAACGTGCTGGACAGCGCGTCGCCAGACACGCCCCACGAGCTCGAAATGATATCCGCCGCCGGCTGCGGAGGTGTCGGCGGAAACCCGCTGTACGTCGCACCGTTGGCGAAGCCTGCCGCCCACAGATAGATGTCGGCCATCAGGAGGTCGGCCGGATGGGGATCGATTCGCGCGCCGAGCAGGTGGCAATTGGGGGCGACGCCAGGAATGCCGCGCGCATCGTCGAACGCTGCGGTGGCCGCGCCCGCGCATTGCGTGCCGTGATCGCCGGCGAGGCCCGCGACGTCCTGCGCAACGATCGGCGACGCCGCGAAGTTCACGGATTGGAGGAGCTTGACCGCGCCGTCGGTCAGGACCGCGAGCAGATCGGGATGGTTCGGGGCGACGCCCTCGTCGTCGATGACGGCGATCGTGATGGCCGGTGATCCTCCACGCAGGCTCGCGGCGACGTTGCCGAGGCGCTCCCACGCCGCGTCCGCATGCACCAGCGGCAGATACGTCATGTTCGCCCACAGCGGATCGTTCGGTGTGTACTGATCCGGCTCGGCGATCATCGTCAGATTCGGCTCGACATACACCGTGCGGCCGGTCGCCGCGAGCGCATCGGCCGCGGCGAGAACGTCGTAGGTCGGCGCGCCGGGCAGCACGAGCAGATAGGCATTGCCGGCATGCCGGACCTCGCGCGCGATCGTCATGCCCGCGCCTGCGGCCAGCGCATCGGCGTCGGCGCGCGAGACGTCGTCGCTGAAGCGCGCGACGAGCTCGTTGGCAAGCCCGAGCACCGCAGCGTCGCCATGGCGGATGACACGCATCAGCTGCACGTCGAGACCACCTTGGCGGAGTGCCTCGGCGAGGCGCAGCGCACCGGCCTCGTCGGCGGACACTTCGGCATACACGCGATCCGGATCCCGGGTCACGCGCCGGGCGGCGGGCTGCCATGCAACGCCTCGGTCCCGCGACAAGCGCGCGAATTGCGAGGCGGCGTCGGAACCCCGCGCCTTCAACAGATACGTGCCGGGTTGGGGCCTGAACGCGAGCCGGCTGTCACCGCGGCGATAGCTCGCCTCCCCGGACCGGCGCAATCCCAGCGTCGCGTTCGTGACGACGCCACGGGGCGTCGTGCCAAGCGTTTCAGGCGAGTAGCCGGGCGCCTCGGCGCGGATAGTCACCGCCCCGGCGAAACCGTCGGATTGCCAGCGTCCGTCCACCAGAATCGTGGCGATGGAATGGCCGCGCGCATCCGTGACTTCCACGCGGGCCTGCGCCACGGGGCGTGTCGCCGAATCGACGACGGCAATCCACAGCACGTTCGCCATCGGCCCCTCCCCCGCCCGGCCTTCGCGCACAGGTGCGCCGGGTGCTCACGCGATGCCATGCGACGCCGCTTCAGCGTGACGCGCCGACCACCTCCACGCCGCCCATGTACGGCGCCAGCGCCGGCGGCACGTCGATCCCGCCATCGGCGCGCTGGTAGTTCTCCATGACTGCCACCAACGTGCGGCCCACCGCGAGACCCGAGCCGTTCAGCGTGTGCACCAGCTCGGGCTTGCCTTGCGCATTGCGAAAGCGCGCCTGCATCCGCCGTGCCTGGAACGCCTCGCAATTGCTGCACGACGAGATCTCGCGGTACGCGCCCTGCCCCGGCAGCCACACCTCGAGATCGTAGGTCTTCGCCGCGGCGAAGCCGATGTCGGCCGTGCACAGCGCCACGACGCGATACGGCAGCGCGAGGCGCTGCAGGATGGTCTCGGCGTGGCCGGTCAGCTCGTCGAGCGCGGCGTACGAGCGATCGGGGTGCACCACCTGCACCAGCTCGACCTTGTCGAACTGGTGCTGGCGGATCATGCCGCGGGTGTCCTTGCCGTAGCTGCCAGCTTCGGAGCGGAAGCACGGCGTGTGCGCGGTGAGCTTGATCGGCAGCGCCGCCGCCGCCAGGATCTCGTCGCGCACGGAGTTGGTGAGCGTGATCTCCGACGTCGAGATCAGGTACAGCGCCTCGCCTTCGCCTTCCTGGCCGCCCTTCTGCACGGAAAACATGTCGGCCTCGAACTTCGGCAGCTGCGTGGTGCCGGTGAGCGTGGCCGCGTTGGCGATGTAGGGCGTGTAGCACTCGACATAGCCGTGCTCCCGCGTGTGCACGTCGAGCATGAACTGCGCAAGCGCACGGTGCAGCCTTGCCAAGTCGCCGCGCAGGAACGTGAAGCGCGCGCCGGCGAGCTTGGCGGCAGTGGCGAAGTCGAGCAGGCCGAGGGCCTCGCCGAGGTCCGCATGGTCCTTGACCGGGAAGTCGAACGTGCGCGGCGTGCCGACGCGGCGCAGTTCGACGTTGTCCTTCTCCGACTTGCCGTCAGGCGTGTCGGCGTGCGCGAGGTTGGGCAGGCCGAGCAGGAAGTCGCGCAGCTTCGCCTGCACGCCGTCGAGCCCGGATTCGAGCCGGCGCAGCTCGTCCCCCAGCCCGCCCACTTCGGCGAGGAGCGCGGACGCGTCGCCGCCTTTGGCTTTCGTCGCGCCGATTTCCCGGCTCAGGACGTTGCGCCGGTTCTGCAGTTCCTGGGTGCGCGTCTGGATGTCCTTGCGCTCACGCTCCAGCGCCTCGAACGCGGCGGTGTCGAGCGTGACGCCACGCCGCGCCAGTCCCGCCGCGACGGCCGGCAGGTCATTGCGCAGGAGATTGATGTCGAGCATCGGCGAATCTTAGCAAACCGAGCGCTGCGTCGCGTGCACGACGCCGCGCCGCGCGCAGCGGCGGCGCCGGGCGCGCTATTGGCGCGGCTTACGGCCGCCGGTCGCGGCGTCGCGCGCGCGCAGCTCGTCGAGCCTGTCGCGAATGCGCGCCTCGAGGCCGCGCTCGGTCGGCGTGTAGAACGAGACATCGGGCATGTCGTCGGGCAGGTAGCGTTCGCCCGCCGCGTACGCGTCGTCCTCGTCGTGGGCGTAACGGTAGCCCGCGCCGTAGCCCAGCCCCTTCATCAGCTTCGTCGGCGAATTGCGCAGCCGCAGCGGCACCGGCCGCGAGCCATCGTCGCGCACGAACGCGCGCGCCGCGCCGTACGCCGTGTAGACGGCATTCGACTTGGGCGCGATGGCGAGGTAGAGGACGCACTCGGCGAGCGCGAGCTCGCCTTCGGGGGAACCCAGCCGCTCATAGGTCTCGGCCGCGTCGAGCGCCACGCGCAGCGCGCGCGGATCGGCGAGGCCGACGTCCTCGGTCGCCATGCGCACCATCCGCCGCGCCATGTACAGGGGATCGGCGCCACCGTCGAGCATCCGCACCAGCCAGTACAGCGCGGCGTCGGGGTCGGAGCCGCGCACCGACTTGTGCAGCGCGGAGATCTGGTCGTAGAACGCCTCGCCGCCCTTGTCGAAACGGCGCAGGCTGCGCGCGATCGTCTGCTCGACGAACGCGACGTCGATCGCCTCGACCGCCTGGCCTTCGGCCGCCACCGCCAGCTGCTCGACGAGATTGATGAGTCGCCGGCCGTCGCCGTCGGCGTATCCGACGAGCGCATCGCGTGCGGCCGTGTCGAGCGAGCGCGCCGGCATCGCCGCGGCGAGCGCGCGATCGAGCAGCTGCGCGAGCTCGCCGACGGACAGCGGTTCCAGCACGTACACGGCGGCGCGCGACAGCAGCGCCGAGTTCACTTCGAACGAGGGGTTTTCCGTGGTCGCGCCGATGAAGGTGAGCAATCCCTGCTCGACGAACGGCAGGAATGCATCCTGCTGGGCCTTGTTGAAACGATGCACCTCGTCGACGAACAGGATCGTCGCGCGCCCGGATTGCGCACGCGTGAGCTCGGCGCGTGCCACCGCGTCGCGGATGTCCTTGACGCCGGCGAGCACGGCGGAGATCGCGATGAACTCGGCGTTGAACGCCGTCGCCATCAGCCGCGCAAGCGTCGTCTTGCCCACACCCGGCGGGCCCCACAGGATCATCGAATGCGCCTTGCCCGCGGCGAACGCCACTGCCAGCGGCTTGCCGGGCGCGAGCAGGTGGCGCTGGCCGATCACGTCGTCGATCGTGCGCGGCCGCAGGCGCTCGGCGAGCGGCACCATGGCGCCGGGGTCGGTTGCGAAGAGGTCTGTCATCGTTGCCGCCTGCCATTATGCGCGGTAGAGTGCGCGCGCAACGCGAGCCCGGCGACGCCGCGGGCGCGCCATCCGGGGCGCCGCGGCGTGCGACCACCTTTCGCGAGGGAGACGTCCGCCATGCCATCGCATTCGTCCCCGCGGTTCCCCCCGCGCCGCGCGTTCCTGCGCAGCCTGATGGCGATGAGCGGCGCCGCAGCGGCCGCGCGCGCCCTGCCCGCGCTGGCGCAGGTGCCGGCGACGGCGGCGCCCCTCGACATCGTGATCGTCGGCGCCGGTCTTGCGGGACTCGTGTCGGCCTACGAGCTCGAGAAGCGCGGCCACCGCGTGACGATCCTCGAAGCCGATGCCCGCCACGTCGGCGGCCGCGTGCGCACGATGCGCTTCGCCGACGGCCGCCATGGCGAATTCGGCGCGATGCGCATTCCAACCCGGCACCTGCTCACGCGGCACTACGTGAGCGAATTCGCGCTGACGCTGCGCAAGTTCGTGCTGTCCAATCCCAAGGCGTATTACTTCATCCGCGGCGAGCGCCATCGCATCGCCGACGTCAGCGCGGTCGGTCACCTTTACGCCCTCGCGCCGAACGAGCGCGACAAGACCCCCGACGACTTGTGGGCGGCGTCGGTCGGCAAGGCGCTCGTCTCGCTGGACGCTGCCGACCGCGCGTCGCTGGTCAGTCCGGAGATCACCACGCCGCGCCTGCGCGCATTCGACCAGCAGACGCTGCAGCAGCTTTGCGAGGCCGCGGGACTGTCCGACGAGGCGATCGAGTTCATGGCAGTGACCGGCGGCTCGGAAACGATCCTGCCCACGGGCGCCACCGAGACGCTGCGCGAGGAAATGCTGGAAGTGTGGTCGCAGGGATTCGACGAGATCGTCGGCGGCACCGACACGCTGGCGAGCGCGTTCGCCGCAAAATTGAAGTCGAAGCCCAGGCTCGGCTGCGAGGTGGTGCGCCTCACGCAATCGGCGGACGGCCGGCGCGCGGGCGCAATCTATCGTATCAATGGCAACCTGCGTCGCGTGGAAGGCGATTTTCTGCTGTGCACGCTGCCCTGTCCGGTGCTGTCGAGGCTGCGCGTGGAGCCGGAGTTCTCGGGCGCGAAGTGGCGCGCGATTCGCGAGCTCGCGTACGACTCATCGACCAAGGTGCTGGCATTGGCAACGCGTCGCTTCTGGGAGACCGACGACGGCATCTACGGCGGCGGCACGTTCACCGACCTGCCGCTTGCCACGGCCTACTATCCGTCCGACAACGCCGAGGCGCAGGATCCGCGCGTGTCGCGCGGTCCCGGTGTGCTGCTCGCATCGTATTCCTGGGGCCAGACCGCGCGCCGGCTGGCGAGCCTGCCCCACGTGCCGCGCACGGCGACGGTGCTCGAGCATCTGGCGCGCGTGCATCCCCAGCTCGCCAGCCCGGGTGCGGTGCGTCGCACCGCGAGCTGGAGCTGGGACAACCATCCCTATGCGAGCGGCGCGTTCGCGTGGTTCAACGCCGGCCAGCACACATCGCTCTATCGGTACCTGATCGCGCCCGAGGGGCGCATCCACTTCGCCGGCGAGCATGCGTCGCTGACGCATACGTGGATGCAGGGCGCGCTCGAATCGGGATTGCGCGCGACGCGCGAAATGCTCGAGGCGGCGCAGCGCGCCTGACGAGTCCGCCACGGCGTGCGGCTGGCGTCCATCGCGCTTCGGCTCGGGCGCGGTCAAGGCACGACGGCAGGCGTGCTGCAATCCAATCCGATCAGAATCGCGTGAGCCAGCGGTCGAGTCGCCAGGCGAGCGCCGCCGGCAGGTGGTTGCCCATCCGCAACAGCCATTTGCGGGCCAGTCCCTGCATGCGCTGGCCAGGCGTGTCGATCGGCCGGCCGCGCTGCCTGGCGAGCGCCATGAGATCGGGCCCATGCGGATCGTCCACGGCAAGAATGTGGGAGACGTAGTGCGCGCGCACGCGGCGAAAGGCGGCCAGATCGAACACCTGCGAGAACGCGTCCAGCTTGCCGAGCAGGTCGAGCGTCAGCTCCGCGCGACAGCACTTCCAGCACACCGAACAGTTGCGGCCGTCGGCGAGCGGCTTGACGCAGACGTCCAGCGTCGCCTGCACCAGCGGGTCATCGGCAATGAGCTCGGTCTTGGCAAGGCGCGTCAACTCGGCGTTGGCCGACACGCACCGCACGCCGCTCCAGGACATGAGCCCCAGGACGATCGGGTCGGCGAGCGCGATGTCTTTGGTCGGCCGCACTGAGACGTCGCGATACGGCACGGTCGAGCTGTACAGATACGTTCCCACGCCGTTGCGCAGCGCCATCGCGACCGATGCGTTCCACAGCGTGTGATGCTGCTGGTAAAGGGTTGCCTGAAACTGCGCGAGGTTGCTCCGCACTTCGACCAGCGGACAGCCGAGCACGCGTGCGGACTCGCGCGCGCGCCGCAGGCGCGCCTCGAACACGCGCGCCGGCTCCGCAGGGCCGTGCGAACCGACGTCATGGAAGCTCAGGTGCGAGATCCGCATCGCCGCGGCCGGATGGTGGAGATGGACGGCGATCGTCGAGTAGCTGTCGACGCCACCCGAAAGACCGGTGACGACCACCGTCCCGCAGCCGCAGTCGTCGAGCACCTGCGCCTCGATCGTCGTCCCGCGCAGCGTTGGCAGCTGTTGCGCGAGGATGGGCACGACACCGGCGCGAAGGCCATGCAGCAGCGCTCCCGTGACGCCGCCGTCGACGCGGATCGTCGCACCGTGCTTCATCGCGAACGGAATCAGCGCGACGACCGCCGGGTCGTAGCGATCGCCGCGCAGCCAGCCGGCATAAGGCGCATCGACTTCGTACCAGAGTTGTGGCGCAGGTCCACCGTCGATGTCGAAGACGAGGCGGTTGTCCTTCACCGCCGCGCCGCGAACGTGCAGCACCATGCTCAATCGAGGCTCAGTGCGGTTCGCCGATCACGTCGGCGCCCTTGGGCGGGGCGAAGCGGAACTGCCCGGGGTCCAGCTTGGGATTGCGCTCAATCTGGCCGAAGGTGAGGCGCGTGGTCTGGCCGAACGCGTCGGTGAGCACCATCGCCTGCGGCAGGTGATCGCGAAAGCCGATCCGCACCGCCGTGAAGCCCGACTCCGGGTTGCGTGGCGTGGCATCGACCCACGCCAGATCCTCGGCGCCACCACCGTCCACCAGCGTGAAATTCTTCTCCAGCGCGTCATCGCCAGCCAGCAAAGCCGCCGGCGTCGATCCCAGCGCCTGCGACATCCTGCGCACGATCACCTGGTTGAGATCGCGGTCGAAGACCCAGACGCGCTCGCCGTCGCCGACGATCAGCTGGTCGAGCGGTTTGTCGTAGGTCCAGCGAAAGCGGCCGGGGCGCGCGAAGGCGAACGTGCCGGTGGACTTCTGCACGAGGCGTCCCGCCTTGTCGCGCGTCTCCTGGGCAAACCTCGCGGTGGCGGCCTTCGTGCCGCCGACGAACGCCTGCAGCTCGGCGATGCCGGCGGCATTGGCCACCGACGTGCACAGCGCAAGCGCCATGACGAGCATCGCACGCATCAATGCAACGCGCCGAGTGGCGTGCCCGGGATGTTGGCGAGGCAATTGCCTACGCGATCGAGGATCACGTACGTGTGGTCGAGGCCGGCGAAATCGCGCTGGCCGTCGACCAGCCGGTACTGGCGGATGTAGACGCGCCAGCTGCCGCGCACGAGCTCGGGCTGGGCATAGCAGCCGGTGACGAAATACGAAGGCGTGCAGAAACCCGGGAGCAGCGCGATGGCGCGCGCGTCGACGTCGCGCTCGGACAACTCCTGCGCGCTGTCGGGACGATCGCGCGGACAGAACTGCGGCCCCTCGCGATACGATTCGACCGGCCCCGCATGGGCGGCGCACGCCACGCACAGCGCGAGCATCGCCAGCGACGCGCGCGTCATGCGTCGGCCTTGCCGGCGGGCACCAGCACCTCGCGGTTGCCGTTGGTCTGCATCGGCGACACCAGCCCAGCGCGCTCCATCTGCTCGATCAGGCGTGCGGCGCGGTTGTAGCCGATGCGCAGATGACGCTGCACCAGCGAGATCGACGGCCGGCGCGTCTTCAGCACCACCTGCACCGCCTGGTCGTACATCGGGTCGGCTTCCGCGCCGGCGCCGTCGATGCCGGGCGTGTCGTCGCCCTCGCTGCTGCCGGCGGCGGCGAGGATCGCCTCGACGTATTGCGGCTCGCCCTGCGCGCGCAGGTATTCGACGACACGATGCACTTCGGCATCGGAGACGAACGCGCCATGCACGCGTTGCGGATAGCCGGTGCCGGGCGGCAAGTAGAGCATATCGCCCTGGCCGAGCAGCGCCTCCGCGCCCATCTGGTCGAGGATCGTGCGCGAATCGACCTTGCTCGCCACCTGGAACGCGATGCGCGACGGAATGTTGGCCTTGATGAGGCCGGTGATGACGTCCACGCTCGGCCGCTGCGTGGCGAGGATCAGATGAATGCCGGCGGCGCGCGCCTTTTGCGCGATGCGCGCGATCAGCTCCTCGATCTTCTTGCCGGTCACCATCATGAGGTCGGCCAGCTCGTCGACGACGACGACGATCAGCGGCATCTCGTCGAGCGCATCGGGTGCCGCCGGATCGAGCGGCGCCGGGTTCAGCAGCGGCTTGCCGGCCTTGCGACCGTCCACCACTTTCTGGTTGTAGCCGGCGACATTGCGCACGCCGAGCTGGCTCATCAGCTTGTAGCGCCGCTCCATCTCGCCGACGCACCAGTTGAGCGCATTGGGCGCGAGCTTCATGTCGGTGACCACCGGTGCCAGCAGGTGCGGAATGCCTTCGTACACCGACAGCTCGAGCATCTTCGGATCGATCAGGATCAGCCGCACCTCGCGCGGTTCCGACTTGTAGATGAGCGACAGGATCATCGCGTTCACCGCCACCGACTTGCCCGAGCCCGTGGTGCCGGCGACCAGCAGGTGCGGCATGCGCGCGAGGTCGGCGATCACCGGTTTGCCGGCGATGTCCTTGCCGAGCGCGAGCGTCAGGTGACCGTGCGCCTCGTGATAGACCGCCGACGACAGGATCTCCGTCAGCTTGACGATCTGGCGGCGCGCATTCGGCAGCTCCAGCGCCATGCACGACTTGCCGGGAATCGTCTCGACCACGCGGATCGAGATCACCGACAGCGCGCGGGCGAGGTCCTTGACCAGGTTGACGATCTGCGCGCCCTTGACGCCGACGGCCGGCTCGATCTCGTAGCGGGTGATCACCGGCCCCGGATAGGCCGCCAGCACCTTGACCGCGACACCGAAGTCGGCGAGCTTGCGCTCGATGAGGCGCGACGTGTACTCGAGCGTCTCGGCGGAGACGTTTTCCGACGCCGGCGGCGCATCCTCCAGCAGCGACAGCGGCGGTAGCGGCGAATCGGGCATGTCGGTGAACAGCGGCCGCTGCTTCTCCTTGACCACGCGCTCCGATTTCTGCACCGCCGCCACCGGCGGCACGACGAGGACCGGCTCGCGCTCGACCTCCTCGTCGCGCGAGCGCTCGACGATCGCCTCGCGCTCGGCGGTCGCAAGTGCGCCGAGCTTGCGGTCGACCCGTTCCTCGCGCTTCGCACGGATCCAGGCCACCAGCGATTCGAGCCCGGCGCCGATGCGCTCCATGACGCGCAGCCAGGACACGCCGGTGAACAGCGAGAAACCCACTGCAAAGAGCGCGATCAGCAGCAGCGTGGCGCCGTTGAAGCCGAGAAGCTGTGCCGCGCCGCGCCCGATGACGTCGCCGAACACGCCGCCGGGCGCGAGGGGCAGCTCGGCGGGCATCCGCCACAAGCGTGTCGCCTCGATGGCCGCGCTGGCGAGGAGCACCAGCGCGAAACCCAGCGCGACGAAGAAGAACGGATGCTCGCGCTCGCGCGCGGGATCGACGATCTGCCGATACGACGTGACGATGGCGACGATGCCGGCGACCACCCACCACCAGGCCGACAAGCCGAAGAGATAGAGGAGGAGGTCGGCGAGCCATGCGCCGAACGGGCCGCCGCGGTTGGCGACGACGCTCGACGTGCCGGTGTACGAGAAGCCGGGATCGCTGCGCGCGTAGGTGGCGAGGATCAGCACCAGATAGCCGATGATCGCGACCACCAGCAGCCACCACGCTTCGTGCATCAGCCGCGTCGTGCGCGGCGACCATGGCCGGGGCGCCGCGATGGCGCGGTTACGGCCTGATTTTCTGTTTAAAAACAGCATGCTGTTAAGCTCACTTCACGTGACGCATTATAACGCGTGGACGTCAAGCGGCAAGCGTGGGCGAGCGTATTGATCGGCGATGTCGGGTCCGGGGGGTGCGCAAGTGCGTGGGCTAGAATTGCGGCGCGTTCGCCTATAGATCGAGCCCATGTCCCTCAAGCACGCACGCCTTTTGATCCTTGGTTCCGGCCCCGCGGGATACTCCGCCGCAGTATACGCGGCACGTGCCAATCTCAAGCCGGTGCTCGTCACCGGTCTGGCGCAGGGCGGGCAGCTGATGACGACCACGGATGTCGACAACTGGCCCGCGGATGCCGACGGCGTGATGGGCCCCGACCTGATGGCACGCTTCCAGCGCCATGCCGAGCGGTTCGACACCGAGATCGTGTTCGATCACATCCACACCGCCGACCTGACCGCGCGGCCTTTCCGCCTCGACGGCGATTCGGGCAGCTACACCTGCGACGCGCTGATCATCGCCACCGGCGCGTCGGCGAAGTATCTCGGCCTCGAGTCGGAAACGGCGTACATGGGCAAGGGCGTGTCGGCCTGCGCGACCTGCGACGGCTTCTTCTACAAGAACCAGGACGTGGTCGTCGTCGGCGGCGGCAACACCGCGGTCGAGGAAGCCCTCTACCTCGCCAACATCGCCAAGTCGGTGACGGTCGTGCATCGCCGCGACCGGTTCCGTGCCGAGGCGATCCTCGTCGATCGCCTGGTGGCGCGCACGCGCGATGGCGGCAACGTCAGCATCCGCTGGAATCACACGCTGGAAGCGGTGCTCGGCGACGCCTCCGGCGTGACCGGCGCGACGCTGCGCGACGTGCAGTCCGGCGCCACGCAGGACCTGCCGGTGCACGGCGTGTTCATCGCGATCGGCCACACGCCCAACACCCAGATCTTCGAGGGCAAGCTTGCCATGGCCAACGGCTACATCAAGGTGAAGAGCGGCAGCGAAGGCGACGCCACCGCCACCAGCGTGCCCGGCGTGTTCGCCGCCGGCGACGTCGCCGACCACGTCTACCGGCAAGCGGTGACGTCGGCAGGCACCGGCTGCATGGCGGCGCTCGACGCCGAGGCGTTTCTCGAATCGGCCTGAAACGCCGCGGCGCACCGCGACCGGGCCATGGCGAAACTCACCGACCTCAAGGCGCTGCTCGACGCCGATGCGGCAAAGCGCGCGACGGCGGCCGGATCGCGGCGCGATCAGGCGCCCGCGGCGACGCTCCCGCGCGGCGTACCCGCGCCGCGCGCGGTGCGCAATCCCGACCCGGCGTCCACGCCGCCGAAACGGCGCGTGGCCGCGAGCAAGCATGCCGACGGCGACATCGACATTGCCGCGGCATTCGCCGACGTCGCACCGCTGCCGCCTCCGCGCCGCGCGGCACTGGCGCGAGTCGCGCCGTCACCGGTGCCGCGGCAGCGCATCGCCGACGAGGCCGAGGCCCTGCTGGCGTCGAAATTCGGCGCCGAGCCCGCGCCGACGCAATGGGACGCCGGTCAGGAAATTGAAAGCGAGCAGACCTTCGTGCGCAAGGGCATCGGCAACGACGTGCTGACGAAGCTGCGCCGTGGCCACTGGTCGGTGCAGGCGGAGATCGACCTGCACGGCCACACGTCCACCGAGGCGCACGATGCGCTCGCGGACTTTCTCGTCGACGCGCGGGGACACCGGCTGCGCTGCGTGCGCGTGATCCATGGCAAGGGACTCACCTCGCCCGGTCGCGAGCCGGTGCTGAAAGGCAAGGTGCGCCGCTGGCTCGCGCACTGGGACGACGTGCTTGCCTACGCGGAGGCGCCACAGCACGCGGGCGGTGGCGGCGCGGTGCTCGTGTTGTTGCGCGGCGCGACAAAGACTTCGTAGTGTCACGCGCGTGCCCGCGACGTGGCGGACGGTCGCGACCGCGTGCATCCCTTCGATGCGCGCGGCGCGCGCAGGAATAGCGCCCGCCGACGCGCTGTTAGTGTTGTGGCGGGTTCCAACCGTGGACCCCGTTTTGCCGAACTCCTGAAAGGGAATCGCCATGTCAACACTGCGCTTGCGGCTGGCGTCCATCACGCTCGGCCTCGTGGTCTCCTCGCTGTGGAGCCTTTCCGCGATGGCCACATTCCACCTCTGGCAGATCAGCGAGGTCTATTCGAATGCCAGCGGCACGGTGCAATACATCGAGTTCACGACGACGGCCGCCGGCGAGGAATTCCTGACGGGGCACGCCATCACCGTGAAGACGGCGGCGTCGATGTATACGCCGAGCATGCAGACCTCGTTCACGTTCCCGTCCGACCTGCCGGGCGACTCCGCCAACCACCACTTCCTGATCGCCACCCAGGGATTTGCCAGCCTCGGCCTCGTGACGCCCGATTACGTGGTGCCGAACGGCTTCCTGCTGCTGCCGGCGGCGACGATCAACTACGCCAGCGTCGATTCGGTCACGTACGCGTCGTTGCCGAGCGACGGCACGCATGCGATCAACCGCACCGGCACTGAAGTCGTCAACTCGCCGACCAATTTCGCCGGCCAGAGCGGATCGGTGCCCGCGGCCACGGAATCGGCGTCGTTGCTGGAAAATCCCGCCGCGGGCAGCTTCCAGAGCGGCGTCGGCCTCGTTTCCGGCTGGTCGTGCACACCGGGAGTCAGCGTCGGCGTCGATGGCGGCACGGGGGTGTCGATACCTTACGGATCGAGCCGGGGCGATACGGCCGGTGCCTGCGGCGCGGGCAATACCAACACCGGATTCGGATTCCTGCTGAACTACAACCTGCTCGGCGCAGGGCCGCATACGGCACAGCTGTTCGTCGGCGGCCAGCCGCAAGGCTCGCCGACACCGTTCACCGTCACGGTTCCGGCCGGCGAGTTCCTGAGCGGCGTCACCAAGCAGGTCACCGTCACCGACTTCCCGGTGGCCGGCAAGACCACGGTGTTGATCTGGCAGCAATCGCAGCAGAATTTCGCGGTGATGTCGGTATCGCCGTAGCCCACGACACCGGCGCGCGGCGGGTCCGACAGCGGGCCACGCGCGCCTACGGCGAGCGCGCAGGCGCCGGCGCCGCGGCGCCCGGCACGGGACTCGCGGCGGGCGCAGGCGCGGCGCCGGGCGTGGCGCCCGCGACCGCAGCGGCCGCCGCATTGGCATCGCCGCGACCCACGCGCGCCACCACCGGGTCGCTCCATGATCCGGTGACACGGTATTCGTAGCTGAACATCTGCTCGATCGGATCCTTCAGCGCCTTCTGCGCGAGCAGCGTTCCCGCACCGACCACGGCGGCGATCACCGGATTGGCGGCGATGAGCAGTGCCGCGGCGCCGGCCGATACGCCGGTGGCGAGCGACGGCTGCACGTGCACGTCGAGCGCCTGCGTCTCGCGTGCGATGTCGGCGTCGCCCTTGATGTCGATGCGCGCCGACGTGCCGTTGATCTTGAATGCGTCGGTGCGCAGCACGCCGTTGACGATCGACACTTCGCCCTTGGCCTCGTCGAACGCGAAGCCCTCGCTGAAGACGTCGCGGAAATCGAGGGTGATCCGTCGCGGCAGCGCCTGCAGCGACAGTACGCCGAGGAGCTTGCCGATGCCCGGCTCGATCTTGAGGAATTGTCCCGGTCCGGCGGCGATCGTCAGACTGCCGTTGAGCGCGCGGTAGTCGAAGTCGCTCGGCGCGCCGGGCCAGGTGAACCGGCCCGTGCCCTTGGTGGGCGCACCGCGGATCTCGTCGGGATAGCCGAAGCGCGCGAGGAAGGTGCCGGCGTCGCGCACGTCGAACGTCGCCTCGAGGTCGGTCCGCTCGCCGTCCGCGCCGACGTGCCAAGCGCCGTGCGTCGCGATCGTGCCGCCGTCGTTGGCGAGCGCCAGCGACTCGATCAGCCAGTCGCTGCCGTTCGGCTTCGCGCGCATCTTCAGCCGTCCGAGCTCGCGGCCGCGCGACGCGAAATGCTCGGCGTCGACGTCGACCTCGGGCCAGCGGTTGAGCGCGTCCGGCTTCGGCGGGGGCTCGGTCCGGTCGGCTTCGCCGCGGGCGTCATTCGCCTCGCGCGGCAACGCGAGCCTGGCGAGGCGCAGCACGGCGCGGCCGTTCGGCGTGCCGGGCGCCGCCACGTACCAGGCGGCCGTGCCTTCGATGTCGCGGCCCCTGAGCGTCAGCTGCCAGTCGTCACCTTCGCGGCGCGCGCCGACCGCGAGGTCGCGAAAGCGCCGGCGCATCGCGGTCATGCGGGTGGCGGCAACATCGACCCCCATGAGCTTCATGCCGGCGCTCGCGGGCTTGGCGGCGCTCGTCGTTGCCGGCGCGGGCACGTCGAGCGCGAGCCAGTCGTCGACGTCGATGCTGGCGAGATCGGCGCGGATCCAAAGCCCGGGACGCTCGGCGTCGCCCGGTTGCTCGACGGCGCTGCCGGCCACCAGCAGCGCGCGCTCGACGACCGGCTCGTCGCCGTCGATGCGGCGGCGCAGCACCAACCGGCCATTGCTGCCGGCATCCAGCGTCAGCATGTCGTGCCCTGTGCCCGTGACATGGCGTGTGAGCGAGACCGGCATCGCGCCGGCCGCGGCCTTCGCGAATGGCGCGGGCAAGTCGACCGTGGCGCCCTGCAGCGACGACCGCAGCGTCCACTCGAGGCCCTCCTCCCGCGGCTGCGCGTCGAGCGCCCAGTCGCTCGTCCCACTCAACCGATCGGCGAATGGCACCGGGTACACGCCGCGCACCTGCGCCAGGTTCGCCGTGCCGCTGCCGCGCACGTGGAAGCCATCGTCGGCGGGCGCGAACGTGATGCGCGCGGTGCCACCGAGCGCGGTGCCATTGAGCTCGCCGCCGGCGATGCCCTGACGCGTGAACGCGAATTTGCCGTTGACGTCACGATAGGCAGGCGCGCCGGGCCAGTCGACACTTCCCGCAGCCAGCGCAAACGTGCCGTCGGCGCGCGTCGAAGGCAGATCGGTCAGCGGCAGCACGAGGCTCAACGTCAGCACGCCGTCGCCGCTGCCACGTACGCCATCGGCGACGTGCGCGGTCCAGTCGGCGACGGGGCTTGCGCGCACGAACTGCAGAAACGACGGCGCGGCGCCGCTCGCGGTGCCCTGGATGCTCAGCACCGGCGCCGCGAGGTCGGGGATATCGGCGACCGTGTGGCCGATATCGGCGTCGAGCACGCTCCCGTGCGCCGCCTCCACCCGCAGGTGCGTGCGGTCCAGCTTCATCACTGCATCGATGCCGTCGATCGGCGGCCAGCCGTCGGCATAGTCGAGCGTCGCCTTGTGGACATCGGCGGCGATCGTGAATACCCCTGGATGAGCGTCGCTGAACGGAAAGTCGGCGAGGTTGCCCTTCAGCGCGAGCAGGCCCTTGCCGGCATCGCCCTTCACCAGCGCGCGTCGCAGCCAGTCGCGCGCATGCGCGTTGAAATCCACGGGCACGTAGTTGGCGATGCGCGCGATATTGCCGCGCGTGAACTGGGCGTTCAGCTCGACGTGGCCCGGACCCTGCGGCAACGCGCGCCAGGACCCCGACACCGCGCCGGCGGCATCGGCATTGGCGAACGCGACGTCGTCGAGGTCGATGCGCAGCGCGCCGGCTTCGTGCGTCCAGCGCAGTGTGCCGTCGAGGCGGTCCACCTTGACCTCGTCGCGCAGCTCGCCGGGGACTTCCACGGCGCCGGCGCGCGTGGCGAGCTTGACCGAACCCTTGACGTCGTCGCCGTCGAACGTGCCGGACAGGCGCGCGATGCCGGGCCACGCGCCGCGCGCGCTCGCGCCCACATCGACCAGCGTGCCGTGCGCCGTCCAGTGCGCGGGGTCGTCGGCCGGCCCCTGCCACGTGAAGCGGCCCCCGGTGATCGCTCCATGCGGCGAGCGCGTCGCCAGCTCCTCGCGCCATGCCGCAGGCAGCGGCAGCTGCGCCGCCACCGCGGCGAGCGGCGCGAGGTCGGCGCGCGCGAACGTCAGCGTGCCATGCGCACCGGCT
The DNA here is from genome assembly GCA_963781395.1 of uncultured Pseudomonadota bacterium. Classification (GTDB taxonomy): domain Bacteria; phylum Pseudomonadota; class Gammaproteobacteria; order Burkholderiales; family Casimicrobiaceae; genus VBCG01. Next base: position 58,016 of record CAWAFO010000005.1, read on the forward strand.
CCGCCGGCGGCAGCGTCGACGTCGACGCCGAAGTCGGTGAGCGCATGCACGTCGCCCGACTTCGTGGTGAACGACACGTCATGCCCGCTGACGACGCTGCGCGTGCCCCTCCGCTGCCACTGCAGCCGACCCACGATGTGCTGCAGCTCGAGCGGCGGCAGCGAGGATTCGATCGCCACGCGCACGTCGGCGAGCTCGGCGTCGGCGACGACGGCGGTGACCGCCATGTCGGCCACGTCGAACCACAGTCGCAGCGCGCCGGTTCCCGAATCGATCGGCAGCGGCAGCGGCACCCACGTGCGCCATGCGGCGACGTCGGCATAGTCGAGGCGCAGGTAGAGCCTGCCCTTCGCCTTCTGCCAGGTGCCCGCGCCGATGCCGGTCAGGTCGCCGCGCACGTCGAAAGGCGATGCCAGCGCCGCAGGCGGCACGCCGGTGGCGCCGAAGCGGTGGTGGCCGAGCTCGTTCTCCAGCTTCACGTCGACCTGGGTCAGCGTGACGGTCGGCGCCGCACGCAGCTCGTCGGTCCACGCGAGCACCGCGTCGCGCACGCTGATCTCGCGCTGGCGCAGCAGCCACGCCAGGAAGGGCGAGCGGCCGCCCTGGTCGCGCGGGTCGAACTCGAGGCCGGCGACGTGCACGACCCCGTCGGCATCGCGCGCGATCGCGAGCATCGGCCGCTCGATCGCCAGCGCCTTGAGTCGCAGCTGCAGCACGGCGAGCGATGTCCAGGCCGCGACCAGTTCGACATGCGGCAACTCCAGCACCGATTGCGTCCCCTGCGGGTCGCGCAGGCGAAAGCCGTCGATGACGAGTTTCGGGTTCCAGCCGTCCCACGCGGTGGCGAGGGCGTCGATGGTGACCGGGGCGCCGATGCGGTGCGACAGGAAGCCGGCGATCGCGTCGCGGTGCGCCGGAACCTGCGGCATCACCACGTAGCGCAGCAACAGCAGCAGTACGCAGAACGCGGCGAATCCCAGCACGACGAGCGCGCCGCAGGCGCGGGCCAACCGGCGAACGCGCGTGGCGGACGCGGCGCGGGCGCGTTCAGGTGCGCGCGTGACGGGCATAATGGGCGACAGGATCGACGGATTGTAGCGGATGCCCCGCGCGCCCTCGCCACCCAATCCCGCCATGGACCTCGAGCGCGCGCTTCGCTTCAGCCACTACGCCACCCGCCTCATCGCCGCGCAGCCGGCATTGCGCGACGAGCTCGCCGCCACGCTCGACGCGCCGTTCGACATCGCGCGTGCGCTGGCGGCGCTCGAGCCGCTCGTCGATGCGGTCGATGCCAATGCCTTGCATGCAGCGCTGCGCCGCCTGCGCCAGCGCGTGATGTTGCACACGCTGGCGCGCGACCTGACCGGCGCCGCGCCGCTGTCCGAAGTCTTCACGGTGATGACCGCCCTGGCGGACGGCGCGAGCGCCGCCGCGCTGCGCCTGCATCACCGCGACCTCGCCGCGACCTTCGGCGAGCCGCGCGCCGCCGCCGACGGCGCACCGCAGGCGATGAACGTCCTCGCCCTCGGCAAGCTCGGTGGGGGCGAGCTCAACGTGTCTTCGGACATCGATCTCGTGTTCGTCTATCCGCACGAAGGCGACACCGACGGCGCGAGGCCGATCGCCAACCGCGAGTTCTTCGACCGCCTCGGCCGGCGCGTCATCAATGCGTTGTCGGATGCCACCGTCGACGGCTTCGTGTTCCGCGTCGACATGCGACTGCGTCCCTACGGCGACAGCGGGCCGCTGACGCTGCCGTTCGCCGGGCTCGAGCAGTACCTGGTGACGCAGGGCCGCACGTGGGAACGCTACGCGTGGCTCAAGGCGCGCCCGGTAACCGGCGCGGCGCGCGACGAGCTCGAAGCCATGATCGTGCCGTTCGTGTATCGCAAGTATCTCGACTTCGACGCCTACGACGGCCTGCGCGATGTGCATCGCCAGATCCGCGAGCAGGCGCGCCGCGCGAGTCACGGTGACGACATCAAGCTCGGCCGCGGCGGCATTCGCGAGATCGAATTCACCGTGCAGGCGCTGCAACTCGTGCGCGGCGGTCGCGAGCCGATGCTGCGCCTGCGCAGCACCATCGCCGCGCTCGCCGCCATCGAGTCGCGCGCGCTGATGCCCGCCGGCGCGGTCGAGGCGCTCGGCGCCGCGTACGCGTTCCTGCGCCGGCTCGAGCACCGGCTGCAGTACCGCGACGACCGCCAGACCCAGCGGCTGCCCGCCGAGCCGGCGGAGGTCGAGGCGCTCGCTGCGGCCTGCGGCTTCGACTCAGTTGCGCCTTGGCGTGCCGCGCTCGATGACAATCGCGCGCAGGTCGACACGTGGTTCGACTCGATCTTTGGCGACGGCGGCGCCGCGCCCGATGAGACGTCGCCCTTTGCCGGCGTATGGGATGCGCCGCATCCGGAGACGCACCGCGCGCCGCTGGCCGCGGCCGGCTTCGCCGATCCCGACGCGCTGGTCGCCACGCTCGCCGCGACGCGCGCCGCCCACCGCTACGCATCACTGCCCGTGACCTCGCGCCGGCGCTTCGACAAGCTGATGCCCGCGCTGATTGCGGCGGCCGCGGCGCAACCCGGCGTCGCCGGTGCGCAGGCGACGCTGCTGCGCCTCGTCACGCTGCTCGAGGCGGTCAGCCGGCGCAGTGCCTACCTCGCGCTGCTGATCGAGCATCCTCCGCTGCTGCCGCGCATCGCGCAGCTGGTCGGCGCGTCGCCATGGGCGGCCGATTACCTGACGCGCCACCCGATGCTGCTCGACGAGCTGCTCGACGCGTCCACGCTGCTGGCGCCGCCCGACTGGGACGAATGGCGCCGCGAGCTCGCGGCGTCGATGGCGGCGCATCCCGACGACGTCGAATGGCAGATGGACGCGCTGCGCCACTTCAAGCAGGCGCAGACATTTCGCCTGCTGGCCCAGGACCTCGCCGGCGCGCTGTCGATCGAGCGCCTTGCCGATCACCTGTCGGCGCTGGCCGATATCGTGCTCGACGCCGCGCTCCGCGGGTGCTGGCGGCAGATGACGGACGCCGCGGCGCCGCCGCCCGCGTTCGCGATCGTCGCCTACGGCAAGCTCGGCGGCAAGGAGCTCGGCTACGTATCCGACCTCGACATCGTGTTCCTCTACGACGCCAGCGGCGACGATGCCGATGCGCGCGCGGCGCAGTACGCACGGCTCGCGCAGCGCATCAACACGTGGCTCACCAGCGTGACCTCCGCCGGCGAGCTCTATGCGACGGACCTGCGGCTGCGACCCGACGGTGCCGCCGGGCTCTCCTGCACGTCGCTGGCGGCGTTTCGCCGCTACCAGCGCGAAAGCGCGTGGACATGGGAGCACCAGGCGCTGACACGCGCACGCTTCGTCGCCGGCGACGCAGGCGTCGGGGCGGCGTTCGAAGCGACGCGCATCGATATCCTGCGCACGCCGCGCGAACGCGCCACGCTCGCGCGCGACATCGTCGCCATGCGCCAGCGGATGCACGATGGCCATCCCAACCGCAGCGACAACTTCGACGTCAAGCACGACCGCGGCGGCATGGTGGACATCGAGTTCATCGTGCAGGACCTCGTGCTGGGCGAGAGTCACGACCACATGGCGCTGACGCGCAATGCGGGCAACATCGCGCTGCTCGCGCTTGCGGCCGAGCTCGGCCTGATCGACGCCGCGCACGCTGCCACGGTGGCCGATGCCTATCGCGAATACCGGCGCGTCCAGCACGCGCGGCGGATGGCCGGCGCCGCCGAAGTGCGCGTCGACCCGGAACCGCACGCGGCGCGGCGCGCCGCGGTGCTGCAGCTGTGGCAGGAGGTGTTCGGCGCGGCGCGCGATGCCTGAGCACGCCACGCGACGCCAGGCGCCACGCCTCGGAGCGGCATGCCGACCTGCTAAAATCCACCCCTTCGCATTCGAGAGACGGGCTTGCCATGTCGATGGCCGACCGCGATGGCTGGATCTGGTATGACGGCAAGATGGTGCCGTGGCGCGACGCCACCACGCACGTGCTCACCCACACGCTGCACTACGGCATGGGAGTATTCGAAGGCGTGCGCTGCTACGAGACGGCGAACGGGCCGGCGATCTTCCGCCTGCGCGACCACACCGATCGCTTCTTCCGCTCGGCGCGCATCTTCGGCATGCCGATCCCCTTCACCAAGGACGAGATCGACGCCGCGCAGAAGGCCTGCGTGCGCGACAACGCGCTCAAGTCGTGCTATCTGCGGCCGCTCGCGTTCTACGGCTCCAACGCCATGGGCGTGGCCGCCAAGTCGAACCCGGTGAAGGTGGCGATCGCGGCATGGCCGTGGGGCGCGTACCTCGGCGCCGAGGCGATCGAGAAGGGCATACGCGTGCGCACGTCGTCCTATACCCACCACCATCCCAACACGACGATGGGCAACGCCAAGGCGGTGTGCAACTACGCGGTGTCGATCCTCGCCAACCAGGAGGCGACGATCGACGGCTACGAGGAGGCGATGATGCTCGATCCGCAGGGATATGTCTGCCAGGGATCGGGCGAGAACGTGTTCCTGGTGCGCGACGGCGTGCTGCACACGCCCGACCTGTCGGGTGGCGCGCTCAACGGCATCACGCGCATGACGATCTTCACGTTCGCCAAGGAGCTGGGCATCCCGGTGATCGAGCGGCGCATCACGCGCGACGAGTTCTACATCGGTGACGAGGCGTTCTTCACCGGCACCGCGGCCGAAGTGACGCCAATCCGCGAGCTCGACAACCGGCCGATCGGCGCGGGACACCGCGGGCCGATCACGGCCAGGCTGCAGGCGCTGTTCTTCGACACCGTCAACGGCCGCAACCCGTCGAAGGCCGCATGGCTGACGCCGGCATGAGCGATCCCGCCACCGACAACGTCGTGCGCGTCGACCCTGCCGACCTGCCGGTGTTCTGCCCGAACAAGGCGATGCCGCTGTGGAGCTCGCATCCGCGCGTGTTCCTCGACGTCGCCGATTCCGGCGCGGCCATGTGCCCGTATTGCGGCACGCGCTACGAGCTCGCGGGCGGCGCGCGTCCCGGCGCGCACTGATCCGGCGCGAGCCGCGCTCACGTTGAACGAGCGCATCCTCGTCGTCGCGCCGTCCTGGGTCGGCGACGCGATCCTGTCGGAGCCCCTGATCGCGCTGCTGCGCGAGCCGTACGCCGATCCGATCGTCGACGTGCTCGCCGCGCCGTGGTGCGCGCCGGTGTACGCGCGCATGCGCGGCATCCGCCGCGTCATCGACAATCCGTTCGAGCACGGCCGGCTCGCACTGGCCGCCCGCCGCGGGCTGGCGGCGACGCTGCGCGCCGAGCAGTACTCGCGCGCGTTCGTGCTGCCCAATTCCTGGAAGTCCGCGCTGATTCCCTGGCTGGCGCGCATTCCGCGGCGCACCGGCTACGTCGGCGAATCGCGCTACGGCCTGCTCACCGACGCGCGACGCCTCGATCGCAAGGCGATGCCGCGCCTCGTGCAGCGCTTCGCCGCGCTGGCCGCCGCCCGCGGCGCGTTCATGCCGCTGCCGCCATCGCCGGTGCTGGTGCCGGACCTCGCCAACCGCGCGGCGGCGATGCGTGCAATGCACCTGTCGACGCGCCGTCCGGCGGCGATCCTGTGCCCCGGTGCGGAGTTCGGCCCGTCGAAGCGCTGGCCGCCGACGCATTTCGCTTCGCTCGCCCGGCGCTTCCTCGAGCGCGGCATGCAGGTCTGGCTGGTCGGATCACCGAACGACCGGATGAGCACGGGCGCGGTGATCGGCGCGGCCGGCGACTCGGCACGCGAGATTCGTGACCTGGCCGGACGTACCGACCTCGGCACGGCGATCGACCTGCTGTCGGCCGGCGCCATCGTCGTCAGCAACGACTCGGGTCTGATGCATGCATCGGCCGCACTGGGTGTGCCGCTGGTGGCGATCTTCGGCAGCTCCTCGCCGACCTACACGCCGCCGCTTTCCGACGCGGCGCGCGTGGCGCGCATCGACATCGCCTGCAGCCCGTGCTTCAAGCGCGAATGCCCGCTCGGCCACCATCGTTGCATGCGCGACCTCGCGTCGGACCACGTCTACAATCTTGCGCAAAGCGTCCTGCCCGGGGGCTGACGCGACAATCCATGGCCAAAGGCCGCAACGTGCCGATATTCACCACGCCGCTCGACGTGGCGCAGGCGTTCTACCGTGCATTCGAGGCCGCCGACATCGACGCCATGATGGCGACGTGGGCGGACGACGAGGAGATCATCTGCGTGCACCCGGGCGGTCCGCGTCTGGTGGGCTACGACGCCGTGCGCGGCGCATGGGAGCAGATCTTTGCCGCGGATACGCGCCTCGCGTTTCGCATCGACAGCGCGCTGACGCTCGAGACCGTGGGACTGGCGATGCACAGCGTGGTCGAGGAGATCCACCTCGCCGACGGCACGCCGCGCGGCGTCGCCGTGGCCACCAACGTGTTCCTGCGCACGCCGTCGGGATGGCGGCTCGTGGTGCACCACGCGTCGCCGTCGCCGCCGGTCAGCGAAAGTCCGCCGAGCGGTCCGCTGCACTGACGGCGCCGCGCTTGGCGCGCCGTTCGCGCCACAGGCGTCGCCAGCCCGTGAACGGCAGCAGGTTGGCCTGCCACAGGCTGGTCACACGCTCGCCGGAGCGCAGGCCGGTGCGCGGGAACTCGCCCTTCTGCGGCGCGCAGAACGTGCCGAACAGGATGTCCCACAGCGGCACGACCGCGGCGAAGTTGCGGTCGACGTGAGCGCTCTCCAGCGAGTGATGGATGCGGTGCGCCTGCGGCCCGACGATCACGCGCGTCAGTCCGCCGAGGGGCAGCCGCACGTTGACGTGGATGAAGTACGGCCAGTACACGAGCACGGTGCCGAGCCAGCCGGCCGTGACGGGGTTGAGGTCGAACAGCACCGCCATCGGCGCGCTGATGAAGAAGATGCGCAGCATCTCCTCCAGCCAGTGGTGCCGCATCGCCGTCGTGGCGTTGAGCGCTTCCTCGGTGTGGTGCAGCTTGTGCTGCTCCCACAGCACCGGCAGCGTGTGCTGCCAGCGATGGAACCAGTAATAGAAGAAATCGTAGATGACGAAGAACGCGACCAGCGACAGCGCGGCATCGAGGCGGCCGTCGATGCGCACGAGCCCGAACCACGTGGGATGCGCCGACTTGAGCGCGCCGATCGTCAGCGCGGCGACGACCGGGTACACGAACAACAGCACGAAGTAATAGGAGAACGCCTGGTAGCGGATGTTGAACCACCAGTCGGCGAGACGCTGGCCGCGCTCCGCGGGCCACAGGCGCTCGAGTCCGAGGCAGACGACATAGACCGCAAGCGCCTGTCCCATCATCTGCGCGTAGAGCAGCGCGCCGTGCTGGATCGACGCCTGCATGTCGTGACGCGGCGGGAACGGGCGGCGGCGCGCCGCGCTCAGCCGGTGCCGCCGACGACCAGGCCGTCGATGCGCAGCGTCGGCTGGCCCACTCCCACCGGCACCGACTGGCCATCCTTGCCGCAGGTGCCGATGCCGGCGTCGAGGGCGAGATCGTTGCCGACCATCGCCACCCGCGTCAGCGCATCCGGACCGTTGCCGATCAGCGTCGCGCCCTTCACCGGGTAGGCGAGCTTGCCGTTCTCGACTTTCCAGGCTTCCGTCATCGAGAACACGAACTTGCCGCTGGTGATGTCGACCTGGCCGCCGCCGAAGCTCGCGGCATACAGCCCGTCCTCGACCGAGGCCAGGATTTCCGCCGGATCGTGCGTGCCGTTGAGCATCACCGTGTTGGTCATGCGCGGCATCGGCAGGTGCGCGAACGACTCGCGGCGGCCGTTGCCGGTGGCGCCCGTGCGCATCAACCCGCTGTTCATGCGGTCCTGCATGTAGCCCTTGAGGATGCCGTCCTCGATCAGCACCGTGCGCTGCGTGGCATTGCCTTCGTCGTCGACGTTGAGCGAGCCCCGGCGATCGAGCATCGTGCCGTCGTCGACGACAGTAATGCCCGGCGCGGCGACGCGCTCGCCGATGCGCCCGGCGAAGGCGCTGGTCTCCTTGCGGTTGAAGTCGCCCTCGAGGCCGTGGCCGATCGCCTCGTGCAGCAGGATGCCGGGCCAACCCGGGCCGAGCACGACGCTCATCACGCCGGCGGGAGCATCCTTGGCGCGCAGGTTGAGAACCGCCTGGTCCACCGCGGCGCGCGCATACGACTCGAGCATGTCGTCGGTGAAATAGGCATAGCCGAAGCGCCCGCCGCCGCCGTGGTAGCCCTGCTCGCGACGGCCGTTTTCCTCGACGATGACGGTGATCGAGATGCGCGCCAGCGGGCGCACGTCGGCGGCGAGCGCGCCGTCGCTGCGCGCGATGAGGATGGTTTCGTGCTCGCCGGTGATCGACGCCATCACCTGCGTCACCCGCGGATCGAGCGCGCGGGCGATGCGCTCGAGGCGCGTCACCATCGCGACCTTGCCGGCCTCGTCGAGCGTCGTCAGTGGATCGACGCCCGTATACAGCGCGCGCACGTCGCCGTGACGCGCAAGCGGCGCCGACGCCGACTGTCCCTGGCGGCCGATGGCGCGCACGGCCTGCGCCGCCGTGCGCAGTGCCGCGAGCGAAATGTCGTCGGAATACGCGAACGCCTGCTTGTCGCCGCTGACCGCGCGCACGCCTACCCCGCGGTCGATGCTGAACGCGCCGGACTTGACGATGCCCTCCTCGAGGCTCCAGCTCTCGTACTGCGAGTGCTGGAAATAGAGGTCGGCGAAATCGACGTCGTGGGCGTGGATGTCGCGCATCACCCCGGACAACTGGTCGAGCGTGAGGCCGGAGGGCGCGAGCAACAGGTTGCTCGCTTGTGCAATCAGCGTGGCGTGCGATGCGGCCTGCGTACGGGCGTTCATGTCACCTGTCCAGATGAAGCCCGGGGCCCTGAATTCAAGCGGCCGGACAATGTAACATTCTACCCGCTCCCGCGCGCCGCGACCCCCAGATACGTGGCCGCCACGCGCTGATCGGCGGCGAGTGTCGCGCTCGCGCCGGCCAGCGCGACGCTGCCGGTCTCCAGCACGTAGCCGTAGTCGGCCACCGCGAGCGCGGCGCGCGCATTCTGCTCGACGACGAGGATCGTGACCCCGGTCTCGCGCAGTCCGGCGATGATCGTGAAGATGTCCCGCACCACACGCGGCGCGAGGCCGAGCGACGGTTCGTCGAGCATGAGCAGGCGCGGCCGCGCCATCAGGCCGCGGCCGAGCGCCAGCATCTGGCGCTCGCCGCCGGACAGCGTCGTCGCCGGCTGGCCGCGCCGCTCGGCGAGTCGCGGAAAGCGCCGATAGACCTCGGCGCGCGACGCTGCCACCCCGCTGTCGCGGCGACGCGTGAATGCGCCGAGGGACAGGTGGTCGTCGACGCTCATCGTGGAGAACAGCTCGCGTCGCTCGGGCACGAGCACGATGCCGCGCGCGACGCGCTCCTCGATCGTCAACGGCGCGATGTCGCCCCCCAGGTAGCGGATCGTGCCGCGCGACGGCAGCACGCCCATCAGCGCCGCCAGCAGCGTCGTCTTGCCCGCGCCGTTGGGGCCGATCACGGTGACGATGCTGCCCGGCGCGGCGGTGATGGACACGTCGCGTACGGCCTCGACATTGCCGTAGGCGACGCCAAGACCCGCCACGTCGAGCAGCGGCGCGCTCATCGCCGCAAGCGGTCGCCGGGCGCCGCATGCAATCGCGGACCCGACAGTGCGCGGGTTGCAGCAGGCGCGCCGTGTGCACGCGACGGACGCACGCCGTTCATGCCGGCGCGCCACCCAGGTACGCCTCGAGTACGGCAGGATCGTTCTGGATCGCCGCCGGCGGGCCCTCGGCCAGCTTTTCGCCGAAGTCCATCACGATCAGGCGGTCCGCGAGGCTCATCACGAACTCCATGTCGTGCTCGACGAGCAGGATCGTCATGCCTTCCTGGCGCAATGTCCGCAACAGCGCGCTCAGCGCGGCCTTCTCCTGGTGGCGCAATCCGGCGGCCGGCTCGTCGAGCAGCAGCAACGTGGGATCGGCAGCCAGCGCACGCGCGATCTCGACGATGCGCTGCTGGCCGAGCGCGAGATTCTGTGCCGGCGCGTGGAGGTGATCGGCAAGTCCGCAGCGGGCGGCCTCGCGCGCCGCTTCCGCGCGGATGCGACGCTCTTCGCGCCGGTCGAGGCGCAGCGCCGCGCGCAGGATACCCGCGTGACCGCGCAGGTGCGCACCGAGCGCGACGTTGTCGAGCACGCTCATGCCGGACACGAGCTTCACGTGCTGGAACGTGCGGCCGATGCCGCGCGCGGCGATCCGGAACGGCGCGTCGCCGGCGATCGAGTGGCCGTGGAACAGCACGTCGCCGGCGGTCGGCGCGAGCGCACCGGACAGGAGCGCGAACGTCGTGCTCTTGCCGGCGCCATTGGGACCGATCAGGCCGACGATCTCGCCGGAGGCGAGCGTGAACGTGAGGTCGTTGACCGCCGTAAGACCGCCGAACACCTTGCGCGCCGCGCGCACGTCGAGAAGAGCTGCGCTCGCCGCCGGCCGCGCGCGCCGCGCCAGCGGCGGCGCGGCGGCGACAGGTCTGGGCGGTGCGCGCGGCAGCAGGCGTTCCGCCCAGGGCCACAGCCCCTCGCGCGTGCGCTGCAGCAGGGCGATGATGAGCACGCCGAACACCACGATCTCGAAGTTGCCGGACGTGCCGAGCAGCACCGGCAGCGCATCCTGCAGGTATTGCTTGAGGAGCGTGATGATCGTCGCGCCGACCACCGCGCCGAACACGCTGCCCGCACCGCCGACGACCGCCATGAACAGGTATTCGATGCCCTGGTTGATGCCGAACGGCGTGGGATTGACGAAGCGCTGCAGGTGCGCATAGAGCCAACCCGAGATGCACGCCAGCAGCGCGGCGTAGACGAAGATGACGATCTTGAACCGCGCGCCGTCCACGCCGAACGCCTCGGCCATGTCGAGCCGTGCCTTCAGCGCGCGGATGGCGCGCCCCGGACGCGAGTCGAGCAGGTTGCGCATCGTCCACAGCGCCGCGAGCACGACGATCCAGATCAGCCAGCACATTCGCCGCTCGTCCTTGAGCTCGATGCCGGCAAGCGTCAGCGACGGGATGCCGGCGAGGCCGGTGTGACCGCCGAGGAAATCGAGGTTGCCGAACAGGAAGAAGAGGCTGATCCCCCACGCGATCGTCGCCAGCGGGAGGAAGTGGCCGCGCATCCGCAGCGTGACGAAGCCGAGCGCCAGCGCGACGACGAACGTCAACGCGAGGCCGGCGGCAAGCGCGATCCACGGCGACACGTCATGTGCCGTGGTCAGCCATGCGCTGGTGTACGCGCCGAGCCCCACGAAGGCCGCCTGTCCGAATGACGTCTGCCCGGCGACGCCGGTGAGCAGCACGAGACCGAGCGCGACGATCGTGTAGAGACCGATGTAATTGGCGAGCGTCACCCAGAACGGCGGCGCCGCCAGTGGCAGCACGGCGATCACGGCGACGAACACCGCGATCGCTGCCTGCGGGCGTCCGAAGTGAAGGCCCTGCGGGTCTCGGCTTGCGCCCCGCGCGCTCACTCGCGACCTCGTTGGGTGGTCGCATCGAATGTCCGGTCGCGTGTCGGCCGCCCTTCGGTCGCGCGCGGCCGGCCCTGCGGGTCTCGGCTTGCGCCCCGCGCGCTCACTCGTCCTCCTCGTGGTGGTGGGTGGCGAGGCTGCGCCAGAGGAGCACCGGGATGATCAGCGTGAACACGATCACTTCCTTGTACGCGCTCGCCCAGAACGACGCGAAGGCCTCGACGAGACCGATGAACAGCGCGCCCGCGGCCGCCAGCGGATAGCTGACGAGTCCGCCGATGATGGCGCCGACGAAGCCCTTCAGCGACACGATGAACCCCGAGTCGTAGTAGACGGTCGTGATCGGCCCGATCAGCACGCCGCAGAACGCGCACAACAGCGCCGCCAGCATGAATGTCAGCGCGCCGGCGAAGTCGGGCGAGATGCCGCAAAGGCGCGCACCGAGGCGGTTGACGGCGGTCGCGTGCAATGCCTTGCCGAACAGCGTGCGGCCGAAGAACAATGCGAGCGCCGCGATCGCGAGCGCACTCGTCACCACGACCAGCAGGCTCTGCACGCTGACCTGCATCGCGCCAAGATCGAACGACGCGCCCGAAAACGCCGGTGTGCGCGAGCCTTCGGCGCCGAAGAAATAGAGCGAAAGCCCCGTCAGCACGAAATGCAGGGCGACGGCGACGATCAGCAGCACCAGCACCGGCGCGTCCGCGATCGGCTCGAACACGATCTTCCAGCTGAGCGGGCCGAGCACCCCGGCCAGCACGAGCGCCATCGCCACCTCGGCGGCGAGCGGGAAATGCCGCGGGCCCATCCAGGACGCGAGTGCCGCGAGCGCGAGCGGCAAGCCGGTCCACAGCACGACACCGCGCGCTGCCTTGAGCCATGCACGTTGGCGCATGCACGGCCATGCCTCGACCACTCCGGCCAGCGCGGCGGCACCGGCAACGAGGTGCACGGTGCCGGGCACGCGTCCCTGGTCGAACGCCGCGAGCGTCAGCGTGCCGATCGTCAGGAATTCCCCGGCGGGCACGAGGATGACGCGGGTGACCGCGAACACCATCACCAGCGCGAGTGCCAGCAGCGCGTAGATCGCGCCGTTGGTGATCCCGTCCTGCGCCAGCAACGCCGCGATCGACAGGTCCATCGTCACGCCGTCGCGGCGTGTCGCCGATGCCGCGGCAAAACGATGCGGGCCGGCGCGGCGACGCCGCGGCCGGCCCGCAGCCAGTTGGCGCGCGCTACTTCTGCAGCACCCACTTGCCGTTTTCGATTTTCACCATCACCCTGCCGCGGTTGTCGAGGCCGTTGTGATCGTGCGGCGACATGACGAACACGCCGTGCACGCCCACGACATTGGCGGTCTCGAGCGCGTCACGCAGCGCGCCGCGGAACGCCGCAGTCCCGGGCTGCGCCTTGGCGAGCGCCTTGGGAATGGCCTGGTCGAGCAGCTGCCAGGCATCCCAGGCATGGCCGCCGAAGGTCGAGCGCGTGCCGAAGCGCTGCTCGTATTGCGTCACGTACGCCGCCGCGCTTTTCTTCAGCGGGTTCGAATCCGGCAGCTGCTCGTACACCAGCATCGGGCCCGACGGCAACAGCGTGCCGTTGCCGTCCTGGCCGACGACGCGCAGGAAATCGGCATTGGCGACGCCATGCGTCTGGTAGATCCGGCCCTTGTAGCCGCGGGCCACGAGCTCCTTCTGCGGCGTCGCCGCCGGCGTCCCCGACGCGCCGATCAGGATGGCGTCGGGATGCGCGGCGACGAGCTTCAGCACCTGACCGGTCACCGAGGTGTCGTTGCGGTTGTACTTCTCGGTGGCGACGATCTCGATGCCGGCGGTCTTCAGCGAATTGCGCATTTCCGCGAGCCAGCTGTCGCCGTAGGCGTCGGCGAAGCCGATGTAGCCCATCGTGCGCACGCCGTTGGCTTTCATGCTGACGGCGATCGCGTCGGCCATCAGCGTGTCGCTCTGCGGTGTCTTGAACACCCACCGGGTGTGCGGATTGGCGGGATCGACGATGCGGCCCGACGCCGCCATCGAGATCATGGGCACCTGCGCGTCCGCCACGACGTCGACCATGGCCAGCGAATTGGGCGTGACGGTCGAGCCGATGATCACGTCGGCCTTGTCCTCGGTGATCAGCTTGCGCGTGTTGGTGACTGCCTTGGTGGTGTCGGAGCCGTCATCGAGGACCACCCAGTTGACCTTCTGCCCGCCGATGGACCGCGGCAGGAGCTCGAAGGTGTTGCGTTCCGGAATGCCGAGCGAGGCCGCGGGCCCGGTCGCCGACAGCGTGACGCCGATCGTGATGTCGGCTTGCGCGACGACGGCGACGATCGCGGCAGCGACGGCCACCGCAAGCTTGATGCAACGTTTCATTTCCACTCCTCCCATGCGTGTCGCGCGGCGTCGGGACTTGCCGCCGCGTCGTGGCCAAGGTGTTGCGCCGCGCAGGGCGCGGGTCCGTCACTTCTGCAGCGAATCGCGAATCTGGCGCAACAGCAGGATGTCTTCCGGCGTCGCCGCCGCTGCCGCCGCCGGCGGATCGAGCTCCTTCTTCATCGCATTGAACTTCCTGATCATCAGGAAGATCACCAGCGCGAGGATCACGAAGTTGAGGACGACGGTGAGGAAGTTGCCGTAGGCGAAGACCGGCACGCCGGCCTTGGTCAGCGCCTCGTAGGTCATCGGTCCCGTGTAGCCGGGCGGCGGCGCCGCGAGCATGATGAAGTAGTTCGAGAAATCGAGGCCGCCGAACATTCGCCCGATGATCGGCATGATGAGATCCTTGACCAGCGAGTCGACGATCTTGCCGAACGCCGCGCCGATGATCACGCCGACGGCGAGATCGACGACATTGCCCTTCAACGCGAACTGACGGAACTCCGAGCCGAACGACATGCTCCACCTCCGTTCTGCGCAGCGCGTCACCGCGCGCTGCATGCGGAGCGCCCGGGGCGCGCCGCGGTCGCGGTAACCCCCGCGCTAGATCGCCGACTCGCCGCTCTCGCCGGTGCGAATGCGCACCACCTGCTCGACCGCGGTGACGAAGATCTTGCCGTCTCCGATCTTGCCGGTGCGCGCGGCCTTCACGATCGCCTCGATCGCGCGGTCGGCGAGCGCGTCCTGCAGGATCACCTCCACCTTCACTTTGGGCAGGAAGTCGACCACGTATTCGGCGCCGCGGTAGAGCTCCGTGTGGCCCTTCTGGCGACCGAAGCCCTTGACCTCCGTCACCGTGAGGCCGGTGACCCCGAGTTCCGAGAGCGCTTCGCGCACCTCGTCGAGCTTGAACGGCTTGACTACCGCTTCGATCTTCTTCATGGCATCCACCGTGATCCGCGTCGTGGCATGGCGAGGCGAGCTTACACCAACATCGACGCTACGCGCTGCCCCCTACGGTGCGCCATTCCTCCCACGCCGAGGTGATCGGGTAGCGCCAATCCTTGCCGAACCCGCGTGGCGTGATGCGGATGCCCACCGCCGCCTGGCGGCGCTTGTACTCGTTGATCTTGATCAGCCGCACCACCTTGGCCACGTCGTGCACCGCATAGCCCGCGGCCACGATTTCGGCGGGACTCCTGTCGTGCTCGACGTACGCCTCGAGGATCGCGTCGAGCACGTCGTACGACGGCAGCGAGTCCTGGTCGGTCTGGTCGGCACGCAGCTCGGCCGAGGGCGGCCGCGTGATGATGCGCTCGGGGATCACGCGTCCCCGCGCGTTGCGATGGCGTGCGAGCCTGAACACCAGCGTCTTGGCGACGTCCTTCAGCACCGCGAAGCCGCCCGCCATGTCGCCGTAGAGCGTCGCGTAGCCGACGGCCATCTCGGATTTGTTGCCGGTGGTGAGCACGATCGAGCCGTGCTTGTTCGACAACGCCATCATCAGCGTGCCGCGGATGCGCGCCTGGATGTTCTCCTCCGCGGCGTCGACCGGCAACCCGGCGAAATCGCGCGACAGCGCGTCGAGGAACGCCACGAACGGTCCCTCGATCGGGATCTCGTCGTAGCGCACGCCGACGATATGCGCCATCTCCCGTGCGTCCTCGAGGCTGATGGCGGCGTTGTAGCGCGAGGGCAGCATCAGCGCACGCACGCGATCGCGGCCCAGCGCGTCGACGGCGACCGCCAGCGTCAGCGCCGAATCGATGCCGCCCGAGAGCCCGATCAGCACGCCCGGAAAGCGGTTCTTGTCGACGTAGTCGCGCACGCCCATCACCAGCGCCTCGTACACGTTCGTCTCGAGCGTCTCGTCGAGCGTGCCGCGCACCGGCTTCCACGCGCCGGCCTCGAAATCGGCGACGGCGAGCGTCTCGCGCCATGCCGGAAACTGCTGCGCGACGCCACCGTCGGCAGCCATGGCGAACGAGGCGCCGTCGAACACCAGCTCGTCCTGGCCGCCGACGCGGTTGACGTAGAGAAACGGCACGCCGGTTTCGGCGACGCGGGCGCGCAACTGCGCAAGACGCAACGCCTGTTGCCGCGTGTCGTAGGGCGAGCCGTTGACCACCACGATGAGCTCCGCGCCGGCATCGCGCGTCTGGCGCGCAGGACCGGGGAACCAGACGTCCTCGCAGATGATCGCGCCGATGCGCACGCCGCCGACCTCGAATACGCACGGCGTATTCCCGGGCTCGAAATACCGGTCCTCGTCGAACACCGTGTAGTTCGGCAGGCAGTGCTTGCGGTAGACGTCGACGACGCGCCCGTCGCGCACCACCGCCAGCGCGTTGGCGCGCACGCCGTCGCGCCGCTCGGGAAAGCCGACGAGGAGCGTGGTGTCGCGCACGGCGGCGGCGAGGCTGGCGAGCTCGGCGGCGCAGGCATCGGTGAACGCGGGGCGCAGCACGAGATCCTCGGGCGGATAGCCGGCGAGCGAGAGCTCGGGGGTGACGACCAGTGCCGCGCCGGTGCGTTGCGCGGCGCGCGTGGCGTCGAGGATGCGGCGCGCGTTGCCGGCAAGATCGCCGACCACCTGATCGAGTTGCGCGACCGCGATCCGCATGACGTGAATGTTAGCAGAGCGAGTCCGGCGGCGCCGCGTTATGCTTGGCGCGAACGTCTTCGTCGATGACCTCACCGCCCCACCCTTTCGCCGCGCAAGCCGGCGCTGCGCCAACCTCGGCCGTGTCGATCCGCGACGACGTCGACGTCACCGCGATCGACGCCTCGGCGTGGGATCGCCTCGCCGGCGACGCGCCGCTGGCGTCGCACGCCTTCCTCGCCGCGCTGCATGGCACGGGCGTGGCCTCCGCCGCGACCGGCTGGCGGCCGCATTACCTCACGGCGTGGCGCGACGGCGGGCTCGTCGGCGCGATGCCGCTGTATGCGAAAGCGCATTCCTACGGCGAATACGTGTTCGACTGGGCATGGGCCGACGCCTATCGCCGGCATCGCCGCCGCTATTACCCGAAGCTGCTGTGCGCGATACCGTTCACGCCGGTGAGCGGACCGCGCCTGTTCGCCGCCGAAGACGGCGTGCGCGACGCGCTGCTGGCGCGCGCGCTGGCCATGATGCGCGACGGCGGGCTGTCGTCGCTGCATGTGCTGTTCACCGCCGCCGCCGACACCGCCGCGAGCGCGCGCGCGGGGATGATCGCGCGCAGCGGCGTGCAGTTCCACTGGGCGAACCGGGGTTACCGCGACTTCGCCGACTACCTCGCAGCGCTGAACCACGACAAGCGCAAGAAGATCCGCCAGGAGCGGCGTCGCCTCGACGCCGCGGGCGTGGCGTTCGAGCGGCGTTGCGGCACGGACATCCGCGAGGCGGACTGGGATTTCTTCTACCGCTGCTACGTCAATACCTATGCCGCGCACGGCTCGACGCCTTACCTTTCGCGCGCATTCTTCGCACGCCTCGCGGCGACGATGCCGGACCACCTGTTGATGGTGATCGGCCACCGCGACGGCCGGCCGCTGTGCGCGGCATTCGACGTCCATTCGCGCACGACGCTGTGGGGCCGCTACTGGGGTGCGCTCGAATACGTGCCGGGCATGCACTTCGAGGCGTGCTATTACCAGGCGATCGAGTTCGCCATCGAGCGCGGCCTCGCTGCCTTCGAAGGCGGCGCGCAGGGGGTGCACAAGCTTGCGCGCGGCTTGATGCCGGTGGTCACGCACTCGGCGCATGCGATCGCCGATCCGGCGTTTGCCGAGGCGATCGCCGCGTATTGCGCGCAGGAGCGCGTCGACGTCGCGCACACCGAGGGCGAGCTCGAGCGCGCGAGCCCGTTCCGCCGACCGGCCGAGGCCGACGGGGGCGCAGCACACGGCCCGTGAGCCCCACGAACGGCGCTGACCCGGTGATACACTTTGACGATGACCTCGCCTTCGCCAACGGTCGACGTGCAGCGTGCCGATGGCGTAGCCACGTTGACGCTGTCGCGGCCGCAGGCGCTCAATGCGCTCGATTTCGCGATGATGGACGCGCTGGTCGACGTCACGCGCGAAATTGCCGACGATGCGTCGCTTCGCGTCGTGGTGCTGCGCGGCGAGGGCCGTCATTTCATGGCCGGCGGCGATATCCGCAGCTTCGAAGGCGAGCTTGCACGCGCGCCGGCCGAGCGCGAGGCAATGTTCACGCGCATCGTCGATCGCGTGCATGCCGCCATCGAGCACCTCGCGCGGATGCCGCATCCGCTGGTCGCCCGCGTGCAGGGCGCGGTGGCCGGATTCGGCCTGTCGCTGCTTGCCGCCTGCGATCTCGCAGTCGCCACCGACGACGCGTATTTCGCCGCGGGCTATCGCAACATCGGGCTGTCGCCGGATGGCGGCGGCACGTGGTCGCTGCCGCGCATCGTCGGACCGCGGCGCGCCGCCGAGATCCTGCTGCTGGGCACGCGCTTCGACGCCGCCACGGCGCTGCGCATCGGGCTCGTCAACCGCGTGGTGCCGCTGGACCGGCTCGACGCCGAGGTCGACGCCATCGTGACATCGCTGCGCGACGCGCCCCGCGAGGCCGTGCGCGCGACGCGGCGGCTGCTGCGCGACTCGCCGCAGCGTTCGCTGTCGGCGCAACTGCACGCCGAGGCGCTGTCGTTCGGCCGCCTCGCGGCGCGTGCCGACTTCGTCGAAGGCGTCAGCGCATTTCTCGCCAAGCGGCCGCCGTCGTTCGAGCGGTGACACGGTGACCGCCGCGCGCACGCTGGCCGGGCGCACGCTGTTCGTCACCGGCGCTTCGCGTGGCATCGGCCTCGCCATCGCGCTGCGCGCCGCGCGTGACGGCGCCAACATCGTCGTCGCGGCGAAGACGGTCGACGCGAATCCCAGGCTTCCCGGCACGATCCACGCCGCAGCCGCGGCGATCGAGGCGGCCGGTGGTCACGCGCTTGCCGTGGCTTGCGACGTGCGCGACGAAGCCGCGGTCGATGCCGCGATCGCGGCGGGCGTGGCGCGTTTCGGCGGCATCGACATCCTGGTCAACAATGCAAGCGCGATCAGCCTGACGGGCACTGCCGACACGCCGCTCAGGCGCGTCGACCTTATGCTCGGCGTCAACGTGCGCGCGACGTTTCTGTGCTCGCAGCGCTGCCTGCCGCATCTGGTGGCAAGCGCCCGGGCCGGGCGCAACCCGCAGATGCTGGCGCTCGCGCCGCCGCTCGACATGCACGCCCGATGGTTCGCGCCGCACGTCGCCTACACGATCGCCAAGTACGGGATGAGCATGTGCGTGCTCGGCATGGCCGAGGAGCTGCGCAGCGCGGGCATCGGCGTCAATGCGCTGTGGCCGCGCACGGTGATCGCGACCGCCGCCGTGGCGATGCTGCCGGGAATCGATGTTGCGCAGTGCCGCCGGCCCGAAATCGTGGCGGACGCGGCACATGCGGTGCTGACGCGCGACGCACGTGCGCACACCGGCCGCTTCTATATCGACGAGGCCGTGCTGCGCGAGGAAGGCGTCACCGACTTCGAGCGCTACGCGGTCGTGCCGGGTGCCACGCTGCACACCGATCTGTTCCTCGATCCGCGCTGAGGCGCTTCTGCGCGCGCACGGCGCGCCAGCCGCCGCCGCCTACTTCGGCTCGTCCTCGTCCTTCGGCAAGCCTTCCCAGCGCTGCTTCGGCGGCGTGTTGCCGCCGCCCTTGTTGCGCCGAGGCGCGCCCGGGACGTTGCCGCGGCCGAAGCCGTGCGCGTGCATCGTCAGCTGTGGCTGCGTATGCGTCGTCATCGGCGGCTGGCCATGCGAAGTAAGACGCGGCTGGCGATTGCCGTTGGCCTCCTGACCGTAGCTGCCCTGGCCGTGCGTGCCTGGCCCTCTGGCCTTGCCCGGGCGGAACGGATTGCCGCCCGCGCGCGGACCATTCTTGCCGTGCGGGCGCGGCGGCGCGTTGCCGTCTGCGCGCGGGCCCTGCCCGCGCATGTTGCCCTGCCCATCCCGCGGCCGCGCACCAGGTCCCTGGTTGCCGCGTGGCCCGCCGCCCTGCCCACCCTGGCCCTTGCCACGCGCATGGCGCGGCGGTCGTGCACCGCCTTGCCCGCCTTGCGGTGGTTGGCCGCCCTGGCCCTGGGGCGCTCGCGGACCCTGCGCATGACCCTGCTGGCGCGGGCCCTGCGGCGGACGCGCGCCCTTGCCCTGCGGCTTGCCGGGCGCGCGCAGCCCGACCACGCCCAGCAGCGCACTGACTTCAGGCGGCGACAGCTCCTGCACATCGCCGCGCTTGACCGCCGCCGGCATGCTGACGCGTCCATAGCGCGTGCGGATGAGACGGCTCACCGCCACGCCCATCGCCTCGAACAGCCGTCGCACTTCGCGGTTGCGGCCTTCCTTCAGCACGACGTGGTACCAGTGGTTGGCGCCCTCTTCCTCGCCACCGCCATCCTCGACCTTGTCGCACTTGGCGATGCCGTCCTCGAGCTCGACGCCGGTCAGCAGCTGCTGCATCTGCGCCTCGTCGAGGCGCCCCATGATGCGCACGGCGTACTCGCGCTCGACCTCGTAGCGTGGATGCATCAGGCGATTGGCGAGCTCGCCCGAGTTGGTGAACAGCAGCAGGCCTTCGGTGTTGTAGTCGAGGCGGCCGATGGCGATCCATTTCGCGCCTTCGATCGGCGGCAGCCCCTCGAACACGGTGGTGCGTGCCTCGGGGTCGTCGCGCGACACGATCTCGCCCGGCGGCTTGTGATAGATGAGCACGCGCGGCGGCGGCTCGGCGAAGCGGATCTTCACCGGCTCGCCGTTGATGCGGACCTCGTCGCCGGGTCCCACCTTCTGCCCGATCTCGGCCGGCATGCGGTTGACGGTGATGCGTCCGGCGAGGATCAGCTCCTCCATCGCACGGCGCGAGCCGAAGCCGCACGACGCCAGCACCTTGTGCAGGCGCTGCGGCTCGTTGAAGACCTCGTCAGTGGACTGTTTGTGGCGCGGAGGCGGAAGGCTCTCCGCGATCCGCTGCAGTGCCAGGTTCGGCTGCTGCGTCGGAGGCGAGAATCGGGCTCGCGAGTGCGAGTGCCGTCTCGGCGGCCTTTGCTGGGGCATCGGGCATCTCCAGGAGGTGGGATGAATCAAGGTCGGCCAGGGGTGGGAGTTCCGTCAGCGACGTGAGGCCGAGGTCGTCGAGGAACATGCGGGTGGTGGCGTACAGCGCGGGGTGACCGGGGGTTTCGCGATGACCGACGACTTCGATCCACTGCCGGTCCTCCAGCGATTTCACGATGTTGGTCGATACGGCGACGCCGCGAATGGACTCGATGTCGCCGCGGGTCACCGGCTGGCGATAGGCGATGATCGCCAGCGTCTCCATCGCCGCGCGCGAATAGCGCGGCGGGCGTTCGGGCGTCAGGCGATCGAGGTAGCGTTGCAGCTCGGGCGTGCCCTGGAAGCGCCAGCCGCTCGCCACCTGCACCAGCTCGACGCGGCGACCCTGCCATTCGGCCTTGAGGTCGTCCAGCAGCTTGCGCACGGTGTCGGCCTCGATCGGCGGCTCGAACAAGCGCGCGAGGTGGGCGACGGAGACGGGCTCGCCGGCGACGAGCAGCGCGCCTTCGAGCACGCGCTTGATCTCGGCCAGGTCGGCGGCAGGTTCGGTGTCGGCGTGCATGTCGGCGGCCATCAGGAATCGCCGGCCAGCGCGAAGGCGCGCTCGCCGCGGCTGTTGACGTAGATCGGCGCATAGGCCTGCGCCTGTGCGATGTCGATGAGCTGCTCGCGCGCGAGCTCGAGCAGCGCGAGAAAGGTCACCACGAGGTGCGCGATGTCGGCATGCGCGGCGAAGAGGTCGATGAACTCGACGAAGCGGCCGGCGGGCAGCGACTTCAGCACGCGGCTCATCTCGGCGCGCACCGACAGCTCTTCGCGCGTGACCTTGTGGTGCCGATACGCCTTGGCACGCGCCACGAGCGTGATCCACGCCGCGCGCAGGTCCTCCGGCGCGACGTCGGGCAGGCGCGCCACGGCGACGCGCTCGAACCACACGCGCGCGGTGGCGAAGTCGCGCTCGGCGAGCGGCAGCGCGTCGATCGCCTGCCCTGCTGCCTTCATCTGTTCGTACTCGAGCAGGCGCCGCACCAGCTCGGCGCGCGGATCCTCGGGCTCCGCGCCGGCGGGCGCCGGCGGGCGCGGCAGCAGGAGGCGCGACTTGATCTCGATCAGCACCGCCGCCATCAGCAGGTACTCGGCGGCGAGCTCGAGCTGCGTGCGCCGCATCATCTCGACGTAGCCGAGGTACTGGCGCGTCAGCTCCGCCATCGGGATGTCGAGCACGTTGATGTTCTGGCGGCGGATCAGGTAGAGCAGCAGGTCGAGCGGACCCTCGAACGTCTCGAGGAAGATCTCGAGCGCTTCCGGCGGTATGTACAGGTCCTGCGGCAGGTCGTTGTACGGCTCGCCATAGACGCGCGCCAAGGGCCTCGGCTCCGCCGACGGATGCTCGAGATCGAGCGCGGTGTCGCTAGTCATAGTCGAGACCCATCGCTTCGCGCACGTCGCCCATCGTCTCCTCGGCGAGCTTCTTCGCGCGCTCGCAGCCGTCGGCGACGATGTTGCGCACGAGCTGCGGGTCGTCGAGGTACTTCTGCGCACGCTCGCGCATCGGGCCCTGCTCGGCGATGATGGCATCGATCACCGGCTGCTTGCATTCGAGGCAGCCGATGCCCGCCGTGGTGCAGCCCTTGACCACCCAGTCCTGGGTCGCCTTGTCGGAATAGATCTGGTGCAGCGGCCACACCGGACACTTCTCGGGATTGCCGGGATCGCTGCGCCGCACACGCGCCGGATCGGTCTGCATCGTGCGGATCTTCTGCGTCACCTCGGCCGGCTCCTCGCGCAGCAGGATCGCGTTGCCGTACGATTTCGACATCTTGCGGCCGTCGAGTCCCGGCACGCGCGGCGTCGCGGTCAGCAGCGGTTGCGGCTCCGGCAGGATCACGCGGCGCGAGCCTTCGAGGTAGCCGAACAGGCGCTCGGAATCGCCGAGTGACAGGTTCTGGGTGTCCTCGAGCAGCTCCCGCGCCTCGGCCAGCGCCTTCTCGTCGCCCTGCTCCTGGAACGCGGTGCGCAGCATCTGGTAGCGCTTGGCCTTCTTCGCGCCGAGCTTCCTGATCGCGGCCTTGGCGTGCTCCTCGAAGTCGGCTTCGCGACCGTACATGAAGTTGAAGCGCCGCGCCGCCTCGCGCGCGAACTCGAGATGCGATACCTGGTCTTCGCCCACCGGCACCATGTTGGCGCGGTAGATCAGGATGTCCGCCGCCTGCATCAGCGGATAGCCGAGGAAGCCGAAGGTCGCGAGGTCGCGCTCGGCGAGCTGCTGCTGCTGGTCCTTGTACGTCGGCACGCGCTCGAGCCAGCCCACCGGGGTGATCATGCCGAGCAGCAGCGCGAGCTCCGCGTGCTCCTGCACCCGCGACTGGATGAAGATCGTGCAGCGCGTGGGGTCGATGCCCGCGGCGAGCCAGTCGACGAACATCTCCCACACCGTGTCCTTGATCGCCTCGGTGGATTCGTAGTGCGTCGTCAGCGCATGCCAGTCGGCGGCGAAGAACAGGCACGGGTACTCCTCCTGCAGACGGATCCAGTTTTTCAGCGCGCCGTGATAGTGACCGATGTGCATCCGGCCCGTCGGGCGCATTCCCGACAATACGCGATCGGCGAACATGCGTTGCGTGGCGCGCGCTATCCCACGAAAACGCCGACGAGGGCGTTGATCGCGAACTGCGCGAGCACGAGCAGCGGTTGCATCAGCGTGCCGAGCAGCCCCGTCGCCAGCAGCGCGAGGATGATGAAAAAGCCGTACGGCTCGACCCGCGACAGCGCGTAGGACGCGCGTCCGGGCAGCAGCGAAACGGCGATGCGGCCGCCGTCGAGAGGTGGAATCGGCAAGAGGTTCAGCGCCATCAATACGAGGTTGATCTGCACGCCCGCGCGTGCCATGAAAGCGAGGCCGTCACTGGCCCATGCGCCGCCCGGACCTGCCGCAACCGCGAGCCCGACCCATCCGAGCGCCATCACGAAATTGCTGGCGGGCCCCGCCGCGGCGACCCAGAACATGTCGCGCTTGGGGTTGCGCAGGTTGCCGAAATTGACCGGCACCGGCTTGGCCCAGCCGAACACGAATCCGCCGCCCAGCGCCCGCGACATCAGGAGCAGGATGCCCGGCACCAGCAACGTGCCGACAGGGTCGATGTGCTTCAGCGGATTCAGCGTGACACGGCCGAGCATCTCGGCCGTGCGGTCGCCGAACAGCTTGGCGACATAGCCGTGGGACGCTTCGTGAAGCGTGATCGCGAGTATCACGGGCACCGCCGCCAGCGCGATCCGCTCGAGCGAAAGGTCCATCGGCCGTCATTTTACCCGAGTTCGGTCGTGCCTGCCGCGACGAGTCCCAGCGCCACCGGGTCGCCCGCGCCCTGGCGGACGATGGCCGGTGGCGTCACCGTGAGGTCGATCACTGTCGTCAGCACCGACGGCGCAGTTCCGGCATCGACGACGGCGTCGAGCACGCGCTCATAGCGCGCGCGCACGGCCGCCGCATCCGGCAGCGCGGCGGACTCGCCCTGCGGGATCAAGGTCGAGCTCGCCAGCGGCTCGCGAAGCTCGGCCAGCAGCGCGCGCACGAACGGGTGCGACGGGATGCGGATGCCGATCGTGTCGCGTTTCGCATGCTTGAACGCGCGCGGCACCGCGCGCGTCGCCTTGAGCAGGAACGTGAACGGCCCGGGCCACGCGCTGCGCACGATCCGGTACTGGCGGTTGTCGAGATACGCGTGGCGCCCGACGTCGGCCAGGTCGCGGCACAGCAGCGCCAGGTGGTGACGCTCGTCGATGCCGCGCAGCGCGCGGATGCGGCGCAGTCCGTCGACCGCGCCGATGCGGCAACCGACCGCGTAGCTGGAGTCCGTCGGGTACGCGACGACGCCGCCATCGGCGACGATCGCGGCGGCGCGGCGCACGAGGCGCGGCTCGGGGTGGGTGGGATGGACGCTCAGGAATTGCGCCATGGCGGCTCCGCTGACGCATGGCGTCCGCAATACGCGGGCGCAGGTTGCCGGGTCGACCACTTGCGCGCCGGGCCGCCATATAATGAAAGGTATGATCGAACGTGCATTCTTATAACCCGCGATGAACCTCCAGCAAATCCGCTACCTGTGCGCCGTCGTTGACCACGGTCTCAACGTTTCCGATGCCGCCGATGCCCTCTTCAC
Source organism: uncultured Pseudomonadota bacterium (assembly GCA_963781395.1). Taxonomy (GTDB): domain Bacteria; phylum Pseudomonadota; class Gammaproteobacteria; order Burkholderiales; family Casimicrobiaceae; genus VBCG01. The sequence goes on from CAWAFO010000005.1 coordinate 83,216, forward strand.
GTCGCAGCCGGGGATCAGCAAGCAGATCCGCCAGCTCGAGGACGAGCTCGGGCTCGCCGTATTCGTGCGCCAGGGCAAGCGCCTCGCCACGCTGACGCCGGCCGGCGAGGTGGTCGTCGCCACCGCGCGTCGTGCGCTGCGCGAAATCCAGAACATGAAGCGCGTCGCCGACGAGTTCCGCGACGAGGACAGCGGCACGCTGGCGATCGCCACCACGCACACGCAGGCGCGCTACGTGCTGCCGAAAGTGCTGTCGGCGTTCGCCGCGCGCTATCCCAAGGTGCGCGTGATGCTGCACCAGGGCAATCCCCACCAGGTCGCCGAGCATGCCGTGAACGGCGACGCCGACGTCGCGATCGCCACCGAGGCCGTCAGCGACTATCCGGAGCTCGTGTCGCTGCCATGCTACACGTGGAACCGCTGCGTGCTGGTGCCCAAGGACCATCCGCTGGCGAAGGCCAGGACCCGGCTGACGCTGGAGGCGCTGGCGAAGTGGCCGATCATCACCTACGACTTCGCCTTCACCGGCCGCTCGCAGGTCAATGCCGCGTTCGCCGCACGCGGCCTCGAGCCCAACATCGTGCTCAGCGCGCTCGACGCCGACGTCATCAAGACGTACGTCGATCTCGGCATGGGCATCGGCATCGTCGCGCAGATGGCATGGGATGCGCGCAAGGACACGGCGTTCGAGCGCCTCGACGCCGCGCACCTGTTCCAGCAGGCGACGACGCGGCTGGCGATGCGCCGTGGCGTGTTCGTGCGCGGCTACGTGTATGCGTTCATCTCGATGTTCGCCCCCCAGTACGGCAAGGCGGCGATCGACGACGCGCTCGCGGGCCGCCCGTTCGCCGAGGACGCGACGCCGACGTGACCCCAGCCGCGGCGGATCGCTCGTGGTCGTTCGCCGCGCTGCTGGCGTCGCTGGCGATGCTGGGCCCCTTCTCGATCGACATGTACCTGCCGGCGTTTCCGGCGATCGTCGCCGGTTTCGACGTGCGCCCGATCGCCGTGCAGCAGACGCTGTCGATCTACCTGTTCGCGTACGCGGCGATGATGCTGTGGCACGGCGCGCTGTCCGATGCCTTCGGGCGGCGGCCCGTGGTGCTGGTCAGCCTCGCCGTCTACGGCATCGCCACGCTCGGCTGCGCGATTGCCGGCAACATCCAGTCGCTGTGGCTGTTTCGCGCGCTGCAGGGCGCGTCCGCCGGCGCGCCGCTGGTCGTCGGCCGCGCGGTCATTCGTGACCGCCATCATGGCGCCGAGGCGCAGCGGCTGATGGCGCAGATCACGATGGTGTTCGGCATCGCGCCGGCAGTGGCGCCGATCGCGGGCGGCCTGCTGCTCAACACGCTCGGCTGGCGCGCGATCTTCTGGGTGCTGCTGCTGTTCGTGATCGCCACCACCGCGTGGACCGCGCGTGCGCTGCCGGAGACGTTGCCCGCGGCCGCGCGCCAGCCGCTCAATGCCGGCCGCCTGTGGCGCAGCTACGTCGAAGTGCTGACGCATCGCGAATTCCTGATGCTCGCCACCGTGCCGGCACTGAATTTCGCGGCATTCTTCATCTACGTGGCGCTGGCGCCGACGTTCCTCATCGACAAGCTCGGCGTGTCGACCTTCGGCTTCGCCTGCCTGTTCATCCCGCTGATCGCGGGCGTGCTGATCGGCGCGGCGATCTCGGGGCGCGCGGCCGGGCTGCTGTCGCCGCGGCGCACGATCGACATCGGCTTCATGTTCATGGGCGGGGCCGCGCTGGCGAACGTCGCCATCTCCACGCTCGCGCCGCCCGGCGTGGTGTGGAACATCGCGCCGATCTTCGTGTACACGATCGGATCGGCGATGGTGACGCCCAGCATCACGCTGCTGCTGCTCGACCTGTTTCCGCGCATGCGCGGACTCGCGTCGTCGCTGCAGGGTTTCCTGCAATTCACGCTCGGCGGGTTTAACGCCGGCACGATCGCGCCGCTGCTCGATGCGACACTGTGGTCGATGGCGCTCGGCATGGCGGCGTTCACCGCGGTCAGCTTCGCGACCTGGCTCGGCTACAAGCGCCTGACACCCACGAAGCCCCTTCTCCCGTGAATCGAATCCTCGCCATTGCGGCATTCCTTCTCACGCTCGGCTGCAATGCCGCGGCGAACGCGCAAACCTCGCCGGAGCCGCGCGTCAATGCGGGCCTCGCGAGGACGACGCTTGCCGTCGCCGGCCATGCCGTCAAGGTCGAGGTGGCCGATCTGCCGGGCACGCGCGAGACCGGCCTGATGAATCGCTTCAGCATCCCGCCGGACGAAGGCATGCTGTTCGTGTTCCCGTCGCCGCAACCGCTGGCGTTCTGGATGCGCAACACCTACATGCCGTTGTCGATCGCCTACATCGACGCCGCGGGCCGCGTGCTGAACATCGACGACATGGCGCCGCGCACCGACGACACCCACCTGTCGCACGGCGATGCGCTGTACGCGCTGGAGATGCGCCAGGGCTGGTTCCGGCGTCACGGCGTCGACAGCGGCGTGCTCGTCAAGGGCCTGCCGCCGGCGTCGCGCCAATAGCCCGCGCGGCGGGCGCTTCAGCCGTGCGCGGCGAGCCAGCCGCGCAGCGCCGCGATCGAGTCGAGCGTCGCCAGCGGCGCGCGGCTCGCCAATCCCTCGCGATCGTGTGCGCCGCAGGCGACGGCGATTGCGTGCACGCCGGCGTTGCGCGCGAGATCGAGGTCGTGCGTGGTATCGCCCACCATCAGCGTGCCCGCGGCCGGCGTCGCGGTCGACGCCATCAGCGCCAGCAGCATGTCCGGATGCGGCTTGGGGCGGCCTTCGTCGGCGCAGCGCGTGGCGTGGAAATGCCGTGCGACGCCGTGGTGCGCGAGCGCGCGGTCGAGGCCGACGCGCGTCTTGCCGGTGGCCACGGCGAGGCGGAAGCCTGCCGCATGCATGTCGTCGAGCAACGCGCGCGCACCGTCGAACAGCGGGATATCGGCATCGCGCGCGAGATAATGGTGCCGGTAGCGCGCAGCGAGTTCGGCGTACCGCGCCACGGGCAGGTCCGGCGCGACGTGACGCAGCGATTCGGCGAGGCCCAGCCCGATCACGTAACGCGCGGTGTCGATGTCCGGCACCGCGCAGCCGATGTCTGCGCACGCGGACCGGATCGCCTCGGCGATCATCGCCGTGGAATCCGCGAGCGTGCCGTCCCAGTCGAACACGACGAGGCGGTAGCGGCGTGGCGCGATCGGCGCGCTTCCCGACACCGGCGCGGTCCCTGCCATTACGGTTTCGACCGGGCGGCGAGCGTGCCCGCGCCGAGCGTCGCCAGGAAGCGGCCGAGATCGGGTGGCAACGGCGACGCGAGCGCCAGACGCTCGCCGGTGACCGGATGCGCGAACGCGAGCTCGGCGGCGTGCAGGAACATCCGCTTCAGTCCCTCCCTGGCGAGCTCGCGGTTCCACGCGAAGTCGCCGTACTTGTCGTCGCCGGCGAGCGGAAAGCCGAGATGCGTCAGGTGCACGCGGATCTGGTGCGTGCGTCCGGTGCGCAGCTCCGCCTCGAGGAGCGCCAGCGGCGGCGCATGCGCGGGCCAGGTGTCGATGCGGCGGAACACGGTCAGCGCCTGCTGGCCCTCGTCGTCGACGCGCACGCGGCGCTCGCCCTCGCGCGTGACGAACCTGTGCACGCTGAGGGCGACCTTGCGCGTGGCGTCGCGCCAGCGTCCGCGCACCAGCACGCGGTAGCGCTTGTCCACGGCACCGTCGCGCCAGGCCGCGTGCAGCGCGGTGAGCGCGGCGCGCTTCTTGGCGACCAGCAGCACGCCCGACGTCTCGCGATCGAGGCGGTGCACGAGCTCGAGAAAGCGCGCCTGCGGACGCGCGGCGCGCAACTGCTCGATGAGGCCATGGGCGACGCCGCTGCCGCCGTGCACGGCCAGCCCCGCCGGCTTGTCGAGCGCGACCAGCATTTCGTCCTCGTACAGCACCTGCGCGTCGAGCGGCCGTGCGCGGCTCACGACGTCGCGCTTGGCGACGCGAATCGGAGGCACGCGCAGCCGGTCGCCGGCGGCGAGGCGCGTGTCGGGGCCGGCGCGACGGCTGTTCACCCGCACCTCGCCTGACCGCAGGATCCGGTAGATGTGACTCTTGGGAACGCCCTTGAGCACGCGGGCGAGGAAGTTGTCGAGGCGTTGGCCCGCGCTATCCTCGGTCACGTCGACTACATTGACGGCGTCCTGGCGCAGCTCGGGCATCGGCGAGACGGAGATCGACAGGCGGCAAAGCCACGATCATAGGCCATGCGTCGGGCACGCCCGCACCCGGCCGCGCGCCGCGGCACCGCTGCCCGGCGAAGCCCGGCCGCGACACCTGCTTTGGCAGAAAGTCTCGGCGGCTCAGCGGTTTAGCTTGTGCATATCGAGCGCGGACCGCTATAATGGGGCCGGATCGTCTGCCGCGCTGCGGCGCCAACCGGGCTTTCGTGCCCTGGCCGTAGCGCATGCGCTTCCTCGACTGCTGCCGGCCCTGCCGCGCAGCGCAGCGCCGGGAAGCGGGATGCGGCCGATCCGCGAAGGCCGGTTTGGTTGCTCGCCGGCGGGACGGCGCCTGGCGCCACCTGAAGAAAAGAGCAGCGTTTAAGCTTTGGCGCAGTCGACGCCCCCTACGGGATGAAGCGAGGCGGCTGCGCGGCGACTCAGGCGGGATGCCGAGGTCGTGGATGCCGCGAGCCGTGGCGACGTCGATAGCGTCGGCTGCCGCTGCGTGAATCCACCGCGGTGTCCCGGCAGTGAACGCTGCCTAGCGGCAGCCCCACGCACGACGAACGAACCGATGACGATGCCTGCCCCCGCGCGCGAAGGCGCCGCTGGCAGATCCGCGATGCCAGAAATGCTTTGCACCCGCCCCGTTCTCGCCCGCCCGCGCAAGTCTGCGCGGGCGCCGTTCGCCGCACCCGCCGCGCGCTGACGTACCCGCGACGCGCGCCCAACGGCGCGCATCGCCCGCTTCCGCCCTCGGGGACCGCGTCGCAAGACGCGCCTCAAGGACAAGACGCATGAAGCGCATGCTGTTCAACGCCACGCAAGCCGAAGAGCTTCGCGTAGCCATCGTCGACGGGCAGAAGCTCATCGACCTCGACATTGAATCCGCTGCCAAAGAGCAGCGCAAATCCAACATCTACAAGGCGGTGATCACCCGCGTCGAGCCATCGCTCGAGGCGTGCTTCGTCGACTACGGCACCGAGCGTCATGGCTTCCTGCCGTTCAAGGAAATCTCGCCGCAGTACCTGAAAGACGGCGGCCGCGGTCGCACGGCCGACCACCTCAAGGAAGGCCAGGAGCTGATCGTCCAGGTCGACAAGGACGAGCGCGGCAGCAAGGGCGCGGCGCTCACCACGTACATCTCGCTCGCCGGGCGCTACCTGGTGCTGATGCCCAACAACCCGCGCGGCGGCGGCGTCTCGCGCCGTGTCGAAGGCGAGGAGCGCAACGAGCTGCGCGACGCCATCGCCGGCCTCGACGTGCCGGACGGCATGAGCGTCATCGCCCGCACCGCCGGCATCGGCCGCACCACCGAAGAGCTGCAGTGGGACCTCAACTACCTGATGCAGCTGTGGCACGCGGTCGAGGATGCCGCCAAGATCCAGTCGGGCGCCTACCTGATCTACCAGGAATCGAGCCTCGTCATCCGCGCGATCCGCGATTACTTCTCGCCCGACATCGGCGAGCTGCTGATCGATACCGAAGCGATCTTCGAGCAGGCGCAGCAGTTCATGGGACACGTGATGCCGGGCAACGTGTCGCGGGTCAAGCTCTACCGCGACGACGTGCCGCTGTTCTCGCGGTTCCAGATCGAGCACCAGATCGAGACCGCGTACGCGCGCACCGTGCCGCTGCCTTCGGGCGGCGCCGTGGTGATCGACCACACCGAGGCACTGGTGTCGGTCGACGTCAACTCGGCGCGCGCCACCAAGGGCAGCGACATCGAGGCCACCGCGTTCAACACCAATCTCGAAGCCGCCGACGAGGTCGCGCGCCAGCTGCGCCTGCGCGACCTGGGCGGCCTCATCGTCATCGACTTCATCGACATGGAGAGCGCGAAGAACCAGCGCGAAGTCGAGACCCGCCTGCGGGACGCCCTCAAGTACGACCGCGCGCGCATCCAGCTCGGCAAGATCTCGCGCTTCGGCCTGATGGAGCTGTCGCGCCAGCGGCTGCGGCCCGCGCTCGCGGAATCGGCGCACATCCCGTGCCCGCGCTGCCACGGCGTCGGCCACATCCGCGGCACCGAATCCACCGCGCTGCACATCCTGCGCATCCTGCAGGAGGAGGCGATGAAGGAGAACACCGCGCAGGTGATCGCGCAGGTGCCGGTGGATGTCGCCACGTTCCTGCTCAACGAGAAGCGCAACGACGTGCTGTCGATCGAGACGCGCTTCAAGGTCAACGTCCTGCTCGTACCCAACAAGCATCTCGACACGCCGAATTTCAGCATCGACCGGCTGCGCCACGACGAGCTCAACCAGCACGAGCCGCTGCCGCTGTCGTTCGACATGGTCGCGCAGCCCGAGCAGGAAGACCCGGCGAAAGCGAAGAAGGAAGATGCCGCCGAGCCGCGCCAGCAACCGGTAGTGCGCGGCATCGCGCCGGCGCAACCCGCGCCGATGCCGGTCGAGCGTGCGCCCGAGCCGGCGCCGGCCGCAGCGCGCGCCCCGGCCGCAGCGTCCAGCGGCAGCTGGATCGATCGCATGATGGGATGGTTCCGCGGCACGCCGGCGCCCGCGACGGCTGCAGCGTCGACAACGCCGGTGCGTGAAGACCGGCGCGAAGGCCGTGACCAGCGGGCGGACGCACGCCGCGGCCAGGGCGCCCGCCGTGACGAGCGGCGCGACGGTCGTGGCGAAGGCCGCGACGGCGATGGCCGCCGCGGACCGCGCGAGCGCGATGCGCGCGGCGGTGCTGGCGGCGAGCGCGACGGTCGCCGCGACGCGCGCGGCAATGGCGCGCGCGACGAGCGCGGACCGCGCCAGGAACGTGCCGGCGCGCGAGACGAACGCGGGCCGCGCGACGAGCGTCGCGATGGCCGCAAGGATTCGCGCGAGCGTCCCGATGCGCGACGCGATGCACCGGTCGCCGCGGCGCCTGGCGCGGAGCCGGGTGACGCGAGCGCTGCGCGCCCGCCGCGTGGCGAACGCCCCGACAAGCGCAGTGGCCCGCGTAACGCGCAGCAGCCACGCGCCGGCAACGGTGCAACCGGCGAAGTCGCCGCGATCACGTCGGGTACGCCCGGCGAGCACGACGAGCACCGCGAAGGCCAGCGCCGTCGCCGGCGTCGCGGACGCGGCGGCGACCGCGAGCGCAGCGAAGGCGCGCCGGCATCGCCGGACCATGAGCCAGGCAACGCAGCCGAAGGATCGTCGAATGCGCTGGAATCGCACGTCGCGGACGATCACGGTCAGGCCGCAGCGCCACGCAATGCCGAGCGCAGGCCGCCGAAACCCCGCCGCGATGCCGTCGCCACGCCGGCTGCGCACGATGCACCGGCAGTCGATACTGCGGCGGAAGATGCTGTCGCGACGTCACGGGACGTCGACCGCGACATCGCCGATACGCATGCGCAGGCACGCCAGGCCCATGTGCAGCAGGCCTATGCAACCGAGGTGACGCGAGATGATTCGCCCGTGACGCCGCACGCCGAGGTGCCTGCGACACCGCACCGCGAAGCACGTGCCACGCCTCCGGTCGAAACGCCCACGGACGCTGCCACGGCTCCGATTGCGCCGGCGGAAGTCGAGACGCCCGCACCATCGCCGGTGACGCGCGCACCTGCCAAGCCACGCGTGCCGGCAGGCCCCGCGGCCGCGAGCGTCACGTCGCACCCGCCGGCGAAGGCCGACGTGGCGACGCAACGCTTCGAACCGGTGACGCTCGCGCTGCCGCCGGATTCCGGCCTCGAGCTGGTCGAGACCCGCCACGCCGCAAGCCCTCCCGTCGCCGAGGAAGCGCCGGCGCCGCGGCCGCGACGCGCGCGCCTCAACCGCGTCGAGACCGCGAGCGAACCGCTCGAGATGGTCGAGACGCGCAAGGATTCGCCGCCGTCGCAAGATCGACAGTGACACGTCGTCGCTGGACCCGCCTCGTCGCGCGCGCGATTTGCGCCGCGGCGCTGGCGGCTGCGCTGCCCGCGCTCGCCGCAGCCGATCCCCACAAGGTGCTGCGTCTGGCGTTCAACGACATCGCGAGCCTCGATCCGCAGCAGCCCACAGACCTATATTCGACGCGGATGACCTCGCAGATCTTCGAGGCCCTCTACCAGTTCGAATACCTCGCGACGCCGGCGCATGTGATCCCGAACACGGCCGCGGCGATGCCGCAGGTCTCGGCCGATGGCAAGACGTGGACGATCGCCCTGCAGAAGGGCATCCGCTTCACCGACGATCCGGCCTTCAAGGGCAAGCCGCGCGAGCTCGTGGCACAGGATTACGTCTACTCGATCAAGCGGATGATCGACCCCAACCTGCGCGGCGGCGGCGACACGGGGATGACCGACGCCATCGTCGGGGCACGCGCCATCGTCGATGCGGCGCGCAAGCCCGGCGCTAAATTCGATTACGACGCGCCGATCGCGGGATTGACGGCGCCTGACCGCTACACGCTGCGGATCGCGCTCGATGTGCCCGACTACACGCTGCTCGAGCGTCTCGCCGGACTGCAGACGATGGCGGTCGCGCGCGAAGTCGTCGAGGCGAACGGCGACGACATCCTGTCGCACCCGGTGGGCACCGGTCCCTTCCGCCTCGTCGAGTGGAAGCGCGCGTCACGCGTCGTCCTCGAGGCCAATCCCTACTACCGGCCGCTCGCGTTTCCCGACAGCAGCGACCCCGCACAACGCGCGCTGGTGGCGTCGATGAAGGGCAAGACGCTGCCTCAGGTCGGCCGCATCGAGGTCTCCATCATCGAGGAATCGCAGCCGATGATCCTCGCGTTCCAGCAGGGGAGCCTCGACCTCGTTGCGCTCGGCGGCGACGACATCCACTTCGTGACCGGCGCCGACGGCAAGCTCAACCCCGAGCTCGCGGCGCGCGGCGTCACGCACCTTCGCTATGCCGCGCCCAACCTCACGTTCACGTATTTCAACATGGACGACCCGGTCGTGGGCGGGTACACGCCCGACAGGATCGCGCTGCGCCGGGCGATGGCGATGGGGTTCGACGTCGACACGATGATCCGCGTGCTGTTCGCGGGCAACGCCGAAGCCGCCAACCAGTTGCTGCCGCCCGGATCGACCGCGTTCGACCCGTCGCTGCCGAAGAAGTCGCTGTACGACCCCGCCGCGGCCCGCGCGCTGCTCGACCGCTTCGGCTACAAGGATCGCGACGGCGACGGCTACCGCGAGATGCCGGACGGCAAGCCGCTCGTCGTGACGCGCGGCACGCTGCCCGAGTCGTGGTACCGCGAGGCCGACACGCTGTTCAAGAAGAACATGGACGCGATCGGCATCCGCATGCAGGTCGACCAGCACACGTTCGCCGAGCTCATCAACATGACCCGCGCGGGCAAGCTGCAGATGTTCAACCTGGGTTACCGGTCGCTGCAGCCGTCGGGCTTCCAGATCCTGGAATCCCTGTGGAGCAAGGCACCGATGGGCGACACCAACGCGTCGCGATTCCGGCGGCCCGAGTACGACACCGCGTACGAGACGTTCCTGCGCACGCCGGACGGCCCTGCGCGCGTGGCGCTGGCGCGGAAGATGACCGAGATCGAGCAGGTCTACATGCCGATGATGCTGCAGACGTTCGGCGTCGGCAACACGCTGACCTACCCGTGGCTCGAGGGCTTCTGGCCCTCGGCCTACACCTACACCTTCAAGTACCTCGACATCGACGCGGCCCGGCGCGCCACGGCGCTGGCGAAGTGGTAGGCGGCAGCGCCTGGCGCGCTGCGATGCCGCGACCCACCGGCGATCAGGTCTCGACCGGCAGCGCGACGCCGAACAGCTGCTCGCGCAGCTGGAACAGGCGGTCGCGCAACTCGGCGGCCTTCTCGAATTCGAGATTGCGCGCAGCGTCGACCATCTGCTTCTCGATCGCGCGAAGCTCCTTCTCCAGATCCTTCTCCGGCATCGCCTCGTACTTCGCCTTGGCCTGCGCCGCCTTCAGCTCCCTGCGGCTCTCGTCGATGTCGTAGACGCCGTCGATGATGTCCTTGATGCGCTTCTCCACGCCCTTCGGCGTGATGTTCATCCGCACGTTGTGCTCGCGCTGCTTGTTGCGCCGGCGCTCGGTCTCGCCGATCGCCGCCGTCATCGAATCGGTCATGCGGTCGGCGTAGAGGATCGCCATGCCGTTGATGTGCCGCGCGGCGCGGCCGATGGTCTGGATCAGCGAGCGCTCGGCGCGCAGGAACCCTTCCTTGTCGGCGTCGAGCACGGCGACCAGCGACACCTCGGGAATGTCGAGTCCTTCGCGCAGCAGGTTGATGCCGACCAGCACGTCGAATTCACCGAGCCGCAGGTCGCGCACGATCTCGACGCGCTCGACGGTGTCGATGTCCGAGTGCAGGTAGCGCACCTTCACGCCGTGCTCGCCGAGGTAATCGGTCAGGTCCTCGGCCATGCGCTTGGTGAGCGTGGTGACGAGCACGCGCTCCTTCTTCTCCACGCGCAGGCGGATCTCGGAGAGCAGGTCGTCGACCTGCGTCTGCGCCGGCCGCACCTCGAGCACCGGGTCGATGAGACCGGTCGGCCGCACCACCTGCTCGACGACCTGCCCGGCGTGCGTCTTCTCGTAGTCGGCGGGCGTCGCCGACACGAAGATCGTCTGTGGCAGCATCTTCTCGAACTCGTCGAAGCGCAGCGGCCGGTTGTCGAGCGCGGAGGGCAGCCGGAAGCCGTAGTTGACGAGGTTCTCCTTGCGCGCGCGATCGCCCTTGTACATGCCGCCGACCTGCGGCACCGTCACGTGCGACTCGTCGATGAACATGAGCGAGTCGCGCGGCAGGTAGTCGATCAGCGTCGGCGGCGGCTCGCCCGGCTGGCGTCCGGAAAGGTGCCGCGAGTAGTTCTCGATGCCTTTGCAGAATCCGATCTCGACCATCATCTCGAGGTCGAAGCGGGTGCGCTGCTCGATGCGCTGCGCCTCGATCAGCTTCATCTCGCCGACGAACTTGTCCTTCTGCAGGACCAGCTCGCGCTTGATCGCCTCCACCGCGTCGAGCGTCTTCTGGCGCCCGGTGACGTAGTGCGAAGACGGAAACACGGTGAAGCGCGCGATGCGCTGGCGCACGTGGCCGGTGAGCGGGTCGAACAGCTGCAGCGACTCGATCTCGTCGTCGAACAGCGAGACCCGCACCGCGTTCTCGGCGTGCTCGGCGGGAAAGATGTCGAGCACGTCGCCGCGCACGCGGAACGTGCCGCGCTTGAAATCCGTGTCGTTGCGCGCGTACTGGATCTCCGTCAGGCGCTTGATCGCGTCGCGCTGCGTGAGCTTCTCCCCCTCGTGCAGGTGCAGGATCATGCTGTGATATTCGGACGGGTCGCCGATGCCGTAGATGGCCGATACCGTCGCCACGATCACGCAGTCCGGACGCTCGAGGATCGCCTTGGTCGCCGACAGCCGCATCTGCTCGATGTGCTCGTTGATCGAGCTGTCCTTCTCGATGTAGAGGTCGCGCGACGGCACGTACGCTTCCGGCTGGTAGTAGTCGTAGTAGCTGACGAAGTACTCGACCGCGTTGTGCGGCAGGTAGTCGCGGAATTCCGAATAGAGCTGCGCTGCGAGCGTCTTGTTCGGCGCCAGCACCAGCGCCGGCCGCCCGGTGCGGGCGATGACGTTGGCCATCGTGAAGGTCTTGCCCGAGCCGGTGACGCCCAGCAGCGTCTGGAACGACAGGCCGTCGTCGAGGCCTTCGACCAGCTTGTCGATCGCCTGCGGCTGGTCGCCCGCCGGGGCGAACGGCTGGTGGAGCTCGTAGGGACTGTCGGGGAAGCGGACGATCATGGAATGCGAGGTCTCCTGGGAACCGTATATATTAACGGTATCGGCGCTCACTTGTCGAGGAACTGCAGCGCCGCCAGCCGCGCGTACAACGGACTCGCGCGCAGCAGGCCGTCGTGGGTGCCGACCGCGACGATGCGGCCCTCCTCCATCACGGCGATGCGATCGGCGTGGCGGATGGTGGCGAGGCGGTGGGCGATCATCAGCACGGTGCGGCCGGTCATCAGGGTTTCAAGGGCGAGTTGCACCTCCCGCTCGCTCTCCGCATCGAGCGCGCTGGTGGCCTCGTCCAGCAGCAGGAATGGCCGGTCGGCGAGCACGGCGCGCGCGATCGCCAACCGCTGGCGCTGGCCGCCGGACAGCCGCACGCCGCGCTCGCCGAGGAACGTGCCGTAGCCCTGCGGCAGGCGCTCGACGAACGCGTCGGCGTAGGCGGCGACGCAGGCGGCGCGCACCTCGTCGTCGCTCGCCTGCGGGCGGCCGAAGCGCACGTTCTCGGCGACGCTCGCCGCGAACATCACCGGGTCCTGCGGCACTAGGGCGAAGCGCCGGCGCACCTCGCGGGGGTCGGCGCGTGCGACATCGACGCCGTCGACGCGAATGCGGCCGGCACCCGCATCGTAGAAGCGCATCAGCAGCTGCAGCACCGTCGTCTTGCCGGCGCCCGACGGTCCTACCAGCGCCACCTTCTCGCCGCGACGCACGTCGAGCGTGAAATCAGCCAGTGCCGCGTGCTCGGGGCGCGCCGGGTAATGAAAGGTCACGCGATCGACAGCGATCGAGCCGGCCGACGGCGTCGGCAGCGGCTGCGGGTCCGCCGGGGTGCGGATCGCGGGCTCCACGGCGAGCAGCTCGAACAAGCGCTCGGTCGCGCCGGCGGCACGCTGCAGGTCGCCGATCACCTCGCTGATCGTGCCCACGGCGCTTGCCACCAGCACCGCGTAGAACACGAACGCCGACAGCTGGCCGGCCGACATCGCGCCGCTGATGACGTCGTGGCCGCCGATCCACAAGATCACGCCGACGGCGCCGAACACCAGCGTGATCACGCAGGCCACGAGGAACGCGCGCTGCCGGATGCGTTGCGTCGCCGTGGTGAACGCGGCCTCGACGCGTTCGCCGAACAGCCGGCGGTCCTGATCCTCGTGACCGTAGGCCTGCACCACGCGGATCTCGTGCAGCGCCTCGTCGAGATAGCTCGACACATCGCCGACGCGGTCCTGGCTGGCGCGCGCAAGCTTGCGCACCTTGCGCCCGAACAGCACGATCGGCGCCACCACCACCGGGATGCCGACCATCACCAGCAGCGTGAGCTTGACGCTGGTGGCGAGCATCATGGCGATGCCGCCGATCATCAGCAGGAAGTTGCGCACCGCCATCGATGCGCTGCTGCCGATGACCTGCTCGAGCATCGTCGTGTCGTTGGTGAGCCGCGACATCACCTCGCCGGTGCGCGCCGCCTCGAAAAAGCTCGGCGGCAGCGACATCAGGTGATCGAACACCGCACGCCGCAAATCGGCAGTCACGCGCTCGCCGATCCACGACACGAAATAGAACCGCGTGTACGTGGCGAACGCGAGCAGGACGATCACGCCGAGCGACAACGCCAGCATGCGGTCGAGCTGCCGCGCGTCGTTGGCCGAGAAGCCGCGGTCGATCACGTACTTGAGGCCCTGGCCGAACAGCAGCACGGCCGCGGCGGCGACCACCAGCGCGATCGCGGCGACGATCACCTGGCGTCGGTACGGGCGCACGAAGCGCGCCACCCGCGCGACGGTGCGCAGCGCTGTGGCAGGCGGAATCGGCGGGGCGGGTTCGAGCCGCGTGTCGTTGCGGGCCATACGGAGGGAGCGGGCGGAAGCTGGCGTTGCGGTAAAATACATTGTTTGGTCGATTTCACCGATTGCAACGCGGAATTCACACGATGAACGCTCCCCTCGCGACCACCAGCACGTTCCTCACCGCCATCGAAATGGCGCCGCGCGACCCGATTCTCGGCGTCACGGACGCCTTCAATGCGGACACGCGGCCGGACAAGGTGAACCTGGGCGTCGGCGTCTACACCGACGACGCCGGCAAGATCCCGCTGCTCGACTGCGTCCGCCGCGCCGAGCGCGCGATGGCCGACAAGGCCGCGCCGCGCGGCTACCTGCCGATCGACGGCATCCCGGCGTATGACAAGGGCGCGCAGGCGCTGCTGTTCGGCGCCGACAGCGAAGTGGTCACCAGCGGTCGCGCCCTCACCGTGCAGGCGCTCGGCGGCACCGGCGCGCTGCGTGTCGGCGCCGATTTCCTGCGGCGCTTCGCGCCCGGCGCGCGCGTCTGGATCAGCGACCCGAGCTGGGAGAACCATCGCGCGCTGTTCGAAGGCGCCGGCTTCGTCGTCAACACCTACCGCTACTACGACGCGGCGACGCGCGGCCTCGATTTCGACGGATACATGCGCGCGCTGCAATCGATCCCCGCCGGCGACGTCGTCGTGCTGCATGCGTGCTGCCACAACCCCACCGGCGTCGACCCGACGCCTGCGCAGTGGCAGCAGATCCGTGAGGTCGTGCGTACGCGGCAACTGATCCCGTTCCTCGACATCGCCTACCAGGGCTTCGCCGACGGCCTCGACGCCGATGCCGCCGTGGTGCGCAGCTTCGCGGCCACGCCGGGCCCGATGCTCGTCGCCAGCTCCTTTTCCAAGTCGTTCTCGCTGTACGGCGAGCGCGTCGGCGCGCTGACGATCGTGGCCTCCACCAAGGACGAAGCTGCGCGGGCGCTGTCGCAGGCGAAGCGTGTCGCGCGCGTGCTGTGGTCGAACCCGCCGACGCACGGCGGACAGACCGTCGCCATGGTGCTGAGCGATCCCGAGCTTCGCGCGCAATGGGAGCGCGAGCTGGCCGGGATGCGCGATCGCATTCGCGAAATGCGCACGCTGTTGCACGCCAAGCTCAAGGTGCTCGCACCGGGCGGCGCGTCCGATTTCGTCATCGCCCAGCGCGGCATGTTCTCGTACACCGGCCTCACCACGCCGCAGGTACATCGGCTGCGCGACGAATTCGGCATCTACGCGGTCGATTCGGGCCGCATCTGCGTGGCAGCGCTCAACCTGCGCAATCTCGACCACGTCGCCAGCGCGATCGCCACGGTATCGAAATCCTGACGCCGGGGCTCGCGATCCGTTCTCCGAAGGATCGCGCAACTCTTTGACGAATTGGCGAAATCCGCTATAATCGACGACTCATCACCGCGGGAATAGCTCAGTTGGTAGAGCGCAACCTTGCCAAGGTTGAGGTCGCGAGTTCGAGACTCGTTTCCCGCTCCAGATTCGCCAGGGAGAGCCCGCCTTCACGCAGCACCGGCTCTCCCTTTTCGTTGGGCGCAACCCCTCAAGGCGGGGTGGCAGAGTGGTCATGCAGCGGCCTGCAAAGCCGTGTACGCCGGTTCGATTCCGACCCCCGCCTCCACCGACCCTTGCGCTCGGACGGACCGCTTTTGAAGTACCCAACCAAGCGCGGTCTAGTATTGATTCTGCTCGCAGAAGTATCTAGCAGCGGCGTCGACGCTGCCACAAAGCTGCGCCGACCAAGATATCGGGGGGATAAATGCTGAGTTTTTTAGTATTCCTCGCGCGCTCACTCATGAAAGCCATCCACCGGCGAACCCGGCGCGACGCAGGCCGTGGGCAAGATAATTGCACTTGCGCATCAATTGCCACGGCAGGCCACTACGATGGTTCTCGACCATCATCACAATCGGGCCTTGGTTGATGCCATAGTTCCACTTGCTGCGCCAGCCGTGGAGCTTGCCCGAACCACCAGGGAAGAGCGGATTGAACGACGCTTCGAAGCCATAGCGGTCGCCCTGCTTCAGGTCGAGGGTGTCGATCATATAGCGAACCGTCGGCATCACGATCTCCTGCGCGAAAGGCAGCGAGGCGACAACGGCCCACGGCGAATACGTTCCGTCGTCCGGGCCGAAAGGGGCACCGCGCGCTGCGTAACCGAGGAATTCACGGGGCACACCCTCGATCTCGAAATGTGCCGGTCCCGGGCCGTCGCCAGCTGTAATTCCCCAGCAGTCCACGCTGTAGTAGTCGTACTTGGGGTTGTCGATGGCGTAGTGGCGCTGTGCGAGCGTTGCGCGTCGGCTGTTTTCGAAGTAATCGCTGTTCTTCTCGCGCATGAATGCGTCGCGGATGCCGCGAAAATCGATCCACGCGTGGGAGTACTGGTGAATGAAGAGCGGGCCAGCGTAGACCTGCTCGAAGCCGTACACGTCGCGCCAGTCGTAAGTTTCGAGCCACGCGCGATACGCGCTTGCCGGTAGCGGATGCGTCGGCGAGCCCAAACCGAGGGCATAGAGTAATAGCGCCTCGCAGTAGCCCGTCCAGCGATAGGGCAGGAAACCGGATTCGGGCCTGAAGCCATGTGACACGGCCTTGCCGCCGTCCTGCGCCCACTGCCAGTCCATGCGCCGGTACAGCGCGTCGGCGAGCTCCCGCACACGCTTCTCACCGTGGGTCGCACGATCGAAATACTGAGCCGCTAGCAGGGCACCCGCAATCAAGAACGTCGAGTCGATCGTCGACAGCTCGCTTTGCCACGTACGTCGGCCGCTGGCCATGTCAAGGAAGTGGTAGTAGAACCCCTTGTAGCCGGTGGCGTCCACCGTGTCGTCCTGCTGGCTTGCAGCGAAGAATTCAAGTGCCGCAAGGGTCCGGTCAAGAGCCCTGTCGCGCGACATCCAGCCGCGCTCGACGCCTACCGGATAGCACGATAACCCAAATCCGGTCGCCGCGATGCTGCAGGGCAAGCCAGGCTGCGTGCAGTCGGCGACGAGACCGTTCGCCTCGTTCACTTGGTCCACAAAAAACTGGAACGTCTCGCGCTGGATCTCGTCCTGCAGCGCCTCGTCACTCTTAGCGTCAGTAGCCATTGCGGCGCGACGTCCCGAATTCGATCGCTGCCACGCCCTGTGGTGGCACGTCGATGCGGATCGTGACGCGGCCGCGCGTGCGGCTAATCGGCGCAGGCTCCCGGGTCAACGCCGATTCGCGTACAAGGCGCGCCAACTGCGCGGCCGATGGGTACTGCGGCCGGCGCATCCGTTGCCATGCGGCCGGTGCATTCGCATGCCGGCTATCGACGCGGCGCAATGATGGGCGCGGGGCGGTGGGGCAATGCTCGAGCACGATTTCAACCGACTCGTTTTGCACCGGATGGCGCGGCAACGCGAAATTTGTCACAACAATGGCCATTCCGTGGTCGCCACGTGCAGCCCATGCATCGACCGTCGGATGGTCGCCCGTGATCGGTAATAGCTCACCACCCAGCGCATGGAGCAGCTCGAATGCGCGATAAACCGGCTTGGCGATACCCTGGATCGACAGCAGTCCAAATCCGCCATGGAACGGCTCCGCCGGATAGTAATTCTCTTCGAAGATGTCCGAAAACGTCCACCAACTGTAGCCATCAACCAGTCCACCGGCGTTGAGGATCGTTCTGACAGCGAATGCCGCGGCGAATGGCTCGTCGTGCAGCGGATCGCGTGGATTGGAGGACGAACACCACTCGGTATAGTAGACGGGCAGCCTTTCTGCCTGGTCGCGTACCAAGCGCACATCGTCGCGCATCACGTCACGCGAAGACTTGGCGAGCTGGGTAACCGTGTCGTCGCCCGGTGAGCCGAAGGCATCGGTCGGATAGTGGTGGGTACTGATGAAGTCTAGGGGTGTGTTCGCGTCGCGACAATAGTCGATGAACTCGCGAATCCAGGCATTCGCA
The DNA here is from genome assembly GCA_963781395.1 of uncultured Pseudomonadota bacterium. Lineage (GTDB taxonomy): Bacteria > Pseudomonadota > Gammaproteobacteria > Burkholderiales > Casimicrobiaceae > VBCG01. The sequence continues at coordinate 100,959 of CAWAFO010000005.1, forward strand.
GCCGTCGCGGGGCCGCCAACGCGCAGTTTCGCATCCACACCCTTGATCGTAACTGCGGTTCGTCGGTAGAAATCGAAATATTGCTGCTGGGATCCCGTCCAGAAGGCTTTGAGGTTTGGCTCGTTCCAGACTTCGAAAAACCACTTTCGCACCTCACGCGCGCCGTAGCGGTCGACCCAGTGCGTGACGAGCTTCTGAATGAGCGTGCACCACGCATCAACGTCCTTCGGTGGCGTAACGTTGCCACGGTACTTGAAGACCGTCGTGTCACCCGACGACAGTGTGCTTGGCATGAACGACAGCTCGACGAACGGACGCATATCGATTGACAGGAGGAAATCGATAATGTTGTCAGCATTGAAGAACGAATAGAGCAGCTTGTCCTGCTCGCAGACCAACGTGCCCATATCGTCGTTGAGGAGACCATGAAAGCGCACATGGCGAAAGCCGAGCTCACGATGCGCGCGCTGGAGCTGCGCCCGCCAGTCCGCGCGCAGCGCCATCAGCGCATGGTCGCTGCCGACCGTGTGTTCCCAGAAATGGGGACACGGCGCCGACGGACGGCGGCCATCAATGGTGAAGCGCGCCACCATGGTGGTAGGAGGTGTTGCCTCGCGTTCTTCAGGCCTGCCGCGTCCGGCGGTCCGTCGCTCGCCAATTCCAAGCGCCCGAATTCAGCCACAGAGCCAGCCCCAGCCCGAGCGTGACCGCGTCCGATGACATGGTGGGCGTCACTTTTCGGCCGCCTTCTTCATGAAAGGTTTGGCGGCGTTTGAATGAAGCGAGCGGCGTCAAATGACGACTCAACTATCTGTGCGCCGTCGCCGAGCCCTGAAGCGGCCCGGCGCGACGCGCCTGCGAGTTACTTGTTGACCACCCAAGGGTCGACAATGAGAAAGGCCCTGTAATACAGCTCCCCCTTCGGGGTACCGGGCACTTCGCACGTACACGACGTGGCCGGCTTTTCGGACCGTACGCAGGCAATTTTCCCGGCTATCTCTGACGGCTTATAGAATTCGATGCACCTGGGGGCGAAGATCAAACGATCCGCCGACTTTGGGGGCAGCGTCCACCGCACCGGGGTTACGGTATCCGGCTTCGAGTCGGCGGTAGGAACTACTTCAATCTTGTTCGGGAAGCCAGCTAGGCAGTCTTCGGCACCGTTACATCCATCGGAGACATCGATTGGGCAGAGCTTACCCGCTGTACATGGGCCGGGCTTGCCAAATTCGCTCCTCAAACCGCCCTGGGTATTACATGCCGCCAGCGAGACTAAAACGCATAGAAACGTAATCACCATACGCATGGACATTTGAACCTCCCGGTTCGGGCGTGTCGACCCGTAATTGACCCAAAAGGGGCAATTGGACGGCGTGGCGCCCTTCCCGCCGCCGGCTGATTCTAGTCCAGCGGGATTGCGAAATGTCGGAGCGTGGCGTCAGCCGGCCTTGTTTGTTGGATCATCGTTCGTACGGCGGTCGAATTCGCGCTTCCGCCGCACGGCGATGTAGGTAAACAGTCCGGCGATTGCGCATCCAAGTAGCGCGGTTGCGACGGCGATGATGCCTAGCAAGAGCGTTGAGCTCATCTCGTCCCGGGCGCTAATGCTTCGTCATTGATACCACTGGCGTCCGCGCATCGTCGCGCTCTTTCCGGAGCCGCTCAACGCCGCTGCCATTTCCAAGATACTTGCCTGGCGTGCCGGCCCCATGTCCTTCGTCCGCTCGTGGAATTCCGCCATGATCTTCTCACCCAATGGCGTCCGCCGCTTCGGTGGCTGAGCCAGGGCGTCGCGATCACCTGGTCGGCACGCGCACTCAGCCCAAAAGCGAATACGGTACTTTTCGGCGGCATTGTCAACGCGCCTCATTCGGTGAATGTCGCTCGGACGAAAGTGCGCGCCGTCGAGCCAAGTGCCCCCGCGATAGGAATACGCACCAAGATGGGAGACCACCAACATGTCGCCGGAGGTGTCCACGAACAGAGCGGTGGGCAGGTAATTGCGCCGCCAAGCGGACACCAAGCACTCGCCGAACTGGCGCGCCGCGGCAAACGTGATCTCAGGCTCCGCTTGCGCAGTGGCAGCTACCTGCGGCTTCGAGGCGGCTGCAGGCGTCGGGGTTTCCGCGGATGCGCGGCGCTCGAGCAGATGGGCTATGCGGTGAAACGCGTGCGGGGGAAATTTCACGCCAAACATTTTACCGCGGCCACGTGTGCCCACGATTCGCGATGACGGACGCCGTGCCTGGTGCCGCAGAGAGTAGGTCGACCGAATAGCCTCGATATTTAAGTTTAGTTCTAAGCGTTCGAAAAGAAATCACGATGTAAGCGAGTCAAGAGCATCGGAAACACAGCCAACTCTGGCACGATCCTAGCTCATTTTCAGCCGGGCATATCGACCTGGCCGCGAGAGCGCGCACGCGTGGCGACGCAATTTGAGGCAATCCCGGCGGCACAATCAACGCATAGCCAAAACGGGCGAATACGCCAAATTAAGGGGTCGCCGCCGGCAACGCGTGCTGCGATTCCAACGCCTCGAGTCGACGCTCGAGCGTCTGGATCTGCTCGTCCTTTTTCCGTTCCCTCTCTCGGCCTTCTTCGTCCCTCTTCCGGTCTGCCAAATACAACGCCTGGATGGCCGCGAGCGCTACGCCGTCCTCATCGATGGTGGCGATGTGCTTGTTGTCCATTCCGAGACCAAACGCCGCATGAAAGTCCTGCGCCATCGGTCCAAGGTGGACCTGTCCCTCCTCGACCTTGTAGCGCCATGTCGAGATCGGCAGCGACGCAACCTTCGCGAGGATCGAGGCTGAGTCCACGCTCGTGATCTCTACCTTCGAGTCGCGATCGGAGTTGTTGGTCCACGCTCCGCCGTCGCTAAGAAAAGCGCCGGTCCAGGTAGAAATGGTCTGGTTGGCCGAGAAGTTACCCACGTCCACCCATCTCGATCCGCCGTTGATCACTTGACTGAAATAGTCGACCGTCAGGCCGAGATTGGCGCCGATGCGAAAGACGTTCGAATACCCGAAGCAATTCATGGTTGCGGTCGTGTCCCAGAGTGCGAGCACGACGCAGTCGGTTTGATCGGCTATGGCATTTGCTCCGGCGGCGATACTCCCATGCCCGGAGGCAGTGTTGGATTCACCCCCGAGCACGACGGAAGAATCCCCGGATGCGGTGTTTAACTCCCCTCCAAGGACCGAGGACGAGATGCCACTCGCGATATTGAAGTCCCCTCCGGCAATCGTAGAATCAGCGCCTGGCGCAGAATTATTGTCTCCACCGCCTACCGTCGCGCCGGACCCCGATGCGCTGTCGCCGTGGTAGTTGCCAGGCGTCCTGAAGTAGCCGACAACGTCCATCGCGAGATTGGCCTTGCCACCACGCACCTGCACGCTGATTTCGTTATTGGTGGTGTTGATCTTGGCCGTCGTCGACACCGTGTTGAAGGCGATGCTGCCGATGTACACCTCCGTCGCCGTGCTGCCGAACGTCGACCCCTGCGCCAGGATCTCGATGTCCCCGGATGCGCCACCGATAGGTATCCCGAACACCTGCAATTGCACCGCGGCTGCACCCAGTCCGCTTGGCAACTGCGACAGGCACACGCTATTGCCGCCTTGCACGGTGTAGGTCCGGATCTCGTTGGCGTTGAACGGGAACGCCGCGTGCGAGGGTCCGTTGCCTCGGTAGACGGCTGGGAACGTGCCGCGAGTCTCGACCAGCCGGCAGGGCGTGACCGGCGTATAGACGACGTCGTCCCCGCCGTCACCGATGGCCTTCGTGAGAGTAGCGCCATCCGTCGACGAGGACTCCTGCTGTAGCAACGCCGGGTTGATCGGTTCGGCTCCCACCAACGCGCGGGCGAGGACGTCGCGCACACCGCTGGCCGTGCCGGCCATGTTCGCCGCCAGCAGCTGGTCGGCGCGAAGCTGCATCAGCATCGCACGCAGCTGGACGGAGGTTATTCCCGCGCCGGATTGCAGCATCGCGTCGCCCCGCTCGCCGACGATGCGATCGACCACCGCCGCGCGATTCTGGTCAATCGTCAGGAGAACATTGGGTGCAGCGCCGGCCGCCCCCACTACGGGCCCTGAGGCCACGAGCATGGCTACGCTCAACCCCCAAAGCGCCAACGCAATACCCGTGGCGCGCGCGCCGAAGCCGATCCGTACTCTCATGAGAACCTCTTGCGAAATAGATGAATGTTGCTTCGGGTGTATCGAGACACTTGCCATCGACGCCGGAACATATCTGCCGAATAGGTTATGCCGCGATTGTCCGATGTGTACGCGCCATCAAGGGCGAACGATCATCGGCGCGCTCAGGTCAACGCCTTTATAGGCGCCTTCATGCCGGCATCATTGACGTCATTGCAATATAGCGTCTAGCGCACGTGCAATGACGCATTAAAAACGCTCGCCAACGATCGTAGCTTCGGGCATTTGTAGTCAAGGCGGCTGAATTCCGCCGTCGCGATCACGTGCGCTGGCGAGCCGGTCGGAACGATCCGCGAGATTCGCCAAACGCACGAGCGCAAAGTCGGGTGCCATGGCGATCAGCGGCCCGATGTCGCGGCTGACGTGGTTGCATATTGCCCGAACACATCGCCCAACCCAGCCTCGCGAATAGAAGTGCGCGTGGCGACGCGATTTGAGGCGTTCTTTCCGCTTGCGACCCCTCCTACTGCGGCACGCACATTCCCACGCCTAAGGGTCCGTAGCCCTCTGGAATCCAACGATGCGCGATGTCCCGCACCATGAGGTCGCGAGTATCCGTGCTGGTGACGTATCGGTGATTCACGTTCGGACCGCCGTTGTATACACGGTACAAAGGCGATGTCCCGGCGGGACATGTGCCAGTAGCTGTGTCCGGTTCCAACACGCCGAACGCGTCAGTTGTCTCTGACGTCCAGATTCCCGGAAATAGAGCCGGGATCGCATCACACTCCTGCGGGAACGCCGAATAAAAGTGAGTGTTGAAACCCGCATCCGGCGTCGTGAAGTAACGGCAGACGGGTGATTCGCCATCCGCGATTGCGTTGCCCGGGGGGTATACCCAGAACGAACGGCCAGACCGGATCCAGGGCGGAAATTCCCCGGCATCAAGCGCCTCGATCTCAGTGGGTAGGGCGGTGACGAAAAAGTGCAGTTGATCTTTGTCGACGTACTCCACTGCCAGCGTCGTCCCTGCCACCGTTTGAACGGGTACAGGTATGGTCGTGACGGAAACCGTATTCAAAACGTTGGCCGTAAAGACAAGCAGTTCAGCGAAGGCCGGAAGCGCAATGCGAGGCGCATAGGTGACATGTACCACGCACGACGCGTGAGCCGGAACTGATTGGCAACCTTCTTCTACGAACGAGACACTTAGGCCACCTTGTTGCATTTGATCGGTGCATTCCTGCGGCAACGGCCCGTGTGCCGTGCTCGAGTTGGTGAAGATGGCGTCGCAATCCGACAACTGCGCTTGTCCCAGTTGAACGTCAATTCCCATTTCTGCATCGGTCGTGTTCGTCAGTGTGACCGCTTGGCTGACCGTGCGACCGACTTGAACGGGACCCAACACAATGGGCGCCGGGCTGACCATCAATTGCGCCAGCGATTCACCAGGGGCTCCCATCAGAATCATTGCCGCTGCGATCGCGAAGCAGATTGCGATTCCTCGAACCCTCGGGAGCAATTCTGTGTATTTGTCCATGGAGTTAACCTCGCAGCGCCGCGCGTTCACTTTAGCACCAACAAGGAGAGTCGGAGTACGCGCAGGTCGCCCAGCGCTCTGCGCCATTTCGGCACGATCGGAGGAGGCCTGGATGAACCGGCCTGAAACGCAATGCGCGGCCGGCATGGCGATCTCAGCCCAGCGCCATCCCGGCGCCCCCTGCCCCGATAGTCATTTGTCGCCAGTCTTATGCCGGGTTGCATTGCCGGTAGGGGTGCGCCTTCCTGCGCACGACAAGCCGCGAAGCTGTCGACCGTGCTGCTGCCGCAGAGCGTTCGATCCCGGTTCCCGCCCCTCCCGAACCGCCGCTCGGCGCGTCGCACGCGCGAATGGGAGGAGCCTGGCGCCGGCACTCCAGTAAAGTAAGCGTCCGCGCGCCCCAGGCCGGGCGCCCGATCTACCCATGACATCGCTAAATATCACCGGCGCCGCGGAGCCTGACGCATCGACGGCTGCCCCGTCGCGTTCCGACGTGGAGCGCCTCGAGCGCTACGTGCCGCGGATCCTGCATCACCACCTGGTCGACGATCCAACCAGCCGGAGCTTCACGATCGACGGCACCGCGGTGTTCGTCGACATCTCCGGCTTCACCATGCTTTCCGAGGCGCTGGCCCGCAAGGGCCGCGAAGGTGCCGAGCAGATCACGGACGTGATCGGCCACATCTTCGAGCGGATGCTGGCGGTCGCCTACGACGACGGCGGCACGCTGCTCAAGTTCGGTGGCGACGCATTACTCCTGTGGTTCGCGGGCGAGCGTCACGCCGCGCGGGCATGCCGCACGACGATCGCGATGCGCCGCGTGCTGCACGACGCGGGCGCGATGCACTTTCCCGGCATGTCGATCGCGCTGCAAATGGCGCAGGGCCTTCACTCGGGAACGTTCCACTTCTTCGCGGTCGGCGACTCCCATCGCGAACTGCTGCCGTTGGGTCCTGCCTGGAGTTGCTTGGTTGCGATCCAGCACGCCGCCGCGGCCGGGGAAATCGTCGCCAGCGCCGAAACGGAGGTTCTCGCGCCGACCGCAGGCTTCGGTGATGCTCGGGACGGAGGCCGCCTCCTCACGACCGCGCCCGCGGAAGAGTGGGAGAAATTCGGGATCCGGCCACGTCCGCCGCTGCCTTTGGACACGCTCGCGCGATGCCTGTCGCCGCCGGTGCGTGCGCATGTACTCGCCGGAGGTGGAACATCCGAGCATCGACCCGTGACGATCGCGTTCATCCGGTTCGAGGGCACCGATGCGTCGATCGGCCAGCATGGCGCGGCGGCGGTGGCCGATGTGCTGCATCGTGTCGTCAGCGCCGTCGTTGCCGCGTGCGAGGAACAGGGCGTCGCGTTCCTCGCCTCGGACGTGGACACCGATGGCGGCAAGCTGATCCTGGCCGCCGGCGCGCCCAGAGTCACCGGCAACGACGAGGAGCGCATGCTGCTGGCGCTGCGCAGGATCATCGACAGCGACTTGCCCCTTCGCCTGCGCATCGGCGTCCACCGTGGCGCGGTTTTCGCCGGCGACATCGCCTCCGCCTACCGGCGCACCTACACGGTGATGGGCGACGCGGTCAATCTCGCGGCACGGCTGATGGCCAAGGCCGAGCCCGGGCAGATCTACGCCAGCGCCGACGTGCTCGAGCGTTCGAACACGCTGTTCGAAACGGTCGAGCTGGAGCCGTTCAGCGTGAAGGGCAAGGCCGAGCCGGTGCGCGCGTGGTCGGTGGGACGCGCGCAAGGGTCGAGGACGCGACAAATCCTGCTGCAGCGGCTGCCGCTCACCGGGCGCAACGCCGAGCTCGGCATCTTGCGCAAGGCCTTCATCAGTGCGCGCGCGGGTGCCGGCCGCCTGATCGAAGTCGTCGGCGATGCAGGTGTCGGCAAGACTCGATTGCTGGAGGCGCTACGCGACGCTGCGACCGGATTCCGCAAGGTTCACGCCACCTGCGAGGCGTACACGGCGTCCAAGCCGTATGCGCTCTGGCGTGAACTGCTGCGTGAGTTCGCCGGGCTCGGCCGCAACGTCGCCGACGACACCGTCATCGCGCTGCTGCGTGACGCGGTCGCGGCACATGTGCCGGATCTCGAGCCTTGGCTGCCGCTGATCGCCATCGCGTTCGACGTCGAGATCGCGTCGACACCCGAAGTCGACGCGCTCGCCGAAAGCAACCGGCGCGCGAAGCTGCACGAAGCGGTGCTGCGGTTTCTCGCCGTCACGGTCGACGGACCGATGCTGATCGAGATCGAGAGCGCGCAGCACATGGACGAGGCGTCAGCCGAGCTGCTCTCCTACCTGATCGGCGAAATCGGCACGCGGCCATGGCTCGTGGCGCTCGCGCGCCGCGGTGCAAGCGGCGGCTTCGCGCAGACGCCATCGCCTACGGTCGCACGCATCGAGCTTGCACCCCTCGCCGCCCAGGATGCGCTGCGCATGGCCCAACTCGCCACGCAAAACACGCCGCTGCCGGTGCACGCGCTCGAGGTGGTGGCCAAGCGCTCGGGCGGCAACCCGCAGTTCCTGCGCGACCTGCTGCGCACCGCGATCGAGTCCGGCGGCATCGAACATCTGCCCGATTCGGCCGAGGCCGCGACGATGGCGCAGATCGATGGGCTGGCACCGGAGGACCGCGCCGTGGTGCGGCGCGCTGCGGTATTCGGACTGACGTTCCACCCGCGAATGATCAACTGGTTCCGCGATGTCGACGAAGGCGCGTCCGCGGCGCCCGCGGCCTGGGAGCGCCTGACCGAGATCTTCGAGGAGGAACCGGACGGCTATCTGCGCTTCCGCCGTTCGCTGCTGCGGGATGCCGCCTATGCGGGCCTGCCCTATCGCGTCCGCCGCAAGCTGCACGGCGCCGTCGCGGCGCACCTCGAGGAGGAAATGGATTTTCCGGAGGAAGTGGCGGACACGTTGTCGCTGCACTATCTCGAGGCGAACGAATTCCGGCCCGCCTGGCGCTATGCCACCACCGCCGCGAAGCGCGCCGAGGCCGCCTACGCGTACGTGGAAGCCGCAATCCTCTACGCGCGGGCGCTGGAGGCCGGACGCAAGCTCGACGACCTCGATCCACGCGAGTTCTGCAGCGCGCATCAGGCGTTAGGCGATGCGTGGTATCACGCCGGCGAGTTCCGCAAGGCGTCCGACGCGTATGCGGCGTCGCGCGACCATGTCGCGGGCGATGGCATCGTGCATGCCGGGTTGCTTCTCAAGCTGTCGTACGTCGAGGAGAAGCTCGGCCAATACCGGCACGCGCTGCAAAGAGCAGACGAGGCGCGCGCGACGTTGCGCGGTCTTGATGGACCCGAGGCGGCGCGGCAAGCCGCGCGCATCGGCGCCTGGTACGCCACGGTGCTCCAGGCCGAGGGCCGCACGCACGAAGCGCTGGAGGCGGCCGAACGCGCGGCAGGCGAATCCGAAGCCGCGGGCGATGCGGAAGCGCTCGCCGACGCCTACTTCGTCATGGGTTGGGCCAACGGCGAACTGGGGAGGGAAAGCGCGTTCGCACTGATGCAGCGATCGCTGGAGGCCTACGAGCGCGCCGGGAATCTGGTGCGCCAGGCCGGCGTGCTGTCGAGCCTCGGCGTGGTCTGCCAGTGGGAAGGCCGATGGGACGAGGCATTGTCGTATTACGAGCGCGGACGCGATGCGGCGGTGAAGCTCGGCAGCACGGTCCCGGCGGCGGTGGCACGCATCAACGTCGGGGAGATCCTGACCGATCGCGGCGAGTGGGCGGAAGCCGAGGCGCTCCTGCTCGAGACGCTGCCCGTGTGGAAAGCGTCACAGTATCGCTATTACCTCGCGGCGTGCCTGTCGCTGCTCGGGCGTGTGTCGCTGCGCCTGGGTCGTCGCGACGAGGCGCTCGCGCGTCTCGAGGATGCCAAGGCGAATTTCCTCCATGTCGGCGCCGAAGAGGAAGTGCCTGCCATCGACGCGCGTATCGCCGAGTGCCGGGCCGCGATGGGCAAGCCCGAGGAGGCGCTGCAGCTCGTGGAGGGCATGCTCGCGCGTGCCGGCACGTCAAACGGCGTCGCGCGCGTGGTCCCGCTGCTCGAACGCTTGCGCGGCCATGCGCTGATGCAGCAGGACGATCTGTGGAGCGCGCGCGACGCGCTCGAGTCGAGCCTCGCCGCCGCGCGCGAGCGCAAGAACCTGTTCGAGGCGACCTTGACGATGCTGTCGCTGATCGAGCTCGACCGCCTCGAAGGCATCGAGCCGCCGCACGAGATGGTGACCGAGAGCCGTGCGCTGCTGTCGTCGCTGAAAGTCCGCGCCGTACCGCCGGTTCCCCTGCCCGCGCGTTAGCCAGGCATTCGCGCGGTGCGCGATCGCGATGCCGCGCATGGACGCCGGCGCGGGCCGCCAGCCTGCGGTCGCGACTCCGCACCGGAGCGCCCAACGACAAGCGGCCCCGAAGGGCCGCTTGCTCGAACGTCGAGACCGCGAAAGGTCTAGCGGATCGTCACCCAGCCATCGCCGATGTCGATGACCGTGGTCGAATACATGATCTGCGTGACGCCGTCGGCGCCGATGCGGAACGCATCGAAGCCGTGCCCGGCGATGCACATCTGCGCCTGCCGCTGAACGGTGTACGGCGCCGGGAAGCTCGTCGTGTCGTTCGGGATGATCGGCAGCGGCGTGCTCATCACCGGCGCGCCCGTGGTGTGTGCCGCGGGCGCCGAGAAGCCCTCGGTGACCGTGCCGCGCGTCACGTTATACGTGAGCGTGAAGGGACCAGTACCGGCCGAACCGGCGAGCGACGTCGCCGTCATCCGCTCGGTGCCACCGCTCGAGTTCGCGAGCACGATCGGGAACGGCACGTCCGGCACGGCAGGTGCTCCAGGGACCGGAACCAGATACGGGCTGGCCGGATTCGCCGCCACGCCGGTGATGACGACCTGCGTCGCGCTCGCGTCGATGCTGGCGCCGAGGCTGCCGTACGGCGCCGGCAGCTCGTTGCTGACGCACGCGAGGCCCGGCACGAAGATCGGATTGCCGGTGCCATCGGCGACCCATGCGACGAGCGGCCGTGGCGTCGTGGTCCATCCCGCCAGCGGATTAGCGGTCTCGACCGGCCGCGCACGCCAGTTCATCGAGTACAGGAAGGCCGGGTTTGCCTGGATGCCGGTGTCCCAGCTCAGGTGCACCGTGTCATTGGTCAGGATGGTGTTGGTGAACGTGTACGGGACCTTGATGCACGTCGAGCCATCCTTGTTGAACGCCCCGCGATTGCCGGTCGAATAGCCGGGCTGGTCCGGCGCGATATTGGCCGGATCGGTGAAGCTGGGATCCAGGGGATCGCCACAGAACAGGTCGCCGCCGAACACCGTGACCGGTGCCGAAATCGACGAGTAGCCCGTCGCACTGGCTCTTACCGTATAGATGCCGGCCGGCACCGCGCCCGCCGTCGTGCCGGTGGGAACCGCGAAACTCGCGACGCCGTTGGCGTCGCTGTTCTGGACGAGCGTCGCGACGGGGCTCGATGATCCTGCCGCTACGGTGAGCGTTACCAGCGTGCCCACCGCGGGTCGGCCGCACGACGTCAATTGGACTCCCACCGGAATCGGGGTGCCGGCGACCTCATTCGAAGGCGGCGTCGAGAACACGGCCGTCGCATTCGCGGGAATCGAGGTGCCCAGCGATATTGATTTGGTCGAACGTGTCGCCGGAGAAGGACGATCCGGTCCACGCCGTCCGAGCCACTGGGCGGCGACGTTGCACTGCGCTCGACGTGCTGACATTCAGGCTCAGCGCCAGGACGAACGAAGACTTCGGCTTCAGCGGCGACATGTTCGACAGCGAAACCGAGCCGCCGGACCCCGCGACATACGTGAGCTGTCCGCTCCAGTTCGCCGTGGGCGGATGCGCCGTGTCGATGGCGTAGCCGGCCGGAAGGTTGACCTTCAGCGAATTGATGGTCGAATTGCCGTTCGGCGTCTCGTTCCTGATCGTCAGCGACAGCGCCACGCTGCCGAAGGCGACCTGTGACGTCGACGGCGTGATGCTGAATATCTTCGCGGGCGCCGCGTTCGCCGGCAGCGCGACGGCCGCGAACACGAGCGCCGTCAGGAGCCAGAGGAACCTGCGTACGTTTTTCATCGTGCGTCTCCCGGCCCGTACGGGCGCGATAAGCGTTGCAATTGGCCGTGGTCCGCGCGAGGCCGACGTGGTGCCGGATCCGGACAGGGGAGCGCGACCGCGCTTTCGCGCGATCCTTGCGGTCGAATCCCCCCGGCGGACCCAGGCACTGCGGCCGGTCGCGCTTTTTATCGGCGTTGATCTTTGTATCGGATCAATTCTTCATAAGTGCTGCGGCGGGCAGGTTAGCACGACTGGTTTCGTAAATACCTGACAAACCACATTCTTTTCAAAAACGCTTGTACACCACTGACGGGACTCCTGCAGGCCGGGTTACCCCCCGCGCATCGCTGGACGTGGACGATTTTCGGATCGGCGCAATCGGGCCAAAAAGAGCTCGATCTAGCTCTCAACGTATCGAGGCGCCGGGACCTCGGCACCAGTCAACGCGAGGCCATGCTAGAGAGCGAACAGCTGGGATGCGGCCCGCTATTTGTAGCGCACGTCAACCCTCCGCTCATGCGAAATCGTGTGCCGGCTTTGCGAAAATCGCGGCGCCGTTCGTCGGCACGCGCGTCGCCGTCGGGCTCGAGCCGACGCGCAACGAGCATCAATACCGTTTTGCGATGAACTTGTAGGGATGCTTCAACGGCTTGTAGTTGCCCGCCTTCTGCCGCGGCGGCAGGTGAATGCTTTTGCCGGGGATGGGTTGGTGCGGAATCTTGGTCAGCAGGTGGCTGATGATATTGAGCCGCGTGCGTCGCTTGTCGTTGGAGTCGACCACGTACCACGGCGCGAAATCGGTGTCGGTCGCGGCGAACATGTCGTCGCGGGCGCGCGAGTACTCGAACCAGCGGCTATAAGACTTCACGTCCATCGGTGACAGCTTCCAGACCTTGCGCCGGTCCTTGATGCGTGCCTCGAGCCTGCGCGTCTGCTCCTCCGGACTCACCTCGAGCCAGTACTTGAGCAGGATGATCCCGGAATTGACGATGGCCCTCTCGACCAGCGGCACGATCTGCAGAAATTCCTTCGCTTGCTGCTCGGTGCAGAACCCCATCACGCGCTCCACCCCGGCACGGTTGTACCAGCTGCGATCGAAGATCACGATTTCCCCGGCTGCGGGCAAATGCGGCACGTAACGCTGGATGTACATCTGGGTCTTCTCGCGATCGGTGGGCGCGGCCAGCGCCACCACCCGGAACACGCGCGGGCTCACCCGGTCCATGATTGACTTGATCGTGCCGCCTTTGCCGGCGCCGTCGCGCCCCTCGAAGACGATGCAGACCTTGAGCCCTTCCTTCACGACCCATTGCTGGAGTCCGACGAGCGCCTCGTGCAGTGGGGCCAGCGCCTTCTCGTATTCCTTCGCCTTGAGCGGCGCAGGCGCCTTTTGACCCGCCGATTTGGCTGCAACGGCACTCTTCCGCGTGCTGGATTTCATTTCAACTCCCGATGATTGGATGCGAGCGACCACCGTCGAGCGGTGGATCCTTCACGACATGCAGATCCAGATACCTGGTGACTCCCTGCTGCAGATTGAGCAGCATCCGTTCCGCACCCAGCGTATTTGCAAATCTGGATTGTCGAACCACTTTCAGCACTTCCGGGTTGAGTGCCGCGAGCCACAGCTCGATGCCGCGAGCGCGCAGTCTTGCTTCCACGTCGATCAGCATCTTGAGTGCGGTGTATTCGATATCGGGGATCGGTCTGCAATCGAGCATGACGACCGACGGATGATATTGCTCCACCAGCGCCATCAGCTTGTCCTCGATGCCCGGCGCGTTGGCGAAGAACATGCGGCCTTCGGCGCGCAGGAGCAGCAACCCGGGCCACGTTTCATCGGCCGGATGATCGCCCGACTGGGGCCGAAAAACGGTGGTGTCGCGTCGACGGCCGAGCACGTGAACCGGCGGATTGTAGGCCTGGTACGCCAAGGCCAGCAGCGACGCCACAACCGCCGCAAGGATGCCCTCGAGCGTGCCGAGCAACACCACGCCGACCAGCGCGATCAGCGCCCACCGGAACTCGAAGTTACGCACGCCCCGAATGGCCAGGAACTCGCCCGGGCTGATGAGGCCTACCGAATACGCGACAACCAGCGCCGCGAGCACGGCGTTGGGCACCAACGCGATCACGGGCGCGAGGACCAGCAACGTCGCGAGCGCAATCGCGGCGGTCACGAGTTCGGCCGCCTGGGTGCGCGCGCCTGCGCTGCGGTTGACCGCCGTCTGCGTAGTGCCGCCGCCTGCCGGCATCGCGCCCAAAAGACCGCCTGCGACGTTGGCGACGCCGATTGCCAGCAACTCCTGATTAGGCTTCGGACGCGGCTCGCCGGGTCCGGCGAAGGCGCGGGCCGCGGCGATCGTCTCCGTGAAGCTCATCAACGCGATACCCAATGCGGCAGGCCACATGTCCGCGAGCAAATCGAACTGCGGGCGGACCAGATGCGGCAATCCGCGCGGGACGGTGCCGACGGTGCCGACTCCGAATTGCTCGAGGCCCAGCAGCGCCGTGGCACCCACGCCGATCGCGACCGCGACCAGCGGCTCCGGCGCACGCGGCACAAAGCGCGGCAACCCGAAGATCACCACGAGCACGACGACTGCAAGCAGCAGATCCGCGAGGTTGGTTTGCGGAAGCCGCTGAGCGATTGCAACAACGTTGTGGAGAAACCCGCCCTTGTCGAAATGAATGCCGAGCAGCTTCGGAATCTGGTCGACCACGATCACCAGCCCGATGCCCGACTTGAATCCCACCAGCACCGGCTCGGAGATGAAGTTCGCAAGAAAGCCCAGGCGCATCGCGAACGCCGCCACGAGCAGCACGCCGACCAATACGGACAATGTGGCCGCCGCCACCAGCAGTTCGGCGGCCCCTCCATTCGGCGCCACGCGGCCGAGCTCGGCCGCGGTCAGGATGGCAATCGTCGTCGTCGTGCTGACGCTGAGCGGACGCGAGGTGCCAAGCAGCGCGTAGACGACCATCGGCACGAACACGGTGTAGAGGCCGACCTGCACCGGCAGCCCGGCGATGGTGGCGTACGCCATCCCCTTGGGAATGACGACCGCCGCCGCGGTGATGCCTGCGAGGACATCCGGCCGCAGCCACTCGCGCCGATACGATCTCAGCCACGCGATGCTCGGGATCAGCGAAGAAGCGTGCACACCGCCGCCATTCATTCGATACTCGACGTATCCATCGTTGGTTGCGCGATGCCATCCGGCTGCTCGATACACACTTGCGAGCGTTCTCGCGCATCACGCGTTCGATCGCACCGGGGCAACCAGCTGGCATCGGCGCTTGCGCGCCGTCGATGGCTTGAGTATACGGAATGCCCGGGCAAACGATAATGGTCCCAAAAGCCCGTTTATGAACGGGCTTGCGGCCGGCCCGAACTCCGGGCGATCAATCGACGTGCACGCCAATTCGCTGAGTCACCTCCAAGGGAGTCCATCATGTTGCTGGGAATGTCCGTATCGGCTTTCACCACGTTCCACGTGATCCTGAGCCTCGTGGCCATCGCCGCCGGCTTCGTCGTCCTGTTCGCGATGCTGGGTTCCCGGCACCTGCCGCGATGGACCATGCTCTTCCTCGCCACCACCATCCTCACCAGCCTCACCGGATACCTGTTTCCGCGCGATCGCATCCTGCCCTCGCACGTGGTGGGTGCCCTGTCGCTCGTCGTGCTGGCGGTCACCCTCTACGCGCTCTACGGCCGCCGGCTGCACGAGTCATGGCGCGCGATCTACGCCATCGGCTCCGCGCTCGCGCTCTATTTCAACGTCTTCGTCCTGGTGGTGCAGTCGTTCCAGAAGATTCCCTCGCTCGCCGCGCTGGCGCCCACGCAATCCGAGCCGCCGTTTGTCATCGCCCAGGCGCTGGTGCTGGTGGTCTTTGTCGTGCTCGGTTACCGCGCCGTCCGCGGGTTTCGTCCGGCGCTGGACGGGATGGCGGCGCGTCCCGCCTGATCGCCGCACCGAGGCCCCGCGTCGTGCGCGCGGCCGTGTTCGGGTGAAACGCGCTGTCCGTTGGCGCGCGGTGCTCGTTGCGGGAATCGCCGCGGCCATCGCGTCGACAGTGGTCGAAGTCGTTGCATGGCTGGCCTTCGCGGTCGATCCTGCGGGCCGGATCGACCGCGACATCCGCTTCGCCGCGGCCCTCGTGCTGGGAACGCGGGTGCTCGCCCCGGCCGAACCTGTCGGCGCCAGCATCCTGCTCGCGGCGACCGGTGTGCATCTCGCACTGTCACTCGCGTACGCAGCCGCGTTGTCCGCGCTGATCACCACATGTCGCGGCCAGCGTGCGATCGTGATGGGCGCAGCCTTCGGCGTCGTGCTCTACCTCGTCAACATGCACGCGATGACCCGCTTCTTTGCGTGGTTCGCGGCTGACCGCGACGCCGTCACATTCGCCGCGCACGTGGTGTTCGGCATCGTTGCCGCAGCCGTGTACCAGCGGCGGGCGCTGCAGCCGCCGGCGTAACATACGTACCCCGCCGCGGGCCACCCAGCGCGCGCCCGACGGTACCGCTCCACGGTTCCGCACGACGCCGGGCGCACCGTGCGTGTTCCGAATGCGGGTTTGCGCAAGGAAATCGACGACGCATGGATGCCGTGACCGCCGAGCGCCTGCTCGACGACCCCGTGTGGTCGGCGCTGACGACCCGGCACGCGCATCTGGCGCGGGGCGACGCGCTGGCGCGCCGCTATCCGGCGGATATCGCGCCGTTCGCAGCCATGGCAGCGGCATCGCCCGTGCATGCGGCGGCGCTGCGCACGCTTGTCGACATCGGCGAGCTGGTGGCGGTCGTCGGCGCGACCGTGCCGGATGACGCTACGGGATGGGTCAAGCAGGACAACCTGCGCCTGGTGCAGATGATCCGCCGCGATCCGCGGCCGTTGCCGCACGGCGACGCGGCGATCGTGCGTCTCGACGCCAATGACGTGGACGCGATGCTGGCGCTGGTCGAGATCACGCATCCCGGGCCCTTTCGCCAGCGCACGATCGAGCTCGGCACATTCGTCGGCGTGCGCCGTGCCGGCCGCCTCGTCGCCATGGCCGGCGAGCGGATGCACGCCGGCGCGTTTCGCGAGGTCAGCGGCGTCTGCACGCATCCGGATGCGCAGGGCAAGGGGCTCGCGCGCGCGCTGATGGCCGACGTGATCAACAGGATGCTGCGCGCCGGCGAGGTGCCGTTCCTGCATGCCGACCGTGACAACACGCGCGCGATCGCGCTCTACGAATCGATGGGCTTCGAGCAGCGCGCGCAATTCGTGCGCGTGCTGCACAGGCGCACCGAATAGCCGGATGGCCGCGCGCGCGCCGCGCCGCCCCTCCGATCATCCTCAGTGCCGCGGCGACGCCGCCAGTGAATGTGACTCGCAGGCGCCGATCCGCGCATCGCGCAGGTGCGTGACGAGGCCCGCCGCACGCAGCCATTGCAGCGTGCGGAATGTCGCGTCCATCTCGTGCCATGCCACGGCCGTACGTGCAGATGCCGCCGACTGATGGTGGTTGTTGTGCAAGCCTGCGCCGAGCATCAGCAGCGACAGGATCGGGCGATTGGTGGCAAACGGCTCCCCGGCGAAGTTGCGGTAACCGCCGAGCAGCGTCGGCCGGTGGCCGAGCGTGTTGAGCAGCGCCGCCGCGTGCAGCACCAGTGCCGCCGGGGCGCAGTAGCCCCAGAGGTAGGCCGACCATCCGCTGACGCCGGGGCCGAACGCGCCGAAGTGGCCGGCGACGAAAAGCGCGATGCCGCCGAGCTCGAGCGGGATCTCGTAGTACCGCGTCAACCAGCGCAACTCGGGAAAACGCGCGAAATCGGCGATCTCGCCGAAATCCATCCGGTACGACTCGGTGTCGCGCATCCATCCCATGTACGCGTGCCAGAACGAGTGCGCGTTGGGCGAATGCACGTCCTGGTCCGTGTCCGCGTACCGATGGTGAAGGCGATGCACGTACGCCCACCATAGCGGTCCGCGTTGTCCGCATTGCGTACCGACCAATGCCAGCACCGTCTGGAACGCGCGGCTGGCGCGGAAGCTGCGATGCGAGAAATAGCGGTGATAGACGGCCTCCATGCCCCAGATGCGCACGAGGTAGCTGGCGATGAATATCGCCGCCAGCGGCACGTTGAGCGGAAACAGCACGATCGCCGCGATGAGTCCCGCATGCCGCAGCACGACGTGGATCGTCGAGAACCAGCCGGGCGGCCCGACGCATTCGAGCCCCGAGTCGTCGCCAGCGCACGCGGCCGCCATCGCGAGCGGCCGATCCGCGTGCAAGGTCTTCGTGTGTGATACCGCGTGGTCGTCCACGATGCACGCGCCGATTGAACAGCGGCAAAGCGTTGGGTATCGTGACGACGCAGGAAATGTGCCATTCGATGCGAACGCGGGCCGTGCGCACGCCACACGACGACGGCGGGATCTCGTGATGGGAAACGCGCGCGGCGCCAGGGCGCCCGTCATCCCTACGTTGCTACTTGCGGCGCTTGCGATTGGCGCGAGCGCGCTGCACGAAAATGATCACCAGCGCCGTCAAGGCGAGAACCAGCGTCGACGGGTCAGGCATTCCGGCGATGTTCGCCCAGTCCCGTAAGGCACCGACGGGCAGGGACGCGATGATGTGGACGTCCATGTGTATTCCACAAGCATCTGCCGTACCAAAACACAACTATGTTGAAAATCAATAGCTTGAAGACGTCATCTGCGCATGAACCTGTAGAAGCGTAAATAAATTCGACAGGCGAGAAGGCACCTGGCAGCCGGACCTCGCCGCTCGCGCGATGCCTGCGCGCCCCCTCGAGGGCACGCAACCCGTCCTTGCGACCGCGCAATCAGAGGCGGATGAACTTGGTAGAGTGCGACTACCTCCTCCACCGGAACACGCATGCCGAACATCGGTACGTTGCTGAAGCAGGAAATCGCGCGGCTCGCGCGCAAGGAAACCCGCGGACAGGTCGATCCTGCACGCAAGGCGATCACCCAGCACAGGCGCGACATCGCCGCGCTCAAGCGCCAGGTCGCGGACCTCGAGCGGCAACTCAAGCTCGTCGCGCGGCGCGCCGCGGCCCCGGTTGCGAGCGCGGCCGCCCCGGCGTCGCCCAAGGCCTACCGCTTCGTCGCCAAAGGCCTGCGCTCGCTGCGCAAGCGCCTCGCGCTTTCCGCCGCGCAATTCGGAGCCTTGGCCGGTGTCAGTGCGCAATCCGTCTACAACTGGGAGCATGAATCCGCGGTGCCGCGGGGCGCGCAACTCGCGAAGATTGCGGCGCTGCGCGGCATCACCCGACGCGACGCATTGCAGCAGCTGCAGGCGCCACGCGCCGTTGCGCCCAAACGCAAGGCCGGCAGGCGCCGCAAGACACGCAAGGCGGCGAAGGGGCGCAGTGCACGCAAGGCGCGATGACGCGCCCTCGCCTGCGCATCACGCCGTGACGGCGTCGTACAGCGCCCGCGCGAGCTGCGGGCTGCGCCAGTACATGACGTGGGCGAGCAGCGGAATGCTGGCATAGTCGTCGCGAACGTTCTGCACCTGCCACGCCGCCACCGGCGGATTCGGGTCGTAGTACGCGAGGCTGCCGCTCAGCCAGTCGGCGCGCGACCAGAAATTGCGCCATGTGAGCGTGCCGCGATAGAGGCTGTCGGCGATCAGCGGCTGCAGCCCCGCCGCCAGCGCTTCGCGCACTTCGGCCGCGAACGGCTTCTGGCTGCGGAACACGAATGCCGTCTTGTCCAGCGGCGAGCCGAACGTGATCAACGCCGACGTGCGGGCGCGCACCTCGCTGCCCGGATGCCACGCTTCCTCCAGCAACAGGCGGTTGAGCGTGTCGTACGCAACCACCGAGCCCAGCGAGTGCCCGGCCAGCACGACGCGCGAATACATCGCGCCGGAACCATCGTCGCTGCGCAGCGCGTAGACGGCCGCCGCGATGTCGTGCGCGACACGCTGGATCGCGGCGCGCAATTCGCTGAATTCGCTCACCGCGTGGGCATTGACGTAAGCGACGACGTCGCCGGGGAATTCGACGAGAAACGTGCGGATGCGCGCGCTCGCAAGGAGAACCAGCGCCCACACCGCCAGCAGCGCGGGGCCAGGCAACGCGGTCAGCGCGCAGATCGCGCCTCCCCGTGCGCAGAGGCCCTCCCAGGCCAGCGGCGCGCCGACGGCATCGCGGTAGAGGTCGAGGCCGAGCAGGCCCGCGATCACGATCGTGCCGACGATCGCCAGCCAGACGCAGACGTTGGTCGCGAGCACGAGCGTCCTGACCGGCCACGCGTCGCGATCCCATCCGACGCGATTCTCGTCGATGCTCTGATGGCAGGCGTCGGCGAATCCGAGCGCGAGCGCGGCCAGCCCCCATGACGCGAGCACCAGCACGAAATCGGCGGTGATCGCGCCGACGAGCTTGGCACTCGGCCACTGTGCGGCCGCATGACCGATCCCGCGCGACGCAGCCACGGTGACGATCGTCGCGTTGGCGAGCACGAGCGACAGCACGAACAGGATCGCCACCGCGAGCTCGGCGAAGGCGCGATACGAGCGGGCGAACTCCTGCCAGCCGCCGAACATCCAGCGCAGGAACGTGTGGCGCGCCGCCGCGAGGCCGCCGAGCCCTGCGTCGAGGAGGAAGGCGATCACCTGCCGCAGCGACACCTTGCCGGCGGTGAGCGGCGCCCAATACGCCTCGTAGACATGGACGCGGACTTCGCCGCCATGAGCATCGGACAGCGTGAGCTCCGCGCGCCCCACCGGCTTGCCGATACCCAGGTCGACGACGCGCGCGGTCACTTCGGGTGCGCGCGCATTCCCGGCGAGGGCAAGGTGCGCGCGGCGGAGCATCCGGGCAAGGGCATCGATGGTCTCGAACGGCACCTGCTGGCCCATGCCATGACATACCACCAGCGCGACGTGGCGCCGCGCAGCGGCAGCAGCGGGCGCGTTACGCGACGCGGCCTGCGCGGCCTGCGCGGACGTCGCGGACGTCGCGCGCTCGAGCTCGACGAAGCTGTCGGGCTTGCGGCTCACGGACTCCCCCTTGCACGGGTCGATTAGGCGAGCCGCGCTCGTCGCTACGGTACGCCCAAGGGACGCCGCTGGCGAGGCGACTGCGTGCGCACCCGCTCCGCGACGATTCGACGCCTTTTGATTGGTTTGGTCATCCGGCCTTCCGAACCCGAGGGCAATCGTTGACCGCGTGTGTAGCGTACAACATTGCTCAAGATTGGCAATCCAATGTCGAGTCGCGAGTACCGGTCGGCGTGATCTTGCAAGTCGCGGTGGCGGTTGCAAGTGCGGCGCGTTCAAGCAGCCGCCGGCGATACCCGCCGCTTTCCCGCGCGCTTGAACGCGCATTTGCGCGCCCTCACTATGGTGCGGTGACCTCCTTCCACACTTGCACCCTCTCCGCCGGATTCACGCCATGACCGGACGCAGCCATCCCACAGCCTGGATGTGGGCGCACGCGCTCGACATGATGGACGAGGCCGAGCGGTTGCACCGCCAGTTCTTCCATCTGACGACGTCGGCCCGCGCCCGCGTCACGTGGCAGCCGCCGCTCGACGTCTTCGAGGATGCGCGCGAAATCGTCATCGTCGTGGCGATGCCCGGCGTGCCGCCCGACGCCGTCGAGATCGCGCAGGAGCCCGGCGCGCTGGTCGTGCGCGGCACGCGTCCGTTGCCGCTTTCCGGGACGCGGCATGCGGTGCGACAGCTCGAGATTCCCTACGGCGCATTCGAGCGGCGCATCCCGTTGCCGCCCGGGCGCCTCGAGATCGGCGCGCCCGAGCTGATGCTGGGCTGCCTCGTATTGCACCTGCGGAAACTGGATTCGACCCTGTGACGACCCAAGACACGCGCGCCGGCGAAGGGCTGCCCCTCGCTGCCGAGGCGGCGGTGAGCGCACGCGCCGATGCGGCCATCCCAAGCGAGGCCGGCGCATCGCACACGCGACCGATTCCCGATGACGCGCTCGCGATTCTCGCCGTGCGCAACCTGGTGCTGTTCCCCGGCGCGGTGTTTCCGTTGACCGTCGGCCGCGAGCGCTCGCGCGCGGCCGTGCAGGATGCCGTGCGCGGCGAGCGCGCGATCGGCGTGCTGCTGCAATCGAAGCCGGACGTCGAGGAGCCGCAGCCCGACGACCTGCACTGGGTCGGCACCAGCGCCACCGTCCTGCGCTACATCACCACGCCCGAAGGCATCCACCATGCCATCGCGCGCGGCAACAAGCGGTTTCGCGTGCTGCAGTTCCTCGACGGCTGGCCGTTTCCGGTGGCACGCGTGCAGTACATCGACGACGCGGCGGCCACCGACGCCGAGATCGAGGGCCGCGCCCGCGCGTTGAAGCAGCGCGCGCTGGAAGTCCTGCAGCTCCTGCCGCAGGTGCCCGAGGAGATGGCGGTTGCGCTGCAGGGCGTCGACGACCCCGCTCGCCTCGCCGACTTCATCGCCGGACTGGTCGACATTCCGGCCGAGGAGAAGCAGGGGCTGCTCGAGACATTCGACCTCAAGTCGCGGCTCGACAAGCTCCTCGCCGTGCTCGACCGCCGCATCGAAGTGCTCAAGGTGTCGCGCGAGATCGACGAGCGCACGCGCGAGTCGATCACCGACGTCAATCGCAAGCACCTGCTGCGCGAGCAGATGCGCACGATCCAGAAGGAGCTCGGCGAGGACGACGAAGGCGCCGCCGACCTGGCCGAGCTCGAGAAGGCGATCACCGACGCCAGGATGCCCGAAGAGGTCGACAAGGTCGCGCGCAAGGAGCTGAAGCGCCTGCAACGCATGCCCGAAGCGGCCGGCGAGTACTCGATGGTGCGCACGTACCTCGAGTGGCTCACCGAGCTGCCGTGGGCGGTGGAAGCGGAGCCGCCGATCGACATCGCCGCAGCGCGGCGCATCCTCGACGAGGATCACTTCGGCCTCGACAAGATCAAGAAGCGCATCCTCGAGTACCTCGCGGTGCACAAGCTCAATCCGTCGGGGCGCAGCCCGATCCTCTGCTTCGTCGGGCCGCCGGGTGTCGGCAAGACCTCGCTCGGCCAGAGCATCGCCCGCGCCACGGGCCGCAAGTTCGTGCGCGTGAGCCTCGGCGGCGTGCACGACGAAGCGGAGATGCGCGGCCATCGCCGCACCTATATCGGCGCGCTGCCGGGCAACATCATCCAGAGCCTGCGCAAGGTCGGCACGCGCAACTGCGTGATGATGCTCGACGAGGTCGACAAGCTCGGCGCCGGCGGCTTCCACGGCGATCCCGCATCCGCGCTGCTCGAGGTGCTCGACCCGGCGCAGAACGCGACGTTCCGCGATACCTATCTGGCGGTGCCGTTCGACCTGTCGCAGGTGGTGTTCGTCTGCACGGCGAACGTGCTCGACACCATACCCGGCCCGCTACGCGACCGCATGGAGATCATCCAGCTGCCCGGCTACACCGCGCAGGAGAAGCGCGAGATCGCACGCCGCTACCTGGTGCCGCGCCAGCTCGAGGCGACCGGCCTCACCGCGGCACAGGTGTCGATCAGCGATGCCGCCATCGCCGCCATCGTCGACGGCTACACGCGCGAGGCCGGCGTGCGCAATCTCGAACGCGAGATCGGCAGCGTGCTGCGCAATGCCGCGGTGCGCATCGCCGAAGGCGGCGCGACGCCGATCGCCGTCGACGCCGGCGACCTGCAGGCGATCCTGGGCGCGGTGAAGTTCGAGGCCGAAGTGATGATGGCGAGCGAGGTCCCCGGCGTCGCCACCGGCCTCGCGTGGACGCCCGTGGGCGGCGACATCCTGTTCATCGAGGCGGCGCGGATGCCGGGCAACGGCCGGCTGATCCTCACCGGCCAGCTCGGTGACGTGATGAAGGAAAGCGCGCAGGCGGCGCTGTCGCTCGTCAAGGCGCGCGCCGATGCGCTCGGCATCGCCGCCGACGCGCTCGAGAAATCGGACATCCACGTACACGTGCCGGCCGGCGCGACGCCCAAGGACGGCCCGAGCGCGGGCGTGGCGATGTTCGTCGCGCTGACCTCGCTGCTCACCCGCCGCGCCGTGCACAAGGATGTGGCGATGACGGGCGAGATCAGCCTGCGCGGCCTGGTGCTGCCGATCGGCGGCGTCAAGGAAAAGGTGCTCGCCGCGCAGCGCGCCGGCATTCGCACCGTGATGCTGCCGGAGCGCAACCGGCGCGATCTCGACGACATCCCGGCGGATGCGCGCGCGCAGCTCTCGTTCGCCTTCCTGCAAACGGTCGACGACGCGATCCGCACGGCGCTCAAGCCCGCCGGCTGAGCAAACACCGCCGCACGGCGGCAGACTGCCCGCGCCGCGTCATCGAGCGCGCTCGCCGCGCGCGCCTGGTGCGAGGCGCGCGGGCGAGACCAGCGTGCGGTTCAGGGATTGCGGTACAGGGCGGGGAACTGATCGCGAAGGTGATCGACCTTCGGCAGGTCGTTGAACGCGATGTACGGCTGCGTCGGATGCAGCGCCGCATAGTTCTGGTGGTACGCCTCCGCGGGATAGAACGCCGGCAGCGCCGCCACCTGCGTGACGATCGGGCTCGCGAAGACCTTCGCCGCATCCAGCTGGGCGATGTAGGCTTGCGCCACACGCGCCTGGTCCTCGGACGTGGTGAAAATCGCCGAACGGTACTGCGTGCCGCGATCGGGTCCCTGGCGGTTGAGCTCGGTGGGATCGTGGGCGACCGAGAAGAACACCCGCAACAACTGGCCATAGGTGACCTGCGACGGGTCGTACGTGACCTTCACCGACTCGGCGTGGCCCGTCGAGCCGGTGCTCACGAGCTCGTAGCTCGGCGCCTTCACCGTGCCACCGGCATAACCCGACACCGCGCTCTTGACGCCCTTGACGTGGCGGAACACCGCTTCCACGCCCCAGAAACAGCCCCCGGCAAAGACAGCCGACTGGGTTGAAGGCGCCGCGGCGGCGGCAATGTCCTGGGCAGGCGGCGGCAGCGACACCGCAGCGCTCGACGCCCCGCATCCCTGGGCAAGCGCCATCAGTGCGCAGCCGACGACGGCCGTTGCACGTTGGCGGAATGTCGTGATCATGTGCATGCTCCTCGTGGGTTCGTCTGTCTCAGTCGCGGCGGGCCCTAAAACCTTGCAATCGTACGGCATGCGCACGCCACCTGGCGCTGCGCGTCAGGCGCCCGCGGCGTCCGCCGAGTTTGGCGGACTGGCCGTGCTGGGATCGCGCGGCGGATCAATCGTTCCCTGCGCAGGACCTTCGTCGCGCCTGGCGACGGTTCGTCGCACATTGCCGCCGCTGGCCCCGGCGCGCATTGTCCCGATCCGGATGCGCAGTCATAATCCGCCGCTTTCAGGCTCTGGAAGGCGTGTCGTGATTCCCTTTGCGTTGTCGATATCGGGCCTGAGCAAGACCTATCCCAACGGCGTGCGCGCGCTCGACAGCGTGACGCTCGACATTCCGACCGGCATGTTCGGGCTGCTGGGCCCCAACGGGGCCGGCAAGTCCACGCTGATGCGCACGCTCGCCACGCTGCAGGACGCCGACGCCGGCAGCGCGCGCATCGGCGACATCGACGTCCTGCGCGACAAGGACGCGGTGCGCCGCATGCTCGGTTACCTGCCGCAGGATTTCGGCGTCTATCCCAAGGTCTCGGCCGAGGACATGCTCGACCACCTGGCGCGCCTCAAGGGCATCGCCGGTCGCGGCGAGCGTCGCGATGTCGTGGCGTCGCTGCTGCGCCAGGTGAACCTGTGGGACGTGCGGCGCAACGCGCTGGGCGGCTTCTCGGGTGGCATGCGCCAGCGCTTCGGCATCGCCCAGGCGCTGATCGGCAATCCCCGCCTCGTCATCGTCGACGAGCCCACCGCGGGACTCGACCCGGAAGAGCGCGTGCGTTTCCACAACCTGCTCGCCGAAATCGGCGAGAACGTCATCGTCATCCTGTCGACGCACATCGTATCGGACGTCTCCGACCTTTGCGCGCATATGGCGATCATCGATCGCGGCCGCGTGCGCCTGACCGGCGAGCCCGCCACGCTGACGGGTGCGCTGCGCGGTCGGGTGTGGCAGCAGGCCGTGGCGCGCGGCGAGCTCGAAGCGGCGAAAGCGGCATATCCGGTGATCTCCACGCGACTCGTGTCCGGTCGCACGCTGATCAACGTGGTCGCCGACGCGGCGCCGGCGCCGGGCTTCGCGCCGGTCGAGGCGTCGCTGGAGGACGTGTATTTCGCGTCCATCGGCGATCGCCTCGCCATCGCCCCGATCCCGGCCGTCGCCGCCTGACGCGCGCCTCGTGTCGAACTTCCTCGCCATCGCAAGCTTCGAGACCGCGCAGCGCCTGAAGCGCCTGTCGACGTGGGTCTATTTCATCGTCTTCTTCGCGCTCTCGATGTTGTGGACCGCCGCCGCCGGCGGCGCCTTTGCCGGCGCCAACATCATCTTCGGCAGCGGCAAGATCTGGATCAACTCGCCTTACGCGATCATGCAGACGATCGCCTTCCTCGGCATGGCGGGGCTGACGGTCGTCGGCGCGCTGATGGGCCGCGCGATCCAGCAGGACTACGAATACCGCACCGAGAACTACTTCTTCAGCGCGCCACTCGCCAAGTGGCAATACCTGGGCGGACGCTACGCCGGGGCGCTGCTGGTGCTGGTCATCGTATTCGCGAGCCTGGCGCTCGGGTCGTTCGCCGGCACCTTCTTTCCCGGCCTCGACGCCGACCGCCTCGGTCCGCGACGCCTCGCGCCCTACCTGCTGCCCTACGCGACCATGCTGCTGCCGAACCTCGTCTGGCTGGGCGGCGTGTTCTTCTGCGTTGCCGCGCTGTCGCGGCGCATGCTCCCGGTGTACATCGGCAGCGTGCTGGCGCTGGTCGGCTACCTGCTTGCCGGCCAGCTGTTGCGCGACATCGACAACAAGACGCTGGCGGCGCTGATCGACCCGTTCGGCGTCACTGCGGTGGCGACGGTGGTGCGTTACTGGACGATCGCCGACCACAACACCGCGCTGGTCCCGCTCACCGGCGTGTTCGCTGCCAATCGGGCATTGTGGCTCGGCGTCGGCGCGCTGGTCATGGCGTTCTGCTACTGGCGATTCCGCTTTGCCCATGTCGCCGGCGACGCGCGCCGGGCGCCCGCGAACGACGCCGCCGAAGTGCCGGTGAGCGCGCCGTCGCGCGCGCGCGCGGTGGCGCCCTCACGCGTCGGCGGCCTGCGCCTGCTGCCGCACCTGACGTGGCTCTACCTGCGCGAGACGGTGAAGAACGTCTACTTCGTCGTGTTCGCGCTCGCCGGCGTCGCGTTCGTCGCGGTCGCGAGCACGACGCTCGGCAGCCTGTTCGGCACGAGCACCTGGCCCGTCACCTACCAGATGCTCGGGCTCGTCGCGGGCTCGTTCAGCGTGTTCATGCTGGTGATCATCACGTTCTACGCGGGCGAGCTCGCCTGGCGCGAGCGCGACAACCGCCTCGACCAGATCCACGACGCGCTGCCGGTGCCGACATGGCTGCCGTTCGTCGCCAAGCTCTTCGCGCTGATGCTGGTGCCGGTCGTGCTGCAGGCGGCGCTGATGGCGTGCGGCATCGCCATCCAGACCTTCCAGGGCTACCACCGCTACGAGCTCGCCCTCTATGTGCGGGAGATGTTCGGCATCGACGTCCCGCAGTACTGGCTCGTCTGCGTGCTGGCGCTCGCCGTGCAGTCGATCGTCGCCAACAAGTACCTCGGCCACTTCCTGATGATCGTGTATTTCCTCGCGCTCACCTTCGCCGTGCCGCTTGGGTTCGAGCACAACCTCTACCTGTACGGCAACGTGCCCGAATACACCTATTCGGACATGAATGGCTACGGTCACTTCCTCCCACGGCTCGTCTCCTTCGAGGCGTACTACGCCGCAATCGCGATGCTGCTGGGCATCGCCGGTTACTTCGCCTGGACTCGCGGCACGCCGAGCGGCTGGCGCGACCGGACGGCCGTCGCGCGCGCGCGCGCCACGCCCCGCGTCGGCGCGTTTGCGGGTGTCGCCGCTGCGGCGACCGTGGCACTCGGCGGCTTCATCTTCTACAACACCAACATCCTCAACCACTACCGCTCCAATCACGATGTGCAGACGCGCCAGGCCGACTACGAGAAGAAATATCGCGCGCTCGACGGCGTGCCGCAGCCGCGCGTGACCGCGGTGAAGGTCGCCGTCGACCTCTATCCGCGCGAACAGCGCGTGCGCCTCCACGGCACGCTCGGTCTCGTCAACCGCAACGCGGTGGCCGTCGACACGATCCACCTCTTCTGGGCGCAGGGCGAAGATGTCGACATCCGCTCGATCGACTTCGGCGTGCCGGCGACGCTGGTCACCGACGACCGCACCATCGGCCTGCGCAGCTATCGCCTGGCGACGCCGCTCGCGCCGGGCGCGCCGCTGACGCTGGCGATCGATGCCGAGGTGGCGACGCACGGCTTCCGCAACAGCGGCAGCAACACTGCCGTGGTCTTCAACGGCAGCTTCGTCAATGGCCTCTTCGTGCTGCCGGTCATCGGTTACGACAAGCGGGGCGAACTTGTCAGCGACCGCGACCGCGCCAAATTCGGCCTCAAGGCGAAGGAGCGCATGCGCGACCGCGACGACCCGGCGGGGCTCCAGGAAAACGTGCTGTCGCCGTATGCCGACTGGGTGACGTTCGAGGCCGAAGTGGCCACCGACGCCGACCAGTGGGCGATCGCGCCGGGCTATCTCGAGCGCGAATGGACCGATGCCGGGCGCCATCATTTCGTCTACCGGATGGACGTGCCGATCCTGGATTTCTTCGCCGTGCAATCGGCACGCTACGCCGTGAAGCGCGACAGCTGGCGCGACGTCGCGATCGAGGTCTACTACCAGCCGGGGCACGAATACAACCTCGAGCGCATGATCGCCGCGACGAAGGCTTCGCTCGAGTACTACTCGACGAACTTCGGCCCGTACCAGTACCGGCAGTTCCGCATCATCGAGTTCCCGCGCTACGCCGCGTTCGCGCAGGCGTTTCCCAATACCGTGCCCTTTTCCGAAGGCATAGGCTTCATCGCCCGCGTGCGCGAGGGCAACAAGGACGACATCGACTACCCGTACTACGTGACCGCGCACGAGGCGGCGCACCAATGGTGGGCGCACCAGGTGATCGGCGGCGACGTGCAGGGCGCGACCATGCTGTCCGAGACCTTCGCGCAATATTCGGCGCTGATGGTGATGAAGCAGAAGTATGGCGCGGCGAAGATGCAGAAATTCCTCGCCTACGAGCTGGACCGGTACCTGATCGGACGCGCCACCGAGCAGAAGAAGGAACTGCCGCTATCGCGGGTGGAGAACCAGGATTACATCCACTACCGCAAGGGCAGCCTCGTCATGTATGCGCTCGCCGACTACATCGGCGAGGACAACGTCAACCGCGCGCTGCGGCGCTTTCGCGACGATCACGCGTTCAAGGGGCCACCCTACCCCAACACCACGGAATTCCTGCGCGACCTGCGCGACGTCACGCCGGCGCACTACCAGTACCTGATCGACGACATGTTCGAGTCGATCACGCTCTATGACAACCGCGCGGTCAGCGCGAGCGCCAAGGCCATTGCAGGCGGTCGTTACGAAGTCGTCCTCAAGGTCGCCGCCAAGAAGCGCAAGGCGGACGGCCTCGGCAACGAGAAGGACGTCCCGCTCGACGACTGGATCGACATCGGCGTGCTCGACGCCGACGGCAAGCCGCTCTATCTCGAAAAGAAGAAGATCGCGGCCGAGAGCGCCGAATTCACGATCGAGGTGCCCGCCAAGCCGGCGCGCGCCGGCATCGATCCCCTGAACGAGCTGATCGACCGCACGCCGCGCGACAACACCGTGGCGGTCGACATGCAATGACGGGCTGCGCGCGGCCTCAGTAGACGTCGCGTTGGTAGCGGCCGGCCTTGGAGAGGTCCGCGAAGTATCGTTTCGCCGCCGAATCGTCCATGCCGCTTTCGCCAATGGCGATCTGCCGCAGCGCCAGGTCCACATCGCCCGCCATCCGCCTGGCGTCGCCGCAGACGTAAACGTAAGCGCCGTTGCCGATCCAGCGCCACAGCTCGGCGGCCGCCTCCAGCATCCGGTGCTGCACGTAGACCTTGCTCGTCTGCTCGCGCGAAAACGCGAGGTCGAGTCGCGCCAGCGCGCGCCGCGTCGCCAGATCCTCGAGCTCGTGGCGATAGAGGAAGTCCTCGTCGCGGTGACGGTTGCCGAAGAACAGCCAGTTGCGCCCGGGGGAGCCGCTCGCGTCGCGCTCCTCGAGAAACGCGCGGAACGGCGCGATGCCGGTGCCGGGCCCGATCATGATCACGCCCGCGTTGCGATCGGCCGGCAGCGCGAATGCGTGCGCGCGCTGCACGTAGACGGACAGCGGCCGGCCGGCGCGCAGGTGGCCGCCGAGGAAGCCGGAGCCGGTCCCCTGATAGGCGCGCTCGTGATGCTCGTAGCGCAGCACGCCGACCGTCAGGTGCACTTCGGCCGGATGCTTGCGCTGCGAGCTGGCGATCGAGTAGAGGCGCGGCTGCATACGCGCCAGCGCCGCGGCGAAATCGCCGATTCGCGGTCGCGCCGACGGAAACTCGATCAGCGCGTCGAGCACGTCATGCACTCCGAGCGCCTCCGCCTCGCCGTCGTCGTCGGCGAGCTTGCACAGCCGGGCGCGGTCGACGGCGTCCCGCGCTTCACGTTCGAGCAGTCGATACAGCGCCTCGGACGGTGCGCGCAGGCTGCATTCGCGGGTCAGCGCGTCGCGCGCCGGCACGACGTCGCCGTCGGCGAGCGTCACCGCCTCCGAGCCGCGCGCCTTGAGAATCGCGAGCAGCAGCTCGACCTCATCGGGATTGTTGTGCGGCCAGATGCCGAGCGAGTCGCCGGGCGCGTACTGCAGGTCACTGCCGCCGATGTCGAGGACGACGTGGCGGATGTCCTTCTCGGCCCCCGGCGCGCACAGCGACGTGGCGACAATAAGGCGTGCCGGCACCGGCGCGTCGCGGTTGTAGCCGCGCTCGACCTCGCGGGAAACGGCGGGCAACGCGACGCGCGCGGCGGCTCCGCGCTCCTGCACCAGCAGCTTCAGCATTTTCGCGGTCGGCCGTCCGCCCGGAACACACTTGCCCGCATCGTCCTCGGCTCCCGTGGCCAGCGCGTCCGCATAGGACGCGCACTGGTATCCGCATTGGCCGCAATCGAGTTGCCCCATCGCCGCCATCAAGCGCGCGACGAGCGGGCGACCGGCCGCGAGCGACATCCGCTCGTCGAGCGACAGCGTCGGGTCGTGCCAGGGCGCGTCCTCGGCGACAGCGGTCGTCGCTTCCACAGGGGCCGGCGGCAGCAGCGACGCCGGCGCGCGCTGCATGCGCTCCATTCCGAGCAGCCCGGCGACGAAGCCGTTGAGCCACGCCCGCTGCTGCTCGGTGAACGGCGCGGTGTCCGGAATGAAGACCTCGATCGGTGCCGGTGTCGTCATCGCGGCAACGGATCAGGCGCCCTGTGCGGCGGCGGACATCACTGCCCGGGCGAAGCCGCGCAATGCGTCGGGCGCGTGGCGACGTGCAAAGGCCGCGAACGATTCGCCGGGGCTTTCGCGTTGCGCAAGATATGCAGCCAACAAGCCCTCGACAAACGCCGGTACGTCCGCCGCCGGCACGTCGCGTGCAATCTCCCGCGCGAGGCCGCGGGCGTCGCCGAAGCCGCCGCCGACGACAACGTGGTAGCCCTCGAGCGTGTCGTCGCCGCCGGCATCCACGCGCGTGCCGAGCAGGCCGATGTCGCCGACATAGTGCTGCGCGCACGAGTGCGGGCACCCGGTCAGGTGCACGTTGAGCGGCGTGTCGAGCGCGACGCTGCGCTCGACATGATCGACGATCGCGAGCGCATGGCGCTTGGTGTCGCTGGCGGCGAACTTGCAGCCGGTGTTGCCGGTGCAGGCCACGACGCCCGCCCGAATCGGCGAGGGCCGCGCCGTCAGGCCCATGGCGACCAGCGCTTCCTCAACGCTATCCGCATCGCCCTCGGCGATGCCCGGGATGAGGACGTTCTGCCACACGCTGAGGCGCAACTCGCCCGCGCCATGGCGGGTGGCGATCGCCGCCAGCGCGCGCATCTGCGCTGCGGTCATGCGTCCGGCCCGCAATGCCACGCCCGCGTACACTTTCCCGGCCTGTCGTTGCCGATGGAAGCCTGTGTGGGCACCGCGCCGCAGGGGTTGGCGTGGCTCGCAATCGGCGGCAGCCAGACGCGGTAACGTCGCGCCGAAACGGGATTCGATGCCCGCCAGGAACGCGTCGATTCCCATGCGTGCCAGCACGTATTTGAGGCGCGCGCGCCGGCGGTCGGTGCGATCGCCTTCGTCGATGAAGAGGCGCACGATCGAGAGCGCCACGCCGACGCATTGCGACGGCGCGATCACGATGCCGAGATCGGTGGTGAAGTCGCCGTGGCCAGTGATGCCCGCGACACCCACACGAAAATGCACGCCGGCGGGCACCGCGTGGCCGTCGCCTACGCGAATCGCGGAAAATCCGATGTCGTTGGTGTCCTCGAGCGCACCGACGCTGCCGCCGCCGTCGAACGCGATGTTGAACTTGCGCGGCAGCCCATGCAGCGAGCGCTGGTTGAGTATGGCGTGGTGCAGCGCCAGGCCCATCGGCCGTGTGTCGATGAGCTCGTCGGCGTCAAATCCCGCCGTAGGGCTGCCGGTGATGTTGCGCACGCTGTCGGCGCCGGCGCCGCGCGACGTGACGCCGACCTCGGCGAGTCCCTGCAGGAAATCGATCGCATGCCGCGGACCGATTTCGCGCACCTGCAGATTGGCGCGCGTGGTGACATGGGCGTAGCCGCCACCGAAGCGCTCCGCCAGGTCGGCGATCGCCGTGAACTTGTGGGCGGCGACGACACCGTTCGGCAGCCGCAGGCGGCACATGAAGCTGTCCTGCGCTGGCGCGACGTGAAACAGACCGTGGAACTTGTAGCGGAACACATCGAGGCTCTTCGGGAATTCGGCACCCTCCGCGCGGGCGATCATCGCTTCCCAGATGTCGAATGGATGGCGGTCGCGCTTGGCTTCTTCCTCGCGGGTGAGCGTGCCGCCGCCGGCGACGGCACGCAATTGCGCGCGCCGGTGCGCGGCGTCGGGCCCATCGTCATCCACGTCGACCGGCGCGACGCCGGCGCGAGCGACGGTGAGCCCACGGCCGAGACCTTCGAGATAGTTTTTCTGGATTGCCGAGAATTCGTCGCTCATGGCGCGGTTACGCGTCGCGTCGCGACGTCGCGGCGTCCACCGCGCGCGAACGCCGCCGGCGCCGACGCGGCGACGACATCGCCGACGACGACGATCGCGGGCGCGATCACCGCGGGCGCGAGCGATACGTCGACGAGGTCGGACAGCGTCCCTTGCCAGCAACGTTCGGCAGGCTGCGTCGCCTGCTCGACGATCGCCACCGGCGTCGTGGCCGCCAGTCCACCGGCCCGCAGCGCGTGCGCGATGCGCTCCAGCCCCGCCACCGCCATGTAGAGCACGAGCGTCATGCGCGACCGCGCGAGGGCCGCCCAGTCCGGCTCGTTCGGCCCCGCGCCGTGGCCGGTGACGAACGTCACGCCGGCCGCGACGCCGCGCCACGTCAACGCGATGCCGGCGCTCGCGGCCGCACCGACGCCGGCAGTCACGCCGCTAATCACGTCGACGTCGAGGCCAGCGCCAGCGAAGCGCGCAGCCTCCTCGCCACCACGCCCGAAGACGAACGGATCGCCACCCTTCAGACGCACGACGACATGGCCCTGGCGCGCGCAACGGATCGCCAGCCGTTCGATGAAGGCCTGGGGCGTCGAGCGGCATCCGCCACGCTTGCCGACATCAATCACGCGCGCACCCGGACGCACAAATTCGAGTACGCGCCGATCGACCAGCGCGTCGACCAGCACCACGTCGGCGGCGCCGAGCGCGCGCACCGCTTTCAATGTCAGGAGTTCGGGGTCACCGGGGCCGGCGCCAACGAGATGGATCGTGCCTGCCATCGATTCAGTCGTCGCCCGCGACGGCCTTCGGATGCGCAGGCACGGCAACTGCGCGCCGCACGAATCCGTTCGACCCCACCCAGTAGGCGCCGGCGACGAACACCGCGCCGCCGATCACGTTGCCGAGCGTCACCCAGGCGAGATTCCACGCCGCGCCGGCCACGGATACCGTTTCCGGGTGATGCCCCAGCAGCGCCATGCCGAACACCGTCATGTTGGCGACGCTGTGCTCGAATCCGCAGGCGATGAATGCGAGGAGGCACCACCAGATCACGATGCACTTGGCCGACTCCGACGTCACGCGCGCCGCCATCCAGATGGCAAGGCAGACGAGCCAGTTGCACAGCACGCCGCGCGCAACCAGCGCCGGCGCCGCCGCGTTCATCTTCGCTGCGGCGACGCTCATCACCAGCGTGTCCGGCGCCGACTGCAGCCCGTTGCCTCCGGCCAGCGTGAACAGCGCGGCAAGCACCAGCGCGCCAAGGAGATTGCCGACCCACGTCATCCCCCATGCCGCCGCAAGCTCGCTGCGGGTACCTGCACCGCTCAGGCGACGCAGCGGCATGAACATCGCATAGCCGGTGAAGAGTTCGCCGCCGGCGATCACGACCAGCGTCAGCGCGATGCCGAAGGTGCCGCCCATCACGAGCTTTTGGAATTCCTTCGGCACCTGGCTGCCGAGCGTGAAGATCAGCAGGATGCCCATGCCGATGTATGCGCCCGCCAGCATGCTGGCGACGAAGAATCCCGCGGGTGCGTTACGCATCGCCGCGGTCTTGGCTTCGGCGAGACGTGTCAGGCCGTGGATCGTTTCGTGGTACATGGCACTCCGCTAGGCAATGTCGCTGCGTCCATCGCTTGCAATTCGTATGCCGCATTGCAACAAATGCTAACGTCTTGTTTAATCGGTGCCAACGATTGCAACAGCACGGGGTACCCTGCCCCCAACTGGTGCCTTCCACGCCAATTCGCACCAATCTCGATCGCGCGCAAAAAAGGCGCACATCGTGCGTGGCGATTTCCGTGGTCACCGCGCGCAGGCATCGCGGCACCGGCATAGTTCAATGGCGGGGGGCACGGATCCGCAGGCAGTGCCAGAATGCGCCCCGGAACGCTCGCGCGACCGGCTCGATCATCGCCGTTGCCGTCAACGCACCGCTTCCGTCCCACACGCACCCATGTCGCAACGCCCCGCGCTCACCATCCTCGATCGCCTCGAAGCCGAGAGCATCCATATCCTGCGCGAAGTGGTGGCCGAGGCCGACAAGCCGGTGATGCTCTATTCGATCGGCAAGGACAGCTCGGTGATGCTGCATCTGGCGCGCAAGGCGTTTTATCCCGCGCCGCCGCCCTTCCCGCTGCTGCACGTCGACACCACGTGGAAGTTCCGCGCCATGTACGCGATGCGCGACGAGGTCGCGCGCCATGCGGAGCTCATCGTGCACGTCAATCCCGACGCCGTCGCGCAGGGCATCAATCCGCTGACGCACGGCTCGGCGCTGCACACGGAGATCTGGAAGACCGAGGGGCTGAAGCAGGCGCTCGACCGTCACGGCTTCGACGTCGCCTTCGGCGGGGCGCGCCGCGACGAGGAAAAGTCGCGCGCCAAGGAACGCATCTTCTCGTTCCGCACGGCCGCCCATCGCTGGGACCCGAAGGCGCAGCGCCCCGAGCTCTGGCGGCTCTACAACACGCGCAAGAACAAGGGGGAAAGCATCCGCGTGTTCCCGCTGTCCAACTGGACGGAGCTCGACGTCTGGCACTACATCCGCCGCGAGAACATCGCGGTGGTGCCGCTCTACTTCGCCGCGCCGCGGCCGGTGGTCGTGCGCGACGGCGCGCTGATCATGCGCGACGACGAGCGCCTGCCGCTGGCGCCCGGGGAGACGCCGGCGATGCGGATGGTGCGCTTCCGCACGCTGGGCTGCTACCCGCTGACAGGCGCCGTCGAATCCGTCGCCGACAGCCTGGATGCGATCATCGGCGAGCTCGAGGCGTCCACCCAGTCCGAGCGCCAGGGCCGCATGATCGACCATGACGCCGCGGGCTCGATGGAAAAGAAGAAGCAGGAAGGCTACTTCTGATGTCGGCTGCCGATCATCCGCCGGCAACCACCGCGACATTGGCCGCTTCGTCCGCTGCAGCACGCGCCGACGCGCGGACGCTGCTGCGCTTCATCGCCTGCGGCAGCGTCGACGATGGCAAGAGCACGCTGCTCGGCCGCCTGATCCACGAGTCGAAAGGCATCCGCGACGACCAGCTCGCCGCGCTCGCCGCCGATTCGCGGCGCTACGGCACGCGCGGCGCGGAGATCGACTACGCACTGCTGCTCGATGGCCTCACCGCCGAGCGCGAGCAGGGCATCACGATCGACGTCGCCTACCGCTATTTCTCGACGCCGACGCGCCGCTATATCGTCGCCGACACACCGGGCCACGAGCACTACACGCGCAACATGGTCACCGGGGCGTCGACTGCCGACCTGGCGATCGTGCTGGTCGACGCGCAGAAAGGCCTGACCGAGCAGACGCGGCGCCATGCATACATCGTCGCGTTGCTGGGCGTACGTCACGTCGTGCTGGCAGTCAACAAGATGGATCTCGTCGGCTATGCCGGGGCGGCATTCACCGGCATCGAAACGGTGTTCCGCGAATTCGCCGGCAGCATCGGCATCGGCGATGTCGCCTGCGTCCCGGTGTCAGCCGTGCATGGCGACAATGTGGTCGTCGCCAGCGCGGCGACGCCGTGGTATCGAGGGCCGACGCTGATGCATTGCCTCGAGACGGCGGAGGTCGGCGACGACCTCGCGGCGGCTCCGCTGCGCATGCCGGTGCAATGGGTGAACCGTCCGCAACAGGCGTTCCGCGGCTACGCCGGCACGATCGTCAGCGGCAGCGTGCGTCCCGGTGACGCGATCGAGGTGCAACCGTCGGGGCTCACCGCGCGCGTGGCGCGTATCGTCACCGCCGACGGCGACCTGCCGCTGGCGATCGCCAACCAGGCGGTGACGCTGACGCTCGACCGCGAGATCGACGTCGGTCGCGGCGACGTGATCGCCGCGGCGGCGCAGCCGGTGGCGAGCGCCGACCAGTTCGAGGCGACGATCGTGTGGATGGACAAGGCGCCGCTGCTGCGCGGGCGGAGTTACGTGCTCAAGCTCGGCGCGCGCACCGTCAACGCCACGGTGGCGCCGATCAAGTATCGCGTGAACGTGCACACATTGGAGCACGTCGCCGCCGGCAAGCTCGACCTCAACGACATCGGCGTGTGCGACATCGAGCTCGACCGGCCGCTCGCGTACGAGGCCTATGCCGACAACCGCGACCTCGGCGGCTTCATCCTCATCGACCGCATGACCAACAATACCGTCGGTGCCGGCATGCTGAGCTTCGCGCTCCGGCGCGCGTCGAACCTTCACTGGCAGGCATTCGACGTCGACCGGCGCGTGCGCGCGTCGCAGAAGATGCAGAAGCCCTGCGTGCTGTGGTTCACCGGTCTGTCGGGCGCCGGCAAGTCGACGATCGCCAACCTGGTCGACCGCAAGCTCAATGCCGAGGGCCGGCACACCTATGTGCTCGACGGCGACAACGTGCGCAAGGGGCTCAACAAGGACCTCGGCTTCACCGCCGCCGACCGCGTCGAGAACATCCGCCGCGTCGCCGAGGTGGCGGCGCTGATGGCCGATGGCGGCCTCATCGTGCTGACCGCGTTCATATCGCCGTTCCGCGACGAGCGCGCAATGGCTCGCGCGCGCGTGCCGGACGGCGAGTTCATCGAGGTGTTCGTCGACACCCCGCTCGCCGTCGCCGAGGCCCGCGACGTCAAGGGTCTCTACCGCAAGGCGCGGCGTGGCGAGCTCGCCAACTTCACCGGCATCGATTCGCCGTACGAGCCGCCGCTCGAGCCCGAGATCCGCATCGACAGCGCCGTCACCGACGCCGAGGCCGCCGCCGAGCGCATCGTCGACGAGTTG
This sequence comes from uncultured Pseudomonadota bacterium, assembly GCA_963781395.1. Lineage (GTDB taxonomy): Bacteria > Pseudomonadota > Gammaproteobacteria > Burkholderiales > Casimicrobiaceae > VBCG01. Next base: position 138,726 of record CAWAFO010000005.1, read on the forward strand.
CGGCGCCGCGGCTTCCTCGTCGCCTGACGGTGCTCCACATCCGTCGATTGACGGTCGTCAGAACGTGTAGCCGAACACCTCGATGTCCCGCGCGAAGCGCTCGGCCACGAGTGCGCGCGTCGTGTCGTCGTAATACTGCCGGTACGGCCGGTGTGCGGATCGGTTGGCGTGCGGCAGGCTGCCGTCGATGCCGAGCTTGCGGCCCACCTCGGCGAAATCGGCGTGCAGCGTCTCGTAGCGCCCGACGAAGTCGACGATGACACGGCCGCCGGTGTCGGCGATGTAGTCCATCTGCGGCACGGTCGTGCGCTCCATCATCCCGTGCGGACGCATGACGAAGTCGTCGAAGGACTTCGCGTGCTCCTTGACATAGCGGCCGAAGGCGTTGGGCATCGGCGCCTGCACGCACATGTAATACCAGGAGACGAGGCGATCCCAGGGATTGCGCACGAATGCGAATTTCAGGCTGGCGCTCCAGGCGTCCGGGGGCACCAGCTGGCGGATGTCGCGCGCGCCGAGGTGTCGCCGCGCGTTGAAGGGTTTCTCCGGGATGTTCGTGTCGTACCGCCGCAGCGCGGCCTCGATGGACGAGCCGCCGGTCTTCTGCACGTGCACGAAGATGCAGTGAAGCTGTCCGGAAATGACCATGGGTCGCGGCCTGCCCTGGCGTCAGCTCGGTGCCAGCGCGGGATCGGCGCTGCGCGTGTCATGCGTCACGAGGGGCAGGCGCGCGCGCAGCCACGCCAGGCGATCGTCGCCGGTGCCGAGGCGTTGCAGCAGGTCGAGCGCGACCTCGTGCTGGCGCGCCGCGAACATGCCGTGGTAATGGACGTGCGCCGGCGGTGCGGCCATCCAGCGCGAATCGATGTCGCCGCCCTGTGCGATGAGGTGCAGCGGCACGTTGTAGCGATCGGCAAAATGCCGCACGCGATGGCCGCCGCTCCACATCGCCAGCGCCAGCGCGGCCTGGTTGGAGCCCCAGAACTCGCTCGACTCGCGGCCGACTGCGCCCATCGATGCGACGATGTCGATGCCGGTGTCGCGGTACGGCCGCAGCCCGGCGCGCACCGAGCCGAAGAAGATTTCCGCCCAGCGTCCAAGGATCCCGGCGCTGCGGCGTGCCACGATCAGGCCGCCGTTGTACGAGGCGCGCACGCGCTCGCCGCTGATCGTCGTCCGCATCCACGGCAACTGGTCGAGATCGAAGCCCGCCAGCGTGGCAAGCGCCCGCCAGTACGCCTCGAACGGATCGCCGGGTCCGCGCGTCGCGCTGCCCTTCTCGTCGATCGGACGCGCCGCGACGTCGGCATCGGCCGGCAATGCCGGCTCGTCGAGCCACACCGTGTCGCTGTCCAGCACGACGACGAAATCGCCGCGCGCATGCTTCTCGGCATGGGTGGCCGCCGCGACGCGATTGGCCGAGCCATAGGCGCGGCACTCGACGTTGAGCGGCTCGTCGACGTAGGTGACGTTCAACTCGCGCAGCAGCCGCTGCGTCGCGGCATCGACGCCGAGCCCGGGCCGCGGCGCATAGGCGATGATTTCGGCGTCGCGATGGCGCCCGGCGAACGCGCGGATGCTGGCGCACAGCAGCAGCGCCTGCTCGCGGATCGCGTTGTCCTCGATGCACAGCACGAAGCTGGCCGTGGCCGCCACGCCGTCGCCGCCTGGCGGCTGCACGCCTGCCTGCGGCGCCGCGGCGAATGCAGCGGCGGCGTCGCGGTCGCAGCGCAGCAGTGACCGCCGGTACAGCGTGCGGATCGCGTCACCTTGCGCGCCCAGCAAGTGCGCCTCGAGGTCGTCGGCCCCGGCCTGGTGATTGCGCAGGTCGGCTTCCAGGAAGTCGTCGACCGCGGCGGCATCGCGGTCGATCGCCAACGGCACGCGCAGCGTGGCGGCGATGCGCGAAACCGCCTGGCGCCAGTCGTCGAGCAGGTCGGTGTAGCGGACGTGCACGAAGTCGGCATCGGCCGTGTCGGTGAACGCTTCGACGCGCGCCATGTACGTGAGCCACAGCGCGAGGCCTTCGGGCACCGCCATGTCGCCGCGCGCCTCGAGGGAGCGCGCGACCTCGAGCGGATTGCGCATCGGCACCACGTACACCGGGCGGTAGCCGGCCTCGACCAGCGCCCGCTGCCACAGCGGCGCCAGCACGCACACGCGGGGATCCTTGATCAGGATGAACGGCTCGTCGCCGTACTCGCTGCGCAGCAGCGCCTTGGCGTCCTCGACGAACTCGTCCACCAGCGGGCCCTCGCGCGGGAGCTCGAACTGCACGCGGTTCCAGTCGCCGCCGAGGTGGTGCAAAAGCCGGGCGTCGAGATCGTTGACGGCCTCGGTCTCCCAGAAACCCTTGGGATTGACGTCGAGCTTCGCCGGCATCACGCGCTCCGGCAGGAATGCGCCGCACAGGTTGAGCACGCGCGCGAGCGCCGACGTGCCGCTGCGGTGCACGCCAAGCACCACGAGTGCCATGCGCGCAGCGCGCGGCACATCGCCGCCCGCGCCGGCGCCGTCCGCCGCCAGCGCGCCGGGCGCCGCCTGCGCGCGGAACCTGGCGACGCTGGCGCGCAGCACCGGCACCGGCACGCGTTCGCCATGTCCGGCGCGCAACTCCGCGCGCAGCAGGAACTCGCGGTTGGCGGGATGCTGCGGCGCCAGCACGTTGGCCACGCCGCCGTCTCGCGTCAGCGCATCCTCCAGCAGCGCCTTCGGCGTGCGGTCGATGCCGCGCAACGCCGGATTGGCGAGGATGCGCACGCGGTTGCCATCGTGGATGCGATGGAGGTACAGCACGTCGTCGACCGCCACCGGCTCGACCCGCTCCGCCGCGCGCACGCAGAAGTCCCAGCCGCGGTGGCCGGCGTCGCCACGAAAGCCGCCCAGCGCGAGGAACAGCGTGCGCGCCACGAACAGATTGCCGCTGGAACGCGTGACGTCGTGGTCGAGCAGCGTGAAGCTCGCGGGCTCGATGCCGAGGTAGTTGCGCGGCCGGGGCGCGCCGGCGTCGGCCGCGCGCAATTCCCGGCCGTCGTCGTCGACCTCGGCGACGCGCGAAAATCCCCACTGCGGCGTGGTGCGCGCGATCGCCGCAGCCATCTTCGCGATGCGCTCGGGCACGAACGCGTCGTCGGCGTTGAGGAACGCGAGGTACTCGCCGGTAGCCGCCTGCGCCCCGGCATTGGCGGCGGCGGCGGCGCCGGCGTGCGCCTGGCGCACCAGCCGCGTCGGCATGGCCAGACGCGCCAGCGCGTCGGCCGCCACCGTGGCGCTGGCGTCGGCGGAGCCGTCGTCGACGACGATGAGCTCGACGTCGGCGTAGCGTTGCGCGCCGACGGAGGCGATGGCGCGGGCCAGCCATTGCCCCTGATCATGGACCGGAACCACCACGCTCACGCGCGGCGTCCCCGCCGGTGCTGCGGCTTGCGCGCGCTGCCAGGCCACGAACGCGGCAAGCAGCGCCTCCTGCCGCGCATTCGCGCGCGGTGACAGGAGCTTGGCGAGCACGAGGCCGACGTTGTGGCGGATGTCGGGCACCGCCCATCCGGTCCGCTCGGCCGCGTCCCACAGCAGGTCCAGCGCCTCGCGATAACGCATGCGCTCGAACTGCACGACGCCCAGCATGTGCAGCGAGTCGAGATCGTCCGGGTTGTCGGCGATGGCGCGCCGGTAAAGGGTTTCGGCGCGTCCGAGCGAACCCGTGCGGTGCGCCGTGAGCGCCTCCAGGCGCGGCGGCGGCGGGCCGCCTGCATCGGCCCTGCCGTGGCAATGCTTGTAGCGCTTGCCGCTGCCGCACGCGCAAAGCTCGTTGCGGCTCATCGTCCTGCCGATCGCTGCGGGCTTCGCATGCCGCCGCCTGCCGTGCCGCGCGCTTGTTGCACGATCGAACGATCTCCATGGCCGGCGCCTGCGCGCCGCGAAGACCGAAGAATACAAGACTCGTGCCGCGCGACCGCCGCGCGCCGCGTGAATCTGCGGCACGGAACGATGCACGACCGTGCATGTCTCAGCGCGGGGATCCTGCGCATGCCAATCGCTCAACGTCAGACGGAACTCGACTGGTTACGGGGCCTGATGCTGGTCCTGATGACGGTCACGCACCTGCCGACCTGGTACAGCGCCGAAATGGGGCAGCCCTTCGGGTTCGTCTCGGCAGCGGAAGGCTTCGTGTTCCTCTCGGGGTTCCTCGTCGGCGCCATCTATCTCAAGGTGGCGCGCGAGCAGGGCTTCGCGACGATGCGCCGGCGCATCTGGCGGCGCGCAGGCGTCATCTACGCCGCGCACGTCGCCTTGCTGCTGTTCCTGCTGTGGGTGGTGCTGCCGGTCGCGGTCGCCCGCGGCGCGCATCCGGTCACCGACCTCGCCTCGTTCTATCTTGAGCACCCGCACGTCGCGCTCGTGGCCGGCCTGGCGCTGGTCTACAACCCGCCGCTGCTGGACATCCTGCCGATGTATGTGATCTTCATGCTGGCGGCGCCCTTCGTGCTTGCCTCGGGCGCGCGCCACGGCTGGGGCGCGATCGGGCTGGCAAGCGCGCTGTTGTGGCTCGCCGCGCAATTCCACCTCGGTGGCGACATCTACAACGTGGTCACGGCGCCGCTGCGCACGCCGGTGCCCTACCGCGAGACGGGCGCATTCTCGTTCCTCGCGTGGCAGGCGATCTGGGTCGCGGGACTGTGGGGCGGTGCGCGCAGCCTGGATGGCCCGGCGCTGCCCGCGCTGCGCCAGCCCGGCGCCATCGCCGCGGCGGCCATCGTCGCGCTCGGCTTCTTCGCCTGGCGCCATGTCGCGGGCCAGGTGCCCGAGTCCCCCGCCCTCGTCGGCATGGCGCTCGACAAATGGCACCTCGGCGCGCTGCGCATCGTCAATTTCGCGGCGCTGGTGGTGCTGGTGCTGGCCCTGCGCGACGAGATCGCGCGCCATGCGGCGCAATCCGTGCTGACGACGATGGGCCGCGTGTCGCTCACCGTCTTCACCACGCACGCCGCGATCTGCCTCGTCGTGCTGGCGTTCGTCGCCGACCCGTCGCCGGCGCACCTGCGCTGGCGCGATACCGCGATCGTGCTTTGCACGCTCGCCGCGCTGTACGTCGTGGCGTGGTTCGCGGTGGAAGGCCGCCGCGCGCTGCCGACGCTCAGCGCGCGGCTTGCTGCACGTATGGACCGATGACCGTTCTCCACAACGCGTAACCGTCGCTGTTGAGGTGCAGGCGGTCGGCGGCGAAGAGCTCGCCGCGCGGCTGGCCATCGGCATCGAGCATCGGCGTAAAGACGTCGATGTAGCGCAGGCCCTGGGCGTCGGTGATGTAATCGCGGATCAGCGCGTTGGTCTCGCGGATGCGCGGCAACAGGGCCGCGCGCAGCGGGCTCGGCTTGATCGAGATGAAGTCGATTCGCGTTGCCGGCAGCGCCTGGTGCACGCCGTCCGCGAACGCGACGAAGCGGCGCAGCACCTCGCCCGGCAGGACGCCCGCGGCGAGGTCGTTGTCGCCGGCGTACACCAGCACCAGCGCGGGGTGGTAGCGCACGACGAGACGCCCGAGATTATGCACACAATCGGCAAGTTGCGAACCGCCGAAGCCGCGCTTCAACACCACGCGCCGCACCGCGAAGTCGTCCTCGAGGCCGCGCCACATCCGGATCGACGAGCTGCCGACGAACAGGATGCCGCCGTCTGGCGGCGGCGAAGCGCGATCCTCGGCGGCGAACGCCGCGAAGGCGTCGTCCCACGACGGCGGCGCGCCAAGCGATGCCAGCGCGGTCCGCGACGCCGCCGGCGCGAAAGCGTCATGGACGATTGGCGTGGACGCGCCGGGCGCCGCCGCGACGGCCGGCGTCACTGCATCGGCCGCCGGCAGGATCCCGGCTTGTACGGGCACCGCGGCGAGCCACGCCGTCACCAGGCCCGCGCCCAGGCGCCCGCCGCTGGCGACGATGCGAAGGCAGAAAAGTCTGGCGGAAGGCATGGACACGGTTCGGAGGATGGTCGGGCTGGCGGCGCGCGCCATGATACCCGCGCTGTCGCCCTTCGCAATCAACGCGCGAGCGGCCGCGGCGATGACATGGCCGTGACCATCCCGGCGGCGCGCCGGCGGAATCGCACCGGCGCCGGGCGAAAGGGTCAGTCGGCGACGACGACGGCAGGCCCTGCCCCGCCGCGCGCCGGGCGCGCCAGCCATACCACGGCGATGAGCGCCAGGAAGAGCAGCGCCGAGACGTAGAACATGTCGTTGACGCCCAGCATGAACGCCTGCTGGTCGACCATTCGGTTGAGCATCGCCTGCGCCTGCCCGGCACTCGACCCGGCGGCCTGCAGCGTGGCGAGCACCTGGCTCGATGCCGGGTCGCCGGCGCCGAGACGCTCGACGAGCTGGGCATGATGCAGCGTCGCGCGATGGTCCCACATCGTGGTGGCAATCGAGGTGCCGAACGCGCCGGCCGTGATCCGCGCAAAGTTGAACAGCCCCGACGCCGCGGGAATGCGCTCCGGTGCGAGGCCGGACAGCGAGAGCGTGACCAGCGGGATGAAGAACACGGCCATCGCCGCGCCCTGGATGATCGTCGGCACCATCAGCGTGCCGAAGTCGGCACCGGTGGTGAAATGCGAGCGCATCAGCATCACCAGCGCGAACACGGCGAACGCCGCAGTGGTGAAGATGCGCGGATCCACTTTGTGCACCGTGCGGCCGACGAACGGCGTCAACAGGATCGCGAGCACGCCCACCGGCGCCAGCACCATGCCGGCGTCCGTCGCCGTGTAGCCCATGTATTGCTGCAACCACAGCGGCAACAGCACGACGTTGCCGAAGAACACGCCATAGGCGAGCGACATCGCCAGCGTGCTCGTCCAGAAATTGCGCCGCGCGAACAGCCGCAGATCGACAACCGGATGCTCGTCGGTCAGCTCCCACACGACGAACAGCGCGAAGCCGATGGCGGCGGCGATCGCCAGCGCGATCACCGTGCCGGACGCGAACCAGTCGAGCTCGCGGCCCTTGTCCAGCATCACCTGCAGCGCGCCCACCCACAGCACGAGCAGACCGAGGCCTACGCCGTCGATCGGGCGGCGCGCCGTCGGCGTGTCGCGGCGGCGATAGATCGACCACGTCACGGCCGCAGCGGCAAGCCCCACCGGCACGTTGATGTAGAAGATCCACGGCCACGCGATGTTGTCGGTGATCCAGCCGCCGAGCAGCGGTCCCACCACCGGCGCGACGAGGGTCGTGATCGCCCAGATCGCCAGCGCGCTGCCGGCGCGCGCCTTCGGATAGCTCGACAGCAGGATCGCCTGCGACAGCGGGATCATCGGTCCCGCCACCGCGCCCTGCAGCACGCGAAACGCGATCAGCCACGAAATCGAGGGCGCGAGCCCGCACAGGAACGACGCCAGCACGAACAGCAGCACGGAGGTGACGAACAGGCGCACTTGTCCGTAGCGCTGCGTCAGCCATCCGGTCAGTGGCAGCGAGATCGCGTTGGCCACGGCGAACGACGTGATCACCCACGTGCCCTGGCTCGGCGACACGCCGAGGTCGCCCGCGATGGCGGGAATCGACACGTTGGCGATCGACGTATCGAGCACGTTCATGAAGGTGGCGAGCGACAGCGCGAGCGTCGCCAGCGCGAGCGTGCTGCCCGTCAGCGGCGCCGGCGCCGCGGGCGCGGTGGCATCTGGCGTCGCGGCATTGCGTCGGGTCGACACAGCCATGGCGGTCCCCGTTGTCGATGCGTGTGTCATTCGTGGGGAGGTGTTCGCGTCAATAGGCCCGGTCGGCCGATGCGCGCACCACGGCCGCGGTGCGCACGCGGTCGTCGGCAAGCTTCGATGTCGCCGGGCGCGGCGTGACCGCGGCGTTGGCGGCGATGATCGCCTTCACGCGCGCCTCGGCCGTGCCCCCGACCGGGTCGAACACCCCGGTCGCGTACGCCGGCCCCGCCTGCGCGACCTGCGGCAGGCGCACGCCGTCGCGATCATGCGTGTCGACCTCGACCTGCATCGACAGCCCCACCTGCAACGGATGGGCGGCGAGTTCCTGCGCGTCGAGCGCGATGCGCACGGGAATGCGCTGCACGACCTTGATCCAGTTGCCGGTGGCGTTCTGCGCCGGCAGCAGCGCGAACGCCGAGCCGGTGCCTGCGCCGAAGCCGGCGACACTGCCGTGATACGTGACCTTGCGGCCATAGAGGTCGGCGGTGATCGCCGCGGGCTGGCCGACGCGCATCGTCGCCAGCTGCGACTCCTTGAAGTTGGCGTCGACCCACACCTGGTCGAGCGGCACGATCGCCATCAACGGCGTTCCCGACGCCACCCGCTGGCCGAGCTGCACGCTGCGGCGGGCGACGAATCCGGACACCGGCGCGGGCAGCGTCGTGCGCGCGAACGCGAGGTACGCATCGTGCACGCCGGCAGACGCCGCGAGCACGTCCGGGTGGTCGGCGACGTCGGTGCGATCGGTGCGCGCGCGATTGGCGGCGAGCTCCTGGCGCGCGGCGCCGAGCGCTGCCTTGGCCACGCTCAGCGCGTCACGTGCGTGCTGCAGCTCTTCGCCCGATACGGCGCCCGAGCCTGCCAGGCGCTGGCGCCGTGCGAGGTCCTCGCTCACGCGCGCGACATCCGCTTCGCGCAGCTCGACGTTGGCGTTGAGCTGCGCGGTGGTGGCGAACAATCCGCGCACCTCGCGCACCGTCTTGCCGAGCTTCGCGTCCGCCTCCTCGAGACCGATCTTCGCGTCGGCGGGGTCGAGCTGCACCAGCGTCTGCCCGGCCTTGACGAACTGGGTGTCGTCGGCGGCGATCGACACCACGGTGCCGGCGATCTGCGGCGTCACCTGCACCACGTTGCCGGCGACGTAGGCATCGTCGGTGGACTGCTCGTAGCGCAGCACCGTCGACCACCAGAAACCGTATCCGGCGAGCGCCAGCACGCACGTACCGCCGACGATGGCGAGCCAGCGCCTGCGCGTCGAGATCAAGGGGGAATTCGTGTTCGTCGTGTTCATTGCATCGTTTCCTTCTGCGACACCGCGCCGGGGCACGCTGCCGCGGAGCGGGATTCGTGGGCGCCGGCCGACGGGCCGCCGGCGCAATTCGCGGCGAGCGCGGGTGCCGGCACGAAGCCGCCCCCCAGCGCACGCACCAGGTGGACCGACAGCGCGAGCTCGCGCGCGTCGAGGTCCGCCTCGAGGCTCTGCTGCACGAGCATCGGCTGCTCGACGGACAGCACCTGCAGGTAATTGCCGAGACCCTCGCGATAACGCAGCAGCGCGAGCTCGTAGGCTTCGCGCGCCGTGGCGAGCGCGGCTCGCTGCTGATCGCGCTCCGCCTCCACGCTGCGCCAGGAGGCCACCTGGTCGACGACGTCATGCATCGCATCGGCGAGAATCTGGTTGTATTGGGCGACCGCGATGTCGTAATCGGCATCCTTGCCGGCGAGATTGCCGCGCAGGCGGCCGGCGTCGAAGATCGGCAGCGACAGCGCCGGCGTGACGCCGAACATGCGGCTCGCCGCCGTGAGGAAGTTGCCGTAGCCGATGCCCGCGAGGCCGGCGACGGCGGCGAGGTTGACGTTCGGGTAGAACGCAGCCTTCGCCGAGTCGATCGCCTTGCCCGCGGCTTCGATCCGCCATTGCTGCGCCACGACGTCGGGTCGGCGCGCGACCAGCTCGGCCGGCAGCACCGAAGGCAGCGCGAAGGGCGCCAGCGTCGCCGCGGGACGCGCGATCGCGAGGCCGCGATCGGGCCCGGCACCCAGCAGCGCCGCGAGTGCGTTGCGATCGAGCGCGATGCGCTCGTCGTAGCCGATGATCTCCTCGCGCGTCGCCGGCAGTGCCGATTCGGCCTGCTTGAGCTCCACCTTCGAATCGAGGCCTGCCGCCTGGCGGTCGCGCGTCAGCGCGAGGATCGCCTCGCGGTCGCGCAGCGTCCTCTCGGCCACGTCGCGCTTGGCGAATGCATGCTGCAGCTCGGCGTATGCCTGGCCGATCGCGGTGGTCAGCGCGAGGCGCGCGGCGTGGGCATCGACGTCGGCGGCGCGCGCATTGCCCACCGCGCTTTCATACGCCGCACGCTGCTCGCCCCAGAGGTCGACATCCCACGCGAGTGCGATGCTGAACTCGCTGTCGGTCTGCCAGCTGCCCGCATACGGCGGCGGCACCAGGTCATGACCGGAAAAGCGCTCGCGCGTGGTCGAGGCGGTCGCATCGACGCGCGGATAACGGCCGGCATCGGTGATCGCCGCCACCGCGAGTGCCTTGCGGGTGCGCGCGGCGGCGACCGCGAGCGTCGGGCTGCCGGCGAGCGCGTCGTCCATCAGCGTATCGAGTTGCGCGTCGCCATACGCTTTCCACCAATCTTCGGCTGGCCAATGCGACACCGCCACGGGCGCGCCCGCCAGCGCGTGATCCGCCGTGAGCGCCGACGGTTCACGCATCGATTCCGCCGGTTGCAAACCGCGCATGTTCGCGCAACCCGCGATTGCCAGCAGGGTCAAACCCAACAACCCCGTCGTCGCGGCGCGCGACCAGGTGAGCCCGAGGGACTTGTGTTCCAAACGTGACGGTTCAAGATTTTCGATAACATTCATATGGTTGCTATAGCTGTTGATGCCTAGGCAAGCATGACGCCAAAAAAAAGGATCAGCGGTTGGCAAGCATCCGCTGCAACAGGCCGACCAGCGTATCGACGTCCGCCTCGCTGAATCCACGCAGGAACTGGCGCTGCACGGCGTCCTTGGTGGCCGCCAGGCGCGGGTAGAGCGCACGCCCCTCGCCCGTCAGCTCGAGGTTCATCGTGCGACGATCCTCGGGATGTGGCCGGCGCCGGATAAGGCCCTTCTGCTCCAGGCGGTCGAGCATCCGCGTCATTGCGCCAGGATCGTAGGAAATGCCCTTGCACAAGCTCGCCGCGGAGTCCGCCTCGCCATTGGCCACCAGCGCGAGCACGATCATTTGTGCCGCCGAGATGTCATACGGTGCAAGCTCGCGATCGAGCGCATCCATCACCGCCACCCGCACGTGGGTGATCAGCCGCGGGATATTGCGCGGATGGTCGATTGCCAGAGGTGGCAGCTCGGTGGCGAGGGGAGTCGGAGTGGCCATGAGGCCCATTATATGGCCTAGGCAACAGTTGTCAAGGCTGTTATCACGCGCGGGACAGGCGCATCATGGCGGGACGTCGCTGCGACCCCCGCGCGCCGCGGTCGGCACGCCTGCCGGCCAGAAAGGACGACCATGGAAGACGCTGGACACGAAAAACGCGTGCTGTCGCACATCGAGGGCCTCGTTGCCGAAGAGCACCGCCTGTTTGCCAAAGGCGCGCTCGACGCCGGCGAGACGGCGCGGCTCGCCGCCGTGCAGGTCGAGCTCGACCGGTACTGGGACCTGTTGCGCCAGCGCCGTGCGGCCCGTGAGACTGGCCACGATCCGGACGCCGCCCGGTTGCGGCCTCCCGGCATCGTCGAGAACTACGAGGGCTGAGCCGATGCCCGAGCGATTTGCCGCGGCTTGCCCGCGCCGGCTTCCACACCGCGACGCGCACTGATGGCCACGCGCGGATTCGTCGGGCGCAAGCCCACGGCTGACGTGGCGTCGCGCCTGCCCCCGGGACAGTACCGTACCCAGGACTTTCCGGTGCTGTCGATGGGGCCGACGCCCGAGGTCAATCTCGCGACGTGGACGTTCGCGCTGTACGACGGCCCGCGTCCGCTCGCGCGCTGGAACTGGCAGGCATTCGAGGCGCTGCCGCGCACGACATGGCGCGGCGACATTCACTGCGTGACGAAATGGTCGAAATTCGACACGCAATGGGAAGGCGTCACGATCGACGATCTGTTCGCCGCCGCCGGCGTCACGCCGCCGTCGCCGTGGTTGCTCGCGCTGTCGTTCGACGGCTACGACACCAATGTGCCGGTGGCCGATCTCGTCGGTGGCCGTGCGATGATCGCCACGCGCTTCGCCGGCGCGGCCCTGTCCGCCGAGCACGGCGGACCGGCCCGCCTGCTGGTGCCGCACCTGTATTTCTGGAAGAGCGCGAAGTGGGTGAAGGGATTGCGCTTCACGGCGCGCGACGAAGCGGGCTTCTGGGAGCTCCGCGGCTATCACCTGTACGGCGATCCCTGGCGCGAACAGCGCTACACGAACGACCCATGAGTGCGGCGCCGGCGGCCGCCGCGCTGGGCTGGCAGCCGGCGACGATCGCGCGCATTCTCGCCCGCACGCCGCGCATCACGAGCTTCTTCTTCGATACGCCGCTCGCGCGCCATCGCCCCGGCCAGCATGTCGACGTGCGACTCACCGCCGACGACGGTTACCAGGCTGAACGCAGCTATTCCATCGCCTCCGCGCCCGGCGACGGTCCGATCGAGCTCGCGATCGAGCGCCTCGACGACGGCGAAGTCTCGCCGTATTTCCATGACGTCGCGACGGTCGGCGACACGCTCGAGCTGCGCGGGCCGATCGGCGGCCATTTCGTCTGGGAAGTCGGGCACGGCGGTCCGGTGCTGCTGGTCGGCGGCGGCTCCGGCATCGCGCCGCTGATGGCGATGGCGCGCGCCAACGCTGCGCAGACCGGCGCGCTGCCGATGGCCATCGCGCAATCGGCGCGCACGTGGGACGACGTCCTGTTCCGCGACGAGCTCTTCGCACTCGAAGCGCGCACGCCGGCCATCACGGTGACGCTTACGACGACGCGCGAACCGCCACGCCGCCCGCAGGACTACGCGCGACGCCTCGATGCGCCGATCGTGGCGTCGATCGCCGCGCGGCTGCCGGCGCCGCCGCGGCACGTGTACGTCTGCGGCACCAACGCGTTCGTCGAGGTGGTGACCCGCGACCTCGTGCATCTCGGCATCGATGCCGCGCGCGTACGCACCGAGCGCTACGGCGGCGCATGACGCCGACGTCGCCGCCGCTGCCTCGCGCGCGCGCCTTCGGGCTGTGGCGACGCGCCGCCCTTGCGTGCACAAGCGTGCGCTCGCAAAGGCTTCACCCAGCGCGGGCCGAGCGGGAATGTATGCTGGATGGATATCGTCGCGCGCCAGCTCGCGCACGGCGTCGCTGCGCGCACGCTCGCGCACCGGTTCAGCGCGCGTGTCGCGCGCCTGCCGCCGATTGGATCGTCACCAAGGAAATGCCGTCATGACTCCGCATCCCAACTACATCGCCGGCGACTGGGTCGCCGGCGCCGACACCACACAGAGCGTCAACCCGTCGAACACCGGCGACATCGTCGGCGCGTTCACCCGCGCCAGCGTCGCCGACACCGAGCGCGCCGTTGCGGCGGCGCGCGCCGCGTTCCCGACGTGGTCGCGCAGCGGCATCCAGCAGCGCCACGATGCGCTGAAGAAGGTCGGCGACGAGATCCTCGCCCGCCGCGACGAGCTCGGCCGCCTGCTCGCGCGCGAGGAAGGCAAGACCCTCGCCGAGGGCATCGGCGAGACCGCGCGCGCCGGGCAGATCTTCCTGTTCTTCGCCGCCGAGTGCGTGCGCATCGCCGGCGAGAAAATGGCCTCGGTGCGTCCCGGCATCGACATCGAGATCACGCGCGAGCCGGTGGGCGTGGTCGGCATCATCGCGCCGTGGAATTTTCCGATCGCGATACCGGCATGGAAGATCGCACCGGCCCTCGCCTACGGCAACACCGTGGTGTTCAAGCCTGCCGACGCGGTGCCCGCGATGGCGCACGCGCTCGCCGACATCATCGCCCGTGCCGGGTTCGCCCCGGGCGTGTTCAACCTGGTGATGGGGCGCGGGTCCGTGGTCGGGCAGACGCTGCTGGACCACCCGGGCGTCGACGCCATCAGCTTCACGGGCTCGGTCGCCACCGGCCAGAAGGTGGCCGCCGCCTGCGTCGCGAAGATGAAGAAGTTCCAGCTCGAGATGGGCGGCAAGAATCCGCTGGTGGTAGTCGACGACGCCGACCTCGGTGTCGCCGTCGAATGCGCGATCAACGGCGCGTTCTACTCCACCGGACAGCGCTGCACGGCGTCGTCGCGGCTGGTCGTCACCGACGGCATCCACGACCGCTTCGTGGCGGCGATGATCGAGCGCATGAAGAAGCTGAAAATCGGCGACGCGCTGGACGCGGCGACGCAGATCGGCCCGGTGGTCGACGAGACCCAGCTCGCGCAGGACGAGTCGTACATCCGCATCGGCCGCGACGAGGGCGCGACGCTGGCGCATGGCGGCGAGCGCCTCACGCGCGGCACGCCCGGGTACTACCTCGCGCCGGCGCTCTTCACCGACGTCGCGCCGACGATGCGCATCGCGCGCGAGGAGATCTTCGGCCCGGTGGCGGCGGTGCTGCGCGTGCGCGACTACGAAGCCGCGCTCGCCGCGGCCAACGACACGCCGTTCGGCCTCGCCTCCGGCATCTGCACGACGAGCCTCAAGCACGCCGCGCATTTCAAGCGCAATGCCGAGGCCGGCATGGTAATGGTCAACCTGCCGACCGCCGGCGTCGACTATCACGTGCCGTTCGGCGGCCGCAAGGGCTCGAGCTACGGACCGCGCGAGCAGGGGCGCTACGCGGCGGAGTTCTATACGGTGGTCAAGACCGCATATACCCAACCCTGACGCGCCGCCTGCCCGGCGCATCGCTTTGGCGCCTTCGCCGGGCTGGCAGGGCATTGGACGCCGCTCGAGCACGCGCGAACTCGCTTTGTTCGATACCCCCCCATCCCGTCAGCGTTGCGAGAGGTCCAGCCCGGCGAAGTCCCGCGGTCAGTCGTGCTTGCGGTGGTAGATGCGCGCGCTCTGCGCGTTCTCGCGCTGCTGCACGCGGCCCTGCTCCGCCGCACCGATGCGGCCGTTCGCCGCAGCGTTCGCCTCGGCGCGCGCATCGCGTGCCTGGCCGTGCTCGAGCGACGCCACCTCGCGGTCGGAAAGCGTGCCGCTGGCCGCGCCCTGCGCGATGCGCGCCTGCTGGTTGCGGTCGCGCGCGACGTCGGCCTGCATCCTGCGCGACGACGCCGACGCCGGATGCCCGGTCTGCGCGTCATGTTTCTGCCGCGCGATCGAGCGGCTGACGCCGTTCTGCGAGGCCTTGATGCGCGCCGCTTCGCTGGCGCTCAGATTGCCATTGGCGAGTGCGCGCGTCTCCATCCGCGACACGCCGGCTTCCTCGCGCTCGAGGTTGCCTGCTTCATGTGCGCTGAGCGCGCCCGATTGCAGGCCGCCCTCGATGCGCTGCTGCTGGACGGCGTCGCGCCCTGCTTCGGTGGTCGCCGTCTGCGCGAGCGCGGGCATCGCGGCGAGCCCCGCTGCGGCCATGCCGATTATCGTGATCGTGCGTTTCATCCGGGTCTCCTCGAGTTGCCGGCAACGCGCCGGTTCCTGGACAACGCCGGTGCGGGGCTGCGCGCGGACGCCGACGTGTATCCGTTCGTTTCGCTGTGACACAATGACGTCTCCGCCGCGGACCGATCAACGCATGCCGCGCGCTTCCTTCATGGACTACTCCACGCTCGACCTCGCCGCGTATCGCGATCGCATCGGCTGGCACGCCGCGGCGAGCGCCGACTTCGCGACGCTGGCAGCGCTGCTCGCCGCGCACATGCGGACGATTCCATTCGAGAACCTGGACGTGCTGCTCGGCCGCGGGGTTTCGCTCGACCTCGGCGCGCTGCAGGCGAAGCTTGTCGCCGCGCGCCGCGGCGGGTACTGTTTCGAGCACGCCACGCTGTTCGCCGTGGTGCTCGCCGCGCTGGGCTTCGCAGCGCGGCGCCACATCGCGCGCGTGATCGTGGTCACGCCGCGCGACCTGGCGCCGCGCACGCACGCGTTCCTCACGGTCGCCATCGGCGACGCTCGCTACGTCGTCGATCCCGGCTTCGGCTCGCTGGCACCGGCAACGCCGTTGCCGCTGGTCGACGGCGCGCGCATGCGCGTGGGCGACGACGAGCACTGGATGGCGCGCGATGGCGACCGCTGGAAGCTGGTGACGCGCAGCGACGGCGAGGTGACCGATTGCTGGATCAGCCCGCTGGAGGACGACCCCGACGTCGATTTCGAGATGGGCAATCACTTTACCGCGACATGGCCGGCATCGCCGTTCGTCAATCGCCTGCTGATGCGCGCGCTGACGCCCGATGGGCGCGTGTCGCTGATGAATCGCGACGTGACGGTGCGCCGCGGCGCCGCGGTCGAGCGACGCCAGCTCGCCGACCGCGCGGAACTGCGCGCGCTGATCGCCGGGCACTTCGGCTTCGATCTCCCCGCGGTCGAGCGCATGCACATCCCGGGCGTGCCGGAATGGACTTGAACTCGCGCCAACGCCATGGCTGACGGGCCGCGCCTCGACCGCGTCGCGCGCCGCGCGCAGATGTATCCGGTGCTGACGGCCGCGGAAATCGCGCGCATTTCGCGCTTCGGCGAGCGCCGCGCGTTTGCCCGCGGCGAACGCATCATCCGCGTCGGCGAAGTCGGCATCGGCATGCTGGTCGTGTTGTCGGGCCGCATCGCCGTCAGCCGCCGCGACGCGCTCGGGGTGGGGGTGCCCATCGTCAGCGAGGGCCCCGGCGAGTTCCTCGCGGAAATCGTGTCGCTGTCCGGGCATTCGGTGCTGGTCGACGCCGATGCCGCCGAAGACACGGAAATTCTCGACATCCCGCCGGGCAAGCTGCGCGCGCTGATCATCGCCGAGGCGGACCTGGGCGAACGCATCATGCGCGCGCTGATCCTGCGCCGCGTGGCGCTGATCGAGGAAGGCACCGGCGGACCCGTGCTGGTGGGCGAGCCGCAGGCGCCCCACCTCGCGCGGCTGCGCAATTTCCTCGAGCGCAACGGCCACCCGCACCAGGTGATCGACGTCGCCACCGACCACGACGCCGCGGCCCTGCTCGAGCAGTACGGCGCCGCCAGCGACGAGGTGCTGGTGCTGTGTCCCGACGGCTCGGTGCTGCACGATCCGAACGAGGCCACGCTCGCGCGCTGCCTCGGCATGCTCAACATGGCCGAATTCACGCAGGTGTTCGATGTCGCCGTCGTCGGCGCCGGTCCCGCGGGTCTCGCCACTGCCGTGTATGCCGCGTCCGAAGGACTGCGTGTCGTCGTCCTCGACTGCCGCGCGTTCGGCGGGCAGGCCGGCGCCAGCTCGCGCATCGAGAACTACCTCGGCTTCCCCACCGGCATCTCCGGGCAGGCGCTGGCGGGTCGCGCGTACGTGCAGGCGCAGAAATTCGGCGCCGAGATCCTGATCCCCGCGCAGGCGGCGTCGCTCGTCTGCAAGCGCGCCGCGGGCGACGGCGCGCTGCGCCTCAAGCTCACCGACGGCCGCAGCCTCAAGGCGCGCACGATCGTCGTCGCCAGCGGCGCCCGCTACCGTCGCCCCGAGGTCGCGCGCCTCGCCGAATTCGAGGGCCGCGGCGTGTCGTACTGGGCGTCGGCGGTGGAGGCGAAGGCCTGTGCCGGCCAGGAGGTCGCGCTGGTCGGTGGCGGCAATTCCGCCGGCCAGGCCGCGGTGCTGCTGGCGCAGCATGCGTCGAAGGTGCATGTGCTGGTACGCGGCAACGGCCTCGCCGCCAGCATGTCGCGCTACCTGATCGACCGCCTGCGCGCCACCCCCAACATCGACGTCCACGCGCATACCGAGCTGGTGGACCTCGAGGGCGAGTTGCCGCATGGCCTCGTCGCGTTGCACTGGCGCGACACGCGCAGCGGCGCGCGCGCGCGCCATGCGATCTGCCACGTGTTCCTGTTCATCGGCGCCGATCCCGAGACCGGCTGGCTCGGCGACTGCGGCGTTGCCTTCGACGACAAGGGATTCGTCGTCACCGGTCGTGCCACGACATGTTCGATCGCGTCGTACACGCCCGCCTTGCTCGAATCGAACATTCCCGGCGTGTTCGCCGTCGGCGACGTGCGTTCGGGCTCGGTGAAACGCGTCGGCAGCGCGATCGGCGAAGGCGCGGCCGCAGTGGCCCAGATCCATCAATACCTCGCGTCGGAGCGCACGACTGCCGCCGCCGGGCGCTGAATCGCCACCGCGCGCGGGTGCGGCGCGGTACTCAGCCCGCGCGTAATTTGCTATCGTGCGGCATGCGCCGGCCATGCCCGCGCATGGAGATGCCGATGAGTCCGTCCTCCCCCGCGCCGCGCCGCGCGGGTGCACTGGGTGTGCATTCGCTCGATCGCTTCGCGATCAGCGTGCCCGACGTCGCCGACGCCCTGCGCTTCTACAGCGCCTTCGGCCTGGACGTGCGACAGGACGGCAACGACCTCGAGCTGCGCACGCGCGGCCGCGACCACGGCTGGGGACGGGTGCACGCCAACGGCAAGCCCAAGTCGATGCAATACCTGCGCTTCGGCGCCTATGCCGATGACTATGACGCGCTTGTTGCGCGCATCGCCGCGCACGGCGCGGCCCCCGCGCATCCGCTCGGCGATCGCGACGGCGTGTGGACACGCGACGCCGACGGCACGCCGGTGCAGGTGGTCGTGGCACCGAAGGTGTCGCCCTCGGTGATGTCGGCGCCCGCGCCGGCCGCGAAAGTGGCGCCCGGCCGGGGCGCCGCGCCAAGCCGCAGGCTCGCGCCGGGCGTGCATCCGCGCCACCTGTCGCATGTGCTGATGTTCACGCCCGATGTCGACCGCCAGATCGCGTTCTATCGCGACGTGCTCGGCCTGCGGCTGTCCGACCGGTCGGGCGACATCATCGCCTTCATGCACGGCCCGCATTCCAGCGACCACCACATGGTCGCGTTCGCCAAGTCACACGCGCCGGGCTACCACCATTCGAGCTGGGACGTCGGCAGCATCGACGAGGTGGGTCTCGGCGCCGAGGCGATGCGCGGCCACGGCTACACCAAAGGCTGGGGCGTCGGACGCCACGTGCTGGGATCGAATTACTTCTATTACGTGCAGGATCCGTGGGGCAGCTGGGCCGAGTATTCGCATGGCATCGACTTCGTCGGCGCCGACGTCGAATGGCCGGCGACCGATCACGCCGTCGAGGATTCGTTCTACGTCTGGGGCCCGGCGCCGCCCGACGATTTCGTCGTCAATCACGAACGGCCGGCTTGAGCATCGCGGCGCCGCGACGGATCGCGGCGCACCGGCGACACACCGCGAGCACGCGGGAACCACCAGGGAGGAGCAGTCGATGAGCGCGCTTTCATGCATCGCCCGCCGTAGTGGCATCGGGTTCGTCACGCTGCTCGCGGCCGCGTCGCTGGCGTGGGCACAGGGGACTGCGTTGCCGATCCGCATCGGCAGCACCCTCGCGCTGACCGGCCCGCTTGCCGCCACCAGCCTCGTGCACAAGGTCGTCGGCGAGATCTACGTCGACCAGCTCAACAAGCGCGGCGGCCTGCTCGGACGGCAGGTCGAGTGGATCGTGCGCGACGACCAGTCGAAGCCCGACCTCGCGCGCACGCTCTACGAGCAGCTGATCACCGTCGACAAGGTCGACCTGCTGATGGGGCCTTACGCCACCGGCGCCATCCTCTCGGCGATGGGCGTCGCGCAGCGCTACAACAAGGTGCTGGTGCATCACACGTTCGGCATCCCGGCGATGGCCAACTACGACATGCAGTTTCCGGCGTGGTCGCTCGGACCCGATCCCGCGGTGACCGTGCCGAACACCGTGTTCGACGCCCTGGCGGCCTCGCCGCGGCCGCCGAAGACGATCGCCGTGGTGACGAGCAAGTTCCCGTCAGTGCACTTCATGTCGCTCGGCGCGCGCACCATCGCCAAGAAGCGCGGCCTCGACGAGGTGCTGTTCCTGGAATGGGATTTCGGCAATCTCGACTACGGCCCGATCGCCGCGCGCATCAAGGATGCCAACCCCGATTTCCTGTGGGTGGGCGCGATCGGCCTCGAGGGCAACCAGCTGCTCGAGGCGATGAACAAGATCGGCTACACGCCGAAGGAGCATTTCTACATGTACCCGGCGCCAGGGCCCATGTCGAAGTCGCCGCTGGCGCGCAACGCGATGTCGATGACGGTGTTCGAGGAGCACCCGCCCTACACCAATGCGCCGGGGGCCAAGGAATTCATCGCGCTCTACCACGAGCGGGCCGCCAAAGCCGGCATCCCGGACACCTCGGTGGAAGTGCAGGCCGCCGCGTCGTACACGGCGTGGCAGATCCTCGAGGCCGGCGTACGCGGGGCCGGCAGCCTCGACGACAAGGCGATCGGCGCATGGCTGCGCACGCACCCGGTGGACACCATCCAGGGTCGGCTGCATTTCGACGGCCCCCACAACTACGGCGACGACCTGATGCGCGTGAAGCAGGTGCAGAACGGGCACTGGGTCACCGTGTATCCGAAGGAGTTCGCGGCGCCGGGCGCCACGCTGCAGGTGCAATGACCGCGCTGGCGCGGCGCGCCGCGCGCACAGGCGCACCGCGCCACGGCCGCCACCCGGTGCGCGGCGCGAGGCGTCGCGCATGACGCTGCCGAGCCCGGCGCTGGTCGCGCAATCCGCGCTGTCCGGCGTCTTCATCGGCAGCCTGTACGGTCTCCTCGGCCTCGGTCTCGGCCTGTCGTGGGGATTGCTGCACGTCATCAACCTGACGCACTTCGCGCTCGCGTTCCTCGCCGCCTACCTGTGCTACCAGCTGGCGAGCGTCGGCGGCATGGATCCGCTCGCCACGCTGCTGCTGATCGTGCCGCTGTTCTTCGCGCTCGGCATCGCCGTGCAATGGCTGCTGTCGCGGTTCAAGGTCTCGCCGCTCAATTCACTGCTCGCGACGTTCGGACTCACGGCGATCGTCGAGGCGGGCATCCAGGCGGCGTGGACGGCGGACTTCCGCAAGCTCGAGTCGGTGTACGCCGGCATGCAATTCCGCATCGGTGCGCTGTACGTGCCCGTGCCCGAGCTGCTGACGCTGACCATCGCGCTCGCGCTGTCGTTCGGCATCTTCGCGGCGATGCGCTACACCAACCTCGGCCGCGCACTGCGCGCGCTGGCCGAGGATGCACCCGTGGCCGCGGCGTTCGGCGTCGATGCCCGCGGCCACGCGCTGCTGCTGTCGGGCGTGTGCGGCGCGCTTGCCGGCATCGCCGGTGTCTGCCTCGCGCTGTCGTTCACGCTCACGCCCTCGCAGATCTACGCGTGGGTGGGCGTGGTGTTCGCCACGGTGATGCTCGGCGGCCCGGGCTCGCCGCTCGGACCGCTGGCCGCGGGCCTCGTGATCGGCATCAGCGAGGCGCTGACGATGTCGGTCGCGTCGCCGTCGTGGGCGCCGATCGTGTCGTTCACGCTGCTGATCGCGCTGCTGTTGCTGCGCCCGGGTCGCGCGTGACGCTCGATCGCACGTGGATCGCCATCGGCGCGGCCGGCGCCGCACTGTTTTCGATTCCCTTCCTGCACCTTCCGGCGTTCTACGAATCATTTCTCTACCTGGTGCTGCACTGGATCGTGCTGGCGACGTCGTGGAACCTGCTGTCCGGCTACGCGGGCTACGTTTCCTTCGGTCACGGCGCTTTCTTCGGCGCCGGCGTGTACGCCACCGCGGTGCTGGCAGGCACGTACAACGTGCCGTTCCTGTGGACGTTGCCGGTGGCGGCAGGCGTCGCCGCGCTGCTCGGCGCGGCGCTCGGCGCCGTGGCGTTTCGCGTGAAGGGCGTGCGCGGCGAGCTGTTCGCGCTGCTCACGCTCGCCGTGACGTTCGTGCTGGCGACGATCGTGCAGAACACGCCCATCGACGGCGGCCCGGGTGTCTACCTGTCCGCCGTGGCGGTGCCGGCGCTGGCGCCGACGACGTCGGGCACGTTCTACATGCTCGCCCTCGTGCTGGCGATCGCCAGCGTGACGATTGCGCGCGGCATCGCGCGTGCACGTCTCGGCCTCGGGCTGTTCGCGATTCACGACGACGAGGACGTGGCCGAGGTGATGGGCGTGCCGACGTTCCGCTACAAGCTCGTCGCGTTCGCCCTGTCCTGCGCGCTGGCGGGCGCCGCGGGCGGCATCCATGCGGTTTTCGTGTCGTACGTGACGACGAACGGCACGTTCAACATCACCGTGCCGCTGACCGTGGTGCTGATGAGCGTGCTGGGCGGCACGCGTCACTGGGCGGGGCCGCTCATCGGCGCCACGGCGATCACGATCCTCCTCTATGCGTCGACCGCGGCCGACCAGGCCGTCGTCGGCAAGGCCGTCACCGGCGCCATCCTGGTCGCTGCGGTGCTGTTCATGCCCGGCGGCATCCTCGGCCGGTGGCGCATGCGACCCGCGGGCGCAGCGTCGGGTGCACGCTCGCCCACCGCGCCTGTCGTGCCGACGCGCCAAGGTGTCGCCGCGCACGCAACCGCGCGCGACATGCCCTCCGCGCCGGTGCCGTCCGGTGCGGCAAATGCCGCGGCGCGCGTTGCACGCCATCGCGGGCACGTCGCGGCGTCGGCGCGGACTGCGACGGGCAGCGCGCCGATGCTGTCGATCCGCGGCCTGCGCAAGGCATTCAAGGGCGTGCGCGCGCTCGACGGCATCGACCTCGATATCCGCGAGGGCGAGATCGTCGGCGTGATCGGCCCCAACGGCTCGGGCAAGTCGACGCTGATCAACGTCGTCAGCGGGCACTTTCGCGCCGACGCCGGCAGTCTCGCATTTGGCGGCCACGACATCGCGGCGTGGCCGGCGCACCGCATCGCGCGTGCCGGCATCGCACGCACCTACCAGGTGCCACGGCCGTTCGCGCAGCTCGACGTCCATGACAACGTCGCGCTGACGGCGATGTTCGGCGGCGCCGCGCTGGATCGCCGCGACGCCGATGCGGCCGCCGCCACCTGGCTCGCGTTCGCCGGGCTCGCGCGCCGCGCGCGCGGCCTGCCCGGCGCCCTCAACCTGCACGAAACCAAGTTTCTCGAGCTCGCCCGCGCGCTGGCCGCGGCGCCGCGCCTGCTGATGCTCGACGAAGTGCTGTCAGGACTCACGCCTGGCGAGATCGACGAGGCCGTGGACCTCATTCGCCGCATCCGCGACGGCGGCACCACGATCGTGCTGGTCGAGCACGTGGTGCGCGTGGTCACCGAACTGTCGGATCGCGTCGTCGTGCTCGACCAGGGGCGCGTGCTCGCGCAAGGCGGTGCCGCGGAAGTCATGGCGCGTGACGACGTCGCGCTCGCCTATCTCGGGGTGGCGCGTGCTTGAGGTCCGCGGCCTCGACGTCGACTACGGCGCCGCGCCCGCGTTGCGTAACGTGGCGCTATCGCTGCGCGCGGGGCAGCTCGCCTGCGTCGTCGGTCCCAACGGCGCCGGCAAGACGACGTTGATCAACGCCCTCGCCGGGCTCCTCGCCGTGCGCGGCGGGCGCATCGCGATGGATGGACGCGAGATGACGACGATGCCCGCGCACCGCTTCTGCGACGCCGGGATCGCCGTGGTGCCGGAGGGGCGCCGGCTGTTCACGCGCATGAGCGTGCGCGAGAACCTCGAAGTGGGCAGTTATCGGCGGGGTGCGCGTGCCGGGCGCGCGCAGGCGATCGAGCGCGTCTGCGCATTGTTTCCCGCCGTCAGGGACAAGCTCGACGCGCGCGCCGGCACGCTGTCGGGAGGCCAGCAGCAGATGGTGGCCATTGGCCGCGCGCTGATGGCCGCACCGCGGCTCCTGCTGCTGGACGAGCCGTCGCTCGGCCTGTCGCCGGCGATGGTGGACATCATGTTCGGTGCCATCCGCGGCGTGCACGCCGCGGGAACGGCGGTGCTGCTGGTCGAGCAGAACGTCACCGAGGCGCTCGCCCTCGCCGACTACGCGTATCTGATCGACGAGGGTCGCATCGCCGCGGAAGGCCCGCCGGCCGTGGTATTCGACAATCCGCAATTGCGCCGCGCCTATCTGGGCATCGCCGCCGGGCCGGCCGCGCGCCCTGAGCTCGACTCCGAGGATTAAGACATGACGAGGCACACCATCGGCATCATCGTCGGCAGCAACCGGCGCGAATCGATCAACCGGCGTCTCGCCAAGGCGCTGGCGCGTCTGCTCGAGGACCGGTGCGACGTGCGCTGGATCGGCATCGACGACCTGCCGATGTACAACGGCGACCTCGAGGGGAATCGCCCGGCCGTGGCCGATCGCTTCACCGACGAGGTGCGCGCCGTGACGGCGCTGCTCTTCGTCTCCCCCGAGCACAACCGGTCGCTTACGGCGTTGCTGAAGAACGCGATCGACTGGGGCTCGAAGCCCACCGAGCAGAACGTCTGGCGCGGCAAGCCGGCGGCGATCACCGGCACGTCGATGGGCGCGATCGGCACCGCCGTAGGCCAGCAGCACCTGCGCCAGATCCTCGGCATCCTCGGCATGACCGTGATGGGCGGCGAGGCCTACATCGCGTTCAAGCCCGAGCCCGTCGACCATGACGGGCATTTCCTCGACGACTCGCGCCGCCAGTTCCTGGCTGACTACCTCGAGCGCTTCGTGGCGCTCGTCGACCGCCTCGCCTAGCGCGGCCGTTGGCGGCTCAACCGACGAACGCCGCCGGCACCGGATCGTCGCCGAGCGCGTTGCGCAGGATCGCCCAGTGCATTGCCTCGTCACCGAGGATGCTCGCCGCCGCCTTGGCGAGGTCGCGATCGGCGAACTTCGGCACCGCGGCCAGATAGGCCGACACCGCGCCCTGCTCGAGGCCTGCCGCGAAACGCAGCACGTCCGCTTGCGTTTTCAGCGTCGCCACCGGGAAATCGTATTTCGCCTTCGGCGCCACCGCGGTGCCGCCGAGCTGCTTCACGGTCGCGGCAAGCAGATCGGCATGCGCCTTGTGCTGGCTCTGGAACTTGACGGCGAGGTCGAGCACCGGTTTTTGCAGGAGGCCGCTCTCGGCGCCCACCTGGTAGGCGGCGATCGCCTGTTGCTCGGCGCCGAGCGCCGCGTTGAGGATCGTCACGTCGGCGCCGTGCGCGCCCTTGGGCGCGGTGGCGGCCAGCGCGTCGCGACCGGCGAGCAGCGCGATCGCGGCCCCCGACAGCGTGAGGCCGGAGACGCGCACGAAGACGCGCCGGCCGGCGTTGAAGTTGATGTCTTTCTGCAGCAATAATTCATTCATTTGTTTTCCTTGGAAACTTCGGATTCCGGGGTCTCCCGGTGAATGGCGATGAGCACGCCGGCGACGATGCGGTCGCAGCGCTCGCCCATGAACTCGAACGCGCTGGCGAGCGCCAGGTCGACGTCGCTGGCGATCGATTCGCGCAGCAGGCTGCGCGCGCGGAACAGGCGGGTGCGCACCGTGGCTTCCGGAATGCCGAGGCAGGCCGCGGTCTCCTCGGCGCTCATCTCCTCGATCGCGCGCAGCATGAACACCGTGCGGAACGATTGCGGCAACGCATCGATCTTGCGCTCGAGCAGCGCGCACAGCTCCTGGCGCAGCGTCTCGGCATCGGGGCCGGGCATGCGCTGCGCGTCGCTCAGCGTGCCGTCGAGGTGGGACTCGAGGTCGACGACGTTGTCGATGGCGACCGTTCCCGCCGTGGCCTTGCCACGTCGCAGCTTCATCAGGGCCTCATTGATCACGATGCGCGTGAGCCATGTCGAGGGTGCCGCCTCGCCGCGGAACTGGTCGCGGTGGCGCCAGGCGCGCAGGAACGCCTCCTGCACGCAGTCCTCGGCGTCGCTGTCGTTGCGCAGGATGCTGCGCGCCGTGCGGTAGAGCAGACGGTTATGGCGGCGCATCAGCGCCTCGAACGCGTCGATCTCGCGATCGGCGGCGCTGCGTTCGGCGGCGCGGGAGTGGGTGGTGTTGGTCATCGTTGCCTCGTCAGCCATTCGATGCGGCCGGGCAGCCGCGCGTTCCCGCGCAACGCGACCCTGCAACGCCGCAGCCGGGATCCCCGGCTCAGCGGCGGCCGCGCGCCGCCACCGAAGCCGCGAGCACGCGGACTTCGGCCGGCCACGCCGCGGGGTCACCGGGCTCGCGGGCAGCGAGCTCGTCCACCAGGCGTGCCATGACTTCCGCCACCGGCAGCGACGGTCCGAAGAAGAGCGGCACGCCGTCGCGCACCACCGCGAGCGTGGGAAAGTCGTCGATGTCGAGGTCGTCGCAGATCGCCGCCTCGTCCTCGATGTCGATCCAGGTGAACCGCATCGCCGGTCGCGTCGCGGCCAGCGCCTCGAAGAGGGGCCGGAATTCGGTGCACGAGCGGCACCAGGCCGCGCACAGCACGGCGATCTGCAGCGGCGAGGCGTCGGCGGCCGGTGGCATGTCGCGATTGTGCAGCATCGCGCGTCGCGGTCAATCGCGGACTCGTTGCTCGCGCATCCGCCGCGCGGCGGACATCTCGAGCGCAGTCGCGCAGCCGCGGCGCGCGGCGTGGGTCGATGCGGCGGCGATCAGGCGGCGTCGCGCTCCGCGCGCAGCGCCGCTTCGGCGCGGCCGAGGAGCACGTCGAACGAAATGCTGTCGTTCGACTGTGCCGTGCCGATCGACAGCATCACGGGCGTGCCCTGTCCCTTGACGACGATCGCGCGCGCAACCACCTGGTCGACGTCGACGAACTCGGCGTCGATCGCCGACTGCACGACGACGAACCGGTCGCCGTCCCAGCGGATCGCCACGCTGTCCTCGCCGGCGCCCTTGGCGAGTCGCGTGCCGTACGTCTTCAGCACGAGGTCGCAGGCGATGAGGCCCTGCTCGGCATTGAGCTCCGCGAACCGGTCGATGTCGGCGACGAGGATGCGCACCGCGCGCCCGCGCTTGAACGCGTCGTCCATGTACGTCCTCGCCTCCTTGCGGCCCCCCATCCGGTTCCACAGGCCGGTCAGGGCATCGCGCTCGCCGTCGCGCCGCCGCTCCTCGTCATGCGTACGCGCGCGGCTGGCGAGCGATGTGATGCCGCGCACGATCTGCGCGACGGCGTCGCCGCCCGGTACCGCGAGCTTCGGCAGCGGCTGGCCGTCGACATACGCCTCGATCACGTCGAGCGCGGCGTCGAGCGGGGCGAGAAGGCGCGCGATGCCGACCAGCGCCACCACGCAGCCGATGCCCACCGCCAGCGTGAACACGATGATCAGCGCGAGCACCGACAGGCGCCCGGCGCCATAGACGATGACGAGCCACGCCGCGAACAGCGGGATCGCGAACGCGACCACGATCACCGCGGTGAACTTCGCCCTGTAGCCCGCGAACGGCGGAAAGCTCGCGAGCAGGCGGTAGAGGCCGAGCGCGCGGGATGGCGGGGGTTCCATGTCGTGGCCAGGCGTTGGCTTGCGGGGCGGCTATCGTACCGCGGCGGGAACGTGACGCATAGACGGATTTCCGCGCGTCGGACGCAAATTCGTTGGCGTGCTTTTGACACGCGGACCGGGCAGAAGGCCCTTGACGGCTGGTCTAGCGAGCTCAGTCCAAAGACTAATCGGGTATGCATCCGCGGCCAGCTATTGTTTTTCGGACTCAATGCAACGCGGCTTCCCCACAATGGCACGACGATCTTGGGACGATCGCTCCCTGGCAATCGCAGTTTCGAAGGCTGCCAGTCTCGCGGGCACGTTACGCGAACTCGGACTCCGACCCGCAGGCGGTAACTATGAGCAAATTTATCGCCGTGTCACCGCGCTTGGGCTCAACTGCTCGCACTGGACGCGTCAAGGGCATCGCAAGGGTTCGCTCGTCGGGCCTTCGGCGAGGCGACCGCTGAATGAACTGCTCGTCGATGGCAGCTGTTACCAGAGCAACAAGCTACGGCGCAGGCTACTCGCTGAAGGGATATTCGCTTCCGAATGCGCCAGTTGCAGACAGTGTCACTGGATGGGGCGTCCGATCCCGCTTGAGTTAGATCATATTGACGGAGACCGCTACAATAACAACATCGCAAATCTGCGGTTGTTGTGCCCCAATTGCCATGCACTGACTCCGACATGGAGAGGAAGAAACATACGGCGGCGCCGTGACGAATGATCGGCCGCTCACTACTGGCAGTGCGTGAGTGACGCGTTTCGGGATCGCCCGGGTGGTGAAACTGGTAGACACAAGGCACTTAAAATGCCTCGCCGCAAGGCGTGCCGGTCCGAATCCGGCCCCGGGCACCAGACTTTCCCGCAATGCCGCCGCGCGCGCCCTTGCGGCCGCGCGTCGATGACGCGGCGCGCGCGGCCTACTTCTCGGCTGCCATGTTCGGCAGGCGGTGGGCGATGCCCTTGTGGCAGTCGATGCAGGTCAGCTCCCGGTTCAGCAGGTATTTCGAGTGCTGATTCTGGGCGCGGACGCTCTGGCGCGTCAGGTCCATGAACTCGTAGTCGTGGCAGTTGCGGCATTCGAGCGAATCGTTCGCCTTGAAGCGCGCCCACTCGTGCTGCGCCAGCTCGAGTCGCTTGTCGACGAATTTCTCGCGGGTGTCGATCGATCCCACGATCTTGCCCCAGACCTCGTACGAGGCCTGCATCTTGCGCGCGATCTTCGCGGTCCACTGGTGCGGCACGTGGCAGTCCGAGCACTTGGCGCGCACGCCCGAGCGATTGGTGTAGTGAATCGTGTTCTTCAGCTCGGCGTAGACGTTGTCGCGCATCTCGTGGCAGCCGGTGCAGAACGCCTCGGTATTGGTGACCTCCAGCGCGGTGTTGAACGCGCCCCAGAAGACGATGCCTGCGATGAACGCGCCGACAACCAGGAAACCCAGGCTGAAATGGACGCTCGGCCTCCTGATGGTGCGCCAATACCGCTTGAACAGGTCGACGAGCGCGCGCATCTATTTCTTCGCCGGCAGCCTGGCGGCTTCGCGCTGCATCACCGCATCGACGTCCTCGAACGTGTTGCCGATCAGCGGGCTCGCCTCCATCTGCACGACGTGACATTGCTCGCAGAAATACCGGCGCGGCGAGATGTCGGCACGCACGTTGCCGTCGCGGCCGATGTAATGCGAGGCGCCGACCGGCACCGCCTGCGCGGCTTCCGCTCGCGCGCGCGAGTGGCAGAACAGGCAGCGGTTGGCGTTCAGGTCGATCTGGTAGCCGTCGGTCTTGTGCGGGATCGTCGGCGGCTGCATCGCGTACGCACGCGTGCGCCGCAGATCCTTGTTCTCCGGGTTGCCGAGCAGCGGCGCGCTCGTTTCGTCGGGGATGGCCGTCGGCCCGCGCATCGCGTCGACGACCGGCGGCAGCGGTGCCGCGGACACCACTGCCCCGAGCACGAAAAGCCACAGCGCAAGCGCGCGTTTCACGGGCTGCCTCCTAGACCTTGACGATCTTCACTGCGCATTTCTTGAAGTCGGTCTGCAGCGAAATCGGATCGGTCGCGTCGAGCGTCACCTTGTTGATCAGCTGGCTCGCGTCGAACCACGGCACGAAGACGAGGCCGCGAGGCGGCTTGTCGCGGCCTCGCGTCTCCACGCGAGTGCGCATCTTGCCGCGGCGTGAAACGATCTCGACCTCGGTGCCGCGACGCAGGCCGAGGGCGGTGGCGTCGTCGGGATGCATGAAGCACACGGCGTTCGGAAACGCGCGATAGAGCTCGGGCACGCGCCGCGTCATGGATCCGGAATGCCAGTGCTCGAGCACGCGGCCTGTCGACAGCCAGAACGGATATTCGGCGTCCGGCGATTCCGCCGGCGGCTCGTACGGCAGCGAAAAGACGACGGCCTTGCCGTCGGCGTTGCCGTAGAACGAGAAGCCGGTACCGGCCTTGACGTAGGGATCGGCGCCTTCGCGATACCGCCAGCGCGTCTCCTTGCCATCGACCACGGGCCAGCGCAGGCCGTGCGCCTCGTGGTACGCGTCGAATGGCGCGAGATCGTGGCCGTGGCCGCGCCCGAACGTCGCGTATTCCTCGAACAGGCCCTTCTGCAGATAGAAGCCGCAGGCTTTTGCCTCGGCATTCGCGTATTGCGGGTCGATGCCGGACAGCGGGAACTTGTCCACCTCGCCATTGCGAAACAGGACCTCGTAGAGCGTCTTGCCGCGATACTGCGGGGTCTTGGCCAGCAGCTCCGCCGGCCACACTTCCTCGATCTTGAATCGCTTCGAGAATTCGACCAGTTGCCAGAGGTCGGAGCGGGCGTCGCCGGGCGCGTCGACCATCTGGTGCCAGAACTGCGTGCGCCGCTCGGCGTTGCCGTAGGCGCCTTCCTTCTCCACCCACATCGCCGCGGGCAGGATCAGGTCCGCCGCGAGCGCCGTCACCGTCGGGTAGACGTCCGAGACGACGATGAAGTTGTCGGGATTGCGGTAGCCGGGCCAGCCCTCCTCCATCAGGTTCGCGGCGGCCTGCATGTTGTTGTTGACCTGCACCCAGTAGGCGTTGAGCTTGCCGTCCTTGAGCATCCGGTTCTGCAGCACGGCGTGGTAGCCCGGCTTGTCCGGAATCGTTCCCTCGGGAAGCTTCCAGATGTGCTCGGCCTCGGCGCGGTGCTTCGGGTTGGCGACGAGCATGTCGGCGGGCAGCCGATGCGAGAACGTGCCGACTTCGCGCGCGGTTCCGCAGGCCGACGGCTGGCCCGTCAGCGAGAATGGGCTGTTGCCGGGGGTCGAGATCTTGCCCGTCAGCAGGTGCAGGTTGTAGACGAGGTTGTTGCACCACGTGCCGCGCGTGTGCTGGTTGAAGCCCATCGTCCAGAACGACATCACCTTCGTCTTCGGATCGGCGTAGAGCTCGGCCAGCGCGACGAGCCGGTTCTTCGGCACGCCGGTGAGCTTGGCGGTGTAGTCGAGGTCGTACTTGGAGACGAACCTGGCGTACTCGTCGAACGTGCCGGGCCTGGAGCCGTTGGCATCGCCGGCGTTCTTCGCCGCCTTCTGCAGCGGATGCTCCGGCCGCAACCCATAGCCGATGTCGTCGTTGCCGATCTTGAACACCACGTGCTTGTCGACGAACTCGCGGTTGACGCGGTTGGTGGTGATGATTTGATTGGCGACGAAGTTGAGGATCGCGAGGTCGGTCTGCGGTTTGAAGATCAGCGAGAGGTCGGCCAGGTCGTTGCTGCGATGCTCGAAAACCGACAGCACCGCGACGCGGGTTTTCGGCGCGGACAGCCGCCGATCCGTGACGCGCGTCCACAGGATCGGGTGCATCTCGGCCATGTTCGAGCCCCACAGCACGAACGCATCGGCGTTCTCGATGTCGTCGTAGCAGCCCATCGGCTCGTCCATGCCGAACGTGCGCATGAAGCCGGTCACGGCCGACGCCATGCAATGCCGCGCGTTGGGATCGAGGTTGTTCGAGCGGAACCCGGCCTTCATCAGCTTCACGGCCGCATACCCTTCCCAGATCGTCCATTGGCCGGATCCGAACATGCCGACGGCCGTCGGCCCTTTCTCCTTCAGCACGCGTTTCCATTGCGCGGCCATCACGTCGAACGCCTTGTCCCACGTGATCGGGGTGAACTCGCCGTTCTTGTCGTACTTGCCGTCGGTCATGCGCAGGAGCGGCGTGGTCAGCCGGTCCTTGCCGTACATGATCTTCGACAGGAAGTACCCCTTCACGCAGTTGATCCCGCGGTTCACCTCGCTGTTCTGGTCGCCTTGCGTGGCGACGACGCGGCCATCCTTGACGGCGACCATCACGCCGCAACCGACACCGCAGAAGCGGCACGGCGCTTTCGACCATTTGAGCTGCGCCGCTTCGGCATCCGTGACCACGTTCTGGGCGCCCGTCGGGAGTGCGACGCCGGCCACCGCCGCCGCCGCGCTCGCCGCCGACCGGCGCATGAAGTCCCTGCGGGAAATGCTCATCCGGTGGCTCCTTGCAAGGGCTCGCGCGCGGCGTGCTCGTCCTCGGCATGTTGATAGACGAGCGTCGCCGCAAGGACGCCGGGGAGCCGGCGGATGCACTCGAGTGCGGAAACGATGATGTCGGATGCGGCGCCCTCGAGAGTCACCACGAGCTTGCCCGCGGCGCTGGAGGCGTGGACCTGCGCACCCGCCATGGCCGCGATCGCGCCGGCGACGGCCTCCAGCCGGGACGGCACGACATGCACGACCACGCCGGCCACGTGGTACATGGCGCCCGATGGCTCGCGTTCAGTCTCCGGCGCGGGAATCGAGGTGCCCGTGCGGCGCGCATGCGCCGAACGCCGTGCAGTGGTGTCGCCGCGGTCCAAGACGCGCTCAGTTGCCGGGCGGGCCGTTGACGATCTGGAACATCCAGACCAGGAACCCGTACCCGCCGACGATCATGACCGTGAGCACGGGCGCCATGACGATCGTCAGGAAGAGGAAGCTACGCAACTCAGCCTTGCGGGTGTCGGGCGCGCGCGCCTCAGCGCGTTGCGCGTCCACCTTCGATGCGTCGGATGCCATACCGAATTCACTCTCCCCCGCGGCTGCAATGGCCTCGGTTGCGCCTTATCGAGTGATATTCGGCGATATTTTTCCGATCGTCAATTGCGGGCGATTCCTGCGTCGCCCGGCCGTCGCGCCGTCGCGGTCGCGTGACGTGCGCTCAGCTCCGCCGCAGGCCGCCCATCCGCGCGAGGTCGGCGATCACCTTCTGCATCTGCTCGACGGCGCCGCTGGACGAGCTCACCACGCCCTGCAGCGCGCGAATGACGTTCTGCGCCTGCGACATGTCGGGCATCATCGCCATCGCCGCGCGCGCCTCCTTGACGCCGGGCACGTCGCCCATCTGCGCCTCGATCAGCGTGAACAGCCGCTTCTGGATCTCGACGATGAGGTCGAACATCTGGCTCCAGTAGCCCATCGCATGCTCGATCGCGTCACGCGCCGCACCCTGCCCCGCCGCCATCAGCGCGTCCGGCGACTTGGCGCCGGAGACGTTGCGCGCCTGGCGCTCGCCGAATTCGCGGATCTCCTCCACGCCGGCGAGCTGCAGCTTGCGCATGCGCGCCGACGATTCGAGCGCGGCGTTGATCACGTCGAGCGCCATCCTCGCATTGGACTTGTAGAGTGCGATCGCCTGCTCGGGCGACATCAGGCGCACACCGCGCGCCAGCGCCGCGAAATCGGGAACCGCGCCGGCGGCATGCGCGGCACCGCGCGGCGCCGCGCGCGCCCGCGTCCGGCGCTGCGCCGATTTGGCCGCGGGCTTGGCAGTCTTGGCAGATTTAGCGGTCCTGGCGGTCGTGCCGCGCGGGCTTGCGCGGCGCGCGCTCGTGCGCGATGCGGGACTCTTGCGAGTGGCCATGTTCGCTCCTCCGGTGACGCCCTCGACGGGAGTTCATCAAACGCCGATTGACGCGCTGCGTCAAGCCGCCGCGTGCAGCGCGTGCTACCATTTTCGCGATGTCCGCAATGAACAATGCGAGGCCCGCCGCGCGATGCCGGCGCCGCGCGCGGCAGCGCAACGCGCGATGATCACCCACACCGACGTCCTGTTGCGGCTGGTGATTGCCGCGGCGCTCGGCAGCGTGATCGGCATCGAGCGCGAGCGGCTGGCGTGGGTCGCCGGGTTGCGCACTCACATGCTGGTCTGCGTCGGCTCCGCGCTGATGATGATCGTATCCGCGTTCGGCTTCGGCGATGTGCTCGGGCGCGATCACGTCGTGCTCGACCCGTCGCGGATCGCGGCGCAGGTGGTGAGCGGAATCGGCTTTCTCGGCGCCGGCACCATCCTGCTGCGCCAGGACACGATCCGCGGCCTCACCACCGCGGCGAGCCTGTGGACGGTCGCCGGCATCGGCCTCGCGGTCGGCGGCGGCATGTACGTCGCCGCCTTCGGCGCCACCGTGCTGATCTTCCTCATCCTCGCCGGCATCAAGCCGCTGGAGCGGCGGTTCTGGAGCGGCTCGCGCCAGGCGCACGTGGTGACGGTGCTGCTCGATCCCGCGACGGCGTCGATCGAGGCGATCGAAGCGGCGCTGCGCGAGATGCCGCTGACCGTGCAGACACTGGCGCTGCTGCCCGGGCAGCGTGACGACGAGCAGGAAATGCAGGTGCTGGTGACCCGCATCCCGCAGTCCGAGCTCGTCACGCTGACCAAGCGCATCGCCGGATTTCCCGGCGTGCGCCGCGTCACGCTCGGCGAGCGCTGAGCGGCGACGGCCTCAGTGGTGCTTGAAGTACTGCACGGCGCGCTCGTGCGCCTCGGCTTTGGCGCGCGACTTGAACGTGCCCAGGTTGCGGCGCTTGCCGGTTCGCGGATCGGCCTTGCGTGAATAGAGTCGGTACCCGCCACTCGGCAGCTTGCGGATCATCGTTGTCTCCTGGTGCGTTGGAAGGGGCTCACGCGCGCGCGGCGCGGGCGCCGGCACTCGCCTGCGCGAGGAACTTGTCGACGGTGATCGGCAGGTCGCGCACGCGCACGCCGCTGGCGTGGAACACCGCGTTGTCGATCGCGGCGGCGACGCCGGTGATGCCGATCTCGCCGATGCCGCGGATGCCGAGTGGGTTGAAGCGGGTGTCCGGGGCATCGACGAACGTCACGTCGAGCTCGCCGATGTCGGCGTTCACGGGCACGTGGTATTCGGCGAGACTTGCGTTGGCGAAATGGCCGGTCGCGACGTCGAGCAGCGATTCTTCCATCAGCGCGAAGCCGACGCCCCACACGAGGCCGCCGCGCAGCTGCGACAGCGCGGTCTTGGCGTTGAGACGCGCGCCGACGTCGTAGGTCGCGACGATGCGCGGGATGTGCACGCGACCGATCCAGGGGTCGATGCGCACCTCGACGAACACCGCGCCGAACGAGTGCGACGACCACTGCGTCTTCTCGTCACCCGGCTTGGCCTCGGCAGCGGCATCGAGCGGCACGCCGCGCCGCCCGGCGAACGCCGCCAGCGATTCACGCACGCGCGCGTCGGCGCGGGATACCACCACGCCGTCATCGATGTCGAGCGACGCCACCGCTGCGCCGTAATGCGGCGACTGGGTGTCGTGCACCACGGCGGCGAGCATCCGCTCGCGCAGTGCCGTGCACGCCGACTGCACCGCGGGACCGACGCTTGCCGCGCTGGTCGAGCCACCGGACACCGGCGCGTGCGGCAGCGCCGTGTCACCCAGCAGGAACCGCACCGACGATGGCCGCACGCCGAGCGACTGCGCGGCGACCTGCGTCATCACCGTGTACGTGCCGGTACCGAGCTCCTGCGACCCCGACGCGACGATGAACGTGCCGTCGGTCCACAGCCGCGCGCTGGCCTGCGCCGCCTGGCGGTTGGCAGGATAGGTGGCGGTGGCCATGCCCCAGCCGATCCACGCCGCGCGATCGCGCATCGATCCCGGGCGCGGATCGCGATCCTTCCAGCCGAAGCGCGTTGCCGCCTGTGAATAGCATTCACGCAGGTGCTTGCTCGACCACGGCTTCTGCGCCTGCGGGTCGGTCTCCGCGTGGTTGCGCAGCCGCAGCTCCACCGGATCGACGCCCGTCGCGTACGCAAGCTCGTCGAGCGCCACCTCGAGCGCGAACGTGCCGGTCGCCTCGCCCGGCGCGCGCTGGAACGTGGGCGTGCCGACGTCCAGCTTGACGAGGCGGTGCGAGGTGTCGACATTGTCGCAGGCATACAGCATCCGCGTCTGCAGCGCCGATGGCTCGACGAAGTCCTCGATCGACGACGTGTGCGAGATGACCTCATGGCGGATCGCCGTGAGCCGCCCGTCGTGCGTCGCGCCGAGCGCGATACGCTGCTCGGTGCGCGGGCGCCCGCCCACCGGGCCGAACATCTGCCATCGCGCGAGCGCGAGCTTCACCGGCCGCTGCACGGCGCGCGCGCACATCGCCGCCAGCGCGACGTGCGACCACATCGAGCCCTTGCAGCCGAAGCCCCCGCCGACGAACGGCGAGATCACCCGCACCCGTGCGGCGTCGAGGCCGAGCACCTTGGCGATGGTCTCGCGCACCCCGGACACATATTGGGTGGCGTCGTGCAGCACGAGGTCGTCGCCATCCCAGGCGGCGATCGTGGCGTGCGGCTCCATCGGATTATGGTGCTGCATCGGCGTCGTGTAGGTGGCCTCGACGCGCTGCGCGGCCGCCGCGTATGCCCCGCGGAAATCGCCGCGCGTGGAATCGGGTGGCCCCTGGTTGAGCTTCGCCGGCGCGTAGGCCGCCGTCCGCGACGCGGCGAAATCGAGGGTCGGCGCGTCCGCCGTATAGGTCACGCGCACCAGTTCCGCTGCCGCGACCGCGCGCTCCGGCGTGTCGGCGACCACGACGGCGACGGGCTCGCCGTTGTAATGCACGCTGTCGTCCTGCAGCAGCGACAGCACGCGTCCCGCCGGCGGATTGACGCCGTTGCGGCCGCCGCCCGGCAGGCGCGGCGCGTTGCGATGGGTCATCACGAGCAGCACGCCGGGCGCATGCTCGGCGCGCGTCGCGTCGAGCGCGGCGATGCGCCCGCGCGCGATCGTGCTCTGCACGATGCTGGCGTGGCAAACGCCTGCCAGTGCGAATTCGGCCGCGTAACGGGCGCCGCCGGTGACTTTCTGCGCGCCGTCGGTGCGGTCGAGCGGCGTGCCGATCAGCGGACTCATGTGCGCTCCATCGCCAGCGTCAGCGCACGCGCCACCGCGCGCTGGCCAAGATCGACCTTGAACGCGTTGCCAGGCAGCGGCACGGCGCCGGCCAGCGCCATGCGCGCCGCGGCGGCGAACGCGCCATCGTCCGCGCGCTGCCCGGCGAGCCGGGCCTCGGAGTCGACCGCGCGCCACGGCTTGTGGGCAACGCCGCCCATCGCGATGCGCGCGCTGCGCACCACGCCGTCATCGACGTCGAGCGCCACGGCGGCCGACACCAGCGCGAACGCGTAGCTCGCGCGATCGCGCAGCTTGAGGTAGTACGCATGGCGGCGAAAGCGCGGCGGCGGCAGCAGCACGGCGGTGATGAGCTCGTCGTCGGCGAGCTCGGTGTCGCGCCATGGCGTGTCGCCCGGCAGGCGATGGAAACGCGTCATCTCGATGCGGCGCTCGCCGCGCTGGCTCTGCGCGACGACCGTGGCGTCGAGCGCGGCGAGCGCGACGCACATGTCCGATGGATGCACGGCGATGCACGCCTCGCTCGCGCCGAGGATCGCGTGGATGCGCTGATGGCCCTGTCGCGCGCCGCAGCCGGAGCCCGGATTGCGCTTGTTGCACGCGGGGAATGCGGTGTCGGCGAAGTAGTAGCAGCGGGTGCGCTGCAGCAGGTTGCCGCCCACGCTCGCCATGTTGCGCAATTGCGGCGTGGCCCCGGCGAGGAGCGCCTGCGCCAGCAGCGGGTAGTCGCGCCGCACCCGCGGGTGGTTGGCGAGGTCGCTGTTGCGCACCAGCGCGCCGATCGCGAGACCACCGTCGGTGGCGTCGGCGACCTCGGCGAGGGGCAGGCGATTGATGTCGACGATGCGCGCCGGGGCCTCGATGCCACCCTTCATCAGGTCGAGGAGGTTGGTGCCGCCGGCGAGGCAGCGGGTGCCCTGCCCCAGCGCCGCCACCGCATCGTCGACGCGCGTCACGGCGACGTAGTCGAACGCGCGCATCACGCCACCTTGGGCGGATTGGCCACGGCGCGCACCGCCTCGACGATGCCGGCATAGGCACCGCAGCGACAGAGGTTTCCGCTCATCCGCTCGCGGATCTCGTCGTCGGAGAGCACCACGGGTCCGAACGCCGTGAGGTCGGCGGTCACCGCGCTCGGCGCGCCGGCGCGCGCCTCGTCGACGAGCGCCACCGCGGAACACACCTGCCCCGACGTGCAATAGCCGCACTGGAAGCCGTCGTGCGCGATGAATGCCTGCTGCATCGGATGCAGCGTGGCACCCTGCGCAAGGCCCTCGACGGTGACAATGCGTGCCCCGGCTTGCGACGCGGCGAGCGTGAGGCAGGCGTTGATGCGGCGGCCGTCGGCCAGCACCGTGCAGGCGCCGCACTGGCCGCGATCGCAGCCTTTCTTGGTGCCGGTGAGGCCGATGTATTCGCGCAACGCGTCGAGCAGCGTCACGCGCGACTCGAGCATCAGCGGGTAGGCATGGCCGTTGACGTCGAGGGTGACCGCCATCGCCTGGCCGGCAGCGACGCCGGGCGGCGTGGCAGGCGGCGTGGCAGACGGCGCGGCCAGCGGCGCCTGCGCGCCGGCTTTGGCGGCGGCGAGGCTCGTGGTCAGCGCGCCCGAATGCCACAGGAAGCGGCGCCGTGAGAGACCGTGCGCGGGAAGTGCGGCGTCGGGATGCTTGGGCATGGCGCGCGGGCGCGATTTCGGCGAGGACATCCGGCAATCGTTTCGATCGAGTTTCGCAAGGACGAGTTTTGCAAGGATCGTTCCCGCTCGCTTTCGTCGCGGAATGAAGTACTTGGCGACGCCGGCAGCCGCGATCGCGGCACGCCGTGCGCGACGCTCGCGCAGATCCTGCGAACGCGTCGGCGGCGCGCTGTCGGCGCGCGCCGCGGGGGACGACGCGGCGAGGGCAGCGGCGCTGGCGATGCGTGCGATCGACGATGCGTTCGATGCGCCGGCGCCGCGCGGCACCCGCGCGCGTGGGACAACGTGTTGCGACCGTCCCCCTTGACGCGCGTCCTGCGCCGCCTATAATCCCGGTACCGGATATGCATACGGTATCGAGGCCCCCTTGAGCAAACCGCCATTGAGCAAACCGCCGGGCAAATCGCCAAG
Source organism: uncultured Pseudomonadota bacterium (assembly GCA_963781395.1). Taxonomy (GTDB): domain Bacteria; phylum Pseudomonadota; class Gammaproteobacteria; order Burkholderiales; family Casimicrobiaceae; genus VBCG01. The sequence goes on from CAWAFO010000005.1 coordinate 177,109, forward strand.
CCGGCCCATCGCGCGCCGCCCCTTCGCCCATCTGCGCTTCCCCGTGTCCGGCGCGGTGCCGGCCACGCCCACGCTCACCACGCGCCAGCGGCAGATCCTCGACTGGATCCGCACGCACATCGACACCACCGGCATGCCGCCCACGCGCGCCGAGATCGCGCGCGGGCTGGGTTTTTCCACTGCGAGCTCCGCCGAGGATCACTTGCAGGCGCTGGCGAAAAAGGGCGCGCTCGAAATCGTTCCCGGCGCCTCGCGCGGACTGCGCCTCAAGGAGCTGCCGGGCATGCCGCTGCAAGGCACGCTGCCGCTGGTGGGACGCGTCGCCGCCGGGCATCCGATCCTCGCCGCCGAGCACGTCGAGGCGCATTACCGGCTCGATCCCGGCTTCTTCACGCCGCATGCCGACTACCTGTTGCGCGTGCGCGGCACCAGCATGCAGGACGCCGGCATCCTCGACGGCGACCTCCTCGCCGTGCACAAGACCGACGACGCGCCAAGCGGCCGCATCATCGTCGCCCGCCTCGGCGACGAGGTGACGGTCAAGCGCCTGAAGCGCAGGGGACGCGACATCCTGCTCGTCGCCGAGAACCCCGCGTTCGCGCCGATCGTCGTCGATCCCGCGCGCCAGGCGTTCGCGATCGAAGGCATCGGCGTCGGCCTCATCCGCGGCGGCCATTCGTTCTGAGGAGACGCGATGTACACGCTCTATGGCAAGAAGGGATCCGGGTCCGCCTCGGTGGAGGCGGCGCTGGCGATCATCGGCGAGCCCTGCCGCATCGTCGAAACCGCGTCGTGGGAGCGCAACGCGGCGTTCGACGAACTCCTCGCGTTCAATCCGATCGGGCAGATCCCGACGCTCGTGCTGCCCGACGGCGGCGTGGTGTCGGAAAGCGCGGCGATCCACATCCATCTCGCCGACGCGCATCCTGCGGCGCACTGGCTGCCCGCCGATGCCGCGGCGCGCGCGCAGGCGATCCGCGGCCTCGTGTTCATCGCCGCCAACTGCTACCCGATGATCACGATCATCGACTTCCCGCAGCGCTTCGTCGCCGACCTCGGCGAGGACGAGGCGTTGCAGAAGCGCGTGCGCGCCGCCACCCGCGAGCGCCTGCACCTGCACTGGGACATGTTCGCCGACATGTTTCCGGCGCGGCCGTTCCTCAACGGCGAGGCGATCGGCGCGCTCGACCTGTATGCCGCCGTGGTGTCGAAGTGGTCGGGCGGCCGCCCGCACATCGCCGCCGCGCGGCCGGCGCTGCATGCGACGCTCGCGCGCATCGAGGCCGATCCGCGCGTCGCCGCGGTGTTCGCGCGGCACTGGCCGCCGCAGTAGAAAACCCCGCCGGCATCGCGATCCGTCGATGCCGGGCGCCGCGGCGATGACATCGCCGCCTCCATCCACCGATCCGAGGAGAAGTCATGAGCGTGCAAGCGATTCCCGCCGGCTATGAAGGCGTCACCCCCTACCTCATCGTGCGCGATGCCGCCGCCGCGATCGAGTACTACAAGAAGGCGTTCGGCGCGAGCGAGCTGATGCGCTTCGCCGGCAAGGACGGCCGCATCGGCCATGCCGAGCTGAAGATCGGCCGCGGCATCGTCATGCTGGCCGACGAGGTGGAAGGCCACCAGGGTCCGCAGACGCTCGGCGGCACGCCGGTGTCGCTGATGTTCTACGTCGACGACGTCGATGCCGTGTTCGCGCGCGCGGTGGCCGCCGGCGGCAAGGCGATCCGCCCGGTGGCCGACCAGTTCTACGGCGACCGCGGCGGCGGCATCAGCGATCCGTTCGGCCACTCGTGGTGGATCGCCACGCACAAGGAGGATGTCGCGCCCGAGGAGATGCAGAAGCGCATGCAGGCGATGGGATGATCGCGGCAGGCCGACGATGCCCGCTGCCGTGCATGTCGCGCTCGCCGGGGTGCTCGCCCACCCCGCCATCTGGCGCGGCAACGATTGCGCGCCCGAGCCTGCGGCGTTGGCGTCGGGTTACGCACCGCTCGACGCCGTGCTGCCCGGCGGCGGCTGGCCGGCGGCAGCGCTCACCGAGATCCATCTCGCGCGCGAAGGCATCGGCGAGCTGCGGCTGACGCTGCCCGCGCTCGCCGCGCTGCAGCGCGCGCGCCGCGACGTCGTGTTCGTCGCGCCACCGCACCGGCCGTATGCGCCGGCGCTGGCGGCGGCTGGCTTCGACCCTGCGCGTCTTGTCGTCGTGCGCTGCCGGACGCCGCAGGATGCGCTGTGGGCGTACGAGCAGGCGCTGCGTGCGCCCGAATGCGGCGCGGCGTTCGCCTGGCTCGCCACCCGCGACGACCGCGTGCTGCGACGGCTCGCGGTGGCCGCGCGCGACGGCCGCACGTTCGGCGTGCTGTGGCGTCGCCCGGGCCAATCGGCGGAAGCGCCGGCCGCGGCGCTGCGCCTCGCGCTCGCGCCCCATGCCGGCAGGCTCGCCGTGCACGTCGTCAAGCGCCGCGGCGGCGATCTCGCGCGGCCGGTGCTCGTCGACGTCGGCTGCCCGATGCCCCTGCCGCGGGTGCCGCCGCCGGCGGCGATGGTGGCGCCCGCCGCCGCGCCTGCAGGCGCGCGCATCGCCGCGCATTGATCCGCGCGGTGCGTCGATCGCGCCGCCAATCCATCCCGTATCGCGATTGCAAGGAGATCTCCCCATGCCCACCCCGACGCTCGTGCACCACTTCGCGACGATGGCGTACAACAACGCGTGGGCCAACCATCGCCTGCTCGGCGCCTGCTGCCGGCTGTCGCCGGCGGATTTCATCGCCGCGCGCACGAGCTTCTTTCCTTCGCTCAAGGCCACGCTCAACCACATCCTCACCGTCGACTGGTACTACGTCGATGCGCTGGAGCGCAGCTTGCGCGACGAGCCGCCCAATCCCGACGTCGAGCGTTTCTACACGCCGCCGGAGCCGTACGCCGATTGCGCAGGCCTCGCGCGCGCGCAGCGGATGGTCGACCGCCGCCTGATCGACCTGTGCGTGGCGCTGACCGACGCCGACCTCCTGCGGCCGATCACCGTGCCGCGCCGCAACGGCTACACCCACCACGCGGCGCCGCGGCTTCTGGCGCACCTCTTCCAGCACCAGATCCACCATCGCGGACAGGTGCACGCGATGCTCGCCGGCACCACCGTCGCGCCGCCGCAGCTCGACGAATTCTTCTGCACCGACGACGCGCCGCTACGCGCGCCCGACCTCGCCGCGCTCGGCTTCACCGAGGCGATGATCTTCGGCGAATGAGCGACGCGGCGCCGCCACCGGTATGGCTCGCGCTGCGCCTCGCGTCGCTGCCGCTCGACGTGTTCGCGCGCGGCGGCGAGGGATGCGACGCCGCGATGCCTTTCGCCGTCACCACCGGCGGCCACTACCCGGCGATCGTCGCCGCCAGCGCCGCGGCGCGGCGCGCCGGCATCGTCGCCGGCATGGCCGTGTCCACGGCGCTGGCGCTCGCCCCCGGCCTCGTGTTGCGCGAGCGCGAGCCCGGCGCCGAAGCGGCGACGCTCGCCGAGCTCGCGACGTTCATGCTGGGCTTCACGCCGCAGGCGTGCGTCGCCGCCCCCGATGCCGTGCTCGCCGAAGTCCACGCGAGCCTGCGCCTCTTCGGCGGCGCGGCGCGGCTCGTGCGCCTCGTCGACGACGGCCTTGCCGCGCGCGGGTTCCACGCCAGCCGCGGCATCGCCCCCACGCCGCTCGCGGCGCTCGCGTTCGCGCGCGCGGGCGACGCGGCGCCACTGTTCGCCGGCGACGCGCTGGCGGCGCGGCTCGCATCGCTGCCACTCGCGCACTTCGACGTCGACGCGGCGGCGCGCACGCTGCTCGCCGCGGCCGGCGTGACGACGTTCGGCGAGGCTTCTGCATTGCCGCGCGACGCGCTGGCGCGCCGCTGCGGTCCCGCATTGCCCGCGCTCATCGACCGCGCGCTCGGCCGCGTGCCCGACACGCGCGCGCCGCACGTGCCGCCACCGCGCTTCGCGAGCCGGCTCGCGCTGCCGGCGCCGGTACACGATGCCGAGGCGCTGGGCTTCGCCGTCAACCGCCTGGTGCACGCGCTGTGCGCGTGGCTCCTCGCGCGCGGGCTCGGCGCCGCGCGCATCGACGTCGCGTTCGCGCACGAGCGCCACCAGCATGCGCGCATCGGTGCGCGGGCGACGCGGCTGCGCTTCGCGCCCGGCACGCCTTCGCGCAGCATCGCGCATCTCAACACCGTGCTGCGCGAGCGGCTCGCGCGCGTCGCGCTGCCGGCGCCGGTCGAGGCAATCACGCTCGCCTGCACCGACACCGCGCCGGTCAGCGGCCACAACCTCGACCTGCTCCCCGGCAACGAGCGCAACGCCATCGTCGTGCCGCTCGTCGATCGCCTGCGCGCGCGGCTCGGCGAGGACAGCGTCGTCGCGCTCGCCACGCACGCCGAGCATCGCCCCGAGGCCGCGTGCCGCGAACGCGTGGCGGCGCCGCAGCCTTCGCCGGCGGCGCGCGGCGAGGGGAGCGGCCAGGCGCCGGCGAATGGTGCGCGCGATGCGCGCCCCTCACCGGCCGCCGTCGCGACCGGCAGTAAAGTTGCCCGCAAGCCGCGGCTGCGTCATGGCAGCCAGGTCATGCCCTCGCCGGATGCGCTCGCCGCGCGCACGCAGCATGCCGCGCCGACGATGGCGCGTCCGTTGTGGCTGCTGTCGGAACCCGCGCCGCTGGCGCCCGCGTTCCTCGACGCGCCGTGGGTGCTGCGCGACGGGCCGGAGCGAATCGAATCGGGATGGTGGGATGGCGGCGACGTGCGCCGCGACTACTTCATCGCCGAGGCGCCGCAAGGCGGGCTGGCGTGGATCTACCGCGACCATCGCCGCGCCACCGACGACGGCGAATGGTTCCTGCACGGGTGGTTCGCGTGATGGCGATCAACGCGGCGGCACGCTGCCGCTGACGCGGGACTCGCCGCCCACGATCTTCCACGCCTTGCCCTCGCGCCGCAGCTCCATGCGCATGTCGCCGGAGTACGCGAACTTGCGGCCGTCGACGGTCTCGACGCGCGTCGTGAAGCGCGTCGCCACCTGCGCCGCGTCGCGCGACAGGCCGGTGACGTTGGTGTCCGATGGCACGTAGCGCGCGCTCGCCGCGTGCTCCTGCAGCCAGGCATAGGCGCGCGCGACGTCATCCTTCGACGTGTACACCACCTTGCCGTTCTCGAGCCAGCGGAAATCGGCGCGGTCGCTGTACAGCGCCACGACGCGCGACCATTGCTGCGCGTTGTACGCGTCGACATACGCATTGAACACGTCGCGCGCATCGCCGGTGGCGACTTCGGCGGGAGGCATCGACGTGCAGGCCGTCAAGGCGACGGCGGCGAGCCACAGCAAGGGGCGCAGCATGCGCGAAACGAAGGTGGCGGGAAAGCGCGAGCCTAGCGCGTATGCCGCGGCCACTCAAGTGCGGCGGCGGTAGCGCGCGCTGCAGGCTAGATGCCGGCGTACCACTGGTAGCCCTGGTCTTCCCAGTAGCCGCCCTTGCCCTCGCCGATCTTGGCGAAGCTTTGCACGAGCTCGAGGCGCATCACGTACTTGGCGTGCTTGTATCCGAGCTGGCGCTCGACGCGCAGCCGCAGCGGCGCGCCGTTGGCCACCGGCAGCGGCGCGCCGTTCAGCTCGTAGGCGAGGATCGTCTGCTCGTGGTACGCGTCGTCGAAGTCGATGCTCTCGTAGTAGAAATCGGTGCCATCCTGCTCCATCGGGTCGGCACAATGGAATACCACGTAGCGCGCCTCGGGCCGGGGCTGCACCGCATCCAGGATCGCCTTGAGGCGCACGCCCTTCCACTGCGCGATCGCGCTCCAGCCCTCCACGCAGTCGTGGCGCGTGATCTGCGAGCGCGACGGCAGCGCGCGCAGCGCGTCGAGCGTCCATTGCCGCGGCGTGGCGACGAGGCCGTCGACCACCAGGCGATAGCCCGCGAAGTCGTCGTCGACGAGCTCCTGGTAATCGTCGGTGCCGGGGTCGGCAGTGCCGTTGCTGCGGAACGTCGGCGAGCGCTCGGCGGGCGTGAACTCCTGCGCCATGCTCCTGCGCGCGACGACCTTGGCAGCGCCTTCCGACAGATGGTCGGCCGCGCCGAGCACGGCCGGGAACCACGACGTCTGCGACAGCTTGTCGCAGCCGGCGAGCGTGCCCGCGGTGGCGAGACCCAATGCGCGCGCGAGGAAGCGCCTGCGCTTGCGGCGGTCACTGCGCTTCATGCGCGCCTCCTTCGGCGGCCGGGCCGCCATCGACGGCGCGCGGCTCGGGGCCGACGCGGTAGCGCCCGGTGATCATCGAGTTGAGGTTGTTCCACAGCCCGGTGATGATGACTTCGAACAGGTGGATCAGCACGAAGCCGACGATCAGCCACGCGCAGATGAAATGGATCGTGCGCGCCGACTGCCGGCCGCCAAACACGCCGACCCACCCGGCAAACACGCTGTCGATCCGCGGCGACATGCCGAGTCCCATCAGGATCGTCAGCGGCAGCAGCACGAAGATTACCGTCAGGTATGCGAGCTTCTGCAGCACGTTGTAGCGCGTCGCCGCCGCGCCCTGCGGATGGCGGAACCTGAGGTGATCGACGATCGAGCGGCCGATGCCGGCCCAGTCGACGCGCGTCGGCACGAGGTCGCGCGCGAGATGGCGGGTCCAGGCCGAGTAGGCGACGTAGGCGAGTCCGTTGAGCACGAAGACCCAGGCGAAGAAGAAATGCCACGCGCGCGACATCGACAGCCATTGCATGTCGGGGATGGTCATCCACCACGGGAAGCCGCGAATCGCGCGCTGGCCGGTCGGCTGCTTCGAGACGCCGAACACGCCGTCGGTGTCGAACGCGTGGCCGAGAATGTACGTGACGCCCCGCTTGTCGCCACCCGGCGCATCGACGGCGGTCATCGTCAGCACCGGCGGCTTGCCGGTGTACGACGACAGGCCCCAGTACAGCGCCGGATGCGCGTTGAAGATGCCGAGACCGCTCATCAGCAGGATCGTCAGTGCGACGACGTTGATCCAATGCATGATGCGCACCGCGAGGGCATGCCGGCGGTAGACGTAGCCGCTGCCCTTCACTGCCGGCACTGCATCGACGCTTGCCATCGCGATCCTTTCGCCCGGGTGCGGGACACTCTAGCACCGGTCGCATGGTGACTCGAAACCTTACAATGGCGGATGCCGGACGCGCCGACACATCCTTACGCCCACCTTACGCCCGACGTGGTCCTCGATGCGACGGATGCGGCCGGCTACCGCGGCGACGGCCGGCTGCTCGCGCTGGGCAGCTACGAGAACCGCGTCTACCAGGTGATGCGCGACGACGCGCCGCCGATCGTCGTCAAGTTCTACCGGCCCGATCGCTGGAGCGATGACGAAATCGACGAGGAGCACGCCTTCGTCGCCGATCTCGCCGCGCGCGAAGTGCCGGCCGTGGCGCCGCTCACGAGTCACGGCGTCACGCTGCACCGCTTCGCCGGTTTCCGCTATGCGGTCTACCCGAAGGCCGGTGGCCGGCCGCCGGAGCTCGACCGCGACGACGTGCTGATCTGGCTCGGCCGCTATCTCGCGCGCATCCACGCCGCCGGGTCCGCGCGACCGTTCCGGCATCGACCGGCGCTGACGGTGGAAAGTTTCGGCGATGCGCCACGCCAGTTCATCCTGTCCGGCGCGTGGCTGCCGGAGGACCTGCGCGAGGCGTATTCGTCGGTGAGCGCGGCGGCGCTCGCCGGCGTGCGCCGCGCGATGGCGCGGGCGGGTGACGTCGCAATCCTGCGCGCGCACGGCGACGTGCACGCCGGCAACGTGCTGTGGTCGATCGCGAGCGCCGGCAGCGGGCCGCACTTCGTCGATTTCGACGATGCGCGGATGGCGCCCGCCGTGCAGGATCTGTGGATGCTGCTGGCGGGCGAGCGCGCGAGCATGGAGCACCAGCTCGCGCGGCTGCTGGAGGGCTACGAGCAATTCCGCGCGTTCGACCGGCGCGAGCTCCACCTCGTGGAGGCGCTGCGCACGCTGCGCCTGCTCCACTATTCGGCCTGGATCGCGCAGCGCTGGCAGGATCCCGCGTTTCCTGCAGCGTTTCCCTGGTTCGGCACGCAGCGCTACTGGCAGGACCGCATCCTCGAGTTGCGCGAGCAGATTGCGCTGCTCGACGAGGCGCCGCTGGTCGCGTAGCACTCGATCGTGACACGCCCATGACGTCGGGACGACCCTGGTCGTCATCCGCGCGCATGAGAAAGTCCGGCATCGACACCGACACGCGCGTCTTCGTCATTCCTGCGCATGCGGGAATCCAGCGCTGGCGCCGACACATGGCGCGGCCAATCCGGTGATGCGACTGATCTGGATCCCCGCTTTCGCAGGGATGACGAGATCGTGGTGAGCCCGTCGGTCAGAACGCCAGTGCGTTGGTCAGGTCCCCCATCATCGGCCGCGCGCCGGGCAATGGCTCGAGGTCGAAGCGGCGCGTGATGAGCTTCAGGATCGACGTCGTGTCGTAGAGCGTGTGGTCGACGTAGCCGCGTCGGGCATAGGGCGAGATGACGATCGCCGGGATGCGCGAGCCGGGCCCCCAGCGATCCGCCACGGGTGGCGCGACGTGATCCCAGAAGCCGCCATTCTCGTCGTACGTGACGATGATCACGCTGGTGTTCCACAGCGGGCTCGCCTTGATGCGGTTGAGCAGGCCGTCGAGATGCATGTCGCCGGACCACACGTCGGCGTAGCCCGGATGCTCGTTGAGGGTGCCCTGCGGCTTGTAGAAGACCACCTGCGGCAGGTTGCCGCTGTCGATGCCGGCGACGAAGTCCTTGTAGTCCTTCAGGTGCTCGGCGCGATCGGGCGTGCCCGGCGCGAAGCGCTTGAAATAATTGAACGGCTGGTGATGCGTGACGAAGTACGGCGCGCCATTGGCCGACGTGGCGATCACCTTGCGCGGCGCCTGCGGCGGCTGCATGCCGTCCGCCAGCGCCGCGTCCCACGCGCCCGAATACCACGCCCAGGACACGCCCCTCGCGGACAGCGTGTCGCCGATCGTCGTCAGCGTCTGCGGCGGCAACGTGTGCTGCGCCGGATCGGTGCCGCGCGGGTCGCCACCCTTCGCCGGCGGCACGCGCGACGGCTGGTACGGCGGCTGGGTCGTGTTCACCGAATAGCCGTCGGGCGTGACGTCGCCATCGAGCAGCTCCGGCGGCCCCGTCAGCACCGACGCCGGCGAAGTCGACTTGGCCTTGAGCCAGCCACGGGCGTCGATCTGCGCGCGAAGGTCCGCCGGCGCGTCGCGATCGATCGGCGCGCACGCGCAGATCAGGTACATGTGATTGAAATAGGAGCCGCCGAAGCCGCCCATGAAGAAATTATCGGCGAGCGTGTATTCGCGCGCCCACTTCCACATCGGCAGCGTCGAGCCGTCGTAGTGTCCCATCACCAGCGCGCCCGAGTCGCTGGCCGCGACGAAGCGGTCGTTGCGGCCGCCGTCGATCTGCTCCTGGTTCTGGTAGAAGCGGTGCACGAGGTCCTGCGTGGCCTTGGCCAGCGGCATGTTCACCGGCGGCGCGTCGAGGCGATACGGGCGATTCGGCAGGTCCTGCGGATAGGCGGGATCGGCCGTCTTGCCTTTCCACACCGCAGGCAGCCGCGGCAGCACGCTGCCGTCGCGGTCGCGCTGCGTCATCGACTCCGGGCTCGCATTGGCAATGCCGTTGGCACCGGGGAAGAACCCGTACAGGTTGTCGAAGCTGCGGTTCTCGGCGTACAGCACGATGATGTGGTCGATGCGCGCGAGCCCTTCGCGCGGCCCCGGCTGCATCGCGCAACCGGCGAGGATCGTCGCCAGCAGAATCGCCGGCAGTATGCGTGCGAGCTTGGTCATGCATTCTCTCCCTGTGCTGCGGTGGTGATGCAACGTTTCCTGCGTGCCGGCCCGCGACGGCTCCGGCCGACGCGTCGTGCGCGCGTCAGCGCAGCGTCACGCGCGCGCGGACGGTGCCGGCCTTGTCGTGCTGCGCGACCAGCCCCACTTCCTGGCCGGGCTTGCCGCGCACCACCCATTCGAGCCGCGCGCGATCGTCGGTGACGTTGCGATCGGGCCAGAACGACACGCCGGTGTGCTTGTAGGCGCGGCCCTCGAGCTGGCCGTGATCGTCGTGCGCCTTGCCCGCGGCGAGCGTCGCGCCGTCCGGCAACGCGACGTCGACCATCACGCCGCGCACCGTCTTGCGCGCCAGCGCGCGCTTGCTGACGTACGTCGGCAGCCAGCCTTCGTTCTGCACCACCAGCGTGATCTTCCACGCACCGTCGCCCAACGCCTCGGCGTCCGCGTGCACGAGGGCGAGCTTCGGCGATATGAGCGCCTGCCACAGCAGCCACTTCGGAAAGCGCGCGAGCTCCTTCTCGAGGAGCTTGGGCGGCGGATTGGAGAACGCGTGAAAGCGGTTCCAGCCGCCGATCTCGATGCGGCCGAGCTCCGGGTGATCGAACGGCTGCCACGGGATATGGCCGAGGCCGCCGAGCTTGTCGTCGCTCCAGCGGATGAGCGCGAGGTCGTCGGCGATGGGGTGATCACGGAACCAGTCGATGAACTTGTACTCGGCGATGCCGGCCTCGCGCATCGGCGACCAGATCTCGACGACCCACGAGAAGAGGCCGAGGTGCTCGTAGATCCAGTCGAACGTGCCGCCGATCACTTCCTTCGGGTGGTAGCGGAACTCGTGATAGACCGAGATCGCCGGATAGCCGGTGAGCTCGGTGCCCTTCTTCCCCTGCGCCTGGTACACCCACAGATCCTCGGCGTGCATCTCCTCGTCGGCAAGATGCTCGAACGGCCGCAGCAGCACGCCGCTCCACGTGTGGAACGTGGTGCCGCCGGTGATGTTGCGATGCTTCACGATGAAATCGACGACGGCGCGGATCTCGGGCTCCGACGTCGGGTACGGTCCCGCTCCCAGCTGCTCGAACTCCTGGCGCCAGCTCGCGGGGAAGTTGCGGTTGAGGTCGAGGCCCTGCGGGCTCTTCTTCACCTTGAGCGTATGGCCGTCGTAGTTCTCGTAGCGCCCTTCCGGCAGGATGCGGTAGTACGTGCCGCCGACTTCGTCGGGCTCGCGTCGCACCATGAGGCGCGGCTCCTCGGGATGCGCTTTCCAGACACCATTGGGATCGGCGATGCGCATCTGCAGGATGCGGCCGTCGCCATCGATGTCCTCGACCACCAGCCCTTCCGGCTCTTCCTCGTCGAACGGATACGGGCGGGTCGACGAGCGGATCCACTTCGGTTTGTCGGCCAGCGCCCATTCGGCGCCATCGGGATTGATCCGCGGGCATACGTAGAACGCACGGGTGTCGAGCGCGCGCGTGACTTCGGGATCCTTGCCGTATTGCGTCAGCAGCGTGTGGATGAAGTACAGATTCGCCGCCGACGCCGCGACCTCCGTGGCGTGGATGTTGCCGTCGACCCACAGCGCGGGCTTTTCCGCGGCCGGGCCGGTGGCGCCGTTGGTGATCGTCAGCAGCGGGATGTCGCGTCCTTCGTGACTCTGGCCGATCGTCTCGAGGCTCGCGAGTTGCGGGTAGTCGCGGACATAGGCCGCGAGCAGCGCCATCAGCTCGGCATGGCGGTAGAAGCGGTCGAAGACGATCGTGGGCATGGGCAGAGACGGCTGGATGCGGTCGGGCGAGTTTAGCGGATGCGCCCCGGCCGCTGCCGCATACCGTATATTCGTACGGTATGAGCGAGCTCCTCCCCGGCTATGCCGAGCTGCACTGCCTGTCGGCGTTCTCGTTCCTGCGCGGCGCCTCGCATCCGGAGGAGCTGGTGGAACGCGCGCAGGCGCAGGGCTACGCCGCGCTCGCGATCACCGACGAATGCTCGCTTACGGGCGCGGTGCGCGCGCATCTCGCGGCGAAGGACGCCGGGCTGTCGCTCGTCATCGGCAGCGAGTTCACCCTCGACGACGGCCTGAAGCTCGTGCTGCACGCCGTCGACCGCGACAGCTACGGCGATCTCGCCGCGCTCATCACCCGCGCCCGAAGGCGCGCGATCAAGGGCCACTACCGCGTCACGCGCGACGATGTCGCCGACCTCGGCCGGCGCTGCCTCGCGCTGTGGATACCGGGTGCCGCGATCGCGGCCGACGAGGCGCGCTTCTGCGCCGACGCGTTCGGCGCCCGCGCGGCGATGGCGGCCGAGCTCTTCGCGCGCGGCGGCGAGCGCGCGCGCTTGGCCGACCTCACGGCCGTGAGCCGCGCCACCGGCCTGGCGCTGGTCGCCGCCGGCGACGTCCATATGCACGTGCGCGCACGGCGGATGCTGCAGGACACGATGACGGCGATCCGCGTCGGCACGCCGCTCGCGCAGTGCGGCTACGCGCTCTTTGCCAACGGCGAGCGCCACCTGCGATCGCGCGCGCGCCTGGCGACGATCTATCCGCGCGCGCTGCTCGAGGCGAGCGTCGAGCACGCCGCGCGCTGCCGCTTCTCGCTCGACTGCCTGCGCTACGAGTATCCCGACGAGATCGTGCCGGCGGGCGCGACGCCGGCGTCGCACCTGCGTGCGCTGACCGAGGCGGGGCTCGTGCGCCGCTATCCCCGCGCCGCGGGCGACCGCGGCTCGCGCGTGCCGCCGAAGGTGCGCGAGCAGATCGAGCACGAGCTCGCGCTCATCGCCGAGCTCGCCTACGAGCCCTATTTCCTCACCGTGCACGACATCGTCGCGTTCGCGCGCTCGCGCGGCATCCTGTGCCAGGGCCGCGGCTCGGCCGCCAATTCGGCGGTGTGCTACGCGCTCGGCATCACCGAGGTCGACCCGACGCGGATGTCGATGCTGTTCGAGCGCTTCGTCAGCCGCGAGCGCGACGAGCCGCCCGACATCGACGTCGACTTCGAGCACCAGCGGCGCGAGGAGGTGATGCAGTACGTCTACGCCAAGTACGGCCGCGACCGCGCGGCGCTTGCCGCCACCCTCATCACCTACCGCACCAAGAGCGCGGTGCGCGACATCGCCAAGGCGCTCGGCTTCGGCCTCGCCGAGATCGACCGCCTGACGCGCGTGTTCGCGTGGTGGGATGGCCGCACGATCGAGGTCGCGCGCATCCGCGAAGCCGGCTTCGATCCCGCGAGCCCGCTGATCGCGCGTCTCGTCCACCTCGCCGGCGAATTGATCGGCATGCCGCGGCACCTGTCGCAGCACGTCGGCGGCTTCGTCATCGCGCGCGGCTCCATCGAGCGCATGGTGCCGGTGGAGAACGCGGCGATGGTGGACCGCACGGTGATCCAGTGGGACAAGGATGACCTGGACGCGATGGGGCTGCTCAAGGTCGACTGCCTGGCGCTCGGCATGCTCTCGGCGATCCGCCGCGCGCTGTCGATGGTGTCGGCGTGGCACGAACGCCCGCTGGCGATGCAGGACATTCCCGCCGAGGATCCCGAGGTCTACGCGATGATCCAGCGCGCCGACACGATCGGCGTGTTCCAGATCGAATCGCGCGCGCAGCAGTCGATGCTGCCGCGGTTGAAGCCCGCCAATTTCTACGACCTCGTGATCGAGGTCGCGATCGTGCGTCCCGGCCCGATCCAGGGCGGCATGGTGCATCCGTACCTGCGCCGGCGGCAGGGGCTCGAGCCGGTCACGTATCCCAGCGAGGCAGTGCGCGCGGTGCTCGAGCGCACGCTCGGCGTGCCCATCTTCCAGGAGCAGGTGATGCAGCTCGCGATCGTCACCGCCGACTTCACGCCCGGCGAATCCGACGCGCTGCGGCGCTCGATGGCGGCCTGGCGGCGCAAGGGCGGGCTCGAGAAGTTCGAGCGGCGCCTCGTCGACGGCATGGCGAAGAACGGCTACAGCGAGGCGTTCGCGCGGCAGATCTACCAGCAGATCCTCGGCTTCGGCGAGTATGGCTTCCCGGAGTCGCATTCGGCGTCGTTCTCGCTGCTGGTCTACGTGTCGTCGTGGCTCAAGCGCTATCATCCGGCGGCGTTCACCGCGGCGCTCCTCAACGCGCAGCCGATGGGCTTCTACGCGCCGGCGCAGCTCGTGCAGGATGCGCAGCGCCATGGCGTCGAGGTGCGCGCCGTCGACGTCGTGATGAGCGAATGGGATTGCACGCTGGAAAAGCCTCAGCCTGCGACCCCCGGTCCGCGGCCGCCTGCGCAGGCATCGTCCGCTTCCGCCGTCGCGTCGTGCGCAGCGGCATCGCCTGCGCTGCGCCTGGGCTTGCGGATGATCGCAGGCTTCGGCGAGCCGGCGGCGGCGCGCATCGTCGCGGCACGCAGCGAAGCGCCCTTCGCATCGGTCGCCGATCTCGCGCACCGCGCGGCGCTCGACGCCCGCGATCTTCGCGCCCTCGCCGACGCCGGTGCCCTCGCGGCCCTTGCCGGCCATCGCCACACCGCGGTGTGGGACGTCGCCGGCGTGGAGAAGCTGCCGGCGATCCTCGCCGGCGGCACGTTCGCCGAGACGCCGGCGCTGCTGCCGCCGCCCAGCGAAGGCCAGGACATCGTCGCCGACTACCGCCGCCTCGGGCTGACGCTCGGCCGCCATCCGCTGGCGCTGCTGCGCAGGTCGCTGGCGGCGCGGCGCCTCCTCACGTCGCGCGAAGTCACCGCGTCGCCGCATGGACGCATCGTGCGCACGGCCGGCATCGTCATCGGCCGCCAGCGCCCGGACACGGTGAGCGGCGTGGTGTTCGTCACGCTGGAGGACGAAACCGGCAACACCAACGTCATCGTCTGGCGCGACCTCGGCGACCGCCAGCGGCGCGAATTGCTGGGCGCGCGGCTGATGGCGGTGTACGGCAAGGTCGAGCGCGAGGGCATCGTCGTGCATCTCGTCGCCGGGCATCTCGTCGATCTCTCGCCGATGCTGGGCGCGCTGGAGACGCGCTCGCGGGATTTCCATTGAGGCAGGCCTGTCCGGGGCACCGATCGCGAGGCCGCGCCGGAGCGCGTGGGCCGCCACGCGCCTCGCCGTGGCGGGTTTGATAATCTCGGTGCAGCCGCCGGCCACCTTGCGTGAAGATCTCGATCATCCTTCCCCTGTTCGACCGTCGCACCGCGGGCTGGCAGTCGCTCGAGTCCGCCGTCGGCCAGGCGTTTCCACGTGAGCGCTACGAAGTCATCGCCGTGCTCGGCAGCGATCTCGCGTCGGCCACCGGCGACGGCGAACTGCGCGACCTGCTCGCGCGCTGCGACCGTGTCGAGCGCACCGCGCTCGACACCGCCGACGTCGCCAACGAAGTCGCGCTCTATGCCGCCGGCGCAGCGCACGCGCGCGGCGACGTGCTGCTGTTCATGGAAGGCCACACGGCGCTGGCACCGAATTGCTGTGCGCTCATCGCCGCGCACTGGCATCGCCGGCCGGCGACGCAGATGGCGTGGGCACCACGCATCAACCATGGCGATACGCCACTCGGCCGCCTGGTGTCGTTGCACAACCTGCGCCACGAGCGCCGCGCCGCGGCGCACGGGACGTTCTCCCTCGGCGCCAACAGCATCGTGCGCCGCGACCTCTTCGAGCGACTCGGCGGATTCGATCCGCGATTCCAGCGCTTCGGCGAGACCGCGATCCTGCAACGAGCGCGAGCGGCAGGCATCGCGATCGACCGCATCGGCGAGCCGCTGGCCACGCATTTCAACGACATGGGCGTGGACCTCTGGCGCGACCTCGTGATGCAGATGGGCGATGGCAAATCGAGCTACTACGACGCGCTGCGCGCGGACGGTACCGACCTGCACCGGCATGTGCGCCACCCGGCGTACCTCGTCGCCGCCAGGCCGTGGTGCGCGCGCGTGCTCTACCCGCTGTTCCGCACGTCCGGACCGCGCCTGCTCGCCCTCGCGATGCGGATCGTTCCCCGCCACGAATCCCTCGGGTCGTTGCTCTACGTGGCGGCCGTCGGCGCAACCGACCTGAGCGGTTATTGCCGGGCGCGCATCCGTGCGCGCCGCCGGCGCGATCGCGGCTGAAGCCGGCCGGCGGAAACGACGCGTCCTGCGGCCCCCTCGCCGGCCACGACGGTATCCTGCGCTTCATGCCTGCCGGCCTGCAGTATGTCCGCCCCTGCTGGAGTCTGGCGACCTGCCCCGTTAGGCTCCCTGCATGACAACCGAACCTTGCTGGAACCGCCCATGAGCGCCGACCCCGCCGGCGCAGCCCCGCCGCCGCCCCCACCCCCGCCGCCGCGCTCGCCGTCGCACCAGGCGATGCGCGACATCGGCGACGGCCTCGTCGTCGTGTGGTGGCGATTCTTCGACTGGCTCGCGATCGCGCCGTGGAAGACGCTGGCGCTGGTCGCCGTGCTCGGCCTGATCCTCGCCGGCATCCTGCAGCGTCCGGTGCCGTTCCTGATGCTGGTCGTCGCGTGCCTGATCATCAAGATCGTGGCGGGCGGCAAGCGGCGCGCCGAATTGACCGCCAGCGAAGCCACGCAACGTGCGGAGACGCAGCACCTCGAGCGCACCGTGGTGGAGGCGCGG
Organism: uncultured Pseudomonadota bacterium; assembly: GCA_963781395.1. Lineage (GTDB taxonomy): Bacteria > Pseudomonadota > Gammaproteobacteria > Burkholderiales > Casimicrobiaceae > VBCG01. Next base: position 193,586 of record CAWAFO010000005.1, read on the forward strand.
ATGGAAGCGCTGCAGGCGCAGATCGAGCCGCACTTCCTGTTCAACACGCTGGCCAGCATCGACCAGCTGATCCTGACCGATCCGCCGCGCGCGTCGCGGATGCAGCAGAGCCTGATCCGCTACCTGCGCTCGGCGATGCCGAGGATGCGCGAAGGCGGCCGGCCCACGCTCGGGCAGCAGGTCGAGCTGTCGCGGGCGTTCATTGAAATCATGTCCATACGCATGGAAGAGCGTCTGCAGTCCGTGCTGAACGTTCCCGACGGCCTCAAGTCGGCGGTGTTTCCGTCGATGATGCTGCAGACGCTGGTGGAAAACGCGATCAAGCACGGCCTCGAGCCCAAGGCAGCGGGCGGCCGGCTGGAGATCGCGGCCGAAGTCGTCGACGGCCAGCTCGCCGTGCACGTGATCGACACCGGCATGGGCTTCCAGCCGAAGGGCGGCGCCGGCGTCGGGCTCGCCAACATCCGCGAGCGCCTCGACGCGTTGTACGATGGCCGCGCCGAGCTGATCATCGGCGTGCCCAAGGAAGGCGGCACGTGCGCCACCATCAAGGTGCCGTACGAAGTCGCGCCCGCTCAATCCGGCTGACCGACCGCTTGCGATGACCGACCCCACCCCGACCGCCGTCGTCGCCGACGACGAGCGCCTGATGCGCGAGCAGCTCGTCGATCGCCTCAAGGTCGCATGGCCGGAGCTCGCGATCGTCGGCGAAGCCGGCAATGGCCGCGAAGCGGTGGCGCTCGTGCATCGACTGGAGCCGGACGTGGTGTTCCTCGACGTGCGCATGCCGGAGATGGACGGCATCGAGACGGCGGCGGCGCTGGCGGCCATGGCCCACATCGTGTTCGTTACCGCCTATGACGAGTACGCCGTGCGTGCATTCGAGCAGGGTGCGGTCGACTACCTCGTCAAGCCCGCGGAGCCCGAACGGCTGGCGCTGACGTGCCAGCGGCTGCGCGAGCGGCTGCATGAGGCGCCGGCACCCATGGACGCGCTGCTGGCCGAGCTTTCGCAGCGCCTCGGCAGCGGCGCCGCGCGCTCGCGCGAGTACCTGCGCTGGGTGCAGGCGAGCGTGGGATCGAACATCCGCATGATCCCGACCGGCGACATCCTGTTCTTCCGCGCCGAGGACAAGTACACGCGGGTGCAGACGGCGCGCTTCGAAGCCCTGATCCGCAAGCCCATCAAGGAACTGATCGAGGAGCTGGATCCTGCCGCGTTCTGGCAGATCCATCGCGCCATCGTCGTGCACGTCGACGCGATCGAGCAGGTGAGCCGCGACTTTCGCGGGCGCCAGCTCGTGCATCTCAAGGGCAGTGGCGAAAAGCTCGAGGTGAGCCGCACGTTCAGCCACCTGTTCAGGCAGATGTAGCGCACGTCGCGGATTCGCGCCGTGCGCAGGCTGCGCGGCGATCCTGTGATAGCGTACATGGCTCGTTGCTGTCCGCAGCACCACGCCGATACGGCCGCATGGATGGGCCGCCTGCATGCCATCGACCGCTTCCCTTGCCGAGTCCGGGCGCCACGGCCCTCCACGCCCGCTGTGGCGCGCGTTCCTCGCGTTCCTCGGACCGATGCTGGTCAGCAACGTGCTGCAGGCGCTGTCCGGCACGTTCAACAACGTGTTCATCGGCCAGATGCTGGGCACGCACGCGCTGGCCGCCGTGGCTGCGGTATTCCCCATCGTGTTCTTCCTGATTTCGCTGGTGATCGGCGTCGGCGCCGGCGCGTCGGTGCTGATCGGGCAGGCCTGGGGCGCGCACGAGCCGCACAAGGTCAAGGCCATCGCCGGCACCGCGCTGGCACTCGGCCTGCTGCTCGGGCTCGCGATCGCGCTCGTGGGCGGCACCTTCACGCGCGGGATGCTGGAGCTGCTGCGCACGCCGCCGAGCGTGCTGCCGGAAGCCGTCAGCTATGCGCGGCTGATGATGTTCGCGATGCCGGGCCTGCTCGTCTTCATCCTGGCGACGCAATTGATGCGCGGCGTCGGCGACACCCTTACCCCGCTCTACGCGCTCCTGATCTCGACGGCGGTCGCGAGCGTGCTGACGCCCGCGTTCATCCGCGGCTGGGCCGGCCTGCCGCACCTCGGCGTGACGTCGGCGGCAGCCGCCTCCATCGGCGCGTTCGTCGTGGCGCTGGCATTCATGGCGTGGTTCATGCGCCGCAAGCGTCATCCGCTGGCGCCCGACCGCGAATTGCTGCGCGACCTGCGCATCGATCCGGCGCTGTTGAGGCTCATCGTCCGGATCGGCCTGCCGACGGGCCTGCAGGTGATCGTGATGTCGCTGGCGGAAATCGTGCTGCTGGCGCTCGTCAACGGCTTCGGACCGGATGCCACGGCCGCGTATGGCGCGGTCAACCAGGTCGTCAATTACGTGCAGTTTCCGGCGATTTCCATCGCGATCACCGCCTCGATACTCGGCGCGCAGGCGATCGGTGCCGGCCATGTCGACCGCCTGGGCGCGATCACCCGCACGGGCCTGCTGATGAACCTGGTGATGACGGGCGGCCTCGTCTTGCTCGGCTACCTGCTGTCGCGCCACCTGATCGCGCTGTTCATCACCAGCGTGCCGGTGATCGAGATCGCGCAGACGCTGCTGCACATCATGCTGTGGAGCACCGTCGTGTATGGCTTTGCCAGCGTGCTGAGCGGCGTGATGCGAGCATCCGGCGCAGTGCTGGTGCCAACCGGCATTTCAATGTTCTGCGTCGCGGCGATCGAGCTGCCGGCGGCGTACCTGCTCGCCAAGCACTTCGGCCTCGAAGGCGTCTGGATGGCCTACCCCATCGGCTTCACCGCGATGCTCGCGCTGCAGGCGACGTACTACCTGCGCTACTGGCGCAAGCGCAGGATCGTGCGGCTGGTGTGAGCGGCGACGCGCGCGGTGCAGCGGAACGCCGCGCGCGGCAGGAGACGCGACGCGATGGACTCCACCCGCGCCAACGGCCGCCGTGTTGACACGCGCACGCCCGGCGCTCGCCCGCGCCCGCCATGCCACGCGGTTGCAGTTCCTCGCGCTGGGCATCATCGCCGGCAGCTGGGGCGCGCACATCCCGTCGGTGAAGGCGCGCTATTCGCTCAGCGAGGCGACGCTCGCGCTGGTGCTGCTGGCGGTCGCCTGCGGCGCATTGTCGTCGCTGTTCGTCGCCGGGCGCATCATCGGGCGGCTGGGCGCACGCAACGTCGCGGCGCTCGCGGCGCTGGGCATGAGTGTCCTGCTCGGCAGCGCGCTGGCGTTGCCGGGTGTCGCCGCGCTGCTGCCGGCGATGGTGACGCTCGGCGCCGCGATGAGCCTGTTCGATGTCGCCATCAACACCGAAGGCTCGATGCTGGAGACGCTCGGCGGCCGGCCGGTGATGAGCAACCTGCACGGCATGTTCAGTGTCGGCGGCATGCTGGGCGCGTCGATCGCGGCCGTGCTGCTGGATCTGCAGGTCGCGCCGCGCACGCAGCTTGCCGTCGTCTGCGGCGGCATCGCGATCGTCGCCGTGGTCGCGTCGCGTGGCATGCTCGACACGCACGCCTCCGGCGACGATGCGGTCGCGCAGGCGCATTTCGCGTGGCCGAAAGGCGTGCTGCTCTTCATCGGGCTGCTGATCCTGGCCGGCATGACCGCGGAGGGCATCATGTACGACTGGTGCGTGCTCTATCTGCGGCAGGACGTGGCGATGGCGCCGCCACTGGCCGCCCTAGGCTATGCCGTGTTCTCGGCCGCAATGGCCCTGTCGCGCTTCGGTGGCGACGCGCTTCGCGCGCATTGGGCGGACGCATTGCTGCTGCGCACCGGCGCGATACTCGCGGCCATCGCGATGACGACCGTCCTGCTGTCGGCCCACGCAGTGGTCGCGCTGATCGGTTTCGCGCTGGTGGGCGCCGGGCTGGCGCCTGTCGCTCCCATCCTCTTCAATGCCGCGAGCCGCGTGCCCGGCGTGAGCCGCGCGGCGGGCATCGCCGCCGTCACGTCCATCGGCTACGCCGGCTTCCTGATCGGACCGCCGCTGATCGGCGGCATCGCCACCGCGAGCTCGCTGTCCGTCGCGCTCGGCGTGGTCGTCCTGGCTTGCGCCATTCTCGCCTACGGCGCGCGTTATCTCCCGCAACCACGGACCCTCACGGCGTGAACGTCGTGACGGTCGTCATTGACGCCGTGTTGCGCCGCTGCGTGCGGGGCTGACGCTCGTTGCCTTGGTGGCGTCGTCCGGCACGAGCCGGCCGCGATGCGGGGATATCGGTCCAAAGCGAGTTCGCGAAGCGTGTTTGAGCGACGACCGATGTCCCCGCAGCGCGGCCGCGCAGAGCGCAACGCTCGCATGCGATCGACGTCATGACTGGGTTCCCGCATTCGCGGGAATGACGGGGTGGCAGTGACGCGCGTTGCTCCTGCCGACGGTGCGCAGCGCCTTCCCACCGCACCGGGCCGCGGCCAGTCGTCATGGGCCGGTCGCGGCGCCCGGTGCCTAGGATGTCGCGCAGACCACCGATGCGAGACCTTCCTTGGCGTCGCCAACCGGCTTCACGGATCGCGTGTCGACGCCGTTCTTCGCCGCGGTGATCTCGGCCAGGATCGAGATCGCGATCTCCGGCGGCGTGCGGCTGCCGATGTAGAGACCGATCGGCCCGTGCAGCCTGGCGATCTCGTCGGCGGTGACGTCGAACTCGACGAGCCTCTCGCGGCGCTTCGCGTTGTTGGCGCGCGAGCCCAGCGCGCCGACGTAGAACGCCGGCGACTTCAGCGCCTCCATCAGCGCCAGATCGTCGAGCTTGGGATCGTGCGTGAGCGCCACGACCGCGCAGCGCTCGTCGAGGTTCATCGCGCGCACGGTGTCGTCGGGCATCGTGCGCACCAGCGTGACACCCGGGATGTCCCAGGTCTCCGTGTATTCCTCGCGCGGGTCGCAGATCGTCACGCGATAGTCGAGCCCGACCGCAATCTGCGCAAGGTACTTGGAGAGCTGCGACGCGCCGATCACCAGCATCCGGTAGCGCGGTCCGTGCACGGTGACCAGCACCCGGCCGTCGAACGACAGGCCGTCGGTGACTTTCGACGGGTGCAGCGTGGCGAAACCGGACGCCAGCTCGAGCTTGCGCGCGACGAGGTGGCCTTCCTCGATCTCGTGCAGCAGCGCGCGCATGCCGGACTCGCGCGTCAGCGGCTCCAGCACCAGCTCGATCGTGCCGCCGCACGGCAGGCCGAAGCGGCGCGCCTCGTCGGCGGACACGCCGTAGGTGACGGCTTCGGCGCGGGTGCTGGTCATGCCGTGCTTGCGGGTGCGGTCGATGATGTCGTCCTCGATGCAGCCGCCCGACACCGAGCCGACCACGAGGCCATCGTCGCGCACCGCGAGCATCGCACCCTCGGGCCGCGGCGAGCTGCCCCATGTGCGCACGACCGTCACCAGCAGCACGCGCCGGCCCTGGTCGAGCCAGTCGGCGCTCTTCTTCAGAACTTCGAAATCGACGCTGTCCATCGCCTGGCTCCCGGCCGCCTAGCCGATGCGGCCCCTGAAATACAGATACGCGAGGATCACGATGATCGCGGCAAGCGCGAGGAATCGCGTCCACGTGCCTTTTTCGCCGGTGCGGCGCGGCACCTCGTCGTCCGCGGGCGAAACCCCGCCAGCGGGCGACGGCGCAGCGCCACGACCCTCGCCGGTGACAAGCGCATCGCCACGCGCGTCCGCAAGATCGTCCCTGTGCTCGCCGGCCGGCGACGTCGTGCCCACCGCGAAATGCGCAGCGAGTCGCGCGAAGAAATCGTCGGCGAGCCTGGCTGCCGCGCCGTCGACGAGTCTCGAGCCGATCTGCGCGAGCTTGCCGCCGACCTGCGCCTTGACCTCGTAGCGCATTGCCGTGTGTCCGTCGTCGCCCGGCGCGAGCGTCACTCGCGCCTCGCCGCGAGCGAAACCCGCCGCGCCACCCTGCCCTTCGAAGCGCAACGTGTAGCCGCGTGGCGGATCGACATCAGCGAGCGTCATCCTGCCACTGAAGCGCGCCGTCACCGGGCCGATGCATGCCGTAATCTGCGCCTGGAACGCGTTGGCACCGATGCATTCCAGCGACCCGCAGCCGGGCACGCATGCGCGCAGCACCGCGGGGTCGTTGAGCGCGTCGAACACCGCCTCGGGCGAGGCGGGAACGCTACGGGTATTGGCGAGCTCCATCAGTGTCCGGGTCCGGTACCGTGCATCCGCACGCCCGCCTTCATGCTACCGCAGGCCGCGTGCGCAGCATTGGCGCCGGACGCAGACGTGGCGTGGAGGCCTTGCGCGCCGCGTCGGGGCGCGTGCCCGCCAGCGCCGCGGCCAGCGCCTCGAGGCTCGCGAGGTTGTGCACCGGCCGGAAATCATCGACCCACGGCAGCATCGCGCGGATGCCCGCCGGGCGCGCCTCGAAATCCGCGTAGCGCAGCAGCGGGTTGAGCCAGATCACGCGCCGCGCCGATTTCGCGAGCCGCTCCATTTCGAATGCGAGCCCGGCGCCCGCATCGGCGTCGAGGCCGTCGCTGATCAGGAGCACGATCGCGTTCTGTGCGAGCAGGCGCCGCGACCAGCGGCGGTTGAACTCCGCCAGGCTTTCGCCGATCCGCGTGCCGCCCGACCAGTCGTCGACCGCCGCAGTGATGCGCGCGAGCGCGACGTCGACGTCGCGATGCCGCAGGTGGCGCGTGATGTTGGTGAGGCGGGTGCCGAACACCAGCGTGTGCACGCGGTGACGGTCGTTGGTGATCGCGTGCACGAAATGCAGCAGCATCCGCGCATAGCGCTCCATTGATCCCGAGATGTCGCACAGCACGACCAGCGGCGGCGTGCGCCGCGTGCGCGCGCGCATCGCCAGCGGCGCGACGGCGCCGGCGGCGCCGGTCATCGCCCGCAGCGTCGCGCGCAGGTCGACGCGGGTGCCTTGCGGCGCGGCGCGCGTGCGCCGCGCCGGCATCGCCGGCAGCGGCAGGCGCAGGCGCGCGATCATCGCCTTGACCGCCCGCATCTCGGCCTGCGTCATCGTCGCGAAGTCCTGCTTCTGCAGCACTTCGCGCGGCGAGAACGTGAAGGCGGCGTCGAGCTTGATCTCGTCGTCGTCGTCCTGCAGCGGCACGTCGCCCAACGGCGGCAGCAGCGCCTCCGACAAACGCGCGGGCATCGGCGGGGCGCCGTCGTTCGGGATGCGCCCGGCGACGCGCGGCAGCAGCGCCGCCAGCATCCGCTCCACGAGCCGCGGATTGCGCCAGAACAGCTCGAACGCGCTGTCGAACATCGCGAGCTGCTCGTGGCGCGACACCAGCACCGCGGCCAGTGCCGCGCGGAAGTCGCCGCGGTCGCCCACGCCGACCGCGTCCACTGCCGCCAGCGCGTCGATCACCTTGGCCGGTCCAACGGCCATTCCAGTCGCGCGCAGCACGCGCACGAAGTGCAGCACGTTCTCCGCGAGCCTGCCGCTGGGCAGCACGGCAAGTGCCGGATGCACGTTCATCGGCGATGCAACGTCAGGACGCGACGCCTTCGGCGGCCACTTCGGCGCAGAGCCGCGTGACGGTGTCCGGCGACAACGCGCCGACGTCGTCCTGGTACTTGAGCAGCACGCCGATCGTGTCGGCGACGGCCGCCGGATCGAGCGCGATCTTGTCGAGCGCCATCAGCGCCTCCGCCCAGTCGATGGTCTCGGCGATGCCCGGCGCCTTGAACAGGTCCATCGAGCGCAGTCGCTGCGTGAACGCCACCACCTCGCGCGCGAGGCGCTCCGGCGCGCGCGGGCACTTGCGGCGCACGATCGCGAGCTCGCGGGCCACGTCCGGATAATCGACCCAGTGATAGAGACAGCGGCGCTTGATCGCATCGTGGATCTCGCGCGTCCGGTTCGAGGTGATGACGACGATCGGCGGCGCTGCGGCGCGCACCGCGCCGATCTCGGGGATCGTCACCTGGTATTCGGCCAGCACTTCCAGCAGGTACGCTTCGAACGGCTCGTCAGTGCGGTCGAGCTCGTCGATCAGGAGCACCGGCGCGCCGCCCTCCTGCGGCGACAGCGCCTCGAGCAGCGGCCGCTTCAGCAGGAAGCGCGTGGTAAAGATGTCGTGCGCAAGGTCGTCGCGCACGATGCCGCCGGCGGCCTCGGCAAGACGGATCTCGATCATTTGCCGCGGGTAATTCCATTCGTAGACCGCGGCGGCGGTGTCGAGGCCTTCGTAGCATTGCAGGCGGATCAGGCGGCGGCCGAGTCCGGCCGCGAGCACTTTGGCGATCTCGGTCTTGCCGACGCCCGCCTCGCCTTCGAGGAACAGCGGCTTCGCGAGCTTCAGCGCGAGGAACACCGCGGTCGCGAGGCGGCGCTCGGCGACGTAGTCCTGCGCCGCGAGCAGCGCCTGCGTCGCCTCGACGCTGGCGGGAAGGGGAGTGGCGGCGATCATCGCGCTTCGACGAATCCGGTGACGGGATCCGTCGAAGCATAGCAAACGGTCAGCTTGCAGCCACCGCGCGCGCCGCCATCACGCTGACGAGATGCGCGCGATAGTCGGGCGAGCCATGCAGATCGTTGTTGAGCCCTTGCGCCGCCAACTTGACTGCGCGCGCGGCATCGGCGCTCCAGTTCTTCGCCAGCGCATCCTCGAGGGGCTTGCAGCGAAACACCGCAGGCGCGGCGCCGGTGACGGCGACACGCACGCCGCCGGCCGCCTTCGCCACGAACACGCCGACCAGCGCGAAGCGCGACGCCGGATTCGGGAATTTCACGTACGCGGCCTTCTGCGGCACGGGGAAGCGCACCGCCGTGATGATCTCGTCGGCGGCCAGCGCCGTCTCGTACATGCCCTTGAAGAACGCGTCGGCACCGATGCTGCGCTTGTTGGTGACGACGGTCGCATCCAGCGCCACCGCCGCCGCCGGCCAGTCGGCTGCCGGATCATTGTTGGCGAGGGACCCGCCGATCGTGCCCATGTTGCGCACCTGGCGGTCGCCGATGCCTTCCGCGAGCAACGCCAGCGCGGGAATCGTCGCCTTCACCGCCGCCGACGACGCCACGTCGGCATGCCGCGTCATGGCGCCGATGACGAGCGTCGAGCCTTCGCTGCGGATGCCGGCAAGGTCGGGAATCGCCGACAGATCCACCACATGACCGGGCTGCGCGAGCCGCAGCTTCATCGCCGCGACGAGGCTCTGCCCACCCGCCAGCGCCTTGCCGCCCGTGCGCGCGAGCGTGGCGGCGGCGTCGGCGACGCTGGTGGCACGATGCAGTTCGAATCCGTACATGGAACCCTCCGTCAGGAACGTTGCGCGCCGGCAAGCGCCGACCACACGCGATGCGGCGACGCCGGCATGTCGAAGTGCGTGACGCCGCGTGCCGACATCGCGTCCAGCACCGCGTTCATCAGCGCCGCCGGGGCACCGATCGCGCCGGCCTCGCCGCACCCCTTGGCACCGAGCGGATTGTGCGTGCACGGCGTGACCTTGGTCGCGACCTCGAACGCCGGCAGGTCGTCGGCACGCGGCAATGCGTAATCCATCAGGCTGCCGGTCAGCAGTTGCCCGCTCTCGCGATCGTAGACGCAGTTCTCCAGCAGCGCCTGGCCGATGCCTTGCGCGAGGCCCCCGTGCACCTGGCCCTCGACGATCATCGGGTTGATGATGTTGCCGAAGTCGTCGCATGCGGAGAACCGCTCGACCTTGACCACGCCGGTGTCGGGATCGATCTCGACTTCGCAGATGTGCGTGCCCGCCGGATAGGTGAAGTTCGTCGGATCGTAGAACGCGGTCTCGTCGAGCCCCGGCTCGAGCTTGTCCAGCGGATAGTTGTGCGGCACGTATGCCGCCAGCGCCACCTCGCCGAACGCCTTGCTGCGGTCGGTGCCTGCCACCGTGAACTTGCCGTCGGCGAACTCGATGTCGGACTCCGCCGCCTCCAGCAGGTGCGCGGCGATCTTGCGGCCCTTGGCGACGATCTTGTCGAGCGCCTTGACGATCGCCGTGCCGCCCACCGCCAGCGAGCGCGAGCCATAGGTGCCCATGCCGAACGGCACGCGCCCCGTGTCGCCGTGCACGATGTCGACGTTCTCCACCGGCAATCCGAGACGCGCCGCGACCAGCTGCGCGAACGTGGTCTCGTGCCCCTGGCCATGGCTGTGCGAACCGGTGAACACGGTGACGCTGCCGGTGGGGTGCACGCGCACTTCGCCCGCCTCGAACAGGCCTGCGCGCGCACCGAGCGCGCCCGCGACGTTCGACGGCGCGAGGCCGCAGGCCTCGATATACGACGCGTAGCCCAGCCCGCGCAGCTTGCCGCGCGCGGACGACGCCGCCCTGCGCGCACCGAAGCCCTTGACGTCGGCCATCTTCATCGCCTCGTCGAGGCACGCATCGTAGTCGCCGATGTCGTAGTTGAGCGCCACCGGCGTCTGGTACGGGAAGGTGCGGATGAAGTTGCGCCGGCGAATCTCGTCCTGGGCGACGCCGGTCTCCACGGCCGCCTGATGCACGATGCGCTCGACCACGTAGGTCGCCTCGGGCCGGCCGGCGCCGCGATAGGCGTCCACCGGCGCGGTGTTGGTGAACGCCGCGGTCACCTCGCAGAAGATCGCCGGCGTCGCGTACTGGCCCGCGAGCAGCGTCGCGTACAGGATCGTGGGGATGCACGATGCGAAGGTCGACAGGTACGCACCCATGCTCGCCGTGGTCTGCACGCGCAGCGCCAGGAACTTGCCGCCCTTGTCGAGCGCCAGCTCGGCGTGCGTCACGTGGTCGCGGCCGTGGGCATCGGCGAGGAACGACTCGCTGCGCTCGGCCACCCATTTGATCGGGCGGCGCACGCGCTTCGCCGCCCACACCAGTGCGGTCTCCTCGGGATAGAGATAGATCTTCGAGCCGAACCCGCCGCCGACGTCGGGCGCGATCACCCGCACCTTGTGCTCCGGCAGGCCGAGCACGAACGCGGTCATCAGCAGCCGCTCGACATGCGGGTTCTGGCTCGTCACGTACAGCGTGTACGAATCGTCGCCGGCGTTGTACGCGGCGTTCGCCGCACGCGGCTCGATCGCGTTGGGGATGAGGCGGTTGTTGACGATGTCGATCCGGGTCACATGTGCCGCCTTGGCGAATGCGGCGTCGACCGCCGCCTTGTCGCCCAGCGCCCATGTGTAGCAGCGGTTGCCGGCGGCTTCGGCGTGGATCTGCGGCGCGCCCGGCTTGAGAGCATCCATGACGTTGACCACTGCCGGCAGCACGTCGTAGTCGACGTCGATCAGCTCGGCGGCGTCCTTCGCCTGCACGATCGACTCGGCGACGACAACCGCCACCGGGTCGCCGACGTAGCGCACCTTGCCGCTCGCCAGCACCGGATGCGGCGGCTCGTTCATCGGCTTGCCGTCGGTGCCCGTGATCAGCCAGCCGCAAGGCAATCCGTTGACGCCCGTGAGGTCGGCTGCCGTGTAGACCGCGAGGACCCCTGGCGCAGCCTTCGCTTTCGCCGTATCGATGCCGCGAATCGCCGCGTGCGCGTGCGGCGAGCGCAGGAACGTCGCGTACACCTGGTGCGGCAGCGTGACGTCGTCGGTGTACTGGCCGCTGCCCGTGAGAAAGCGCGCATCTTCCTTGCGCAGTACGCGCTGGCCGATCACGCCCTTGTCATTCGCCCCCATGGCGCGCCTCCCCCTGTCCCATCGCGGCGGCACCCTGCTTCACGGCCTTGACGATGTTGTGATAGCCGGTGCACCGGCACAGGTTGCCTTCCAGCTCGGCGCGGATCGTCGCCTCGTCGGCATGCGGGTGGCGGGCACACAGGTCGAGCGCGCTCAACACCATTCCCGGCGTGCAGAAGCCGCACTGCAGCCCATGGCACTCGCGGAACGCGGCCTGCATCGGATGCAGCGCGCCGTCGGTGGCGAGGCCCTCGATCGTGACGACCTTGGCACTCGCCGCCTGCATCGCCAGGAGGTTGCACGACTTCACCGCGCGGCCGTCGAGGAGCACCGTGCAGGATCCGCACTGCGCGGTGTCGCAGCCGACGTGCACGCCCGTGAGGCCGAGGTTGTTGCGCAGGAATTCGACGAGCAAGGTGCGCGGATCGATGCTGGCGCTGGCGGCCTTGCCGTTGACGGTCAATGACAGCGTGGCGGACACGGGGCTCCTCCGGGAAGTGGCCGGTTCGACGCGGGAAACGATCCGCGCCACAGGCTGGAAATGGGTAAGTGCGAGGTGTCTCTATCGCCGGCGACGCGACGAACACTCGAGCGCGCGGCGATTCATCATACTGCCGGGCGCGCGTGCCGGCAACGCACCGCCGCGCTCGCGACCGTCGCCGTCGGTCGAGCCGCGGCGGTCGGACGCGTCGTGGCGCTCAGTCGTTATCGCCGTGGCAGACGGCGGGCTCGGCGGCGTGGAGCGGCGCTGTGTCGACGTCGCGCCAGGTGCCGCCGTCGCGCAACTGCAGCGCGAGCACGCCACCGAGCGTGGCGCTCGTGTGACCGCCGGCGGCCGGCTGATCGAATTTCACCATCAGGCAACCCGGCGCCGAACGCACGATGCGCCCCGCTTGCCAGCCGTCGCCGAGCCCCGATACGCGCACGCGCACCTCGCTGCCGACGGCCAGCGGACCGCCGGCGAGCGCCTGCATCGCGAGCAGCGCGAGTGCCGCAACGGCCAGCGTGCGCGTCATCAGTACAGTCCCGCGACATAATTGGCGACGTCGACGATGTCGGCGTCGGACATCGTCGAGGTCACGCTCGTCATGTTGCCGCCATCGTTGGTCCGCGTCTTCGCCTTGAAGTCGCGCAGCTGCTTGACGACATAGTCGTACTGCTGTCCGGCGACGCGGGGAATCTCGTTCTGCCCGGCGAAGCCGCCGAGGTGGCACATCGTGCATAGCGCGGCAGTGGCGATCTTCTCGCCCTTGGCCGCGCGCGCAGGATCGGGCTTGAAACCGGTCGCGACAGGCTTTTGCGCCGCGAAATACTGCGCCAGCGCCTGCGCTTCATCCGCGCTCAGGTCCGCCGCCATCGGCGACATCACCGGGTCGTTGCGGCGTTTCGCCTGGAAATCGCGCAGCTCCGTGTAAATGTAGCGGAACGTCTGGCCGGCGAGCACCGGATACAGCCCGTTGGTCGAATTGCCGAGCGGGCCGTGGCACGACTCGCACAGCGCGGCCTTCGGCGGCGCCGCCGGCGCCTGTGCGGCCGCGGGCGCCGGCGCGAGACCGACCGCCAGCATGACGACGAGGATGCAGAGCAGACAGGTGATGCGGGCGATCATCGATGGCATGCGTTCAGGCAATAAAAAAGGAGGCGCGTCACCGCGCCTCCTCCTGGAGTGTCGCGACCGGCGATTCAGAGCGCGAACACGAAGACGCTGTTGCCGCGCTTGAAGTCGAGCTGCGTGTTGCCGCCGGCGCCGACCGCGATGTACTGCTTGCCCTTGACCATGTACGACACGGCGGGAGCGTTGACGCCGGCGCCGCAATTGTAGCTCCACAGGACCTTGCCGTCCTTGGCGTCGAACGCCTTGAACCAGCCGTTGCCCTCGCCGTTGAATACGAGTCCGCCCGCGGTGGCCAGCACGCCTCCGATCAGCGGCTGCGGCGTCTTCACGCCCCAGGCCACCTTGCCGGTGTCGATGTCGACGGCGACCAGGCGACCCCATTGCTCTTCGCTGGCGATCGTCTTGAACGCGCCGCCCAGCCACAGCTTGCCGCCCGGATACGCGGCGGATTCGACCTGGTAGGTCATCGGCTGGTGCAGGTTGGCGGCATACGCGTAATGCAGCTTCGGATCGATCGCCATCGGCGACCATTCGACCCCGCCGTTGGCGCCAGGCAGCATGCGCGCGCCGGTCGCGGTGGGCAGCGTCCACATGTTCTCCTGCGGGATCATCGCTTCGGAGAAGCGGATGATCTTGCCGGTGGCGCGGTCGTGGACGTACACGTGGCCGGTCTTGCCGCCGTGGATGACGACGTCGACCATCTTGCCCGACGCATCCTTCGCCTGCGTGAGGATCGGCGCGCTGACCGCGTCGAGGTCCCATACGTCATGCGAAACGTATTGCGAATGCCACTTGTACGCGCCGGTGTCGAGGTTCACCGCGACCATCGAGTCGGTGTACAGGTTGTCGCCCGGACGAATCGCGCCGTAGAGGTCGGGCGACGGATTGCCGACGACGAAGAAGATCGTGCGCGTCTTGAGATCGACCGCCGGCGTCATCCACACGCCGCCACCGAGCATCTGGTAGAAATCGCCGCCCTTCGCCGCGAGGTCCTTCTTCTCCTGCTCGATGTCGCGATGCATGTCGCGGCCGGTGGCATCCTTGGTCGCCCACACGCCTTCGTGGCCCTTGTCGGGAATCGTGTAGAACGTCCACAGCTCCTTGCCGTCGGCGGCGTTGTAGGCCTTGACGAAGCCGCGGATGCCGTATTCGCCGCCGTTGGTGCCGATCAGCACCTTGCCGTCGACGAACACCGGCGCCATCGTCTCCGAGTAGCCTTTTTCCGGATCGGCGATCTGCGTCGACCACGCCACGCCGCCGGTCTTGGCGTCGAGCGCGACGAGCTTGGCGTCGAGCGTGCCGAGATAGAGCTTGCCGTCGCCGATCGCCACGCCGCGGTTGTTGGGCCCGCAGCAGAACGTCGTGATCGGTCCCATCTTGTGCTTGTAGTGCCAGTATTCCTCGCCGGTCGCCGCGTTGATCGCGTAGACGTGGTCGTACGACGTGGTCAGGAACATGACGCCGTCGACGACGATCGGCGAAGTCTCCATCGACTCCAGCACTTCGGTCTGGAACACGAACGCCGGGCGCAGGCCCTTGACATTCTTGGTGTTGATCTGCGTGGCCGCGGCATACCGGGAATTGGTGTAATCGCCGTTCGAATGCAGCCACGCGTCGGCGTTCTTCGACGCGCCGTTGAGCATCGCCTGCGACACGGCAATGTTGGCCGTGATGTCGGCCGCCTTCTTGGTTGCGCCTCCGGCGATTTCCGCTTGCGCATAGGCGAGCGAAACGCCGAGCGCGAACGTCGCTGCCGCAACGCCGATCGACTTGAGATGGATGCTCACGATGGCCCTTCCGATTGTTTATTGTTGGATTGCGGGACGAACTCGGCGCCATGGCCGGGAAAATTCGCGGTTGGTCGGATGCGTTATAGTCCAAGCATTGCGCTGTTGCAAACAAAACGGTTTTGTGCGGCGCAGCAAACCTTGCGGAGGACTCGCATGACCCGATTTCCGGCGCGTAGCATCGTCGCGATCCTCGCGTTTGGCGCGGCGCAGGCATTCGCGCAGGCTGGCTTCGACGATTCGGCCAGCGCGCGCTTGCTGGTGGCGGCGCGCGGCAAGCGACCTTCCGGCCGTGAAACGCGCGCTTGCCGACGGCGGATCGATCAACTCGCGCAATCGCATCGGCGAGACGGCGCTGCTGAGCGCCATCAAGCGCAATGACGGCGACATGGCCCGCTTCCTCATCGACGCGGGCGCCGATGTCAATGTCGCCGCGATCAACGGCGTCACCCCGCTGATGGCGGCCGCGTATGCCGGCGACGCCGAGCTCGTCACGCGCATCGTCGGGCGCAACGCCAACGTCGATGCCGTCGACCGCATCGACAAGACCGCGCTGATCTACGCCGCGGTCGGCGGTCACGCCGACATCGTCAGGCAGTTGCTCGCGAAGGGAATCGACGTCAACCGCCGCTATGCCAACGACCTCACCGTGCTGATGTGGGCCGCGGGCTCGGGGAAGGACGAGGTGGTCGCGCTGCTGATCGCCGCCGGCGCCGATCCCATGCTCAAGGACAACCGCGGCAAGACCGCGACCGACATCGCACGCGACCAGCGCTTCGACAGCACGGTCGCGGTGCTCGCGCACAAGACGAGCTAGCGCGGCCCCGGATCGGCGATCGGAAGCATGCGCGCCAGCACGCCGTCGCGCGCCAGGCCGTGACCGATTGCCGCGGCGACGTGCACCGCGATCGTCGCGACGAGCACCCACGACACGACGAGGTGCGCGGCACTCATCGCGTCCTTGACGAGCGCGTGCGGGCTTGCCAGCGCCGGTAGCACGATGCCGAAGACCCTGACCGGATAACCGCTGGCGATCGAGCCCGCCAGTCCGAGCAGCGGCTGCAGGATCAGCCCCGCATAGAGAACGCCATGCGATGCGTGTGCCGCCACGACCCGCCAGCGCGCCAGTCCCTCGAGCGGCGGCGGCGGATGGCGCGCCCGCCATGCGAGGCGCGTCAGCATCAGCGCCAGAATGAGCAGCCCCAGCGATTTGTGCAGGTTGAAGGCTTCCACGCGCGGGCCGACCGGCTGCTTGGCGATTCCCTGCATCCACCAGCCCCATCCGACCTGCAGCAGCACCAGCGCGGCGACTATCCAGTGCAGCGCGATCGCGGTGCGCGTGTAGCGGCGCTCAGAACGCGGCATTCGCGGAAATGCCCGCAAACCAGTTGCGCCCCGGCGCCGGCTCGAAGAAGCGGCCGTTGCTGTCGCCGACGATGACCGAGCCGACGTAGTTGCGATCGGTGATGTTGTTGAGCCGCGCGAACGCGCGCCACAGGATGCCTCCCGCCTTGCGGGTGACGCCGACGCGCAGGTTGCCGATCGTGTACGCCGGCGCGGCATCGCTGTTGCGCTCGTTGACGTAGATCTTGCCGGACGACTGCACCTCGCCGGCCACCTCGAACCACGGCCACGCCAGCGGCGTCCAGGCGACTTCCGCATAGCCCGTGAAATCGGGCACGCCGGGCAGCTTGTTGCCGGCAGGCAGGACGACCGGCGGGGTGCCCGTGGTGATGGCATCGGAGAAATAGGCATCGAGCCAGGTCAGCGCGACATGCGCGCGCACGCCGTGAGACCAGTCGCCCGTGTATTCGATCTCGACGCCGCGGCGGCGGGTGTCGCCGCCGTTCTTGTAGGTCGTGCGCCCTCCTGTCGAGGAATCGATGACGATCTCGTTCGACGTGTCGGCTGCGAACGCCGCCACGTCGACGCGGTGTCCCGGGGCGAACTCGGCCTTGGCGCCGACCTCGAACGCGTTGCTCGTGGCCGCGTCGAGGTTGAAATTGAGGCCCGGCCCATCGCTGCGATAGGCGAGCTCGATGAAGGTCGGCGTCTCGAATCCCTGGCCGTAGTTGGCGTAGAGGTTGACGGCATCGCTGACGCGCCACAGCACGCCGGCGACCGGCAGCGCCTTGCCGTAGTTGCGCGCCCCGCTGTCATCCGGGTTCTGCGCGGTGATGAAATGGTCGTCCGACTTGAAGCGCACCTCGTTGCCGCGCACGCCCGCGGTGAGCGCGACGTCCTTGCCGATGTCCCACTTCACCTGCGCATAGGCTGCCGTCGAGAACACCGTGTCGACCTCGTCGCGCTGCAGGCCGCCGAGATCGCCGTTGTTGTTGACGTAGCCCCTGCGCTGCTGGTCCTGTGACTCGTACTCGAGCCCGGCAATGAGCGCGACGGCCGGCGTGAACTGGCGCGTGAGGCGCAGCGAGCCGCCGCCGAACGTGCTGTAGAGATCGGTGACGCCGCCCGACGAGACCGGCGTGTTGCCGAGCAGCGCCAGGTACTGTCGCACGCCGCGCTGGCCACCGTAGACGACGCCCTTCAGCGTCGTCACCGAGTCGATGTCATCCTCGAGCGTCGCCCCGATCTGCTGCTGGCTGATCGACTTGCGGGTGTCGAACTGCGTGGCGACGGGATCGGCCTGGCGCGGGTTCGCCTGCCACTGCGCGCGCGTGAGGCCGAGCGGATCCTGCGAGTTGGGCTGTTCCTGAGTGGTGGCGAGCAGCGTCAGCCGCGCGCCCGGGGCGGGGGCGAGCACGAGCTTGGCAACGCCCAGATCGCGCGAGGCCGAGCTATGGTCACGATAGCCATCCGTCTGGAAATGGCTGGCGGCGACCACGTAACCGACGCTGCCGGCGATGCCGTTGGCCTTGACGCCCGCCGTGAACTGGCCATAGCTGCCGAAACCGAGGTTGCCGTAGAGCGACGGCGGATCGCGGCCATCCTCGGTCAGCACGCTGATGACGCCGCCCGAGGCATTGCCATACAGCGTGGAGAACGGCCCGCGCAGGATCTCGATGCGCTTCGTCGACAGCAGCATGAAGCTGCCGGTCTGCCCTTGCCCATCCGGCATCGTTTGCGGGATGTCGTCCTGGAACAGGCGGATGCCGCGCACGCCGAACGGCGCGCGCGCACCGAATCCCCGCGAGCTGATCTGGATGTCCTGCGCGTAGTTCTGGCGGTTGTTGGCGACGATGCCGGGCGCGCGCAGCAGCACCTCGCTCAGGTTGACCATCGGCTGACCGTCCTGGATCGTCGCCGCATCGATCGTCGACACTGACGCCGGCACGTCGAAGCTGCGCGTCGCACTGCGCGTGGCGGTGACCACGATCGGGTCGAGCGTAACGCTGGCATCGGCTTGCGCGCGTGCCGTGTCGGCGCCTCCAAGCCATCCGCCGAGCACCGCGGCGAGCGCCAACCCGGCGCGCGCGCCGGCGCATAATGCCGGCGCGGCACTGAACGCCCGCGGCCATCGACTGTCGAATCGCATCGTGCAAGCCCCCGGGCGGTTTGGCGAAGATGAACGCGACAGCGAATGCGGCCGATCGCCGCACCGGCCGCCCAGCCATTATTGCAAATTTAGCCGGCCGATGGAGAATCGACGATGATCGCTGCACGTATCGGCGCCACAGTGGCGGTCGCCGCGTTGACGGCGGTGGCGCAGGCCGCCCCGCTCGCGTACGTTTCCAATGAAGGGTCCGGCAGCGTGACGGTGATCGATACCGCCACCGATCGTGTCGTCGCGACGTGGGCGCTGGGTGGCAAGCCGCGCGGCATCGCGATTTCCAACGACGGCGCCACGCTGTACCTGTCCGACCAGGACAAGAACGCGCTGGTCGCCGTCGACACCGCGACCGGCAAGCCGTCGCGGACCGTGCCGCTCGGTCACTCGCCCGAGGCGATCTACCTGTCGCACGACGGCAAATGGCTGACCGCGGCGGTCGAGGAGGACAACGCCGTGGCGATCATCGACACGGCGACGCTCAGCATTGCGAAGCGCGTGACGACGCGCGGCAAGAACCCCGAGCATGCGGTCTGGAGCCCGGACGGCTCGCTGATCTATGCGAGCGCGGAGGAGGCGGATTCGGTCGACATCATCAATGTCGCCAAGGGCGAAGTGGTGAAATCGGTCACGGTCGGCAACCGTCCGCGCGGCATCGGGTTCCTGCCCGACGGCTCGCGCGCCTACGTCGCCGCGGAGAACGCCGACACCGTCAATGTCTTCGACGTCGCGCGCGGCGAGGTCATCGCACGCATCAAGGCGGGGGCGCGCTCCAACGGCGTCATCGTGCATCCCGACGGCAAGCGCGTGTTCGTCTCGTCCGGCGGCGAGGGCACTGTGCAGGTAATCGACACCGCCACCAACACCATCGTGGCGAAGATCCCGGTCGGCAAGCGGCCCTGGAACATGGCGCTCACGCCGGATGGAGGCAAGCTCTACGTCGCCTGCGGGCGGTCGAACCGTGCGGCCGTGATCGATACCGCGACCAACACCAAGGTGGCCGACGTCGAGGTCGGCGAATTGCCCTGGGGCGTCGCGATCCGCTGAGGCCAGCGTCAGCGCTTCCGGCAACCACCGCCACGATGCCCATCGATTCGCCGCCACGCCGCCGCGTGCTGGCGGCGATCGCCGCGCTGGCCGCCTCGCGTGCCCTGCCCGGCGCCGACGGCGCGACATCGCCGTCGCCCGACCTCTGCGCCAACGGTGCGACGTTCGAGCGGCCGCTGGCACTCGCCGCGCGCGACGGCTACATGGGCTACTACGCGGTCGGCGGGCCTTTGCGCATGCGCGCCGCCGCGGCGGTCGGCGGACCGATGCCGCTTGCCTACGGTGTCGCCGACCGCGATCGTGAATGGCGCAACCCGGTGCTCGTCGCCGAGCGCGGCGCGCCGATGCGCGTCACGCTCGACAACGCGCTCGACGCGCCGACGATCGTGCATTGGCATGGCCTGCGCATCGACGGCGCCAATGACGGCAACGGCGATCGCGTCGCCGCGCCGGGCACGCAATATGAGTACGCGTTCGACATCGCCAACCGCGCCGGCATGTACTGGTATCACCCGCATCCGCACGGCTTGACCGCCGGACAGGCGCATCGCGGCCTGTTCGGGGTGCTGCTCGTCGACGACGGTGAGGATCGTGCGCTGAACGCGGCCCTGCGCACCGAGCGCGGAAAGACGGACCTCGTGCTCGCGCTGTCGGACCGGCGCAGCAACGCACGCGGGGCCTATGCGCCATCCGCCGACGACCTGGTCGGCGGCTATCTCGGCGACGAGATGCTCGTCAACGGCACGCCGCGGCCGTGGCTCGACGTCGCCAGCCGCGGCTACCGGCTGCGCATCGTCAATGCCGCCAACGCGCGCACGTTCCGCCTCGCATTTCGCGGCGACGACGGCGCACTGCTCGCGTTCATGCTGCTCGGCACCGATGGCGGCCTGCTCGCGCGACCCATGGCTTGCCGCGAAGTGTTCGTCGCGTCCGCCGAACGCGTCGACTTGTGGATCGACTTCGCCGGCCGGGCGATCGGCGATTCGATCGTGATGGAATCGCTGGCCTTCGATCCGATGCACGGCGAAGGGCACGGCACGCACGCGCCGGCCGCGGCCATGACATCTGCGCCGGCGGCGGCGGCCGGTCCCGCGGCGCCAGCGGTGCCTGTGCCGTGCCGGTGCCGGAGTCGACGCCGATGGCGCATGGCGGCCACGTCGCGGACACGTCCAATCCTGCCGGCATGTCCACGTCCGCGATTGGCGACGGTGCGCGGCTGTCCCTGCTGCAGTTCCGCATCCGCGAGCGCGCCGCGGCGTCGCCGCCGCCGCCCGCGCTGCTGTCGACACTGGCGCCAGCGCGCACCAGCGATGCTGACGCAGTGCCGTTCAGGCTGTCGTTCGCCAAGGCGCGCTGGCGCATCAACGACCGCGTGTTCGAGATGGCAGGCGAGCCGCTCGTCGTGCCGCGCAATACCGTGCAGACGTGGCTATTGCGCAACTACTACACGAGCATGCCGCACGCCATGCACCTGCACGGCTTCACGCTGCGCGTGCTCGCGCGCGAGCAGAGCCCCGAATTCCTGGCGCCGCTCGCGGTCGACACGCAGGGGCGGCTCGCCACCGATCTCGGCGCCAAGGATACGGTGCTGGTCTGGCCCGGCGAATCGGTGCGGGTGGCCATCGATTTCGCCTGCGCGTTCGCGGGACCGCAGGACTATCTGCTGCATTGCCATAACCTCGAGCACGAGGATGGCGGCATGATGCTGCGCGTGCGCGTCGTCTGACGCGCCCGGTCAGTCGGCGGTTCCCGGCGAGGCGCCTGCACCGCCGGACTTGGCGAGCGGTCCGTCGAATCCCCTGACGCGCGGCAAGGCCAGCACCACGCAGAAGGTGGCCAGGGCGATCACCGCCATGGCCACCAGCAGCGTGCCGAAGCCCGCCGCCTTGACCACCGGACCCAGCAGCCACACGGCGACCGAGCTCACACCGAACGACACCGTGAGGCGCATGCCCGACACGCGCGAGCGCATGCGATCGTCGACGTAGCGGACGATCATGGCGTCGGTGAACGGTATCGCGCCGAACACCGCCACCATGAAGGCGATCATCAGCACGTAGAGCGTCCATCCCTGTGCCGAGGCGGCGAGGAAGAACAGCGGCGGCTGCACGGCGACGATACCTGCGTACAGGTACTTGAGCGGCACGCGGTCGATCAGGCTGCCGACGACGAGCTGGGCGAACGACGCCAGGACATACACGCCGGCCAGCATGATGCCGAGCCGCGCCGGATCCTCGACGATGCCGGTGAAGCGCTCGCGAAGGAGCTCGCCGTTGCCGTTGGTGGCGAAGTTGAAGAGCAGGCTCGCCGTGACGGAGGCGATCGTGATCACGAGGAAGACGCGCGCGAACAGCGCCGGCGGCAACTCGACATGTGTCTGCTTGCGCTGCGACGGCGGCTCGGTTTCCGCGGGCGTCACGCGCGCGAAGGCAATGCCGCACAACATCGCCACCACGCCGGGCACGGCGAACGCCGCGCGCCAGCCGACGTACTTGACCAGGAGACCGGTGACGACCGCCGCGGCGGCGACACCCAGGTTGCCGGCAAGCCCGTTGAAGCCGATCGTGCGGCCGGGCCTGGCGCTGTAGCGGACCAGCATCGGGATGCCGACGGGATGGTAGATCGAGGAAAACGCGCCGAGCAGCGTCAACGCGATCGCGAGCTGCCAGGCATCGCGCGTCACGGCGGCGACCAGCGCCGCAGCGCCCATGCCGAAGAAGAACACCAGCATCATCTGCCGCCGGCCCCAGTGATCGCCGAGCTTGCCCGCCGGCAGCGACCCCAGGCCGAACAACGCAAAGGCACCGACGCCGTACGGCATCAGGTCCTCCCACCGCGCCATGCCGAAGTCGGCGGCAATGGCGCCCACGGCCGCCGCGAAGATGAGCAGGAACAGGTGGTCGAGCGCATGCGCGACGTTGAGCAACAGCGATGTCGGCCGCGAGGTCATCGCGCTAGTCTACCGCAGGCTGCCGCCGGTTTCGTGGCGGCGCGCCGGCGACCGCCGCATGCGAACGGCGCGCGCACATCGCGTCAGCGCGCGAAGAGCTGATTGATGTCGGCGAACGCCTTGAATTCGAGGGCATTGCCGAAAGGATCGAGCAGGAACATCGTCGCCTGCTCGCCCGCCTCGCCCTTGAAGCGCACGTACGGCTCGATGACGAAGCGTGTGCCGGAACCACGCAGCTTGTGCGCCAGCCGGTCCCACGCCGGCATGTCGAGCACCGCGCCGAAGTGGCGCACCGGCACGTTCTGGCCGTCGACGAGGCTGGTGGCGTCGGTCATTGCCGCGGCGTCGACCTTGTGCGCGACGATCTGGTGGCCGAAGAAGTCGAAGTCGACCCAGTCGTCGGCGCTGCGCCCCTCGGCGCAGCCGAGGAATTCGCCGTAGAACGCACGGGCACGGGCGAGGTCGTTGACCGGAAAGGCGAGGTGGAAGCGCGGATACGGGGTGGTAGGCAGGTGCGTTGTCATGCCGTCATTTTAGCCTGCCACGGCAGCCGATCGAGATCGACGTTGCCGCCGGAAAGGATGACGCCGATGCGCAGGCCGCGCACGTCGAGCGCGGCTTCGAGCATACACGCGAGCGGCACCGCGGCCGACGGCTCGATGACGATCTTCATGCGTTCCCAGGTGACGCGCATCGCGCGCACGATCGCGTCCTCGCTGCAGGTGCCGATGGCGTCGACATTGCCGCAGATCGCCGCGAACGTGCGTGGCGCAAGCGTCGTACGCAGGCCGTCGGCGATCGTGGTCGTCGGCGGCAGCGGCTCGATGCGTCCGGAGCGGAATGACGCGGCGGCATCGCCGGCATTGGCCGGTTCCGCACCGAACACGCGGATCGCCGGCGCGAGCGCCCTGGCGACGATGGCCGTGCCCGAGAGCAGGCCGCCGCCGCCGCAGGGCGCGACGACCGCGTCGAGGCCGGCAACGTCCGTCAGCAGCTCGAGCGCCGCGGTGCCCTGCCCGGCAATGACCGCGGCATTGTCGAACGGGTGAATCAACGTCGCGCCATGCTCGCGCTGCACCTCGGCGCACGCCGCCTCGCGCGCGGCGACGTTCGGCGCACAGAAGCGGATCGTCGCGCCGAAGCCGCGCACATTGTCGATCTTGATCTTCGGCGCGTTGTCGGGCATCACCACGAACGCCGGGATGCCGCGCACGCCCGCCGCGTAGGCGAGCGCTGCGCCGTGGTTGCCCGAGGAATGCGTGACCACGCCGCGCCCTGCATCGGCGTCGGCAAGCGACAGCACGGCGTTGGTGGCGCCGCGCGCCTTGAACGCCCCGACCTTCTGCAGGTTCTCGCACTTGAAGTGCAACTGTGCGCCCACCAGCGCGTCGAGTCCGTGCGAGCGCATCACCGGCGTGCGGTGCACGTGCGGCGCGATACGCGCCGCGGCGGCGCGCACGGCGGCGAGATCAGGCAGCGCGAGCGGATCGGCACTCATGACCAGGGTCGCGGCGCTCACGCCACCGAAAAGCCGCCGTCGACGAACAGCGTCTGCCCGGTCACGTAGGCGGCGGCGTCGCTGGCGAGGAACAGCACCGCGCCGATCAGGTCCGCGGGCACGCTGTTGCGGCCGATCATCGTGCGCGCGGCGAGCGCCCGGGCGCGCGCCGGATCGGCCAGCACGGCGGCCGTCATCGGCGTCGCCACCAGCCCGGGCCCGATCGCGTTGGCCGTGACGCCCCGCGACGACCATGCCTCGGCCATCGACCGCGTCAGCGCCGCGAGTCCACCCTTCGACGCGCCGTAGATGCCGCTCATGTTGAACGCGTGCATCTCCTGCTGCGACGTGAGGTTGATGATGCGTCCGAATCCGGCGGCGAGCATCGCCGGCGCGAGCTGTTGCGCGAGCACCAGCGGCGCCACCAGGTTGATCGCGAGCGTGTCGTCGATGTCGTCGTCGGTGAGATCGAGCATCGGCTTGCGGATGTTGATGCCCGCCGCGTTGACCAGGATCGACGGCGCGCCGAACGGCTTCGCGGCATCGCCGGCGAGGCGGGCCGCGTCCGCGCGTGATCGCAAGTCGCATGCCACGGCAAACGCGGCGCCGCCCGCGGCGTTGATCGCGTCGGCGACGCTCGCCAGCACGTCACCGCGGCGCGCTGCCAGCACCACCGACGCGCCCGCGGCGGCCAGCGCATGCGCGATCGCGCGGCCGATGCCCGAGCTGGCACCGGTGACGAGCGCGACACGGCCATCCTGGCGCAGCGAAGGCGCGCTCACGCCTCGCCCACGAACACGAACGCCGCCTGCACGACCGGCGCGAAGCTGCGCCGGTGCACCGGGCACGGCCCGTGCGTCTGCAGCGCAGCGCGATGCTCGGGCGTGGCGTAACCTTTGTGCTGGGCGAAGCCGTATTGCGGATAGAGCTTGTCGAGCTCGACCAGCATCGCGTCGCGCGTCGTCTTGGCGAGGATCGATGCCGCGGCGATCGCCGCGTGCGTCGCGTCGCCGCCGACGAACGCATGCGCGGGACAGGCGAGCACCGGACAGCGGTCGCCATCGATCCACGCTGCATCGGGCACCACCGCAAGCGCCTCGACGGCACGCTTCATCGCCAGCATCGACGCCCAGAGGATGTTGAGCGTGTCGATCTCGCCGACATCCGCGATCGCCACCGCCCAGGCGATCGCGCGCTCGCGGATGCGCGGCGCGAGCGCGTCGCGCCGCGGTTCGGTGAGGAGCTTGGAGTCGCGCAGACCCCGCACCGGGCGCGCGGGGTCGAGGATCACCGCGGCAGCCACCACGGGGCCGGCGAGCGGGCCGCGGCCCGCCTCGTCAACGCCGGCGATCAGCACCGCACGCCCGCCACGGCGAGCTCGCGCATCACGGCGTCGGCGACGAGGCGCGGCGAATCGGCGGCCAGCTCGCGCGCGAACTGTGCGAACAGCGCGTCCAGCCGGCGGCGCGTCAGCGCGTCGTCGAAGAGGTTGACTGCGGCACGCGCGAGGTTGGCCGGCGTCGCGTCGTCCTGCAGCAGCTCGGCGACCACGAAGCGTCCGGCAATCACGTTGGGCAATCCGACATACGGCAGCAGCAGTTTGCGGGCGACGATGCGCGCCGTCAACGGCGCAACCTTGTAGAAGATCACGTGCGGGCAACGCGCGAGCGCCGCTTCAAGCGTGGCGGTGCCCGAGGCGACCAGCGCCACGTCGGCTGCCTGCAGGGCCTCCTGCGCGTGGCCGTACAGCAGTGTGATAGGCAGCGCATCCGCGCCGGCGTCGTGGACCGCCTGGCGCATCAGGTCGCGCGTCGCGCGCGACACCAGCGGCACGAGGAAATGGGCGT
Source organism: uncultured Pseudomonadota bacterium (assembly GCA_963781395.1). Classification (GTDB taxonomy): domain Bacteria; phylum Pseudomonadota; class Gammaproteobacteria; order Burkholderiales; family Casimicrobiaceae; genus VBCG01. Next base: position 219,459 of record CAWAFO010000005.1, read on the forward strand.
CGGGACGTGATTCGGCGATCGCGCGCGCCGCGTGCAGCACCAGCGCCGCGTGCATCGCCACTTCCGATTGCCGGCTGCCCGGCAGCAGGGCGAACACGGGCGTCGCCGGCTGCAGCTTGAACGTGTCGCGCGCTTCGCGACGCGATGCCGGCGTCGCCGCGTCGCGCGCGAGCGGGTGGCCGACGAAGTCGACGGCGACCCCGGCGTCGCGATACATCGGCGGCTCGAACGGGAACAGCGCCAGGATGCGGTCGGCGGCGCGCGCGATGTGCCGCACGCGCTCGTGTCGCCATGCCCACACGGAGGGGCTCACGTAGTGGATGGTGCGCACGCCGCGGGCCTTCAGGCGCCGCTCGAGCCCGAGGTTGAAATCCGGCGCGTCGACGCCGATGAAGAGCGGCACGCGGCGGCGCAGGAACTCGGCGCCCAGCGCGCGGCGGATGCGCACCAGCTCGGGCAGGTGCGCGAGGACTTCGACGACGCCGCGCACCGCGAGCTTCTCCTGGGCGACCAGCCCTTCACAGCCCTCCGCCAGCATCTTCGGCCCGGCCACGCCGACGAAACGGATCGCCGGGCTGCGCGCATGCACCGCGGCCATCAGCTCGGCGCCGAGCGCGTCACCCGAGGCTTCGCCGGCGACGATGCCGATCTCGCAGCGCGCCGCCGCAATCGCGACGCCCGTCGCCGGCGCGGCCGGGCGCGCGCCCATCAGCGCACGATGCCGCGGCCGGCCACGGCGAGGAACTCGGCGAGCGGTGCCAGCACCGGTTCGGCCGCTGCGCGCGCCGCGATCGCCGCCCGCGCGTCGTCGAGCGCTCGACCTTCGCGATAGAGCAGCTTGTACGCGCGGCGTACCGCGAGGATGTCGGCGGCCGCGAACCCGCGGCGGCGCAGGCCTTCGCTGTTGATGCCATGCGGTTTCGCCGGGTAGCCCTGCACGGTCACGTACGGCGGCACGTCCTGCAGCACGATCGCGCCCGCCGCCACCATCGCGTGCGCGCCGACGCGCCCGAACTGGTGGACACCCGCGTAGGCCCCCATCACCGCGAAGTCGCCGATCGTCACGTGCCCGGCGATCTGCGCATTGTTGGAGAACGTCGTGGCATTGCCCACCACGCAGTCGTGGGCGACATGCGTGTACGCGAGGAACAGGTTGCCATTGCCGATGGCGGTATCGCCGCGATCCTGCGCGGTGCCGGCGTGCACCGACACGAACTCGCGGAACACGTTGTCGTCGCCGATCGTGGTGGTGGTCGCCTCGCCGCCATACTTGCGGTCCTGCGCGATCTCGCCGATCGAGGCGAACTGGAACACGCGATTGCGCGCGCCGAGCGTCGTGCGCCCGGAGACCACCGCATGCGGTCCGATCACCGAGCCGGCGCCGACCCGGACGTGCGCGCCCACCAGCGCGAACGCGCCGACCTCGACGTCGCCGGCAAGCTCGGCGCCCGCCTCCACCACCGCCATCGCGTGCACGCGCGCCATTGCGTCAGTCCAGGTCGCCCTTCGGCATGTCGCGCACCGCGGCCAGCAGCATCGCCTCGCAGACGACGGCGTCGCCGACGCGCGCCTCGGCGCGGAAGCGCCCGACGCCGCGGATCGCGCGCACGAGGTCGACCTGCATCAGCAGGCGGTCGCCGGGCATCACCTGGCGCTTGAAGCGCGCCGCGTCGATGCCCGCGAACAGCACGAGCTGGCTGCCGTCGCCGCGCGCGACGCCGGAGAGGATGGTGAGGAGTCCGGCAAGCTGCGCCATCGCCTCGATGACCAGCACCCCCGGCATCACCGGATAGTGCGGGAAGTGTCCCTGGAAGAACGGCTCGTTGACGGAGACGTTCTTCACGCCGCGTATCCACTCGCCGACCTTGTAGTCGGACACGGCGTCCACCAGCAGCATCGGATAGCGATGCGGCAGTATCTTCTTGACGGCGTTGATGTCGAGGGCTGGCATCGTCGTCTCCCCAGGGATCAATGTGCGCCGCGGTCGCCGCCGCCGTTGCCGCGCGAGCGCAGCTTGCGCTCGAGCGCGCGCACGCGCTCCGCCAGCTCGCGCAGGTTGCGGGTGTGCGACGCCACGTGCTTCCACTGTGCATGCGGCAGCGTCGGGAATGCGCTGGTGTAGACGCCGGGCGCATCGATCGAGTGGAACACGAGCGTGCCGCCGGAGATGACCGCGTCGTCGGCGATCGTCAGGTGGCCGGCGATCATCGCCGCGCCGCCGATCTGGCAGTTGCGGCCGATATGCGCCGAGCCGGCGATGCCGACGCACCCGGCGATCGCGGTATGGTCGCCGATCACGCAGTTGTGGCCGATCTGCACCTGGTTGTCGATCTTGACGTCGTCGCCGATGACCGTGTCGTCGATCGCCCCGCGGTCGATCGTGGTATTGGCGCCGATCTCGACGTCGGCGCCGATCACCACGCGTCCCATCTGCGGGATCTTGAGCCAGCGGCCATCCTCGCGCGCCATGCCGAAGCCGTCGGCGCCGATCACCGCGCCGGCATGCACGATCGCACGCGCGCCGATCACGCTCCTGGCATAGATCACGACGTTGGCATGGATGCGGGAGCGCTCGCCCACCGATGCCTCGGCGCCGATCGACACGCGCTCGCCGATCACGACGTCGGCGCCGATCGCGGCCCCGGCGCCAATCGTGACGAATGCGCCGATCTCGGCACTCGGGGCGATCTCCGCGGTCGGGTCGATCAGCGCCGACGGGTGCACGCCGGGGGACACCGGGTCGTCGCCGGCGAGGATGCGCGCGACCTTGGCGTACACCGCGTACGGATTGGACGACACGAGTTTCGGCAGCGGCGTCAGATCCGCGGCGTCCGGCGCGACGATCACCGCCGAAGCGCGCGTCTCGCGCAATTGCGGGCGGTAGCGCGGATTGGCGAGGAATGCGATCGTGCCGGGGGCGGCGTTGTCGAGCGTGGCGACACGCGCGATCAGCGTGGCGCCATCGCCGACGCGCGTCGCGCCGGCGCGTGCGGCCAGCTCGTCGAGCGTGAGATAGCGGAGATCGGGCGGCATGCGGTGCGCGCGGGAGTCGGCGGCGCGACCTCGGCGCCGGCGATCACTTGTCGGCGAGCGCCTTGATCACGCGGTCGGTGATGTCGATCCGCGGGCTCGCGTAGATCACCGGCTCCTGCACGATCAGGTCGAACTTCTCGTCGATCGCGATCTGCTGGATCACCTTGTTGGCGCGCTCCTGCATGCTGGCCAGTTCCTCGTTCTTGCGCAGGTTCAGGTCCTCGCGGAACTCGCGCTGCGTGCGCTGCAGGTCGCGCGTCATGTTGGCCAGGTCGCGCTCCTTGTTGCGGCGGTCGGCTTCCGCCATCGTCGCGCCATCGCGGTCGAGCGACTGCTGCACCGTCTGCACCTGCTTCTCGAGCTTCTGCAGGTCGGCCTGGCGGCTGGCGAACTCTTTCTCGAGCTTGGCCTGCGCGCGCTTCGCCGGCGCGGCCTCGCGCAGCAGACGCTCGCCGTTGACGAAGCCGATCTTGTAGTCCGCGGCCTGGGCGGCGGCCGGGGTGGCGGCCAGCGCGAGCGCCGCGGCGAGGATGGCAAGGATGCGTTTCAAGGATATCTCCTGCATTCGGCATGCGGCCCGGGAGACGGTCAGAATACCGTACCGACCTGGAACTGGAAGCGCTGCAGGCGGTCGCCGGGCTTGGACTGGAGGGGAATAGCGTAGCTGAACTTGAGCGGACCGATCGGCGAATTCCACGCCACGCCCACGCCTGCGGAGAAGCGGAACGACTCGAAGTCGGGCTGGTCGCCGTTGGCGTAGATCTGGCCGAGGTCGGCGAACACGCTGGCGCGCACGGCACGATCGCCCTTCACCAGCGGATAGAACAGCTCGGCGTTGCCGACGATCTTGCGCTTGCCGCCGAGCGAATTGCCGAAGACGTCGCGCGGACCCAGCGAGCTCTGCTCGTAGCCGCGCACGGAGCCCACGCCACCGGCATAGAACGCCTTGAAGAACGGCAGCGGATCGCCGCTGTAGCCGTCGGCGTACCCGACGTTGCCGCGCAGCATCAGGATGGCGGGCGCCCAGATCGGCCAGAACCACTGGTTGACGTACTCGGCCTTGTAGTACGCGGTGTTCGTCAGCGGCAGCCCAACCTCCAGCGAAAAGCTCTGCAGTCGCCCTTCATTCGGGTAGAGGATGTCGTCGCGCGTGTCGCGCGACCAGCCGGCGGTGAGGATGTAGCTGTTGGTGACCGCGCCGAACTCGTTGACGTACTGGATGTAGGCCGGCGGGCTCTCGGCGAACAGCGAGATCTTGGTGTGCTCGATGCGGCCGCCGAGGTTGATCGTGTCGCTTTCGCTGATCGGCACGCCGAACGACAGCCCCGCGCCGAGGGTCGACGACTCGTAGTTGGACACCGCCAGCGAAGTGGGGTCGATGTTCTTCTGGTAGAGCTCGATCGTGCGCGACACGCCGTCGACCGTCCAGTACGGATCGGTGTAGACCCCGGAAATCGTGCGGTTGATCTTGCTGGTGTTGATGCCCACCGCGAGGGCGTTGCCGGTGCCGAGCACGTTCTGCTGCGACACCGAGGCGCTGAACACCACGCCGTCCGACGTCGAGTAGCCGACGCCGGCGAGCAGGTTGCCGGTGGTGCGCTCGGTCACGTTGAATTCGAGGTCCACCTGGTCGTTGGAGCCGGCGACGGGCTGTGTTTCGACGTTGACGTCGTCGAAGTAGCCGAGGCGCTTGATGCGCACCTTCGAGCGGTCGATGCGCTGGCTGTCGAACCATGCGCCCTCGAGCTGGCGTGCCTCGCGGCGGACCACCTCGTCGCGCGTGCGCGCATTGCCGATGATGTTGATCCGGCGCACGTAGACGCGGCGGCCCGGGTCGACATAGAGCGTGTACGCCACCGTGTGCTTCTGCTTGTCGACCTCCGGCACGGCGCTGACGTTGGCGAAGGCATAGCCCTCGGCGCCGAGGCGGTCGCTGATCGACTTGGTGGTCGCCTGCTGCTTGGCGCGCGAGAACGTGTCGCCGGCCTTGAGCTGCACGAGGCGCGCGAGCTCGTCGTGCGGCACCACGAGGTCGCCCGCGAGCTCGACGCCCGACACCGTGTACTTCTCGCCCTCGGTGATGTTGATCGTGATGTAGATGTCGTCCTTGTCGGGCGTGATCGACACCTGCGTCGAGTCGATTGAAAACTCGAGATAGCCGCGGTTCTGGTAGAAGCTGCGCAGCGACTCGAGGTCGGCCGACAGCTTCTGCTTCGAATACTGGTCGTCCTTGGTGTACCACGTGAGCCAGCCCGGCGTGGTCAGCTTCATCTCGTCGCGCAGCTGGGTCAGCGTGTACGACTTGTTGCCGATGATGTTGATGCGCGCGATCTTCGCGGGGTCGCCCTCGGTGATCGTGAAGTTGATCGCCACGCGGTTGCGCTCCTGCGGCGTGACGGTGGTCTGCACGCTGGCGCCGTACAGGCCGCGCGACACGTACTGGCGTTTCAGCTCCTGCTCGGCGCGGTCCAGCGCCGAGCGATCGAAGATCCGCGACTCGCTGACGCCGATCTCGCGCAGCGCCTTCTTGACCGTCTCGGTATCGAACTCCTTGTTGCCGACGAACGTCAGCGACGAAATCGTCGGCCGCTCCTGCACGATCACCACCAGCACGTCGCCCTGGCGCTCGAGACGCACGTCGCGGAAGAAACCGGTGGCGTACAGCGCCTTGACGGCGTCGGAGATCTTCTGGTCGTCGACGCGGTCGCCGGACTTGATCGGCAGGTAGCTGAAGATCGTGCCCGCCTCGGTGCGCTGCACCCCCTCGACGCGGATGTCGCGCACCACGAACGGCTCGACGGCGAACGCAAGCGAGGCGAGCCACGGCGCGACGAGGGCGGCGACGAGCGCCGGCAACGCACGGCGCAAACGTCGCGGTACGGGGCGCGAGGACGCCGCGCGGCAGTCAGAACAATCGGGAAACGTCATTGAACAACGCCAAAGTCATCAACACGGCCAGGATGGCCATGCCAATGCGCTGGCCGACCTCGAAGGCGCGGTCGGAAATCGGCGCACCCTTGATGAATTCGGCGAAATAATACAGCAAATGCCCCCCATCCAACAGCGGAATGGGCAGCAAGTTCAGCACGCCGAGACTGATGCTGACCAGTGCGATGAAGCTCGCGAACGACAGCAGACCGCCCTTCGCCGACTGGCCCGCGTAGTCGGCGAGCGTGATCGGTCCGCTGATGTTCTTCACCGAGGCGTCGCCGACGACGATGCGTCCCAGCATGCGCAGCGTGAACACCGCGAGCTCGCCGGTGCGCCGGCTCGCCTGCACCAGCGCCTCGCCGGCACCGTAGCGCACGACGATGGACACCTTGTCGACTTCGGCGGGATCGACCTTGAGGCGCAGCCCGGCGATGCCGATGCGCCGGCCGTCGGCTTCCGCGGCTTCCGGCGTCAGCGCGATGTCGAGCGTGCGCCCGTCGCGCAGCACGCGGAACGTCATCGGCGCCAGCGGATGGGCGTTGGTGACGGCGGCCACCGCCGACGGCGAGCGCATCGGCGCGCCGTCGATCGCCACGATGCGATCGCCCTTCTGCATGCCCGCGCGCGCCGCCGGCTTGGCGGCCACCACCTCGTCGACCAGCGGCGCGCCGAGGTCGGCGCGCAGGCCGAGGACCGGCATGAAGTCGCCTTCCCACTGGTGCGCATCGAGCGTGCCGAGCGCGAGGCGGCGCTCGGCGGCGGCGCCGCTGCGCTCGCGCACGTCCAGCATCACCGCGTCGGCGCCTTGCGCGCGCGCGATGCGCCAGCGCAGGTCCTGCAGGCTGCGCACCGGCACGCCGTCGACCGCAACCACGGTGTCGCCATCGGCGATGCCGGCCGCCGCCGCCGGCGACGCCGGCGGCGGTGCCGCGAACAGCGCGCGCTGGCCCGGCACGCCCGCGACGTACGACGCCGCGAACAGCAGGATCGCGAGCACCAGGTTGGCGATCGGCCCGGCGGCGACGATCGCGATGCGCTTCCACACGCTCTGGCGATTGAACGCGCGTGAAACATCGGCCGGCGCGACGCGACCTTCGCGCTCGTCGAGCATCTTGACGTAGCCGCCGAGCGGAATCAGCGACAGCGCCCATTCGGTGCGGTCGGCACCGACCCGCCGGGACCACACCACGCGGCCGAAGCCCACCGAGAAGCGCAGGATGCGCACGCCGGCGAGCCGCGCCACGGCGTAGTGGCCGAGCTCGTGGAACACCACCAGCACGCCGAGCACGATCGCGAAGCTCGCGACCTTCCACAGGATGTCGATCATGCCGCGAGCACCTCGGGCGAATGCGTGATGCCGAGCAACGCCGCGGCGCGCCGGCGCGCTTCGCGATCGATGGCGATCGCGTCGTCGATGGACTCGACACCGGCGCCCGCCAGCGCGGGCTCGGCGAGCGCGGCAGCACAGGTGCGGGGGATGTCGAGGTAGCGGGCATGCCCGTCGAGAAACGCGTTCACCGCAACTTCGTTCGCCGCCGACAGCACGATGGGCGCGGCGCCGCCGGCCTCGAGCGCGTCGAACGCCAGCGCGAGACAGGGGAAGCGCACGAGGTCGGGCGCCTCGAACGTCAACGCCGTGAGCTGCGCGAGATCGAGCCGCGGCGCGCCGCTGGCGATGCGCGCAGGGTGGCCGAGCGCGTGCGCGATCGGGATGCGCATGTCGGCGCAGCCGAGTTGCGCGAGCATCGAGCCGTCGACGTACTCCACGAGCGAATGCACGATGCTCTGCGGGTGCACGACGACGTCGATCGCCGCGCGCGGCAGGCCGAACAGCCAGTGCGCCTCGATGACCTCGAGCCCCTTGTTCATCATCGTCGCCGAGTCGACCGAGATCTTGCGGCCCATCGACCAGTTGGGATGTGCGCAGGCTTCCGCCGGCGTCACGTCGCCGAGGGTGTCGACGGCGCGCGTGCGGAACGGGCCGCCGGACGCGGTGAGCACGATACGGCGCACGCCGTGCGCGAGGTCGGCGCCCGCGCCGCGGTCCGCGCACTGGAAGATCGCGTTGTGCTCGCTGTCGATCGGCAGCAGGGTCGCGCCGCCGGCGCGCACCGCCGCCACGAAATGGCGGCCGCCCATCACCAGCGACTCCTTGTTCGCGAGCAGGATGCGCTTGCCGGCGCGCGCCGCGGCCAGCGTCGAGCGCAGCCCGGCGGCGCCGACGATGCCGGCGAGCACCGTGTCGACGTCGGACGATGACGCCAGCGCCGCGATGGCCTCGGCGCCGGCCAGCACCTCGATGCCGCTGCCGGCGAGCGCGCTGGCGAGCGCCTGCGCTGCGTCGACGTCGTGCATCGCCGCCACGCGCGGTCGCGCGCGCCGGCATTGCGCGGCGAGCTTCCGCCAGTTGCGATGGGCGACGAGCGCGGTCACCACGAAGCGGTCGGGGTGGCGGGCGATGACGTCGAGCGTCGACTCGCCGACGGAGCCCGTCGAACCCAGCACGGCGATGCGTTGCACGCTCATCGCAGCAGCGCCGACGCCGCGAGCGCGGCCGGCGGCATCGCCGCCAGCAGCGCGTCGACGCGATCGAGCATGCCCCCATGTCCGGGCAGCAGGTCGCCGCTGTCCTTGACCCCCGCCTCGCGCTTCATCCACGACTCGAAGAGGTCGCCGACGATGCCGAAGGCGGTGAGCACGAGCGCGACGCCGACCCAGGTCGCCACGTCGCGCGCGTGCGACGCCGCCGGCACGCTCCACCAGGCGCAGGCCGCGGCATAGACGGCGACGCCGGCGAGCGCACCGAACACGCCTTCCCAGGTCTTGCCCGGACTCACCCGTGGCGCCAGCTTGCGGCGGCCGAATCGGCGACCGGCGAAGAACGCGGCGGTGTCGGCGACGAACACCACGCCCATCGCCGCGAGCAGCGTCCACGGCGAGCGCGCGTGCAGCGTGACGAGCGCCATCCACGTGGCGACCAGCACCAGCGCGCCGATCGTCGCCACGAGGGCGCGCGGCCGCAGCGGCCAGCCTGCGGCCACCCACGGCGTCGCGACGACGATCCAGAACAGCGTCGCCGCACCGCAGATCGCCATCAGGAGCGGCGGCGGCCATTCGCCGGCAAAGCCCGCGGCGGGCAACCGCAGCAGCGCCAGTGCGAGCGCGCCGACGCCGAGTGCGTAGGCAAGGCGTGCACCTGCGGCGAGGCCGGCGAGGCGCGCCCATTCGAATGCCGCCGGCAACATCAGCGCGACCAGCACCCACGCGAACAGCGACGTTGGCAGGAGGAAGATCGCCGCAAGCAGCGCCGCGAGCAGCACGATCGCCGTCGCCACCCGCTTCGCCAGCGCGGTCATGATCTCCCCCCGTAGCGAGCTTCGCTCGCTTCCCCCCATTGGGGGGCAGCGCTTTGGGGCGGCCCTGCAGCGCTGAATGATGTCCCCCCGCAGCGAGCTTCGCTCGCTTCCCCCCATTGGGGGGCAGCGCTTTGGGGCGGCCCTGCAGCGCTGAATGATGTCCCCCCGTAGCGAGCTTCGCTCGCTTCCCCCCATTGGGGGGCAGCGCTTTGGGGCGGCCCTGCAGCGCTCATCCTCCTACGCCCAGGGTGCCGCTGGCGGCGGCGAGCTGCTCGCTGGTGCGGCCGAAGCGTCGCTCGCGCTTCGCGTACGACGCGATGGCAGCATCCAGCGCCGCGGCATCGAAGTCAGGCCACAGGAGGTCGGTGAAGTACAGCTCGGTGTACGCGAGCTGCCACAGCAGGAAGTTCGAGACGCGACGTTCGCCGCCGGTGCGGATGAAAAGGTCGGGCTCCGGGGCGAAGCTCATCGCCAGGTAGGGTGCGAACGCATCGGCGGCGGGCGACGCGTCCGGCGCAAGCGCCTGCGGATGCGCGCGGTAATACGCCTGCGCCGCCTGCGCGATGTCCCAGCGGCCGCCGTAATTGGCGGCGATGGTCAGCGTGAGCTGCGTGTTCGTCGCAGTCAACGCTTCGGCGCTCGCAATCAGCTCGCGGATGCGCGGCGTGAACCGCGCGAGATCGCCGACGACCTTGAAGCGGATCTCGTTGCGATGCAGCTTGGCGACCTCGTCCTCGAGGGCGCGCATGAAGAGCTCCATGAGGATCGACACCTCGTCCGCCGGACGCCGCCAGTTCTCGCTCGAGAACGCGAACAGCGTCAGATAGCGCACGCCGCGCTCGATCGCGTGGCGCACCGTCGCGCGCACCGCCTCGACGCCCTTGCGATGCCCGGCCACGCGCGGCAGCAGGCGTTTCTTGGCCCAGCGGCCATTGCCATCCATGATGATCGCGACGTGCCGCGGGATGGCGTCCGTCATGGGGATCTCGCGAGTCGACGAGGTGAACATGCGTGGGATGGGCGACGCCAGCAAGCGTCGGCGGCAGGCGGCGGTCCTAGACCGCCATCAGGTCCGCTTCCTTCGTCGCGAGCTGCTTGTCGACTTCGGCGATGAAACGGTCGGTGAGCTTCTGCACGTCGGTCTGCGCGTGGCGCTCGTCGTCCTCGGAAACCGCGTGGTCCTTGAGCAGCTTCTTCAGGTGCTCGTTGGCGTCGCGGCGGATGTTGCGGATCGCCACGCGCGCGTTCTCTGCCTCATGCCGGACCACCTTGATCAGGTCGCGGCGGCGCTCTTCGGTCAGCGCCGGCATCGGCACGCGCACGATATCGCCCTGCGTGGCGGGATTGAGTCCGAGGTCGCTGTCGCGGATCGCCTTCTCCACCACCGGGATCATCTTCTTCTCCCACGGCTGCACGGCGATCGTGCGCGCGTCGGCCAGCGTGACGTTGGCGACCTGGTTGAGCGGCATCGGCGAGCCATAGTAGTCGACGTGGATGTGGTCGAGAAGCCCCGTGTGCGCGCGGCCGGTGCGCACCTTGGACAGGTCGGTCTTCAGCGCCTCCACCGACTTCGCCATCTTCTGCTCGGCCGATTTCTTGACGTCATTGATCATCTTGCCTCCATCGCGCGCGCGAGAGCCGCATTTTAGCCCGCCGCGGCCCGGCGCTGCGGGGCGCAGCAGCCGATGGTGGCGACACCCCGGCGGCGCGCGCTCAGCAGTGGACGAGCGTGCCCTCGTCCTCGCCGAGGACGACGCGCTTCAGCGCACCCGGCTTGAAGATCGAGAACACCTTGAGCAGCATGTTCTGGTCGCGGCACAGCGCGAGCGCCGTGGCATCCATCACTTTCAGATTCTTGACGATCGCCTCGTCGAACGTCAGCGACAGGTAGCGGCGCGCCGACGGATCCTTGAGCGGGTCGGCGGTGTACACGCCGTCGACCTTGGTGGCCTTGAGCACGATGTCGACGCCGACCTCGCGGCCGCGCAGCGCAGCGGCGGTGTCGGTGGTGAAGAACGGGTTGCCGGTGCCGGCGGCGAAGATCACCACCTTGTGCTCCTCGAGGTAGCGCAGCGCCTTGCCGCGGATATAGGGCTCGGCTACCTGGTCGATGCGCAGCGCCGACTGCACGCGCGACTCGACGCCGCCGCGACGCAGCGCGTCCTGCAGCGCCAGCGCGTTCATCAGCGTCGCCAGCATGCCCATGTAATCGGCGGTGGCGCGGTCCATGCCGGCCGCGCCCGGCGCGACGCCGCGGAAGATGTTGCCGCCGCCGATGACGATCGCGGTCTCGACACCCATGCGCGTGACATCGGCGATCTCGGCGACGATGCGGTCGATGGTCGCGCGATTGATGCCGTAGGGATCCTCGCCCATCAGCGCCTCGCCCGAGAGCTTGACCAGGATGCGCTTGTAGGCGGGCTCCGCCGCCGCTGCGGCGTGTGCCGGCGGCGCGGATGCGGCGGGAGCGATCGAGACGGGCGCGGCGGTTGGCGGGTTCATCGACACTCCTTGCGGCTATGCTGCGGTGAGTGGCCGGGCCGCGGGATCGGGTCCCGCGGCCCTCGAAACACGATCAGGCGCGCGTCATCGCCGCGACCTCCGCGGCGAAATCGTCCTTCTTCCTCTCGATGCCTTCGCCAACGACGTACAGCGTGAAGCCGTTGACCGTCGCGCCGGCTTGCTTCGCGACGTCACCCACGGTCTCCTTGCCGTCGCCCTTGACGAACGGCTGCGCGAGGAGCGCCACCTCGGCGAGGAACTTGGCCACCGCGCCTTCGACCATCTTGTCGATGATGTTGGCCGGCTTGCCCGACTCGTCGGCGCGCGCCTTGGCGATGCTGCGCTCGTGCGCCACGGTGGCCGCCGGCACGCCGTGGCGGTCGACGGCCAGCGGCTTCGATGCCGCGATGTGCATCGCGAGATCCTTGCCGAGCGCGCCGTCGCCGCCCGACACGTCGACCAGCACGCCGATCTTCGTGCCGTGCACGTACGACGCGAGTCGGCCCGCTGCGGCGCGGCGCACGAAGCGGCGGATCGCGAGGTTCTCGCCGATCTTCTGCACCAGCGCCACGCGCCGCGCCTCGACGGTGTCGCCGGCGTCGAGCGTGGTCGCCGCCAGCGCGGCGACGTCGGCGGGATCGTCGCGCGCGACGCGGGCGGCGATCTCATTGGCGAACGCCTTGAATTCCTCGTTGCGCGACACGAAGTCCGTCTCGCAATTGACCTCGACGATCGCGCCGGTCTTGCCGTCGGCCGCCACGTACAGGCCGATAACGCCCTCGGCGGCGACCCGTGCCGATGCCTTGGACGCCTTGGCGCCCGACTTGATGCGCAGCAGGTCCTCGGCCTTCGCCATGTCGCCGCCGGCCTCGGTCAGCGCCTTCTTGCATTCCATCATGCCCAGCCCGGTGCGCTGGCGCAGGTCCATCACCATGCTCGCGGAAATGTCCGCCATGCTCGACTCCAGTTGTCCGGTTCCGCCCCTTGCGGGCGTGTCCGTGCGCTGCGCATCTCGCGCCGCCACGGACAAAAACAAGGGGGCAAGGGCCCCCTCGTATTCACTGCAATGCCGAGGGGAGGCACGTCACGCCGCGGCGTCGTCCTTCACCTCGACGAATTCGTCGCCGGCCTGCACGATCTCCTGCACCGCCTGGCTCCTGCCTTCGAGCACCGCGTCGGCGACGCCGCGCGCGTAGAGGCGGATCGCGCGGCTGGAATCGTCGTTGCCCGGGATCACGTGGGCGATGCCCTCCGGCGAATGGTTGGTGTCGACCACGGCCACCACCGGGATGCCGAGCTTCTTCGCCTCGGTGACCGCGATCTTGTGAAAGCCGACGTCGATCACGAACATCGCGTCCGGCAGCGCCGTCAGGTCCTTGATGCCGCCGAGTGACTCGGTGAGCTTGGTCTGCTCGCGCTTGTGCGACAGCGCCTCGCGCTTCGGCATCCGCTCGAACGTGCCGTCGCCGGCCATCGTCTCCAGATCCTTCAGACGCTTGATCGACGCCTTGACGGTCTTGAAGTTGGTGAGCATGCCGCCGAGCCAGCGATGGTCGACGTACGGCATGCCGGCGCGCTGCGCCTCCTCGGCGATGATCTCGCGCGCCTGGCGCTTGGTGCCGACGAACAGGATCGTGCCCTTGCGCGCGGCGAGCTGGCGCACGTACTTCATCGCATCGTTGTACTTCTCGAGAGTCTTCTCGAGATTGACGATGTGGATCTTGTTGCGATGGCCGAAGATGTACTCGGCCATGCGCGGGTTCCAGTAACGGGTCTGGTGGCCGAAGTGGACGCCGGCCTCCAGCATTTGGCGCATCGTGACGGACATGCTCGTTGACTCCTCGTCAGGGTTGGTTGACCTCCATCGGCAGCGATGATCGGCGTGCCCTTGCGGGCGGCAGACACCCTGAACCTGCGCGATGTGCGGATTTTCCCGCGTTCGCCGGCAACCGCACGGGATTGATTCACCCCGCCGGGCGCCGCATCTGGGGACATGCCTCGGCCGCTGGGCCGGGGCGCTGCCACCATGACTACGAATGCGAGCTAACTTGCTATTCTAGCACGGTTTTGATTCACTGAGCCACGATCCGGCACCGCATGAGCGCCCCCCTTCCCTTCGCACCACTCCCTGGCGCCCCCGTCCGCGCCCGCCTCGCCGGGCTTTCAGCCCTCGACGTCGCCGGCGCCGATGCCCTCGAGTTCCTGCACGGCCAGCTGTCGAACGACGTCAAGGCCCTTGCGGTCGGCGCCGCGCATTACGCGAGCTACAACTCGGCCAAGGGCCGGATGCTCGCGACCCTGATCGCCTGGCACCGCGAGCCGCTGCGCGTGACGCTGCTGCTCGCTGCCGACCTCGCGCCGGCGATCCACAAGCGCCTCGCGATGTACGTGCTGCGCTCCAAAGTGACGATCGCGATCGCCGCGCCGCCACTGTGGGGCGTCGTCGGCGCCGATGCGCGCGCGGCCCTCGATCGCCAGGGCATCGCGCTGCCGGCGCCGTGGAAATCGACGCGCGTCGACATGGCGGACGTGCTGGCGCTGCCGGACGGGCGCTTCCTGGTCGACTGCGACGCCGGCCTGCCAGCGGCGGTGGCGGCGCTGCCCGAGGCGGACGAGTCGGTCTGGGCATGGGCCGGTGTGCGCGCCGGCGTGCCGCAGGTGACGCAGGCCACGAGCGACCTCCTGATCGCGCAAGGCGCCAACTTCGAGCTGGTCGGCGGCGTCGACTTCCGCAAGGGCTGCTATCCCGGCCAGGAGATCATCGCGCGCATGCAATATCTCGGTCGCCTCAAGGAGCGCCTGCGCGCGTTCCACGCCGACGCCCCCGGCATCGCCGCCGGCACGCCGCTGTCGAGTGCCGGCCGCGACGAGCGCGTGGGCACGGTGGTCAACGCCGCGCCCTCGCCCGCGGGCGGCATCGATCTGCTCGCCGTGACCCGCCTCGACGCCGGTGATGCCGCGCTCTTCGCCGACGGTCTCGCGCTGGCGCCACGCGCGCTGCCGTACGCCGTTCCGGCGCTCGACAACGACCGCGTCCGGCTGTGACCACGCGCGACCATCACTACTACGTCTGGTACCGCCTCGCCGGCGATCCGGCCTGCGCCCGCGCAGCGATCACGGCGATGATGCTCGACGTGGCGATGAGCACGGGGGTCGCCGGCCGGCTGTTCGAGCGCGCCGACGATGCCTCGACGTGGCTCGAGGTGTACGACGACATCGACGACCGGCGCGCGTTCGAGCGCCGTCTCGCGCGCGCCGTCGCCGACCACGCCGCCGCACAGTTCGCCGACGGCGGCCGCCACGTCGAGTGTTTCTGTGCGGCGGGCAAGCTCGAGAACTAGGGACGCGCCGACGATGTGCCTCGCTGCTGTCGCGCTCGCCGCGCATCCGCGTCACGCGCTGGTGATCGCCGCCAATCGCGACGAGTACCACGCGCGCCCGGCGGCCGCCGCCCACTGGTGGCGGGACGGCGTGTTCGCGGGCCGCGACGAGCGTGCCGGTGGCACCTGGTTCGGCGTCACGCGCAGCGGACGCTTCGCGCTCGTCACCAACTTCCGCGAGCCGGGGCGCAATGACCCTGCGCTGCGCTCGCGCGGCGAGCTGCCGCTCGCCATCCTGCGCGACCCCGAGGACATCGCCATGGCTTGCGCCCGCGTCGCACGCGACGGCGATCGCTACAACGGCTTCAACATCGTCGCCGGCGAGCCGCACGCGGCGTTCCACTTCTCGAACCGGCGGCCGGGGGTGGTCGCGCTCGGCAACGGCGTGCATGCGTTGTCCAACGGTGCGCTCGACGCCCCGTGGCCCAAGGTCCTGCGCCTGCGCGGGGCCGTCGAGCGCTGGTGCGCCGACGCCAGCGACGATGCCGAGCGCCTGTGGCAGGCGCTCGCCGACCGCGCGCCGGCGCCGGACGCCGAGCTGCCGCACACCGGTTTGCCGATCGCGCGCGAGCGCCTGGTGTCGGCGCCCTTCATCGTCGATCCCGACTATGGCACGCGCGCGTCCACGCTCCTCACCATCGCGCACGACGGCACCGCGACATTCGTGGAACGCCGCTTCGACAGCCACGCCACGCTGATCGACGAGATCACCGAGCGCTTCGCCATCGCCGTGCGCAGTTGACGGCGGCGAGCGCGCCCGCGAGCAGCATCGAATGCGCGGAGCGCCACGCCGGCGACCCGGCTACGCCCGGCCTGCTGTGAACTCGCGGACCATCGTCTGGTGCGCGATGCCGGCCTCGTCGTAGGCGTCGCCCACGGCAGCGAAGCCCAGTCGCGCATAGAACGCGCAGGCCTGCACCTGCGAGTGCAGCGACACGCGCGCGTGGCCTGCCGCGTGCGCGCGCTCGAGCAGCGCACGCATCATCGCGTCGCCGACGCCACGTCCGCGCCAATGCGCGAGCACGGCGACCCGGCCGATCGAGCCTTCCGGCAACAGGCGCGCGCAGCCGATCGGCGCGCCATCGGCGGCCTCGGCGAGGACGTGGACGCTGCAGGCGTCGTCCGCGTCCCATTCGAGTGCCGGCGGAATGCCCTGCTCGACCACGAACACCGCCTCGCGCACCGCGCGCAATGCCGGTTCGTCATCTTGCCAGCAGGTCGCGCGCACGCCGAATGCCGGTCCGCTCATGCGTAGTCCGAAAGCACGATGCGCGCCGCACCGTCGCGCACCGTCAGCGCCGCGCGCCCGCCCACGGGCAGCGTCACCTTGTCGCGCACGTGGCCGAATGGCAGTCCGGTATGGATCGGGGTCGGCGTCACGCCGCGCATGTGCGCCACCATCGCCGCGAAATCGTATTGGCCGTCGTTGGCATTGAGCGTGTATTCGGTGAACGCGCCCAGCAGCACTGCGCGCTGGCGCGCGAGAATGCCCGCATGGTGCAGCTGGTAGAGCATCCGCTCGACGCGGTACGGATGCTCGGCGACGTCCTCCAGAAAGAGGATGCCGCCGTCGATCGCCGGCAGCCAGGGCGTGCCGCACAGCGACGCGACCAGCGCGAGATTGCCGCCCCACAGCGTGCCCGCGGTGTCGATGTCCGGCCCGTCGAGCGCGCAATCGAAAGCGTGGCCTGGATTCTCGAGGACGGCGAAGCATTGCTGGAGCGTGTACGCCGACGGCGCGACGGCGCCGAAGTCGTACGCCGCCATCGGACCGGCGAACGACTTCATGCCGGTAGCGGCGAGCGCGGCCAGCTGGAACGCGGTGAAGTCCGAGTGGCCGAGCCAGCGCTTGCCGGACTGTGCGAGCCGCGCGAAATCGATGCGCGCGAGGAGCCGCGTCCAGCCATAGCCGCCGCGCACGGCGAGCGCGACGTCGACGTCGTCGCGCGCGGCGATGCGTGCGACCGCCGCCAGGCGTTCGTCATCGGTGCCGGCGAAGCGCTGCCAGCGCGCCGTGGCGGCGTCGTCGACGACGACCGCGTGTCCCAGTTCGCGCAGTTTTTGCGCGGCACGCGCCACCGCTGCGGGATCGGTGGCAAAGCCCGCCGGCGCGTAGATGCCGAAGTCGATCGTCATCGCCGCGCCGCGAAGAAGCCGGACAGCAGCGCCGCGCATTCGGCGTCGCGCACGCCGCCCGTCACTGTCGCATGATGGTTGAGGCGCGGCTCGGCGAACAGGTCGATCACCGAGCCTGCGGCACCGGTCTTGGGATCGCGCGCGCCGAACACGACGCGCGCGATGCGCGCGTGCAGCATCGCGCCGGCGCACATCGCACAGGGCTCCAGCGTCGTGTAGAGCGTGCAGCCGGCGAGCCGGTAGTTGCCGAGGGCGCGCGCGGCGTCGCGCAACGCGGCGATCTCGGCATGGGCGGTCGGATCGTTGTGCGCGATCGGCGCGTTGCCGCCACGGCCGACGATCGCGCCATCGCGCACGACGACGGCGCCCACGGGAACTTCGCCACGTGCCGCGGCGGCGCGCGCGAGCGCGAGCGCCTCGCCCATCGCACCTTCGTCGGCGGACGCCGCCTCCGCGACGTCACTTGTCGTTGACGCTGTCCTCGACATGGAATGCGTGCAGCAGGCGATGGATGAATGGCGTGAACAGGATGCCGGTCGAGCCCAGCAGCATCACGCCGCAGAACAGCGAATAGAGGCTCTCGAACACCCGGCCGGGATTCGACAGATCGGTGACCACGGGCCCCATGCCGGAGAGCAGCAGCGATGCCTGGTGGAACGCGATCAGCCACGTCAGATGCGCGATGAAGTGATAGCCCAGCACACCGCTGGTCAGCGTGCCGGCAAGCAGCAGGGCGGCGACCTTGGCCCCGGAAACGACGCGGCTGAGGAAGCGCCGGTGCGGCCCGACGGTGGCGGCTGTGGACGATCTTGGCGCGGCGGCCTTGGCATTTGCCGCCGGCTTGGCCGCCTTCCCCGGCTTATTCGCCATCGCCCTGCCCGATCACCGCGTCGGCCTCGATCTCCACCAGGATTTCCGGGGCGATGAGCCGCGACACCTCGACCATCGTGCACGCCGGACGGATGGCGGCGAACGCCTCGCCATGCGCGCGCCCGACCGCTTCCCACTGGTCGATGTCGACGACGAAGATCCGCGTGCGCACGACGTCGTCGAGCGAGCCGCCGGCGCGCGCCAGCGCCGTTGCGATGTTGGCGATCGCCTGGCGCGCCTGCGCGTAGGCATCGCCGGCACCGACGATGTTGCCGGCGTGGTCGGTGGCGGTGGTGCCGGAGACGAACACGTGGCTGCCGATCCGGACCGCGCGCGAATAGCCGACGATCGGCTCCCACGGGGTGCCACTGCCGAAGTTGGACCTTGCGCTCACGGCGCGTGCGCGCATTGCCGGCGGTATGGCATCGTTCCCTTGACCAGAATGCTCGGTGTGACGTTCATGGTTTCGCGCCCGCCATGGTACGCGTCTGCGGCGGATGGCCCGGCACACCGCCCTGCATGCGGAGTATCCGCTCGATTTCCGCGGCCAGCTCGGCCTGGCGATAGGGCTTGCCGATGCGCGGGACGTCGATTCCCGAATCGCGCGGCAAATCCGCATAGCCGGAAACGAGCAGGATCGGCAGGTCCGGGCGCATCCGGCGCGCGGCGGCGGCGAACTGCAGGCCGTTCATCCCCGGCATCGAATAATCGGTGACGACGAAATCGACCCCTTCGCCGCGCCGCAGGATGTCGAGCGCATCGGTGCCGGACGTGGCCTCGAGGACCCCGTGGCCGAGATCCTCGAGCATGCTGGCAGTGCTCGTGGCGATCAGTGCGTCGTCGTCGACGACGAGCACCGTCATCCGCCGTGCCAATGTCCTGGCCGCAGGCGCGTTGACGGGCTTGTCGGGCAGCGCCGCGCCGGTGGTGACCGGCAGCCACACTTCCGCACGCGTGCCATGCCCGACTTCGCTCGCCAGGCGCAGCGCGCCGTGCATCTGCACGGCGAGGCCGTGGATCATCGACAGCCCGAGCCCGGTGCCCTTGCCCGGCTCCTTGGTCGAGAAGAACGGCTCGGTGGCCTTGCGCAAGGTCTCGGCGTCCATGCCGTGGCCGGTGTCGGCGACGACCAGCCGCACATACCGGCCCGGTGCGAGCTCGGTGTCGTCGCGCGCCTCGACTGCGTCGACGGCGATCGTGAGCGTGCCGCCTTCCGGCATCGCGTCGCGCGCATTGACGACGAGATTGAGCACCGCGAGCTCGATCTGGTTCGTGTCGAGCAGGACGAGCGGCACTGTCGCCGGCAACTGCATCCGCAGATCGACTCGTGCACCAACCGAGCGCTCGATGAGATCGGCCATGCCGCGCACGAGGTCCGCGAGGTTGCCGGGCTCGACCTTGAGATCCTGGCGATGCGCGAACGCCAGCAACCGTTGCGTCAGCGTGGCGCCGCGCTGCGCGCCCTGCAGCGCACCGTCGATGAGACGCACCGATCGCTCGTCGCCGGCCACCCGCTTGCGCAGCAGGTCGAGGTTGCCCATCACGGCCATCAGCAGGTTGTTGAAATCGTGCGCAACGCCCCCGGTGAGCTGGCCGATGGTTTCCATTTTCTGCGCCTGGCGCAGCTGCCGCTCGGCGCGTTCCCTCTGCTCGATCTCGCCCAGCACGGCGGCATGCGCCGTCTCGAGTTCCCGCGTGCGCGCGACGACGCGTTCTTCCAGCGTCTCGTTGATCCGGCGCAGCGCCTCTTCCGCCGTCTTGCGATCGGTGATGTCGGACGCCACGCCGACCAGGCGCGCGCGCAGGCCGCCGGCGTCGCGCACCAGGCGCGCGCGGAACTCGGCCCAATGCACGCTGCCGTCCGGCCACACGTTGCGGTGCTCGATCGCATAGTCCGCACCGCTGTCGATCGCCTGTTTCAGCGCGTCGCGCACGCGAAGCCGGTCGTCCGCGTGCACGATGTCGAGCAGCGTGTCACGCGACATCGGCGCGCCTTCGTCATGCCCGAACAGCGCCATGCAGGTCGGCGATGCGTCGAGCGCGCCGGTCTCGACATCGAGCACCCACGAGCCGAGCCGGCCCGCGCGCAGCGCGGTGCGCAGCCGCTGCTCGCCTTCGTGCAGCTGCTCCATGCGCGCACGCGCTTCGTATTGGCGCTCGCGCGCCTTGATGGCGGTGCGCGCGACGCTGACGAAAGTCGTCGGATGGAACGGGCGCTCGAGGAACGTGACGTTGCCGAGACGTTCCGACAGGTTCATCGCCTGCGGATTGCGCTCGGGCCCGCCGCCGCGCCGCGTGAGCACGATGATCGGCAGATCCGACCACGCCGGCTGCGCCTGGACCCACGCGGCGATGCCGCCGAGGTCGGCATCCCACAATGCCTCCTCGGTGACCACGACGAAGCCCGGATCGCCGGCCAGCGCGCGCTCGAACGCGGCGAAGTCGGCGGCGACCGACGCTTCGATGCCGCCTTCGCGCAGCAGGCCGCAGGCCACCGCCGCGTCGCGTCCCATCGGCGCGAAGACAATGGCCGCAGGTGCGCGGCGCGAATCAGGACCCGAGGTTCCGGGGGTCGCCATGCTGCAGCAGCGGATTGGCGCCGCCCACGAACAGCGGCACACCGCGCAGAATCCCTTGAAATTCCGTGAGCGGAATGCCGAGGCTGAGGCCGTTCGATCCGATGCGGAATTCGCGGATCGTGTCCTCGTGGCTCCCCGTGCGCTTCTTGATGATCGACACTGCGCGCCGGACTTTGCCGAGCGCCTCGAAATAGCGCAGCAGGATGACGGTATCGGCGAGATAGGTGACGTCGACGGGCGCCTTCATGTCGCCGACGAGGCCGTGCTGCGCCACGGTGAGGAACGTGTTGGCGCCCTGGCGGTTCAGGTACTGGATCAGCTCGTGGATGTGGAGGATGAGCGCGTTCTCTTCGGGCATCGCGGCCTGGTAGCCGTTGAGGCTGTCGATCACTACCGTGCTCACTTCCATGCGGCGCACAACGTCGCGCACGCGCTGAGCGAATTCGCCGGGCGACAGCTCTGCGGCATCGAGCTGCTCGATGTGCAGCGCGCCGCTGGCGCGCATGCCCTCCAGGTCGAAGCCCATCGTCTTGGTGCGGTCGAACAGCAGGCCGAGCTCCTCGTCGAAGGCGAAGATCGCCGCCTTGCCGCCGCGCCGGACTTCCGCGGCGACGAATTGCAGCGCGAACGTGCTCTTGCCCGTGCCCGCGGGCCCCAGGATCAGCGTGCTCGAGCCGCGCTCGATGCCGCCGCCGAGCAGCGCATCGAGCTCATCGACGTCGCTCTTGATCTGGTCGCGCTTGAATGACCGGCGATGTTCGGCCGCCACCAGCCGCGGAAACACGTGGACCCCACCTGTCTTGATCGTGAAATCATGGTAGCCGCCGCGCACGGCCTGTCCGCGGTATTTCGACACGCGCAGCCGGCGTCGCTCGGCGCCGTAGTCGGGCGCCAGCTCCTCGAGCTGGATGACGCCGTGCACGACGCTGTGCGCGGTCTTGTCGGCGCTCTCCGACGTGCGGTCGTCGAGCATCAGGACGGTCGCGCCGTGACGCGAGAAATAATGCTTGAGCGCCAGTATCTGGCGGCGGTAGCGCAGCGAGCTTTGCGCCAGCAGGCGGATTTCCGACAGGCTGTCGATCACCACGCGTTGCGGCCGCACGCGCTCGAACGTGTCGAAGATCATCCGCGCGACTTCGCCGAGCTCGAGGTCGGACGAGTAGAGCAGGCTCTGCTGCTGGTCGGCATCGAGCAGGCTCTCCGGCGGCACGAGCTCGAACACCTCGACATTGCCGTCGATCGTCCAGCCGTGGGAGGCGGCGCCATCGCGCAGCTCGGCTTCGGTCTCGGACAGCGTGACGTAGAGACCGCGCTCGCCGTCCTGCGCGCCCTGGAGGAGGAAGCGCAGCGCAATCGTCGTCTTGCCGGTGCCGGGATGGCCTTCCAGCAGGAACACGTGGCCAGGCGAAAATCCGCCGGCGAGGATGTCGTCGAGGCCGGGGACGCCGGTGCGGGCCTTATTGGTCATGGTCTTGTCTGCACCCATCATCAGGTCCATTGCGGGAAGCAACCTGTTCCCGCGTGCAAAACCCCGGCGCGGCTATTCCCACTCGATCGTCGCCGGCGGCTTGCTCGAGATGTCGTAGACGACGCGGTTGATGCCGCGTACCTCGTTGGTGATGCGGTTGCTGATCCGCGCCAGCAATTCGTGCGGCAACGGCGCCCAGCGCGCGGTCATGAAGTCGGTGGTCTCCACGCAACGCAACGCCACCGCGTTCTCGTAGGTGCGTCCGTCGCCCATCACCCCCACGGAGCGCACCGGCAGGAACACGGCGAACGCCTGCGACGTGCGGTCGTACCACGATACGCCGTCGTGATGCGCCGCACGCAGTTCCTCGATGAAGATCGCGTCGGCACGCCGCAGCAGGTCGGCTGCCTGCCGCGTCACCGCGCCGAGGATGCGCACCCCGAGCCCCGGGCCCGGGAACGGATGGCGGTCGACCATCGTCCGCGGCAGGCCGAGCTCGAGCCCGAGCTTGCGCACCTCGTCCTTGAACAGCTCGCGCAGCGGCTCGAGGAGCTTCAGCTTCAGCGTCTCCGGCAGGCCGCCGACGTTGTGATGCGACTTGATCGTGCGTGCCTTGCGTCCGGCGCCCGCGCTCTCGATGACGTCCGGATAGATGGTGCCCTGCGCCAGCCAGCGTACCGCCGGCAGCTTCGCCGCCTCGCGCTCGAACACGTCGACGAACAGCTTGCCGATGATCTTGCGCTTGGCCTCGGGGTCGTCGACGCCCTGCAACGCCGTCAGGAATTCGTCAGCGGCGTCGACGTGAACCACGCGCACGCCGAGGTTGCGCGAGAACGTGTCCATCACCTGCGTCGCTTCGTCCTGGCGCAGGAGCCCGTGGTCGACGAACACGCACGTCAGTCGGTCGCCGATCGCCTTGTGGATCAGCGCCGCCGCCACCGACGAATCGACGCCGCCCGACAATCCCAGCAGCACGTCGCCGTCACGCGCCTGTGCGCGGATGCGCGATACCGCCTCCTCGACGAAATCGTGCATGTTCCAGTCGTGGCCGCAGCCGCAGATCTCGTGGGCGAAGCGCGCGAGGATCGCCGCGCCCATCGTCGTGTGCGTGACCTCGGGATGGAACTGCACCGCATAGAATCGGCGCGACTCGTCGGCCATCGCCGCCATCGCGCAGGTTTCCGAGCTGCCGATCACCTTGAATCCGGGCGGCAACTCGGTGACCTTGTCGCCGTGGCTCATCCACACGTCGAGCAGTCCATGGCCCTCGGCGTTGCGCCGGTCCTCGATGCCGTCGAACAGCGCCGAATGGCCGCGTGCGCGCATCTCGGCGTAGCCGAACTCGCGCTGGCGGTGAGCCTCGACGCGGCCGCCGAGCTGCTGCGCCATCGTCTGCATGCCGTAGCAGATGCCGAGCACCGGCACGCCGAGCTCGAACACCGCCGGCGGCGCGCGACCCGCATCGGCTTCGTACGCGCTCAGGTGGCTGCCCGACAGGATCACGCCGCGCGGGGCGAATCCGCGCACGATCGCGTCGGACACGTCGTGCGGATGGATCTCGCAGTAGACCTCGGTCTCGCGCAGGCGGCGCGCGATGAGCTGCGTGACTTGCGAACCGAAATCGAGGATCAGGATCCTGTCGTGGGACGGGGCGATCGACGCGGTCATTCGGTGCGGTAGTTGGGCGCTTCCTTGACGATCGTGACGTCGTGCACGTGCGACTCGCGCACGCCGGCCGACGTGATCTCGACGAACTCGGCTCGCGTGCGCAGCGCGTCGATGGTCGCGCAGCCGCAATAGCCCATCGTCGCCCGCAACCCGCCCATCATCTGGTGGATGACCGCCGCCAGCGGACCCTTGTACGGCACGCGGCCCTCGATGCCTTCCGGTACCAGCTTCTCGGCGGCGCCCTCGCCCTCGGCGTCCTGGAAGTAGCGGTCGGAGCTGCCCTGCTGCATCGCGCCGAGCGAGCCCATGCCGCGATAGCTCTTGTACGAGCGGCCCTGGTAGAGCTCGATCTCGCCGGGCGATTCCTCGGTGCCGGCGAACAGGCTGCCCATCATCACGCACGACGCGCCCGCCGCGATCGCCTTGCCGATATCGCCGGAATAGCGGATGCCGCCATCGGCGATCAACGGGATGCCGGCGCGCGCCGCGCCGTCGAGCGCGAACTGGATCGCCGCGATCTGCGGCACGCCCACGCCGGCGACGATGCGCGTGGTGCAGATCGAGCCCGGACCGATGCCCACCTTGACGGCGTCGGCGCCGTGATCGGCAAGCGCCTTGGCGCCGTCGGCGGTGGCGATGTTGCCGCCGACCACCTGCAGCTGCGGATGCCGCTGCTTGATCGCCGCGACGCGGTCGAGCACGCCCTGCGAATGCCCGTGCGACGTGTCGACCACCAGCACGTCGACGCCGGCGGCGACCAGCAGCTCGACGCGCTCGTCGGTGTCGGCGCCGGTGCCGACCGCCGCGCCGGCACGCAGGCGGCCGAGCTCGTCCTTGCACGCGAGCGGATGCTCGGTGGCCTTCTGGATGTCCTTGACCGTGATGAGCCCGCGCAGCTCGCGCGCGTCGTTGATCACCAGCACCCGCTCGAGGCGGTGACGGTGCATCAGCGTCTTGGCGGTGTCGAGGTCGGTGCCTTCGGCCACGGTGACGAGGCGCGCCGCCGGCGTCATGATCGCCGACACCGGCTGGTCGAGGTTGCTCTCGAAGCGCAGGTCGCGGTTGGTGACGATGCCGACCACGCGACCGGCGTCGACCACCGGCAGACCCGAGATGCGGTGCGCGCGCGTCAGCGCGACGACGTCGCGCACGCTCATCGTCGGCGGGATGGTGATCGGATCCTTGACCACGCCGCTCTCGAAGCGCTTGACCTTGGCGACCTCGGCGGCCTGGCGCGCCGGCGTCATGTTCTTGTGCACGATCCCCATGCCGCCTTCCTGGGCGATCGCGATGGCCAGCCGCGCTTCGGTCACCGTGTCCATCGCTGCCGACAGCAGCGGCACGTTGAGACGGATGGTGCGGGTGAGTTGGGTCGCGAGGTCGACGTCGCGGGGAACGACGGAGGAGTGTGCGGGGACGAGCAGGACGTCGTCGAAAGTGAGCGCTTTGCGGACGACACGCATGTTTTGGTGGACCCCCCTGCGCAAAAATGGATTATACACGCGGGGTCGCCAGGAGCCGCCCGTCGCGGCACGCATGTGCGCCGATGCAACGACGTTCACACGCCCGGCGGGCACGCCTGTCGCCCTCGCGTTGACGCGCGCGCAACGCTTGCGGTACCGTGCAGCGTCGACGTCAGAAGGCTCGCCATGCCACGCTTCGCCGTGATGTCTCCCGCTGTTCCGCGCCGCGCGTGCGCGACGCGCGCACGCGCGCTCGGCGTCGCGCTGGCGCTTTGCGCCGGCCTCGCCTCGGGTTTCGCGGGCGCAGCGACGTACAAGTGGACCGACGCCAACGGCCACGTCGTCTACTCCGACCAGCCGCCGCCGGGGAACGTCAAATCGGAAATGATCGGTCCCGCGGCGCCGCCGTCCAATCCGAACGCGGTGAAGGACATGGCGCAGAAGGACCTCGAGCTGCAGAAGCGCCAGAAGGACCGCACCGATGCCGACGTCAAGGCGGAAAAGGCGCGCCAGGGCAGCGCGCAGCGGCGCGACCTCTGCCTCGTGGTCCGCGGGCACCTCAAGGACATGCGCGAGGGCAAGCCCGTGTTCCGTTACGACGCCAGCGGCGCGCGCGTGATCCTCGACGAGAAGGAGCGCGCGGCGGAAATGACCAAGGAGCTCGACGCCGAAAAGAAGTACTGCGGCGAGTCCACCACCTGACGCCCCCGCCGGGCCGGCGTCACTGCGGCTGCTGCTCGGCCTTCTTCTCCAGCGCTGCCTGGTTGATCGTCACTTCGGTGTGCGCCTTGAGCCCCGCGAGATACGCGGCGAGGAGTTCGCGTCCCACCTGCTCACCCATGCGCTGACCGGCGAGCTTGATGCGCGCATCGTCGAGCTTGTCGGGGGTGGTCACCTTGCTCACGCGGTAGATCGAGAAACCGCCGCGCGCGTTGGGCAGGCCGACGAAACCCGGCAGCTTCTGCGGATCGACCGCGAACACCTTCAGCAGCGATGCCGGCGTGAATTCCGGCGCCGACTGCGTGCGCATCACTTCCGCCGGCTTGCCGAACGTCAGCCCGGCGCCCTTCTCGCTCTTGCCGGATTCCAGCGCGGCCAGCTTGTCGGTACCGGCCTTGATCGCCAGCGCGCTCGCTTCGCGGCGCACGATCTCGCTGCGGATCTGGTCGCGGACCTCGGCCAGCGGACGCACTGCCGCCGGCTTGTAGTCGATGATGCGGCCGGCGATCATCGTGTTCGGCGCGATTTCCATGGCGTCGGTGTTGCGCTTCGACGCCACCGATTCCGGCGCGAACAGCGCGGCGACGAACTTGGCATTGCCCTGCGCGATCGCCTGCACCTGGGCGCGGGTGACGAGCGGCGTGGTGGTGACGTCGACGCCCAGCGCCTTGCCGACGCCGGCCAGCGAATCGGCTTGCTCGTAGACGAGGTTCTGGAACTTGTCGGCATTGTCGACGAAGAGCTTTTGCGCCTTGGCCTTCTTCAGCGCGGCCTCGATCTCGCCCCTGACGGCGTCGAGCGGCTTGGCCTGCGACGGCTTGATCGCGCCGACCTTGATGACGTGATAGCCGAAGTCGCTCTGCACCGGCCCGAGGATGTCGCCGGTCTTCGCCGCGAACACCGCGTCGGCGAACGGCTTCACCATCGCATCGTGGGTGAAGCTGCCGAGGTCGCCGCCCGCCGCGGCCGAACCCGGATCGTCGGAATTCGCCTTCGCCAGCGCCGCGAACTGGTCCGGATGCGCGCGCGCCTTGGCGGCGAGGTCGTCGGCCTTCTTCTTGGCGGCAGCCTTGTCGGCCTCGCTGGCGTCGGGCTTGACGGCGACGAGGATGTGCGCCGCCGAGCGCTCTTCCGGCTGTCCGTATTGCGCGATGTTCTGGTCGTATTGCGCCTTCACCTCTTCGGGCGTGACGCTGACCTTGGATGCCAGCGAATCCGGCGACAGCAGGATGTACTCGATCTTCGCCTGCTCGGGCGTTTCGAGCGCGGTCTTGTTGCTGTTGTAGAAATTCGTGATCGCGGCGTCGTCGACGTGCACGTCCTTGGCGAACGCCTCGGCGTCGACCGTGGCGACCGCGACCTCGCGCTTCTCCTCGAGCAGGGACAGATAGCGTCGCGCCGAGGCGGCGGCGACGATGTTGCTCCCGGCGATCGGCTCCTGCAGCGGAGCCAGCGTCAGGTCGCCGCGCAGCTTCTGCTCGAACATCTGCGGCGACATGTTCTGCCCGGCGAGCACCAGCTTGTAGCGCTCGGGCGAGAAGTGGCCGTCGTCCTGGAATGGCGGCAGCGAGGCGATGAACTGCGTCAGCTGCTGGTCGGAAACGCGCAGCTTGTCGGTGCGCGCCTCGTTCTCGAGGAGCTTCTGATTGACGAGCTGCTCGACCAGCGCATAGCGCACCTCGGGATTGTCGAACATCGCCGGATCGTAGTTGGCGCCGAGCGACTGGCGCATGCGGTCCTGCTGGTCGCGCAGCAGGTCGTCGAAGTCCCGCTGCGAGATCTTCTGCTTGCCCACCGTGGCGACATCCGGCACGCCGGCGGCGCGCTGGAAATAGCTGTACGTGCCGAAGAACACGAACGTGAGGCCGATGATGGCCAGCACGATCTGCGCCAACCGCTTGTGCTTGTCGATGAAATCGAACATGGTCCCGTCGTGAACGAAAAGGGCGAACTCGTGTTCGCCCTGGCAAAGAGTTGGCGGAGTGGACGGGACTCGAACCCGCGACCCCCGGCGTGACAGGCCGGTATTCTAACCAACTGAACTACCACTCCTTGGCGCATCCATGTCGCGGCGGCCGCCGCGCGCACGACGTTCATCGCGCGAGCCGCTGCACGGCGTGACTGGTGGGTGCTGACGGGATCGAACCGCCGACATTCGCCTTGTAAGGGCGACGCTCTACCAGCTGAGCTAAGCACCCGATGTTGCCGTTGCCGCTCGCCTTGCCGGGCCGTCCGACCGCTCCTGCAAAAAGCGCGCTAGTTTAGCGCATCCTTCAAGGCTTTGCCAGCGCGGAACTTCGGCACCTTGGCTGCGCTGATCCTGATCGTCGCGCCGGTGCGCGGATTGCGGCCGCTGCGCGCGGTGCGCTTGCCGACGTAGAACGAGCCGAACCCCACCAGCGTCACCATGTCGCCCTTCGCCAGCGAGGCGCCGATCGAATCGATCGTCGCATCGAGCGCGCGTCCGGCGGCGGCCTTGGAGATGTCGGCGTGCCTCGCGATCGCGTCGATCAGGTCGTTCTTGTTCACGGATGTTCCCCTTTCGCGTGAAGGAGTCGCCGCGCCGGCACCGCGCGAAGGCGCGCCGCGTCAAGCTCGGCAACCGGATTGGACGAGGCGTGCCGGACGGCGCGCGTGTCTATATAGCGCCCGCAATTTCCCGGTGTCAAGGCGCGCCGACAACATCGCGGCGCCAAAAAAAAACCGGCGCCGCAAGAGGCGCCGGTCACGTGCGGATGCTGCGTTGCGGTCAGTGCTTGATCAGCGTCGCCTGCTCGTCGCTCGCGGGCGGCGGCGGCACCGGCGCTTCCGGCTTGTCCTTGTCATCGACAGCAGGCACCGGGTGCGATTCGAGCGCGTGCTCCAGCACCTGCTCGATCCAGCGCACCGGCTGGATGTCGATGCGGTTCTTGATCTCGTCGGGCACTTCCGCCAGGTCCTTGACATTCTCCTCGGGGATCAGCACGGTCTTCACGCCACCGCGGCCCGCGGCGAGCAGCTTCTCCTTGAGGCCGCCGATCGGCAGCACCTCGCCGCGCAGCGTGATCTCGCCCGTCATCGCCACGTCGCAGCGCACCGGAATGCCGGTCAGCATCGACACCATCGCTGTGGTCACCGCGGCGCCCGCGGACGGACCGTCCTTGGGTGTCGCACCTTCCGGCAAGTGAATGTGGATGTCGGTCTTCTGGTAGAAGTCCGGCGCGATGCCGAGCTGCTTCGCGCGCGAGCGCACGACCGACAGCGCGGCGGCGATCGATTCGTTCATCACGTCGCCGAGCTTGCCGGTGGACGTGGTCTTGCCCTTGCCGGGCAGCGCCACCGCCTCGATCGTCAGCAGGTCGCCGCCGACTTCGGTCCACGCCAGGCCGGTGACCTGGCCGACCTGGTTCTTCTTCTCGGCGATGCCGTACGTGAAGCGGCGCACGCCGAGATACTTGTCGAGGTTCTTCGAGTTGACGTCGACCGGGCTCTTCGCCTTGCGCGCCTTGCCCTCGCTTTCGCGAAGCAGCAGCGACTTCACCACCTTGCGGCAGATCTTGCTGATGTCGCGCTCGAGATTGCGCACGCCCGATTCGCGCGTGTAGTAGCGCACGATGTCGCGCAACGCGCTCTCGGCGACGTGGATCTCCTCGGGCGCCAGGCCGTTGTGCTTGAGCTGCTTGGGCAGCAGGTACTGCTTGGCGATCGCGATCTTCTCGTCCTCGGTGTAGCCCGACAGGCGGATGACCTCCATGCGGTCGAGCAGCGGCGCCGGGATGTTCATCGTGTTGGCGGTGGCCACGAACATCACGTCGGACAGGTCGTACTCGACCTCGACGTAATGGTCGGTGAACGTCGAGTTCTGCTCGGGATCGAGCACCTCGAGCAGCGCCGACGACGGGTCGCCGCGGAAGTCCATGCCCATCTTGTCGACTTCGTCGAGCAGGAACAGCGGATTGCGCACGCCGACCTTGGTCATGTTCTGCAGGATCTTGCCGGGCATCGAGCCGATGTAGGTGCGGCGATGGCCGCGGATCTCCGCCTCGTCGCGCACGCCGCCGAGCGACATGCGGATGAACTTGCGGTTGGTCGCCTTCGCCACCGAATGGCCGAGCGACGTCTTGCCGACGCCGGGCGGGCCGACGAGGCACAGGATCGGCGCCTTCAGGCGGTCGACACGCTGCTGCACCGCCAGGTACTCGACGATGCGCTCCTTGATCTTGTCGAGGCCGTAGTGGTCGGCGTCGAGCACCTTCACCGCCTGCGCGAGGTCCTTGCTGATCTTGCTCTTCTTGCGCCACGGCAGGCCGGTCAGCGTGTCGACGTAGTTGCGCACCACGGTCGCTTCGGCCGACATCGGCGACATCATCTTCAGCTTCTTCAGCTCGTTGAGCGCCTTGCCCTCGGCCTCCTTCGACATCTTGGCGGCCTTGATCTTCTTCTCCATCTCCTCGAGGTCGGCGTTCTCGTCGCCCTCGCCCAGCTCCTTCTGGATCGCCTTGACCTGCTCGTTCAGGTAGTACTCGCGCTGGCTCTTCTCCATCTGCCGCTTGACGCGGCCGCGGATGCGCTTCTCCACCTGCAGGATGTCGACCTCGCCCTCCAGCACGGCGAGCAGGTGCTCGAGGCGCTTGGCGGGCTCGTTCATCTCCAGGATTTCCTGCTTCTGCTCGAGCTTCAGCGGCAGGTGCGCGGCGATCGCGTCGGCCAGCCGGCCGCCATCGTCGATGCCGGACATCGACGTCAGGATCTCGGGCGGGATCTTCTTGTTGAGCTTCACGTACTGGTCGAACTGCGTGAGCAACGCGCGGCGCATGGCCTCGACCTCGTGCGCAGGACCGGCGCCCGCGGGCTGCGGCTCGGCTTGCGACGACAGGTAGTCACCGTGGTCGGTGACGCGGCCGAGCAGCGCGCGCTGCGTGCCCTCGACCAGCACCTTCACCGTGCCGTCGGGGAGCTTCAGCATCTGCAGCACCGTGGCGATGCTGCCGATCTCGTACAGGTCCTCGGCGACGGGGTCGTCCTTCGACGCCTGCTTCTGCGCGACGAGCAGGATGTGCTTGCCCGCCTCCATGGCGACGTCCAGCGCCTTGATCGACTTCGGGCGGCCGACGAACAGCGGAATGACCATGTGTGGGAACACCACGACGTCGCGCAAGGGCAGCAGCGGCAGCATCGTGGGCGAGGACGGCAGGGAAGTCGTGTCTTGGGTCATGCGGTGGCGAGGCTTTCGAGAAGAGGTTCGATCCGAACATGGGGCCATGGGCTTGGGGTGTCAAGCCACGCTTTGCACCAAAACGGTGCCGGCCCGGTAGGTGCATGGCCGACATGCAACATGCGTTGCAGCCACGCAACATCCGTTCCCTGTTCGAGGGTCCGGCTGCAAGGGTATCCGGTGCCGCGCCGGCAGCCGGCCGAACGCTAAACCGGGCGCGGGCGCGCGGCGACTGGGACGTTGCACAGGCGGCGATGGGCGCGCCGCGCGCCATGCCGCAATGCGTCAGGACTTGCCGGACGCCACCTTCGCCGTCTCGGCGAACATCAGGAGCGGCTTGCCGTCGTTGGCGATCGTCGACTCGTCGATGACGACACGCGACAGGTTGGTGAGCGACGGCAGGTCGTACATGACGTCGAGCAGCGTCTGCTCGAGGATCGAGCGCAACCCGCGGGCCCCGGTCTTGCGCGCCAGCGCCTTCTTGGCGATGGCGCGCAGCGCGGGCTCGCGCACCTCGAGCTCGACGGTTTCCATGCGGAACATCTTCTGGTACTGCTTGATCAGCGCGTTCTTCGGCTCGACCAGGATCTGGATCAGCGCCGCCTCGTCCAGCTCGTCGAGCGTCGCCACCACCGGCAAGCGGCCCACGAATTCGGGGATGAGGCCGAACTTGATCAGGTCCTCGGGCTCGGTGTGGCGCAACAGCGCGGTCATCGAGCGGCGGTCGTCGGGGCTCGCCACCTCGGCGCCGAAGCCGATGCCGGTCTTCGCGGTGCGCTGGCGGATGATCTTCTCGAGCCCGTCGAATGCGCCGCCGCAGACGAACAGGATGTTGGTGGTGTCGACCTGCACGAACTCCTGGTTCGGGTGCTTGCGGCCGCCCTGCGGCGGCACGCTGGCGATCGTGCCCTCGATCAGCTTCAGCAGCGCCTGCTGCACGCCCTCGCCCGAGACGTCGCGCGTGATCGACGGGTTGTCGCTCTTGCGCGAGATCTTGTCGATCTCGTCGATGTAGACGATCC
This sequence comes from uncultured Pseudomonadota bacterium, assembly GCA_963781395.1. GTDB lineage: Bacteria > Pseudomonadota > Gammaproteobacteria > Burkholderiales > Casimicrobiaceae > VBCG01. The sequence goes on from CAWAFO010000005.1 coordinate 251,781, forward strand.
CGCGCTGCGCCTTCTCGATGTCGTAGTCGCACTTCTGCAGCAGCTTCTGGATGATGTTCTCGACGTCCTCGCCGACGTAGCCCGCCTCGGTGAGGGTGGTGGCGTCGGCGATCACGAACGGCACGTCGAGCAGCCGCGCCAGCGTCTGCGCCAGCAGCGTCTTGCCCGAGCCCGTCGGCCCGATCAGCAGGATGTTGGACTTGGTGAGCTCGACCTCGTCGTCCTTGCCGCCGGTCTCCAGCCGCTTGTAGTGGTTGTAGACCGCCACCGACAGGATCTTCTTCGCCGGCTCCTGGCCGATCACGTACTGGTCGAGGATCTGGCGGATCTCGTGCGGGGTCGGCAGCTTGCTGCGATCGGCACGCGCGGCCTCGGTGCTGCTGCCCTCTTCGCGAATGATGTCGTTGCAAAGCTCGATGCATTCGTCGCAGATGAACACCGACGGGCCCGCGATCAGCTTGCGGACCTCGTGCTGGCTCTTGCCGCAGAACGAGCAATACAAGAGCTTGTCGGTGGAGGATTTGTCAGCCATTCAACGACCTTGGCGCGATTCGTGACGGTTCACTTTACCCGGGTCACGTGCGTTTCTGCAAGACTTTGTCGACAATTCCATAGTCGCGCGCGGCTTCCGCCCACAGGAAGTTGTCGCGATCGTGGTCGCGCTCCACCTGCTCCGTGGAACGCCCGGTGAACTGCGCCATCAGCGTGATGAAGCGGCGCTTGAGGTCGATCACGTACTGGGCGTGGCGCTCGATGTCCGATACCTGGCCCTGGAAGCCGCCCGACGGCTGGTGGATCATCACCGTGGAATTGGGCAGCGCATAGCGCTTGCCCTTGGCCCCCGCCGCGAGCAGGAACGCCCCCATGCTGGCGGCGAGACCGACGCACAGCGTCGACACGTCGGGCTTGATGAACTGCATCGTGTCGTAGATCGCCATGCCGGCCGATACCGCGCCACCGGGCGAGTTGATATAGAAGTGGATGTCCTTGTCCGGGTTCTCGGACTCGAGGAACAGCATCTGCGCCACGATCAGGTTGGCGGTGGAATCGGTCACCGGACCGACCAGGAACACGACGCGTTCCTTGAGCAGCCGCGAATAGATGTCGTACGCACGCTCGCCGCGGCCGCTCTGTTCGATCACCATCGGCACGAGGCCGAGGGCTTGGGTATCTGGAATCATTTTATCTGTGGGGTACAGTTGAAGCGCGGGGGAGGCGCGGTGGTTTCAAGATGGGACGTCGGGGCCTCGCCGTCAAGTGGCGGGGAGCGTCGCCTCGGCAGCCCGCCACTTGCGTGCAACGGCGGCGTGGCGGTTGCAGTCTAGCTCGTTGGCGCGCCCGGATTCATCAGCGCATCGAAGCTCGTGGGCTTGTCGACCACCCGCATCTTCGACAACGCCCACTCCACGACGTTCTGCTCGGCCGCCTGCGCCTCGTAGTCGGCGAGCCGCTCCGGCTTCTCGTAATGCCAGCGCACGACGGCGTCCGGCTGTTCGTACGTCTGCGCCACGTCGGTCACGCGCGCGCGCACCTGCTCGGGACGCGCGGCGAGGCCGTGCGCGCGCACGAGGTCGCCCATCAGCAGGCCGAGCGTCACGCGCTCGCCGGCCTGCGAGCGGAACGCTTCGGGCGTGAGGCGGATGTCCTCGCGCTTGACGCCCTGCTGCATCAGGTTCTGCGCGGCGCGCTGCAGCATGTTCATCGCCTCGATCTCCACCAGCGACGACGGCACGGCGAACTCCGCCTTGGCGCGCAGACCGCGCAGCACCTGCTCCTTCACCACGGTTTCCACGCGGCGCTTCATCTCCAGCTTGAGGTTCTGCTCGACCTCGGCGCGCAGGTCCGCCACCACGCCGCTCGGAATGCCGAAGGCCTTGGCGAAAGCGTCGTCGAGCGGCGGCAACTCGGTCTCCTCGACCGACTTGACGGTCAGCACGAAGTGCGCGCGCTTGCCGGCGACTTCCTTGCCGTGATAGTCGGCGGGAAACGTGAGGTCGAATTCGACGTTCGCGCCTTCGGCGTGGCCGGGCAGCGCCGCCTCGAACTCGGGCAGCATCCGGCCTTCCCCCAGCGTGATCGAGAAATCGCGCGCCTGGCCGCCGCCGAACTCGACGCCGTCGATGGTGCCGGTGAAGTCGGCGGTTACGCGGTCGCCCGTGCGCGCCGCGCGCGCCACCTTGGCGAACGTCGCGCGCTGGCGGCGCAGCTTGTCGAGCGTGGCGTCGACGTCGGCCGGTGCGAGCGTGACTTCCGGCTTGTCGACGGTGACGTCGGCGAGGTCGCCGAGCTTCACTTCCGGGTACACCTCGAACGTCGCCTGGAACTCGAGCGCGTCCGGATTGCCGGCGCCGTCGGCGCGCGGCTTGGGCTCGATCCTCGGGTAGCCCGCCACCTGCAGGTTCTGGTCGCGGATCGCGTCGTTGAAGCTCGCCTGCACGCGGTCGGAAATGACTTCGGAGCGCAGCTGCGGGCCGTATTGCTGCGCGACCATCTTCAGCGGCACGTGTCCGGGACGAAAGCCGGGCAGCTTCACCGTGCGCGCAAGTTTCGACAGCCGCTTCTCGACCTCGCCTTCGATCTCCGCAATGGGCACGGCGACGTCGACGCGCCGTTCGAGTTGTCCGATCGTCTCGACCGTGTTTTGCATGGCGATGCTTTCCTGGTGTCTGGTGCGAAAGGGGGGACTCGAACCCCCATGGGTTGCCCCGCCGGCGCCTAAGGCCGGTGCGTCTGCCATTCCGCCACTTTCGCGTGGCGTCGGGTCCACGCGCCCTGCGGCACTCCCCTGCCGAACCTTCGATTATAGCCGAGCACATGCGCGCGCCGCCAGATTAACCCCGTCGCGCGCAGTGCGCACGCGGTACGCGAGAATGCGGGCGGGACCGGCGCCGCTTGCGGCCGGCGCGGACCGCGCGAAAACCGCTTCCGCCCCCATGAGCGTCGGCCACTACGAAAACTTTCCCGTTGCGTCGTTTCTGGTGCCGTCGGCGCTGCGTCCGGCTGTCGTCGCGCTGTACCGCTTCGCGCGCGCCGCCGACGACATTGCCGACGAAGGCGATGCGAGCGCCGGCGAGCGCCTCGCCGCGCTCGACCGCTTCGACGCCCATCTCGCGGCGATCGCCGCCGGCGCGACGCCACCCGAGCCGCCGTTCCCGGCGCTCGCCGCCGCGGTTCGCCGCCACGCGCTGCCGATGGCGCCGCTGCTCGATCTGGTGTCGGCGTTCCGCCAGGACGTGCAAGTTACCCGCTACGCGACTGCGGCCGATCTCGACGACTACTGCCGGCGTTCGGCGAATCCCGTCGGCCGCCTGCTGCTCGTGCTGTACGGCGCGCAGACGCCGGTCAACGTCGCCGCCAGCGACGCGATCTGTACGGCGCTGCAACTCGCCAACTTCTGGCAGGACGTGGCAATCGACTGGCAGAAGGGCCGCGTCTACATCCCGCAGGACGCGATGGCGCGCCACGGCGTCGACGAGCGCGCGATCGCCGCGGGCCGCGCCGACGCACGCTGGCGCGCGCTGATGCAGGAGCTCACGCTGGCGACACGCGCGCGTTTTGCCGCCGGCGCCGTGCTGCCGCGCGCGTTGCCCTGGCGCCAGGGCCTCGAGCTTGCCGCGGTGATCGCCGGGGGCCGGCGCATCCTCGCGCGCATCGACGCCGTCGGCGGCGATGTCTTCCGCCGGCGTCCCACGCTCGGCGCCGTCGACTGGCTGTGCGTGATGGCGCGCGCGCTCAAACCCGCGGCATGACGCCCGACGCCTATTGCGAGCAGAAGGCGGCGCAGAGCGGCTCGTCGTTCTACTACAGCTTCAGGCTGCTGCCACCGCCGCGGCGGCGCGCGATCACCGCGCTGTACGCGTTCTGCCGCGAGGTCGACGACGTCGTCGACGAAGTCAGCGACCCGGCCGTCGCCGCGCTCAAGCTCGCGTGGTGGCGGCAGGAGGTCGCGCGCGCCTACCAGGGCGGCGCCCACCATCCGGTGGCCCAGGCGCTGGCGCCGGTGGTGCGCGAATTCGCGCTGCCGCAAGCCGCGCTGCAGGAGATCATCGACGGCATGCAGATGGACCTCGCGCAGACGCGCTACGCCGATTTCGATGCGCTGCTCCTGTATGGCCACAAGGTGGCGGGCGTGGTCGGCACGCTGTCGGCGTCGATCTTCGGCTACGACGACCCGGCGACCGCCGACTACGGCCATGACCTCGGCATTGCGTTCCAGCTGACCAACATCGTGCGCGATGTCGGCGAGGACGCGCGCCGCGGCCGCATCTACCTGCCGCAGGACGACCTCGCGCGCTTCGGCGTGCCCGCCTCGCAGCTCCTGCGCGGCGACGCCGGCGGCGGCTTTCGCGAGCTGATGGCCTTCGAGGTCGCGCGTGCGCAGGCGTGGTACGCCCGCGCGCTGGCGCAGCTGCCGGACGTCGACCGTCGCCGCCAGCGTGCCGGGCTGGCGATGGCCGCGATCTACCGCACGCTGCTCGACGAGATCGCACGCGACGGCTACCGCGTGCTCGACCGGCGGATCGCACTGACGCCGCTGCGCAAATTGTGGATCGCGTGGCGCGCGCGCTGAGGCCATGACGCGCCCCGCACTGGCCGTCATCGGCGGCGGCTGGGCCGGCTGCGCCGCCGCGGTCACGCTCGCCGATTCCGGATTCACGGTCGACCTCATCGAGGCGGCGCCCGAGCTCGGCGGCCGCGCGCGACGTGTCACACGTCACGGCCTGCGCCTCGACAACGGCCAGCACCTGATGCTGGGCGCCTATCGCGAGACGCTCGAACTCATGGCGCGCATCGGCGCGCCGGCGCTCCCACGGCGGGCGCTGCGCATCGCCCCGTTCGCGCCGGCGCAGCACAACGCGCTGGCGCTGACGGCGCGGCGCCTGCCGGCGCCGTTCGGACTCATCGTCGGACTGTTGCGCGCGCACGGGCTCGACTGGCGCGAGCGCGTCGCCACGCTGCGCTGGTTTGCAGCACTGCGTGCGCGCGCTTTCCGTTGCGATCCCGCGGCAACGGTGGCACAGCTGACGGCATCGCTGCCGCGTCGCGCCGCCGAGCGCCTGTGGCATCCGCTGTGCCTCGCCGCGCTCAATACTCCTCCGGCGCAAGCCTCGGCACAGGTCTTCGCCAACGTGCTGCAGGCCGCATTCGTCGCAGTGGCGGGCGGCGCCGACTGGATGGCCCCGGCCGGTGATCTCGGCACGCTCGTCCCCGACGCCACCCGGCGCTTCCTCGCCGCTGGCGGCCACCGCGTCGTCGCCGCCACCACCGCGCAAGTCGTCCACGCCGGCGCGGACCCGTCGCCGCGCTGGCACGTGCGCGTGGGGGACACGGCGCACGACTATGCCGGTGTCGTGGTGGCGGTCGCGCCCCACCAGCTCGCCCATGCATTCGCGCCGCCGGTCGCGGCACGCGAGCCTGCACTCGCGGCGGCACTGATGATGGTGGACGGCCTGCGCTGGGAGCCGATCACCACCGTCTATCTCGGCTACGCGACGCCGGTCGAAGTCGAGACGGCGCTGGTGCGCCTCGACGACCGTCCGGGCCAGTGGCTGTTCGCGCGCGACGACATCGTCGCCACCGCTACGCCTCCCGCGCCGCGCCTCGCGAGCGTCGTCGCGGTGGCGATCTCGGCGCACGGCGCGCACGACGCGCTGGCCCACGATGCGCTCGCGGCGGCGGTCGACGCGCAACTGCGCCGCCTCGCCCCGCAGTGGCCGGCAATGGCATGGTCGCAGGTCATCGAGGAGAAACGCGCAACGTATGCGTGCACGCCGCAGGCGACGCGGCCGCGTGCCGGCGTGCTGATGCCCGGCATCGCGCTTGCCGGCGACTACACCGACGACCGCTTCCCGGCGACGCTCGAAGCCGCGGTGCGCAGCGGCCGTCGCGCCGCGGCGGCGCTGGCGCGCACGCTCGCCGCCGCCGACGGCTGACCCGCCCGCGGCGTCATTGCGGCGCGGCCACCGGCCACCGCCAGAACGCGTCGGGGTCGTCGAGCAGCGCGCCGGCAATGACGCCGCGATGCACTTCCGAGGCGCCGTCGACGAGGCGTGCCTGCCTTGCGTAGCGGTAGATCCATTCCAGCGGCGTGTCGGTGGAATAGCCGCGCGCGCCGAGGAGCTGGATGCCGGTGTCGGCGGCGCGCTGCAGCGCGTCGGCCGCGCTGATCTTCGCCATCGAGATCTCGCGCCGCGCGAATTCGCCGCGGTCGAGCGCTTCCGCCGCACGCAGCGTGAGCAGGCGCGCGACGTCGATCGCCATCGCCGCATCGGCGAGCATCGCGCGCACGCTGTCGATCGCCGCCAGCGCGCGGCCGCCGCTCTGCCGCTCGGCGACGTACGGCGCGGCGACCGCCAGCGAGCGGCGCGCGAGCCCGAGCCAGCGCATGCAATGCGTGAGCCGTGCCGGGCCGAGGCGGATCTGCGTCAGCTTGAGGCCGTCGCCCTCCTGCATCAGGCGCTGGTCGTCGCCGATCGTCATCGACTCGAACACGACCTCGCAGTGGCCGCCATGCTCCTCGGGACCCATCACCGGGATGCGGCGCGCGATGGTCAGGCCCGGCGTGTCGCGGTCGCAGACGAACGCGGTCAGGCCGCGCCGCGGATCGTCGGACGTGCGCGCGATGACGATGAAGTGGCGGGCGATGCCCGCACCGGTGATGAACCATTTGCGCCCATCGATGACCCATCCCGCGCCGCCGCGCACCGCGCGCGTGCGGATCATCGTCGGATCGGAACCGCCGCCCGGATGCGGCTCCGTCATCGCGAACGCCGAGCGCACGCGGCCGTCGACGATCGGCGCCAGCCAGCGCGCCTGCTGCGCGGCGCTCGCCACTTGTGACAGCACGCGCATGTTGCCGTCGTCGGGCGCCGCACAGTTGAACGCCGGCGGCCCGAAGATCGAGAAGTTCATCGCCTCGTAAAGCGGCACCAGCGCGCGCATCGACAGGCCGAGGCCGCCCAGCGCGCGCGGCATCTGCGGCGCCCACAGTCCTGCCGCCTTGACCTCGGCGCGCAAGCCCTCGAGCACCTCGAGACGCAGGTTGCCGTGCTCGTCGTCGTGCGCATGACCGGCTTCGAGCGGCACGATGCGCGCGCGCACGAACGCGTCGATGCGCGCGCGCAGCGCGTCGGTGGACGGATCGATCGCGAAGCTCATCGTCGAGGCCCCGCAAGCGCATGGCCGTCGACCGTCAGTGCGGCGCCGGCGATGCGGGCGACACGGCCCGCGAGAGGATTGGATGTGGACATGAGCGGCGCCTGGACGCGCAAGTCTAGTCGTTGTGCAGCAGCCGCGGGTTGCTGATGGCGAGCTTGGCGCGCGTCGCGACCAACAGCGCAGCGTGCAGCGCACGCTGGGCGTCGCGGTCGCCGCGGTCGCAGCCGACGGCGCGCCGCAACAGGTCGGCGTCGTCGCCCGCGGGCACCGGCGCGGCGATTTCGCGCGCGGCGATCGCCATCGCGCTGGCCGCCATGCGCAGTTCGTAGCGGTGGCGCGGCTCGACGTCGTCGACGAGCGCGAGCAGCGTTTCGCGCGCGATGGCGAGCAGTTCGAGCGCATGCGGGCGTTCAGGCAAGGCTGTCTCCGGTGAGGGCGAGCATCTGCCATTCGAGCTCGGGCAGCATGCGCCCCGTCAGCGCGAGCTCGAGCGATCGCTCGCCGGCGTCGAGGAAGCGCAGCGTCTGCTGCAGCGCGATCACCGCCCAGCGCAATTGCGCCAGCACCTGCCAGTACGCTAGATCCTCGCGCGTGTAGGCTGTGCCGGCGGTCGCGTTGTAGCCGCGCAGCAAGTCGGCGATGTCGCCGAGGCCGCCCGCCTCGCGGTCGGGGCGGGCGAAACGCCAGCAGGGCGCGCAGAACCAGCCGAGGTCTTCGCGCGGATCGCCCCAGCCGGCGAACTCCCAGTCGAGCGTCGCCGCCAGGCGCCCGTCGTCAATGAGCAGATTGCCCACCCGATAGTCGCGATGCACGAGCACCACGGATTGCGTCGCGGGTACGTCCAGTTCCAGCCAGCGCAGCGTCCACTCGAGCACCGGCCGCGCATCGTGCGTCAGCGTACGCCAGCCCTCGACGCTGGCACGATATGCGGCGACGAGATCGCGCGTAGGTTGCGCGGGCGACGCGCCGAGGCAGGCCAGCCGCGGTTGCGGGGGGCGGATCGCATGCAGGCGTGCGAGGTTGGCACCGATCGCCGCGAGCAGAACGGGACGCCCGTTGCCCGCCTCGCGCGTCAAGCGGCGGCCGGCGGCCTCGCCCGCGACGAAGCCCATCAGCATGAACGGTGGGCACGTCGCATCACCCGGATCGAAGGCCACCGGCGGCGGCACGATGACGCCAGCCGCGGCGCCCGCTTCCAGCAACGCAAATTCGTCGCTGCGCGGGCGGCTCGCGGCCACCGCCGACGGCGCATCCGTGCGCAGCACCAGATCGCTCGCCGCCGACCACGGACCGCCGTCGAGCGCGACGCGCAAGCGGAAGTTCTGCTGGATCGCGCCGCCGGCGAGGCGCTCGCAGGCGAGCACGCGCGCGTCACGCGCGCCGGCGAGTGCCGCGAGTCGCGCGGCGAACGCTTCGCCGGTCCAGCGTGTAGCGCCGTCGTCGCGCATCAGCGCAGCCTCACGGCCCGTCGAGCTGGCGCGCCTGCTCGCGCAGCAGGAATTTCTGGATCTTGCCCGTCGACGTCTTGGGCAACGGACCGAACACCACGGTCTTCGGCGCCTTGAAATGCGCGAGATTGTCGCGGCACCAGGCGATGATCGCCGCGGCGTCGACATCGGTCGCCGCCGGCTTCAGCGTGACGAACGCGCATGGCGTCTCGCCCCAGCGCGGATCCGGGCGCGCGACCACGGCCGCCTCGACCACCGCCGGGTGGCGATACAGGCACTCCTCGACCTCGAGCGAGCTCACGTTCTCGCCGCCGCTGATGATGATGTCCTTGGCGCGGTCCTTGACCTCGATGTAGCCGTCGGCGTGGCGCACGCCGAGGTCGCCCGAGTGATACCAGCCCTGGCGGAACGCCGCCGCCGTCGCGCCCTCGTTCTTGAGATAGCCCTTCATGATCGTGTTGCCGCGCAGCAGCACTTCGCCCATCGACACGCCGTCGTCGGGCAGCGGCGCGCCGGAGTCGACGTCGCCGATGCGCACCGCCTCGAGCGTCGGCATCGGCACGCCCTGGCGCGCCATCGCCTGCGCGCGCGTCGCGAGATCCTGTGCCGACCATGCGTCCTGCCATTCGCAGATCGTCGCCGGGCCATAGGATTCGGTCAGCCCGTAGAGGTGGGTGACGCGAAAGCCCATCGCCTCCATCGCCACGATCACCGGCGTCGGCGGTGCCGCGCCACCGGTCGCCACGTCCACCACATGGTCGAAGCGCAGCTTCGCCTCGGCCGGGGCGTGTACCAGCATGTTGAGCACGATTGGCGCACCGCACAGGTGCGTGACGCGATGCTCGCGGATCGCGCGGAACACCGCACCCGGCTCCACCTTGCGCAGGCATACGTGCGTGCCACCGGCGGCGGTGACCGCCCATGTGAACGTCCATCCGTTGCAGTGGAACATCGGCAGCGTCCACAGGTACACGCTGTCCTGACCGAGACGCATCGTCAACGCATTGCCGAGCGCATTCAGATAGGCGCCGCGGTGGTGATACACGACGCCCTTGGGGTCGCCCGTGGTGCCGGATGTGTACAGCAGTGCGAGCGAATCCCATTCATCGAGCGGACCCGGCCAGGCGAACGCGGGATCGCCCTCCGCGAGCAGCGCATCGTAAGTGAGCGCGCCGACGGCATCGCCCGCCGGACCTTCGGGGTCGGCGAGGTCGACGACGAGGATGTCGCGGTCGAGCGTCGCCAGCGCTGCGCGTGCCGTCGGCGCGAACTCGGCGTCGACGAGGATCGCCCTGGCTTCGCCGTGCGCGAGACAGAACGCGATGCCGCGCGCATCGAGCCGGTAGTTGAGGGCATTGAGAATGGCGCCAAGCGCGGGAACCGCGTAGTGGGCTTCCAGCATCGCCGGCATGTTCGGTGCCATCACCGCCACGGTGTCGCCGCGGCGTACGCCACGGCGCGCCAGCGCCGACGCGAGGCGCCGGCAGCGCGTCTCGAACTCGCGCCACGTGAACGCGGTGCGGCCGTGGCGCACGGCGATGCGCGCAGGCCACGTCGCCGCGGTGCGCACGAGGAACGACACCGGCGACAGCGGCACATGGTTCGCCGCATTGCGTTCGAGGCCGCGCACGAAAGGATGCGCGGGCGGCAGCGGCCGTTCGCCGTTCATGGCGCCTCCTGCGGCTGCGCGCCGGAACCCGCACCGAGCGCGCGCTGCATCAGCACGACGTCGATCCAGCGGCCGAACTTGCGGCCCACGCCGTGCAGCACGCCGACATGTGTGAAGCCCGCCCGGGCGTGCACGCCGATGGAGGCCGCATTGCCGGTGTCGCCGATGACGGCGATCATCTGGCGATCGCCGCGTGCCGTGCAGGCGTCGATCAGCGCCTCGAGCAGGCGCCGGCCGAGACCCTCGCCGATCGCATCGGGCGCGAGATAGATCGAGTCTTCGGTGGTGAAGCGGTAGGCCGGCCGCGCCCGGTAGGGTCCGGCATACGCGTAGCCGACGATCCGCGTGCCGCGCACGGCGACCAGCCATGGCTGCGCGGCCGCGGCGATCGCCTGCATCCGCGCCGCCATCTCCGCGGCGTCGGGCGGTTCGATCTCGAACGTCGCGGTGCCGTGCAGCACGTGCTCGCGGTAGATCGCGGCGATCGCCGGCGCATCGTCCGCCGTCGCCGCGCGCAGCGTGGCGGACGGCGTCGTCACCGGTTGTTCTGGCGCAGCGCGCGTGCGCGCTCGCGGTCCCATTCGCGCTCGCGTATCGTCGCGCGCTTGTCGTGCTGCTTCTTGCCCTTGGCGAGGCCGATCTCGAGCTTGATGCGCCCCGCCTTGAAATGCAGGTCGATCGGCGTCAGCGTGTAGCCGGCGCGCTCGACCTTGCCCACGAGGCGGTTGATCTCCTCGCGGTGCATCAGCAGCTTGCGCGTGCGCGTCGGATCGGCATGCACATGGGTCGACGCCGTCGACAGCGGCGAGATGTGGGCGCCGATGAGGATCAGCTCGCCGCCCTTGACCACGACATAGGCCTCCTTGAGCTGCGCACGCCCGGCGCGGATCGACTTGACCTCCCAGCCTTCGAGCACCAGTCCGGCCTCGAAGCGTTCCTCGATAAAATAGTCGTGGAAGGCCTTGCGATTCTCGACGATGCTCATGATGCCGCCGATTCTAGCAATCCGCCCGCGCGGCGCGCGCGGCCGATGCCGCCGCACGCCGCGGCGACTCCTGCCGGCGGGCGGCGGATGCGGCGCGTAGCGCGCTCGGTGCTGGTGCCGTACGCGGCCGCCGAGATGTTCGCGCTGGTCGCCGACGTCGGCGCGTATCCGCGGTTCCTGCCCTGGTGCGCCGGCACCACGGTGCTGGCGCAGGACGACCAGACGATGACGGCGCGCATCGACATCGACTACCACGGCGTGCGCACCCACTTCACCACCGAGAACACCCATCGTCCGCCGCAGTCGATCGTCGTCACGCTGAAGGATGGTCCGTTTCGCCACCTGCACGGCGAATGGCAGTTTCGCGCACTCGCCGAGAGCGCATCCAAGGTCGAGCTCGAGCTTGCCTACGAATTCGCCACGGCGATGCTGGACGGCGTCATCGGGCCGGTGTTCAACCACATCGCGCACACGTTCATCGACGCGTTCGTGCAGCGCGCGGCCACTGTCTACGGAACGCGATGACGCTGCATGTCGTCGTCGCCTACGCGGCGCCGGGGGTCGAGGACATCGTGACGCTCGCGCTGCCTGACGGCGCCAAGGTGGCCGATGCGCTGGCGCGCGCGGCCATCGCCGAGCGTCGCGGCCTCGACGCCGAGGCGCTCGCGCCCGCGATCTTCGGCCAGCGCGCCGATCCGGCCACCCCGCTGGCCGACGGCGACCGGGTGGAGCTGACGCGCCCGCTGGTCGCCGATGCCAAGGCCGCGCGGCGCGCGCGTGCCAGGGTGAAACGCCCGGCTGGTTGACGCTGTGATCACCGGCACGGGTCGCGCCGCACGCAAATGCCACACCGGGACCGGCGGTCTGCGTGCGGGCAAAGGCAAACCATTGATTGTGTGGCGCGATCGGCGACAATGCCGGATGCTCTCGTGCCGCCCCGCCCGCCTCGCCGCCGTCTTGCTAGCGGCCGGCCTTTGCGCGCCGGTCACGATGGCCGCAGCCAAGGCACACCCGCCGGCCGCCGCGACCGCGCCGGCACTGTCGGCCACGCTGTTGCAGCGCGCCCAGGACGTGGCGATCGCCGCGCTGGGCCTCGTCGGCGTCGATTACCGGTTCGGCGGCGAGACGCCGGCGAGCGGCGTCGACTGCAGCGGCCTCGTGCGCTACGTGTTCTCGCAGACCACGGGCATCGCGTTGCCCCGCACGTCGGCGGAAATGGGCCGGGTCGGCGCGCGCGTGGCGCGCATCGATCTCGTGCCCGGCGACCTCGTGTTCTTCAACACCCGCCATTTCGTCAATTCGCACGTCGGCATCTATCTTGGCGACAACCGCTTCGTGCATGCACCTTCGCGCGGCAGCGAAGTGGCCATCGCCTCGCTCGACGACGCCTACTGGAAACAGCGGTTCACCGGCGCGCGCCGGCTGATCGGGGTGATGCAGGGCGGCGACGCGCCGCCCTCCACCACCGCTGTCGCGCCGATGGCGCCCGCCTCGTCGCTGGCGATCTCGCTGTCGCGGATGGACCTCACGCCGTAGCGCTCGCCGGCGTTCGTCGCCGCCGGTCGCCAGCCGTCGCATCGCCCGCCGCGCAGCAGCGATGCTGCGCTAAGCTGGGCGATTACCCTGCGATTGCTCGAGCGGCGCCACGAACGCCGCAATTCCGCGTGTTTGCCTATTTCGAACGACTCGTCGACCCCTATCCCGACGCCACCCCGTCGGCGCCGCCGCGCGCGTTCTTCGCCTTCCTCTGGTGGTGCTCGAAGGGACTGCGCAAGTACCTGCTGGCGACCACGCTGCTGACCGCCGGGATCGGCGCATTCGAGGCGCTGCTCTTCAGCATGATGGGCGGCATCGTCGACTGGCTGGCCAAGGTCGAGCCGGCGCGGCTGTGGTCGGAGCACGGCGACCGCCTGCTGCTGCTCGCCGGCGTGCTGGCGGCCAGCCTCGCGCTGGTGGCGATGCAGTCGACGATCAAGCAGCAGACGCTGTTCGGCAATTTCCCGATGCTGCTGCGCTGGAATTTCCACCGGCTGATGCTGGCGCAGAGCATGGGATTCTTCCAGGACGAGTTCGCCGGGCGCATCGCCACCAAGGTGATGCAGACGGCGCTCGCCGCGCGCGACACCTGGCTCATCGTCACCGAGCTCCTGGTGTTCGTCGTCATCTACTTCGCGACGATGCTCGCGGTGCTGGGCGGTTTCGACGCGCGGCTGCTGGTGCCGTTCGTGGCGTGGGTGCTGCTGTACGTCGCGGCGCTGCGCTATTTCGTGCCGCGCCTCGGGCGCGTCGCGCGCACGCAGGCCGACGCGCGCTCGCTGATGACCGGGCGCATCACCGACGCCTACACCAACATCGCCACGGTCAAGCTGTTCTCGCACGCCAAGCGCGAGGCGTTCTTCGCGCGCTCGGCGATGCAGGAGTTCCTCGGCACCGTGCATACGCAGATGCGCCTCGTCACCGGCTTCGAGATCGTCAACCACGCGCTCAGCATGGCGCTGGTGGCGGCGGCCGCCGGCGCCACGCTGTGGCTGTGGATGCAAGGCGAGGTCGGCGTCGGGGCGGTCGCCGCCGCCACCGCGATGGCGCTGCGCCTCAACGGCATTTCGCACTGGGTGATGTGGGAGATGGCGACGCTGTTCGAGCACATCGGCACCGTGCAGGACGGCATCAACACGATCGCGCGTCCGCACAACGTCGTCGATGCCGGCGACGCGGTGCCACTCGTCGTCACCCGCGGCGACATCCGTTTCGAGGATGTGCGCTTCGGCTATGGCGGCGAGCGCCACGTGATCGACGGCCTCACGCTGCGCATCCGCCCGGGCGAGAAGATCGGCCTCGTCGGGCGCTCGGGCGCCGGCAAGTCGACGATCGTCAACCTGCTGCTGCGCTTCTACGACGTCGCCGGCGGCCGCGTGACGATCGACGGCCAGGACATCGCCAGGGTGACGCAGAACTCGCTGCGCGCGCAGATCGGCATGGTGACGCAGGACACGTCGCTGTTGCACCGGTCGGTGCGCGAAAACATCGTCTACGGCCGCCCCGATGCGACCGATGCCGACATGGTCGCGGCCGCCCGCCGCGCCGAGGCCGACGAGTTCATCGCCCATCTCACCGACCCCAAGGGACGCCGCGGCTACGATGCGCACGTCGGCGAGCGCGGCGTCAAGCTGTCGGGCGGCCAGCGCCAGCGCGTCGCCATCGCCCGCGTGATGCTGAAGGACGCGCCGATCCTGCTGCTCGACGAGGCGACCAGCGCGCTCGACTCCGAGGTCGAGGCGGCCATCCAGCAGAGTCTCTACCGCCTGATGGAGGGCAAGACGGTGGTCGCGATCGCCCATCGCCTGTCGACGATCGCCGCGATGGACCGGCTGATCGTGCTCGACCGCGGACGCATCGTCGAGGAAGGCGATCACCGCAGCCTGCTCGCGCGCGACGGGCTCTACGCAAGACTCTGGGCGCACCAGAGCGGCGGCTTCCTCGGCGAGCGAGGACGACGACGCCGCGATCGCGGTCGACCAGCCGTCGGCCGGCACTGGCGATATCGCAGGCATCGACGATTCGCGCCGACGCGCGATCGAGCCGGCGCTGGTCGGTCCCGACATGCCGACGGGAACCGAGCCGCCGCTTTAGCGCGCCGTCCCGGGCTTCAGCGTGCGCCGGCGCGTTGCAGCCGCTCGACGAGCCGCTCGTCGCTGGTGCGCCGCGCAAAATCGAGCGCCGACATGTTGTTCTCGTTGCGCACGTTGACGTTGGCGCCCTTGTCGATCAGCAGCAGCGCGGTGGCGTAGCGTCCTTCGCGTGCGGCCATCATCAGCGGCGTGGTGCCGTTCGCCGAGCGTGCATCGATCGCGGCGCCCTGCGTGAGCAGCCACGCCACGACGTCGTCGTGGCCACCGGTCGCCGCGTACGCGAGCGGCGTCCAGCCGCGCGGATTGACGTCCGCGCCGGCGGCGCGCAGCGCCTTCGCGACATCGAGCCTCCCGTTCAGCGCGGCGATCATCAGCGCGGTGTCGCCGAAGCGATTGCGCGCATCGACCTTGGCCCGCGCCGCGATCAGCGCGTCGACCGCGGACAAGGCCCCGGCGCGCGCCGCGATCAGCAGCACGGGATCGCCGTTGGCATCGACGGAGTCGGGATCGACGCCGCGCGCGAGCATCGCCCGCAGCTCGGCGGCGCGATCGTTGGCGGCGGCGGCGACGAAGTCGTCGAGCAGCGCCGCATGCGCGGCGACGGCGAGGAGGCAACCTGCGAGCAAGCCGGCGCAGCGCCGGGCGATGCGATCAATGGGCATGGGGCTCGATGGCGAAGAGGTTGAAGAAGTTGCGCGACGTCGCCGCCGCCACGTCGGCCAGCGCAATGCCGCGCAGTCGCGCGATCTCCGCGGCGACGTGTGGCACATAGGCAGGCTCGTTGCGCTTGCCGCGAAACGGCACCGGCGCGAGATAGGGACTGTCGGTCTCGATCAGCATGCGCTCGAGCGGCACGCTGCATGCAACCGTCTTCAGCGCCGCGGCGTTGCGAAACGTGACGATGCCGGAAAACGAGATGTGAAACCCGAGCGCGAGCGCGGCGTCGGCCACGTCCTGGGTTTCGGTGAAGCAATGCATGACGCCGCCGACTTCCGCGGCACCTTCGTCGCGCATGATCGCGAGGGTGTCCTCGGCCGCCGCGCGGGTGTGGATGACGAGGGGCTTGCGAGCCTTGCGCGCGGCGCGGATATGCGTGCGGAAGCGCGCGCGCTGCCACTCGAGGTCGCCCTGCTGGCGGTAGTAGTCGAGCCCGGTCTCGCCAATGGCGACGACCTTCGGCAGCGCCGCCAGCGCCACCAGGCGCTCGACGCTCGGCTCCTCGGTATCCGGATAGTCGGGATGCGTGCCGGCCGATGCGTAGAGGTTGGCGTGCGCGATGGCCAGCGCGTGCACCCGCGGGAAATCGGGCAGGTCGACGCTGATGCACAGCGCGTGGCTGACGCCGGCCTCGTGCATCGACGCGAGGAGCCTCGGCAACTCGTCCGCGAAGTCGGGAAAGTCGAGGTGGCAGTGCGAATCGACGAACGTCACATCGTGTGCGTGGTGCGCGACGATGCCAGCGTTTCGCCCAGCAGGCGCTCGATGGTCGCGCGCGCCGCGGCGCCGGTGTCGTCGAGCGTGAACTGCACGCCGATGCCTTGCGTGCGGTTGCCCTGCACGCCCTCCGGCGTGATCCAGACGACCTTGCCCTGCACGGCGATGCGATTGGGATCGTCCATCAGCGACAGCAGCATGAACACTTCCTCGCCGAGCGTGTACGCGCGCGTGGTCGGGATGAAGATGCCGCCGCCCTTGAGGAATGGCATGTAGGCGGCGAACAGCGCCGCCTTCTCGCGGATGTTGAGCGACAGCACCCCTGGCCGCGCGACCGCGGAGGCGGGATTCTTATCGGCTGCCATGGTCGAACAATGCCCGGTATTCGATCAACAACGCCTCGAGGGTGAGCCGCGGCGCCAGCGGATGCGCGAGCCGCGCGCGCTGGCCCAGCAGTGTCCGATGATAGCGGGAAAGCGCGATCCGGGCCACCTGCGGCGCGAGCGCGGCAAGCGCCGCGGCATGGTCGACGTTGGCGCCCGGCGGCGCGTTCGCCGCCACCCGCGCGAGGTCGGTCGTCCATGCAATCAGCCAATCGACGACCGCGGCCAGATGCGCCTTGCGCGCATCCTTCGGCACGGCGTCGATGCGCGCCGAGAGCGCGGTCGGCGACAGCGCGCGCGGTCGCGCCAGCGCCGCAAGCCACTGTCCACGCTCGGCCTGCGTGTCGCGATCGGCGAGCGCGAGCGCCGTCAGCGGCGCGCCGTTCGCCTGCGCCAGCACGCCCGCGGGCGCATCGACGCCGTGCTGCGCGAGCCATGCGATCGCCGCCGCGTGCGAAGGCGGCTGCACCACGACGCGCCGGCAACGGCTGATGATCGTCGCCGGCAGGCGTCCCGGCTGGTGCGACACGAGCAGCAGGAACGTTCCGGGGGGCGGCTCCTCCAGCGTCTTCAGCAAGGCGTTGGCCGCGGCGTGGTTCATCGACTCGGCGGGTTCGACCAGCGCGACCTTGTTGCCGAGGCGGTGCGTGCTGAGCTCGACGAGGTCGCGCAATTCGCGCACGTCCTCCACCAGAATATGCTCGCGCAGCTTCACCTCGCCGTCGGCATCGGTGACGGCGCGCTCCAGCAGGCGGAAGTCGGGATGCTGGCCCGCGGCGAAGTACTGGCAGCTGGCACACGTGCCGCAGGCGATGCCGTCACCGCGCGGCGTCTCGCACAGCAGCGCCTGCGCGAGGTTCATCGCGAGATTGCGCTTGCCGATGCCCGCGCCGCCGACGAACAGCATCGCGTGCGGGAGGCTCGCGCGTCCCGCCAGGATCGACCGCAGCTGCGGCGCGTGCCATGGCAGCAGCGTCGACGGGTTCGGCGCCGCCGCGGCGAGCGTCGCGTGCGTGTCGCTCACAGCGCCTCGACGATCGCAGCCAGCACCCGGCGCACCTCGTCGAGCGGACGCGTCGAATCGACGATGCGAAAGCGCCCGGGCTCGGCGCGCGCCCGCGCCTGGTACACGGCACGCACGCGTGCAGTGAACGCCGCGTCCTCGCGCTCGAACTTGTCGAGCGTGCGGCCATGGTCGACGGCGCGCGCGAGACGCGCGCGCGATACTTCCGGCGGCACGTCGAACAGGATCGTCACGTCGGGCATGCAGTCGGCGTGCGTCCATTGCGCCAGCGCCTCGATATGCGCGGGATCCACGCCGTGGCCGCCGCCCTGGTAGGCGAACGTGGCGTCGGTGAAGCGGTCGCACAGCACCCAGTCGCCGCGGCCGAGCGCCGGCCGGATCACCTGCGCGACGTGTTCGGCGCGCGCGGCGAACATCAGCAGCACCTCGCTGTCGTGGCGCATGGGCATCGCCAGCACCAGCTCGCGCAGCGTCTCGGCCAGCGGGGTGCCGCCGGGCTCGCGCGTGGCGACGACCGTGGCGCCGCGCGCACGGATCGCCTCGGCGATGTACGCGACGTGCGTGCTCTTGCCCGCGCCGTCGATGCCCTCCAGCGTGATGAAACGCCCGCGCGTGGCCATCATTGGTCGTCTTTCGTCGGCGCCGCGGCGCGCATCAGCGCCCGCCGCCCTTCTGGAATTTTGCCACGGCGCCATTGTGGTCGCTGAGCGTTGCCGAGAACTGCGAGCGGCCGTCGCCGCGAGCGACGAAATACAGGTAGTTGGTCGCCGGCGGATGCAACACGGCGTCGAGCGACGCCTGCGACACGAGGGCGATGGGCGTCGGCGGCAGCCCATTGCGCGTGTACGTGTTGTAGGGCGTGTCGGCGGCGAGATCGCGCTTGCGCAAATTGCCGTCGAACGCCGTGCCCATGCCGTAGATCACCGTCGGATCGGACTGCAGGGGCATGCCGAGTCGCAGGCGATTGACGAACACCGACGCCACCAGCGGCCGGTCGTCGGGGTGCCCGGTCTCCTTCTCCACGATCGACGCCAGGATCAGCGCGTCGTAGGGCGTGGCGAGCGGCAGGTTCGGGGTGCGCGACGCCCAGCCTGCATCGAGCCGCGCCGCGAGCATTCGCCACGCGCGCTTGAGGATCGCCGCGTCGGACGTGTGACGCGCGAAGAAGTACGTGTCGGGAAAGAACAGGCCCTCGGCGTGGTCGCCGGTGGCGCCGATGCGCGCCAGGACCTCGGCTTCCGGCAATTCCAGCAGCGTCTTGTCGATGCCGGGGTCGGCGCGCATCGCGTCCTTGAGCTGCGCAAACGTGGCGCCCTCGACGATCGTGATCGCCGATTGCAGGACGTCGCCCTGCGTGAGCTTGGCGAGAAGACCGCGCAGCGTGATGCCCTCGGTGATCTCGTAGCTGCCCGCCTTGATGGCGCGGTCGGCGCGCGCCAGCCGCGCGTAGAGCGTGAGCCATGCCGGATGCGGCAGCACGCCGTCAGCGGTGAGCTCGCGCGCGACCGACGCCAGCGAGGCGCCGCTGCGGACGTCGAAGTCATAGGGCGTGCGCGGCAACGGCAGCGGCCGCGACGCGGCGTGCCAGCCCCATGCGCCGACAATCGCCGCGAGCGCGACGACGGCGAGCGCGAACAAGCGGCGGCGGAACGAGGATCGTCGCATGTGGAGGGGCCGATTATAATCGCCGGATGTCGCAGATCCCGCGGGCGCGCCTCGATGCGCGCGGCTTCACGCTGATCGAGATCATGGTGGTCATCGTGATCCTCGGCGTGCTCGCCGCGCTGGTGGTGCCGCGCGTGCTCGAGCGTCCCGACGAAGCGCGCGCGGTGGCCGCGAAATCCGACATCGCGGCAATCGTCGCTGCGCTCAAGCTCTATCGCCTCGACAACCAGCGCTACCCCACGAGCGAGCAGGGACTCAACGCGCTCGTGGCCAAGCCGGAGGCGCCGCCCGTGCCGCCGAACTGGAAGCCCGGCGGCTATCTGGAGAGACTGCCGAAGGACCCCTGGGGCTCGCCGTATCAGTACCTGAACCCGGGGCTCAAGGGCGAAATCGACATCTACAGCCTGGGCGCGGACCGCCAGCCCGGCGGGTCGGGCGCCGATGCCGACATCGGTTCGTGGGACCTCTGACGCCGCGCCTCGACTGCACCGGCGACGCTTCGCGCCGCACACTCTTGCGCGGCGCGCGCGGTTTCACGCTGGTGGAAATCCTCGTCGCGATCACGGTGATCGCGATCGCCGCATCCCTCGCCGTCGTGGCATGGCGCGGCGATCCGCGCGTCGACGCCGGACGCGAGGCGCGCCGCTTCGCCGGCGCGCTGGAGTATGCGGCGGCGCGCGCGCAATGGCGGCGCGAGACGCTCGCCGTTGCCGTCGACGGCAGCACGTGGCGATTTCTGCGCCGTCGCGACGCCACGCACTGGGAGCCGGTCGCCGACGACGACGTGCTCGCCGCGCACGCGCTGCCGTCACCGTTGTCGGTGTGGGCGGCCTCCTACGCGGGGCAGCCCGTCGCCGCCGGCACGCGTATCCCGTTGCATGCCTCGGGACGCAACGAGCCCTTCACGTTCGTCGTCGACGGCGGCCCGGCGCCGGTCGTCGTCGCCGCCGATCCGCTCAACCGTATCTCGGTCGCCGCCGCGCCGTGAAGCCTCGCGGCTTCACGCTGGTGGAGATCCTGGTGGCGCTGGCCATCGTCGCGGTGGCGCTCGCCGCCGGCATGCGTGCGCTGGCGCAGGCGGCCGACGGCGCGACCGCCCTCAAGTCGCGCACGCTCGCGCTGTGGGTCGCGCAGAACGTGCTGGCGCGCGCCCAGCTCGCCAATCCGACGCCGCCGACCGGCGCTTCCGCGGGCGATGAAACCGAGGCGGCGTCGCGCTTCGTGTGGCGCGCGAATGTGGCACCGACGCCCAATCCCGGGTTCAGGCGCATCGACATCGTCGTCGCCGCGCCGGAGACACCGGACTACGCGCTTGCCGAACTGACCGGCTATCTGGGCGTGCGCACCGCGCCGTGACGCACTCCGCACTTGCGCCGCGGCGCGGCTTCACGCTGGTCGAGGTGCTGATCGCGCTGGCGATCCTCGCCGTGATCGGCGTGCTGGCGTACCGCGCAATGGCGGCACTCGCCGACGGCGAGTCGCGGCTCGCCGTCGAGACATCGCGCTGGACCACGCTCGACGCCGTGTTCGTGCGGCTCGAATCGGACCTGCGCGCCGCGGTGCCACGCGCGGTGCGCCACGGCACGGCGCGCGAGCCCGCGTTCGCCGCCGATGTCGATGGCGCCGGCAATGCGCTTTTCACGCTGACCCGCGCCGGCAGCGAATTCGACGACGAGCCTGGCCGCGGCGGCCAGCGCGTGAGCTACGCGGCGCGCGACGGCACGCTGACGATCGCCTACTGGCCGGCGCTCGACAACGTCGCCGGCGCCAAGCCGACCACTTACCCCCTGCTCGGCAACGTCGCGCAATTCCACGTCGGCTACCTGACTTCCGACGGGCGCTTCATCGCCCAGTGGCCCGTGCTGGGCGAGCCCGACGTGCCGCGCGCGATACGCATCGAGCTCTTGCTCGCCGACGGCGTCCACGTCGAGCGCTGGTTCGCACTGCAATGAGGGACGTGCGCGCGCTTCCCGGCAGCGTGGCGCGGCACGTGCGCGGCGCCGCGCTGGTGATCGCGATGCTGCTCGCGGCACTGGTGGCGGCGGTCACCGTCGCGTTGGCCGCGGGCCAGGAACGATGGCGGGCAACCGTCGAGCATCGTCGCGACCAGGTGCAGGCCGAGGCCCTCGCGCAGGCAGGCGTGCAGTGGTCGCTCGCCGTGCTCGATGAGGACGCGAGGATGTCGTCGATCGACTCGCTGTCGGAGCCGTGGGCGATTGCGTTGCCGCCGACGCCGCTCGGCAACGGCAGCATCGAGGGACGCATCGTCGATGCACAGGGGCTGCTCAACGTCGACAACCTCGCGGTGGACGGCAACACTGCCGACGTCGAGCGACTGCGCCTCGCGGCACTGTTTGCCGCCGAAGGCGTCGCGCCGTCGCCGCTCGACGCCATCGCTGCCGCCGTGCACGCCACGGGCGCGACATCCGACGGCGGTGCCGAGGACGCCGCGTATGCGCGGGCGACGCCACCGCGGCTCGCGCCACAGGCGCCGCTGCTGCGTGCCGCCGAGCTCGCGGCCGTGCGCGGATTGACCCCGGCCGCCATGATACGGATGGCGCCCTTCGTCGCCACGTTGCCGCCGCCGACGACGCTCAACGTCAACACCGCCCCGCCCGAAGTGCTGATGGCGGCACTGCCGGGCCTCGATGCCGATGCCACGACCGCGCTGGTGGCCGGCCGCGCGCGCAAGCCGTTCACCACGGTCGCCGAGTTCCGCGCGCGACTGCCGCAGGCGGCGCGCGTGGTCGACGAGCGCACGCTCGACGTCGGCAGCCGGTTCTTCCTGGTCAGCGTCGACGCGCGCCAGGGCGAGACACGCGTGCGGGCGCGCGCGCTGGTGCGCCGCGAGCGGCCGGGCACGCCGGCGATCGTCTGGCAGGTGATCGAGTAACGTCCGCGCGCACCGTGGCGGCTGGTCTACACTCTCGCCAAGCCGGCGCGCCAACGCGTGCCCGCAGTACGTGCTCCATGACGACAATTCCCGCACTTCGCAACGCACCACTGGCCGCGCGCCGATGACGACGCTGCGCGTGCTCGTCGATGCAGTGCCGACGTCCCGCAGCGCATTCGACTATGCGCTGGTCGACGCTGCGGGGCGCGTCGCCGCCCGCGGACGCGGCGAGGCTTCACAGTGGCCGCGCGCCGATACGCGGGTGGCGATCGTCGATGCGCCGCTGGTGCATGTCGCCGCATTGAAGCTGCCGCCGATCCAGCCGGCACGGCTCGCAGACGCCGTGCGCTTCGCGCTCGACGACCAGCTGGCGGCAGCCACCGATTCGATGCACATTGCGCATGGTGCGCAGGCCAAGGACGGGCGCGTGCAGGCGATCGCCCTCGCGCGCGATCTGATGCAGGCGATCGACCAGCGAATGCCGGAATTCGCGCGCATCGTCGCACTGCCGTCCCTGTTGCCCGCCAGCGCCGACTGGCAGTGGGCGTACGACCGCGACGGGCGCGGCTTTCTCAGGCGCCCCGATGCCACCGCCTTCGCCGTCGCCGCGGCGGCCACGGCACCGGCGGAGATCGCGCTTGCCATCAGCCAGGCGCGGCGCGCGGGTCGCGCGCCCGCGCGCATCGTCGCCCACGGCCCCGATGCGAAGTCGGCACCGCCGTCTCCGCAGATCGAGGGCGTACGCGTGGAACACGGTCCCAGCTGGGCATGGGACGGCTCCGGCGCGCTTGCCGCGGATGTCGCCGCCGCCCCGGATTTGCGCCAGGGGGCATTCACCGTCGGCGGCGAGGCCGCGGCCGTTGCAGACGCACACCGCCGCTGGCGACCCGCGCAGGCGCTGGCGCTGGGCGCGCTCGCATTCGGCGCATTGGCTGGCGCCGGCACCTGGGCCTATGACGGGATCGACGCCTGGCGCGACGAGCGCGCAGCGATCGCGCTCGCGCGCGATGTGGGAGTGCGGGCGCCGGATTTCGCGGGCGCGATCACCGCGATTGCAACGCGCTACGCCGAGACGCGCCATGTGGCCGGCCTGGCCGCACCCGACGATGCGCTGCCGTTGCTCGCGCGCGCAGCACCGGCGCTGGCCGCGCTGCCGCCGGGCAAATGGAAGCGTGCCACCTATGCGGGCGGCGCGTGGACATTCGAATTCGCCGCGCTCGACGATGTCGCGCGCGATGCGTTGCTCGCGCGACTGGCCGCCGCCGGCGTCACCGCGCTGGCCGCCACCAACCCGGGCGGCGTGCGCGTGCGCATCCAGGCATGAGCACGACCGCGTCGCACGGCGGCGGAGCCCCGCGCGCGATGACCGCGTGGCTCGAACGCTACGAATG
Source organism: uncultured Pseudomonadota bacterium (assembly GCA_963781395.1). GTDB lineage: Bacteria > Pseudomonadota > Gammaproteobacteria > Burkholderiales > Casimicrobiaceae > VBCG01. Next base: position 275,460 of record CAWAFO010000005.1, read on the forward strand.
GTGGCAGCGCACATCTGCGCGCGAGCGAATCCTCCTTGCGATCGGCGCGGGTGTCGTCGTTGTCGCGCTCGTCGCCACGCTCGTCGTGGCGCCCGTGGCCGGCGCGCTGTCACGCGCCCCGCAGGCGCGCGCCGAGCGCAAGGCGCTGCTGGCGCAAGCCGCGGATCGTGTCGATGTGATCCGCGCGCCGGCGACGGCAGCGGCACCGCCGCTTGCGCCGCGCGCCGCGATCGAGCGCGCGCTCGATCGCCAGGGCGTGGCGCGCAGCGCAGCGACGATCGACACGGCGGCCGACCGCATCGGCGTCACGCTGCCGGCGGTGCGCCTGGTCGATGTCGCCGCGGTGGTCGCGTCCCTCGCCCGCGATGGGCTGCGCGCCAGCGCCATCAGCCTGTCCGCACGCGCCGATTCCGCGGACCTGCGCGCCGAGCTCGCGTTCACACGCACGAGTCCCTGAGATGGCCGCGGTGCTGCGAGTGTTTGCGGCGCTCGGCGTCGCGCTGTTGCTGGTCGTCATCGCCCTCGCGTGGGCGCCGGCCACGCTCGCCGCGCGCGGAGTGCTCGAGGCGAGTGGCGGCGCGCTGACGCTGGCGGATGCCCGTGGCAGGCTGGTCGAGGGCCAGGCGCGACTGGTCGACAGCGGACATCACGTGTCGGTGCCCGTGACCTGGACGGTCGACACCGGCGCCCTCCTTGCGGGCGCGCTGGTCGTGCACCTGGGCAGCGGGCCCGGTGATCGCGTGCGCGGCGTGGTGCGCGTGATGCGCGACGCGATCGCGTTCGAAGCGACCGACATCACGCTGCCCGCTGCGTTCGCCAACGCCTGGTTGCCGCCGGTGGTGGCGATCGACGTCGGCGGCGACCTTCGCCTGACGGCTGCGGCGTGGCGCATTGGCGCCGATCCTCGCGGCGATGCGCGCGCGTACTGGACACCGGCGCGGGTGGCGGACGCGCGCGGCCAGACTCTGGACTTCGGTGCCGTCACCGCGTCCATCGCCACGCGCGGCGACGCGACCGAGGCCGCGCTCGCCAGCGCGGGCGGCAATACGACGATCGGCGGCACCCTTGGCGTATCCGGCGCGCGCGTCGACGCCGATCTCACGCTGACCCCGCGCGATGCGACGCCCGCGCCGTTGCTGCGCGCGATCAGCAGCTTCGGCGCGCCCGCACCCGCAGGCGGTACGCGTTTCGCCTATCACGGCACGCTCGTGGCAAACGCCCGTTGATGCCGGCGGCACGCGCCCGGCAAAGCCCGGCAGCGGCCGCGGCGGCGGCTCGCGCGCCCGGTCGTGTGGTCGCCGTCGACATGCTGCGGGGACTTGCGATCGTGGCGATGGTCGCCTACCACTTCGCGTTCGACCTGCGCTACTTCGGCGTCACCCACAGCGACTTCGAGCACGCGCGTTTCTGGCTGACCGCGCGGGCGACGATACTCTCCACGTTCATGGCGACGGTCGGCGTGTCGCTCGCGCTGGCGGACGCGGCGCATACCGGATTGCCTCGCCATCTCGCGCGTGTCGCCCGCATCGCCGCCTGCGCGCTGCTCGTCACGCTTGCGAGCGTCGCGCTGTTTCCGCAATCGTTCATTTATTTCGGCGTGCTGCACGCGATCGCCGTGACGAGCGTCGTGGCGTGGCCGCTGCGGGGAAAGCCCGCGACGGCGACCGTGCTCGGCATCGCCGTCGTGGCGGCGGGACTGGCGTTCTCCCACCCGGCGTTCGACGCGCGCGCGCTGTCGTGGATCGGGTTCATGACGCACAAGCCGCGAACCGAGGACTACGTGCCGCTGTTTCCCTGGGCAGGAATGACGTTCATCGGCATCGGCATCGGCCATGCACTGCGCCGGGACGCGTTCGCTGCCGTCGCTGCGCTCGCGCACGCGCCACGCGCGCTGGCGTTCCTCGGACGCCACAGCCTCGCCGTCTACATGCTGCATCAGCCGGTGCTGATCGGCGCGCTTTGGCTGGTGCTGAGGGCGTGGGGCTCCGCATGAAGCGAAGCCGGCACCGGTGAGTCGACCGGCGAGGTCTCGCACGCTGGCGGCGCATGCGCGGGCTCGGCTATAATGCGGCGCTTGCAGGCGCGTAGCTCAGCTGGTTAGAGCACCACCTTGACATGGTGGGGGTCGTTGGTTCGAGTCCAATCGCGCCTACCAACGAATTCGGGAGACCGGCGCGCAGCGCGCTTCGCGCGAGTTGCCCTTCCGCTGCGCCGTATACCCTCGGCGCCTCGTCCGCTCTCGCCAATCCGTCGCCCGCCGGTGCCTCGGCCCGACGGCGCGCGGCACCGCTACTGCAGGCTCTTCGAAATCGTCGTCACCATCGCCAGGTGATCCTGCAGCGTCGGCAGCGTCGTCGTGGCGAAGTCCTTGAGGTCGGCGTCCTTGCCGCCATCCGATTCCTTCTTGAACAGCTTGACCGCGTCCTTGTGCACACCGAGCTGGACCTTCACGTACTCGCGGTCGAAGCTGCTGCCGTCGAGCTTCTGCAGCTTGGCAAGCTCGCGCGAATCCTTCGACGTCAGCTTGTCGTTGACCATGAGGTTCTTGCTGGCGGCGATCGACGCAAGCTGCGCGCCGGCCTTCTGGTGATCCGTCACCATCCGATCGGCGAACGACTTGACGTCCGCGCTCGCGCCCCGCTGCTGGGCCACCTTGGCCATCGCGACTTCGGCCGCGCCGGCTTCTGCCGCGGTCTGCACGAACGTGCGGTCCGCATGAGCGATTGCGGTGCCTTTGGCGGTAGCGCCAGCGGGCGGCGGAGTTTGCGCCGCGGCGACCACCCATCCCAGCGCCGCGACGCAGCACAGCGTGGTGCCGGAGAGAATCCTCGAAATCATCACTTGCCTCCAATCGACTTGTGCCCATTGCGCATCGACGAGCGTGCTACGACCGCCGCGGGCCGGCCATCGGCCCGTCACGCGGATGGATGTAGGACATTTCCGTAACGTTGCAACCGCGGAAAACACACCGGCAGCGCGGCGCGCGCCATCATGCGCGCGCACGCCTGGCGGCAGGCGAACACCGATGCTGCATGCTGCATGGGCCTACATGCGAAGCAGTGATGCACCGACTTGCACGAGCGCGCGGCGCGGGCACGATGGCTGCCATTCGTCCACCCCCCAGAAGGAGGCTCGCGATGTCCATCGGCACCATCCTGCTCATCATCCTCATCCTCGTACTCATCGGCGCATTTCCAAGCTGGCCGTACAGCCGCAGCTGGGGCTACTATCCGACCGGCATCGTCGGCATCGTGGTGCTGGTGGTGATCATCATGCTGCTGACCGGGCGGCTCTAGATCCGGTCTCCGCGGCCGGCTTCCGGATGCAACGGAGGCCGGCCACGCACGCTCCCTTGATGGCGGCGAACGGGGTTCTCCTGTTCACGTGTCGCTAAGCTGCCGGTTCAAACAGGTAGTGGCGGCGCGCCCACGGATGGGTGCGAGACGTCAGCGCACCACGCGGATTCGCACGTAAATTCGAGGGCCGATCTGAAACGCACGCGCGCGCCGACGGGCGTTACCACTCAGGTATAGAGGCCAAGCAGGCGATACGCCTCATGGAATGCGACGGCGATCACGACCGCGGCGGCGCCCCACGCCAGCCATTCCTTCACGAGCTTGCTCCACGCAAACGGATCTTCGGCCGGGGCTTGCATGCGGTGTCCCTCCGGGGAAAGGCCGCAAACCGCGTTCGGCGAACGCGCCACGGCCACCGCACGCAGCTTGACGGATCGCAATGCGGACCGATGCCGTCGCGTCACTGAAACGGCTGCCAGACACCGCTGACGGACGCCACCGCGATCGCGGCGCCCGCCGGCAGTGCACCGGCGGCCGCGCGCCGTCCCGTGTCAGCGCACGGGTGACGCCAACGTCGGACTTTCGCCGATGCCGCGCCCCGCCTGTGCGCCTGTCTAATGGGGCTCCATGCCACCAGGCGCGACCGGCCGGCCCAGCGCACCTCGTGCAATGAGCTCCCATCCCCTCCCTCGCACGGCGCGCGACGATCGGCGGCCGCTGGGCGAACGCCTGGTCGAACCGTCGGCGGCGGACGTCGCCGCGTTCGCATCGGGGGAGCACGTCCGCCTGTATCGCTGGATGGGAGCCCATCTTGGCGACGAGGGCGCCATGTTCCGTGTGTGGGCGCCCAATGCCACGCACGTCGACGTCATTGGCGATTTCAACGACTGGACCGCCGGCCGCGACCGGTTGCAGCAGCGCGATGACGGTTCCGGCGTCTGGGAGGGCTTCGGGCGCGGCGCCGGGCACGGCATGCGCTACAAATACCGCGTCGAAACACGCGGCGGCGCGACCGACAAGGCCGACCCCTTCGCGGTGTTCGCGGAATGCCCGCCGCGCACCGCTTCACGCCTCTGGTCGCTCGATCATGCGTGGTCGGATGCCGCGTGGATGGGCACGCGTGCGGCGGCAAACGCACTGGCCGCGCCGATGTCGATCTACGAAGTCCATCTCGGCTCCTGGCGCCAGTGGGGCGACGTGCCGCACGACGGCTACCGCGCGCTGGCCCACGCGATCGGCGATCACGTGGTGTCGATGGGATTCACGCACGTCGAGCTCATGCCGCTCACCGAGCACCCGTTCTACGGATCCTGGGGCTACCAGACCACCGGCTACTTCGCGCCCACCGCGCGCTACGGCACGCCGCAGGACCTGATGTATCTCGTCGATCACCTGCATCAGCGCGGCATCGGCGTCATCCTCGACTGGGTACCGAGCCATTTCCCCAACGACGTCCACGGCCTCGCCAGCTTCGACGGCACGCAGCTCTACGAGCACAGTGACCCGCGCAAGGGTTTCCATCCCGAGTGGCGCAGCCACATCTTCAACTACGGCCGCCACGAGGTGCGCGCATTTCTCGCCAGCAGCGCGCTGTTCTGGCTCGACCGCTATCACGTCGACGGACTGCGCGTGGATGGCGTGGCATCGATGCTGTACCTCGATTACGCACGCAGGGCCGGCGAATGGCTGCCGAACGAGCACGGCGGCAACGAGAACCTCGAGGCCGTGGCCTTCCTGCGCCACCTCAACACCGCCGTCTATCGCGAGTATCCCGACGTGCAGACGATCGCCGAGGAGTCGACGGCATGGCCCAAGGTCTCGCGCCCGATCTACGCCGGCGGCCTCGGTTTCGGTCTGAAGTGGAACATGGGCTGGATGCACGACACGCTCGACTATTTTTCGCACGATCCGGTGCATCGCAAGTATCACCAGAACGAGCTGACGTTCGGCCTGGTCTACGCGTTCAACGAGAACTTCGTGCTGCCGCTGTCGCACGACGAGGTCGTCTACGGCAAGCGCTCGCTGCTGCACAAGATGCCGGGCGATACCTGGCGCCAATTCGCCAACCTGCGCGCGCTGTTCGGTTTCATGTGGGCGCACCCCGGCAAGAAGCTCCTGTTCATGGGCGGCGAATTCGGCCAGCGCCGTGAATGGCAGCACGGCGGATTTCTCGAGTGGGAGCTGTCGCAGCATCCGCCGCATCGGGGAATCGCCGCCTGGGTGCGCGACCTCAACGCCTACTATCGGCGCTCGCCCGCGCTCCACCAGCTGGATTTCGACGCCGCAGGCTTCGAGTGGATCGACTTCGGCGACGCCGCCAACAGCGTGCTCGCGTTCCTGCGCAAGGCCGCCGACCCGCAAGCACCGGTCGTGCTGGTGGCCTGCAACCTGACGCCGGTGCCGCGGCTCGACTACCGCCTCGGCGTGCCGCGCGGCGGACGCTGGCGCGAGGTGCTGAACAGCGACGCCGCGGCATACGGCGGCAGCGGCATGGGCAACCTGGGTGCGGCCGTCGCCACGGATATCGCGGCACATGGCCGACCGCATTCGCTGTCGCTGGCGCTCCCCCCGCTCGCCGTCACGTTTCTGGAGAGCGACGGCTGACCCCATGCCGATCGATCCGCATCTTCGCATCGGCACCCACCGCCGCGTCGTCATCGAGAACGTCGCGCCATGCGTCGACGGCGGTCGCTTCGCGGCCAAGCGGTGCGTGGGCGACGTGCTCGACGTCGAGGTGGATGCGTTCGCCGACGGCCACGACCGCCTGCGCTGCCGTCTGCTGTGGCGGAAGGCCGGCGCCCGCCACTGGCAGCAGGTGGAGATGCAGGCGCTCGGCAACGACCGCTGGCGCGCGTCGTTCACCGTGTCGGCGTTGGGCGCTTACGAATACACGGTCGTGGGGTGGACGGACGCGCTGCAGACGTGGCTCGGCGACCTCGCGCGCTGGGAAAATCCCGACGACGTCGCGCTGTCGCTCGCGCTGGGCGCCGCGATCATCGCCGGCCTGTCGCGACGCGCGCGCGGCGACGATGCGCGGCGGCTGGCGGCGTGGGCAACGGCCCTGCGCGCCGCCGGGGTCGACCCGCTCGCTCGCCGCGCGCAGGCGATGGAGCCCGACCTGCAGGCGCTGGCCGGCAAGTACGCCGACCGCACGCATGCCACGCAGTTCGCGCCGACGCTGCGCGTGGCCGTCGAGCCCGTGCGCGCGCGCTTCAGCACCTGGTACGAGATGTTCCCGCGCTCGGCCGGTGATGGCGCCCGCCATGGCACCTTCGACGATTGCATCGGCGAGCTGCCGGCGATCAAGGCGATGGGTTTCGACGTGCTGTACCTGCCGCCGATCCACCCGATCGGCCGCACGCGGCGCAAGGGCCGCAACAACACGCTGACGGCCGCACCCGGCGACCCCGGCAGTCCATGGGCCATCGGCGCAGCGGACGGCGGGCATCGCGCGATCCACGCCGAGCTCGGCACGCTCGACGACTTCAAGCGCCTGCTGGCGGCGGCGCGCGCGCTCGACATCGACGTCGCGCTCGACATCGCGTTCCAGAGCTCGCCCGACCATCCGTACGTCGCGGAACATCCGGCATGGTTCCGCCATCGTCCCGACGGCAGCGTGCAGTTCGCCGAGAATCCGCCGAAGAAATACCAGGACATCTATCCGTTCGATTTCGAGAGCGCGGACGCCGCGGCATTGTGGCGCGAGCTGCTCGACGTCGTCGTGTACTGGGTCGATCAGGGCGTGCGCACGTTCCGTGTCGACAATCCGCACACCAAGCCGCTGCGCTTCTGGGAATGGCTGATCGCGGAAGTGCGGCGCGTGCACCCCGACGTGGTGTTCCTCGCCGAGGCGTTCACGCGGCCGAAGATCATGCATGCGCTGGCCAAGCTCGGCTTCAGCCAGTCGTATACGTACTTCGCCTGGCGCAACTCGCGCGCCGAGCTGATCGAGTATTTCGAGGAGCTCGCGCACGACCGGTCCCGCGAATATTTCCGGCCCAACGTCTGGCCCAACACGCCGGACATCCTCACCGCCGCGCTGGCGACGGGTGAGCGCGCCACGTTCATCGTGCGCCTGGTGCTCGCCGCCACGTTGTCCGCGAACTACGGCATCTACGGGCCGGCGTACGAGCTGATGGAGCACGTGCCCAGCGGGGTCGGCGAGGAATACGCGCATTCCGAGAAGTACGAGATCCGCGCGTGGGCACGTGATCGGCGCGACAGCCTGCGGCCGCTGATCGCGCGGATCAACGCCGCGCGTCACGAGCATCCGGCGCTGCAGCAGGACTGGACGCTGCGCTTCTGCGCCACCGACAACGAATACCTGCTGTGCTACGCCAAGACGGCGCCGGGCGGCGATGCGATCGTCACGGTGGTGAACCTCGATCCGCGCAACGTGCAGTCGGGCTTCGTGACGCTGGACCTCGCGGCGCTCGGCCTCGGTGCCGATGCCGCCTTCGACGTGCGCGACCTGATGGGCACGGCCACCTATCGCTGGCGCGGTGCGCGCAACTTCGTCAAGCTCGATCCCGCCGGCGTGCCGGCGCACGTGTTTCACGTGCGCGCCGCGCAGCCCGCGGCGGCCGCGGGGACCGCGCGATGAAGCTCGACCAGGAAGCCCTGCTGCAGCGCGCTTCCGCGCAGGCGCAGACGCTGCTGCGCGAGCCGCTGTGGTTCAAGGACGCCGTGATCTACCAGCTGCACGTCAAGGCGTTTCGCGACAGCAACGGCGACGGCATCGGCGATTTCAAGGGACTCACCGAATCGCTCGGTTACGTCAAGGACCTCGGCGTCAACACGCTGTGGCTGCTGCCGTTCTACCCGTCGCCGCAGCGCGACGACGGTTACGACATCGCCGATTACCACAACGTGCATGCCAGCCACGGCACCAAGGCCGACTTCCGCCGCTTCATCCGCGAAGCGCACCACCTCGGCCTGCGGGTCATCACCGAGCTCGTCATCAACCACACGTCCGACCAGCATCCGTGGTTCCAGGCTGCGCGCCGCGCCCCCCCCGGGTCGGTCAAGCGCGACTACTACGTGTGGAGCGACGACGCCTCGAAGTGGAGCGATACGCGCATCATCTTCACCGACACCGAGACGTCGAACTGGGCCTGGGACGACATGGCCAAGGCGTTCTACTGGCATCGCTTCTTCGCCCACCAGCCGGACCTCAACTTTGCCAATCCGCACGTGATCCAGGCGGTGGTGCGGGTGATGCACTACTGGTTCGAGATGGGGGTGGACGGCATGCGGCTCGACGCCATCCCGTACCTGTGCGAGCGTGACGGCACCAACAACGAGAACCTGCCGGAAACGCATGCGGTTCTCAAGTACATGCGCGCGGCGCTCGACCGCCGCTATCCCGACCGCTTCTTCCTGGCCGAGGTCAACCAGTGGCCGGAAGACGTGCGCGAGTACTTCGGCAACGGCGACGAATGCCACATGGCGTATCACTTCCCCCTGATGCCGCGGATGTACATGGCGGTGGCCTCCGAGGACCGCCAGCCGATCATCGACATCATGGCGCAGACGCCGGAAATTCCCGACAATTGCCAGTGGGCGGTGTTCCTGCGCAACCACGACGAGCTGACGCTCGAGATGGTGACCGAGCGCGAGCGCACGTACATGTACGACACCTATGCCCGCGACCGGCGCATGCGCATCAACGTCGGCATCCGCCGCCGGCTGGCGCCGCTGATGGACAACGACCGCCGCCGCATCGAGCTGCTCAACAGCCTGCTGATGTCGATCCTCGGCTCGCCGGTGATCTACTACGGCGACGAGATCGGCATGGGCGACAACGTCTATCTCGGCGACCGCAACGGCGTGCGCACGCCGATGCAATGGAGTCCCGACCGCAATGGCGGCTTCTCGCGCGCCGATCCGCAGACGCTCTACGCGTCGCCGGTCATGGATCCGGTGTACGGCTACCAGTCGGTCAACGTCGAGGCCCAGGCGCGCAGCACGTCGTCGCTGCTGGCATGGATGAAGCGGCTGATCGCGGTGCGCAAGTCGCATGCGGCGCTCAGCCGCGGCTCGTTGCGCTTCGTGCGCCCGGGCAACCGCAAGATCCTCGCCTACATCCGCGAATACGACGGCGAAGTGCTGCTGTGCGTCGCCAATCTGGCGCGCTCGAGCCAGCCCGTCGAGCTCGATCTCCGGGAATTCAAGGGTCGCACGCCGGTCGAGCTCCTCGGTGACACGTCGTTTCCGCCGATCGGTGATCTGCCATACCTGCTGACGCTGCCGGGGTGGGGATTCTACTGGTTCGTGCTGTCGACGAGCGCGCCGCACCCGGACTGGCACGACGAGCGTCCGGTGCCGCCCGAACCGCCGGTGCTGGTGATCCCCAACGGCATCCTCGAGATTCTCAACGCCGACAAGGCGGGCAACGAGATTCGCGCGCTGATGCTGCGGCGCGGGCGCCAGCAGCTGGAGCAGGAAGCGCTGCCCGCATTCCTTTCCGCACAACGCTGGTTCGCCGGCAAGAGCAGCCCCCTCTGCTCGATCAAGCTCGTCGCCGACGACGAGCTCGGCGACGACGGCTCGCGCTGGCTGCTGGCCACGCTGGACACGACGTTCGACAACGGCATGCGCCACGTCTACGCGCTGCCGCTCGCGCTGGCGTGGGAGGACACGGACTTCGACCGGGTGCAGTCGCTGCGCCACGCCACCGTGTCGCGCGTGCGCCAGCGCGCCAAGATGGGCATTCTCTACGACGCCTTCTGGGACGACGCCTACTGCCGGCGCATCGTCGAGGGCATGCGGCGCGCGGAGTCGGTGTCGCTGAAGACCGGCACGCTGGTCTTCTCGCGCACGTCCGCGTTCGCCACGGCCGTCGACGAGGCTGCCGTGGCCGCCGGCACGCTGGCGGTCTCCCACCCCGCGTTCGAGCAGAGCAACTCGCTGGTCGTGCTGGGCCAGAAGCTGGTGCTCAAGGGCTATCGGCGCCTGCGCCGCGGCATCAACGCCGAAATCGAGATGGGGCGCTTCCTCACCGAAACCTCGCCATTTCCGCACATTGCGCCGGTGCTCGGGGCGCTCGAGCACCACAATCCGGCGGGCGAGGCCGTCGCACTCGCCGTGCTCCAGATGTTCGTCGACAACGAGGGCAGCGGCTGGACGCACGTCACCGACTACCTCGGACGCCACCTCGACGATGTGCTCGCCTTGCCTGCGGATGTCGCGCCACTGCCGGGCAGCGAGCCGGTCCCCGCGCCCGTGACGCCGGCGACCAGCACGCACGCCGCATTCCTCGCGCGGATCGCCACGCTCGGCACGCGCACGGCCGAACTGCACCGTGCGCTCGCCGTGCGTACCGGCGACCCCGCCTTCGACCCCGAGGCGGCGACCGCGGACGACGTCGAGGCATGGATCGGCGTCGTGCGCCGTGACGTCGTCACCACGCTGGACCATCTCGCGCGGCAGCGTCCGATGCTGCCGGCGGCGATGGCCGACCAGATCGACGCCGCTCTGGGCGCGCGCGACACGTTGCTCGCGCACCTGGCGAACTTCACCGCGAGCGGCGATCTCGGCGCGCGCATTCGCGTGCACGGCGACTATCATCTCGGGCAAGTGCTCGTCACCGGCCAGGACTACGTGATCGTCGACTTCGAGGGCGAGCCGGGCCGCAGCATCGGCGAGCGCCGTCACAAGCATTCGCCGCTGCGCGACGTCGCGGGCATGGTGCGCTCGTTCAGCTACGCGGCGGCGTACGCGTTCGACAAGGCGACCGCGCAGCGGCCGCATGACCAGGTGCGCGTCGTGCCGCCGCTCGCGGCGTGGCGCCAGGCCACCGTCAGCGCGTTCCTCGCCGCCTATTGCGAGCGCATGCAGGGCTGCGTCGCGCACCCCGGCAACGCCGCGACGATGCAGGCGCTGCTGCGCTTGTTCGTCCTCGAGAAGACGCTCTACGAGCTGCGCTACGAGCTCGACAACCGCATCGACTGGGTACGCATTCCCCTGGCCGGGCTCACTCAGCAGCTGCTCGACATCGAACGCCGATGACCGCCGACGACGGTCGTCCCGCATCGGCCGTGGCGCCTGTCGCGCGCCATTCGCGCACGCCGTGGCGCGGACACCCCTATCCGCTGGGCGCGACCTGGGACGGGGCGGGCGTCAACTTCGCGATCTATTCGGAGAACGCGGACGGCGTCGAGCTCTGCCTGTTCGATCCCAAGGGACGCCGCGAGCTCGAGCGCGTCGCACTGCGCGAGCGCACCGATTTCATCTGGCATGGCTACCTGCCGGACGCGCGGCCCGGGCAGCTCTACGGCTACCGCGTGCACGGGCGCTACGATCCGGCACGCGGCTCTGCGCTTCAATCACCACAAGCTGCTGCTCGACCCGTACGCCAAGATGATCGTCGGCAGCCTGCGCTGGAACGATGCGCTCTTCGGCTATCGCGTCGGCAGCCGCCGTGAGGACCTCGCGATCGACGTGCGCGACAGCGCGAGCGCGATGCCCAAGTGCCAGGTCATCGATCCGGCCTTCACCTGGGGCAACGACCGGCCGCCGCAGACGCCGTGGAAGGACACGGTGATCTACGAGCTGCACGTCAAGGGCTTCAGCCACCGCAATCCGGCGATACCGCCGCAGCTGCGCGGCACGTACGCGGGCCTCGCCACGGCGCCGTCGATCGCGCATCTCAGGCGCCTCGGCGTGACCGCCGTCGAGCTGATGCCGGTGCACACGTTCGTCGACGACAAGCGGCTGGTGGAGCGCGGACTGCGCAACTACTGGGGCTACAACTCCATCGGCTTCTTCGCACCGGACATGCGGTACTCGTCCACCGGCGCGCTCGGCGAATTCAAGACGATGGTGAAGGCGCTGCATGCCGCGCACATCGAAGTCATCCTCGACGTCGTCTACAACCACACGGCCGAAGGCAACCACCTGGGGCCGACGCTCGCGTTCCGCGGCATCGACAATGGGGTGTATTACCGCCTCGGCGAGGATCCGCGCTTCTACACCGACTACACCGGCACCGGCAACACGCTGACGACGATGCACCCGATCACGCTGCGCCTCATCATGGACAGCCTGCGCTACTGGGTGACCGAGATGCACGTCGACGGCTTCCGCTTCGACCTTGCCACCGCCCTCACCCGCGAGGCGCACGACGTCGACCGCGCCGGCGCGTTTCTCGACATCCTGCGTCAGGATCCGGTGCTGTCGCCGGTCAAGCTCATCGCCGAGCCCTGGGACCTCGGCGAGAACGGCTATCAGGTCGGCGGCTTTCCACCGGGGTGGGCGGAATGGAACGGCCGCTATCGCGACGACATCCGCGCGTACTGGAAGGGCGATGGCGGGCTGGTGGGCGAGACGGCGTCGCGGGTGTCAGGGTCGAGCGACATCTTCGCGCCGAGCGGGCGCGGCCCGACCTCCAGCATCAACTTCATCACGGCGCACGACGGCTTCACGCTACAGGACCTCGTCAGCTACAACGACAAGCACAACGACGCCAACGGCGAGGACAACCACGACGGCGAGTCCAACAACCGCAGCTGGAACTGCGGCGTCGAGGGTCCTGCCGACGACGCGGCGATCCTCGCGCTGCGCGCGCGCCAGAAGCGCAACCTGCTCGCCACGCTGCTGTTCTCGCAAGGCGTGCCGATGCTGCTCGCCGGCGACGAGCTCGGCCGCAGCCAGGGCGGCAACAACAACGCCTATTGCCAGGACAACGAGGTCAGCTGGCTCGACTGGACGCTGACTGACGACGCCCGCGTGTTCCTCGCGTTCACCGAGCGCATCATCGCGTTGCGCAAGGCCCATCCGCTGTTCCAGCGGCGAACCTACTTTCTCGGCCGCGGCGTGCAGGCCGTGGGTCCGCAGGACATCGTCTGGCTGAATCCCGACGGTCTCGAGATGACCGACGAGCAATGGAACCAGTCGTTCGCGCGCTGCTTCGGCGCGCAGCTTTCGGGGCGCGGGGTGACCGAACGCGACGCGTACGGCCAGCCGGTCGACGACGACGATCTCCTGCTGCTGCTCAACGCCCATCACGAGCCCGTTCCCTTCCGTGCGCCAGCAGGCGAAGGCGCCGTGTGGCGAGCGCAGATCGACACGAGCTTCGACGATGGCACGCCGGCCCTGCACGAGCTGGCGCCGGGCGCCGAATACCCGTTGCAGGGACGCTCGCTGGCGCTGCTCTGCCGGGCGCGCTGATGCGAAGGCGGCATGCGATGCCGTTCGGCGCGCAAATGGAAGCCGGCGGCGTCACGCGCTTTCGCCTGTGGGCGCCCGTCGCGCGCGAGGTCAGCCTGCTGCTGTCCCAGGCGGGTGATGCGGAATCCGCTGTGGCGATGCCGGCACACGACGCCGGCTGGTTCGAAGCGAACGTGCCCGCGCCCGCGGGCACGCGCTACCGCTTCCGCATCGACGGTCGCAGCGTAGTCCCCGATCCCGCGTCGCGGTGCAATCCCGACGATGTCCACGGCAGCAGCGCGGTCGTCGATCCGCTGGCCTTCGACTGGAACGACGACGGCTGGGCCGGGCGGCCGTGGGCCGAGGCGGTGATCTACGAGCTTCACGTCGGCACGTTCTCGCCGGAAGGCACGTTTGCCGGGGTCGCGGGGCGCCTCGATCACCTGGCGGCGCTCGGCGTGACGGCGATCGAGCTGATGCCCGTCGCCGAATTTCCGGGCCGGCGCGGCTGGGGCTACGACGGCGTGCTGCCGTTCGCGCCGGAGGCGAGCTACGGCGCGCCGGAAGACCTCAAACGGCTGGTGCAGGCGGCGCACCTGCGAGGGCTGATGGTGATCGTCGACGCCGTCTACAATCATTTCGGCCCCGAGGGCAACTACCTGCGGGCGACTGCACCCGCCTATTTCGCGCCGGCACGATCGACGCCGTGGGGTGACGCGATGAATTTCGACGGCCCCGGCAGCGCGACGGTACGCGCGTTCTTCATCCACAACGCGCTGTACTGGCTCGAGGAGTTCGGCGTCGATGGCCTGCGCCTCGACGCCGTGCATGCGATCTTCGACGCGAGCACGCCGGATTTCGTCGATGCGCTGGCCACCACCGTGCGCCGCACGTTGCCGGAGCGCCACGTGCACCTCGTGCTCGAGAACGACGCCAATGCGGCACGTCGCCTCGGTCGCGAACCGGTCACGGGCGCGCTGCGCTACGACGCCCAGTGGAACGACGACCTGCATCATGCGCTGCACGTGCTGGTCACGGGCGAGACCAGCGGGTACTACAGCGATTTCGCAGGCGATCCGCTTGCACGCCTGGGTCGCTGCCTGACCGAAGGCTTCGCCGACCAGGGCGAGGCTTCGCCGTATCGCCAGGGCCGGCTCCGCGGCGAGCCCAGCGCGCATCTGCCGCCCTCCGCCTTCGTCGCGTTCCTGCAGGACCACGACCAGGTCGGCAACCGCGCATTCGGCGAACGGATCTTCACCCTCGCCCCTGCGCAACGCGTCGACGTGGCGCTGGCGATCGTGCTGCTCGCGCCGTCGATCCCGATGCTGTTCATGGGCGATGAATTCGCGGCGACGACGCCGTTCCTCTATTTCTGCGATTTCGCGCCGGAGCTGGCGCGCGAGGTCGACGCCGGCCGCCGCCGCGAGTTCCCGCAGTTGCCGGACACCCTGCGTGCACGGATTCCGATCCCCGATGCCGAGGCGACGTTCTCGCGCAGCAAGCTCGACTGGGAGTGCCTCGCACGCCCGCCGCACGCCGCGGCGCTGGCATGCACGCGGCACTTGCTCGACGTGCGCGCGCGATGCATCGTGCCGCTGATCGGTGCGATGGACCGTGCGCGCCCGCCATGGCAGCGTCTCGGGCCGCGCGCGCTTCGCGTCGACTGGCCGGCCGGGGACGCGACGTTGTGGATGCTCGCCAACCTCGGCGACGACGCGGTCGCCGCCCCGCAGCCACGCGGCGAGCTCGTCTGCCGCGTGGGACCGGAGGCACAAGCCGGCACGCTCGCCGCGTGGTCCGTCGTGTTCGGCGTGGACGTCGGGCGCCGGCCATGACCGGTGTCGACGCCACGCTCCTCGCGCGTGCCCGGGACCACGGCATCGAGCCGTCATACGTCGACGTGGACGGCGTCACGCGACACGCGTCCCGCACAACGCTGGAAGGGTTGCTCGCGGCACTCGAGGCGACGGACGCCGACGCGCGCACGCCGGGCGCGACGCCGCTGATCGTCGTTGCGGCGGCGGCCGGCGACGTGTCGATCGCGCTGCCACGCGACGCGGTCGGCCGTGCATGGCACTGGCAGCTCGCGCTCGAGGATGGCGAGCGCCGCAACGGCGATGCTCCGGCGGGAGCGGCGACGCTCACCTTGCGCGGTCCGCTGCCGCCCGGCTATCACCGGCTCGCGTGTACCGACGCGGCCACGGGCGAGCGCGCGCAGTTCGATACCGCCGCGTGTCCGGCGCGATGCCATCAACCCGATGCACTGGCGGGCGCGGCACGCGTCTGGGGCATCGCCGTGCAGCTCTACGCGCTGCGCTCGGCGCGCAACTGGGGCATCGGCGATTTCGGCGACCTCGGCGCGCTGGTGGAACTGGCCGCGCGCGCGGGTGCCGCGCTCGTCGGCGTCAATCCGTTGCACGCGCTCTTCGCCGATCATCCCGAGCGCGCGAGCCCGTACAGTCCCTCCGACCGGACCGCGCTCAACACGCTCTACATCGATGTCGAGGCCGTGCCCGAGTTCGGCGAATGCGACGCGGCGCGCCAGCACGTGGCCGCACCGGCATTCCAGCGTGGGCTGGCGGCGCTGCGGGCGGCCGCTCTCGTCGACTACACCGGCGTGGCCGCGACCAAGCGCCGCATGCTCGAGGAGCTGCATCGCCACTTCCGCGCGCATCACCTGCCGCACGCCACCCCGCGGGCGGCGGCGTTTCGTGATTTCGTCGCCGCCGGCGGCAGCGAGCTGCGCGACTTCGCACGCTTCGAGGCGTTGCGCGAGCATTTCACCCGGAGCGACGCGCGCAGCGACTGGCGCACATGGCCGCACGCCTTCCAGTCGCCGGCCGCCGCCGAGGTGGCGCAATTCGCGCTCGGGAATGCCGCGCGCGTCGAGTTCCATCTGTATCTGCAATGGTGTGCGTCCACGCAACTGCACGCGATTCGCGAGCGGGCAAGGACGCTCGGAATGCCGATCGGCTTGTACCTCGACATGGCGGTCGGCGCCGACCCCGCCGGCGCCGAGGCGTGGCGCGAAGGCGGGCTGCAGGCGCGGGGCGTGACGATCGGCGCACCGCCCGACGCGTTCAACCTTCTCGGCCAGGACTGGGGATTGTCACCGCTGGCTCCCGTGCGCTTGCGCGACGCGGGCTACCGGCCCTTCATCGCGATGCTGCGCGCCGCAATGCGCCATGCCGGCGCGCTGCGCATCGATCATGTGATGGGACTTTCGCGCGCCTGGTGGATCGCCGCCGGCGCGCCGCCCGACGCCGGCGCCTACGTGCGCTATCCGTTCACCGACCTGCTCGGCCTCGTCGCACTCGAGAGCCGACGCCACGCGTGCCTCGTGATCGGCGAGGACCTCGGCACCGTGCCCCAGGCCGTGCGTGCCGCACTGGGTGTCGCCGGCGTGCTCTCCTACCGCCTGCTCTACTTCGAGCGCGAAGCGGATGGCGCGTTCGCCGATGCCAAGGCGTATCCACGCGATGCGCTGGTGGCGGTCGCCACCCACGATCTCGCCACGCTGGCGGGATTCTGGCAGCGCCGCGATCTCGACGCGCGCGACGCGCTGCATCTGTTTCCGTCGACGGCGGCGCGCGACGCCCAGCTCGCCGCTCGCGACCGCGATCGCGAGCGCCTGCTGGCACGGCTCCGCGCGAGTGGGCTGTGGCCGCAAAGCAAGCTTTCGCCGCCGGCGGCGCCATCGGCGATGGCCGCGTTGGCGCTCGCCGTGCACCGCTTTCTCGCCGCCACGCCGGCGAAAGTGCTCATGCTGCAGATGGAGGACGTCCTCGGCGAGGTCGACCAGGTGAACCTGCCGAGCACCACCGACGCGGTGCGGCCGAATTGGCGCCGCAAGCTGCCGGTCGCGCTCGAGGATTGGAGCCGCGACGCGCGTGTGCGCTCGACGTTTGCCGCGATGCGCGAATGCCGATGACGATTCCACGCGCCACCTATCGCCTGCAGCTGCATCGCGGCTTCGCGTTCGCCGACGCGATCGCCGTGCTGCCGTACCTCGCCGCGCTCGGCATCAGCCACGTGTACGCCTCGCCGTGCTTTGCGGCGCGGCCGGGCAGCACGCACGGCTATGACGTCGTCGATCCGAATGCGATCAACCCGGAGCTCGGCGGCGCACGGGGTTTCGCCGCGTTCTGCGCGGCGTTGCGCGCCCACGGCCTGCGGCTGATGCTCGACATCGTGCCCAACCACATGGCGGTGCTCGACGCCGACAACGCGTGGTGGCGCGATCTGCTCGAACACGGACGCGCATCGCGCTACGCGGAATACTTCGACATCGACTGGGAGCCGGCCAGCGCCGAGCTGCACGACAAGGTGCTGCTGCCGGTGCTCGAGGAGCCCTACGGCGCAGTGCTGGAGCGCGGCGAACTCGGCGTCGCGTTCGACTCCGCCGCGGGTGCCTTCGAGCTGCGCTACCGCGCGCAGCGCTTGCCACTCGACCCGCGCGAATACCCGCGCGTGCTCGACCTCGCGCAATGCGCCGTCGACGATGCCGTGGCGGCCGCCGAGCTGGCGCCGGTGATGGCCGCCTTCGCCACGCTACCCGCGCCGCGAGGCGGTGAACCCGAGGTGCGACTCGCGCGTGCAGCGCGCGCGAGCGTGCTCAAGCAGTCGCTGGCGGCACTCTGCGCCCGCGCGCCTGCCGTGAACGCGCTCGTGGCGCGGCGTCTGGCCGCGCTCAACGGCGTCGTTGGCGACGCGTCGAGCTTCGACGCGTTGCACGCGCTGATCAAGGTCCAGTCATGGCGTCTCGCGTATTGGCGCATGGCCGGCGACGACATCAACTACCGGCGGTTCTTCGACGTCAACGCGCTGGCCGGTCTGCGCATGGAGCGTGACGAGGTCTTCGATGCCGTGCACGTGCTGACGCTGCAGCTGGTGGCCAGTGGCGACGTCGATGCGCTGCGCATCGACCATCCGGACGGGCTGGCCGATCCGGCGGCCTATTTCGCGCGCCTGCAGCGCGCGGTGCGCCCGCCCTCCGATGCGGCTGCGCCCGGCCCGGCAGTCGACATCGCGCAGGCGCGGCGGCTGCCGCTGTACGTCGTCGTCGAGAAGATTCTCGCCCATGACGAAGCCTTGCCGCGTGCGTGGCCGGTGCATGGCACCACCGGGTACGACTTCGCGGCGCGGGTCAACGCGCTGTTCGTCGACGCCACGGCCGGCCGCAACTTCGACCGTCTGTACCGCGGCTTCACCGGCATGGCGCGCGGTTTCGCCGACGTCGCGCGCGACGCCAAGCGCGCGGTGATGCAGCGCGCATTCGGCAGCGACGTGAACGCGCTGGCGACACGTCTCACCGACCTCGCCAAGTCCGATCGCCACACGTGCGATTTCACGTTCAACGGCCTGCGCCAGGCGATCGTCAGCGTGGCCGCCCATTTTCCGGTCTACCGCACCTACGTGACCGGCGGCGAGCCCACGGCCGACGATCGCCGCGCCATCGAGGCGGCGACTGCCGCGGCGATCCGCGAGGGGATCGCCGACCGTGATGCCTGCGAGTTCGTCGCCGCCACCCTGCTGACGTCGGCGCGCGGCGACGTTGCCCGTGCGGATATGGCGCGGCGCTTCATCACGCGCTTCCAGCAGTTCACCGCGCCGGTGATGGCGAAAGGCGTCGAGGACACCGCCTGCTACGTCTACGACCGGCTGGCGTCGCTCAACGACGTCGGCACCGATCCACGCGTGTTCGGCCTCGGCGTGCGCTCGTTCCACGCCGCCAATGCCGAACGCGCGCGCCACTGGCCGCATGCGCTGTTGACGACCACGACGCACGACAGCAAGCGCGCCGAGGACGTGCGTGCATGTCTCGACGTGCTGTCCGAGATTCCGGCGCTATGGCGTCTCGCGATCCGTCGCTGGCATCGGATGAACCTGCGGCACAAGCGCAGGGTCGACGGCGTCGACGCGCCGTCCGCCAACGACGAGTACCTTCTCTACCAGACGTTGCTCGGCGCATGGCCGGCGCAACCGCCCGATGACGATGCGCAGCGCGCATTTGCCGGGCGCATCCGCGCCTACATGCAGAAGGCCGTGCGCGAGGCAAAGCTGCACACCAGCTGGCTCGACCCGGATCTCGCCTACGAGGCGGCGCTGGACGACTTCATCGACGCGCTGCTGACCCCCGGTGCCGACAATGCTTTCGTCGCGGACTTCCTGCGCCTGCAGCAGCCTGCCGCGCGCACCGGCTTCTGCAACAGCCTCGCGCAGACGCTGCTGAAGCTCGCCTCCCCCGGCGTCCCGGACATCTACCAGGGCGGCGAAATGCGGGATCTGAGCCTCGTCGATCCGGACAACCGCCGGCCCGTCGATTTTGCGTGGCGTGCCGCAGCACTGGATGAACTCGCCGCGGCCTGTCCCGGCGGGAAACCCGACGCCGCGCGCGTGGCCGCGTTGTTCGCGGACCCAGCGGACGGCCGCGCCAAGCAATACCTCATCTGGCGCGCATTGCAGTTGCGCGCGCGCACGCCGGCGCTGTTCGCGTCAGGCCGCTACGAAGCGCTGCGCATCGCCGGCGCCCGCGCCGCCCACGCGTGCGCGTTCGCGCGCGTCCTCGCCGACGAAGCCGTGGTGGCGATCGTGCCGCGCCTCGTGTACCGCTTGGCCGGGGAACCCGGCGCGCTGCCGCTGGGCGAACGCGCCTGGGGCGATACCGAACTCCTGTTGCCCGGCGACGACGGCACGCCGTGGCGCGATGTGCTCACCGGCGCCGAAATCGTTGCGGTGGCGACGCCGGACGCCCCGCGGGCACGCCTCGCCGACATCTTCGCGCTCGCCCCCGTGGCGCTGCTGCAGCGCGCGCCGCGCACGAGCTTCACACCCACTGCATGAGGCCCAACTCGAACGGATGCGTGAGCAGCGTGTGCGCCGGATGCATGCGTATCTGGTAGTCGAGGCGTCCGCACAGGTCGGGACGCAGGCGCAGCACATAGTGCTGGCCGTCCGCGTGCGCGGCCGGATCGGCGGCGAACGCGTGCCGCTGCTCGCGCAATGACGGCGCCGCCTGGCCGCGCCGCAGCAGCAGCTCGACGGCGACATCGCGCGGCGCGAGGCCGTTGAGGTTGACCGCGACCTCGAGCGTCACCGCATCGCCGAAGCTGATTCGCCGCGGCGGCGCATCGACGCGCCGGATCGTCACGCCCGGCCACGCCGCGCGCACGCGCGTCTTCCAACCGGCGATCTCGGCCGCCGCGGCGGCATTGTGCTGGCGATAGATGCGTCCCTGGCGCGCCCCCGGCGCGTAGCTAGTCTGCATATATTCGCGCAGCATGCGGTCCGCGTTGAAGCGCGGCAATATGGATGCCATCGAGCGCTTCGCCATCGCGATCCAGTCGCCGGGCATGCCGCCGTGCGGCCGCGCGTAATACAGCGGCACCACATGCTCGCGCAGCACCTCGTAGAGGGTTCGCGCATCCTCGCGGTCGCGGCGGAACGGATCCTCGGTCTGCGTGTCGGGCTTGATCGCCCAGCCGTTGCTGCCGTCGTAGCCTTCGCCCCACCAGCCGTCGAGGATCGACAGGTTGATGACGCCGTTCATGCCGGCCTTCATGCCCGACGTGCCGCTCGCCTCCAGCGGATACACGGGCGTGTTGAGCCAGACGTCGACGCCCGCCACCAGGTGGCGCGCGAAACGCATGTCGTAGTCCTCGACCAGCACGACGCGGCCTTCGAATTCGGGCTCGCGTGACATGCGCGCGATCGCGCGGATCAGATCCTGCCCGGGCTCGTCGGCGGGATGCGCCTTGCCGGCGAAGATGAACACCACCGGCCGCGCAGCGTCGTCGACGATGCGGCGCAGCACGTCGATGTCGTTGAACAGCAGCGTCGCGCGCTTGTAGGTGGCGAAGCGGCGGCCGAAGCCGATCGTCAGCACGTTGGGGTCGTCGGCGCGCACGCAGCGCAGCATGCGATCGAGGTGCGATTCGCTGCCGCCGTTGCGCAGGTATTGCGCGCGCACGCGCCGCTGCAGCAGCTTCAGGAGCTGCGTCTTGAGCTGCTGGTGCGTGCTCCAGAACACCTGGTCGGGAATTGCGAACAGCGCGCGCCGGGTGGCGGGGTCGTCGAGCCGGCGCGCCCAGCCGTGGCCGAGAAAACGATCGAACACCGCGGACCACTCAGTGGCGAGGAACGTCGGCACGTGCACGCCGTTGGTGATGTAGCCGATGGGATTGTCGTCGACGGCGACCTGCGGCCACAGGTCGCCCAGCAGCTGCGCCGACACGCCGCCGTGAATGCGCGACACGCCGTTGTGAAAGCGCGACCCGCGCAGCGCGAGCGTCGTCATGTTGAACGTATCGCCGCCGGGCGGTTGCCCGAGCGCCAGCACGCGCGCGAGGTCGATGCCGGAGTGCGTGCATTCGCCGGCGAGGCTTGCGCCGGCCGCGGTCACGGGAAACGCGTCGTGTCCGGCGGGCACCGGCGTATGGGTGGTGAACACCGTGCTCGCCGCCACCGCCTCGAGTGCGGCATCCTGGTCGATGCCTGCGCGCACCGCCTCGCCAATGCGTTCGACGACGAGGAACGCCGCGTGGCCTTCGTTGACGTGCCATACGTCGGGCTTGATGCCGAGCATGCCGAGCGCGCGCGCGCCACCGATCCCGAGCAGCATCTCCTGCTCGAGGCGCGTCGTCGCATCGCCGCCATAGAGCCGGTACGTGATCAGCCGGTCGTCCGCCGAATTCGCGGCGACGTCGCTGTCGAGCAGGTAGAGCTCGATGCGGCCGACGCGGCAGCGCCACACCTTGGCGGCGACCTCCCGCTCGCCGAGCCGGATGTGCACGTGCAGATCCTGACCCCCTGCGTCCACCACGGGCGACACCGGCATGTCGTCGAAGTCCGAATCGTTGTAATGCGCGAGTTGCTGGCCATCGGCATCGATCGTCTGCACGAAGTATCCCTGGCGGTACAGCAGCCCGACCGCGACGAACGGCAATTGCGCGTCGCTCGCCGCCTTGCAGTGGTCGCCGGCGAGGATGCCGAGGCCGCCCGAATAGATCGGCAGGCTCTCGTGGATGCCGAACTCGGCGCAGAAATACGCGACCAGGCCGGGATCGTCGTCCCCGCCCGGTTCCGGCGCGACGCGTTCGCCGAGATAGGTGTCGAACGTCGTCAGCACGTGGTTGTACGCATGCAGGAAGACAGGGTCCTGCGCGGCCGACTCGAGGCGGCTCTCGTCGACGCGCTTCAGCAGCGCCTTCGGACTCTGGCCCACCGCGCGCCAGAGCTCCGGATCGAGGCGCGCGAAGAGGCTGCGTGTGCTCGGATCCCACGCATACCAGAGGTTGTCGGCCAACTCCGCGAGCCGGGCGATTCGATCGGGAACCGCGGGATTGACTTCGACGGAAAAGGTCGACGGCCGTTGCATGGTCTGCATGTGAAGGTGCGCGGCGACGGTGTGGCGATTCGCGCGACGAATCCCACCGCCGCATGCGCGGCCGCCTCGCGATGACGATCTTAGCGCGTCAGGCGGCGCCTCGGTAGTTCGGGCCGCCAACACGCGCGTCGTCGGCATGCGCGCCACCGTAGGCGCGCCCGACCAGCGCGCCGAAGAGGAGCATCGCAGTCACGTAGTAGACCCAGAGCATCAGCACGACCAGTGCGCCGGCCGCACCGTACGCCTTGATCGACGTGGCATGGCGCAAATACGCGCCGATGCCGAACTTGGCGACCTCGAACAGCACGCCGGCGGTGAGC
Organism: uncultured Pseudomonadota bacterium; assembly: GCA_963781395.1. Classification (GTDB taxonomy): domain Bacteria; phylum Pseudomonadota; class Gammaproteobacteria; order Burkholderiales; family Casimicrobiaceae; genus VBCG01. The sequence continues at coordinate 298,610 of CAWAFO010000005.1, forward strand.
GCCCCCCGCCACGTGGCGCCACGCGGCAGCGGCTCGCTGGGCAGGAAGCGCAGCAGACCATAGAACGCCGCGATGACCACCGCGAGCGAAATGACTTCGTTCACGGTGAGGAGCGCGTTGTGACGGAACGCGCTGGCCAGGCCGAGCGCGCCGATGGCCATGCGCGCCAGCGTGCTCGCGATCAGCGATGCGACGACGAGCACCCCGAGGACCAGCGCCGTGACCACCGCAATCAGGCGCACGCGGACCGCCTGGCGCACGCTGTTGCGCGCGTCGCGTGCGCAGAACAACTCGTCGAGCGCGAACTTGAGCTGGGCGATCGCCGCGGTGGCACCGAACAGCGTCGCGGCCAGCGCGACGACGGCCGCCACGCCGCTGTTGTGCGTGGCGTTGGCGCTTTCGATCATGTTGGCCACGAGGTCCGCGCCCTGGGCGCCGACGAGCCCGCGCAACTGTGTGTGCACCTCGGCGATGGCCACGCCCCTGTCGACCAGGAAGCTCGCGGCAGCCAGCGCCAGCACGAGGAAGGGCGACAGGGACAACACGGTATAGAAGGCGATGCCGGCAGCGTGGCCTAGGCAGCGCTCCGCGAACCATGCCCTGGCCGCCGATCCGAGCTTGTGGATCATCGGTACCTCGCGGGATCTGCCCGAGACGCGACGAGCCTAGCCAATCGCCGGCGCTTGCGCCAATCACCGAGGACGGATTCGGCTGTCGGGATTCGCTGACAGGCGAGTTCCGGGCGCCGAACGCAACAGGTGCGCCCCAAGCGGCCACCGGCGAGTCCACGCACCCGCTGATCAGCTTGCAGGGTCAAGGTATAATCGCCTGACCGGGGCGGAGTGCAGACGCATTGCGTTCGACCCATGGGAATCTTTGTCCGTTTCGGCCGCCGGCCTTGTACGAGGAAGGATCGGGTTATGACACCGCGAACGCGTTTCACGCCGGGATAGCCACCGCGTCGGGTTCGCTCGTGTCCGGAAGGATGCAGGAAGTGCGGCTCGACCGCACTTTTTTTGCCCATCGAGGACACGCATCATGCCCAGCATCACTTTGCCTGACGGCTCGGTCCGCAGCTTCGAGCATCCGCTCAGCGTCGGCGAGCTCGCCGCGTCGATCGGCCCGGGACTCGCCAAGGCGGCGCTCGCCGGCGACGTCGACGGCAAGTTCGTCGACACCGCGTACGTGATCGAGCGCGACGCCCGCGTGGCGATCGTCACCGACAAGGACGCCGCCGGACTCGACGTGCTCCGCCACTCCACGGCCCACCTCCTCGCCTACGCGGTGAAGGACCTGTTTCCCGACGCGCAGGTGACGATCGGGCCGGTGATCGAAGACGGCTTCTACTACGACTTCAGCTACAAGCGCCCGTTCACGCCGGAGGACCTGACGGCGATCGAAGCGCGCATGCGCGAGCTGGCCAAGCTCGACGAGCCCGTGATCCGCAAGCTGATGTCGCGCGATGAAGCCGTCGCGTACTTCCAGGGCCTGGGCGAGCACTACAAGGCCGAGATCATCGCCTCGATACCGTCGGCCGAGCCCATCTCGCTGTACAGCGAAGGCCGCTTCACCGACCTGTGTCGCGGGCCGCACGTGCCGTCGACCGGCAAGCTGAGGGTGTTCAAGCTGATGAAGCTCGCCGGCGCGTACTGGCGCGGCGACTCGAAGAACGAGATGCTGCAGCGGATCTACGGCACGGCGTGGGCGAAGAAGGAGGACCTCGACGCCTACCTGCACCGCATCGAGGAAGCCGAAAAGCGCGACCATCGCAAGCTCGGGCGCGCGCTCGATCTTTTCCATCTGCAGGACGAGGCGCCGGGGATGGTGTTCTGGCATCCGAAGGGGTGGTCGGTCTGGCAGGAGGTCGAGCAGTACATGCGAGGCGTCTATCGGCGCAGCGGGTACCAGGAAGTGCGCTGCCCGCAGATTCTCGACCGCTCGCTGTGGGAGAAGTCGGGCCATTGGCAGAACTACAAGGACAACATGTTCACCACGGAGTCGGAGAAGCACGACTTCGCGATCAAGCCCATGAACTGCCCCGGTCACGTGCAGATCTTCAATTCGGACCTGCGCAGCTATCGCGACCTGCCGCTGCGGTACGGCGAATTCGGCGCCTGCCATCGCAATGAGCCGTCCGGCGCGTTGCACGGGCTCCTGCGCGTTCGGGGATTCACCCAGGACGACGGCCATATCTTTTGCAAAGCCGCGCAGATCCAGGCCGAGGTCGTCGCGTTCCACACGCAGGCGATGGATGTTTACCGCGACTTCGGCTTCACGGACGTCGCGGTCAAGATCGCGCTGCGACCCACCCCGCGGCTCGGCACCGACGACGAATGGGACCGGGCGGAAGCTGCACTTCGGGACGGATTGCGCGCCTGCGGCGCGGAATGGACGGAGTTGCCGGGAGAAGGCGCATTTTACGGCCCGAAGATCGAATATCACCTCAAGGATTCGATCGGCCGGTCCTGGCAGTGCGGGACGATGCAGGTCGACTTCCAGATGCCCGGCCGGCTGGGCGCGGAGTTCGTCGACGACGACAACGCCCGCAAGACGCCGGTGATGCTCCACCGCGCGATCGTCGGATCGCTGGAGCGCTTCATCGGCATGCTGATCGAGCATCACGCCGGCGCGTTCCCGCTTTGGCTGGCCCCCGTGCAGGCGGTGGTGCTGTCCATCACCGACCGTGCCGCGGCCCATGCCGAGGCTGTGGCGAAAAGGTTGCGCGAGGCGTCGCTACGGGTGGGAACGGATTTGCGCAATGAGAAAATAACCTATAAAATTCGGGAACATAGCCTCCAAAAGTTGCCGTACCAGCTGATCGTGGGCGACAAGGAAATGGAGGCGCACACGGTGGCCGTACGTACTCGTGCCGGCGCGGACCTGGGGCAGATGACGCCCGAGGCCGTGCTCGCGCGTTTCCAAGCGGAAATTGCGCAGCGCCGATAGGCATCCTTTGCGGGAGCCGCGGCGGGCGCGGTATGGCCTTGTTCGAAACCTGAAGGAGTACAGCACATAGCACTCGAAAAGCAGCAGAGGATCAACCGGGAAATCACTGCGCCCGAAGTCCGTCTGGTCGGCTTGGACGGCGAACAACTTGGCATCGTGCCGGTCGCGGAAGCGCTGGCGAAGGCGGAAGCTTCGGAAGTCGATCTCGTCGAGATCGCGCCGATGGCGCAGCCGCCGGTATGCCGCATCATGGATTTCGGCAAGTTCAAGTACCGCGAATCCAAGCGCGCGCACGAGGCCAAGCTCAAGCTGAAGCAGATCAAGGTCAAGGAGGTGAAGTTCCGCCCCGGGACAGACGACGGCGACTACAAGATCAAGCTGCGCAACCTGATCCAGTTCCTCAACGAAGGCGACAAGGCCAAGATCACGTTGCGCTTCCGCGGGCGCGAAATGGCGCACCAGGAGTTCGGCATCCGGCTGCTGGAACGCATCAAGGGCGACCTCGAGCCGTATTCGCAGGTCGAGCAGTTTCCGAAGCTCGAGGGCCGGCAAATGGTGATGCTGCTGGCCCCGAAGAAGACGCAGGTGCAACAGGTAAAGCATCCCACGACCAAGCCCGAGGACGGTAACAAAGCCTCTCCCAGCGAGAGCACCGCCGTGGGCAGCAAATAAAAGGAACGGCGATCATGCCGAAGATGAAGACCAAGTCGGGCGCCAAGAAGCGCCTGCGTGTGCGCGGCAGCGGCAGCGTCAAGCGCGGCCAGGCGTTCAAGCGCCACATCCTCACCAAGCGCACCACCAAGAGCAAGCGTCAACTGCGGGGTCCGACGGGCGTGCACAGCACGAACATGGACTCGGTGCGGGCGATGCTGCCGTACGCGTAAAGGAGCCACGACATGCCAAGAGTCAAACGTGGCGTGACCGCGCGCGCGCGGCACAAGAAGGTCATCGACCAGGCGAAGGGCTTCCGCGGACGCCGCAACAACGTCTACCGCATCGCCAAGGAAGCGGTGATGAAGGCCGGCCAGTACCAGTACCGTGACCGGCGGCAGAAGAAGCGCGAGTTCCGCGCGCTGTGGATCGCGCGGATCAACGCCGCCGTGCGCGAGCTCGGCATGACCTACAGCGTGTTCATCGCCGGCCTCAACAAGGCGTCGATCGACATCGACCGCAAGGTCCTCGCCGACCTCGCGGTGCACGACAAGGCGGCATTTACCAAGATCGCCGAGCAGGCCAAAGCCTCGTTGGCCTGAGCGGGCGGTTGCAGGAAAGGGAGGCGCTCTACGTCGCCTCCCTTTTTTATTGAAGTCGCCAGGGAAGGCGTGCACCACCGATGGACGCGTTGCAGGCAATCGTCGACGAAGCACGGCGCGCATTCGACGCCGCGGCCGATGCCGCGGCGCTCGAGAACGCCAAGGCGCGCTACCTCGGCAAGTCCGGCCGCGTCACCGCCGAGCTGAAGGCGCTGGCGGCGCTGGCGCCGGACGCGCGGCGCGGCCGGGGCGCTGCGGTGAACGCCGTCAAATCCGCCATCGAAGCGGCGCTGGCGGCGCGCCGCGCCGCCATCGACGATGCGCGGCTGGCGCGCGAGCTCGCCGCCGACGCGCTCGACGTCACGCTGCCGGGCCGCGGCATCGACGTCGGCGGCCTGCATCCGCTGACGCGCACGCTCGAACGCGTCGCCACCCTCTTCCACTCGATGGGCTTCGTGGTCGCCGAAGGGCCCGAGATCGAGGACGATTTCCACAACTTCACCGCGCTCAACACGCCGGAGAACCATCCGGCGCGCTCGATGCACGACACGTTCTACGTCGAGGGCGGCGCACTGCTGCGCACGCACACGTCGCCCGTCCAGGTGCGATGGATGGAAACGCATGCCCCGCCGTTCCGCATCATCGCCCCCGGCCGCGTGTTCCGCGTCGACAGCGATGCCACGCACTCGCCGATGTTCCACCAGGTCGAGGGACTGTGGATCGACCGCGACGTGACGTTCGCCGACCTCAAGGGCGTGATCACGCAATTCCTGCGTCAGTTCTTCGAGCGCGACGACCTGAAGGTGCGGTTTCGCCCGTCGTTCTTCCCGTTCACCGAGCCGTCCGCCGAGATCGACATGAGCTTCGGCGACGGCTGGCTCGAGATCGCGGGTTCGGGGCAGGTGCATCCCAACGTGTTGCGAATGGCCGGCATCGATCCCGAGGTGTGGCAGGGCTTCGCGTTCGGCATGGGCCCGGACCGGCTGGCGATGCTGCGCTACGGCATCGACGACCTGCGCATCTTCTACGAGAACGACCTGCGCTTTCTGGCGCAGTTTCGCTGACGGCGCGCGATGAAGTTCTCCGAGCACTGGCTGCGCGCATTGTGCGATCCGCCGATCGACACGCGGACGCTGGCCGACACGCTGACGATGGGCGGCCTCGAGGTGGAGAGCGTCGAGGCCGCGGCGCCCGCGTTCACGGGCGTGGTGGTTGCGCGCATCGTCGCGGTGGCGCCGCATCCCGCTGCAGACCGCCTGCGCGTATGCACGGTCGATGCGGGTAGCGGCGCGCCGCTGACGATCGTCTGCGGCGCGCCCAACGCCGCGGCGGGGATGCTGGCGCCGCTGGCGCGCGAAGGTGCGACGCTGCCCGACGGCACGACGATCCGCCGCGCGACGATGCGCGGCGTCGACTCCGAGGGCATGCTGTGCTCGGCGCGCGAGCTCGGACTTGCCGACGACGCGTCGGGACTGTACGCGCTGCCGGCCGGCGCCGTGCCCGGCACCGCGTTGCGCGAGGCGCTCGATCTCGACGACGCGCTCATCACGCTCAAGATCACGCCCAATCGAGCCGACTGCCTGTCGATCCTCGGCATCGCCCGCGACACCGCCGCGCTCACCGGCGCGCCGCTGGTCGCGCCCGCGTGGCAGCCGGCGCAGGTGACGGCGACTGCCATCCAGCGCGTCGTGGTCGACGCCGCCGCGGCGTGCCCGCGCTTCGCATCGCGCGTGATCGAAGGCGTCGACGCCAGGGCCCCGTCGCCACACTGGATGCAGGCGCGCCTCGAACGCAGCGGCATCCGCCCGATCTCGGCGATCGTCGACGTCACCAACTACGTGATGCTGGAGCTCGGCCAGCCGCTGCATGCGTACGACCGCCGCCATGTCGACGGCGACATCGTCGTGCGCTTCGCGCGGCCGGGCGAGACGCTGACGCTTCTCAACGGCGAAGTGCTCGCGCTCGCGGCGGACCTGCTGCTCGTGGCGGACTCGCAAAAGCCGCTCGGGCTCGCCGGGATCATGGGCGGCGAGCACTCGGGCATCGGCGACGACACGCGCGACGTGCTGCTCGAAGGCGCGTTCTGGCTGCCGGATGCGATCCAGGGCCGGATGCGGCGCCTGGGCTTCACCAGCGACGCCGGCTACCGCTTCGAGCGCGGCGTGGATTTCGAGCTGGGACCGGTGGCCGTCGAGCGCGCGACGCAGCTCATCGTCGAGCTCTGCGGCGGCCGCGCAGGCCCGATGTCGGACGTCAAGGGCGCGCTGCCGGCACGCGCACCCGTTCGGGTGCGACCGGCCCGTGTCGCGCGCCTGCTCGGCATCGCGCCCGACGCGGCGACGATCGCGAGCATCTTCGAGCGCCTCGGTTTCGCGTTCCGCCGCGACGGCAGCGACTTCGTCGTCACCCCGCCGTCGTACCGCTTCGATCTCGCGATCGAGGAGGATTTCGTCGAGGAGATCGCGCGCATCCACGGCTACGATGCGATACCGGCGACGATCGGCCATCACGCGCAGACGATCCTCGCCGCCAGCGAGACGCAGCGCGCGCCGGCGGCGGTCAAGGACCTGCTCGTCGCGCGCGGCTGGCAGGAGATCGTCACGTTCAGCTTCGTCGCCGGCGACGACGAGCGCGCGCTCGACGCCTCGGTGCGGCCGGTCGCGGTGGAGAACCCCATCGCCAGCCATCTCGACGTCATGCGCACGACGCTGCTGCCCGGCCTGCTGCGCACGCTCGCAAGCAATGTCGGTCAGGGTGCGCGCCGCGCCCGCATCTTCGAATACGGACGCACGTTTCGCCGCGACGGCGCCGGCTACGCGCAGCCGATGCGCATCGGCGGCCTCGCGTTCGGCCCCGCGCTGCCCGAGCAATGGGGCACGCCGACCCGAGGCGTCGACTACTTCGACGTCAAGGGCGCCGTCGCCGCGCTATTCCCGCGCGCAAGCATCGCCACGCCACGCGCCGCGCATCCGGCCCTGCATCCGGGGCGCCCGCGCAGGTGGTCGTCGACAACCAGGCGATCGGATTCATCGGCGAACTGCATCCGCGCCTCGTTCGCCACTTCGACTTGCCGGCGCCGGCGGTGGTTTTCGAGATCGACGCCGCCGCGGCGGAAGCCGCGGCGATGCCGGTGGCCGCGGCAGCGGCGCGCACGCCGGTCGTGCGCCGCGATCTCGCGGTTGTGGTGGACGAAAGCGTCCCCGCAGCCGACGTCCTGGCTGCCGCGCGAAGTGCCGCGGCACCGTTCGTCGGCGCAATCTCGCTGTTTGATGTCTACCGCGGCCCGAGTATCGGCGACGGCCGAAAAAGTCTTGCGATTCTGGTGCTTATGCAGGATACTGCACGTACTTTGACGGACGCGGAAATCGACGCCGCGATGCGCGACATCACGCGCGCGCTGATCGATCGCTGCGGCGGCACGCTGCGTTAGGCATCCGAACGGCACAGAAACCAAGGGCGCAACTTCAGGATGAACATGACGTTGACGAAGGCGGAACTGGCGGACCTGCTGTTCGAGCAGCTCGGTCTCAACAAGCGCGAGGCCAAGGACATGGTCGAGCGCTTCTTCGAGGAAATCCGCCTTGCGCTCGCGCAAGGTCACAGCGTCAAGCTGTCGGGCTTCGGCAATTTCCAGCTGCGCGAAAAGCCGCAGCGCCCCGGGCGCAACCCCAAGACCGGTGAGGAGATCCCGATCACCGCGCGCCGCGTGGTCACCTTTCACGCCAGCCAGAAGTTGAAGGCCATGGTCGAAGCCGCGAACCATGCCGGATCCGCGACCCTCTAAGGCTGAGCTGCCGCCGATCCCCGCCAAGCGTTACTTCACGATTGGCGAGGTGAGCGACCTGTGCGCGGTCAAGCCGCACGTATTGCGTTACTGGGAGCAGGAGTTCTCGCAGTTGAAGCCGGTCAAGCGCCGCGGCAACCGGCGCTATTACCAGCACCACGAGGTGCTGCTGATCCGGCGCATCCGCGACCTGCTCTACGAGCAGGGATTCACGATCAACGGCGCGCGCCACCGGCTGGAGTTCGAGACAGCCGAGCCCCGTGCCGCCGCCCGTCCCACGCCGTCGACCACCAGCGTGCCGGCACCGGCCCCGGTCGCGGTCAATGCTGCCGCGTTGCGGCAGGAGCTTCTGCGCATCCGCAAGCTCCTGGACGACGCGTCCGACTGAACAGGGCCTCGCGCCGCGACCTCGTCACCCGCTATAATGCGCAGTTTCGGTCGGGGCGTAGCGCAGCCTGGTAGCGCACCTGCATGGGGTGCAGGGGGTCGGAAGTTCGAATCTTCTCGCCCCGACCACCATAAAAGACAAATAGCCGCGGCCGCGGCCATCTGACTAACGCGTCGAGTGCGCCGGTCGCCAGCGCCGGCCCAATTACGCGACCGCCGCCGCTTGCTAGACTGGCGATGCCCTCTCCGACATTGCACACGATGAGCGACGCCCAATCTGCCGCCGTGATCCCGTTTCGCGCGCCGGCTGCCGACGCGCACCCGGATCTCGTCGCGTTCCTGTTCAGCGACATCGAAGGCTCGAGCCTCAAGTGGCTCAACCACCGCGTGGCGATGCAGGAAGCGCTGCGCACGCACGACGACATCCTGCGTACCGCGATCGCGTTTCACGGCGGCGAGGTGTTCAAGACAGGGGGGGACGCGTTCAACGCGGCGTTCCGGCGGCCATCGGATGCGGTCGGTGCCGCGATCGAGGCGCAGCAGGCGCTCGCGCGCCACGACTGGTCGGCCGTGGGCGGGCTCGTGGTCCGCATGGCCGTCCATGTCGGCACGGCGGAGAAGCGCGAAGGCGACTTTTTCGGCCCGGCGGTGAATCGGGTCGCCCGGCTCCTCACGCTCGGTCATGGCGGACAGGTGCTCGTCACGTCGTCGGCCGCCGAGCTCGTCGCCGCCGAACGCGAGAACCGGCACACGCTGCGCCATCTCGGCGCACATCCGCTCGACGACCCGTTGCAACCCGTGGGAGTGCATCAGGTCGACGTCCCCGACTTGCCCCACGATTTTCCGCCGCTGCGCACGACCGAGAATCGTCCGACCAACCTGCCGCGGCAGCCGACCGCGCTGATCGGGCGCGACGCCGAGCTCGAGCGCCTGCGCACCCTGCTTTCGCAGAACCCGCTGGTCACGGTGACAGGCACCGGCGGCGTCGGCAAGACGCGGATCACGCTCGAAGTGGGAATGCGGCTCCTCGACCGCTTTCCCGACGGCGTATGGCTCGTCGAGCTCGCCGCGATCTCCGACGCGACGCTCGTTCCCGGCGCGGTGACCACCGCCCTTCACATCGACACGTCGTCGGCCAAGACGCCGCTCGAGGCGATGGTGTCGCGGCTCAAGAGCCAGGACCTGTTGCTGCTGCTCGACAACTGCGAGCACGTGATCGACGCGGTTGCCGCGATGGTCGAGGCGTTGATCGCCGCCGCGCCGAAGGTGCGCGTGCTGATCAGCTCGCAGGAGCCGCTCGGCATCGCAGGGGAACAGATCTTCCGCCTGCCGTCGCTCGGCGTACCTGCGGAGACGCAGGTGGGATCCGAGATGGCGCTGCAGTCCGGTGCGATCCAGCTCTTCATCGAGCGCGCGAAGGCCGCCGATCCGCGCTTCAAGCTCGACGACCGCAACGCGTCCACGGTCACTGCGATCTGCCGGCGTCTGGACGGCATTCCCCTTGCGATCGAAATGGCCGCGGCGCGCGCGCCGATGCTCGGCGTCGATCGGCTCGCGCAAAAGCTCGACGAGCGCTTCCGCGTGCTCACCGGCGGCCGGCGCACGGCGCTGCCACGCCAGCAGACGCTGCGCGCCACGCTCGACTGGAGCTACGGGCTGCTCTCCGAGTCCGAGCGCAAGGTGCTGAGGCGTCTTTCGATATTCGCGGGTGGCTTCACGCTCGACGGTGCGGGCCGCGTGGGCGGCGACGAGGCGATCGACGAGTTCGAGGTGATCGATCTGCTGTCGCACCTCGTGGCGCGTTCGCTCGTCGTCGCGGATACCGACGAGAACGCCGGCACGCGTTATCGGCTGCTCGAGACGACCCGCGCGTATGCCCTGGAGAAGCTGGCCGAGGCCGGCGAGTCGGCCGACATCGAACGACGGCACGCGACGTTCATCCGCGAACTCTTCGAGCGCGCGTATGCCGAGTGGCCGACGACACCCGATGTCGAATGGCGCAATACCTATCTCCCCGAGCGCGACAACCTGCGCAACGCGCTCGACTGGGCGTTCGGCCCGAACGGCGACCCGGTGGTGGGCATCGAGATCGCGGGAACATCGCCCGAGATGTGGGCCCAGCTTTCGCTCACGGCAGAAGCGCGCCAGCGCATGGAGGCCATGGCGTCCCGCGTCGATGACACGCTGCCTCCCAAGGTGGCGGCCCGCTTCTGGACCGCGTTCGGCCGATTCTGGGCCGATATCGCGCCAGTCCGCAGCACCGACGCGCAAGGGCGAGCGGTGGCATTATTCCGAGCGGCGAACCTGCCGGATGAACTCGGCGACGCGCTGGTGAACTATGCGCAGCAGCTCCCGCCGGAGTCGGAGGAAGAAGCGCAGGCGGCGCTCGCCGAGGGCCGGCTGCTCGTTGCGCAAGCGGGAAAGGCGCGTCTGCTCGCCAATTATTTCCGCGTCTACGCCTTTCGTGCCATCGATCTCGACCCGAATCTGGCACGCGAGTGTTTCGAGTCGTCGCTGCGCCACTACCGGAGCGCCGGTGCCGAGCGGTCAGTACTCAACACCGTGACCAACCTTGCGGACTTCACCTGGCGCACGGGGGATCTCGACGCCGCCATTGCGAGCATGCAGGACGCGATCGCGCTGAATCGCAAATCGGCGGTAGCCGGCAAAGGGGCATTGGGCCAAGGGCTCGGCAACCTCGCTGGCGCGCTGACCGAGCGCGGCGACCTCGACGACGCGCTCGCGGCAACCCGCGAGGCGATTTCGCTCATCGCCGAGACGGGCACGTTCTACCGTATCGGCGACCATTTCGCGCTCCGGCTTGCCAAGCTTGAGCATCACGATGCCGCTGCGCGCCTGCTGGGCTACATCGATGGCGAGCATGCACGGTTCAAGGCCCACCGACAGCAGAACGAGGCGCGCGCTCACGCGTCACTCCTGCAGATTCTCGGCGAAGCGATGTCGCCGGCCCCGCTCGCGCTGCGACGCGCCGAAGGCGCGAAGCTCACGGAAGACGACGCCGCTCAGCTTGCGCTGCTGTCCTGACCCGGCCGCGTTTGGCCCGACTTGACCCGACGGCTTTACTATTCGCTACAAGCGGTTGTATATTCAGCGCTTCGGACCGGAGTGCTTGGGTCGTCGGGCGTTCGAATCCTCGCGCGCCGGATCCCGTTCGGTTCTGTGGCGTACACTAGCGGGTCCGGCCTCTGCGGCGCGATTCTTGCATATGCCTGGAGTCCACGCACCCGCCCATGGGCTATCCCAAGGACAGTAGAGTGAGCGTCGCATCTAAACGCACGATATCCGGCGGAAACGCCTCCAGCCCGGGCACGATTTCCGAGCTGGCCTTCGCGCGGGCCCAGCGCAACACCGTCCTCATCATCGACGATCTGTTCTCGAGCCGCCTGCTGCTCGCGGAGATCGTGCGCCAGATCGACGGGCGCCTCAACCTCGAGCTCTTCGACACGCCCACCCGCGCCCTCGAGTTCGCGCGCCTCAACCGTGTCGACATCGTCCTCACCGATTACAAGTTGCCCGAGTTCGACGGCATCGAGCTGGTCAAGCAGCTGCGCGCGCTCCCGCACTGCGTCGACGTGCCGATCGTCGTCATCACCGTGGTCGACGACCGCAAGATCCGCTACGACGCGCTCGAGGCCGGCGCCACGGATTTCCTGATCAAGCCGCTCGACGAGCACGAAACGCGCGCGCGCTGCGCCAACCTGCTCGAGCTGCGCCGTCACAAGATCGTGCTCTCCGACCAGGCGCGCGTGCTGCAGTACCAGGTCGACAAGTCGGTGTCGGAAATCCATGAGCGCGAGCTCGAGACGCTGGCCAAGCTCGCCAAGGCTGGTGAGTTCCGCGACAAGGTCACCGGCAATCACCTGCTGCGGATGGCCAAGTACTCGGCGCTGATAGGCCAGCACCTCGGGCTCGGCGGCGAGACCGTGCACGTGCTGGAGGTCGCGGCGCCGATGCACGACATCGGCAAGATCGGCATTCCCGACTCGGTGCTGATGAAGGAAGGTCCCCTGACGACGGTCGAGACCGATACGATGAAGGCGCATCCGCGCATCGGCTACGACATCCTCAAGGGCAGCCCGTCCAAGTACCTGTCGATGGGCGCGATCATCGCGCTCGGCCATCACGAGAAGTTCGACGGCTCCGGTTACCCCAACGGCCTGCACGGCGACGACATCCCGCTGGTCGCGCGCATCGTCGCCGTGGCCGACGTGTTCGATGCGCTGGTCAGCAAGCGCCCGTACAAGGACGCGTGGCCGATCAACGAAGGCATCGACTACCTGAAGAGCCAGCGCGGCCGCCACTTCGATCCGCGCTGCGTCGATGCGTTCCTCGCCGACGGCAGCAAGGTCGAGGCGATCCTCGACGAGTTCGGCGACTGACGCCAGCGCGTTCGGGGCGGCACAACGTCTTGCCGGCGAACTGCAGGCACCTCGACCAGGTTCACGATGTGCAGCCGCGCACGCCGCAGGGCTGCGAGGAATGCCTGCGCATCGGCAGCGACTGGGTGCACCTGCGGCTGTGCCTCTTCTGCGGCCACGTCGGCTGCTGCGACCAGTCGGTGCACAAGCACGCGACGAAGCACTTCCACCAGACGCAGCACGCCATCATGAAGAGCTTCCAGCCCGACGAGGACTGGGCCTGGTGCTACGTCGACGAGGTGTTCTTCGAGCCGGCGCCGGGTGCGTCGACGGCGCGCTGAAACCGGCGCGGATCACACACGGGCGCGTTCATCTGCGGCCAAAACCGACGCTGAACAGGACGTCGACGCGTGTATCGGGCTAGCGCCACGCCGCGACGTCGACGAGGCGCCCGGTCAAAGGATCCCCCTCGCCGCCGAAGAACGCGTCGAGCAGCCGGTGGAACACCGAGCCTGGCGGGGACACGCGGGCGAACAGCGTGGCCGAGCTGCGCAGCTTCAGGTCGTCCGGCATGCCCATGATCGCGCGCGCCGGTGTGCCGGCATGCGCGAGCACCGCCTGCGCGCACGTGACGAGCCTCGGTCCCAGCAGCGGATGCGCGAGATAGGCGCGCGCTTCGTCCGCGCTGGCGATCGCGAAACGCTGCGCCATCGCACTCGTGCCGAGTCCCGCGATCTGCGGAAACACGTACCACATCCAGTGCGTGCGCTTGCGGCCCTCGACCAGCTCGGCGAGTGCATCATCGAAGTTCGCGGCCTGCGCGTCGACGAAGCGCGCGAGATCGAACGGGTCGGCAGCGCTCAAGGCTGGCGCGAGCCCTTGCACTCAACCTGGCAGCAGCAGGATGTGCACGCGGAACGGACCGTGGGCGCCGAGCACGATAGTCTGCTCGATGTCGCCGGTGCGCGACGGCCCCGAGATGAGATTGATCGCGCGCGGCAGCGTGCCGTGCCGGGCGCGCACCCGCGCGAACGCCTCCTCCATCCCGGACACCACCTGCGACTCGCGTACGACGGCGATGTGCGTGTCGGGCAGCAGCGCGGTTGCCGTGGGCGTTGCGGGCGCGGTGGTGAACACCAGCGTTCCGGTCTCGGCGATCGCGCAGAACACGCCGGTGATGCCGAGCCGGTCGTGGCCCAGCGTCGGCCGCGACTCGATCGACAGCCCTGCGCCGTCCCAGTCGAGGTCGGCGAAGTCGGGCCAGCAGACGCCGAGGCGCGACTTCTGCGCGGCGAGCGCATCCGGCAGTTCGAGGCCGTCGACGTAGCGCGCCACGGCATGCGGGATCTCGTCGCGCGAGGCGATGCGCTCGAGCGTGCTCGCCATGTCGTGCGCGCGGTGCGCGAATCGCGCGACGAGATCGCCCGGCATGGCCGGGCGCGGCCCCTGCGCGTGCGCCGCCACGTAGTCGTCCGCCGCCTTGGCGCGCGCCGCGTCGTTTTCGGCGACGCCGAGCGCACGCCGCACGCGGCCGAGGATCGCCTGTCGAGCGTCGGCATTGCTGTCCAAGCTCATGGTACATCCCCCTGCAGCGAGCTTCGCTCGCCTCCCCCCATAAAAGGGCACGCGCCTCGGGGCGGCCCTTCGGCGCTCGGAATGCTTCCCCCCGTAGCGAGCGTTGCTCGCTTCCCCCCAAGAGGGGGGCACGCGCCTCGGGGCGGCCCTTCGGCGCTGGCAGCGCCCTCGTTCATCCGCGGCTCGCGTTGCGCATGAACTGCGCGATGCGCGCGACGCCCTGCTCGATCGCGGCGTTCGACGTCGCGTACGAGAAACGGATGTGCTGGCCGTCCCCCGGCACGCGGCGGCCGAAGTGCGTGTCGGCGAGCACCGCGACGCCGGCCTCGTTGAGGAGACGCTTGCGGAATGCCTCGGAATCGGCGCATCCGGTCATCCTGCACGCCTCGGTGACGTTCGGCCAGGCGTAGAACGCACCGCCAGGCGTGCGGCACGCGAAGCCGGGTACGGCATTCAGCAGGCGTACGATCAGCTCGCGACGCTCGACGAAGATCGCCCGCATCGTGTCGGCCGGTGCCTGCGTGCCGGTGATCGCCTCCACCGCCGCCCACTGCGAGATCTGCGACGCGCACGAGTCGGTGTTGGTGATCCAGCGCGTGAACACCGGCGCCAGCGCCGCGTTGGCGACGTAGCCGATGCGCCAGCCGGTCATCGCCCATGTTTTCGACGCGCCATCGCTGACGATCGTGCGCGCGCGCATGCCGGGACGGGTGGCGATCGACTCGAATGCGCCGTCGTAGGCGAGACGCGAGTAGATTTCGTCGGCGTATATCCACACTTGCGGATGCGCGGCGAGCACCTCGGCGATCGCGTCGAGGTCGGCGGCCTTGAGGATGCCGCCCGTCGGATTGTGCGGCGTATTGAGGATCAGCAGGCGCGTGCGCGGCGTGATCGTCGCCTCGAGCTCGGCCGGGTCGAACGCGAAGTCGCGCGACTCGCGCAGGTAGATCGGCACCGGGACCGCGCCGTTGGCGACGATCTGCGACTCGTAGATGGGAAATCCCGGCACCGGGTAGATCACCTCGTCACCCGCGCCATGATCGGTCACCGAGGCGATCGCATAGGCGATGAACGGCTTGGCGCCGGCGCCGACGACCACTTCATCGGGTGCGAACGTCATGCCGCGTCGCGCGCCCATGTCGTGCGCGGCAGCGGCGCGCAACTCGTCGATCCCGGCCGACGGCGTGTAGCCGTGGCGGCCTTCGCGGATGGCCTTGATCGCCGCGTCCTGGACGTTGGGCGGCGTCGGGAAATCAGGCTGGCCGATGCAGAACGACACGATGTCCTTGCCGGTGCGCACGAGTGCGTTGACCTCGGCCAGCACGACGAATGCATTCTCGGTGCCGAGCGATTCGGCGCGGCGCGACAGCGCCGGGATGTGCGAGGGATCGGGGGCGTTCATCGACGGGCCTCGGCCGATTGCGCACGGCTGGCGCGACGTGCATAGAGTTCGCGGAACGTGCGGCCCGCCGGTGCCGGCATGTCGCGGCCTTCGGTCCATTCGCGGCCGAGCGGCAGCCGCCGGATCATCCGGCGCCGGCCGCCCATCATGCGCAGCACGCGCACGCCGACGCGCGCCGCGAAGCCGTACATCACCGGCCGCCGCGCGAGCCACGACCATACCTTGAGCCCAGTGCGCTCCTGCCATGAGCGCAGTCCGCGCTCGTAGGTCTTTTCACGCAGCTTGCGCTGCAGGTCGGGCAGCGGAATGCGTACCGGGCAGACGACGCCGCACTGGTTGCAAAGCGTCGACGCGGACGGCAGGTCGGGGGCGTTGTCGAGACCGGCGTACATCGGCGTGAGGATCGCGCCGATCGGTCCCGGATACACCCAGCCGTAGGAATGCCCGCCGACGTTCTGGTACACGGGGCAGTGGTTCATGCACGCGCCGCAGCGGATGCAGCGCAGCGCCTCGCGCACGTCGCTCGCGAGCACGCCGGTACGCCCGGCGTCGACGATGATGAAGTACATGTGTTCGGCGCCGTGGAACTCGCCGGGGCCCTTGGCGCCGCTGAGCACGTCGACGTAATTGGAGATCGATTGCCCGGTCGCCGAGCGGGGCAGCAGGCGCATCAGCGTCGCCACGTCCTCGAGCGTCGGCACCACCTTCTCGATGCCGGAGATCGCGACGTGGACCCTGGGCAGCGTCGTCGCCAGCGTGGCATTGCCCTCGTTGGTGACGAGCACCACCGACCCCGACTCGGCGACGAAGAAGTTGCCTCCGGAAATGCCCATGTCGGCGGCGAGGTAGTGCGGGCGCAGCACGCCGCGCGCTTCGAGGCACAGCGCCGCGATGTCGTCCTTGCGCGGCGTGCCGTGCTCGCGCGCGAAGAGCTCGGAGACCTCCTCCTTCGATTTGTGCAGCGCCGGCCCGATGATGTGCGAGGGCGGCTCGTAGCCGTTGATCTGCAGGATGTATTCGCCGAGGTCGGTCTCCACGACCTTGAGGCCGGCCGCCTCGATCGCGTGGTCCAGCGCCGACTCCTCCGATACCATCGACTTCGACTTGATGATGGTGCGCGCGCCATGCCGGAACGCGATCTCCAGCACCAGCTTGTTGATGTCGGCCGGCGTCTCCGCCCATAGCACGGTCGCGCCACGCGCACGGGCGTTGCGCTCGAACATCTCGAGCCAGACGTCGAGGTCGTCAAGCGCGCGCTGGCGGATGTCGCGACCGGCGTCGCGCGTGGCATCGACGTCGTCGAGCTCGGTCAGCGCCTCGCGCCGCTTCTGCACGAACTTGCCCTGGATCTTGGCGAGGTTGCGCTGCAGCTGCGCATCGTTGAGCCGGTCGTGCGCGCGCGCCTTGAAATGCATCGAAGCGACCTGCATCGGATCTCCTAAGCTTTGCCCGCCAGTATTTCGGCGACGTGCATCACCCGCGTCGCGCTGTCGCCGCGGCGGCGCAGGCGGCCCTCGATGCTGAGCATGCAACCGACGTCCCCCAGCACCACGGTATCGGCGCCGCTGGCGATGATGTGCTGGCACTTGTTGTCGGCGAGCCGCGCCGAGATCTCGCCGAACTTGACCGCGAACGTGCCGCCGAAGCCGCAGCAGGTCTCGCATTCCGCCATTTCCCTGAGCGCGAGCCCGGCAACCCCGGCGAGGAGCTTGCGCGGCTGCGACTTGACGCCCATCTCGCGCAGGCCGGCGCAGCAATCGTGATACGTCACGGTACCGTCGTAGCGGCCGGGCACGCGCGACACCCGCATGACGTCGACGAGGAACGCCGTCAGCTCGTGGGTTTTCGCGGAAAGGGATGCCGCGCGCGCGCGCCATTCCGGGTCGTCGGCGAACAGGTCGGCATAGTGCGTGCGGATCATGCCGCTGCAGGAGCCGGAGGGCGCCACGAGGTAGTCGCAGTCCTCGAATTCGGCGACCACCTTGCGCGCGAGGGAAAGCGCATCGGCGCGATCCCCAGCGTTGTAGGCAGGCTGGCCGCAGCACGTCTGCGCCGGTGGCACGACTACCTCGACGCCCGCCACCTCGAGCAGCTCGATCGCCGCGAAGGCCACGCTCGGTCGCATCAGGTCGACGAGGCAGGTGACGAAGAATCCGACGCGCATGCGCGATTTCCGTGGACGGGCGACGGTGCGGCCACCCGATGCTGCAAGTTTACCGGCGGGCGACGGGCGTGGCGAGCCTGCGCCGGCGCGCCGCCGTCAGAAATGCGACTGCGTCAGCGCGATCGCGCAAAGTCCCATCAGCGGCTGCGGCAGGATGCCGAGCACGAGGAGCGCGAGGCCGTTGACCGACAGCAGCACCTGCGCATCGGCGCGCGAGTCGATCGGCGCGGTCTCGACCGGATCGTCGAAGTACATCGCCTTGACCACCCGCAGGTAGTAGAACGCGCCGACCAGCGACGCCATGACCGCCACCACCGCGAGCCAGACGAATCCCTGGTTGATCGCCGCCTCGATGACCGAGAACTTGGCGTAGAAGCCGATCGTCGGCGGTACCCCTGCGAGCGAGAACATCACCAGCAGCATCATGAACGCCCACCATGGCGAGCGCTGGTTGAGCCCCTTGAAATCGTCGATCTTGCTCGATTCGAACCCGGCCCGCGACAGCATCAGCACGACACCGAACGATGCCACGCTGGTCAGCACGTAGGACACGGAGTAGAACATCGCCGCCGAGAAGCCATTGCGGTCGGCGGCGAGGAAGCCCATCAGCATGTACCCCATGTTGGCGATCGTCGAATACGCCAGCATGCGCTTGATGTCGGTCTGCGCAATCGCGATCAGGTTGCCGAGCACCATCGACAGCAGCGACAGCACGATCAGCATGCCCTGCCAGTCATACTCGAGTCCCTTCAGCGCGCCGCCCAGCATGCGCAGCGCGAATGCGAAGGCCGCGAGCTTGGGTGCGGTGCCGACGAGCAGCGTGATCGGCGTCGGCGCACCCTCGTACACGTCGGGTACCCACATGTGGTATGGCACGGCGCCGAGCTTGAACGCGATCCCCGAGACCACGAATACGAGACCGAACAACTGCAGCAGGTGGTTGTCGCCGCTGGCCGTCAGCGTCGCCTGCGCCACGCGGTCGAGATCGAGCGAGCCGGTGGCGCCGTACAGCATCGACATGCCGTACAGCAGCATGCCCGAGGCGAGCGCGCCCAGCACGAAATACTTCATCGCCGCCTCGGCCGGTCCCGGCCGGTCGCGCTGCGAGGCCACCAGCGCGTATAGCGCCAGCGACTGCAGCTCGAGGCCCAGATACAGCGTGATGAAGCTGCCGGCGGCGATCATGATCAGCATGCCGAGCAGCGAGAACAGCACCAGCACGAAGTTCTCGCCGGTGAACAGTCCGCGCACGGTGAAGTAGCGGCGGCCGTAGAACAGCATCAGCGACACCGCGACGATGGCGGCGAGCTTGAGGAGGTCGGCCATGTTGTCGTCGACCACCATGCCGTGGAAGCCCCGCACCGGATTGGCACGCACCGAGGTCAGCACGATCCACGCGGTGAGCAGCAGCGCTCCCTGCGTGAGCCAGTAGCTGACGTGGCGGCGCGACGCCGGCAGGAACACGTCGACGACGAGCACCAGGCACGCGCAGCACAGCAGCGTGATTTCGGGCAGCGCAGTGGCGAGATCGGCTTTCATCGGTCTATAGCTTGGATTGGGCGACGTGCGCCAGCAGGTTGACGACCGACACGTGCATGACGTCGATGAACGGCTTCGGATAGACGCCCATCGCCAGCACCGCGGCCGCGAGCACCGCGAGCAGCCAGAATTCGCGGCGCGAGAGGTCGACGAGCCTGGCGACATGGTCGTTGGCCACCGCGCCGAAGTAGACGCGCTTGTACATCCACAGCGTATAGGCGGCGCCGAGGATCAGCGTGATCGCCGCGCCGAAGCCGAGCCAGAAATTGGCGCGCACCGCGGCGATGATCACCATGAATTCGCCGACGAAGCCCGACGTCGCGGGCAAGCCGGCATTGGCCATCGCGAACAGCATGGCGAACGCCGCGAAGCGCGGCATCGTGTTGACCACCCCGCCGTAGTCGGCGATCAGCCGGCTGTGCATGCGGTCGTACAGCACTCCGACGCACAGGAACATCGCCGCCGACACGAAACCGTGCGAGATCATCTGCACCAGCGCGCCTTCGGTGCCGAGCGCGCTGAACAGGAAGAATCCCAGCGTGACGAAGCCCATGTGCGAGATCGACGAGTAGGCGATCAGCTTCTTCATGTCGGCCTGCACCAGCGCGACGAAGCCGATGTAGATGATCGCGATCAGCGAGATCGTGATCACGAAGCCCGACAGCTGGTGGCTCGCGTCCGGCACGATCGGCAGGATGAAACGCACGAAGCCGTAGGCGCCCAGCTTCAGGGTGATCGCCGCCAGCACCACCGAGCCGCCGGTGGGCGCCTCGACGTGGGCGTCGGGCAGCCAGGTGTGCAGCGGCCACATCGGCACCTTGACCGCGAACGCCATGAAGAACGCCACGAACAGCAGCACCTGCACGCCCATCGACAGCGGCAGGCGCTGCCATTCGAGGATCTCGAAGCTCTGCGAGGCGTTGTACAGGTAGATCAGCGCCACCAGCATCAGGAACGAGCCCAGCAGCGTGTACAGGAAGAACTTGAGCGCCGCGTAGACGCGATTGGGACCGCCCCAGATGCCGATGATCAGGTACATGGGGATCAGCATCGCCTCGAAGAACACGTAGAACAGCGCGCCGTCGAGCGCCGCGAACGTGCCGTTGACGAGCCCCGACATGATCAGGAAGGCGGCCATGTACTGCGCGACGCGCTTGTCGATGACCACCCAGCCGGCCCACACCACCAGCACCGTGACGAAGCTGTTGAGCAGGATGAACAGCATCGACAAACCGTCGACGCCGAGGTGGTAGTTGATGTCGAAGCGCGGCACCCACTCCGCCTGCTCGACGAACTGCATCGCTGCCGTCGACGTGTCGAAGCCGAGCCACAGCGGGATGGTCACGGCGAAGCCGGCGATCGCACCGATGAGCGCGATGAAGCGCGCCTGCGCGGCATCGCGGTCGTCGCGGATTACCAGCGTGGCGATGCCGGCCACGATGGGCACGAAAATGGCGAGGGAAAGATAGGCCATCGTCGTCGCCCGCCTAGCGCACGACCCACCACGTCAGCAGCGCGAACACGCCGATGATCATGGTGAATGCGTACTGGTAGACGTACCCGGATTGCAGCTTGCGCAGGATGGAAGCCGCCAAACCCACCGCGCGTGCCGAACCGTTGACGAAGAAGCCGTCGATGATCCGGCGATCGCCGACGTTCGACGCGATCTCGCCGAGCTCGCGCGTGCCGCCGGCGAAGAACCAGTCGTTGAAGCGGTCGAAGTAGTACTTGTTGTCGAGCAGCGTGTACAGCGGACCGGCGAGCTTGCGCAGCCGCGCCGGTAGCGCCGGATTGACGATGTAGCAGTAGAAGGCGGCCGCGATGCCGGCGATCGCCAGCCAGAATGGCAGGCTCACGAAGCCGTGCATGATGAACGCGCCGACGCCATGCCACTCCTCCCTGAGCTCGGCCATCGCCGGATGCGCCGGCGACACGACGATGGAACTGCCGAACCAGTCTCCGAACAGCATCGGCTCGACGTAATGCCAGCCGGCATACACGGACGGAATGGCGAGCAGGATCAGCGGCACCGTGATCACCCAGGGCGACTCGTGCGGCGGGCCGCCATGCGTGTCATGGGAATCGCCTGGCTCGCTGCCCGCCTCGTGCGAGGCGTCATGGTCGGCTGCAGCATGCGTGGGCGCGGCGTGCGCCTGCTCAGCGTCGTTCGCGGCGCCATCGAAGCGCGGCGCGCCGTGAAACGCCAGGAAAAGCATGCGGAACGAATAGAAAGCGGTGACGAACACGCCGCATACGACCGCGAAGTACGCGTACGAGTGGCCGGCAATGTGCGACGCCGCGACCGCCTCGATGATGGCGTCCTTGGAGAAGAACCCCGCGAACGGCGGAATTCCGGCCAGCGCCAGCGAGCCGATGATCGTCGTGATCCAGGTGATCGGCATGTACTTGCGCAACCCGCCCATCCTGCGCAGGTCCTGCTCGTGGTGCATCGCCACGATCACCGAGCCCGCAGCGAGGAACAACAGCGCCTTGAAGAACGCGTGCGTCATCAGGTGAAAGATCGCCGCCGAATAGGCGGAAACCCCCAGCGCC
Organism: uncultured Pseudomonadota bacterium; assembly: GCA_963781395.1. GTDB lineage: Bacteria > Pseudomonadota > Gammaproteobacteria > Burkholderiales > Casimicrobiaceae > VBCG01. The sequence continues at coordinate 320,592 of CAWAFO010000005.1, forward strand.
ACGGTCATGTAACCGAGCTGCGACAGCGTCGAGTACGCGACCACGCGCTTGATGTCGTTCTGCACGATGCCGAGGAAGGCCATGAACAGCGCGGTGGTGGCGCCGATCACCGTGACGAACGACAGCGCAGCGTCGGACAGCTCGAACAGCGGGCTCATCCGCGCCACCATGAAGATGCCGGCGGTCACCATCGTCGCGGCGTGGATCAGCGCCGAGATCGGCGTCGGACCTTCCATCGAGTCGGGCAGCCACACGTGCAGCGGCACCTGCGCGCTCTTGCCCATGGCGCCGACGAAGAGGCCGATGCAGATCGCCGTGATGAGCAGCGGCGAATGGCCGCCGCCCAGATCGAGCGCCAACGCCGCGATCGACGGCGCCTTGGCGAACACCGCCGCATAGTCGAGCGTGCCGAACGCGGCCAGCACCAGGCCGATGCCCAGCACGAAGCCGAAGTCGCCGACGCGATTGGCGAGGAATGCCTTCAGGTTCGCGTAGATCGCCGTCGGCCGCGTGTACCAGAAGCCGATCAGCAGGTACGACACGAGACCCACCGCCTCCCACCCGAAGAACAGCTGCAGGAAGTTGTTGCTCATCACCAGCATCAGCATCGAGAAGGTGAAGAGCGAGATGTACGAGAAGAAGCGCGTGTAGCCCGGATCGTCGGCCATGTAGCCGATCGTGTACACGTGCACCATCAGCGACACGAAAGTGACGACCACCATCATCGTCACCGTCAGCGGGTCGATCAGCAAGCCGATCGCGAGCTTGAGGCTGCCCGATTGCAGCCAGGTATAAACATCGCCGTTGAACACGTGCCCGGCGGCGACGTCGCGTGCGATCGCGATGGACGCGACCATCGCCAGGCCGACGCCCGCGATGCACAGCGAGTGCGACACGCGCCGGCCGAGCTGCGGTCCCCACAGGCCGACGACGATCGCCGCGAACAGCGGCGCCAGCGGCACGACGAGATAGAGCGTCTGCACGGCGTCAGCCCTTGAGCTCGTCGAGGTCGTCGACGTCGATCGAGCCGACGTTGCGGAACAGCAGCACGAGGATCGCGAGGCCGATCGCCGACTCGGCGGCGGCGACCGTCAGGATGAAGAACACGAACACCTGCCCGGCCATGTCGCCGAGGTGGTAGGAGAAGGTGATGAAGTTGAGATTGACCGCGAGCAACATCAGCTCGATCGCCATCAGCAGGATGATGACGTTCTTGCGGTTGAGGAAGATCCCCGCCATGCTGATCGCGAACAGGATCGCGCCCAGAATCAGATAGTGCGCCAGCGTGGGCGCGGTCAGGAATGCCATGTCGGTCCGTTGTTGTCGTCGTTGCCGCGCGCGCAATGCCTCCCGCCGCGCGGCCATCGCATGTCGCTCTCGCGGCTGTCAGTCTTCGCGCTTCTCCGCGGCCATCCTCACGATCCGCAACCGGTCGCCGCGGTGCACCTTCACCTGCGCGGCGGGATCCTGGTAGCGCGTCTCCTTGCGCCGCCGCCACGTCAGTGCGATGGCGGCGACGATCGCCACCAGCAGGATGACGGCGGCGATCTCGAACGGGTACACGTAGTCGACATAGATCAGCGCGCCGAGCGCCTTGGTGTTGGACGCCTGCACGAGGCCCGCCGACGGCGCGCGCGCGGTGCCGCCGCCGACCAGCACCAGCGTCATTTCCAGCAGCACCAGCAGGCCCACCGTCGCTCCCACCGGAATGTAGCTGCGGAAGCCGCGCCGCAGGTGCTCGAAGTTGACGTCGAGCATCATCACCACGAACAGGAACAGGACCATCACGGCACCGACGTACACCAGCACCAGCACGATCGCCAGGAATTCCGCGCGCAGCAGCAGCCAGATCGCGGCGGCGGTGAAGAATGCGAGCACGAGCCACAGCGCCGAATGCACGGGATTGCGCGAGGTGACGACGCACAGCGCCGCGAAGATCAGGATCGCGGCGAAGAAGTAGAAGAGCGCGGTGGTGAACATCATGGGTGGCAGTCGCGGCGCGGACTCAGCGGTAGCGCGCGTCCTCCGCGCGGTCGGCGGCGATCTGCGACTCGTAGCGGTCGCCCACGGCCAGCAGCATCTCCTTCGTGTAATAGAGGTCGCCGCGGCGCTCGCCATGGTACTCGAGGATGCGCGTCTCGACGATCGAGTCGACCGGGCACGACTCCTCGCAAAAGCCGCAGAAGATGCACTTGGTGAGGTCGATGTCGTAGCGCGTCGTGCGCCGCGTGCCGTCGTCGCGCTGGTCGGATTCGATGGTGATCGCCAGCGCCGGACACACCGCCTCGCACAGCTTGCAGGCGATGCACCGCTCCTCGCCGTTGGGATAGCGCCGCAGCGCGTGCAGGCCGCGGAAACGCGGGCTCTGCGGCGTCTTCTCCTCGGGGAACTGCACGGTCACCTTGCGCGCGAAGAAATGCCGCCCGGTGAGCCTGAGCCCGCGGAACAGCTCGAGCAGGAACCAGGTGTTGAAGAAGTCGCGGATGCGCTGGCTCATCGTCGCCTCAATGGAACATGCCGGCGAAGCGCGTCTGCATCATCGCGCCGATGAACACGATCCACACCAGCGTCACGGGAATGAACACCTTCCAGCCGAGACGCATGATCTGGTCGTAGCGATAGCGCGGAAACGTCGCGCGGATCCACAGGAAGATGAACAGTATCGCCGCGACCTTGAGGCCGAGCCACGGCAGGCCGTCGCCCAGCAGCCACGCCAGCGGCCCCTCGTTGAACATCGGATAGGGCGCGAGCCAGCCGCCGAGGAACATGACCGACGCCAGCGCCGAGATGAGGATCATGTTCATGTACTCGGCGAGGAAGAAGATCGCGAACGTCACGCCCGAGTACTCGACGTGGAACCCGGCGACAATCTCCGACTCGCCTTCGGCGACGTCGAACGGATGGCGGTTGGTCTCGGCGATGCCCGACACCAGGTACACGACGAACAGCGGCAGGAGCGGCCACACGTACCAGTACGCGACACCGCCCTCCTGCCCGTTTACGATGTCCGACAGGTTGAGGCTGTTGGCCGCCATCAGCACGCCGACGAGCGCGAAGCCCATCGCGATCTCGTAGCTGACGATCTGCGCCGCGGAGCGCAGTGCGCCGAGGAACGCGTACTTGGAGTTCGACGCCCAGCCGGCGAGGATGACGCCGTACACGCCGATCGACGTCATCGCCAGCAGGTAGAGGAGCCCGGCGTTGATGTTCGCGAACACCAGCGTGCCGGTCAGCGGGATCACCGCCCACGCGGCGATCGCCGGTGCGATCGACAGCACCGGCGCGATGTAGAACAGCGCCTTGCTCGACCCGGTCGGGACGACGATTTCCTTGAGCACGAGCTTCAGCACGTCGGCGAACGGCTGCAGCAGGCCGAGCGGTCCCACGCGGTTGGGACCGATGCGCACCTGCATGTAGCCGATGACCTTGCGCTCGGCGAGCGTCAGGTAGGCCACGGCGAGGATGAGCGGCACCACGAGGCAGATGATCTTGAACAGCGTCCACAACGGCAGCCACGCCACGCCGAACAGGCTCTGCCCGGTGCTCATCACTTGGTCCATCACGCGCGCTCCACGCTCACCGCGCCGGTCATGCCTTCGAGATGACAGGTCGACGGATGCGCGGCCGACACCGCGACCACGCCCGGGGGCACCGCAGGATCGACGACCGCTGTCAGCACCGCCTCGCCGCGCCCCTGCTTCACCTTGACCTGCGCGCCGTCACCCAGCTTGAGGCTGTCGTAAAGGCTGCGGTGCATCCGCGCGCGCGGCGCACGCGCGTCGGCCGTCTGCTGCAGCGACGCCGCACGGCGCACGATGGCGTCGCTGAAGTAGATGGGGACGTCGGCGACGCGCTCGACGCCGTTGGCCACCGCCGAGGGTGCGACGATTGCGACCGACGTGCGGTTGGCGAGGCGCGCGTCGATCGCCGCTTGCGCCGGCAGGCATTCGGCGCGCACGTCGTCGATCGACTCGAAGGCGAAGCCCGGGAGGCCGAGCAGCGTGCCGAGCACGCGCAGCACCTTCCACGCCGGACGCGTGTCGCGCAGCGGCTTCACCACGCCGTTGAACTTCTGCGCGCGGCCTTCGCAGTTGACGAACGTGCCGGCGGTCTCGGTGAACGGCGCGATGGGCAGCAGCACGTCGGCGTAGCTCGCGGCATGGCGGAACGGGCTCATGACCACGACGAAGTCGGCCTTTTCCAGTGCGGCGCGCGCGGCCACCGGGTTCGCGCAATCGAATTCCGGCTCGGCGTGCAGGATGAGATAGGCCTTGCGCGGATCGGCGAGCATCGCCTGGGCGTCGAGGCCACCGGCGGCCGGACGCGCGCCGGCGATCTCGGCGCCGAGGCTGTTCGCCGATTCGGTGAGGCAGCCCAGCGCCGCGCCCGAGATCTCGGCCAGCGCCTGCGCCAGCGCGAGCAGCTGCGACGCGTCGCGGTGCTGTTCGGCGAGGTTGCCGAGCAGAATCGCCGCGCGCTGGCCGTCGGCGAGGCTTTCGGCGATCGCGCGTGCGGTGTCATCGGCCTCGACGCCCGCCAGCGCCGCCGGTGCGGGCACGCCCTTGCGCGCGGCCGCGGCAACGACGATCTCGGCGAGCAGGCGCGGCATTCGCGACGGCGGCGCGATGGCCTTCTGTGCGATCGGCATCAGCCAGTCGTCGTCGACCGGATTGACCACGGACACGAGCGTGCCCTTGCGCGCCGCGAGCCGCAGCCTTTGCGCGACGAGCGGGTGGTCCTTGCGCAGGAAGCTGCCCACCACCAGCGCGCGGTCTAGCTTTGACAGGTCGGCAATGGGCATGCCGAGCCAGGCGATGCCCGCACCGCGGCCATCGCCGCGGAAATCCGACTGCCGCAGCCGATGATCGATATTGTCGCTGCCGAGGCCACGCATCAGCCGCGCCGCCAGCGCAAGCTCCTCGGTGGTGGCGTGCGGTGCGCACAGCGCGCCGAGCGCGCCACCGCCGTGCTTGTGCGCGACGTCGCCGAGCCCCTTGGCGACGTGCTCGAGCGCCGTCTGCCAGTCGACCGCCTGCCACGTGCTCGAGCCGTCGGTGCCGGCGCGGCGGATCATCGGCTCGGTGAGACGCTCGTCGGAGTTGAGCGCCTCGTACGAGAACCGGTCGCGGTCCGACAGCCAGCATTCGTTGATCGCCTCGTTCTCCAGCGGCAGCACGCGCTTCACCGTGTCGCCCTTGACCTGCACCACGAGGTTGCTGCCGAGCGCGTCGTGCGGCGACACGCTCTTGCGGCGGGCGAGTTCCCAGGTGCGCGCGGAGTAGCGGAACGGCTTCGACGTCAGCGCGCCCACCGGGCATAGGTCGATCATGTTGCCGGAGAGCTCGGAATCGACGGTCTTGCCGACGAACGTCACGATCTCTTCGCGCTCGCCGCGGCCGGCCATGCCGAGCTCCATCACGCCGGCGATCTCCTGGCCGAAACGGATGCAGCGCGTGCACTGGATGCAGCGCGTCATCTCCTCGGCCGCGACCAGCGGCCCGAGGTTCTTGTGGAACACCACGCGCTTCTCTTCCTTGTAGCGCGACGACGAGTTGCCGTAGCCGACGGCGAGGTCCTGCAGCTGGCATTCCCCGCCCTGGTCGCAGATCGGGCAATCGAGCGGATGGTTGATCAGCAGGAACTCCATGACGCCCTGCTGCGCCTTCTTCGCCTGCTCCGACTGCGTGTACACCTTCATGCCGTCGGTCGCGGGCGTGGCGCAGGCGGGCAGCGGCTTCGGCGCCTTTTCCACCTGCACGAGGCACATCCGGCAATTGGCGGCGATCGACAGCTTCTGGTGCCAGCAGAAGTGCGGCACGTAGATGCCGAGCTTGTTGGCGCCGTCCATGACGGTGCTGCCGTTCGGCAACTCGACCGGCTTGCCGTCGATCTCGATGGTCAGCATGGCTGCGTGTGTCGCGCGATCAGTGATAGGGCGCCACGAGGCAGCGCTTGTGGTCGATGTGATGCTGGAACTCGCTGCGGAAATGCTTGATGAAGCTCTTCACCGGCAGCGCCGCGGCGTCGCCGAGCGCGCAGATGGTGCGCCCGGCGATGTTGTCCGCGACCGACACCAGCAGGTCGAGGTCCTCCTGGCGGCCCTCGCCGTGCTCGATGCGATGCACCATCCGCCACAGCCAGCCCGTGCCTTCGCGGCACGGCGTGCACTGGCCGCACGATTCCTCGAAATAGAAATAGGACAGCCGCAGCAGGCTCTTTACCATGCAGCGCGTCTCGTCCATGCAGATCACCGCGCCCGAGCCGAGCATCGAGCCCGCTTTGGCGATCGAGTCGTAGTCCATGTCGGTGGCGAGCATGACGTCGCCCGGCAGCACCGGCATCGACGAGCCGCCGGGGATGCACGCCTTCAGCGCGCGGCCGCCGCGCATGCCGCCCGCCATCTCCAGCAGCGTGGCGAATGGCGTGCCGAGCTTCACTTCGTAGTTGCCGGGGCGGGCGACGTCGCCGGTGACGGAAAACAGCTTGGTGCCGCCGTTGTTCGGCCGCCCGAGCTCGAGGAACCACTGGCCGCCGTTGCGGATGATCCACGGCACGGCGGCGAACGTCTCGGTGTTGTTGATCGTCGTCGGCTTGCCGTAGAGCCCGAAGCTCGCCGGAAACGGCGGCTTGAAGCGCGGATTGCCCTTCTTGCCTTCGAGCGACTCGAGCAGCGCCGTTTCCTCGCCGCAGATGTACGCGCCGTAGCCGTGGTGGTTCTGCAGGTTGAAGTTGAAGCCGCTGCCGAGGATGTCGTCGCCGAGCAGGCCCGCGGCGTACGCCTCGGCGAGTGCCTCCTCGCTGCGCTCGTACGTATCCCAGATCTCGCCGTGGATGTAGTTGTAGCCGCGCGCGCAGCCCATCGCGTAGGCGGCGATCGCCATGCCCTCGATGACGCTGTGCGGGTTGTAGCGCAGGAGGTCGCGGTCCTTGAACGTGCCGGGCTCGCCCTCGTCCGAGTTGCACACGAGGTACTTGGCGCCGGGAAACTGCTGGGGCATGAAGCTCCACTTGAGCCCGGTGGGGAATCCCGCACCGCCGCGTCCGCGCAGCGCCGATTTCTTCACTTCGGCGATGATCTCGGCCGGCGGCGTCTTCGCCGCGAGAATCTTTTTCAGCGCCGCGTAGCCGCCGCGGGCGACATAGTCGGCCAATCGCCAGTTGCGGCCGGTGAGCCCCGCCATCAGCACGGCGTCCGGGCCGTAGTCGAGGAATTCGGAAGGTGCGTTCATGGTGCGTTGCCGCCCGCGGCGGGCTTGGCCGCGAGCTCCGCGACGAGCTCGTCCAGCCGCGCGTCGGACATGAAGCTGCACATGCGCTTGTTGTTGACCAGCATCACCGGCGCGTCGCCGCAGGCGCCCATGCACTCGCCTTCCTTCAGCGTGAACAGCCCGTCGGGCGTCGTCTGGTTGAACCCGATGCCGAGCTTCGCCTTGAGGTGCAGTGCGGCGGCCTCGCCGCCCGACAGCGCGCATGGCAGGTTGGTGCAGACCGTGAGCTTGAAGCGGCCGACCGGTGCCACGTCGTACATCGTGTAGAACGTCGCCACTTCGTACACGGCAACCGGCGGCATGCCCAGATAGTGCGCGACCGCATCCATCGTCGCCGTCGACAGCCAGCCATGCTCATCCTGCGCGATGGTGAGCGCCGCCATCACCGCGGACTGCCGCTGGTCGGACGGATATTTGGCGACTGCGCGGTCGATCCGCGTGCGCGCCTCGGCCGACAGCGAACCCGCGGCGTCCGCGGCGTCGCGTGCGCTCGATTGCGGCGCGCTCATCGGTCGACCGACCCGAACACGATGTCCTGGGTGCCGATGATGGCGACGACGTCGGCGATCATGTGGCCGCGCGACATCTCGTCGAGCGCCGACAGGTGCACGAAGTCGGGCGCGCGCAGCTTGATCCGGTAGGGCTTGTTGGCGCCGTCGGAGATGGCGTACACGCCGAACTCGCCTTTCGGATGCTCGATCGCCGCATAGACCTCGCCCGCGGGCACGTGCATGCCCTCGGTGAACAGCTTGAAGTGGTGGATCAGCTCTTCCATGTTGGTCTTCATCGACTCGCGCGAGGGCGGCGCCACCTTGTGGTTGTCGACGATCACCGGCCCGGGATTGGCGCGCAGCCACTCGATGCACTGGCGGATGATGCGGTTCGACTGGCGCATCTCCTCGACGCGCACGAGATAGCGGTCGTAGCAGTCGCCGCTGACGCCCACCGGGATGTCGAAGTCCATGCGGTCGTACACCTCGTACGGCTGCTTCTTGCGCAGGTCCCAGGGCACGCCCGAGCCCCGCAGCATCGGGCCGGTGAAGCCCAGCGCCAGCGCGCGCTCCGCGGTGACCACGCCGATGCCCACCGTGCGCTGCTTCCAGATGCGGTTCTCGGTGAGCAGCGTCTCGTAGTCGTCGACGTACCCGGGGAAGCGGCGCGTGAAGTCCTCGATGAAGTCGAGCAGCGAGCCCTGGCGGTTCTCGTTCATGTCGGCGAGCGCGCGCGCGTTGCGCGTCGCCTGCGCCTTGTATTGCGGCATGCGCTCGGGCAGGTCGCGGTAGACGCCGCCGGGACGGTAATAGGCGGCATGCATGCGCGCGCCCGACACCGCCTCGTACATGTCGAACAGGTCCTCGCGCTCGCGAAAGCAGTACAGGAACGTCGTCATCGCGCCGACGTCGAGCGAGTGCGCGCCGAGCCACATCAGGTGGTTCATCAGCCGCGTGATCTCGTCGAACATCACGCGGATGTATTGGGCGCGGATCGGCACCTCGATGCCGAGCAGGCGCTCGATCGCGAGGCAGTACGCATGCTCGTTGCACATCATCGACACGTAGTCGAGGCGATCCATGTACGGCAGCGACTGGATCCACGTGCGCGTCTCGGCAAGCTTCTCCGTCGCGCGGTGCAGCAGGCCGATATGCGGATCGGCGCGCTCGATCACCTCGCCGTCGAGCTCGAGCACGAGGCGCAGCACGCCGTGCGCGGCGGGATGCTGCGGCCCAAAGTTGATCGTGTAATTGCGAATTTCAGCCACGTCAGCCCTTGGCGAAGCCCGGTTCGTCGGCGTAAGCCTCTTCGCGCACGATGCGCGGCACGATCTCGCGCGGCTCGATCGTCACCGGCTGGTAGATGACGCGGCCCTGCTGCGGGTCGAAGCGCATCTCCACCTGCCCGTAGATCGGGAAGTCCTTGCGGAACGGGTGGCCGACGAAGCCGTAGTCGGTAAGGATGCGGCGCAGGTCGGGGTGGCCGCTGAACATGATGCCGTAGAGGTCGAACGCCTCGCGCTCGAACCAGTTGGCGGCCGGCCACACGCCGACCACGCTGTCGATCACCGGAAACGCGTCGTCGGCGACGAACGCGCGCACCCGCAGGCGCTGGTTGTGGGCGAGCGACAGCAGGTGGCAGACCGCCGCGTAGCGCGGCCGATCCCCGGGTGCGCCGGTGTAGGCGGAGTAATCGACGCCACAGAGGTCGATCAGCTGCGCGAAGCGCAGCGCGGGCGTGTCGCGCAGCGCGAGCATCGTCGCCTTGAAGCCCTCGGGACGCACCTGGGCGGTGACCTCACCGCGATCGATCGTCGTCGCCACGAGCGCTGTGCCGAGCGTGTCGGCGACAGACTTCGCAAGCGTGTCGAGGCGGGCACTCATCAGCGGGCGATCGTGTTGGTGCGCCAGACCTTGTTCTGCAGCTGCAGGATCCCGTACAGCAATGCCTCCGCGGTCGGCGGGCAGCCCGGCACGTAGATGTCCACCGGCACGATGCGGTCGCAGCCGCGCACCACCGAGTACGAATAGTGGTAGTAGCCGCCGCCATTGGCGCACGAGCCCATCGAGATCACCCAGCGCGGCTCGGGCATCTGCTCGTAGACCTTGCGCAGCGCGGGCGCCATCTTGTTGCACAGCGTGCCGGCGACGATCATCACGTCGGACTGACGCGGGCTGGGGCGGAACACCACGCCGAAGCGGTCGAGGTCGTAGCGCGCCGCGCCGGCGTGCATCATCTCCACCGCGCAGCAGGCGAGGCCGAACGTCATCGGCCACATCGAGCCGTTGCGCGCCCAATTGATCACGGTGTCGAGCTTCGTGGTGACGAAGCCCTGTTCGAATACGCCCTCGAGTGCCATGCGGTTCCGCTAGCGGGTCATTCCCAGTCCAGCGCGCCTTTCTTCCATTCGTAGACGAAGCCGACCACCAGCACGGCGAGGAAGACCATCATCGCCGCGAAACCGGCGAAGCCGATGTCGGGCAGCACGACGGCCCACGGAAACAGGAACGCGATCTCGAGGTCGAACAGGATGAACAGGATCGCCACGAGGTAGTAGCGGACGTCGAACTTCATCCGCGCGTCCTCGAACGCTTCGAACCCGCATTCGTACGGCGAGAGCTTGGAAGGATCGGGCTTCGACGGCGCCACGAGGCTGCCGACCGCCAGCATCAGCGCGCCGAGGCCGAGGCCTACCGCGATGAAGAGCAGGATCGGAAAGTATTGTTCGAGCATCGTCGTCGCTTGCGGATCGGCGCGCATTGCGCGGCACGTCCCTTCGTCGCCTCCAGATTGTCACCGGTCGTCGAGGATTCGACCGCATCGCGTACCGCGCGTTCGGTGGTGCCGACGGGGAGACTCGAACTCCCACGGCTTTCGCCACTGCCCCCTCAAGACAGCGTGTCTACCAATTTCACCACGTCGGCTTGTTCGTTCGCCCGCTGCATTCGGTCCGCCGCACGCGGAGCGGGCCGTCATCGCGTTGCTGCACTCTCGTCCTACTTCGGCACCTCGCCTGCCTTCGACGGCGCGGCGCCGCCCGCCGCCGGCGCCGGATTCGCGGGTGGCGTGGCGTCGCCGGCCTTGGCCGGGGCCGCGTCCTTGGTCGCGGGCGCGGTGACCGGCACCTGGTCCATCAGGCCGCCGCCGCGCGCGCGGTAGTGCTGCGTGCCGAGATAGGTGAGCCCGACGCTGGTCAGGAAGAACACCGCGGCGAGCCACGCAGTGGTGCGCGACAGGAAGTTCGCCGAGCCTGCGGCGCCGAAGACGCTGCCCGCCGACCCGCTGCCGAATGCGGCGCCCATGTCCGCGCCCTTGCCATGCTGCAGCAGCACGAAGCCGCAGATGCCCGCAGCGACCATCAGATGCAGCACCAGCAATACCGATTCCCAGATGTTCATGACCCGTTTCCTTGCGATCGCGCAGCTTGCGCAATCGCCAAAAATTCGTCCGCGTCGAGCGACGCGCCACCCACCAGCGCGCCGTCGATGTCACGCTCGGCGAACAACGCACCGGCGTTGGCGGCCTTGACGCTGCCGCCGTACAGCACGGACACCTTTGCCGCACCGGCCGCCGCGAGCCGGCGCCGCAGCAGTGCATGCACTTCCTGCGCCTCGCGCGGCGTGGCGCTGCGGCCCGTGCCGATGGCCCACACCGGCTCGTAGGCGAGGACGATGTCCACGCTCGCCGCTCCGAGCCTCGTCAGCACCGCGTCCAGCTGCCGCAATACCACGGCGTGCGTGTCCCCGCGCTCGCGCTCGGCCAGCGTCTCGCCGATGCAGACGATCGGCGTCACCCGCGCCGCCAGCGCCGCCGCCGCCTTCGCCGCGACGACGTCGTCGCGCTCGCCGTGCCATTGCCGCCGCTCCGAATGCCCGGCCAGCGCGTAGGTGCAGCCAAACTCCGCGAGCATGGCCGCCGCGACCTCGCCCGTATAGGCGCCCGACGCATTCGCGCTCACGTCCTGCGCGCCCCACGCGACATCGCTTGCCTGGAGCGCCGCCTGCGCCTGCACGAGGTAGGGGAACGGCACGCACACCGCCAGCGCGCAATCGACTTCCGCAGCCGCCAGCGATGCCAGCAGTCGCGCGTTGGACGCGAGGTTGCCGTTCTCCTTCCAGTTGCCGACCACAAGGCACGCCGCCCGCTCGCGCGGCGCGCGACTTCTGCCCTGCGCGGTTGCTGACGCGTGTTCCAAGCCCGAGGATCGTCCGGTACGCAAAAACCTCTCGATTATACCGCGTCGCGGCGGCCATCGGAACCGTCATCCGGCGCCCGCGCACGGGGCCGCCGCGCCGGTTCCGCCGCGAGAAGCGGTATCGAGACGCCGATTGCGAGGCGACTGACCACCCGATACCATGGACGCACGACGCATGGCGCGATTGCAATGCCGTGCGCGACAGGGAGCATCGATGAACGACGCCAAAAACGCACCGGCAGGCGTTGCGCTGGAACACCATTTCTCGCTGCAGGCCGACGCGTGGTCACAGCCGAGGCCGGCGGCGGAGCCGCCGATCCTCGTCGAGCGCGGCGAGGATCCGAGCACCGCGGTCGTGGCATTCAAGGGCTTCGGCGGCATGCTCAACCGGTCGCGCTTCGATTTCCTCTCCATCACCGGTTTGCTGCGCCACAGCCGGATCCTGCTACGCGACGACTCGTTCACGTGTTATCTCGCCGGCATCCCGGGCCTGGCGGGCAGTTGCGAATTGCTGGCTGGCGTGATCCGCAGTCACCTCGCCGACCTCGCGCCGGCGCGGACGATGATGCTCGGCCCGTCGGGCGGCAGCTTCGCGGCGATCCTCTATGGTCACCTCCTCGGCGCCGACGACGTCCACGCGTTCGCGCCTTACACCAACCTCGACCCGCAATGGACGGCCGAGCATGGCGACCCTCAGGACAATCAGCGCCACGCCGCAACGATCGAGCGGCTGGGCGCCCTGCCGCCGCAGGCGCAGCGCTACTTCGACCTCTGCACCGTGCTGCGCGAATGGAACGGCCGCACCCGCTACAACATCCACGTGTGCGCGAACTCGCCGCGCGAGATGAAGCGCGCCCTGCGGATGGAGGGACTGCCGGGCGTGACGGTTCACCGCCATCCGTGCGATACACACCGCGTCGTGTCGTGGCTCGCGGGCCGCAAGCGGCTCATGCCGCTGCTGCGCGCCGAGAACCAGCAGGACGTCGCGGCCGTGGTCGCCGCGACCGCCGGCACAGTTGACGGTTGACCACCGCCGCACCGGCGCCCGGTTCCGCCTACGATTCCGGCACAGCTCCGCCCGACGCGGCCTGCGAAGTCCGCACGCGCGGACCGATCCAGGCCACGAGGTCCGCCGCGATGGCGGCGAGATCGCGCGCCAGCGCGTCATGCCCGGCGTTCGTCAGCAGCGTCGCCTCGTCCATGTAGAGACGGCGGTTGATCTCGACCTGCAAGCTGTGACGGGCCGCGCCCGGTTGGCCATGCCGGCGCACGATCTCCACCCCTTTGTACGGATCGTTGATGGCGACGCTGTATCCGCGCGCGGCGAACAGGTCGCGCACGCGCGCGGTGAACGCCGGATCGCAGGTGGTGCCGTCACGGTCGCCGAGCACGATGTCGGCGCGCGCGCGGCCGGCGTCGTCGGCCAGCGCATCGCCCACCGCAGGCATCGAATGGCAGTTGAGGTGCCACGCCGCGCCGAACGCGCGATGGCACTCGTCGATCGCCGCCTGCAGCGCCGCGTGGTAGGGATGCCAGTAGGCATCGATGCGATGCGCGACTTCGGCGACGCCGAGCTTGCGCGCATACAGGGGCACGCCATGCCGCGCCAGGCGCCAGACGAGACCGATGCCCTGTTCGGTCTTGCGCGACGGCGACAGCGGATGCGGCCAGCGCTCGTTCTCGGCGAACAGCGCGGGATCGATGTCGGCGAGTCCGCGGTTGGGATCGATGTACGCGCGCGGAAACACCGCCTCGACGAGCGTCGCGCCGTGCGCCAGCGCACCGCGCCAAAGCCGCGCGACGTGCGTGTCCTCCGCCTGCCGTACTTCGGCGCGCGGCGGCGCGTGGTCGAAATCCGGCGGATACCATTCGCCGGAATGCGGCGAGTCGAGCACCAGCGCCGCGGCGACCGGCGGCCGGTGCACGATGACCGGCGCGGTCATGCCGTCGCCGCGTTCAGCCAGCAGGCGCTCGCGCGCCCCGGGGCGATGTCGACGAGGGGCGGCGACTCGACCCGGCAACGCGGCATCGCGTACGGGCAGCGCGGGTGGAAATGGCAACCCGGTGGCGGGGCGATGGGCGACGGGATCTCGCCCTTGATCGGCACGAACGTGCGTTTGCGCGCTTCGACCTTGCCGACCTCGGCCAGCAACGCCTGCGTGTAGGGATGATTCGGCGCGCGAAAGATCTCGGCCGTCGGCCCGCTCTCGACGACGCGTCCCAGGTACATGATCACCACGCGGTCGCTGATGTGCTGGACGACGCCGAGGTCGTGGCTGATGAAGAGATAGGTGAGGCCGAGCGCTGCGCGCAGGTCGGCGAACAGGTTCAGCACCTGCGCCTGGATCGACACGTCGAGTGCCGCGACCGACTCGTCGCACACCAGGAATTCCGGCTTCACGGCCAGCGCACGGGCGATGCCGATGCGCGCGCGCTGGCCACCCGAGAACTGGTGCGGAAAGCGCCGCATCAGCGTCGGATCGAGGCCGACCCGGTTCAATTGCAGGCCGACGAACTCGGTGCGCTGCTGCGGCTGGATGAGGCCATGCGCAACCGGCGCCTCGCCGACGATGTCGATCACGCGCATGCGCGGGTTGAGCGACGCGTACGGATCCTGGAAGATCATCTGCATCCGCAGCTGCAGCTCGCGCGCCTTCGCGGGCGGCAACGCGTCGACCGCAACACCTTTCCAGCGGCGGCTGCCGGCCGACGGCGCCAGCAACCCGATCGCCAGTCGGCCGAGCGTCGACTTGCCGCAGCCGGATTCGCCGACGAGGCCCACGACCTCGCCGGCGGCGATCGCGAGATCGACGTCATCCACCGCGTGCACGACTTCCGGTCGCGCGTTTGCACCGAGCACATTGGCGATGCGCGTGGCGATGTCGAGCGACTTGACGAAACGCTTGGAAACCGAGTCCAGCGCGATCAGCGGGGTGGCGCCGGCAGGGGCGGCGAAGCTGCTCATGACGTCAGCGGATGAAAGCAGCGCATCGTGTGCGCGGCGCTGCCGCGCGGCGCCGGGGTCGCCGGCGGCATCGCCTCGCACATCGCGTCGGCCCGGGCGCAGCGGTCGCGGAATGCGCAACCGGGCGGCAGCGTCAGCAGCGACGGCGTCATCCCGGGAATCTGCCGCAGGCGCTCGCCGTGCGCATTGCGCGAGGGCACGCTGTCGAGAAGCCCCTGTGTGTAGGGATGCGCCGGGTGGTCGAGCACGTCGGCGGTCGACCCCTCCTCCACGATCTTGCCGGCATACATCACGCAGATCCGGTCGGCGAGGCCGGCGATCACCGACAGGTCGTGGGTGATCCAGATCAGCGCCGTGCCGGTCTCGCGCGCGAGCTTCTGCACCTCGTAGAGGATCTGCCCCTGGATGGTCACGTCGAGCGCCGTCGTGGGCTCGTCGGCGATGATGACGTCGGGTGCATTGAGCAGCGCGATCGCGATCGCCACGCGCTGGCGCATGCCGCCGGAAAACTGGTGCGGATAGGCCTTCAGCCGCGCGTCGGGCGCGGCAATGCCGACGCGCACCAGCGCCGCGCGCGCGCGCGCCAGCGCATCGGCTTGCGACACGCGCGCGTGCGCGTGGATCGCTTCGGTCATCTGGTGATCGACGCGCAGCACCGGATTGAGCGTCATCATCGGGTCCTGGAAGATCATCGCCAGCCGATTGCCGCGCATCGCGCGCATGGCCTCGGCGGGCAGCGTCGTCAGCTCGGTGCCGCCGAGGCGGATGCTGCCGTCGACGATGCATCCCGGGGGATCGATGAGTCCCATCAGCGAATAGCCGGTCATCGACTTGCCCGAGCCCGATTCGCCGACCAGCCCCAGCACCTCCCCGCGCGCAAGCGTGAACGACACGTCGTCGACCGCCTTGGCCACGCCGGCGCGCGTGAAGAAGTGCGTGCGCAGTCCACGCACCTCGAGCAGCGGCGCCGGGTCCGTGGCCGCCGCGCTCATCGCGAAAGACGCGGATTCAGCACGTCGCGCAGCTGGTCGGCGACGAGGTTGATGCTGACAATCGTCAGCAGCAGCGCGATGCCGGGGAAGAAACTGATCCAGTACTTGCCGGACAGCAAGTACTGGTAGCCGTTGGCGATCAAAAGGCCGAGCGAGGGCTCGGTGATCGGCAGGCCCAGGCCGAGAAACGACAGCGTCGCTTCCAGCGCGATCGCCGCAGCCACCTGCACGGTGGCCACGACGATCAGCGGCGGCAGGCAGTTCGGCAGCAGATGGCGGAACACGATGCGCATCGGCGACAGCGCGAGGCAGCGCGCCGCCTCGATGTATTCCTTGCGCCGCTCGACCAGCGCGGCGCTGCGCACGGTGCGCGCGTAGTAGGCCCACTGCACGGTGACCAGCGCCGCGATCACCTTGCCGATTCCCTGCCCCAGCACCGCGATCAGGATCAGCGCGATCAGGATCGAGGGGAACGACAGCTGGATGTCGACGACGCGCATCGTGAACGTCTCGACGCGGCCGCCGAGATAGGCGGCGACGAGGCCGGCGGCGAGACCGATGACGAGCGCCAGCACCGTGCTCGACACGCCGACGAAGATCGAGATGCGCAGCCCGTAGAAGATCGCCGACAGCATGTCGCGGCCCTGGTCGTCGGTGCCGAGCCAGAAAGTGCCGCCCGCGCCGGCGGATGCCGATCCGGGCGGCAGCTTGCCGTCCATCACGTC
This sequence comes from uncultured Pseudomonadota bacterium, assembly GCA_963781395.1. Classification (GTDB taxonomy): domain Bacteria; phylum Pseudomonadota; class Gammaproteobacteria; order Burkholderiales; family Casimicrobiaceae; genus VBCG01. Next base: position 337,229 of record CAWAFO010000005.1, read on the forward strand.
GATCTGCGCGAGGTCGTAGGGATCCTGCGGGGATATGAACGGCGCGAAGATCGCCGCCAGCACGAGCACGCACAGCAGCGCGAAGCCGAACGTCGCCACCGGATTGGCAAAGAAGTCGCCGATGACCCGCCGCCATGGCGATTCGGCGGCGCGCGCGGCGACCGGTGCGGCGTCGGCGCTCATCGGATGCCGACGCGCGGTGTGCGGCGTGCACGCGCCATTGCGCTAGCCCTTGGCATCGGTCAGCCGCACGCGGGGGTCGAGCGCCGAATACACGAGGTCGACCAGGAGGTTGATGACGATGAAGAGGGTGACGATGACGAGCAGGTAGGCGACGATCACTGGGCGGTCGAGGAAATTGATCGAGTCGACCAGCAGCTTGCCCATGCCGGGCCATGCGAACACCGATTCGGTGACGATGGCGAACGCGATCAGCGCGCCGAACTGCAGGCCGATGACCGTGACGATCGGGATCAGGATGTTGCGCAGCACGTGCACGCCGATCACGCGCGCGTTGGAAAGGCCCTTGGCGCGCGCGAACTTGACGTAGTCCTGCAGCAGCGCCTCGCGCGTGCCGGCGCGCGTGAGGCGGATCATCAGCGCGACGTTGAACAACGCGAGGTTGGTCGCCGGCAGCAGCAGGTGGCGCCAGCCGTCGAGCGTGAGGAACGACACCGGCACGCCGAACAGCGGCACGGTCTCGCCCCGGCCGTTGGAAGGCAGCCAGCCGAGCATCACCGAAAACACCATGATCAGCATCAGGCCGACCCAGAACGTCGGCAGCGAAAAACCCAGGATCGAACCCGCCATGATCGTGCGGCCGCTCGCCGAGTCGGGCTTGAGCCCCGCCCACAGGCCGAGCGGAATGCCGAGCACGATCGCGAACAGCATCGCCACGCTGGCGAGCTCGAGCGTCGCCGGCATGCGCTCGAAAATGAGGCCGAGCGCCGATGTGCTATGCACGAACGAATGCCCGAGGTCGCCGTGCAGCGCGTCGCGCAGGAACACCACGTATTGCATCCACAACGGCTGATCGAGACCGAGCGCGTGGATCGCCTGGGCGCGCTCGGCCTGGTCGGCCTGGGGATTGATCAGGATATCGATCGGATTGCCCACCGCGTACACGCCGGCGAACACGATCAGCGACATCACCAGCAGCACGACGACGCTCTGCAGGCAGCGACGGATGAGATAGACGAGCACGGGGGGTCAGGCACGCGGGCGGACGCGAGGTGCGGCGGCCGCCCGCGGGTTCCGGCGAGGAGTTACTTCGCTGTGTGGAACTGGTAGGCGAGCGTGTATTCGTCGGTGCGCGGTATGTACTGCACGCCCTTCTTCGTCGCCCAGATGGTGAACTGGAAGTGGATCGGCATCAGGCCGAGGTCGTCCATGGCGAGCTGGGTCGCGCGCTGCAGCATCACCTTGCGGTTGTCGTCGTCGACCTGCTGGATCGCCTGCTCGATCAGGTAGTCGACCCTCGGATTGCTGTAGCGCCCCCAGTTGACCGCGCCGAGGCCCTTCGACGCATCATAGGTCGCCAGCAGCGAGCGCAGCGGCGAGCTCGCCTCGCCCGTCGACGCGCCCCATCCCACCATGTGGAAGCTGAACTCCTGCTTCGATGCACGCGATGAGTACGGCCCCATCGGCGCCGTCTCGACCTTGCAGACGATGCCGATCCGCGTCAGCATCTGCGCCACCGCCTGCACGATCTTCTCGTCGTTGACATAGCGCCCCGCGGGGCCGTGGATCGTCAGGTTGAAGCCATCCGGGTAGCCCGCCTCGGCCAGCAGCTTCTTCGCGCCTTCCGGGTCGTAGGCATCGGCCTTCAGCGTGGGCACGAAGCCGAACAGGTGATCGGACACGAGCTGACCCGACGGCACCGCCTGGCCTTCCATCACGCGGTCGGCGATGGCCTTGCGGTTGATCGCCTTCGACATCGCGCGGCGCACGCGCAGGTCGAGGAACGGGTTCTTGGCGAGCGGCTTGCCGTCCTTGCCGGTGACGAACGGGCTCGAGCGGTCGAGGAAGTCGAAATTGAAGTAGATGACGCGGTGCGAGATCTTCGAGGTCACCGTGAAGTGCGGGTCGGCCTTGATCTTCGCCAGATCGGCCGTCGGCGGCTGCTCGATGGCGTCGACGTCACCCGACAGCAGCGCCGCGGTGCGCGCCGCCTCGTTCTTGATGATCTTGAACGTCACTTTCTTGTACGCCGGCTTGTCGCCCCAGTAGCTGTCGTTGCGCTCCAGCTCGATGCGGTCGCCGTTGACGTAGCGGACGAACTTGTACGGCCCGCTGCCGATCGCCGCCTTGCCCGAGTTGAAGTCCTCCGTCGTGGCGTTCGCCGCGACCTTGTGCGACACGATGTAGATGGTCGACAGGTCGTTCGGCGCCAGCGGATAGGGCGTGGCATAGTGGATGTGCAGCGTGTACGGGTCGACGACGTCGATCTTGGTGATCGCCTTCGTGTACGCGGTGAAACGTCCCGGGCTGTTGGGCACGTTCGGCACCCGGTTGATCGAGAACACGACGTCGTCGGCCGTGAGCTCGCTGCCGTCGTGGAACTTGACCCCCTTGCGCAGCTTGAACTCCCACGTCGTCGGGTCGATCGTCTTCCAGGAAGTCGCGAGCCCCGGGATCATCTGCGAGTCCGGATCCATCCGCACCAGCTTGTCGAAGATGTGCTCGGCGACGTTGTTGTTCGGGAAGAGATTGAAGAAGTGGGGATCGATCGACGTCACGTCGGCGGCCACCGCGATGCGCAGGTCCTGCGCCGATGCCGTGGCGGCGAGCGCGATGGCCGCGCCGGCAACGATCACCGCCGCCAGGCGGCGAAGGCTCGATAGCAACATGGGTGCCTCGTTTCGAAGGATGGAGAAGGCGCGGCGCCCCTGACGGGAGCTGCGCGACGCCCGCAATCTAGCGCGAAACGACCGCGCCTCACAAGGGCGCACCGCAAGGGCACGCATGCCGGCGCTCACCGGCGCGCCCGCAGGGGCGCGACGTGCGGCACGCCCCTAGCGCCGGCGTCGCGAATGCCAGGCGGCGATTTCGCCGACCACGCCGCGGCGGAACGCGAGCACGCAGACGACGAAGATCACGCCGGTGATCACCGGCACCCACTCGGGCCCGAACGTGCGCCCGGCGATCGTGATGCCCGAGGTGAGAAAGCTTTCCAGGCCCACCAGGATGAACGCGCCGACCACCGGTCCGAACGTCGTGCCCATGCCGCCCAGCAGCACCATCAGCACGACTTCGCCCGACATCGGCCAGTCGACGTCGGTCAGCGACGCCAGCTGGAACACGATCGCCTTGGTCGCCCCGGCGAGACCCGCCAGCGCGGCGGAGAGGATGAAGGCGACAAGCTTGTAGCGGTCGGCGTCGTAGCCGAGCGATATCGCGCGCGGCTCGTTTTCCTTGATCGCCTTCAGCACCTGGCCGAATGGCGAATAGACGATGCGGTAGATGGCGAGAAACCCGGCGACGAATACCACCAGCACCGTGTAGTACATCGCGAGGCCGCGGTTGAGGTCGATGAAGCCGAACAGCACGCCGCGCGGCACCGCCTGTATGCCGTCCTCGCCGTGCGTGAAGGGCGCCTGCACGGCGAAGAAGAACACCATCTGCGCGATCGCGAGCGTGATCATCGCGAAGTAGATGCCCTGCCGGCGGATCGCCAGCAGGCCGACCACCACGCCCAGCACCGTGGCCACCGCGGAGGCGGCGAGGATCGCCGCCTCCGGCGGCCATCCCCATTCCTTGGCCAGGTGCGCGCAGACGTAGCCGGCGCTGCCGAGGAACATCGCGTGGCCGAACGACAGCAGTCCGCCGTAGCCGAGCAGCAGGTTGAACGCGCAGGCGAACAGCGCGAAGCACAGCGCTTTCATCAGGAATACCGGGTACACGCCGACGTACGGTGCTACCACCAGCGCCACCGTCAGCGCGACGAGCGCGACGAGCGACGCCGGCGAGCCGCCGGCCGCGCTGTGCACAGGGAGCGCCGTCGCCATGTTCAGCGTTCGCGGCCGAAGAGGCCGGCCGGGCGGAACACCAGCACGATCACCATGACGACGAAAATCACCGTGCTCGACGCCTCCGGATAGAAATACTTGGTGAGGCCCTCGATGATGCCCAGCGCGAAACCGGTGACGATGGCGCCGGCGATGGAGCCCATGCCGCCGATCACCACCACGGCGAACACCACGATGATGATGTTCGCGCCCATCTGCGGCGCCACCTGGTAGATGGGCGCCGCCATCACCCCGGCGAGCGCTGCCAGCGCCACGCCGAAGCCGTACGTCAGCGTCACCATTCGCGGCACGTTGACGCCGAATGCCTGCACCAGCGCCGCGTTCTCGGTGGCGGCGCGCAAGTAGGCACCGAGCTTGGTGCGCTCGATCACGTACCACGTCGACGCGCAGATCATCAGCGACGCGAGGACGACCCATCCGCGGTACTTCGGCAGGTACATGAACCCCAGGTTGTAGCCGCCCGCGAACTCGGGGGGCAGCCGGTACGGCTGTCCGGAGCTGCCGTAGACGTTGGTGAACACGCCCTGCAGGATCAGCGCGATGCCGAACGTCAGCAGCAGGCCGTAAAGGTGGTCGAGCTTGTAGAGCCGCGCCAGCATCGTGCGCTCGATGACGATGCCGGTGACACCGACGATCAGCGGCGCCAGCAGCAGCGCCCACCAGTAGCCGACGCCCAGCTTCTCGAGCAGCAGGTACGCGGCGAACGCGCCGAGCATGTATTGCGCGCCGTGCGTGAAGTTGATGATGTTGAGCAGGCCGAAGATCACCGCGAGCCCGAGCGACAGCATCGCGTAGAACGCGCCGTTGATGAGGCCGATCAGCAGTTGTCCGAAGAGCGCCTGCATCGCATGGTCAGTCAGTCGGTCGGTTGCGTCACCGCACGGATCCCCGCTTGCGCGGGGGATGGGGCACTTGTGGCCAATCGCGACCCGCCGGCGGCGGGTCGCGCCTCGACCAGCGCGTCACTTCACCATCGAGCAGCCGCCATCCTTGAGCGGACGGAATGCCTCGTCCGCCGGGATCGTCGCCAGCACCTTGTAGTAGTCCCAGGCCGCCTTCGACTCCGCCGGCGTCTTGACCTGCACGAGGTACGCCGGGTGGATGCCGCGGCCGTCGGCGCGGATCGAACCCTTGCCGAACAGCGGGTCGTCGGTGGGCATTTCCTTCATCTTGGCGACGACCTTCGCGCCGTCGGCATCGCTCTTCAGCGCCTCGACCGCCTTCAGGTAATGCAGCACCGACGCGTACACGCCCGCCTGCACCATCGTCGGATGGATGCCCTTGTCCTGCGGCGCGAAGCGCTTGCTGAACGCCCGCGTCTGGTCGTTCATGTCCCAGTAGAACGTCGTCGTGAACGTCAGGCCCTGCGCGGTCGCGAGGCCGAGCGAATTCACGTCGGTGATGAACACCAGCAGACCGGCAAGGCTCTGGCCGCCCTTGACGATGCCGAACTCGGACGCCTGCTTGATCGAATTGATCGTGTCGCCGCCGGCATTGGCGAGGCCGATGACCTTGGCTTTCGACGCCTGCGCCTGCAGCAGGAACGACGAGAAGTCCTGGTTGTTGATCGGCACCTTGACGCCGCCCAGCACCTTGCCGCCCGCCTTCTCGACGGCGGCCGTCGTGTCGCGCTCGAGCGCCTGGCCGAACGCGTAGTCGGCGGTGATGAAGTACCAGGAGCTGCCGCCATGCTTGGTGATGGCGGTGCCGGTGCCGTTGGCCAGCATCCAGGTGTCGTAGGTGAAATGCACGGTGTTCGGGGTGCACGCCTTGCCCGTCAGGTCGGACGTGCCCGGTCCCGAGGCGAGGAACACCTTGTTCTTTTCCTTGGTGATGGCCGACACCGCCAGCGCGACGCCGGAATTCGGCACGTCGACGATGGCATCCACCCCCTCCGCGTCGTACCAGCGACGGGCGATCGCCGAGCCCACGTCCGCCTTGTTCTGGTGGTCGGCCTCGACCACGGTGACCTTGATGCCGCGTTTCTCGATCCCGGAATCCTCGATCGCCATCTTCGTGGCGACGACGGATCCGGCGCCGGCGAGGTCGGTGTACAGGCTCGACATGTCGGACAGCACGCCGAGCTTGATCTCGTTGTTGGTGTACTGCGCGTTCGCCGCACCGGCGGTGAACAGACTCGCGATGCCAATCGCGAGCAAGGTTCTGGTGGCTGCTTTCATCAAACGTCTCCTCGGGAAAATGGGCTGCTGGTTTCGCCCGCGCGTCATACGCCGAGATAGCGGTGAAGCTTGTCGGCGTTCGCGGCGAGCTCCGCGTTGGCGATCATATCGGCAATGCGTCCGTGCTCCATGACGTAGTGCCGATCGGCCACCGACGCGGCGAAACGGAAATTCTGCTCCACGAGCAGAATGGTGAAGCGGCGGGCCTTCAGGGCGTTGAGCGTGTGCCCGATCTGCTGCACGATCACCGGCGCCAGGCCCTCGGTGGGCTCGTCGAGCATCAGGAACCGCGCGCCGGTGCGCAGGATCCGCGCGATCGCCAGCATCTGCTGCTCGCCGCCGGACAGCTTCGTGCCCTGGCTCGCGCCGCGCTCCCGCAGGTTCGGGAAGAGGTCGTAGATCTCCGCCAGCGCGAGCCCTCCGGCGCGCACCTGCGGCGGCAGCATCAGGTTCTCGACGACGTTCAGGCTGGCGAAGATCCCGCGCTCCTCGGGGCACCATGCGATGCCGCGGCGGGCGATGCGGTCGGAAGCCATGCTGATCGTCTCGGCGCCCTCGAACGTCACGCTGCCTTCGCGCCGCGGAACCACGCCCATGATCGACTTCAGCGTGGTCGTCTTGCCGGCGCCGTTGCGACCCAGCAGCGTCACGACCTCGCCCTCGCCGACGTCGAAATCGACGCCGTGCAGGATGTGCGACTCCCCGTACCACGCGTTGAGCCCGCGCACCGCGAGCAGTGCGTCGGTCGCGGCCGCGCGCGCAGGCTCAGCCATGGTCGCTGCCCAGGTAGGCCTCGATGACCGCCGGATGACGCGATACATGGGCATAGTCGCCCTCGGCGAGGACCTCGCCGCGCGCCAGCACCGTGATGTGATGCGACAACGTCGACACCACGGACAGGTTGTGCTCGACCATCAGCACCGTGCGGTCGGCGGCGACGCGCTTGATCAGCGCGGCGATGCGCTCGACGTCATCGTGCGTCATGCCGGCGGTCGGCTCGTCGAGCAGCAGCAGCTGCGGGTCGAGCGCGAGGGTGGTGGCGATCTCCAGCGCGCGCTTGCGCCCGTACGGCAGCTCCACCGCCAGCGTCGATTCGTAACCGGCGAGGCCGACCGCGTCGATCAGCTCGCTCGCGCGCGCGTCGTAGGCCGCGAGCGCCTTCTGCGCACGCCAGAAATCGAACGAATTGCCGCGCTTGACCTGCAGCGCGATGCGCACGTTCTCGAGCACCGTGAGGTGCGGAAATACCGCGGAGATCTGGAACGAGCGCACGAGTCCCTTGCGCGCGATCGCCGCCGGGCGCGAGCCCGTGATCTCCTCGCCGTTGTAGTAGATCTGCCCGTGCGTCGGCGTGAGGAAATGCGTGAGCAGGTTGAAGCAGGTGGTCTTGCCCGCGCCATTGGGACCGATCAGCGCATGGATCGTGCCGCGGCGGACCTTGAGGTTGACGTCCTTGACGGCGACGAAACCCTTGAACTCCTTGGTCAGCGCGCGGGTTTCGAGGATCGTGTCGGTGGTCACGTCGGGCGGGTCTTGCGATTGCGCGCCATTATGGTGGCGCCGAGGGCGCTTGGCAACGCGCGGTGACCTGGCGAGCAGCGGGGCCATCCGGGCGCGCACGGCGGCGCCGGTGGCGTCGCGACGCGGCGCATCCGCCCGGCCGCGTCGGCGATGGGCGAGCCGGCGCTGTCAGCGCGCGCCGCCGCGCGTCGACGGCCACTGCGGCGCGCGCTTGGCGACGAACGCGTCGATGCCCTCGGCGGCATCGTCGGCGAGCAGGTTGCGGGCCATCGTCTCGCCGGCGAGCGCGTACGCGCCCGCGAGATCGCGGTCGATCTGCGCGTAGAACGCGCGCTTGCCGAGCGCCACGACCGGCGCGCTGCGCGCGACGATCGTCGCCACGAACGCGTCGATTGCGGCGTCGAGACCGGCCGCCGGCACGACGCGGTTGACGAGTCCCCAGTCGAGCGCAGTGGCGGCATCGATCGGCGCCGCGGTCAGCAGCATCTCCATCGTGCGCTTGCGTGCGACATTGCGGCCGACGCCCACGGCCGGCGTGGTGCAGAACACGGCGGTGTTGAGCCCCGGCAGCGCGAAGGTGGCATTGTCGGCGGCGACCGCGAGGTCGCACATCGACACGAGCTGGCAGCCCGCAGCCGTGGCAATGCCGTGCACGCGCGCGATCGTCGGCTGCGGCAGCTGCGTCAGCTTCTGCATCATCGCGTTGCAGCGCGCGAACAGCGTTCTCTGCCAGCCGATGTCGCGATGCGCGCGCAGCTCCTTGAGGTCGTGGCCCGCGCAGAAGCCCTTGCCGTCGGCGGCGATCACCACCACGCGCACCGCGCCGTCGGCGGCCACGGCATCCAGCGCGGCGTCCAGCGCGTCGATCATCGCCAGCGACAGCGGGTTGTAGCGCGCCCCGCGATTGAGCGTCAGCGTGCAGACTTCGCTCTCGGTTGTCTGCGTTACGTACGGGGCGACTCCCGCGTCGACCGGTGCATTCATCGCGGCCTCACTCGATGGCGGCCGCGGAACGCGCGCGTTCCCGCAGCACGAACTTCTGGATCTTGCCGGTGGACGTCTTCGGCAGCTCGCAGAACTCGAATGCCTTGGGCATCTTGAAGCCGGCGAGATGCGCGCGGCAGTGCGCGGCGAGCGCGTCCGCGGTCAGCGTCGCGCCCGGCTTGAGCTCGACGTACGCGCGCGGCGACTCCCCCCAGCGCGCGTCGGGCTGCGCCACCACCGCCGCAGCGAGCACGGCCGGATGCCGGTACAGCACCTCCTCGACCTCGAGCGAGCTGATGTTCTCGCCGCCGGAGATGATCACGTCCTTGCTGCGGTCGCGGATCTTGACGTAGCCGTCGGGCTGCATCACCGCGAGATCGCCGGTGTGGAACCACCCGCCGGCGAACGCTGAGGCGGTGGCCTGCGGATTGCGCAGGTACCCCTTCATCGTGATGTTGCCGCGGAACATGATCTCGCCGATCGTCTCGCCGTCCGCGGGCACCGCCGTCATCGTCGCCGGATCGCGCACGCTCATCGCCTCCTGCATCGTGTAGGCGACGCCCTGGCGCCCGTTGCGCTCGGTGCGCGCGCCGACGTCCATCGCCGCCCACGACGCCTGCTTGGCGCACACCGCCGCCGGACCATAGGTCTCAGTGAGGCCGTAGACGTGCGTGATGTCGAAGCCCAGCTTCTCCATGCCCTCGATCATCGCCGCCGGCGGCGCCGCCGCGGCGACCAGCCCGCACACCTTGTGCGTGATGCCCGCCTTCATGTCGTCCGGGGCGTTGATGAGGGTCGAGTGCACGATCGGCGCGCCGCAGTAGTGCGTGACGCCGTGCGTGCGGATCGCGTCGAAGATCGCCCGCGCGTCGACCTTGCGCAGGCAGACGTTGGTGCCGGCGATCGCCGCCATCGTCCACGGGAAGCACCAGCCGTTGCAATGGAACATCGGCAGCGTCCACAGGTATACCGCGTGGCGCGGCATGCCCCAGTCGACGATGTTCGACACCGCGTTGAGATACGCGCCGCGATGATGGTAGACCACGCCCTTGGGATCGCCGGTGGTGCCCGACGTGTAGTTGAGCGAGATCGCGTCCCATTCGTCGTCGGGCGACGACCACGCGAATTCGGGATCGCCGCGCGCGAGGAGCGCCTCGTAGTCCTGGCCGAGGCGCTCGACGCCGGCAGCGCCCGCCATCGGGTCGGCGACGTCGACGACGATCGGCGGCGCCGCGAGTGACGCCAGCGCCGCACGCATCAGCGGCGCGAATTCCGTATCGGTGACCAGCACCCTGGCGCCGCCGTGCTGCAGCATGAAGCCGAGCGTCTCGGCGTCGAGCCGCGTGTTGAGCGTGTTGAGCACGGCGCCCGCCATCGGCACGCCGAAGTGCATCTCCACCATCGCCGGCGTATTGGGCAGCATCGCCGCCACGATGTCGCCGCGATCGACGCCCAGCGCGCGCAGCGCGCTCGCGAGGCGCCGGCAGCGCGCGTAGGTCTCGCCCCAGCGATCGTGGCGCGCGCCGTGCACGATCGACGTGCGCTCCGGCCACACCGCGGCCGTGCGCGCGATGAACGACAGCGGCGACAGCGGCGCGTAATTGGCGGTGTTGCGCGGGAGATCGTCGATGGCCGCGGACATGCCTTATCGTAGCATCGCTTTTCGCTGCTTGCCGCGGCCCGCGATGCCGCTACGCTCGGCATGCCGCGGTATACGCTTGCGGCGTTGCGCGGGCCGCCGGATCCGGCCCGGCAAGCGCCGATGCGCGACTACCGCCGGCATCACGGCGGCACGCCGCATGCAAGGGAATTGCGATGGGCAATCGACTGTCGAAGATCGTCACGCGCACCGGCGACGCCGGCACCACCGGCCTCGGCGACGGCTCGCGCGTGGCGAAGGACTCGCCGCGCATCGACGCGATCGGCGCGATCGACGAGCTCAACTCGACGCTCGGGCTGGTGCTCGCCGAACGGCTGCCTGCGGCGGTGGCGGAGCTCCTCACCGACATCCAGCACGACCTTTTCGATCTCGGCGGCGAGCTCGCGGTCCCCGGGCATCACGCGCTCGCGGATGCCCGCGTGGCCGCGCTCGAAACGGCGGTCGAGGCCACCAACGCCGACTTGCCGCCATTGAAGGAGTTCATCCTGCCCGGCGGCACGCGCAGCGCCGCCATGATGCACGTGGCACGCACCGTGTGCCGCCGCGCGGAACGCGCGCTGGTCGCCCTCGCCGCGAGCGCCGAAGTCTCGGACGTGGCGCGGCGCTACGTCAACCGGCTGTCGGACTTGCTGTTCGTGCTGGCGCGCGCGCAGAACCGTCGCGCCGGACGCGCCGATGTCCTGTGGCAGTCACAGCGCATCAAGCGCGCCGCATCCCGCGAATCCGCCGCCGCGGCGCCTGCGCCGCGCCCGGCGCGCACACGGCGTGGCTGACGCTTCGCCCGCGGCCACGGCGCGCAACGCCGGCCTGGCCGGGCTGCTGGCGCGCACCGCGCTGGCCGATCGCGACGCCTTCGCCGAGCTCTATCGGCGCACGTCGCCGCATCTATACGCGGTCGCCCTGCGTATTGTCCGTGAGCGACCCATTGCCGAGGAGATCTTGCAGGAAGCGTTCGTCAACGTCTGGCACCACGCCCGGAGCTACGCCGCTGCCCGCAGCCAGCCGCTGACCTGGCTGACCGCGATCGTGCGCAATCGCTGCCTCGACCACGTGCGCCGGCGCGACATCGACACGGTGACGCTGAGCGGCGTGGACGACGACGCGCCGGCGTTCGACGTGCCGGCGCCGGGCGCCTCGGCGGCGGAGCTCCTCGTCGCAGGCGCCGAGGCCCAGGGCGTTCGCGACTGCGTCGAGCAATTGCAGGGCGGCACACGACAGGCGATCGCGCTGGCGTTCTTCCACGGCCTGTCGCACGCCGAGCTCGCCGCCCATCTCGGCCAGCCGCTCGGGACCGTCAAGTCGTGGGTGCGCCGCGGCCTCGAGCGCCTCAAGGGTTGTCTCGACGCGATGGGCTTAGGCGCCTGACGACCATGGACATCGCCCGCCCCGATCGCCGCCCTCGCCTCGACCTCCTTGCCGCGCAGTACGTGCTCGGCACGCTGTCGGCCCGCGCGCGGCTGCGCCTCCAGCGCATGGCCGCGACCGAGCCCGCCATTGCCGCGGCGATCGCCGACTGGGACCGGCGACTGGCGGGACTTGCCGAGGCCATTCCGCCGGTGGCGCCGCCACCCAAGGTGTATGCGGCGATTGCCGCGCGACTGGGATTCAGTGGCGCGGTCGCCACGTCCGGCGGATGGTGGAACCGTCTCGCCGTCTGGCGCGTCGCCGCCATCGCGAGCTTCGCCACCGCGGTCGTGCTGGGGATCGCGCTTTTGACCAGCGTGCAACCCCCGCCGGGCGGCTTCGTGGCCGCGCTCGGCGCCGCCGACGGCAAGACCGTGCTCGTCGCCACCGCGTCGCGCGGGGATCGCACGTTGCGCATCCGGCCGCTCAACCCCATCGCGGTGCCGCCGGGCCGCTCCCTCGAGCTATGGGTGCTGCCGGCGAGCGGCAATCCGCGATCGGTGGGCCTGGTGGACGCGAATGTGGGCGCCTCCCTCGTGCTGCCGGCGCCCAGTGACAGCGTCTTCGCCGGCGCCAAGGGGTTGGCGGTGAGCCTCGAGCCGGCGGGGGGCTCGCCGAGCGGACTGCCCACGGGGCCCATCCTGTACTCCGGCGCGATCGCGGCCATCTAGAAAAAAGAGGCCGGGCTTCGCGAGAGGCCCGGCCGCGAGGTCGCTTCCCCTGGGGGAGAGAGCGTGACGCGAACCATCGCGGCGCAGGAGGTCTTGCGCCGCCGCGCGAGGCGCGGCAAGCGCGCTTCACGCGGGGCCGGCGCGTCGCCGGCACGTCACGATCCTGGCCGCCGGGTCTGCGGCGCGCAACGCGCAAGCGACGAAGCGCGGAAAAGCCCGCGGGCAAAGGGTCCGGCGTGCGACGAACGACGACGGGCGGCCGCGTGTCAGGCCGGCGCGATCCGCACGCGCTGGTCGATCGAGCCGAACAGCGTGCGCCCATCGGCATCGCGCATCTCGATGCGCACGCGATCGCCATCTTTGAGGAACGGCGTGCGTGGCGCGCCTTGCACGAGGGTCTCGACGGTACGTTGCTCGGCGATGCAGGAATAGCCGGCGCCGCCATCGGCCGCGGGTCGTCCCGGGCCGCCATTCTCGCGGTTGGAGACCGTTCCCGAGCCGACGATCGTGCCGGCGCAAAGGTTGCGCGTGCGCGCGGCGTGGGCGACGAGCATGCCGAAATCGAACGTCATGTCGACGCCGGCATCCGGATGGCCGAACGGCGCACCGTTGAGCGTGGTGACGAGCGGCCGGTGCAGCCTGCCGTCGTGCCATGCCGTGCCGAGCTCGTCGGGCGTCACCGCCACGGGCGAGCACGCCGTCGCCGGTTTCGACTGCAGGAAGCCGAAGCCCTTGGCGAGCTCGGCGGGCGCGAGGTTGCGCAGGCTGACGTCGTTGACCAGCATCACCAGGCGTACCTGCGCCAGCGCCGCGACTGCGCCGGAGCCCATCGGCACGTCGCCGGTGATCACCGCGACTTCGGCTTCGAAGTCGATGCCCCAGGACGCGTCGCGATGCACGATGTCCGCGCCGGGGCCGAGCATTTCGTCGGAGGCTCCCTGGTACATCAGCGGATCGGTCCAGAACTCCGGCGGCATCGCCGCACCGCGCGCACGGCGCACGAGCTCGACGTGATTGACATAGGCCGAGCCGTCCACCCACTGGTAGGCACGCGGCAGCGGCGCCCGTGCGCGGCGCGCGTCGAAAGTCTCGCCGCTGGCGTGGCCATTCGCGTCCAGCGCCGCGCTCACTTCGCCAAGCTTCGGTGCGGCCGCGTCCCAGTCGTCGAGCGCCGCCTGCAGCGTGCGCGCGATCGCGGGCACCGCCACGGCGCGCGCGAGGTCGCGCGAGACCACGACGAGGCGCCCGTCGCGCGAGCCGTCGGCAAGCGTCGCCAGCTTCACGACGCGACGCCTTCACCCCGCGCGACACGCTTCAGCGTGTACGCCCCTTTGCGATCCTCGACGTCCCATCCCGCGGCCCTGAGGGCGTCGCGCAGGCGATCCGACTCGGCCCAGTCGCGCACGTTGCGCGCGGCGAGCCGCGCCTCGGCCAGCGCGCGCACGTCGTCGGGGATCGCGTCCTCGCGCGGCCGCCACTGCTCGAGGCCGAGTCCCAGCACGCCGTCGAGCGCGGCCAGCGTCGCGCGCTTGGTGCCGGCGGCGAGGCTCCCACGCAGCACGTCCCACACCACCGCCATCGCGCGCGGCATGTTGAGATCGTCGTTGGCATGGCTCGCGAATCGGTCGACGCTTGCGGCATCCACTGCGGAGCCATCCTCGCGCAGCGCGTGGAAGCCTGCGCGCAGGCGCGCCAGCCCCGTCGCCGCCGCGTGCAGCGCATCCCACGTGAAATTGAGTTGCGTGCGGTAATGCGCGGTCAGGCAGAGATAGCGGAAGGACAGCGCATCGAATCCGCGGTCGGTGAGCGCCTTGACGCGCAGGAACTCGCCGGCCGACTTCGCCATCTTGGCGTCGTTCTGCAGCAGGAAGTAACCGTGCATCCAGAAGTTCGCGAGCCGCGTGCCGACGCGTGCCTCGGTCTGCGCGATCTCGTTGGTGTGATGGATCGGGATGTGATCCTCGCCACCGCAGTGGATGTCGAAATAGTCGCCGAGGTACTTCTGCGCCATTGCCGAGCACTCGATGTGCCAGCCGGGAAAGCCCACGCCCCAGGGGCTCGGCCATTCCATCTGCCGTCGCTCATCCGGCGGCGAGAATTTCCACAGCGCGAAGTCGGTCGGCGCGCGTTTCTCGCCGATGTCGACCCGCTTGCCCGCCTCGAGTCCCTCGCGGTCGAGGCGCGCGAGGAAGCCGTAGTCGGGCTGCTTCGCCGTGTCGAAGTAGATGCCGTCGCCGGTGCGGTAGATATAGCCCTTCTGCTCGAGGTCGGCGATGAACGCGACCTGCTCGGCAATATGGTCGGTGGCGCGGCAGAGGATCGTCGGATCCTCGATATTGAGCGCGCGCATGTCGGCGCGGAAGGCCTCGGTGTAGATCTCGGCGATCTGCCACGCCGTCTTGCCGGTGCGGCGGGCGCCGACCGCCATCTTGTCCTCGCCGTCATCGCCATCCGCGACGAGGTGGCCGACGTCGGTGATGTTCATCACATGGCGCACGTCGTGGCCGTTGAAGCGCAGCACCCGCTTCAGCACGTCCTCGAACAGGAACGTGCGGAAATTCCCGATGTGCTGGAAGTCGTAGACCGTCGGGCCGCAGGTGTAGAGGCCGACCGGGCCGGGCGCGAGCGGCGTGAACGGACGCAGCGTGCGGGTGTAATTGTCGTAGAAGCGAAGCGGCGCGGGCATCGACCAGGGCGCCGGCGTCGGGCGCGGCGGCGAAGCGTGGCAAGTGCGCCATGGTACTTGCCGGGCGGGACACGCGGCAAGCCGCGCCACGGATACACCACGTCGCAATGGATAACTCGGCGCGCGTCCGGTCGGTGCGTCGCGCTAGAATCAGCCACGCTCCGCCTATATCACGTTGCAATTTCCCCCTGCCCTGTCGCGGGCTGCGTGGCTCCTCATCGCGGCCTTCCTCTCATTCGCGTGGTTCGCCGCGCTGGACACGCGCGTCCTCGAGCATCCAGACGAGGGTCGCTACGCAGAAATCGCGCGTGAGATGGCCGTCACCGGCGACTGGCTGACGCCGCGCCTCAACGGCCTCAAGTACTTCGAGAAGCCGCCGCTGCAGTACTGGTTCACCGCGGCGGCGTACCGCCTGCTCGAGACCGACGAATGGACGACGCGGCTCGCGCCTGCGGCCGGCGGCTTCATGTCGATCATCGCGGTCGGCGTGACGCTCGGCGCATTGGCGACGCCGCTCGCGGGCGCGCTGGCGTCGCTGGTGATGGCGAGCTTCGTCATGTCGATCGGCATGTCGCACTTCGCCTCGCTGGACGCGTTCTTCACCGGCTGGCTGACGCTCGCGATGTGCGCATTCCTGCGCGCGCAGCAGGCCTCGCTGCGGCCGTCATCGTCGCGCAACTTCATGTTGCTGACGTACGCCGCGCTCGCCGCGGCGACGCTGACCAAGGGGCCGGTGGCGCTGGTCATCGCCGGTGGCACGCTGATCTGCTACTCGCTCGCGGCGCGTGATTTCGGCCCCTGGCGGCGCCTGCACCTGTTGCCGGGGCTGGCCCTCTACTTCGCGCTGACCGCGCCGTGGTTCGTGCTGGTGTCGCGCGCCAACCCCGAGTTCGCCGAATTCTTCTTCATTCACGAGCACGTCGAGCGCTTCCTCACCACCGAGCACCACCGGTCAGGTCCGATCTGGTATTTCGTGCCGATATTCGGCTTCGGCGTGATGCCCTGGCTGTTCGTCTGGATGGCGACGTTCGTGCCGAGCTGGCGCGACAGCACGCGCGACGCCAACGGCTTCGACTGGGGACGTTTCTGCATGGTCTGGGCGCTGGTCGTGTTCGTGTTCTTCAGCTTGTCGGGGTCGAAGCTGCCGTCGTACATCCTGCCGGAGTTCCCGGCCATCGCGATGCTGCTGGGGCGCGAGCTCGAGCGCATGCGCCCGCGCACGCTGTGGTGGCTGTCGCTGCCGCAGCTCGTGCTGTCGGCGGCGTTCCTGTTGCTCGTCCTGTTCGGTTACCACACCGTCGTGGCACGCCTGGCGAGCGCCGAAACGCCCGCCGCGCTGTTCGTCGCCTACCATCCCTGGCTGGTCAAGGCAGGTGTGGTGTTCACGCTGGGGGCACTGATCACCAACGTCGCGATGCGCTTCGGCACCGAGCGCGCCAAGGTGCTCGGCATCGCCATGGCGGCCTGCTTCAGCCTCGTCGGGTTCCAGTTTGCGTTCATCGGCCACGAGGTGTTCGCGCCGACCCGGTCGACGGCGGGCATGCTGCGCGCACTGAGCAACCTGCCTCCTGGCGAGCGCATCGATCCCGCTGCCCCGGTGTTCCAGGTCGGCACGTACGACCAGACTTTCCCGTACTATCTCGGGCGCACGACGACGATCGTCGATTTCCGCGACGAACTCGCGCTCGGCCTCGACGCCGAGCCGAAGAAGGCGTATCCCAAGTACCCGCGCTGGATCCGCGACTGGAAAGCGCTGCCGCAAGGCTACGCACTGATGAAGCACGAGACTTATGACTTTCTGCTGGCGCAGGGCGTGCCGATGCACGTGCTGGCGCGCGACCCGCGGCGCATATTCGTTGCGAGGCGTTGATGCAGACCCTGAGTGCATCCGCCTTCGCGTTCCTGTTCACCGGCGTGCTGCTCAACGCCGGCGCCCAGCTGCTGCTCAAGGCCGGCACCAACGCGCTCGGGGTCATCACGCTGACGCGCGACAACTGGTGGACGATGCTGTGGCGCATGGCCCATACCGGGCCGTTCATCATCGGTGTGGCGTGCTATGGCGTAAGTCTCGTCGTGTGGATCATGGGACTGTCGCGCGTGCCGGTATCGATCGCCTATCCGCTGCTGTCGCTCGGCTACATCGTCAACGCGATCGCAGCGCACTACCTCTTCGGCGAGGCCGTCACGATGATGCGCTGGCTCGGCATCGGCCTCGTGATCGCCGGCGCCTTTCTGATCGCGCGGCCGGCATGAGCACGCGCGCCGGCGTGGATCGTGCCGGCGCTCACGCGCGCGGCGCGGGACAGCGATGAGCCTCCCGTATCTCAAGTTCGCCGGGCCGGACCTCGACGCGGCGACGATCACGGGCGTGGCTGACGTGCTTGCCTCAGGCCAGCTGACGAGCGGCCCCTGGGTGAAATCGTTCGAAGCCGCGCTTTCCGACTGCTTCGGAGGCCGCCCGGTGCGCGTCGTCACCTCGGCGACCGCGGCGATCGAGATCGCGCTCGCGGTGGCCGGCATCAAGCCCGGCGACGAGGTGATCGCGCCGACGCAGACGTTCTTCACGTCGATGAACATGATCGTACGCGCCGGGGCGGTGCCGGTGTTCGTCGACTGCGACCTCGTCACGCGCAACGTCGACCTCGCCGCGATCGAGGCGGCGATCACGCCGCGCACCCGGGCGATCCTGCCGACCTATTGGCCCGGCTCGCTGCCCGACCTCGACGCGCTCCACGCGTTGGCCCGGCGGCGCAACCTGCGCGTGATCGAGGATGCGGCGCTGGTGCAGGGCTCGCAGTGGCGCGGCCACAACGTCGGCGCATTTGGCGATCTGGCAACGTTCAGCTTCCACCCCAACAAGAACATGACGTCGATCGAGGGTGGCGCGCTGGTGATGAACGATGCCGCGGAAGCGGCGCATGCGGAGGCCTTGCGCTTCCATGGCATCCGCGTGCTCGCCGACCGCACGCGCGACGTCGCGCAGGCGAGCGGCAAGTTCAACATGGCCGACGTCAGCGCAAGGATCGGGGTGGCGCAGCTGGCGCAGCTGCCGCGCTTCCTGGCGACCCGCCGCACGCTCGCCGAGCGCTACTTCGCCCGCTTTCCGCGCGACCTCGGGTGCGTGCTGCCGCCGGAGCCCGCCGCCGGCGACGGCCAGAGCTGGAACATGTGGAACATCCTGTTGCCGCTCGACCGCCTCGCTCTCGACCGTCGCGGGTTCCGCGACGCGCTGGAGGCGCGCGGCATCGGCAGCGGCGTGTCCTACGAGGCGTCGCACCTCACCACGCTGGGACGCGCGCTCGGCGGGCGCGACGGTCAGTTTCCCGTCAGCGAACGCATCGCCCGCGAAACCGTTACATTACCGCTGCACACGCGGATGAACGCGGCCGACGTCGACCGCGTCTGCGACGCGTGCGCCGAAATCCTGCGCGACAGCCGTCCATGAGCGCCACGCCGCAACTGTCGGTCGTCATTCCCGTCTTCAACGAGGAGGCCGGGCTGGGCGTGCTGTTCGCGCGCCTCTATCCGGCGCTCGATGCGCTCGGCATCCGCTACGAGGTCATCTTCGTCAACGACGGCAGCCGCGACCGCTCGGCGGCGCTGCTGCAGGCCCAGTTCGACGCCCGGCCGGACGTCACACGCGTAGTCAACTTCTCCGCCAATTACGGTCAGCACATGGCGATCGTCGCCGGCTTCGAGCGCGTGCGCGGCGAGCGCGTGGTCACGCTCGATGCCGACCTGCAGAATCCGCCCGAGGAGATCGCGCGGCTGCTCGCAGCGATGGATGCAGGAGCCGACTACGTGGGCGGCGTGCGCACGTCGCGCCACGATGCATGGTGGCGGCGCGTGGCGTCGCGCGCGATGAACCGGCTGCGCGAGCGCATCACCCACATCAAGATGACCGACCAGGGCTGCATGCTGCGCGCGTACAGCCGCGAAATCGCCGATGCCGTGGTGGCGAGCCCGGAGGTGAACACGTTCATCCCGGCGCTCGCGTACACATTCGCGCTGCACCCGGCCGAACTCGAGGTCGCGCATGCCGAGCGCGCCGCCGGCGAATCGAAGTATTCGCTGTACCGGCTGGTGCGCCTCAACTTCGACCTCGTCACCGGGTTCTCGGTGGTGCCCCTGCAGCTGTTCTCGCTGCTGGGCATGCTGGTGTCGATCGGCTCGGTGGTGCTCTACGTCGTCTACATCGCCGAGCGCGCGGCCAAGGGCGACCTCGACGGCGGCGTCGCCGGACTGTGGGACCGCGACATTCTCGCGTTCTTCCTCATCGGCATCGTGCTGTTCGGCCTCGGCATCGTCGGCGAATACGTGGGCCGTATCTACCAGCAGGTGCGCGAGCGCCCGCGCTACCGCGTGAAGAGCGTGATCCAGCGCGACACCGATCCGCGCTGACGGCGTGACGGTGCCTGCGCGCGCGGTCGTTTTCGCCTATCACGACGTCGGCGTCGCCTGCCTGCGCGTGCTCGCACGCCACGGTATCGGCATTCCGCTGGTCGTCACCCACCACGACGATCCCCGTGAAACGCTTTGGTTCGCGCGCGTCGCCGACGTCGCCGCGGGCCTCGGTCTCGATACTGCGGCCCCGGATGATCCCAACACTCCGGCATTCGTCGCGCGCATCGCCGCGCTCGCGCCGGACTTCATCTTCAGCTTCTATTACCGCCGGATGCTGGCGCCGGCGTTGCTCGCCACCGCGCGGCGCGGTGCCCTCAACATGCACGGATCGCTGTTGCCGCGCTACCGCGGCCGCGCACCGGTCAACTGGGCGGTGCTCAACGGCGAGACCGAGACCGGCGCCACGCTGCACTACATGGCGGCGAAACCCGATGCCGGCGATATCGTCGCCCGGCGTGCGGTACCGATCGGACCGGACGACACCGCGCGCGAAATAATGGACAAAGTGACGCTCGCGGCCGCCGGGCTGCTCGACGAAGTGCTGCCGGCGCTGGTGGAGGGACGCGCGCCACGCGTCGCCAACGACATTGCGGCCGGCTCCTATTTCGGTGGACGTACGGCCGAGGACGGGCGCATCGACTTCAGGTGGCCCGCGCGGCGCGTGCACGACCTCGTGCGCGCCGTGGCGCCGCCCTACCCGGGCGCGTTCGTCGATCTGCCGGGCGGACGGCTACGGATATTGCGCACGCGAAGGGTCGAAGCCGACCCTCCCGATGCCCCCGACGCGACCGGTCTGTACGTCGCCGGCGATCGCGTGTACGCGCGCTGCGGCGACGGCGCCAGCGTTGCCGTGCTCGAGGCCGAGCATGGCGGCCGGCGCGTCGACGCCCGCGGCGTCGCCGCCCTCCTCGCGACTGCCGACTGACGCGGGCCTGGTCGCCGCCGACGCCGCGGCGGATCGGCGTCGCCGCCGCACCGGTAGAATGGCGGCCATCCGCAGCGGGGGTTCACCCTCATGAAACGCGTCCTCATCCTCGGCGTCAACGGCTTCATCGGCCATCACCTGTCGCGCGCGATCATCGACCAGACCGACTGGGAGATCTTCGGCATGGACATGCAGGTCGACCGCCTCGACGACCTGATGGGCGAGCCGCGCTTTCACTTCTTCGAGGGCGACATCACGATCAACCGCGAGTGGATCGAGTACCACGTCAAGAAATGCGACGTCGTGCTGCCGCTGGTGGCCATCGCCACGCCGGCGACCTACGTGCGCGAGCCGCTGCGCGTGTTCGAGCTCGACTTCGAGGCCAACCTGCCGATCGTGCGCGCCGCGGTGCGCTACCACAAGCACCTGGTGTTCCCGTCGACTTCCGAGGTGTACGGCATGTGCGCCGACGCCGAGTTCGACTCGGAGGGCTCCAACCTCGTGATGGGTCCGATCAACAAGCCGCGCTGGATCTACGCGTGCGCCAAGCAGCTGATGGACCGCGTCATCCATGCCTACGGTTTCGAGCAGGGCCTCGACTACACGCTGTTCCGGCCGTTCAACTGGATCGGCTCGGGCCTCGACTCGATCAATACGGCGAAGGAAGGCAGCTCGCGCGTCATCACCCAGTTCCTCGGCCACATCGTGCGCGGCGAGCCGATCAAGCTGGTGGACGGCGGCACGCAGCGCCGAGCGTTCACGTATATCGACGATGGCGTGTCGGCGCTGATGGCGATCATCGCCAACCGCGGCGGTGTCGCCAGCGGCAAGATCTACAACGTCGGCAACCCCGCGAACGACTTTTCGGTGCGCGAATTGGCGACGATGATGCTGGACCTGGCGCGCGAGTACCCCGAATACCGCGACAACGCGCGCGCCGTTACGCTGGACGAGATCACGGCCGCCGCGTACTACGGCGAGGGCTACCAGGACGTGCAGACGCGCGTGCCGAAGATCGACAACACGATGCGCGACCTCGACTGGGCACCCGAGGTGGCGATGGATGTCGCGCTGCGCCGCATCTTCGACGCCTACCGCGGCCACGTGGCGAGCGCGCGCGCGCTCGTCGACTGACGCGCCGCGGCGCGCCGTCGCAGGCCGATACCCGAATGCCGCTGCTCGCCCTCAAGGTCGACGTCGACACGTGGCGCGGCACCCGCGACGGCGTGCCGCGGCTCGTCGACCTCTTCCGCCGCCACGGCGCCGGCGCGACGTTCCTGTGGAGCCTGGGGCCCGACCACACGGGGCGTGCGATCAAGCGCGTATTTCGCCCCGGCTTCTTCGGCAAGGTCAAGCGCACCAGCGTGGTGTCGCACTACGGCGTGCGCACGCTGCTCAACGGCACGCTGCTGCCGGGCCCCGACATCGGCGCGCGCGGCGCGCGCATCATGCGCGGCGTGCGCGACCAGGGCTTCGAATGCGGCATCCATTGCTTCGATCACGTACGCTGGCAGGATGGCGTGATGCATCACGATGCGCGCTGGACGGCGCGCGAAATGGACAAGGCGGTGGCACGCTTCCACGAAGTGTTCGGCGAGCCGCCGCGAACCCATGGCGCCGCGGGCTGGCAGATGAACGTGCACGCGCTGCGCCTCACCCAGTCGCTCGGCTTCGACTATTGCTCCGACGGCCGCGGGCGCGCGCCGCACCTGCCGGTGTGGAACGCCGAGCTGATCCGCTGCCCGCAATTGCCGACGACGCTGCCCACGCTCGACGAGCTGATGGGGCTCGACGGCGTCACCACCGACAACGTCGCCGTGCGTGTGCTCGCGCGCACGTCCGCCACCACGTCCGATCAGGTGTTCACGCTGCACGCGGAGCTCGAGGGTATGAAGTTCGCGCCGGTGCTGGCGACGCTGCTCACCGGCTGGCGCGCACAGGGTTACGACCTTGTGCCGGTGCGCGCGCTGTACGATGCGCTCGAGCCGATGGCGCTCCCCCGTTGCAGCGTCGCGCCGGGCGTGATTGCCGGGCGCAGCGGCACGCTGCTCCTCCAGGGCGAGGAATTCCTCGCCGATTGCGACTGCGACGCGGCGCCCGCGCCGCGTGCGGACGAAACCGTGGACATCCGATGAAAATCGACGACTTCAGCGCAGTCTCCACCGCCGGCACGTTCAAGCTCTCCGCCCACAAGGGCGAGACGGTCGTGCTGTATTTCTATCCCCGCGACAACACGCCGGGCTGCACGACGGAGGGCGCCGATTTCCGCGACCGCCATGCGAAATTCCGCAAGGCCGGCGCAATCATCGTCGGCGTGTCGCGCGACACGCTCGCCTCTCATGAGAAATGGCGGGCGAAGATGGAATTCCCGTTCGAGCTGATCGCGGATCCCGACGAAGTGCTGTGCAGGCAGTTCGGGGTGATCAAGATGAAGAACATGTACGGCAAGAAGGTGCGCGGCATCGAGCGCAGCACGTTCCTCATCGACGGCGCACGCAACCTCGTGCGCGAGTGGCGCGGGGTCAAGGTTCCCGGCCATGCCGACGAAGTACTGGCGGCGGTGGAGGCGATGCGCTAGTTCCCCGTCGGCGTGCGCAGGAGCGCGTTTGTGGCGCCTTGCTGACGCCGGGCCATCCCCGGCACGCCGCCGCTTCTGTGCCGTTTGCACCACAAAATGTGGTCCCGCGACCGGGGGTCGCATACAAGTCCTTGTGCCTTCAGAAGTTAACGCCTAGAGTTGCCTCGAAGCGGCCGGCCGCGCGGCCGCGTTATCGTCGATTCTGGAGGCCCATGGTAGAACGCAAGCTGCGCCCCGCTCCCTCCCCGCTGCACCCGTCCGCCTCGTCCCGCAAGCCGGCCCGTCCCGGCGCCTCCCCGGTCACCAAGCTGTTCGTGCTCGACACCAACGTGCTGATGCACGATCCCACGAGCCTGTTCCGCTTCGAGGAACACGACATCTACCTGCCGATCCTCACGCTCGAGGAGCTCGACAACAACAAGAAAGGCGTCACCGAGGTGGCGCGCAACGCGCGGCAGGCCTCGCGCTTCCTCGACGAGCTCGTCACGGCGCAACCCGGCACATCGGCAGACGCGATCGTCAGCGGCATCCCGCTGGACACGAAGTCGCACGGCGCCGCCAGCGGCCGGTTGTACCTGCAGACCGAGACGATTTCGACGGTGCTGCCGCCGTCGCTCGCCAATGGCAAGGCCGACAACCAGATCCTCGCGGTGGTGAAGGAACTGGCGGATCGCGACCCGGCGCGCAGCGTGATCCTGGTGTCGAAGGACATCAACATGCGCATCAAGGCGCGCGCACTGGGGATCGCCGCCGAGGACTATTTCAACGACAAGGTGCTCGAGGACACCGAGCTCCTCTATCCCGGCATGCAGGCGCTGCCGGACGACTTCTGGGACCGCCATGGCAAGGGCATGGAATCGTGGCAATCGGGCGGCCACACGATGTACCGGGTCACCGGACCGCTGGTGCCATCGCTGCTCACCAACGAGTTCCTCTACCAGGAAAAGCCCGGCGAGCAGCCGTTCTACGCGGTGGTCAAGGAGATCACCGGCCGCACCGCGCTGCTGTCCACGCTCAAGGACTACACGCACCAGAAGAACAACGTGTGGGGCATCACCGCGCGCAACCGCGAGCAGAACTTCGCACTGAACCTGCTGATGAACCCCGACCTCGACTTCGTCACGCTGCTCGGCCAGGCCGGCACCGGCAAGACGCTGCTGACGCTCGCCGCCGGGCTGATGCTCACGCTCGAGTTCAAGGTCTACACCGAGATCATCATGACGCGCGTCACCGTGCCGGTCGGCGAGGACATCGGCTTCCTGCCGGGCACGGAGGAGGAGAAGATGAACCCCTGGATGGGCGCGCTGGAGGACAACCTCGACGTGCTCAACAAGACCGACGACGAGGCGGGAGAATGGGGCCGCGCGGCGACGCGCGACCTGATCCGCTCGCGGATCAAGGTGAAGAGCCTCAACTTCATGCGCGGCCGCACGTTCATCAACAAGTACCTGATCATCGACGAGGCGCAGAACCTGACGCCGAAGCAGATGAAGACGCTGATCACGCGCGCGGGTCCGGGCACCAAGGTCGTGTGCCTCGGCAACATCTCGCAGATCGACACGCCGTACCTGACCGAAGGCAGCTCGGGTCTCACCTACGTGGTGGACCGTTTCAAGGGCTGGTCGCATTCGGGGCACATCACGCTGATGCGCGGCGAGCGCTCGCGGCTCGCCGATCACGCGGCCGAGATCCTCTGACGGGCGCCGCATGACGAGTCCGCGCAGCCCGGCCACCGCGGCGCGGTGGCGGCGACGGCGGACCGCGCCGCGCCGGCGATGAGCGAGGACGTGCCGGCGTATGGCGCGCCCGGCGTGCGGCCCGTGCTGTCGCTGGTCGTGCCCGTGCGCGACGAAGCCGCCAACATCGCGCCGTTCCTCGCGCGCGCCAGTGCGGCGCTCGACGCCCTCGCGCTCGACTGGGAAATCGTGTTCGTCGACGACGGCAGCCGCGATGCGTCGCTGCCGGCGATGCTCGCCGCGCGCCAGCGCGATCCGCGGATCGTCGTCGTCGAGCTCACCCGCAATTTCGGCAAGGAGGTGGCGCTGACGGCGGGGCTCGACCATGCTCGCGGCGAGGCGATCGTGCCGATCGACGCCGACCTCCAGCATCCGCCGGAGCTCATCGCCGAGCTGGTCGCGCGCTGGCGAGCGGGCGCCGACATGGTCGTCGCCGTGCGCCGCAATGACGCGCACGACGGCGCGCTGCGAGGCGCGCTGTCACGCCTGTTCTATGCGTTGTTCCGCCGCGTCACCGCGATGGAGCTGCCGCCCGGCAGCGGCGACTTTCGCCTGCTGTCGGCATCGGTGGTGGCGGCGCTGCGCAGCCTGCCGGAGCGCACCCGGTTCATGAAAGGCCTGTACGCCTGGGTCGGCTTCCCCTATGTGACGGTGCCCTACGACGTGCAGCCGCGTGCCGAGGGGCGCTCGTCTTTCGGCGTCGGGCGCCTGTGGCGCCTCGGCAGCGATGCGATCGTCTCGTTTTCCGCCACGCCGCTCAAGATCGCCAGTGTCGCCGGCTTCGCGATCGCGGTCGCAGCGCTGCTGTACGGCGCATGGCTCGTCGGCAAGACGCTGGTCCTCGGCATCGATCTTCCCGGCTATGCGTCGACGATCGCGCTGGTGCTGTTCCTCGGCGGGCTGCAGCTCCTTTCGCTCGGCGTCCTCGGCGAATACGTGGCGCGCATCTACGACGAAGTGAAGGCGCGTCCGCTGTACGTCGTACGTGCGCTACACGGCACCGACCGCTCGCCATGAGCGGCCGCATCTCGTGGCACGCCGCGGTGGTTGCGGTGATCGCGCTTGGCTATTGCGGCTTCGGACTGTTCGTCGGTGGCGGCTACGATCCCGGACGCGACGTCGCCGAAGCATTTGCCATCGCCCACGACGGCGCACGTCCGCTGCTCGGTCCGGTATTCGCCGGGCACGTGCGTTTCGGGCCCCTGTGGTTCTGGCTGATGGCCTTGCCGATGTTCGTCTTCCCGACGTGGCTGACCGCGGCCATGACCGCGGTGATCATCGGCGCACTGCAGTTTCCTCTCGCGTATGCGACCGGCAAGCGCCTGGCCGGGCCGCAGCTCGGCGTGTTGTGGGCCGCCGCGCTGGCGATGCCCGGCTGGGCGAGCTTCGAAACCGTCGGCTTTGCCAGCACCAACGCGATGCGTACAGGCGTGATCGCGGCGCTCTATTGCGTGATGCGCTCGCGCGACACACCGCATCTCGGCTGGTGGATCGCGGCAGGCCTGGCGGCCGCCGCCGCGACCCACGCGCACCCGTCATGCGCGTGGGTCTTCATCTGCGTACTCTTCGCCGCATGGCGCGCGCCCGGGCACTTCGTCGCGCACCTCGATGACCGGGTCGCGGCATGGCTTGCCGCCGGCTTCGGATTCGCGTTGTTGTTCACGCCCGCGCTGTTTGCCGGAACGTCGATGATCGGCTCGACGCGCGCGGTTGCCGAGAGCAACATCGCGCTCGCCAACCTGTCGCGCCTGCCGCAACTGCTGCGGAGCATCGCGTGGACAGGACCCCACGCGATCATGTCCGCGGTGTTTGCGTACGATGCCGCATGGCCGCGCATCGTCGCTACTCTCAGCGCCGTGCTGGCGATCGTCGGCGCGCTGCGCGGAATGTTCGCCGCGTTCGACAACGATGTCGCCGCGCGATGGGGCCTCGCGCTGACCGCGCTGGCGTTGACGTTCGTCGCGCTGATCCGCCCGGTGACACCGCTGTACATGGCCTATTCGATCCTCCCGCCGTACGCATTGCTCGTGGCGTCGGGATGGAGCGCGTTTGCGCGCCGGCACGGCGCGCTCTTCGTATTGCCCGCGCTGGCAGCCGCGGCGGTGGTGGGCGCGGGTGTCGTGCGTTCGATGCAGCACGGCGGCGGCCGCATCGATACGCCGTTGATCGCCGACATCGTGCACTCGCCCTCGACCCTTCCGGTCGCCACGGACATATGGCTGCCCGCGTATAGCGTCGACCGGCTCGGCCGCACGTTGTGCGCCGGCCCTTCGCCGGTCTACGCTGCGTTGCCGTACGCACTCGACGTGTTCTATGCAATGCCGCTGCGCATGCATTGCGCCACTGCGATTGCGCGATTCACCGACGAGGCGGCGGGTGGCGCGGCGCGGGGTCGCCTCGGACTTGCGCGGCAGCGCTACCGCGAGCTTGGGATCGAGCCCCCGACGGTGGTGGGTGGCCTCGGCATCAGTCCGGTGGATCGCGTGGTCGCGGCGCCCACGCACCGCGACCTGCCGCTATCCACCCTGTATCCGCCGCATACCTACGTGACGGGAAAGCCGCAGAAGGTGGAGTACGCGTTCGATGCGCCGGGCGTCGACCTCGTCGTGGTCGCCAACCCGCTCGTCACATGGATGCCGGACTGGTGGGTGCAAGTGACGTGCGATGGCGCGGGACTCGTCCCGGCCACGCAGGATCTCGTGACGCAGGTCTATGCCTGCGCGAGCGCACAGCCGGTCCACCACTGGACGATCGCCACCACCGCGGCCGATCCGCACGCGCTGGAAATCGTCACGTTCGCGCCTCGCATGCGATGATTGTCGCTTGCCATCCCGCTCCTCATCGATGAACACGTCGTCCGCATGGATGATCGCCAACGCCGCCGCTCTCGCGGTGGTATTGACTGCTGCGCACGCACTGCTCAAGTGGGCGTCGCAGAAGCCGCATGCGACGTTCGTCGAGCTGCTCACGTCGCAGGGCGCCGTGGTGGCACTCGCGCTGGCGTTGTACGGCGGCGTGTTCCTGTGGTACCTGCATGCGCTGCGGCGCTTCGAGATGGCCGAGCTTTTCCCGCTGTATACCGGGCTCACGCTCATCCTCGTCGCCTGCACGGGCGTGTTGCTGTTCGGCGAGCGGCTCGCTCCCGTGCAGATCGGCGGCATCCTGCTGATCGTTGCCGGCCTGTTCCTGTTGCAGCGTGGCGCGTGACGCGCCGGTACCGAGCGCACGCCGCGCGCTGAGCGCAGCCGCCTTCGTGCTGGCGTGGATGGTGTGCGGCTTTGCCGCCCATTTGTCCGCCAATGCCTACCTGCTGCTTGGCGTGCCGCTCGTGCTGGCGTTCCAGCGATTCGTCGCCCGCCAGCCCCTGCGCGCGCTGTGGGTGCGTGCCGGGCCGCCCTTGACGCCGAGTGCGCGCGGCCGGGCGATCCTCGTCGTCGTCGCGCTGGTTCCGCTCTGGCAGTTGGGTTCGGCCATTGCCGCCGATCTCGGCGGCGACATCGTCGCATGGGACGCCTGTGCGCTCGTCGGCAGCCTGGGCGTCGCCTATGCCTGGCAGCATCAGTCTCGCGGCGCCCTGCGCATGGGATCTGCGTTTGCCGCGCTGGCGCTGTTCTGCGGCATTTTCACCATGGCCGGTGCGGCGATCATCACCGCGCGCTCGCCGTGGATCGGCGTGCAGCGCTACGCAGCGTTTACGCTGGACCTGCTGCTCTACCTGCCGGTCGCATTCGTCCTCGAAGAAGTCGTCTTCCGTGGCGCGCTCGACAGCTACGCCGGTGGCGATGGCGTCGTCGGCTGGCGCAATTTGCTCGGCGCCGTCGGCGTCGCAGCGCTCTGGGGCCTGTGGCATCTGCCCGTCATTCCCGATGCGCTGCACCTGCACGTCGTCGTGCAGCTGCTCGCCGTGCACATTCCTATCGGCGTCTTCCTCGCATTCGCCTGGCGCAGCGGCGGCACGTTGCTGCTGCCTGCGTTGGTGCACGCGCTGGTGGATGCCTATCGCAATGCCGTGCTGATGTAGCGCGCGAATGCGCGACTGCCGGCAAGCGTTCGTCCGCCAACGCGCAACCGGCGGCACAGGGCGGGCTCGTCCGCCCGCTCCACAGCCGCTGACCGGTCAGTAACTGCCCTGGGTCGCGTAGTTCTCGAAGCGCGTGAACTCGCCGAGGAAGGTCATGCGCACGGTGCCGATCGGCCCGTTGCGCTGCTTGCCGATGATGATCTCGGCGACACCCTTGTCCTGCGTCTCGGGGTTGTAGACCTCGTCGCGATAGATGAACAGGATCACGTCCGCGTCCTGTTCGATGGCGCCCGATTCGCGCAGGTCGGACATCACCGGGCGCTTGTTGGGCCGCTGCTCGAGCCCGCGGTTCAATTGCGACAGCGCGACCACCGGCACCTTGAGCTCCTTGGCAAGCGCCTTCAGCGAGCGCGAGATCTCGGAGATCTCGGTGGCGCGGTTCTCGCCGACGGCCGTGGCCTGCATCAGCTGCAGGTAATCGACGATGATCAGGCCGAGCTTGCCCTGGAACTGCTTGGCGATGCGGCGCGCGCGCGAGCGCACCTCCATCGCGGTCAGCGCCGGCGTCTCGTCGATCAGGATCGGCGCGTCGTTGAGGCGGCCGATGGCGCTCGACAGCCTATTCCAGTCGTCGGGCTGCAGGCGCCCGGTGCGCAGGTTCTGGCTGTTGAGGCGGCCCGTGGATGCGATCATCCGCAACGCGAGCTGGTGCGCGCCCATTTCCATCGAGAAGATCGCCACCGGCAACTTGAGATGCATCGCCACGTGCTCGCCCATGTTGACGGCGAGCGCGGACTTGCCCATCGACGGCCGCCCGGCAACGATCACGAGGTCGCCGGGCTGCAGGCCGGCCGTCTCGCGATCGAGATCGGCGAATCCGGTCTCGATGCCGGTGACCTCCGACGGATTGTCGCGACTGTAGAGCTCCTCGATGCGCTCGACGACGCCCACCAGCAGCGAGCTCAGCGTCGAGTACTGGTTCTGCCCGCGCGCCCCCTGCTCGGCGATGTGCATCACCTTGGTCTCGGCCTCGTCGAGGACCTCGCGCGCGCTGCGGCCCATCGGGCGGAACGCCGATTCGGCGATCTCCCCGGCGGCGCCGGCCAGCTGGCGCAGGATCGAGCGCTCGCGCACGATCTGCGCGTAATGCCGGATGTTGGCTGTCGTCGGCACGTTCTGCACCAGCGCGCCGAGGTATGCGAGTCCGCCGACGTAATCGAGGCGCTGCGTCGACGCCAGCAACTCGGCGACCGTTACCGCGTCGGCGGGCTTGCCCTCGGCGATGAGCCGCATCGCGTGCGCGAAGATCACGCGATGCGCATCGCTGTAGAAGTCGCCCTCGGTGACGACGTCGCCGATGCGGCTCTCCACCTCGTTGTCGAGCAGGAGGCCGCCCAGCAGCGACTGCTCGGCTTCGAGCGAGTGCGGTGGCAGCTTGAGGGAATCGAGTTGGGCGTCGTCCGGCATGGTGTCGCGCGCCGTCGTGAATGCCTTCGATTGTAACGCCTGCCGCGCGTCCGGCCGTCCACGCGAAGGGACGCAGCGGCAAAAAAAGGGCGCCGCAGGGGCGCCCTTGCCGGTACCGTCGCAGCGATCAGCCCTGGACGGTTTCGCCGATCACGTTGACGACGATCTCGGTGACGACGTCGGTATGCAGCGCGACGCCGACGTGGTGTTCGCCCACATGCTTCAGCGGTCCGCCCGGCATGCGAATCGCCGACTTCTCGACGCTCAGGCCCTGGCCCTTGAGCGCCTCGACGATGTCGATGTTCGTCACCGACCCGAACAGGCGGCCGTCGACGCCAGCCTTCTGCGTGATGCGCAGCGCGGTGCCGGCGAGCTTCTCCGACTGGGCCTGCGCGAGGGCGAGCTTGTCGGCAGCGGCCTTCTCCAGGTCGGCGCGCTTGGATTCGAGCAGCTTGAGATTGTCCGGCGTGGCGCGCCGGGCCTTGCCTTGGGGGATCAGGAAGTTGCGGGCATAGCCGTCCTTGACCTTCACCACGTCACCGAGATTGCCGACGTTGGCCACCTTCTCCATCAGGATGATCTGCATCGTGTGCTCCTAGTGGCGGTCGGTGAACGGCAGCAGCGCGAGAAACTGCGCGCGCTTGATCGCCGTGCCGAGCTGGCGCTGGAAGCGCGCGCGCGTGCCGGTGACGCGCGCCGGCATGATCTTGCCGTTCTCCTGCACGAAGTCCTTGAGGACGTCGATGTCCTTGTAGTCGATCTGCTTCACGCCCTCGGCGGTGAAGCGGCAGAACTTCTTGCGCTTGAACAGCGCATTGCCGCGATCGCGTTTCTTGAAATCCTTCTTGCCTTTGAGCTTGCCTTTTCCCATCGGGCGGGGCATGGTGTCCTTACCTTTCCGTCAATTCCGTCGATTCGAATCGTGATATGTGCAGCGCGACGCTGGTGCCGGTGCGATAGCGCCGCGCGATGAAGCCTTCGCAGCGCAACCCGCTGCCTTCCGCGACGCCTGCCAGTCTCTGCGCCGTTTGCGCGAAGGCGATCGCCGCGATCTCGCATTCCACCTTGCGCTCGCCGCCGGCCTCCGACTGCATCGATGCGTGCGTGAGCGTCAGTTCGAGCACGGCGATGCCGGCGGGCGTATAGCGCAACGGATCGCGCGACTTGAGCGTGGCGTCGAGCGTGAGGCGATTGGTCGCCGCCACGCCGCGCGCGCCGCCGCCTTACGCCGCCGCGGTTGCCGCCGCAGCCGCCGCAGGCGCCGCGCTTTCCGCGCCACGCTCGGCAGGCCGCTCGGCCGGCTTCTCGGTCAGCGACTTCGCCTTGTCTTCCTTCATCATCGGCGACGGCGTGACCACTGCGTCGCGCATCGCCACGATCAGGTGGCGCAGCACGGCATCGTTGAACTTGAACGCGTGCTCGAGCTCGGAGAGCGTGGCGGCATCGACTTCGATGTTCATCAGCACGTAGTGCGCCTTGTGCATCTTCTGGATCGGATAGGCCATCTGGCGCCTGCCCCAGTCTTCGATGCGGTGAATCCGGCCGCCGTGGCCGGTCACCATCGTGCGGTACCGCTCGACCATGCCGGCGACTTGCTCGCTCTGGTCGGGGTGCACGATGAATACGATTTCATAGTGACGCATCAGCATCATCCTTTCGGTCGATTGCGGCCCGTGGCGGGCCGACGGCCACCCCGTACCTTCCGGGTGTGGCAAGGGAACCGATGATTCTAATGCAAAAATGGATAAGAATCAAGGACGAACGTGGCGCCCGGCGGCGGCGGCGAACCGGCTAGCATGGCGTGCGTCGGCTGCAAGAGTCCCTGCGCGGACGCAGGGGCCCGCGTGCCCGATCTTTTCATCCGCATCGACCGCGACCCCTCATGGAATCCATCGTCCTGGTACCCGGCCTCATCGCCTCACCCCGCTATTTTGCCGCGCAGCTGCCGGCACTCTGGCAATTCGGCGCCGTGAGCGTCGCCAACCACACCCCGCACGACAGCATGGCGGCGCTGGCGCGCGATATCCTCGCCGCCGCGCCGCCGCGCTTCGCGCTGCTTGGGCACTCGATGGGCGGGTACATCGCGTTCGAGATCATTCGCCAGGCAGGCCACCGCGTCACCCGCCTCGCCCTGCTCGACACGTCGGCCCGCGCCGACACGCCGGAGCAGACCGAAAACCGGCGGCGGCAGATCGCGATTGCGCAGGCGGGACGTTTCGCCGAGTTGCCGGACCTGCAATATCCGAACTACGTGCACCCCGAGCGTCATGCGGATACCGCGTTGCGCGCGTTGATCCGGGCGATGGCCGAGGACAACGGCGCGGATGCGTTCGTGCGCCAGCAGAATGCGATCATCGGCCGCGTCGATTCGCGTCCCACGCTCGGGACGATCACCTGTCCCACGCTCGTCGTGGTCGGGGACGCCGACCAGCCGACGCCGCCCGAGCGTGCGCAGGAGATCGCGGCCGGCATCGCCGGCTCGAATCTGGTCGTCGTTCCGCGAAGCGGTCACATGACGACGCTCGAACGACCGGCGGAAGTCACGGCGGCGCTGCGTGACTGGATGCGCATGTGAGGCGCCGGCGCGACCGCGCCGGAAGTCCGAACCACCCTTGGAGAACCGCGACATGAACCTCGACACGTTCGCCGCCGTCGACCGCTATTTCGCCGGCACGCTCGGCGCCGATGACGACCTGCTGGCGGCCACGCTGGCGGCGAGCGACGCCGCCGGGCTCCCCGCCATCAGCGTGTCGCCCTGCCAGGGCAAGCTGCTGCACCTGCTCGCGCGCATGCAGGGCGCGCGCAACATCCTCGAAGTCGGCACGCTGGGCGGGTACAGCGCCATCTGGCTGGCGCGCGCATTGCCGCCGGGCGGATCGCTGATCACGCTCGAGGCGCTGCCGAAACACGCGGAAGTCGCGCGCGCCAATCTCGCCCGCGCGGGCCTCGAGGATGTGGTCGACGTGCGCGTCGGTGCCGCGCTGGACTCGCTGCCGAAGCTCGCCGCCGAGGGCCGGCCGCCGTTCGACATGGCATTCATCGACGCCGACAAGGCGAACAATCCGGAATACTTCGCGTGGGCCCGCAAGCTGTCGCGGGAGGGCGCGATCATCGTCGTCGACAACGTCGTGCGTGACGGCGCGGTGATCGATGCCGCCAGTCATGACGCCGGCGTGCGCGGCGTGCGGCGCCTGCTGGCGCTGATCGCGGCCACGCCGGGGGTCGAGGCCACCGCCATCCAGACCGTCGGCGCCAAGGGCTACGACGGGTTCCTGCTGGCGCGACTCGCGGCCGCCTGAGCGCCCACCGCGCATCGATCGCGCGCCACATCGCAAGCTGGCGCGCGCGGCGCAACACGCGTATTGGTGCCGCGTCGCGGCGTGCGCGCGAAGTCGAGGTTCCCGGGTTCACGACGCTGCCGGCGCGCCGCCGCGGGCGGCCGCCCCGCCGGTGCGGCCGTTTGTACAAAAGGGTTTGCACGCGCGGGAACGTTATGCGCACAATGGCATCGAAGCTTGCGCCCGCGCAAGATCGCCATGCGAAAGCCGCCGCTTTACAGCCGCTCCCACCGCGCATCCGACGTTGCGCGCGCGGGGTCGCAAGCCGGCGCCAGCGCCACTGTGGCGCCCGTGGCGCGCACGCCCTGGCGCGTGCGCTGGCGCCGGGTGCGCATGCCGCTCGCCCTCTTCAGCTGCGCGCTGCTCGCGCTGGCCGTCGCCGTGTATGCCGCCACCCGCACGCAGCCGCGGCCGCTGACGCAGAAGGACATCGACGCCGCGGTGCTGCACACGCTGGACAATACGCCGCTGCCTTCCATGGCGCAGAAGGCGTATGCGGCGGTGCGTCCCTCCGTGGTGCACGTGCGTGGACTGCGCCACGTCGCGGCGGAAGCCAAGCCGGGAGCCAAGACCGCGAGCCGTCCTCGCGCTGCGGTCACGAAACCGAAGGACGGCGAGCATCCGCGCGCCGAGGCTGACGACCCCGACGAGCTCTACCGGATCGGCGTCGGCACCGGCGTGGTCATCGTCGCCTCCGGACTGATCCTCACCAACCTGCATGTGATCGACGGCGCGGAAGCCATCGTGGTGACGTTCGCCGACGGCACGGAGTCGCCGGCCGACGTCGTCAACACGCAGCCCGAGAACGATCTCGCCGTGCTGAAATCGCGCATCGTTCCCGACGACCTGCCGGCGGCGACGCTGCGGTCCACCGCCGACCTGAACGTCGGCGACCAGGTTGTGGCCATCGGCTATCCGTTCGGCATCGGGCCATCGGCGTCGGCCGGCATCGTCTCGGGGCTGCGCCGCGAATATCATTCGCCGGAAGGCAACAAGATGCTGACCAACCTGATCCAGTTCGACGCCGCCGCCAACCCGGGCAATTCCGGCGGCCCGCTGGTCACGGCGGACGGCGAGGTCGTCGGCATCGTCACCGGCATCTTCAATCCGACCGACCAGCGCGTTTTCATCGGCATCGGCTTCGCGGTGCCCATCGAGAACGCAGCCGCGGCCGTCGGTTTGTCGCCGTTCTGATCCGGGGCCGGGAGGCAGCGTGACATCCGGGCCGCATGCGCATCGACCGTCGCCGCACCGTCGCACTCTTTCCACCCTCCGCGAGACGCCATGACCGACCAGCCCGCGAAAGCCCCCGGACCCGCCGCCCACGCGGAGCTGATGCAGCGCATTCTCTACGAGGTGAAGAAGGTCGTCGTCGGCCAGGATCACTTCCTCGAGCGCGTGCTGGTGGCGATGCTGGCGCAGGGACACCTGCTGGTCGAAGGCGTGCCGGGCCTCGCCAAGACGCTCACGGTGAAGACGCTGGCGCGGACGATGCGCGGCGCGTTCCGGCGCATCCAGTTCACACCCGATCTCGTGCCTGCCGATCTCGTCGGCACGCGCGTGTTCAACCAGCGCACCAGCGAGTTCACCACCGCGCTCGGGCCCGTGTTCGCCAACCTGCTGCTGGCCGACGAGATCAACCGCGCGCCCGCCAAGGTACAGAGTGCGCTGCTGGAAGTGATGCAGGAATACCAGGTGACGATCGCCGGCGAATCCTTCCGCGTGCCCGAACCGTTTCTGGTGATGGCGACGCAGAACCCGATCGAGAGCGAAGGCACCTACCCGCTGCCGGAGGCGCAGGTCGACCGCTTCATGATGAAGGTCGAAGTGGGCTATCCGACCGAGGAGGAGGAATTCGTGATCGTCGAGCGCGTGACAGGCACGCCAACCGACGTCGTCGCAGTGTGCACGCCGGAGGAACTGCGCGACGCGCAGCGTGCATGCCGCAAGGGTTACGTCGATCCGTCGCTGATGCAGTACGCGGTGCGCCTGGTCGCCGCCACGCGCCAGCCGGCGCGCTTCGGGCTGGCCGAACTCGCGCCTTACATCACGTTCGGCGCAAGCCCGCGCGCCACGATCAACCTCGTCGAAGGCGCGCGCGCGCTCGCCTATCTGCGCGGTCGCAACTATGCGCTGCCGGAGGACATCGCCGATCTCGCGCCCGACGTCATTCGCCACCGCCTGTCGCTGTCGTACGAGGCCCTGGCCGAGGGCATCACGCCCGACCGTATCGTGGTGCGCGTGCTGCAAAGCGTGCGCGCGCCGGACAAGCCGCTCGCAAGCCATGTCGACGTCACCCATCCCGCCTGACGCCGTCCTGCGTCGCCTCGAGTGGACGGTGTTGCGCCGCCTCGACGGCCTGCTGCACGGCGACTACCGGACGTTCTTCCGCGGCAGCGGCCTCGACCTCGCCGACCTGCGCGAATACCAGTTCCACGATGACGTCCGGCATATCGACTGGAACGTCACCGCACGCCTGGCCACGCCGTATGTGCGCGAATTCAACGAGGAGCGCGACCTCACCGCCTGGTTCCTGCTCGACCTGTCGGCCTCGGTGGACTTCGGCTCGCAGGCCATGCTGAAATCGGGCGTCGCGCGCGACCTCGTCGCCGTGCTCGCGCGCGTGCTGACGCGCCATGGCAACCGCGTCGGCGCCATGCTGTACACCGACCGCGTCGACACCGTGCTGGTGCCGCGCAGCGGTCGCCGCCACGTGCTTGCGCTGATGCGCGCGATCGAGCGCACGGCGTCCGCGCCCCGCGCATCGCGCGAAGGTACGCGTCTCGGTGACCTGCTGTCGGCCGCGCAAGGCGCTCTCAAGCGCCGCAGCCTGGTGTTCGTCGTCTCCGATTTCGTCAGCGCTCCCGGCTGGCAGAAGCCGCTGGCGGCGCTGGCGCACCGCCACGACGTGGTCGCGGTGCGCCTGTACGACCCGTTGGAGATGGCGCTGCCCGACATCGGCCTCATGGTGATCGAGGACGCCGAAACCGGCGAGCAGGTGTTCGTCGACACGCACGACCGCGGCTTCCGCAAGCGCTTCGCCGCCATCGCCGACCGCCGCGAGCGGGAATTGCGCGAGGGACTCACGACCGCCGGCGTCGATGCGCTCGAATTGTCCACCGTCGACGATCTCACCGAGTCGCTGCTGCGCTTCGCCGATCTGCGCGGCCGCCGCGCGCAGGCGGCCGCGGGCCGCCCGCTGGCGGCGCACCTCAGGGCCGCGTCGTGAAATTCATCTGGCCCGAATGGCTGTGGCTCGCGGCGATCCTGCCCGTGCTCGTCATCCTCTACGTCATGATGCTGCGCCGGCGGCAGAAGCGCGCGCTGCGCTATGCCAGCCTCGCGATCGTCAACGAGGCACTGGGCAAGGGCAACAAGCTGCGGCGCCACATCCCGCCGGCGCTGATGCTGCTCGCGATCGCCGCCCTGATCATCGCCACGGCACGCCCGACCGCGACGGTGACGCTGCCGTCGCAGCACGAGACCATCATCCTGGCGATGGACGTCTCGGGCAGCATGCGCGCCGCGGACGTGCTGCCGAGCCGCCTCGAGGCCGCGCAGGCGGCCGCCAAGGCGTTCATCCATGACACGCCCGCGAACATGCGCATCGGCATTGTCGCCTTCGCCGCCACCGCGACCGTCGTGCAGCCGACCACGCAGTCGCGCGACGATCTCGACGCCGCGATCGACCGCTTCGAGCTGCAGCGCGGGACTGCCGTGGGGAGCGGACTGCTCGTCGCGCTGAAGATGCTGTTCCCCGAGATCGAGTACAACCTCAATACCTACAATCCGCGCGGCGATCCGCGCCGCGGCGCCGCACTCGGCGAGTCACGGCCGGACGCCGTGCCGCCGAAGCCGGTGGCGCCCGGCTCGTACGGCTCCGCGGCGATCATCCTGCTCACCGACGGCCAGACCACCACCGGTCCCGATCCGCGCGAGGCGGCGAAGATGGCAGCCGAGCGTGGCGTGCGCGTGTTCACTGTCGGCGTCGGCACGGTCAACGGCGAGATCATCGGCAGCGAAGGCTGGTCGATGCGCGTGCGGTTGGACGAAGACGCCTTGAAGGCCATCGCCGAGACCACGCATGGCGATTATTTCTACGCAGGGACCGCGGTCGACCTCAAGAAGGTCTACCAGGACCTCAATTCGAAGCTCGTGTTCGAGAAAAAGGACACGGAGGTCACTGCCTTCTTCGCGGCGCTTGGCGCGCTCCTCGTCCTGTGCGCCGTCGGTCTGTCGATGTGGTGGTACCAGCGCGTGCTGTAGCTGTGACTGCGTCAGGCCCGCAATCCGGACTGGGCAGCAAAACGGCGCGCCTTCCCCGGCGCGCCGTTGCCTTGATGCTCGGTGTCAGCGCTTGGCGTGTCAGCCGCCCGCTTCGCCGCCGGCGGCGTTGTTGCGCGTGCCCGGGGTCGAACGATACGTGCCGTCCGGGCGCGACCCTTCGAGATGGCCCTGTGGCGGTGGCCGGTTGCCCGCGTAGGGCGGCGGATGATTGCCAGCGTTGGACGGCTGGCGATAGTTGCCGCCATCATGGCCGTGGTTGTCATGCGCCTGCTGCGGATAGTAGTGCGACGACCCGCGTGGCGGTGGCGGCGCATGCCAGTCCTGGGCGAATCGCGGTCCCGGTGCGTGGTAGGGATGGTTGTACCAGTAGTTGCGATTGCCGTAGAACGGCCGCCCGCGGTAGTAGTTGTCCCAGTACGAGCCGATCGAGAATGTGATTATCGGCAGGCCGAGCGCCGGGCCGTAGGAGTAGATCGGTACCGCACCGGACTGATAGGGATAGGTCAGATAGCTCGCGTACACCCACCCGCGCACATTCCCGGTATAGACATCGCACCAGGTATAGCTTTGCAGGCAGCCGCCCACGGTGAGTGGCGTGCCGGGCGCCAGGCGCGTCACCAATGGATATGTGGGATCGGGTCCGGCGCGCATGTTGACCGCGGTGGTCGTATACGCACTCTGGGCGGCGGCGCCAAGCGGCACCGCGATGAAGCCGGCCAAGGCGAGGGATCGCAATAGGCGCATCGGAGGGCTCTTTCGGTGAAATCGACACACCGAGTTTGGCATCCGCGACGCCACGCCGCAATGCATGCTGCGGCAGCGCCGCGTCAGTCGGCGCCGCCGTCGCGTGTCGGTGTCGCGCCTGCAAGCGCGTCGAGCGCCGCGTCGCGTTGCGGCTTCGGCAGCATTGCCAGCGCGCGCACATGGTCGTAGAAGCGCGGCAGGTCGCCATGCGCGTCGGCGATCATCGTGCGAAACGCGGGCACCCACGTCGTGTACAGTGCGATAGCCGCGAGGCTCGCGTTATTCGGCCCCTTGCCGTCGTCGCCGGCGAACCAGCGATCGAAGCCGGCAAGTCCGGGCTCACCGGCCTTGACGCGATCGTAGTCGGCGCGCATCGCCGCGAAGATCGCGCGCTTGGCCGCCGCCTTCTCCACTGCCGGCTCGCCCGACGCATAGAGCGTCTCGAGCTTCGTGCGTGCGTCACCGATGATGCGGCGGAATTCACCCCTGAGTCTCGCGCTGCGCAGGCGATCGGCGTCGAGGCGCGCGCGCATGTCGGCAGGCTGCGCGGCGATCCAGCGCTCGAGCCCCTCGTCCGATACGGCCGTTGCGTACGACTCGTTGAACAGCGTGTCGCCCTTGACGTAGATGAGCTGGTGCGCGAGCTCGTGGAAGATGAGCCTGGCGAATTCGGTCTCCGGATAGCGCACGAACGTCGACAGGATCGGATCGTCGAACCAGCCCAGCGTCGAGTATGCGGGCACGCCGCCGATGTAGATGTCGTCGCCGGCGGCCTTGAGCCTGGCCGCCTCGGCGCGCGCACCGGCCTCGTCGAAATAGCCCCGGTAGTTGACGCACCCTGCGATCGGATAACACCACGCGCGCGGCGCGAGCGACAGCGCGGGCGTGGCGAAGACGTTGTACAGGACGTACGGCCGGCCGAGATCGGTGTAGCGGCGATAGCTGTCGTTCGCCGGCAGCGCGAGCGCGTGCGTGGCGAAGTCGCGGATCCTTTCGGCGAGCTCGAGGCGAGCCTTGACGCGCGGATCTGAAGCGTCGCCGATGGCTTCGGCGATGGGCCGTGCCCCTGCCAGGATCTCGTATTGGCCGTGCAGCCCCTGCCAATAGAAATCGATCGCGCTGCAGCCGGCCAGCGTGGCGCCGACGAGCGCCGCCAGCAGCGCGCGCCCCCGACTACGCATTCACGACCGCCCGGCGATCGACCAGCCATGTGCGCAGCCGCGCGATGCCCTTCTCGATCTTGGCCTGGTCGATGGTGTAGGCGAAGCGCACGTGCATCGCCGCCCGATGCGTGCCGAAATCGACGCCGGGGGTGACTGCCACGCCGGTAGCGGCGAGCATGTCCCGGCAGAATGCGGCCGAGTCCTGCGAAAAACGCGAACAATCGGCGTAGACGAAGAAACCGCCCGTGGGCATCACCGGCACGCCGAATCCGAGCTCGCGCAGCGCGCCGACCAGATAGTCGCGCCGCGCCTCGAACGCCCGCCGCCGGGTCTCGACGATCGCCATCGTGGCGGGCGTGAAGCAGGCCAGCGCCGCGCGCTGCGACAGCGTCGGTGGCGAGATGTACAGATTCTGCGCGAGCTTCTCGAGATCGCGCACGTGGCGGCTTGGCGCGACGATCCAGCCCAGCCGCCAGCCCGTCATGTTGAAGTATTTGGAGAAGCTCGAAATGACGAAGGCTTCGTCGCTCACCGCGACAGCCGAGCGCGGTGCGGCGCCGTACGTGAGGCCGAGGTAGATCTCGTCGACGACAAGATGGCCCCGACGCGCCGCCGCTACGGTGGCGATGCGCGCGAGCTCGTCGCCGGCGATGGTCGTGCCAGTGGGATTGGACGGCGTGGCGACGAGCACGCCGCGCGTGGCCGCGGTCCAGTGGCGCGCCACCAGTTCCGCGGTGAGCTGATAGCGCGTGGCGGCGTCGACGGCCACCGGCTGCGTCACGCCTTCGAGGGTCCGCACGAAATGCCGGTTGCACGGATAGTTGGGGTCCGCCATCATGATGGCGCTGTCGCGATCGACGATCAGCCCCAGCACCAGCAGCAGGGCCGCCGACGAGCCGGCGGTGACGATCACGCGCGCAGGATCGACTTCGGCACCGTAGTGACTGCGATAGTGCCCGGCGATCGCCTCGCGCAAGGCTGGCAGGCCGA
The DNA here is from genome assembly GCA_963781395.1 of uncultured Pseudomonadota bacterium. Lineage (GTDB taxonomy): Bacteria > Pseudomonadota > Gammaproteobacteria > Burkholderiales > Casimicrobiaceae > VBCG01. The sequence goes on from CAWAFO010000005.1 coordinate 378,016, forward strand.
GTGCCGACGTGTAGTAGATGGCGCCGTCGTCGAGCGCCTGCTTCGCTGCCGCCGCGACGGGCTCCGGGGTCGGAAAGTCGGGTTCGCCGATCTCCATGTGCACGACGTCGACGCCGCGGGCTTCGAGTGCGCGTGCCGCCGTTTGCACCTCCATGACATGGAACGGGGCGATCGCGTCGATCCTGCCTGCGAGCGGCGGTACGTCGTCCATCGAACGGCCTAGCGGAACCATCCTGCGAAAGGCGCTATCGTAATCCCATGCGGCACCCCTTCCCACAGGCCCACGCGCTGGTGCTCGCGATTGGCCTCCTTGCCGGCATCGGCGTCGCACCTGGCGCCCGCGCCGACATCTACAAGTGCCTGGGCGACAACAGCCAGCCGGTCTACCAGGACAGCCCCTGCCCCAAGGGACGCGAGATGCGGGATTTCCAGGCCGATCCTGCCAACGTCTCCGTCGTGCCGTTCACGCCCTCGCCGGCTGCGGCGCCGGCGCCATCCACGCCCAAAGCCTCGAAGCACAGCGGCAAGGCGTCCGAGGCGCCGACGACGACCACCACCCGCGCGCACAGCAAGCCCGGAATCCCCCCCGGCAATGCCGCCGAGCGACGCTTCCTGCACACCGGCATGAGCGACGCGGAGGTGCTGGCACGGATAGGAGCGCCCGACATCAAGAGTGGCAATGCCGACAGCCGGAGCGGTGCGCGCTGGTCCTACCTGCCGACCGACGGCGATCCGGGGATGATCACCACGCTGCATATCCAGTCCGGGCAGTTGACACAGGTCGACCGCAAGCCCTCGCGATGAGGGCAGTGCTGCAGCGCGTGCAGCATGCGAGCGTTGCCGTCGAGGACGCTACCCTCGCCTCGATCGGGCCCGGCCTGCTGGTGCTCGCCGGGGTGCTCGCCGACGACGGCCGCGACGATGTCGAGTGGCTCGCACGCAAGATCGTGCAGATGCGCGTGTTCGCCGACGACGCGGGCACGATGAATCGCTCGATTCTCGACACGGGCGGCGAGCTGCTGGTGGTATCGCAATTCACGCTCTACGCGTCGACGCGCCAGGGCAACCGGCCGTCGTGGTCGCGCGCGGCGCCCCCCGCAATCGCGGCGCCGTTGTTCGGGAGCCTCGTCGCGGCGCTCACGGCGGCGCTCGGCAAGCCGGTGGCGACCGGCCGCTTCGGCGCCGACATGGCGATCACCCTCGTCAATGATGGTCCGGTGACCGTCGTGCTCGATTCCCGCATGCGGGAATGAAGCGGTTCGATACCCGCGGGTGATCGCCCCGTCGTGGCGTGACCACGCGTCAGCCCCGGTCGAGCGACAGGCGCCCCGGCCCGAACACGTAGGCGAAGAACAGGCCGCCGGCGATTGCGAGATTCTTCATGAAATTGATCTTCTGCATCGCCATCTGCGCGTCCGGCGCCGCCCAGAAGTTGTGGAACAACACGCCGGCCACGAGCGTGAAAACCGCGAGGATCAGCGCCGCCCACCGCGCCTTCCAGCCGACGAGGAATGCGAGCCCGACGCCGAACTCGACGACGATCGCGCCGACGGCCATCAGCGACGGCATCGGCAACGGGGAATGCGCGATGGTGGCAACCGTATTCTGGAAGTGGCCCATCTTGGAAAACCCGCCGGGAACGAACAGCACGGCGATCAGCACGCGGCCGCAAAGCAACAGCCAGTCCTTGGACATCGATTCAGTCTCCTGCGAGGGGTGCAAGCGACGCGGAGGGGGTCACTCCGCGCGCCATGGACAAATTCGCCTGCCTGCACAGGCTCCTGCGCGTCGCCGCGCCGATGATGCGATCAGAGGCGATAGGCGCGTTTGGCAAGCCCGTAGGCGAGCTCGGGCGCGAGCTCGAAGGCCTCGTCTTCGTCGAGCCGGTGCTCGAGCACGGCGCTGGCGAGAAAGCGGCACGCGATGCGGCGCCACACATCATGGCGCGCCGGGATCGACATGAAGGCCCGCGTGTCATCGTTGAAGCCGACGGTGTTGTAGAAGCCGGCCGTTTCGACCACCGAAGACAGGAATCGTTGCATGCCCTCGACGCTGTCGTGGAACCACCACGGCGGGCCCAGCTTCAGCGCCGGATAGTGGCCGGCGAGCGGCGCCAGCTCCCGCGAGTAGCTGGTCTCGTCGAGCGTGAACAGGATCACCGACAACCGGCGGTCGTCGCCGAATTGCTCCAGCAGCGGCCCCAGCGCGCGCACGTAGTCGGTGCGCGTGGGCATGTCTGCGCCCTTGTCGCGGCCGAACTCGCGCAGCACCCTGGCATTGTGGTTGCGCATGCTGCCCGGATGGATCTGCATGACCAGGCCGTCATCGATGCTCATCCGCGCCATCTCGGTCAGCATCTGGCCGCGGAAGGCCTCGGCCTCGTCGCTGCCGATCGAGCCGTCCATCGCGCGGTCGAGCAGGCGCTGGCATTGCGCGGCGTCGAAGTTGAACGTGCGCGCGGTGGGGTGGCCATGATCGGTGGAGGTCGCACCCATCGACCTGAAATAGTCGCGGCGGATGCGGTGCGCGGCGAGATAGCCGCTCCAGCGCAGCGTGTTCTCGCCCGTGAGGCCGCCCAGGCGCACCACGTTGTCGCGGAATCCCGGGAAATCCGGGTCGATCACGGGGTCGGGCCGGTAGGCGGTGATCACCCGCCCGCCCCAGCCGCTGTCGCGGATCTTGCGATGATGCGTGAGCTGGTCGAGCGGCGACTCGGTGGTCGCGATCACCTCGATGTTGAAGCGCTCGAACAGCGCGCGCGGGCGAAACTCGGGCCGCCGCAGGCGATCGTTGATGTGGTCGAAATACCAGTCGGCGGTGGTGGCGTCGAGCTTGCGGTCGATGTCGAACAGCGTGGCGAACGCGTGGTCGAGCCACAGCCGCGACGGTGTGCCGCGGAACAGGTGATAGTGCGCGGCGAACGTGCGCCAGATCTTGCGTGCGTCGGTCTCGATCGGACCGCCATCGACGCGCGGAATGCCGAGGTCCTCCAGCGCGATGCCCTGGCTGTACAGCATGCGGAATACGTAGTGATCCGGCGTGATGAACAGCGCGCTGGCGTCGGTGAAGGGCTCGTCGTCGGCGAACCAGCGCGGATCGGTGTGTCCGTGCGGACTCACGATGGGCAGGCGCTCGATCGTCGAATACAGGCGTCGCGCGACGTTGCGCGTGCCGGTACCGGCGGGGAAGAGACGGTCGGGATTGAGCTTGAGGGCGGCCATGGACGGCGATTGTTCGGGTTTCAGGCGACGCGTGCAAGTACTGCTCGCGCACCCTCGCGGAATAGCGCGTCGACCCCTTCGCCAACCGAGCGGCGGAATTCACGGTCGGCCGAGAGGTCGCCGAACACCGGCGCGATGTCGAGGAACGCCGCGGCCATCGCCGCAGGATCGGCGCCATGCGCGGCGGCAAGTCGCGCGAACGTCGGCGCCATCGGATCGGCGACGGCGATCGTCCGACCGGTCTCGTCGCGGCCGCTGGCGTAACGGATCCATGCCGCGACGCCGAGCGCCAGCCGCGGATACGGCGCGCCCGCCTTGCGGCGATCGCGGATGGTGCCGAGCAGTCGTTGCGGCAGTTTCTGCGAGCCGTCCATCGCGATCTGTTGCGTGCGATGGGGCAGCGCGCGATTGCGAAACCGCGTGAGCAGCGTGCTGCAGTACGTGCCGAGGTCGACACCCGGCGGCGCGGCCAGCGTCGGCACGATCTCGTCGTGCATCATGCGCTCGATGTAGCCCGCGAGAAGCGGATCGTCGGCCGCCTGCCAGACGGTCATGTGGCCCATCAGGAAGCCCAGATAGGCGATCGCCGAATGGCTGCCGTTGAGGAGACGCAGCTTCATCGTCTCGTAGACGCCGACGTCGGTCGCGTACTGCGCGCCGGCATCGATCCATGCGGGGTGCGGACCGGCGAAGCGATTCTCGATCACCCACTGGCCGAAGGGCTCCGCCGCCACCGTCGCCGCGTCGTCGACACCGAGCAGGCGTGCCGCTTCGGCCACGTCGTCGGCCGTGGTCGCCGGCACGATGCGGTCGACCATCGTGTCGGGAAACGCGACATGGTCGTCGATCCAGGCCGGAAGCGCGCTGTCGCGCGCGCCGGCGAACGCATGCACGAGACCGCGCAGCGTGTGGCCGTTGTGCGGCAGGTTGTCGCAACAGACGATGGTCAGCGGGCCTGCGCCCGCAGCACGCCGCGCCGCGATCGCGGCGACCAGCGTGCCCACCGCCGAGACCGGTGCTTCGGGATGGGCGAGATCGGCAACGATGTCCGGATGCGCAAAATCGAGTGCGCCGCTGGCGGGATCGTGGCAATAGCCTTTTTCGGTCACGGTCAGCGACACGACGCTGATGCGCGGATCGGTCATGCGCGCGATCGTCCCCGCGCGATCGGCGCCGGCGAAGCGCACCTCGCGCAGTGCGCCGATCACCTGCGCGCGCGTCGTGCCCTCGCCCTTCCACAACACGCTGTAAAGACCATCCTGACCCGCGAGCCCTTGTGTCGCACGTGGCGTCTTCAGCGACACGCCGCAGATCCCCCAGTGCGGATCGGCAGCCAGCAGCGCATCGGTGTACACCGCCTGGTGGGCGCGGTGGAACGCGCCGAGCCCGAGGTGGACGATGCCGACGCGCAGCTTCGCCGGATCGTAGGCCGGCGCGGCGACCGCAGCCGGCAGGGCGGCGAGCGCCGCGAGGTTCAGCGAGGACATGGCGATCGGCGGCGACACGGCGCGGACGTCACGCCGGCTGCGGATGTTCCTTGACGCGGCTCACGAGCTGGGTGGGATTGACGAACTGCAGCGCGACGAGCAGCCACACCAGCGTGACCGCCATGTACACCATGGCCATTGCGTCGACCGATTGCGACGTGCGCACGCCCGCTGCGAACATCGCGTAATACAACGCGACCACGAGGGTCTGCGAATCGGAACCCGCGGTGAGGAACGTGAGCTCGAACATCGCCACCGTGCGCACGAGCACCAGCAACGCCGCCGCGAGCATGCCGGGCACGATCAGGGGCGCCAGCACATAGAGGAAAATATGGCCGGTACGCGCGCCGAACACGCGCGCGGCCGACTCGAGGTTAGGGTCGATCTGCTCGATGAACGGCGTCATGACCAGGATCACGAACGGCAGCGCCGGAATCAGGTTGGCCAGGATCACGCCGCCGATCGAGCCGGCGAGATGCCACTGGTACATGACGGTCGCCAGCGGGATGCCGTAGGTGATCGGCGGTACGATCAGCGGCAGCAGGAACAGGAAGAGCAGCCAGCGCTTGCCGGCGAAATCGCGCCGCGCCAGTGCGTAGGCGGCGGGCACGCCCAGCAAGATCGACAGCGCGACGACCGCGAACATCACCTCGAAGGTGACGACGAGGATATCGGCCAGCTGGAAGTCCTTCCATGCGTCGGCATACGCACCGAGCGTCCAGCCGTCCGGCAGGACCGTGCCCCGCCACACCTTGGCGGTGGAGTTGATCGCCACGGTGGCGATCATCAGTCCGACATTGATGAGGAACACTGCCATCAGTACGGACAGCGTGCCATTCCACACCGAGGGCCACAGGCGACGCGTCGGCGTGCTCATCCCTTGCCTCCGGTCACCGGTCCGCGGTATACGAGACGCCGCAGCGCGAGCACCAGCACCACGACGAGCAGCTGCGTGAGCCCCATCATCATCGCGATCGACGACGCGAGCGGATAGTCGTATTGCTCGAACGCGGCTTCATAAGCGGCGATCGAGATGACGCGCGTGGGTCCGGCTGGCGATCCCACGAGCACGGCCGACGGAAACACCGAATAGGCCTGCACGAACGCCAGGCAGAAGCACATCGCCAGTCCCGGCATCAGCAACGGCAGGTAGATGTCGCGGAATTGATGCCAGGGGCTGGCGCCGAGGCTCGCGGCGGCGCGGCCGAGCACCGGATCGATGCCGGTCACGTACGACAACAGCAGCAGGAACGCGAACGGAAAACCGGAGATGACGAGCGAGATGAGGACGCCGACATAGTTGTGGGTCAACCGTATCGGGCCGTCGTAGAGATGCAACGCGCTCAGCAGCTGCGCCAGCCATCCGCGCGGCCCGAAATATGTGAGCATGCCCTCGGCGATGAGCACGGTGCCCAGCGTAATGGGCACGACCAGCGCCGTCGTGATCCACTTCTGGCGCGGGGTCTTCACGCGCATCCGGTAGGCGATGGGCAGGGCGAGGCCGAGATTGATGAACGTCGCCGGCAATGCGAGCTTGAACGTCGTGAAAATCGTCGGCCACAGCCGCTCGGAGCCGAAGAATTTCGCGTAGTTGGCCAGCAAGCCGCCGGTGGTGGGGCGGAACGACAGCCACAAGCCGTACAGGCACGGATAGATGAAAAGCGTCAACAGGAACAACGCGGCCGGCGTCGCCAGCCATGGCGTCCTGTCAGCCCCCGCGAGACCGGGCGTGTTCACGCCGTGGGCTCGGCGAAAAACAGGAGACGCGCCACCGGCACGCTCGCATGCACCGGTTCACCGACGCGCACCGGCGTCTCGGTGCGCACGTGCAGGCGCACGCCGCCGGACGTGACGATGTCGACCAGCGACTCGCGACCCCCGTATTCGATCGCGTCGACGGTGCCGTGGATCAGGTTCGCGTGGCGTGCGGTGTCGTCGACCAACTGCACATCGTCGGGCCGAACCGAGGCGCGCACGCGCGATCCAGCGGCGAAAGGAGACTTGGCGGTGCCCGTCAGCGTAAGGCCCGAGCCGGAGGCGACGACGCCATCGGCACCGGCGCGCTCGACCGTCAGCGCGATCTCGTTGCGATAACCCATGAACCGCGCGACGTCGATATCCGCAGGATTCGCATAGACCTCCGACGGCGCCGCCACCTGCCGCGCGGTGCCGTCCTTCATGACCACGATGCGGTCGGCGAGCGACAGCGCCTCGTCCTGATCATGCGTGACGTAGATCGTCGAGCGTCCCAGCTGGCGATGGATGCGACGGATTTCCGAACGCATCTCGAGGCGAAGCTTGGCGTCGAGGTTCGACAGGGGTTCGTCCATCAGCACCAGCGGCGGCTCGACGACGATGGCGCGCGCGATGGCCACGCGTTGCTGCTGGCCGCCCGACAATTGACCGGGCAGCTTGTCCTCGTGGCCTCCGAGCTGGACGAGCTTCAACGCGGCATCTATGCGCGCCGCAGCCTCGCTCGCGCCCACCTTGCGCATCTTGAGGCCGAATCCGATGTTGCGGCGCACGTTCATGTGCGGAAACAGCGCGTAGTTCTGGAACACCATGCCGAAGCCGCGAGCCTCCGGCGGCAGCACGTCGATGCGGATGTCGTCGAGATGAATGCTGCCATCGGAGAGCGCCAGCAGCCCGGCGATGCAATTGAGCGCCGTCGACTTGCCGCAGCCCGAGGGCCCCAGCAGCGCCACGAACTCGCCCCTCGGGATGGTCAGCGTGAGGCCGTCGAGCGCCGCCACGGCGCGCCCGCCCGCATGCGCGAAGCGCCGGGTGACGCGATCGAGGCGGAGCTCCTTGAAATCGTGTTTCATGCGTGCGAGGTTCCGTTTGCGCGTTCGCGGCCGGCACGGCACGCGCCGGACCAAGCCGGCACGTGCCACGTCGCGGAGTGGACTACTTCTTGGTTTTCGCGCCGACCTTCTCGTCCCAGATCGCGAATGCCTTGACCTGCGCGTCCGGCGGCAGCGATTGCGTCTGCGGAAATTCCTTCAGCCAGCCGTCGTATTCCGCGCGACCGAACTCCTTGATCGCGTCCTGGCTTTCCTTCGGTGCCATCGACAGCGGCACGTTGGCGACCGCCGGACCCGGATAGAAGTATCCCTTGTCGTATGTCGTGGCCTGCGCAGCCGGGGTGAGCATGTACGCCATCAGGTCGATCACCACCGCCAGCTTGTCGGGGGCAACGCCCTTGGGCACCGCCATGTATTGCGCGTCGTTCACCCAGGTCATGCCCTTGAACGGCTGAACCTTGTACGACTTCGGCACGATCCCGGTGATGCGCGGATTGAGATCCCAGCCGGTCATCGTCAAGGTCATGTCGCGCGAGCCTTCGCCCAGCTCCTTCATCACCGCGCCGGTACCCGTCGGGTAATACTCGATGCAGTTGTTAAGCTCCTGCAGATAGGCCCACGTCTTGTCCCACGTGGCAGGATCCTTGGGATTCTTGTCGCCGAGGATGTACGGCAGCCCCATCAGGAACGTACGGCCCGGGCCCGAATTCGCCGGCCGCGCGTAGATCAGGCGATTCGGATTGGCCTTGCACCATGCGAGCAGCTCCTGCGCGGTCGTCGGCGGCGATTTCACCTTGTCGGGGTTGTATTCCATCAGCGGACCTGCGGGCGAGAACACGACGATGATGCCCTGGTTCGACGCCAGGTCCTGCATCTTCGACGCGGCCGGGATCAGCGTGCCAGGGAAGCCCGGGAATTTGGCGGAGTATTGCGGCAGGATCGGCGTCCAGAGGCCCTGGTCGATGCCGGCAGCCAGGGCATCGGTGCCGGTCAGCACGAGGTCGATGTCGCTGCGACCGGCGCCCTGCATCGCTTTCAGCTTGCCGGGAAGCTCAGGTGCGGTCGCCTTGGTGAAGTTGATCTTGGCGATCTGGTCCGGGTGCTTGTCCCGATAGGCCTCGATGGCGCTCTGTGTCAGCGCCAGCTGGCCGGCGACGTCGACGATGTTGAGAGTGACCGGTGCCGACAGCGACGGAGTCGCCGCCATCATCGCCGCGGCCGCCGCGAATGCACCCGCGAGTTTCAATGTCATGCGTTTCATCGCAATGCTCCTCCGTTGGTCCGGCGCGCGACACGTTGTCGTCTGCCGGTGTTGTCCGTCGTCTGATGCTCGACTCTTCGCTACGCTGTCCTGCGCCATCGCGCCGTCGCGGCGCCACGGTGCTGCTGTTGTCGTCATTTGGCCGTCCGCGTGGGGACCGCCAACGCGGCGCGACGCTTGCCATTCGGCGTCGCGCGTGAATTCATCGGTGCGCCAACGTCGACCTTTTCGCGCTGGAACTCCCGGGCGACGCGCGCAAGGTGGCGATGCATCGCTCCGCGCGCGCCCGCCGCATCGTGCGCGGCCACGGCCTTGGCGATCGCGCGATGATCGCGAATCGTCTGCAGTGCCAGCGCCGGCGTGTGATAGTGATGCTGCATCCGCCCCCACAGCTCGGCGCGCTGGCCCCACAGGCCATCGACGACCAATTCGAGCGCGCCGTTGCGCGTCGCCGACGCGAGCGCCAGGTGGAATGCCTTGTCGGTCGCCTCGCGCACGGCGAAATCATCGACGTGGGATTCCATCTTTTCGATGGCAGCATTCAGCGCGTCGACGTCGGCGCGCTTGGCCTCGCGTGCCGCCAGCGCGGCGATCTCGCCCTCGACGAGGCTGCGCGCGGCGAGGAGCTCGAAGGGTCCCGGGCCATCGTCGTCGCCGGCATGCGCAGCTTTGGCCGACCCGCGCACGACGAAGATGCCGGTGCCGACGCGCACTTCGATCAGGCCGGCCACTTCGAGCGAGATGATCGCCTCGCGCACCGACGCCCGGCTCACGCCCATCGCCGCGGCCAGGTCGCGCTCGGCCGGCAGCCGCGCACCCGGTGCGTACTCGCCGTTCGCGATCAGCGTCGACAGCTGCTCGGCGATCTGGCGATAGAGCCTCGTGTTGCCGACGGCGGTGAGGGGCACGACCTGGAACTCCTCCGGAACCGCCCTCGGGCGGGATGGTGCGGCCTCCGAGCCGCTTTTGGCGCATCCTAATTGGCGGCTATAATCAGGTCAAGTGGTCTGGTGGTCTGTCCACCGGACAGCCTGACCCAAATGCCCAGGATGGGAACCCCCGTGAAAATCACCGCCGCACGCGTCATCGTCTGCTGCCCGGGGCGCAACTTCGTCACGCTCAAGGTCGAAACCGACGCCGGACTCACCGGCATTGGCGACGCAACCCTCAACGGTCGCGAGCTCGCGGTGCGCGCCTATCTCGAGGATCACGTCGTGCCGGCGCTGATCGGCCGCGACCCGATGCGCATCGAGGACACCTGGCAATACTTCTACCGCGGAGCCTATTGGCGGCGCGGCCCGGTGACGATGGCGGCGATTGCCGCCGTCGACACGGCGCTGTGGGACATCAAGGCCAAGGCCGCCGGGCTGCCTCTTTACGAGTTGCTGGGCGGCAAGAGCCGCGAATCGGTGATGGTTTATGGCCATGCCAACGGCCGCGATCTCGCCGAGACCGTCGACGAGGTAGGTCGGTACATCGAAATGGGGTATCGCGCCATCCGCGCGCAAAGCGGCATTCCCGGCCTCGCCTCGACCTACGGCGTCGCCAAGGACCGCCTGTTCTACGAGCCCGCCGACGCGGCCATCGCCACCGAGAATATCTGGTCGACGACGCGCTATCTCGACTTCGCGCCGCAGCTTTTCGAGGCGCTGCGCGCCCGGTTCGGCTTCGAGCCGCACCTCTTGCACGACGTCCACCACCGCCTGACACCGATCGAGGCCGCACGCCTAGGGCGCGCGCTCGAGCCCTATCGCCTGTTCTGGATGGAAGACCCGACGCCGGCGGAGAACCAGGAGAGCTTTCGGCTGATCCGCCAGCACACGGTGACACCGATTGCCATCGGCGAGGTGTTCAACTCGATCCACGACGCACGCGTGCTGATCACCGAGGAACTGATCGACTACATCCGCGCCACCGTCGTGCATGCCGGTGGCATCACGCACCTGCGCCGCATCGCCAACCTTGCCGAGCTCCATCACGTGCGCACCGGTTGCCACGGCGCCACGGACCTGTCGCCGGTGTGCATGGGCGCCGCGCTGCACTTCGACATTTCCGTCGCCAATTTCGGCGTGCAGGAATACATGCGCCACGCCGAAGAGACCGATGCCGTGTTTCCGCACGCGTATACGTTCGAGCGCGGCTTTCTCTATCCGGGCGACGCGCCGGGCCACGGCGTCGACCTCGACGAAGCGCTCGCCGCCCGCTACCCGTACCGCGCGGCGGCACTGCCGGTCAATCGGCTCGAAGACGGCTCGATGTGGAACTGGTGACACCCGACTGAGCCATCGCAGCGACTGGCGGAGACTCAGCACGGTCTCCCTGCCGACGACGCGAGCGGCGCCCCTGCGCCGGCACCGGACCGTCTGCGGCAGCAGCACCGCGCGCCGGGCTTTACCCGCCCGCCACGTAATGGCCGCTCTTGCCGCCCGATTTCTCGAGCAGTGCGATGTCGCCGATGCGCATGCCGCGGTCGACCGACTTGCACATGTCGTAAATTGTGAGGAGCCCGGCGGCGGCCGCCGTCAGCGCTTCCATTTCGACGCCCGTACGATCACGCGTCTCGCAGGTCACGTCGATCGCCACGATCCCGCTAGCTGCGTCGAGCGTGAAATCGACGCTGACATTGGTGAGCGCAAGGGGATGGCAGAGCGGAATGAGCTCGGACGTGCGCTTCGAGGCCATGATCGCGGCGATCCGCGCAACACCCAGCACGTCGCCCTTTTTCGCGGTGCCCGCGGCAATCGCGGCGAGCGTGGCCGGCTGCATCGCGATGCGGCCGCCGGCGCGGGCAATGCGATGGGTGACGGCCTTGTCGCCGACGTCCACCATCCGTGCCAGCCCCCGCTCGTCGAAATGCGTAAAATGCGCCGACGCCGGCGCGTGGCCGGCGTCGCCGGGCTTGGTCTTTCGAGCCATGGCGGGCGGTTGATGGGTGGGCGGCGAAATCGCGCCGCGCATTGAACTCGCCGCGGCGTTGCGGCATCTTAGCATTTGCGCGTCGCGCGACGCGTGCAGCGCCGTCGCGTCCGTTCCCGAGGTGATTCGACATTCTCGCTGCGCGCCGATGACACGCCTACGCACTACACGCCTGCCGCGCACGTCCGCGCAGTGCCTCGCCTGCGCGCTGGCATGCGTGCTGGCGATCACGCCGGCCGCGCCCGGCGCCGTCGCGCAATCGGTGTGGTCCGGCACGCTGCCGCCTGAACCGTCGATTTCCCTGCCACCGGCCAGCACCGCGCTGCCCGACCTCGGCGACGCGTCGCAGGCCGACCTTTCACCGGTGCAGGAGCGCAAGCTCGGCGAGGAGGTGATCCATCGCGCCAGGATGACCGGCGCGATCATGGACGATCCCGAGGTCAATGATTACCTGAACGACCTCGGCCAGCGTCTGGTCGCGGCGGTGCCCGACGCGCGAATCGACTTCCAGTTCTTCGCCGTGGCGGACAAGGAGATCAACGCGTTCGCGCTGCCCGGCGGTTTCGTCGGCGTCAACACCGGCCTGATTCTGCTGACGCAGACCGAATCCGAGCTCGCGAGCGTGCTGGGCCACGAGATATCGCACGTCACCCAGCACCACATCGCGCGCATGATCGCCTCGCAGAAGGACACGATGCTGATGCAGCTAGGCGCGCTGGCGGTGGCGATCCTCGCCGCCAAGGCCGGCGGCTCCTCCGGCGGCCAGGCGGCGCAGGCGGCTTTGGCATCGGCACAGGCGCTGGCGATCCAGCAGCAGCTCAATTTCACGCGCGCGCATGAATACGAGGCCGACCGCATCGGCTTCCAGCGCATGGTCGCTGCCGGCTTCGACCCCACCGCGATGGCGACGTTCATGAAGCGGCTGCAGGACGCGTCGCGATTCTCGGATTCGGGTGCGCCGTCGTACCTGCGCTCGCACCCGGTGACGTCGGAGCGTATCGCCGAGGCGCAGGCGCGCGCGCAGAACCTGCCGTATCGCCAGGTGGCCGATTCGCTCGATTTCCAGATGGTGCGCGCGCTGCTGCGCAGCTACGAAGGCGACGCGCGCGCGGCGGTCGCGTTCTTCGACCGCGCGCTCGCCGATCATCGCTACAACAGCCTCACGGCGACGCGTTACGGGCTCGTCGCTGCGCTGCTGCGGGCACAGGACTACACACGGGCGAAGAAGGTGATCGCCGAGCTCGACGACGCGGGCATCGCGCATCCGATGATCGACGCCATCGCCGGTCACGTGCTGATGGAATCAGGCGACCTCGATGGCGCGATCAAGCGCTTCAAGGCAGCCCTCGCACTCTATCCCAACAAGCACCAGCTGATGTACGACTATCCGAATGCGCTCATGCGCGCCGGTCGCAATCGCGAGGCATCGGACTTCGCCGAGACCGAGCTCGCGCGAATGCCCGGCGACGGCCAGCTGCACCTCATCGCGGCGCGCGCCTATGCCGCGCAGAACAAGGAATTGAAGCAGTACCAGCACCAGGGCGAGTACTACGCGTGGCAAGGCAACCTCAAGGCGGCGGTCGTGCAGTTCGAGCTCGCCAGCAAGGCCAAGGACACCAATTTCTACGATGCATCGGTCGTCGACACGCGGCTGCAGGACCTGAAGAAGGAGCTCAAGGACCAGCCGAAGGAGACGCTGAAGAACCAGGGCTGAGACTGGGAACCCCTGTATTTTCCTACAGCTGGCACCACGTGCCGCGCCACCGAGCATGGCTGCGAATCGGGCCGGGAAGTGCCCGACGCCAATGGGAGGCGTGATGAAGCTGCTGGTCGTCGATGATCACCCGTTGATCCCGCAGGCGATCAGCCAGGCGCTGCGGGACTTCGATCCCACGCTCACCGTCTGCGTCGCGGCGAACCGCGACGAAACCGAGCGCATGCTCGCCCTGCATCCCGAATGCGCGCTGGTGCTGCTCGATCTCGCGCTGCCCGGCACGCGTGGCATGGAATTGCTCGCCGCGCTCGTGCGCGATCATCCCCAGCGTCCGGTGGTCGTGCTGTCGGCGACGCACGATCGCGCGACGATCGACGCGGCGATGGCTGCCGGCGCGCGCGGCTACATCGCCAAGACGGCCGATGTCCGCGAAATCGTCACTGCCATCGGTGCAGCACTTGCCGGCAAGCGCCCGGTCACGCGGGACGTGGCGCCACGTGTCGCCGCCGCGGCGGCGCGCCTGGCCCCCGGCATCTTCGGCCTCACCGGTCGCCAGACCGATGTCCTGGAGCATCTCATCCAGGGCAAGCCGAACAAGATGATCTGCCGCGACCTCGCGCTCTCGGAGGGCACGGTGAAAGTGCACGTTTCGGCGATCCTCAAAGCGCTCAATGTCCACTCGCGAACGCAGGCGGTCGTCGAGCTCGCGAAGCGCGGCGTCAGCACGGACTCCACCCCGGGATCCTGACTGGCGCCGCGCCGGACGGGTCGCGCGCGAGGCCCATCGATGCCGGCCCTGAAACCCGTGGCGGCGGCGCTCGTCGAGCGTGCGCGTGTCGAGGAAGTCGCGATGCTGTACGCGAGCTTCAATCGCACGACGCTGTCGATGTTGCTCGGCGCGCTGATCCTGTGCGCGGCGCTGCGCGATACCGTGGCGCCATCGATGTTGGCAGGCTGGATCGGCCTCGTTGTTCTCAACCAGGCTTGGCGGGGCGCCTTGGCGCGCGCGTGGCAGCGGGCGCAGCCGGGCGCTGCCGCGACGCGTCGCTGGGGTCGCTACTGGGCGATCGGATCCGCAACCGCCGGCGCCTTGTGGGGTGCGGCATCGGTGGCCATGTTTCCGGACGCCGCACCACGCCAGGCCCTCGTCATCGTCTGCTTGTTCGGCGTCGTGCTCGGAGGCCTTTACCTCACCGCCGTCTACAAGCCGGCGTTCTACGGTTTCGCGCTGCCGGCACTCGTGCCGCTGATCGCGCGCGTGGCCGCGGAAGGCGACGCAGTGCACGCGCATATTGCGCTCGTGATGAGCGTGGTGCTCGCGTTTATCCTCGCCTTCGGCCACCGGCTTAACGACCTCATGACGCATGCGCTCGCGACACGCTACGAGAATACCGATCTCGTTGCGGAGCTCAAGGACCAGACGCGCGCTGCACATGCGGCGCGCAGCGCTGCGGAATCCGCCAATCGCGCCAAGAGCCAGCTGCTGGCGGCGGCCAGCCACGACCTGCGCCAGCCGCTGCATGCGCTGGCGCTATTCGCCGCGGCGCTGGCGGCGCGCACCCGGGATACCGTGCTCGCACCGCTGGTCGCCAGCGTCGAGCGCTCGGCGCGGAGTCTCGACGCGCAGTTCGACCAGCTCCTCGACCTGTCCAGGCTGGAGGCCAACGCGTTCACGCCCGAGCGCAGACGCGTTGCGCTCGCTCCGCTGTTCGCGCGTCTGGAAGGTGAGTTCGCGCCGCACGCGGCGGCGCGGGGGCTCGAGCTTCGCTTCGCGCCGACGCGCGCCTCGGTGGAAACCGATCCGACGCTGCTGCCGCGCATCCTGCGCAACCTGATCGGCAATGCGTTGCGGTATACCGAGTCCGGCGGCGTGCTGATCGGCGCGCGCCGTGTGGGCGCGCGCCTGGCCATCGACGTGTTCGACACCGGTCCGGGGATCCCACCCGCAAATCGCGAACGGATCTTCGACGAGTTCTTCCAGATCGACGCGCTTGCGAGCGCGCCGCAGGCGGGACGCGGCAGCGGCCTGGGTCTCGCCATCGTCAAACGTTTCGCGGAACTATTGGGCCACGAGGTGAGTGTCGCCTCGCGTGTTGGCCGCGGTGCGCGCTTTCGCGTGGTCTGCAAGCGGGCAGACAGCGCCACCCGCCCGGCGCCGCGAGCGGTCGCCGTCGCCGCCGGCCCGGTCCGTGGCCTCGAGGGCGCGCTGGTCGCGGTGATCGACGATGACAGCAGTGCGATCGAGGGCATGCGTGCCCTCTTCGGTGCCTGGGGCGCGCGCGTCGCGGCCGGCAGCGACGCGGCGGGATTGCTCGACGCACTGGGCGTGCTCGAAAGCTATCCGGATCTCATCGTCGCCGACCTGCGCCTCGCCAGTGGCAATGGCATCGACGCGATCGCACGTGTGCGCGACGAGCTCGGCGCGCAGCTGCCGGCATTGATCGTCTCCGGTGACGTGAGCCCGGGGGCTGTACGCGACGCGCGCGAAGCGGGCCTGCCTCTCCTGCGCAAGCCAGTCGACGCTACGGCGTTGCGCATCGCGGCGACGACGTTCGTCGCGCAGTCGCCGTTCGCCGCCCCCTAGCGCGGCCCATGTCGGCGCAGGCGGAGCGCACCACCCATCCGAATTGCGGCGCCCACAAAAAGCCCGCGGCATGATGCACACACCGCGGGCAGAGGAGAGACGGGTGGCGCGCGCGGTGCATCCGCACGACGCCAAATCAGACGAAGCCGAGATTCTTGGTCGTGAAGTTGGCGAGATTCGGAAAGACGTAGCCCAAGTCGGCCGACGACATGCCGAACCAGCTCGCGAGCGTCGCCCCTACCTGGTCGACCGATGTCGTCGGCAGCCACGCGCCATTGCTGCTGACGTCGCTCGGGCCTTTGACCGCGAGCGTCGGAAACGTGCCGTACACGCGACCACCCTTGACCGCGCCGCCCATCACGAAATGATGGCCGCCATAGGCGTGATCCGTGCCGACGTTGGCGTTGCCGATGAACGTGCGGTTGAAGTCCGACATCGTGAACGTAGTGACGTTGCTCGCGACGCCCGCGGCCACCGTGTAGTCGTAAAAGGCCGACAGCGCGTCGTTGAGTTGCGTCATCAGGTTGACCTGCGTCGTGAGCAGGTTGCTATGAGTGTCGAAGCCACCGATGGATACGAAGAAGAACTGTCGCGTGAGACTGAGCGCCCCACGCGCGTCGATCAGGCGCGCCACCTGCTTCAACTGCTGTGCCAGACCCGAGTTGGGAATGCCATTGAATGCATTGGCGATCGCCGGCGGCAATGTCGCGGTGAGGATCGGATTCGCGACCTCGTTGGCGGTGAGCGCGTCGGCCAGGATGCCTGCCGCCTCGTCCTGCACCTTGTTGCCGGAGCCGGCGCCGAGCAGGCTGCGCAGCGCGTTGTACCGCGCGAGCGGCACGCCTGTCGCGCCCTGCCCGGACAGGCTGACCCCGCCATTGCCGGGAATGACGAACGGCACCGAATCGTTGCCCACGGCGAAGATCTGGTTGCCCGATACCGACACCGTCGACGGGATCAATGCGGACGCATTGACCGATGCGAGCCTGTCCGCCGCGCGCCCGCCCCACCCCGTGCGCGCGACGACGTTCGGCATCTGCCCCATCCACGCGACCTGCTGGTCCGAATGCGAGAACAGGTTCGGCGGGCGCCCTGCGCCCGACTTGTAGGTCGTGATATCGGGAATCGGCGCCAGCAGCGTGCCAGCGTTGGCGACGATCGCCATCCTGCCTTGATCGTAGACCGTCTTGAGGTCCGGCAGATTGGGGTGCAACCCATAGGGATTGCCGGTGGCGCTATCGGTGACGGGCTGCAGCATCGACTGCACGTGGCCGATGCCGGACGCCGCGCTGCGCACGGTCGCGTAGTCGTTCCAGCGCGAAGCGTCGGTCGGAATGACCATGTTGTTGCTGTCGTTGCCGCCGAACAGGAAAACGCCGACCAGCGCCTTGAAGTCGCCACCTGCGGCCCGAGCGCTGTCGATGCCCCACGTACCGAGGCTACCCATCAGGCCGGCCGCGGTGAGCGCGCCGGAACCCCTGAGAAATCTGCGCCGATCGGTGTTCATGTCAGTGCTGCACCTGGAAGTAATAGGACGACGCGAGGAGGTAGACCGCCATCTGCGCGCGATCGGTTCGCCATTGGGGCTTCGTGGGATCGGTGTTCGACGCGATGGCAGCTACGGCGGTGGCGATCGTGTCGCGCGCCGTGGTTGGCAGCGCGCCCCCCATCAGCACCGCATTGACCTGATTGACCAGGGTCGTGGGGTCGTCGGCAAACGGCTCGAACTGCTGCGTGTCGAGCTTGGTGCCCACGGCGCCGTCGAGATTGGCGTCTTCGGCCACGCCTTGGTAGACCAGCCGGAAGACCAGATTCGCGCGCCCCACCGCCGTATTGCTGTCGTGGATGCCGAACTCGGGCTCGTTGAGAGTCTTGCCGACCGCCTGTACCGTGGTATCGGGCTGGAAGTAATTGAACACCGTCGGCGAATAGTAGACACGCTGGCCCAGTGAATTCGTGAGGTCGGACAGCGTGTTGCCATCCGTCACGCCGGAAAGCGAGCGGACGAGCGAAGTGACGACGAACACGGGCTCGCGCAGCGAGCCGAAGCTGTCGCCCTTGTCCGCGCTGCCGCGGGCCTCGCTGTCGAGCAGCAACGCCCGCACTACGGCCTTGAGATTGCCGCGTACGCCTGTGCCATCGTTCTCGAACACATTGGCGATGCGCTGTACATAGGCGGTGCTCGGAGTACCGGTGACCAGCTTCTGGATCAGCTGCCTGCTGATGAACGCCGGTGTATTGGGATGCATGAATACCGCATGCACCGCTGCCGTCAGGTCCTGCAGCGCCGTCTGCCCGGCAGGCAGTTCGGCACCGTAGGGCGGAGTACCGTCGAACAGCGTCTTCGGATCCGTGTCGTGGCCGGTGGACGTGGTGCCCGGGAAATTGGCCATCGGCACTGCGTAGAACGGCGAGTTCTTCTTGGTCACCGTGCTGCCGTCGGCATTGGCGTAAGTCCAGCCGGTGAACACGCGCGCCATCTCCTTGATGACGTCCTGGTCGTAAGTCGGGATCGGTTGATTGTTGGCGTCGAGGAGCGGCGTGCCGTCGTCCCTGACTTCCTCGAGGCCGATCGAGAACAGCTGCATGATCTCGCGTGCATAGTTCTCATTCGGCACCCGGCCCTTGCCGTCCGGCCGGTCGTTGTTGACGGCGTCGAGGTAGTTGCCCATCGCCGGTGACAGCGAGACTTGCTGCAGCAGCGTCTCGAAGTTGCCGAAGGCGTTCTGGAACAGGATGCCCTGGTAGCGCGACATCACATAGGCGATCGACAGGTCGCTTTCGTTGGCTGACGTCACCAGGATCTGCGACAGCGCCCACGCAACGCGCTGGCGCAACTGGTCGGGCTTGCCCACTGCGTTGGTGAAAAAATCGCGTTGCACCATGTTGAGCGACAGGTGGTCGCGCACGCATTTCACCTGCGGCGAATTGGCAGGATAGGGGTTGCCCGCCGGGTCGGACGACGTGCAATCCGGCGTGGCCCGCAACTGGATATGGTTGTAGCGCGTGTCCGGATAGCCCGAAACCGGCTGCGTGAACTGCCTGTCGATCCAGCCGGCAACGCCCAGCGACTTCACGCTGGCGACGTCGGCGGGAGTCGGCCCGAACGTCGCCTGCGTGAGCAACCGCCACACGTCGCGCGAGTTCGCGTCAAGCGCCGGAATCGTCGGCGTGGCCGTGGTGACGACATTGACCGGCGTCGATGTCGCTGTAGCGCCAACGCTGTCGGTGACCCGTGCGGTGAATATGGAGGTCTGGCCCGCCGTCGTCAGCGATGTCGCAAACGTATATGGCTTCACCGTCAGCGGCGTCGCGTTGAGCTTGGTGCCGTTGCGATAGAAGTCGATGCCGGCAATGGTCGTTCCCGCAGTGGGCGTTGGATTGGCCGTCAGCGTCACGTTGGCCGGAACCTGGGTGAACGTGGTGCTGCTCGCCAGCGTTACCTTGAGCAAGCTGACCACGGGCGCGTTGACGTTGACCGCGATCGTCGACGACGTCGCGGTGACGTTCTTCGAGTCGGTGGCGATCGCGCTGAAGTTCAGCATGCCGCCCGCGGCGGGCGTGTAGCTATAGATGTAAGGCGGTGACACGACCTCCGTCAGCAGCTTGGCCCCCGAATAGAAGCCGACCTTCTTGATGGTGCCGCCGACCTCGCTGGCAGTAGCGGTGAGCGTCACGGTTTGCCCGACGCTGATCGTGGTGGCACTTGCGTCCAGCGCGATCTTGGGTACGGCGCCTGCCACCGGATTGATATTGATGCTGGTGCTGCCCGACGTCGCGGTGATGCCCTTGGCGTCGGTGGCAATCGCGGAGAACGCGAGCGAGCCGGCGGCGGCAGGTGTATAGATCGTCGTGTAGGGGGCGCTCGTCAGCGTCTTCACGAGCGCGCCGCCGGCGTAGATGGCGACGCTGCTGATCGTGCCGCCATCCTCGCTGGCGGTGGCCGTGAGCGTCACCGATTGACCCAGCGTGACCGTAGTTGGCGACGCCGCGAGCGTCACCTTCGGCGTTGCCGCCGGCGGCGTGCCGCCCGCGGCGCTCACGCTCAGTCCCACGGTCGCCGACGTCGCGGTGGTGCCGGCAGCGTCGGTGGCCACCGCGGTATAGGAGAGCGCGCCGACCGCCGCAGGCGTATACGTATAAGCGTATGGGGCGGCCGTGCTTTCGTGCAGCAGCGTGGCGCCGGCATAGAACGCGACCTTGGCAATCGTGCCGCCATCCTCGCTGGCGGTCGCCGAAAGCGTGACGGGCTGTCCGAGCGTAACGCTCGTCGCTGAAGCCGACAGCGTGACCTTTGGCTTGGCCACGACGGGCCCGTCGAGCGAATATGCAACCGGCTCGGAACTGCGCGTGGCCCCCGACGTGTCATGCGCAACCGCACTGAAGACGTGATTGCCAGGTGCGACCGACGCAGTCAGCGCAAACGGCTCGCTCATCAAGGTGGCGAGCGGCGCGCCGTCCATGGTGAAGTCCACCCGGGTTACGAAGCCACCCGTGTCGGTCGCCGTAGCAACGAGCGACACCGTTCCCGTGCCGGCGCTCTGCACCGAGAGCGTGATCTTCAGTGCGCTGTCATCGGTGCTGCCCGGTGGGGTCTGCGTGGAGAAAACGTAGAAGGCGATGCCCTCCAGCTGGAACCACGGCCAGGTCCGCAGCACGATGTCGCGCTCGTCGGTGCTGTCCGTGTAGAAACGGGCGTGGGTTCGCGTGTTGTAGAACCGGTAGAGCGCAGCGTGACCGACGCCGGGTGCGAATGGCGCGTAATAGACGGCGCCCTCGAACAGGAACGTGGGCTGGGTAGCGATGTACTGGTCGCGTTCCGTCTCCGACTGCGTGTAGAAGTGAGTGCCCGTGGCGGTGTCGAAAAAACGGAATACGGGCTTGGTGTCGGGTGACTGCGCCAGATACGCGTAGAACACCGGGCCTTCGTACAGGAATTGTGGCCAGCGCGACAACACGATGTCGCGCTCGAAGGTCGAGGTCGTGTAGAAGTGGGTACCAGTCTGGTCGTTGAAGAAGCGATATACCGGCACGGTCGACTGCGCCGCCGCGCTCGCCGGCGCGAGCCAAGCAGCGAATGCGAACGCCAAGGCGGCGAGGATTCGTCCCATCGCCCCGCCCCTTCTCTCGCTGCGCGAACTCCGTGCGGCCGCTTCCCCTGGCATTGCTCGTCTCCCCCGCCGCTCCTGCGGTCTACGTCGATTGCCCAGGTCTTGACACGAGCACGTTCGCTCGCCGCTCGTTATGCCAACAGCCGACCCTTTGGGTGGCCCGATTATTAGCTGGCTCTTTTTGAATTACAAGGGTTGGAGCGGACTACTGGACGAACGGCGATTCGCACAACTCTCTTATGCAATATGAATATGAATAATATCATGTAAGTGCATGTTATTAATACATTTAATTGCTGTCGTTCTTGTTATCAACCATCCTAAACATTGGCAGCTTGATGACAACAGCCTACTTATATGTTGTGCCTCGCATGGCGACACGACCTGTCGGCCACGCAAGCCCAACCGAGGCACACAAGAATCCCTGCAGCGCTTTGAACGCCTCAGCAGCATAACTTTCATGACGTTGGGATGCCCCGCAATTGGCGAGACGAAGTACAGCCGGCATCGACACCCGGCAATACGTTGTGGAGGCTGAAACGCAAGAAGCGCGCAATGCGCGCCTCTTGCTGGCGAATGGCCCACGCGTCGTGCGCGCCTTACCCCTGTCTCGGCGCGGAGGGCGGAGGCGCCGCTATGCGCTAGTCGAACCTACTGCTGCACGCCGCGCTGGGCCCGCCACGCGTCGACCTTCGCCTCGCGCTCGCGCAACGCCGACGCGACCATCGCCTTTTGCGTGCCGTTCAGGTTCGCATACACGTTGAGCCACGCGTCCCGCACTGTCTTGCGCAGCGCTTGGCCTTGGGACTGGGCCGCGTCGGCGGCCGCCGCCGCCGCGGCCATATCAGGCTGGTCCTTGGCTATCTCAGCCTGGTACGCCGACTTCACTCCCTGACGCAGCGTGGCGCCTTGCGCGCGCGCCGACTTGGCCTGGGCAACCGCGTTGTCCCAAGCTGTCTGTTGCGACGAGTCGAGGCCGAGTTGGTCACGCAGGTGCATCAGCGTGCCGACCAGCGGATCGCCACTGCCGTGCATGTGTTTCGCGTGCGCGGCCGGTTCCGAGCCCGCATCATTCGCCTGTGCAAAAGCCGTCGTGCCGCCCATGGCAACGGCGAGCGCCGCCGCGAAGAGAGTTGCGCGCGCCGCGCGGCGCGTGTCGAATCGGTTCATCACGGGTCCTTCCTTTCGGTTCGATGTCAGTGCCGACGCAATGAGCGTCGGGTCACTGCTTCGGATCGCAGCATCGCCTCAGCGTTCGCACTTGGCAGGCGCCGATTGCAACGGCCGGTTGCCGCACATGGTGGGGCGTTACAATCCGTTACCAATGCGAGGGCGTCGCACGACGTCCGCCACGTTCCAATGGCAACCAT
This sequence comes from uncultured Pseudomonadota bacterium, assembly GCA_963781395.1. Taxonomy (GTDB): domain Bacteria; phylum Pseudomonadota; class Gammaproteobacteria; order Burkholderiales; family Casimicrobiaceae; genus VBCG01. The sequence continues at coordinate 400,484 of CAWAFO010000005.1, forward strand.
GGACAAGGACAACGCGCCCGTGCGCATTCTCGTCGTCGACGATGACGTCAGGTTGCGCGATCTCCTCACGCGCTATCTGGGAGAGCAGGGCTTTGAGGTCAAGGCGCTCCCCGATGCGCGCGACATCGACAAGCGCCTGCAGCGCGATCCGCCGCATCTCGTCGTGCTCGATCTCATGCTGCCCGGCGAGGATGGTCTCGCCGTATGTCGGCGCCTGCGGGGCAGCGGCGAGAACGTGCCGATCATCATGCTCACCGCCAAGGGCGAGGATGTGGATCGCATCGTCGGTCTCGAAATGGGCGCCGACGACTACCTGCCGAAACCCTTCAATCCGCGTGAGCTCGTTGCCCGCATTCATGCCGTGCTGCGTCGACACGCCGAGCGTCCCAAGCCGGGTACGCCGGGCGACGAGAGCAGCGAGGCGTTCGGGCCCTGGACGCTCGATCATGCCGCGCGGCGACTCGTGCGCGAAGGCAAGATCGTCAATCTCACAACCGGCGAATATGCACTGCTCAAGGTGCTCGCCCAGCACCCGCGCCAGCCACTCGCCCGCGAGAAGTTGATGATGCTCGCGCGCGGGCGCGACCACGATGTGTTCGACCGCGCGATCGACGTACAGATCTCGCGGTTGCGCAAGATTGTCGAGGACGACCCTGCCAATCCCAGGTACATCCAGACCGTCTGGGGATTCGGCTACGTTTACGTGCCGGCGAGCGAAAACGCCGAAGCCTCGTGATCATCTGGCCGCGGTCGCTGTTCGGCCGGCTTGTGCTCCTGCTGGTGGCGGTCGTCGCCCTCGCCACTGCCGCGTCGCTCGTGATATTCCGGTACGATCGCGCGGCGCTCGTCGCCCGGCAGTTTGGCGACACCAAGATCGTGCAGCTCCAGGCGCTGCGTGCGGCCCTCGAAAGCACGGATGCAGGAGCGCGGCGTGCGCATCTCGCGCGCCTGGGCCGCGAGTACGGCGTACGCATCGTTCCGGAGAACGAGCGCCCGAATCTCGGGGTGCCGGCCGGCGCGCCGTTTTCCGCGCTCGATACGCGCCTCAAGGACGTGCTCGGACCCGCGACCGACTTGCGGGTGTCTCCGGGTCGCGGGCTCCTGCTGGTCAAGATCGACGCTGCCGGCGAAAGCTATTGGATCGGCTTTCCCACCCGTCCCCTTGCCCAGGAGGAACTACCGACGCGCGCGCTTGCGTGGACGGCCACGGTGATCGTGTTGCTGCTCGTCGTGGCTTATGCGTTCGCGCACTTTCTCGCTCGCCCTCTGCGCGAGCTCGCGGCGGCCGTGTCGCGCGTGGGTCGCGGCGAGACGCCGCCGCCTCTTCCCGAGAGCGGCCCGTCGGAAATCGCAGCCGTCAACCGCGGCTTCAATACGATGCTCGGAAGCCTGCGCCAGATCGAGCATGATCGCGCGCTCCTCCTCGCCGGCATCTCGCATGACCTTCGCACGCCACTCGCGCGCCTGCGACTGGGCGTGGAGATGGGCGGAGCTGATCCGATGATGCGCGATGGCATGGTCGCCGATATCGAAGAAATGGATCGCATCGTCGGCCAGTTTCTCGAGTTTGCGCGCGGCGGCGAGAACGCGTCGGTCGAGCGCGCGGATCTCAACGATGTCGTGCGCGGCGTCGTGGCGCGCTATCGCGCAGGCGGCCGCGACGTTACATTTACGCCGGGCGAGCTGCCCATGCTGTCGCTTCGCACGACCGCAGTTTCGCGCCTCTTGTCCAACCTCGTGGACAACGCGTTTGCCTACGGTCGCCCGCCAGTGGAAATCGTGACCTGCGCGGTGGGCGACACGGTCACCGTCGACGTCATGGACAGGGGCGCGGGCGTGAATCCCGCGGACGCCGAGAGGATGAAGCAACCATTCACGCGAAGCGCCATGTCGCGCTCGCGCGATGACGGGGCCGCGGGCGCCGGCCTGGGCCTCGCAATCGTGGAGCGTGTCGCGCGGCTGCACGGCGGAAAGTTCGATTTACTGCCCCGTGCGGGCGGAGGTACGGTGGCACGGGCAACA
>CAWAFO010000006.1:0-104894 GCA_963781395.1 uncultured Pseudomonadota bacterium
AGCGACCCCGCCAGCGACCGCAGCGCATCGGTGTTCTCCGCAAGCACCGCCATCACCTTCGGCGCATCGATCGTCACCGGCAGCTCCTCGGCCGTGAGGTTGTTGAGTGGATTGGGCCCGTGGCTCACGCGGTTGGCGATATTGAGCACGCTCGCGAGGTCGCGCGGCTCCGGATTGGCGAGCGGCTCCTCGTGCTGGTTCACCGCCTCGGCGATCTCCTCCGGCACGTTCAGCGACGAAAGGATCGCGTGGCCCACGGCCGCATGCCATTCGTCCTGCAGCGTCGCGAAGTCGGCGCTGCGCATGTCGATCTCCGGGTAGCGCGATGCGCGCGACAGCAGGTAGAAGCGGCCGATGTCGTGCACGAGGCGGGCGAACAGCGCCTCATCGGGATTGACGCGCGTCAAGTTGCGCGCGATCACCGAGGCCAGCGCGGCGACGTCGACGCTGTGGGTCAAGACCTCGCGGGCGAGGCCAAGCACCGGCTTCAGCTCCTTCATCTGCGAGAGCTGCTCGAGCGCCACGTTGACCGCCAGCGCGCGGATCGCACCGAACCCGACGCGAATCGCCGCCGAGCGCACGTCCACTGCCGGCTTGCCCGAAGACATGTACGCCACGGAATTGGCGACGCGCAGCAGCCGCGCAGCCAGCAGCGGCTCGGTGCTCAGCAGGCGCGCCAGGCGATCGACGTCCATGCGCGGATCGTTGAGCGCCATGCGCACCTTGAGCGTCGCATCGGCGAACGTCGGGAAGGAAATCTTGCCCTGCGAAAGCTCAGCGGCGAGGTCCTGCAGGAATTGGAAGCGGGGATCGGCCAAGTCGGTGCATGCGGCGCGCGATGCAGCCGCGGGGCCGATGGTACAGGACGCGCGTGCGCAGCGTCACGCCCGCACAGGCTCTGCGACCCCTCGGCGCGCCCGGCTGGCGCTTCATCGACGCCATCCAGGGGCGAATCCCGATGGCGAGCAGACCCGAAACGACCGCGGGATCGCCGCGCGCGAAGGCGTCGAGTTGCTCGCGCACCATGTCAGCCACCGCCACCCGCTTCATCAAGCGAGCGGCGCGACCTTCATCACTTCATCGACGGTCGTCAGGCCGGCGGCGACCTTCATCGCCCCGGAGACCCGCAGCGGCAGCATGGCGTCCTTGTACGCCTGCTCGCGGATCGTCGTGTCGTCGATGCCCTCGTGCACCAGGCGGCGCAGCGCGGGCGTCATCAGCATGATCTCGTAGAGGCCCATGCGCCCGTAATAGCCGGTCATCCGGCACTCGAGGCAGCCGCCGACACCCATCACCTGCGCCGGCTTGTCGGCGCGCCACGGTGAGGTAAGCGTGCGCCACGCGTCGTCGTCCGGCGAATCGACCGGCTTCTTGCAATGCGGGCACAGCGAGCGCACGAGGCGTTGCGCCATCACCCCGAGCAGCGTCGAATTGATCAGGTACCCGGGCACGCCGAGATCGAGCAGGCGCGTCACCGCCGTGGGCGCGTCGTTGGTGTGCAGCGTCGACAGCACGAGATGGCCCGTCAGCGCCGCCTGCACCGCCATCTCCGCAGTGTCCCGGTCGCGGATTTCGCCGACCATGATGATGTCCGGGTCCTGCCGCAGCAGCGTGCGCACGCCGCTCGCGAAGTCGACGCCGATCGCCGGTTGCACCTGCATCTGGTTGATGGACGGCTCGATCATCTCGATCGGGTCCTCGATCGTGCAGACGTTGACCTCCGGCGTGGCGAGGAGCTTGAGCGTCGAATACAGCGTGGTCGTCTTGCCCGAGCCGGTGGGGCCGGTGACGAGGATGATGCCGTGCGGCTCGTGCGTCATCTTCTCCCAGCGCGCGCGGTCGTCGGCGGAGAAGCCCAGGTCGACCAGCTCGCGCACCAGCACCTCGGGCGAGAAGATCCGCATCACCAGCTTCTCGCCGAAAGCGGTGGGCATCGTGGCGATGCGCAGCTCGATCTCCTGCCCGGTCTGCGACACGGTCTTGATGCGGCCGTCCTGCGGTCGCCGGCGCTCGACGATCTCCATGCGCGCGAGAAGCTTGATCCGCGAAGTCATCGCCACCAGCACCGGCACCGGGATCGTGTAGACCTGGTGCAGCACGCCGTCGATGCGGAAGCGCACGAGACCCACGTCGCGGCGCGGCTCGATGTGGATGTCGGACGCGCGCTGGTCGAACGCGTATTGCCATAGCCAGTCGACGATGTGCACGACGTGCTGGTCGTTGGCGTCGAGGTTGCCGTGGCGGCCGAGCTCGACCAGCTGCTCGAAGTCGCGCGCGAGCGAGACGTCGCCTTTCTGCGCGGCCTCCGCCTTCTTCATCGAGCGCGCGAGGTTGAAGAACTCGACCAGGTAGCGGCGGATGTCGGCCGGATTGGCGAACACCAGCTCGATCGACACCTTGAGGATCTTCTCGAGCTCGTCGGCCCAGGAGCGCACGAACGGCTCGCCGGTGGCGACCTTCAGCACCGAGCCCTTCAGCTCCACCGGCAGGATCCGGTAGCGCTCGGCATAGGCGTTCGACATCGTGCTGGTCACCGCCTTCAAGTCGATCTTCAGCGGGTCGATGTGCCAGTAACGCACGCCAAGCTTGCCGGCCAGCCATTCGACCAGCCATTCGAGCGTCATCGGCGCGTGCGGCGCTTTGACCGCCTTCAGCTTCTGCGCGGCGATGAGCTCCAGCGGGTGCTCGTATTGCCGCGTGCGCACGCGGGCGAGCTTGTCCGCCTCCGACACCGCAATCAGGCCGTCGACGACCATCAGCTTGAGGATGTCCTCGATGCGCAATCGACGATCGCTGCCGCCGGCCGGATCGCGGCCGTGCGTGGCGGGCTTGATGCCGGAAGCGGGCGTGGCCATGGGCCTACTATAAACCGCCGCCCTGGCGGCAACCACTGCGATGGGCCGCCGCCGATCGGTCGCCTGCTGCACACTCCCCCCGACGCGCGCTTCGCGCGCCTCCCCCCTCAGGGGGGCCAGCGGCTCGGGGGTGGCCCTTCGGCTAACTAGCCGCGTCGCGCGCGCAACACGGCCGTGCGCCGCGCCGGACGCCAGACATGGTGTCGGTGCCCGCTAGGCCGGCGCCGGCACCTGGAACACTTCGCGCAGGTAGGCGACGTACGACGGGTCGTAATCCATCGTCTTCGACGGCTCGTCGCTGATCTTGGCCACCGGCTGGCCGTTGCAGCGCGTCATCTTGATGACCACCTGCAGCGCCTCGTAGCCGAGATCGTTGGTGAGGTTGGTGCCGATGCCGAAAGCGGTCTGCGAGCGACCGCGGAAGTACTCGAACAGCGAGATCGCGAGCGGGACGTCGAGCGAATCCGAGAACACCATCGTCTTGGCCATCGGGTCGACGCGCATGCGGCGGTAGTGCGCGATGAGCTTCTCGCCCCAATCGAACGGATCGCCCGAGTCGTGGCGCACGCCGTCGAACAGCTTGCAGAAGAAGAGGTCGAAGTCGCGCAGGAACGCGTCCATGCCGCAGACGTCGGACAGCGCGATGCCGAGGTCGCCGCGATATTCGCGCGCCCAGGTGTTGAACGCGAACGTCTGGGAATCGCGCAGGCGCGGCCCCACGGCCTGGCACGCCTGCAGGTACTCGTGCGCCATCGTGCCCAGCGGCGTCAGGCCATGCTGCATCGCGAACAGCACGTTGCTGGTTCCGACCAGCCGCGCACCGATGCCGTCCTTCAGCCGCCGCAGCACCTCGTCCTGCCAGCTGCGCGAGAAGCGCCGCCGCGTGCCGTAGTCAGCGATGCGGAACGCCGTATCGTCGACGCCCCGGATCTGCGCCATCTTGGCGTCGAGGCGGGCGCGGCCCTCGGCGACATCGGGTTGCGCATGCATGTTGCGGTTGTAGATCTCGGAGACGATCGCCAGCACCGGCACCTCGAACATGATCGTATGCAGCCACGGCCCCTTGATCGTGATGTCGATCTCGCCCGGGGCGTCGGCGCGCGGGCGCACGGCGATGAACCGCTGGTCGAGGCGGAAGATCGTGAGCAGGTCGACGAAGTCGCTCTTGAAGAATCGCCACTTGCGCAGGTACTCGAGCTCGTCGGCGCGGAACTCGAGCGCGCACAGGCCGCGAATCTCCTCCTCGATCTCGGCGACGTAGGGCACGAGATCGATGCCCGGATTGCGGCAATCGAAGCGGTATTCGACCTGCGCGCCGGGAAAGTGATGCAGCACCACCTGCATCATCGTGAACTTGTAGAGGTCGGTGTCGAGCAGCGACTCGATGATCATTCGGGGTCGGCGGGGAGCGTGCGGCAATGCGTGATGTTACCGTGCCCCGCCGCCCCGCCGCCCGCAGCGTCGATCATCCCGGGATTCCCCGGCGCTGCCGCCGCGGCTATGATGCGCAGCATGCTGGTCAACTGCGTCGCCTACGAAGACGGGCGCAAGCTCGCGGACATCGCCGTCGAGGACATCTCCGATTACGTGAGCCGTCCCGGCTGCTTCGTCTGGGTGGCGCTGGCCGATCCGACGGATGCCGAGCTCGACCTGATGGCCGAGGAATTCGGCCTGCACGAGCTCGCGATCGAGGACGCGCGCAAGGGCAACCAGGCGCCCAAGATCGAGGAATACGGCGACACGCTGTTCTGCGTGATGCGCACGATCGAGATCGGGCCGCCTCCCGACAAGGCGCTGCTCGAAGGCCAGATGGCGGTGTTCGTCGGCCGCAACTACGTGCTGTCCGTGCGCAAGCACACGCAGCACGGCTTCGTCTCGGTGCGCACCCGCACCGAGCACGAGCCGGAGCTGCTGCGGCGCGGCTCCGGGTACGTGTTCTACGCGCTGATGGATGCCGTGGTCGACCGCTACTTTCCCGTGCTCGACGCGCTCGAGACGAAGCTCGAGTCGCTCGAGGTGACGATGTTCCAGCAGACGCCGGGACGGCGCAGCGTCGAGGCGTTCTACGGATTGAAGCAGGACCTGATGACGCTGCGCCACGCCGTGGCGCCGCTCGGCGAGGTCGCGAGCAAGCTGTACGGCGGCCGCGTGCCGAGCGTGTGCATCGGCCTGCAGGAGTATTTCCGCGACGTTTTCGACCACCTGATGCGCCTCAATGCCGAGCTCGAGAGCATGCGCGAAATGCTGCAGACCGCGATCTCGGTGTCGCTGACGCTCATCAGCATCGCCGAGAGCGAGGTCACCAAGAAGCTCGCCGCGTGGGGCGCGCTGATTACCGTGCCGACGCTGATCGCCGGCGTGTACGGCATGAACTTCCGTCACATGCCGGAGCTCGACTGGGTGAACGGCTATCCGTTCGCGCTGCTGCTGATGTTCGGCATCGACGCGCTGCTGTGGTGGCGATTCCGCAAGGCGAGCTGGATCTAGCGCACGCGCCGCCGGCGCGTCGCCGCCGTATGCGTCATTCGTGCGCCTTCACCGGAATCACCTTGCGCCCAGCGGGCGCATTCACCACCCAGTCCGGCTGCAGCGTGACATGGGTGATGCCGAAGCGCTCGCGCAACATCCGCTGCGCCATCCCCAGCGTGCGCGGCCAGTCGCGCGCCTCGCCGAGGGCGACGTGCGCCGACAGCGCGACGTCCTCGCTGCTCATGTGCCAGACGTGGAGGTCGTGCACGCTGGACACGCCGGGCAGCCGCGACAGCTCGCGTCCGATCTCGGCGTAGTCGAGATGTAGCGGCACCCCTTCCATCAGCACCGCGGAGGTCTGTCGCAGGAGCCGCCACGTCGAGCGCAGGATCAGCAGCGAGATGACGATCGACAGGATGGGATCGATCGGCATCCAGCCGGTCGTGGCGATGACGATACCGGCGACGATCGCCGCCACGGAACCCAGCAGGTCGCCGATCACGTGCAGCAGGGCGGCACGCAGATTGAGCGAAGTCTGCGCGCGCGCCAGCGTCCACGCGGAGGCGACGTTCACGCCGAGGCCGGCAGTCGCGATCGCGAGCAGAAGTCCGCCCGCGACCGGTGCCGGATGCGCGAGCCGCTGCACCGCCTCGAACACGATGGCGGCGACGATCAGCAGCATGACCAGCGCGCTGATGAACGCCGCCAGCACCTCGGCGCGCGCGTAACCATACGACGCCCGCGGCGACGGCGGCCGCTGCGCCAGCTTCTGCGCGAACATCGCGGCCGCCAACGCCGCCGCGTCCGTGATCATGTGGCCGGCGTCGGACAGCAGGGCGAGCGAATGCGAGAGGACACCGCCCACCGCCTCCACCACCGCAAAGCCCGCGGTGATCGCGAACGCGATTGCAAGCGCACGCAGCGACGCCGAGGAGTGGACGTGGGGCGCATGGTCGTGCGCCGCGTGCGCATGTGCGTGGCTGTGCGGGGTGCCCATGCCGGCCATTGTCGCGCAACCCGGGTTCGCGCGCGAACCGCTACATCTGCTTGAACAGATGCGAATACGCGCGCGACACCTGGACCTTTTCCGGGCGCGATTTCAGCGTCAGCGTGACCCGGCCCGTCAGGTCGCGCGTGGTGGTGCGAACGTGCTCGAGATTGACCACGGTGCCGCGATGCACCTGCCAGAATTTCTGCGGATCGAGCTTGTCGACGATGTCCTTCACCGGGGTGCGGATCAGCGCTTCGCCACTCGCCGTGTAGACGCTGGTGTACTTGTCGTTGGCCTGGAAATACGCGACGTCGGCCACGGCGATGAGCTGCACGGCGTCGCCGACGCCGGCGCGGATCCACGCCAGCCGCTCGACGCCGGATCCCGGCAGCGCCATGCCGGGCAGATGCCGCGCGAGGGCGGCCAGCACGCTGTCCAGCGCGGCGGGCGGTTGCGGCGCCGTGAGCCGCTGCTTGAGACGATCGATGGATTCCCGCAGGCGCCCGTCGTCGACGGGCTTCAGCAGGTAATCGACCGCAGCGCGCTCGAACGCCGCGAGCGCGTATTCGTCGTGGGCGGTGACGAAGACCACGTGCACGCCCGCGCCCGCGGCGCGCGCGACATCGAGCCCCGTCAGTCCGGGCATGCGGATGTCGAGGAAGGCGACGTCGGGGCTCTCCTGCGCGATCAGCGCCTGCGCCTCGGGCCCGTTGGCGGCAACGCCGGCGATGACGAGCTCCGGCCACAACGCCTTGAGCCGTCCGACGAGGAAATCGGCGAGCCGCGGCTCGTCGTCGGCGACGATTGCCGCCGGCGGTCGTCCGGCGTGCGCCGGCATCATGCGAGCGGCAGCCGCAGCGCCACGCGCGCGCCATTGGGCACGTTGTCGGTCACCGTCATCGTCGCGCGCTCGCCATAGAGCACGGCAAGGCGCGAGCGCAGGTTGGCGAGACCGATGCCGGTCGAGCTCGCGGCATCGCGCGTCGCGCGAAAGCCTCCGCCGGTATCGGTGACGCATACCTCCACATCACTGCCATGGCGGTGCGCGGCGATCGCAATCGAGCCGCCGTCGAGCCGCGGCTCGAGCCCGTGCTTGACGGCGTTCTCGACCAGCGGCTGCAGGATCGCCGGCGGCAGCACGATGCCACCCAGCCCGGCGTCGACGTCGATCGTCCATGTCAGGCGCCTGCCCATGCGCATCTCGACGAGCTCGAGGTAGGCGCGTGTCCATGCCACCTGGCTGGCGAGCGTCGCCGTGTCGGTGGCCGCCGCGGCCGTCGCCCGCAACAGTGCGATCAGGTGCGCGAGCATGCGTCGCGCCGCCCTCGGGTCGGACTCGATCGTCGAGTCGACGTGCGCCAGTGTGTTGTAGAGGAAGTGCGGCTCGACCTGCGCCTCGAGCAGCTTCATCTGCGCGAGCGCCGTGGCGCGCTCGGCAGCGGCAAGCCGCGCGGTTTCCTGCGCCATGGCGGCCTCGACGCGCGCGGCGCGCTCGCGCGGAATGAAGATCGCGAGGAGCACGCAGGAAATGATCATCGACACGCCGGACATCACCAGCATGTTGCGCGGCTGCATGATCCAGTGGCGCATGTCGGCGCCGCCGACGATGCCCGACGCGAGCCACATGCCGACGAACAGGCACACGAGCGGCACGCCGGCGTAATAGATCATCCGCTTGACGATGCTCTGCGAGTCGATCGTCGGCATGATCCGGCCGCCCAGCGCGAACGCGATGTGGATCAGGTAGCCGATGCACTGGGCGAAGACCATGTTCGGCCAGAACATCTCGAAGAAAGTCGCGCGCGGGCTGAACAGGAGCCCCATCACGGTGAAGGCGAGCGCGAATCCGGTGTTCCAGATCAGCGTATAGACGAGGTCGCGCGTGATCGAGTACGGCCAGCGCCGGAAGAACGGGATCGCCAGCAGCGGATGATTGCCGAGGCCGCCGCCGCAGCCGGAACGGGAAGTGGATGGGTTCATGGCACCGGTATCAAGCGTAGTCGCAATGGCGCGCATCGTCATCCCGGTGGCGGCATTCGGCGAGCGCGTTGCGACGGACCCCCCGCAAACCCGGGCGGACGGTCGTGGCGCTTCGCTGCCGGCAGGGCGTCGGACCATGGCGACGCTAGAATGGCGCGATGGACCGCCTCGAGCGCGCGCGGCAGATCGACGCCCTCCTGCCGCAAACGCAGTGCACGCGTTGCGGCTACGCCGACTGCCGTGCCTATGCCGAGGCGATCGCCGACGGCCGCGCCGGGATCGACCGCTGCCCTCCGGGAGGCGACGCCACGATCGCGGCGCTCGCCGCGCTGACAGGGCGGCCGCGGGTCCCGCTCGACCCGGAATGCGGCGAGCACGGGCCGCTGGAGCTGGCGCGCATCGACGAAGCCGCGTGCATCGGCTGCACGCTGTGCATCGCCGCGTGCCCGGTGGACGCGATCATCGGCGCACCCAAGCGGATGCACGCGATCGTCGCGTCGCTGTGCTCGGGCTGCGGACTCTGCCTGCCGCCCTGCCCGGTGGACTGCATCGAGCTCGTGCCGGCCGGCCGCCCATGGACCGACGCCGACGCCCGCGACGCGCGCGCGCGCCACGAGGCGCGGGGTGCGCGACTGTTGCGCGCCGAGCGCATCAGCCTGCGCCCGGTGCGCATCGCCGACGCCGGGCGCCGCGCCGCGCGCGTGGCCGCGGCGCTGGCGCGCGCACGCGCGCGGCGCGGCGTTGGCGCATGAACGCCGCCAAGCGTCGGGCGATTTTCGAGCGGCTGCGCGCAGCCAATCCGCAGCCGAGGACCGAGCTCAGCTACCGCACGCCCTACGAGCTGCTGGTGGCCGTCGTGCTGTCCGCGCAGGCGACCGACCGCAGCGTCAATCTCGCCACGCGAAAGCTCTACCCGGTCGCCGCCACGCCGCAATCGATGGTCCGCCTCGGCGTCGCCGGCCTCGCGCCGTACATCAACTCGATCGGCCTGTGGCGCAACAAGGCGAAGAACGTCGTCGCGTTATCGCAAATGCTGATCGACCGCCACGGCGGCGACGTCCCCGCCACGCGCGAGGCGCTGGAAGCGCTGCCCGGCGTGGGCCGCAAGACCGCCAACGTCGTGCTCAACACCGCATTCGGCCAGCCGACGATCGCCGTCGACACCCACATCTTCCGTGTCGCCAATCGCACGGGCCTCGCGCCTGGCGCCAACGTCGTCGAGGTGGAAAACCGCCTCGAGAAATTCGTGCCGGAGGAATTCCGCCACGACTGCCATCACTGGCTGATCCTGCACGGCCGATACGTGTGCACGGCGCGCGCGCCGAAGTGCGGCGAATGCGTGATCCTCGACCTGTGCGAGTACCGGCACAAGAATCTGCCGAAGGATGTGCCTCCTGCGCGCGCGGCGGCGCGCACGCGCGGGCGAGCGGCCAGCACCCCGCGGTCCCCCGCGCGGAAGCACCGCTGATGTACACGCCGAGCCGCGACGAGGCGCGCCGCTTCCTGGTCGACGCATGGGGCAAATACCGCGCGTCGCAGCCGCTGACGGCGCTCGAGCAGATCGCCGTGTCGATCATCGCGCGCCATCCCGAGTACCACGCGACGCTCGAGGACCCGGAACGCCACGTCGAGCGCGATTTCACGCCCGAGGCGGGTGCGACGAATCCGTTCCTGCACCTGGCGCTGCATCTTGCCGTGGCCGAGCAGCTCGCGATCGACCAGCCGCCCGGCATCCGCGCGCATTTCGAGCGCCTCGCGGCGGCGCGCGGCGACGAGCACGCCGCATTGCACGCGATCACCGACTGCCTGGCGGAAACCGTGTGGCAGGCGCAGCGCGCAGGCAGCGCGCCCGACCCCGACGTCTACCGCGACTGTCTTGCACGCGCGCGCTAGCGCGTGCCGACAATCCGCGCCCAAGCAAAAGGGCGTCCGCAGACGCCCTTTTGCTTGGCGCGGCGCGTGCAGCGTCAGAACTTGTCGTGCACCACTGCCGGCTGTGCGCCGTAGTACGCCGCGAGGTTGTCGATGTCGTCGGTCGACAGCGTGGCGGCGAATCCCGCCATGATCGGATTCTTGCGCGCCCCCGACTTGTAGTCGCGCAGCGCCTTCGCGAGATAGTCGGGATGCTGGCCGCCGAGTCGCGGGAAGTCGGGCGACGGGCTGTTGCCGTCGGCGCCATGGCAGGCCTGGCAGACGTCGTTGACGATCTTCTTCGCGGCCGCCGTATCGGCAGCCATCGCGGGTGCGGCAGCCAACGCGGCGGCGAGCAGGATTGCGGGAAAGAGGTTCTGCGTCATTTGCGCGCCGTCACTGTCGATTGCCCGTAGTACGCGGCGAGGTCCGCCATGTCCTGGTCGCTGAGCGACGCCGCGATGCTGCGCATCGACGGATGGCTGCGCTCACCGCTCTTGTATTCCTGCAGCGCCTTGACGATGTACTCGGGATGCTGGCCGCCGAGGCGCGGCACCGAATACACCTCGGGAAACGCGGTGCGGAAGCCGGGGATGCCATGGCAGCCCTCGCACATCCGCGTCTTGTCGGCGCCCTGCGTGGCGTTGCCTGCGACCGGCGCGGGAGCCTGCGCGAACGCAAAGGTGGATAGGCCGGCGGCAAGCACGGCCATCGTCATTAGTTTCTTCATCGACCAGTCGGAAAGGTGCGTCGGTAATCGCCGCGGAGGCCCGCAGCGCAAAACCCGCGAATTATAGGTTTGCGGACGGATGCGGGTCAAATTCGATCAGCGCTCGAGATGCTTGAGCTTGTCGGCGACGTCCTTCCATTCGTCGGCGTCGGCCGGCGCCGGCTTGCGCTCGATGATCGGCTTCCACAGCTTGGCCAGCTCGGCGTTGATGGCCTTGAATTTTTCCTGCTCGGCCGGCACGTCGTCCTCGGCGAAGATCGCCTCGACCGGGCATTCGGCCACGCACAGCGTGCAGTCGATGCATTCGTCGGGATCGATGACGAGGAAGTTCGGGCCCTCGCGAAAGCAGTCCACCGGGCACACGTCGACACAGTCGGTGTACTTGCAGCGAATGCAGCTTTCGGTGACGACATAGGTCATGGCGCGGCACTTGCGGGGTCGTTCAAGGGCTTGAATTTTAGCAGAATCCCCCCAACCCTTTATGGTGCGAGGTCGGTCCCTTGCCACCGCACGGCAAATTGGGCTACCGTAACCTCACTTGCGCGCGGGACGCATCGCGCCGCGTTTCGACACATTACCGGGCAGCGCAGTCTGCCCTTTCGGGGCCCCCACATGAACCAGGCAACCACGCACGCGACGATCAAGCAGGTGTCCGACTCCACGTTCGAGAACGACGTCATCAACGCGGGTACGCCCGTGCTCGTCGACTTCTGGGCGGAATGGTGCGGACCGTGCAAGATGTTCGCGCCGATCCTGGACGAGATCGCCCGCGAGTACGACGGCAAGATCACGATCGCCAAGATGGACATCGATGCCAATCCCGCCACCCCCGTCAAGTACGGGATCCGCGGCATTCCGACGGTGATCCTCTACAAGGGCGGCCAGGCGCAGGCACAGAAGGTCGGCGCCCTGTCCAAATCGCAGCTCACCGCATTCCTTGACAGCCACCTGTAAAGGCGGTTAGCCTCCCACCTCGACGAACGTTGCGCCGGGCTCCACGGCCCGGTGCGGCGTCCAACGGTTTCGCCGCTCCCCGTCTCGCGGCGCCCGCTCCCCGAACCCAGATACTTCCGCCGCGGCCCGCGTGCCGCCCTCCGCCATTTACGCGCCGACGCTCGCGCGCGCCCATCGCACCATGCATCTGTCCGAACTCAAAGCCAAGCACGTCTCCGAACTGCTCGATATCGCGAACTCGATGGAAATCGAGGGCGCGAACCGCATGCGCAAGCACGACCTCATCTTCGCGCTCCTCAAGAGCCAGGCGAAGAAGGGCGAAAGCATCTTCGGCGAAGGCGTGCTGGAAGTGCTGCCCGACGGCTTCGGCTTCCTGCGCGCGCCCGATACGTCCTACCTCGCGGGCACCGACGACATCTACATCTCGCCGTCGCAGATCCGCCGCTTCAACCTTCACACCGGCGACACGATCGAAGGCGAGATCCGCACCCCGAAGGAAGGCGAGCGCTACTTCGCGCTGGTCAAGGTCGACCGCGTCAACGGCGAGCCGCCCGAGGCCGCCAAGAACAAGATCCTGTTCGAGAACCTGACGCCGTTGTTCCCCGACGAGGCGATGGTGCTCGAGCGCGACATCAAGGCCGAGGAGAACATCACCGGCCGCGTCATCGACATCATCGCGCCGATCGGCAAGGGCCAGCGCGGTCTGCTGGTATCGAGCCCCAAGTCGGGCAAGACGGTGATGCTGCAGCACGTCGCGCATTCGATCGCCGCCAACCATCCGGAATGCGTGCTGATCGTGCTGCTGATCGACGAGCGGCCCGAGGAAGTGACCGAGATGCAGCGCACGGTGCGCGGCGAGGTCGTGGCGTCGACGTTCGACGAGCCGGCCACGCGCCACGTGCAGGTCGCCGAGATGGTGATCGAGAAGGCCAAGCGCCTGGTCGAGCACAAGAAGGATGTGGTGATCCTGCTCGACTCGATCACGCGTCTCGCGCGCGCCTACAACACGGTGGTGCCCGCCTCGGGCAAGGTGCTCACCGGCGGCGTCGACGCCAACGCGCTGCAGCGGCCGAAGCGCTTCTTCGGCGCCGCGCGCAACATCGAGGAAGGCGGCTCGCTGACGATCATCGCCACGGCGCTGATCGACACCGGCTCGCGGATGGACGACGTGATCTACGAGGAATTCAAGGGCACGGGCAACATGGAAATCCATCTCGACCGGCGCATGGCCGAGAAGCGCACCTACCCCGCGATCAACGTCAACCGGTCCGGCACGCGCAAGGAGGAGATGCTCCTCCGCCCCGAGATCCTGCAAAAGGTCTGGGTGCTGCGCAAGGTGCTCTATCCGATGGACGACCTCGAGGCCACCGAGTTCCTGGTCGACAAGGTCAAGGCCACCAAGAACAACGCCGAGTTCTTCGACTCGATGCGCCGGGGTTGAGCGCGGCGTAGCGCGTCCCGAAGCAGGTCGAGCCATTCCGCCGCGTCGCGCGGTTTGCGCCTACGCCAATCTGCGTATTGCCGCTCGGCGGCGTCGGGCCGAGCATTCGAAGACCGTCACAACTCCGGAGGCTTCCATGGCACGCAAGTACATCGATTGCCGCGACATGCCGAGCGACGTCAAGTGCACGATCGCGATCTCCGCGGACAGTGCCGACGAAGTCGTCGAGGCAGCAGCCCAGCATGCCGTGAAGGTGCACAAGCATCCCGATTCGCCCGACTTGCGCCACGACATCCGCAAGATGGTCAAGGACGGCAGTCCGCGCGCCTGACCGCGGCCCGGGCCGTGCCCGGGGCCGTACCGCCCTGGGCGCCGTCCCGTCGGTCCTGTTCAGCAGCGCCGGGTGTCATTTCAGGAGCCGGCGCGCCGGGCGTCGGCGTCTGGATGGCCGCAAGTCCCTGTATCGACAGGGCTAAAGGACCCCCATTGATTGCCGCAGGGCCGGCCCCATCTTGCGTTGCAGCACGAAATCGTGGATAATCAATGGCTTGATTCCCGCCGCGACTTACGTGTGATGCGCCCGCCGCCCGCACGTGAAGGCAGCAGAGCCGGACCCGCGCCCCACGAGTCCCACGAAAGAACGCCATGAAATCCGCCACCCATCCGAAGTACAGCGAAATCAACGTCACCTGCAGCTGCGGCAACACGTTCGTCACGCGCTCGACGGTGGAAAAGCCGCTGCACGTCGAAGTGTGCTCGGTGTGCCACCCCTTCTATACCGGCAAGCAGAAGGTCGTCGACACGGCGGGCCGCATCGACAAGTTCCGCCAGCGCTACGGCACCAAGCGTCCGACCGCGTCGGCCTGAGCGCCGCGCGACTCGCGCGATTCCACGAAAAGGCAGCTTCGGCTGCCTTTTTTGTCCCGTTCCGATAGCGCACAATTCCACTCCGTGCTCGCCCCTCGCCCACGCCGCGACGAGTTGATCGACCCGGCTGACGTCTCGCCTTCCGGCCCCCAGCGGGCGTGGAAGCAGTTCGGACTCCTCCTGCTTTGCGGCGTATGGATCGCGCTGGGCCTGATCGGCCACGATCCGTGGAAATCCGAAGACGCGATGACCTTCAGCATCGCGACCGACATGCTGCAGCGCAACGACATCGTCGCGCCTATCCTCGTCGGCGAGCCGCGCTTCGACCATGGCGTGCTGGTGCCGGCGCTCGCCGCCGGCACCGAGCGTCTCTTCGCGCCGGTGCTGGCACTGCACAACGCCGCGCGGCTTGCCGTCGGCATCGTGCTGGTGCTGATCCTGCTGTTCGCGTCGATGGCGGCGCGCGAGCTGTATGGCCGAGCCTTCCGCTGGTTGCCGGTGCTGATCCTCATCGGGTCGGTCGGCTTTTTCGACCGCGCGCATGCGCTGTCGGGGGACCTGGGGGCGACGCTCGGCGTGGCGATCTCGCTGTACGGATTCGCCCTGGCGCTGCGCATGCCGATCGGCGGCGGCGTCGTCATCGGCCTCGGTGCGGCGGTCGGATTCCTGGCGCGCGGCTTCGCCGTTCCACTGTGGGTCGGCGTCACTGCGCTGCTGCTGCCGATCGCCGGCGCGGCGTGGCGCACTCGCGCGTTCGCGGCAACGATGGGCATCGCCGTCGCCGTCGCGTTCATGGTCGGTGCCACCTGGCCGTTCGCGATGTACATGCGCGACGCGGGTCTCTTCGGGCACTGGCGCGATGCCGAGACGCTCGCGCGCTACTTCGCCTGGCTCGGCGATCCGGCCGAACTCGACCCGAGCTACGCGCTCAAGAACCTGCCGTGGTTCGCGTGGCCGGCATTGCCGCTCGTGCTGTGGACGTACTGGATCCGCGGCCGCGGTTTCAATGGCGGCCTCGCGAAGCCCGGCGTGACGCTGCCGACGGTGTTCGCCGTCGTCGTCCTCGCCGGACTCGTGGCGATGCGCGATCCCACGCTGACGGCGATGCTGCCGCTGCTGGTGCCGCTCGCCGTGCTCGCCTCGCTCGAGGTGGACACGCTCAACCGCAGCATATCCGGCGCGCTCGACTGGTTCGGCATGCTCACGTTCGGCCTGCTGGCCACGTTGCTGTGGTTCCTGTGGATCGACGCCTACTTCAACAGCATGTCACCTGCCGTCGCACGCTTCTTCCGCGACACCGAGTTCGGCTACCGCCCGCCGTTCCGGCTATGGGCCGTGCTCGTTGCGCTGTTCCTGACTTTCCTGTGGATCGCGCTCGTACGCCCGGCGCGCAAGTCGAACCGCCGCGCACTCCTCAACTGGGCTGCCGGGATCGTGCTGGTGTGGGGCCTCTATTCGACAATCTGGCTGCCGTACCTCGACTCGCGCCGCAGCTACCGCTCGATGGCCACCGAGCTCGCGCCGCACCTGCCGGCCACCGGCTGCGTCGCCGCGCGCAACCTCGGCGACGCGCAGCACGCGCTGCTCCACTACTACACGGGTCTCATCACGTTTGCCGACGGCACGCTGCCGGCGACGAAATGCGACACGCTGCTGGTCCAGTATGGCCGCCAGTATCCCGACCGCCTGCAAGGCTGGCATACGCTGTGGGAGGGCCAGCGCCGCGGTGACGACACCGAGCATTTCGCGCTCTACGCCAAGGACCCGTCGTGAAGTTCATCGACGAAGCGGTGATCGAGGTTCATGCCGGCGACGGCGGCAATGGCGTGGCGTCGTTTCGCCGCGAGAAGTACGTGCCGCGCGGCGGACCGGACGGTGGTGACGGCGGCCGCGGCGGCAGCATCGTTGCGCTGGCCGACCGCAACATCAACACGCTGATCGACTATCGGTATGCGCGCATCCATCGCGCCAAGCGCGGCGAAAACGGGCATGGCGCCGACAAATATGGCCGCGGCGCCGACGACATCACGCTGCGCATGCCGGTCGGCACGGTCATCGCCGATGCCGACACCGGAGAAATGATTGCCGATCTCGCGCGCGACGGCGCGACGGCGCTGCTCGCGCGCGGCGGCAAGGGCGGTCTCGGCAACCTGCATTTCAAGTCGAGCACCAATCGCGCACCGCGCCAGTTCACGCCCGGCGAAACCGGCGAGACGCGGCGCCTGCGCCTCGAGCTGCGCGTGCTCGCCGATGTCGGTCTCGCCGGCATGCCCAACGCCGGCAAGTCCACGCTGGTGCGCGCGATCTCGGCGGCGCGCCCCAAGGTAGCCGACTATCCGTTCACCACGCTCGCGCCGTCGCTCGGCGTGGTGCGCACCGACGAGCGGCGCAGCTTCGTGATCGCCGACATCCCGGGTCTCATCGAAGGTGCCGCAGATGGCGCCGGTCTCGGCCACCAGTTCCTGCGCCACCTGCAGCGCACGCGGCTGCTGCTGCATGTGGTCGACGTGCTGCCGCCCGATCCGGAGGCCGACCCGGTCGCCGACGCCCGCGCGATCGGCCGCGAGCTCGCGCGCTACGACGACGCGCTCGCCGCCAAGCCGCGCTGGCTGGTGATCAACAAGCTCGACCTGATCGAGCCCGCCGCGCGCGACAAGACCGTCAAGGCGTTCGTCAAGGCGCTGAAATGGAAAGCGCCGGTGTTCGCGATTTCCGCGGTCGCCGGCGACGGGCTGCGTCCGCTCACGCATGCGATCCAGGATTGGCTCGACGCGCATCCCGCGGCCGCGCCCGACACCGCGGTCGCGCCGGACGTGCCGATCGTGGTCAAGCCGCAACCGGTGCGCGCGCGTCGCGTGCGGCGGACGAGCGCCGACGACGCCTCATGAGCGGCGGCGCAGTCTCGCTGGTCGCCGGCACGCGGCGGCTGGTGGTGAAGATCGGCTCGAGCCTCGTCACCAATGACGGCCGCGGCCTCGACCACGAGGCGATCGCGCGCTGGGCCGCGCAGATGGCGACGCTGCGCGAGGCGGGCGCCGAGCTCGTGCTGGTGACCTCGGGCGCGATCGCCGCCGGCATGCAGCGGCTCAACTGGTCGCGCCGTCCGCAGGCGATCCACGAGCTGCAGGCCGCCGCCGCCGTCGGGCAGATGGGGCTCGTGCAGGCCTGGGAATCGGCGTTCGCGCAGCACGCGATGCGCACGGCGCAGGTGCTGCTCACGCACGACGATCTCGCCGACCGCCGCCGCTACCTCAATGCGCGCAGCACGCTGCGCACGCTGATCGAGCTCGCCGTGGTGCCGATCGTCAATGAAAACGACACCGTCACCACCGACGAGATCCGTCTCGGCGACAACGACACGCTGGGCGCGCTGGTCGCCAACCTGATCGAGGCCGACGTGCTCGTGCTGCTCACCGACCAGCCGGGGCTCTTCACCGCCGATCCGCGCAAGGACGCCGCGGCGGTCGCGGTGCGTCACGGCCGTGCCGGCGATCCCGCGCTGGAGGCGATGGCCGGCGGCACGGGCAGTGCAATCGGACGCGGCGGCATGCTGACCAAGGTATTGGCGGCGAAGCGCGCCGCGCGCTCCGGCGCGCACACCGTGATCGCGTCGGGCCGCGAAGCCGACGTGCTGACGCGCCTCGCGTCCGGCGAAGCCGTCGGCACGCACCTGCGCGCCGACACGCCGACGCTGGCCGCGCGCAAGCAATGGCTCGCCGACCATGTGCAGATCGCCGGCCGGCTGACGCTCGACGAGGGGGCAGTGCGCGCATTGACGAAGGACGGCAAGAGCCTGCTGCCGATCGGCGTGGTCGCCGTCGGCGGCCGCTTCGAGCGCGGCGAAGTCGTCGGCTGCTTCACGCACGATGGCCGCGAAGTGGCGCGCGGTCTCGTCAACTACAGTGCCGACGACGCGGCGAGGATCGTGCGCAGGCCGTCGTCGGAGATCGCCGCGCTGCTCGGCTACGTCGACGAGCCCGAGCTCATCCATCGCGACAACCTCGTGCTGCTGTAACGCGCACGCGCGCCACGTCCGATTTTGCCTCGTCGCGGCAAAGCGCCTACACTGGCGCCCGATTGCCGCCGATTGCGGAAACGAAAACGAGATCCAACGGAGAACAACAATGGCGATAATGGATCGAATCAAGGGGATGCTGCTCTCGCCGAGGACGGAATGGCCGAAGGTCGCCGCGGAGCCCGCCAGCGTGCAGAGCATTTACACCGGCTGGGTGATGATCCTCGGCCTGCTGGGGCCGATCGCGATCCTGCTGTTGAGCAGCGTCTTCTTCGGCGGGTTTGGCGTGCTGGCGGCGGTGGCGTCGTACGTCAATACGCTGGTGGGCATCGCCATCATCGCGCTGATTGCCGATCTGATCGCGCCGACATTCGGCGGCACCCGCGACTACGTGGCGGCTCTCAAGCTCGTCGCGTATGCCGCCACCGCGATCTGGATCGCGCAGATCGCGCTCATCGTGCCGGTGCTGGGCGCGCTGGTCGCGCTGGCGGGCGCGATCTATTCGGTGTACCTCATGTTCCTCGGCGCGCCGGTGCTGAAGAAATGCTCGACCGACAAGGCCGTCGCGTACACGATCGTGCTGCTGCTGTGCGCGATCGTCATCGGCTACATCATCAGGGCGATCCTGCTCGGCGTCGGCTTCGGTGCCGGCATGGGCATGCCGGCACCGCGCATCGGCGGCTTCTAGCGCAGGCAGCTAGCCGGCGGACTCCTCGAGCTCGCCGTCCTCGCCGTGCGGATTGGCGTACGTGTCCGGCCGCTCGCTGCGCGCCATGCCATAGAGGCGCTCGCGCCGGGTCTGTGGCCGCGCGTGCAGGAAGCGCTCGAGCTCGTTCAGCGCGCGCCGGTACACCTCGCGCTTGAAGTCGATCACGTTCTCGAGCGGCACCCAGTAGTCATGCCACCGCCACGCGTCGAATTCCGGATGGTCGGTGGCGCGCAGGCTGACGTCGTTGTCGCGCCCCGTCAGGCGCAACAGGAACCAGATCTGCTTCTGGCCGCGGTAGCTGCCGCGCCATTCGCGCTTGATCCAGTGCTGCGGTACTTCGTAACGTAGCCAGTCACGCGTGCGGCCAAGGATCCTGACGTGTTGGGGATGCAGCCCGACTTCCTCGCGCAATTCGCGGAGCATCGCCCTTTCCGGCGTCTCGCCGGAATTGATGCCGCCTTGCGGAAATTGCCACGAGTGTTCGCGGATGCGTTTGCCCCAGAAAACCTGATTCCTGGCGTTGACGATGACGATGGCGACGTTCGGGCGGAACCCGTCGCGATCCAGCATCGCATGTCCCTGCAGTGCATGAGTTGACCCGATTCTTCCACAGTCGGGCCGGGATGGAAAGTGCGGCCATCGCTAGACGGCGGCCGCTCGCTCGGCGGGCGTCGCGACCAGGCGCAGCAGGGCGTCCCGGCGAATCGCGGTAATCGTGATCGCGCGCCCGATGGAATCGGCAGCGAGCCGTCGCTGCAAGTCGTCGACCGATTGCACCGGCGCGTCATCGATGGCGATGACGATGTCGCCGCGCGCGAGGCCGGCCGCGGCAGCGGGTGACCCGCGCTCGACCGTCTCCACGCGCACCCCGCTGGCGACGGCGAGCGCGAAATGGCGCACATAGCGGCGCGGCAACGCATGGGTCATGCCGCCGACGCCCAGCCATCCGCGGCGCACCCGGCCGTGGCGGATCAGGGTGCTCGCCACGCGTTCGGCCGATGACGCGGCGATGGCGAACGAAATGCCCTGCGCCGAGGCGATCACCGCCGTGTTCACGCCGATCACGCGGCCATGCGAGTCGACCAGCGGACCGCCGGAGTTGCCGGGGTTGAGCGCGGCGTCGGTCTGCAGCACGTTGTCGAGAAGGCGGCCGGTCGACGCCCGCATCGTGCGCCCGAGCGCGCTGACGATGCCGGCGGTGACGCTGTGCTGGAAGCCGTAGGGACTGCCAAGCGCTATGGCGATCTGGCCCACCTGAAGCGCTTCGGAATCGCCGAAGCGGCACCACGCGATGTCGCTCGCGGCGACCGCCAGCACGGCGAGATCGCTGTCGGGATCGTCACCGATCATCCGCGCGTCGGTCTCGCGGCCGTCGGCGAGCGTGACCTTGATCGTACGCGCGCCGCTCGCCACGTGACTGTTGGTGACGAGATAACCGTCGGGCGTGATGAAAAAACCGGATCCGCTGCCGCGCCTGCGGTCGCCGGCGCGCGAGACGTCGACGTGGGCGACAGCCGGCGCGGCACAAGCCACTGCCCCGCTCACCGCAGTCGAATAGGCGTCGAGGAGCACGCCGTCGCCCGCTGGCGACGGCAAGGGACGGTCGTAAGAGTCGAGCGGCATCGGCACAACCTTCGTTGGCCGAAGGTCGGGTCGATGCCGCGCGTTTTCAACAGACTAGCTGTCGTGCAAACGCTAGCGCTTCTGTGACGACTGGTTGTTCTGCAGCGAGTCGTCCTTGCCGCCTTGCGTCGTCCGGTCGCCGGACCCGCCCCCTTGCTGGCTCTTGCCACCTTGTTGCGGCTGCGACTGCTGGTGCTGCCCAGGCGACTGCTGGTGCGGTTGCCCCTGCCCTTGCTGAGGTTGCCCGGTCTGGGGCTTCTTGTTGTCTTGATTGCTGGACTGGTTCGTCATGTAGGTTCCTTTGGACGATGAGGGATTGTCGCGATTCGATCGCGGCAATCCTCATGCTGCGCGCGCGGCGCGCGGCTGCCCATCGGACACTGCAACGAACCGCTGTCGGTTGCAGCCTACGAAAGTCCGACGTGTCGGCACCGCGCCGGCGCCATGTTCAGCCCGGAACGCAGGCGTCGACACCGAGCGGTCCGTAGCCCTCGGGCACCCAGCCGGCCGCGAGCATCGCACCACGCACCGCGAGATCGGTGGTGTAGCGATGATTGGGCGAGCCGCCGAGGCCGTCGTTGTACATGCGGTAGAGCGGAATCGTGGCCGGTGCGCACGTGCCGTCCGCTGCCGGCAACGCCATGCGAAACACCTGACCCTCGAATTGCCATGCCGGATCGTGCGCGAGGAGCTCGCATTCGTTCGCCAGTGGCGTGTAGAAGTGCGTGGTGCGCACGAACGTGTCGCCGTAGAAGCGACAGACCGCGACGCCCGACGCGGACGCCAGCGGCCATGCCGCAAATGACTTGCCGGTGCGCGTCCAGCCGGCGATCTCGCCACGATCGAGGATGCCGACCTCCGCGGGATCGGCCGTCATGAAATAGTGGTCGAATGCCGCGTAGTGGAACTCGATCACGCTGATCGTGCCGGACGGCGGCGGTGGCGGCGGCGGCGGCGCCTCGGAAGGCTTCCAGCCGAGCGCGATCACGTCGAAATCGCTGGCCGCGAGCAGCGCGAACGCGGGATTGAGGATGTCGTTGTCCCAGCGCGTGTCGTACGTGCCGGTGATGAAAAGGTCGGAGCCGTTGTCGGCGACGATCAAGCCATATTGCTGCATCGCGCGGAAGATCTTGCGCACGTGCGGATCCGCAGTGCGCGTCGCAGGGTCGACGCCGCCGACGGCGGTCTTGAGGCGCAGTCGCGCCCCCATCGGCAACGCGCCGGCCGAATCGCCTGCCTTGTGCGACGCCGGGTACACATAGCCATTGGTCGCGCGCACCGTCACGCGAAACGCATGACCGATATCGGCCACTGCATCGTTCCACGCCTCGTCGTAGCGTACGAGCCCCGGAAAAATCGCCAGCCCGGCGGCATCCGCCGACGTCCAGCCGTCCGGGCGGCGGCCATCGACGTTCATGTCGAAGAACGCTCCCGATCCGGCGTGCCACTGCGCGTGCACGCCGTCGTACCAGACGTTGTAGAGCTCGTAGAGGACGTTGGCCGCACAGTCGACGATGATCAGGTGGCGGTCCGCGTCATCGCGCTGGTCGATGTTGCCGGGCGCGCCGCCTTCGACCCAGGCCGGCTGCATGATTGCCTGCGCGGGAATCGGATAGAACGGCAGCGCGGCCCCCGTCGCGTGATCGACGCCGTCGCTCTCGTCGTCATACCCGAACTCGACAGCGAGCTTCGGTTGTCCCGCCGCCACTACCGCGTAGGGCATGCCGTAGATTCCGCCGCCACCGGCGTCGCCGCCGAAATCCGGATGCAGCCTTCGCGTCCCGCCATTGTTGATGAAAGCGATGTAGCTCGCCGATGCGCTATCGACAGGCGCGCCGGATATGTCCGTGTTCCACCAGTTGTCTGCCGGAAACACCGGCGCTGCGCCGCGAACGGCGGCACCTTGCGCCGGCAACGCCGAGGGACAGGTGGCGGCGCCCGCGAGCGCGACGGGCGAAAACGCTGCGAGCGAAAGCAGAGCAAGGACATGCGCGCAGGCGCGCAGCCCCGCGGTCGCGTGATGGCAACCACTCGATCGCCTCGGCTGGGGAATCGGATTCACCGGGCGATTATGCCATCGTCATAGATACCGGAATGCCGCCGCCCGTCGCCCATATGAAGAAATCAGGGGGGCGCGTCGATTTCGGCGGCGCTCGTGCATCGCAGGGGCAGGAAACGCGCAATGGCCCGCGAGCCTTGTGACTCGTTGCCCGGCCGTTCCAAGTCTATTGACGCTTCAGTTCGCAGGATCAGCGGTTGCGCCCCTGTCCGCCGCCGCAGCCGCGCCCGCCGTGCGCGCCACAATCGAATACATGATGTCGCGCGGCATCAGCCCGAGAAACGGCAGCATCGATGCGATCGGGGCATACAGCGCGACGCTTGCCCAGACGCCGTGCTTGCTCGCATAAGCGATCCGGTCGTACAGCCCCGCCAGTCGCAACGTCGCCAGCGTTCCTTCGACGCGCGGCTCGAATCCCTGCTGGCGCAGCAGCGCGGCAAGATTGGCGCGATTGAAATAATGCACGTGCGGCGACGGCAGGCCGGCCTGCCAAAGGCGGTCGAAGGCGCCGGGCAAGCCGATGCGGCAGAGAAGCGTGGCGATCCGGTAGAAAATACCGTCGGTGGAAGGCAGGTTGAGCACCAGCAGCCCATGCGGGTTGAGGCGAGATCGGCACTGGTCCAGCACCACTCCGATTGCAGGGATGTGCTCGAACACGTCGTTGAAGACGATGACGTCGAAGCGTTCTGACGCGTCGGGCGTATGCGGAAAATACCCGATGCGCACCGGCAGTCCCCTGGCGGCGGCGGCGCCGCCGACATTCGCATCGGGTTCGACGCCGGCGACGTCGAAGTGCGCGCGCGCAAGATCGAGAAACCAGCCATGCGCACAGCCCACTTCCAGCAGCTTGCCCCCAGCTGGCTTGAGTTTCCTGATCTGCACCAGCAGCTCGGCGAAGTTGTGCCTGCGCAATGCTCGCAACGAGTGTTCGCGCGCGACCTCATCGACGTCACGAACGGGCGACGCTGCAGTGATGCCGGGAGCGAGATCGGAGCCTTCGTACCGGCAGCCTCGGCAGGCGAAATGCCATGGCCGCCGGCCTTCCACGACGGGGAGGCGGCATACCGGACATGCGGCACGCGGCGTCATGGGACTCGCGTGTGGTCCGTGCTCGGCGGCGCCCGCAGCATCATCCGTCCTCACCGCCTCCCGAGGGCATCGACAACATGCTCGCGCGTGCGATCAATCGGGACGACCGCGGCAATCCGCAAGCTCGAGCTCCTCATTTTGTTTGTTTGCAGCGCTGGGCACCAAGCGTTCGCGCAGCGAGCGTGCGCAGTTCATCGGCGGTCAGCGTCTCCATCCACGGCGAGCCGAAGTAAACGTCGACCGCAGGGATTTCGTCAAGCTCCGGAGTCCTGTGTCGAGTGGGGGCAAGCCGGGTGCTCGACCGACGCCACGCCCCAATCCGGGGCGCGCCAACGAGGACGGAGCGGCGACGCCGAATGGGGTTTATCCAGCGCGCGCCGCATCGCTCACGCGCAATGCGCGCGAGCGCGACGTCATGCTCGAGCGTGCCGCGGCGTGCGCCCAGGCGATCGCGGCGAAGGGGTCCGTCGCGCGTTGAGCGCGGAGCTCTCCGTCACGCGTGGACGTACACCATCCACGACACGCCGAACGGGTCGGCGACCATGCCGAAGCTCGACGAGAAAAACGTCTTGGTTAGCGGCATGTGCACGCTGCCGCCCGCCGCCAGCGCGTCGAACATGCGCTTCGCCTCGGCATCGCTCGCCACCGTCAGCGACAGCGAGACGCCGTTGAACACCGGCTTGCCGGAGCAATTGCCGTCGGACGCCATCAGGTCCGTGGAACCGATGCGCAGGGTCGCGTGCATCACCTTGTCGGGATGCGCCGCCATGCCGCTGCCGGGCGGCGGCGGCTGCGGCGAGTCCTTGTTGCGCATCAGCATCGTGACCTCGCCGCCGAGCGCCTTGCGATAGAACTCGATGGCCTCCTCGCAACGGCCTTCGAAGAAGAGATAAGGCTGCACCTCCATGGCGAATCCTCCAGAGTCGACGGCAGGCCGCGTGGCCGACGCGGCTGACGGCCTGGGGAGCATCGTCCCGCGATCACGCTAGCACGGCAGCGTGCGCGACGCGTAGCACGCATGCGCGAGGGTGCAACAGCATTCCCGGGGAGACGCAACCGGGCCACATGCGTCATGTTGGGCGCCCCGCGTGCTAAGCTCGCAAATCCCTCCGCATCATTCTTCCTGGGAGCACGCACGTGCCCGGTCTATTGCCCACCGTCGATCCCGACGGACTGCTCGAATTCTCGGTCGTCTTCACCGATCGCTCGCTCAACCACATGTCGCAGCGCTTCCAGGGCGTCATGCGCGACATCACGGGCATCCTCAAGCACGTCTACAACGCGCCGACGGCCGTGATCGTGCCGGGCGGCGGAACATACGGCATGGAGTCGGTCGCGCGCCAGTTCGCGGGTGGCAAGAACGTGCTCGTGATCCGCAACGGGTGGTTCAGCTACCGCTGGACGCAGATCTTCGAAATGGGCGGCATCCCCGCGACGTCGTCCGTGCTGAAGGCGCGTCCGCTCGGCAGCGGCGCCAAGGCGCCGTGGACGCCGCCGCCGATCAACGAGGTGGTCACCGCCATTCGCGCGCAGCGTCCCGACGTCGTGTTCGCCGCGCACGTGGAGACCGCCTCCGGCATCATCCTCCCCGACGAATACCTGTCGGCGGTGGCCGCCGCGGTCCACGCCTATGGCGGACTCTTCGTGCTCGACTGCATTGCATCGGGCGCGATCTGGGTGGACATGGAAGCCTGCGGCATCGACATCCTGATCAGCGCGCCGCAGAAAGGCTGGAGCAGCACGCCCGGCTCGGCGCTGGTGATGCTGGGGGCTGCGGCGCGCGGCGCGATCGACAACACGGCGAGCACGAGCTTCGCGCTCGACCTCAGGAAGTGGCTTGCGATCACCGAGGCCTACGAGAAGGGCGGCCACGCCTATCACGCGACGATGCCCACCGACTCGCTGGAGCGCCTGCGCGACACGATGAAGGAGACCGAGCGCTTCGGCTTCGAGCGCGCGCGCGAGGCGCAATGGGATCTCGGCAACAAGGTGCGCGCGCTGTTCGCACGCGCGGGCCTGCCGAGCGTCGCCGCGCCGGCATTCGCGGCGCCGGGCGTCGTCGTCAGCTATACCGACGACAAGGACATCCACTCCGGGAAGAAATTCCTCGACACCGGATTGCAGGTCGCCGCCGGCGTGCCGCTGCAATGCGACGAGCCCGCCGAATACCGGACATTTCGGGTCGGCCTCTTCGGGCTCGAGAAACTCGCCAACGTCGATCGCACCGTCGGCGCATTGGAAAAGGCACTGGCGAAGATGTCCGAGCCGGCGGCCGTCCGCTGACGCCTGCATCGCCACGAGCCGGTCATCGGCCGGCAATCTCGGCCACGATGCTGCGCGCACGATCGCAGACGTCGCCTACGGACCGCTTTCGCGTCCGCCGAACATGTAAGTGTAGGGCGAGCTGCCCGTCGTCGGCACCAGGGTCACGCTGGAGAAGTCGTGTGCGCCGAGCATGCCCCGCAGCGTCTGCCGGTAGTTGTTGACGAGCTGCGCCTGCGCCGGCGACATGTCGTAGTAGTAGACAAAATCCTCGACGTTATGGGCGTCGCATTGGCCATGGTAGGCGCAGGCCATGAGGATCGGCCTCGCGTCGCCGCTGCAGTCGGCCCCGGCGTCGCAGGCGAGGAGCGTCATGGCCGCGTGCATCGGGAATGCCTCGACATCCTCGCCCGCGAGCTGCACCACGCCGCCGGCGATGGTGCTCGCCAGGATGCCCGACAGCGTTTTGATGACGTCGGGATCGCCCGATGCCAGCAGCCCGGTCATCTGCGCGAATGTGTCCGGCGACACGCTGTAGCCGCTGCCGTGACTCGCGCCCTGCTGCGCGACATTCGTGTCGCGGGCGATGCGGTCGGCGAGCAGCCGTGCGGACGCGGCGGCGTAGCCCGCATCCGCCGAGGCGCGCAGCATCTCTGCATACGCCTTCGCGTCGTAGGCGCCGAAGTCGAGTCCTGCGCACGCGCCGCTGCCGTCGAGCCTGGCGTACGCCGCGGCGCGGGTGTCCGCCTGCGAACCGGCACGCGCGACCGTCGCCTGGAATTGGGCGCGTGCAGCCGCACCATCCGGCGCCCCGCTCGCCGCGTCGTCGTGCCGGGCGCAGCGATAGTAGATTTCGGCGGCGATGTAGCCGGCTTCGCCCGAACCCGCGTTCTGCCTCACGCGTGCGTAAAGGGCGGCATAGTCGCGCCGCGACCGGTACTGCGCCATGTCGGCCGATTCGACGCGGTGCGCGGCCCCAGCACCGCCCGCAGGGGCCGCCGGCATCGCGCCTTCGGGTCGCACGTGCAATACCGCCTTCATCGGCAACGTATCGGCGTTCGCCTGCGCTGCCTGTGCGCCGACTGGCGCCGCCGGCACGGAATAGTGTCGCCACGTCACGGCGATTGCCGCGGCCACCGCGAGCCCGAGCAGGAACTTCCTCATCGCGCCGCCCTTTCCACGCGTCTGCAAGCGCGAATGATAAGGCGCCGTCGCGGCGAATGCAGGCGGCGCCCGTTACACTCTATCGCTTGCGTCCGTATCGGAGGTGACGATGATCGATCCCCCGCATGGTTCCGGGGCGCCGGCGCGCTGGCCGGCATTGCCCTACGCCCAGTGGTCGGAGACTTGCGAGACGCTGCACCTGTGGACGCAGGTCGTCGGCAAGATCCGGCTCGTGCAGACGCCCTGGCAGAACCATAGCTGGCACGTGGCGTCGTACGTGACGGCGAGCGGCCTCACCACGTCACCGATCCCGCATGGCGACCGTGCGTTCGAGATCCGCTTCGATTTCCTGCGCCACGTGCTCGACATCGCGGTCACCGATGGCGGCACCCGGCAACTGCCGCTCGTGTCGCAGTCGGTGGCCGATTTCCACGACGAGGTGATGCGGGCACTCGCCGAGCTCGGCGTCGCGGTGTCCATCACCGACCTGCCCTGCGAGATCGCCGGCGCCGTGCCGTTCGCGCTCGACCGCACGCATGCCACGTACGACCGCGCGCACGCGCAGCGCTTCTGGCACGCGCTGGTCGCAGTCGACGACGTGTTCAAGCGCTTTCGCACCGGCTTCATCGGCAAGTCGAGCCCCGTGCATTTCTTCTGGGGCAGCTTCGATCTCGCCGCGTCGCGATTCTCGGGCCGGCGCGCGCCGCTGCATCCCGGCAGCGCGCCAGGCGTGGCGCCGGTCGTCATGCAGGAAGCGTATTCGCATGAGGTGTGCAGTGCCGGCTTCTGGCCCGGCGGTGGCGGATACGACGCTTCGTTCTATTCGTACGTGTACCCGGAGCCTGCGGGTTACCGCACCGCGCCCGTGGAACCGGCAGCGGCGGCGTTCGACGCGAAACTCGGTGAGTTCGTGATGCCGTACGAGGCAGTGCGGTCGGCCGCCGATCCTCCAGCAGCACTGCTCGCGTTCCTGCGCAGCACCTACGCTGCGGCGGCCGATGCGGCGCACTGGGATCGCGCCAGCCTGGAACGTCCCGAAAGCCCGCCCGGACGCTGTCCGTGGCCCTGATCGGCCGCGGTCCACTGTCCGCGCAAGTGCGCAGCGCATAACAAAACACGGCGAGTTGCCTCGCCGTGTCGCGTCCTCGCCTCGCCGAGCCGGTGGCTTGCCGCGCGCAGCTTTACGTCGAGGCCGCGAACTTCCCCGCCTGGTAGTCCTGCACCGCCTCGTAGATCTCGTCCTTGGTGTTCATCACGAACGGCCCGTATTGCGCGATCGGCTCGCCGAGCGGCTTGCCCGCGATGATGAGCACGCGTGCGTCGGTCGCAGCCTTCAGCACCACGCCGTCGCGATCCGCACCGTTGGCGAGGATCGCCATCCGCTGCGCCGCCACCGGCGTGCCGCCGATGTCGGCCGCGCCGCGATAGACGTAGACGAACGCGTTGTGCGACGCCGGGAGCGGTTGCGCGAAGCTCGCACCTGCGGGAATCGCGATGTCGAGGTAAACCGGCTCGGTGACCTCGCGCTGCATCGCCCCGTCGACGCCGTGGCTGCTGCCGGCGATCACGCGCGCCTGCGCGCCATCGGCGGTCGCGAACTGCGGAATCTCCGCGTCCTGGATGTCGCGATACCACGGCGCGCGCATCTTGTCCTTCGCCGGCAGGTTGAGCCAGAGCTGGAAGCCTTCCATGCGGCCGTCTTCCTGCTCGGGCAGCTCGGAATGGATCACGCCGCGGCCGGCGGTCATCCATTGCACGCCGCCGTTCTGCAACAGCCCCTCGTGGCCGGCGCTGTCGCGATGCCGCATGCGGCCGGCGATCATGTACGTCACGGTCTCGAAGCCGCGGTGCGGATGATCGGGAAAACCGCCGATGTAATCCTCGGGATTGTCGGTGCCGAATGCGTCGAGCATCAGGAACGGATCGAGCCTGCGCTGCAGCGGCTGCGTCAGCACGCGCGTCAGCTTGACGCCCGCGCCGTCGGAAGTCGGCGTGCCGGCGATCACGCGCTCGACTGCACGCGGATTCGCGACGGCGACTGCTTCGGTAGCGTTCATCATCGTGGTCATCGTCACCTCCTTGGCCTTCACGCTGCCAGCGCGGGCGCGGGTTGCGTGGCAAGCAATGTTTCAATCTGTGCGTGCGCGGACGCGATCGCCTGCGCCGCGGCATCCGCGCCCATCGACAATCCCTCAGCGTAGACGAACTCGAGATCGGTGATGCCGAGGAAGTTGAATACCGTGCGCAGAAACGGCATTTGCGTCTCCGCCGGCGTATTGCGGTAGCGGCCGCCGCGCGCCAGTGCCACATATATCCGCTTGTCCTTGAGCAGTCCTTCGGGGCCGTTCGCCGTGTAGCGGAACGTCACGCCCGCCCGCATGATCGCGTCGATCCAGTTCTTCAGCTGCGCCGGCACGCCGAAGTTGTACATCGGCACGCCGAGCACGACCACGTCCGCCGCCTGGATCTCGGCGATCAGGGCGTCGTCCTGCGCCACGCGCGCCGCCTGCTCCGCGGTGCGCTGCGCGGCGGGCGTGAACAGCGCGCCGAACGCGGCCTCGTCGAGCGCGGGATGCGGCGTCGCGACGAGATCGCGAACTCGCAACGTGGCGTCGGGATGCGCGTCGCGCAAGCGGCCGACGATGCGGGTCGCAAGACGCGACGAATGCGAGTCTGCGCGACGCGCGCTGGAATTGATCTGCAGGATTCGCATGGGGACCTCGCCTTTATGCATTTCCATCGGTGAGGTCAATATATTTGTTGCATCCCCAACACAGAAGACGTTGAATTGGATATCATTATCCCAATGGTGGCATAATCAACGAGATCTCCGGTGCGCCTTCCATGACCCAACCTGTCAATTCCGCCGGGCCTCCAGGCGCGCGCAGCGCCGTGGTTGCCACCTCCGCATCCCGCCGCACTCCTGCACCTGCAACCGTCGCACGCGCGACGTCGGCGCTGGAGGCCAACGACCTCCTGCTTTTCGCGCGCGTGGTCGACGAGGGCAGCTTCTCGCGGGCCGCGGAACGCCTGCACGTCCCGAAGTCGACGGTGTCGCGGCGGGTCGCCGTGCTCGAAGCCGAGCTCGGCGAGCGCCTGCTGCTGCGTACGACGCGCAAGCTGACGTTGACCGATTTCGGGCGCGCGGTGCTCCAGCACGCGCACCACGTGGCCGAGGACGTCGCTGCCGCCGCGGCGCTGGCGCAGCATCGGCAGGCCGAGCCCAGCGGACGGCTGCGCGTGTCGATGCCGGGCGACATCGCCAACCTGATTCTCGCCCCGCTGCTCGCCGACTTCGCGATCCGCTATCCGGCGATCACGCTCGAGGTCGATCTCACCGCGCGCTTTGTCGACCTGATCGGCGAGAACTACGACGTGGCGATCCGTGTCGGCGATCTGGCCGACGACGCCTCGCTCGCCGCGCGACGCGTGGCGACGTTCACCGGCAGCATCTGCGCATCGCCCGCCTATCTCGCGCGCCGCGGCGTGCCCTCCGAACCGGAAGCATTGATGGAACACGACGCGCTGCTCGCGATCGGCAAGGACGGCGAGGCGCTGCCGTGGATCCTGCGGCGCGGCGAGGCGCTGTGGCAGGGCGTCCCGCCGGCGCGCGCGCGCGCCAATTCACCGGGCCTGCTGATGCAGCTGGCGCTCGGCGGCGCCGGCATCACCGTGGTCAACGACGGCTTCGCGCTGCCGCACATCGAGCGCGGCGAGCTCGTGTCGCTGCTGGCCGACTGGACGCTGCCGCCCACACCGATATGGGCGGTCTTTCCGGGGCGGCGCCTCATGCCCGCGCGCACTCGCGTGTTCCTCGATGCGCTCGAGGCGAAATTCGCCGGGCCCGAGTGCCGCGCGGCCGAAGCGCAGATCGCGCGCACGAAACCGCGCCGCAACGGCTGAGCCTGCGAGCCCCAGCGCTCAGCCGCTGGCGGCGCGCGGCACCTCGGCACCGACGAGCAGCTCGTCGACGATCGCGAGGAATCCCGCCACCACGCGCGCGTGACGCCGCTCCTGCAGCGTGACGACGTGGGTCGTCGTGCGCACGTCGGCGTCGGCGATGGCCAGCACCGCGAGGCGCGGGTCGGGCACGAACTCGAATTCCGACACCACGGCGATGCCGAGCCCGCGGATCACCGCTTCGCGCACCGCTTCGCGGCTGCCGACCTCCAGCGAGATCGTCGGCGCAAGGCCCAGGCGCCGCAGCGCATCCTCGAGCGCCTTGCGCGTGGTCGAGCCCTTCTCGCGCATGACGAGCGGCTCGTCCGCCAGCTCGGCGAGCGCGACGCTCGCGCGGCGGTCGAAGCGATGCCCGCGCGCCACGAACACCACCACCGGATGCGACCGGTAGGGCACGAAATGCAGGACGGGATCGGGCGCGAACTGCGCGAGCACGGCGACGTCGGACTCGTAGTCCTTGAGGCTCTTCACCGTCTCCTCGGAATTGCCGACGTTGATCGTCACCTCGATCTGCGGATAGCGGGCGCGGAACGCGGCGATCATCTCCATCACGTGGTAAGGGCCGACGGCGCCGATGCGCAGGTTGCCGGTGCGCAGCGCGCCGCTGTCCTTGAGCAAATGCACGGCGTCCTCCTCCAGGCCGAAGATGCGCTGCGCGATCGCGAAGAGCTCGCGGCCGACGTCGGACAGCTCGAGGCGATGGCCGCGGCGATGGAAGAGCTCGACGCCATAGCTCAGCTCGAGCGCACGCACCTGGCTCGTGACCGTCGGCTGGCTGACGTGGAGCTGGCGCGCGCCGGCCGTGAAACCGCCGTAGCGGGCGGCGGCATAGAACGACCGGAGTTGCGCGAGCCTCATAGACGCACTCTATGATACGCGTCGAAAAATGTATTGGTTCAATGGGGAAGGCGCGCCGATACTCGCGCACGGCACCCAATGACGCGACGCGGGGGAATCTTGCGGTGAAGCAGCCTCGGCCCTGGACGTTCCACAATCCCGTCGCGGTGACATTCGGTTCCGGGTGCCTCGCGCAACTGCCCGCGCGCATCGGCGACCGCCGCACCGTCGTCGTCACGTTTCCGGAGGCCGACGGACTCGGCCTGCACGCGCGGATGCGGGACCTGCTCGGAGACCGCCTGCGCGGCGTCGTCGCCGACATCGCGCCCAATCCCGACGTCGCCGAGTTGCGCACACTGTATGCGCGCTTCTGGCGCGACTTCGCCGATTGCGAAGTGGTCGTCGCGCTCGGCGGCGGCAGCGCGCTCGATACGGCGAAGGCGCTCATCGTACGCACCGCAAACGGCACGTTCGGCGAGCTCGAGTCGGCGCTGGCGGGCGGCGCGGCGTGGACACCCTCGTCCGCCAAGTCGCTGATCACCGTGCCGACCACCGCGGGCACCGGCAGCGAAGTGACGCCCTGGGCGACCGTGTGGGATCGCGCGTCGCAGCGCAAGTTCTCGCTGCATCTCGACGCGACGTGGCCGGAGGCGGCCTTCGTCGACCCCGACCTGACTGCGACGCTGCCGGCGTCGGTGACGCTGCAAAGCGGACTCGACGCCCTGTCCCACGCGCTCGAATCGATCTGGAACGTCAACGCCAATCCGGTCTCCGACGCGCTCGCCGTCAACGCGGCGAAGTCGATGCTGGAGACGCTGCCGTCGCTGATGCGCAACCTCGGCGACCAAGGGCTTCGCGCGCGCGCGTCGCTGGCGGCGTTGCAGGCCGGTCTCGCGTTCTCCAACACCAAGACCGCGCTCGCGCATTCGCTGTCGTACGAGATGACGCTGCGCTACGGCCTGCCGCACGGCATCGCCTGCTCGTTCACGCTGCCGCTGGTGCTCGAGCGCGCGCTCGGGCACGATGCGCGGCGCGACGCCACGCTGGCGCAGGTCTTCGCGTGCCCGCTGGCAGAGGCCGGCGATTGGCTGCGGGCATTCCTCGAGTCCCTCGGGGTCAGCCCGCGCTTCGAAAGTCATGGCGTGCCGGTGGAGGAATCGGCGCGGATGATCGCGGACGCGCTCGAGGGTCCGCGCGGGAGGAATTTCATCGGCGCCTGAACGCGGCCGGTGCGGTGCAACCACGACGAGGGCACGACGCCCCACTATGGAGGAGCAGCGATGGATGCAGTGATGACGGGTTCACCGGGCGGCGGCGCCGCCTCGCAGGATCGCAGCCGCAGGCTGGTGACGATCGCCAGCCTGATCGGCACTACCGTGGAGTGGTACGACTTCTTCCTCTACGGCACGATCACCGGCCTCGTGTTCAACAAGCTCTTCTTCCCGGCGAACGACCCGTTCGTGTCGACGATGCTCGCGTACACGGTCTATGCGGTGGGATTCGTCACGCGTCCGGTCGGCGGCATCCTGTTCGGCCACTTCGGCGACAAGATCGGCCGCAAGCCGTTGCTGGTGCTGACGCTGCTCATCATGGGCATCGCCACGTTCCTGATCGGACTCATCCCCACCTACGCGCAGATCGGCATCGCCGCACCGCTGCTGCTCCTGCTGCTGCGATTGCTGCAGGGCATCGGGCTCGGCGGCGAATGGGGCGGCGCCGTGATCATGTCGTTCGAGTACGCGCCGAAGGCGAAGCGCGGCTTCTACACCTGTTGGCCGCAGGTCGGGCTGGCAGTGGGGCTGTCGCTCGCCACCGGCGTCGTGGCGCTCCTCACCAAGACGCTCTCGGATGAAGCGTTCCTGGCATGGGGATGGCGGGTCGCGTTCATGGGGTCGATCGTGCTGGTCGGCGTGGGACTTTTCGTTCGTCTGAAGATCCTCGAGACCCCCGAATTCGCGAAGATCAAGGATGCGCAGAAGATCGCGCACGTGCCGGTCGGCGAAGTGATCCGCGACTACAAGAAGAACGTGCTGCTGGGCTGGGGCGCACGCTGGATCGACGGTGTGGTGTTCAATGTCTACGCCGTGTTCACGATCGCGTATCTGGTCGGCACGGTGAAGCTCGACAAGACCGGCGTGCTGCTCGGCATCTCGGCGGCGGCGTTCATCCTCATCTTCACCATTCCGATCGCCTCGGCGTGGTCCGATCGCGTCGGCCGGCGCACGGCCTATGGTTGGGGGGCCTTGGCCTGCGGACTCGCCGCGTTCCCGCTGTTCTGGATGATGCATTACGGCGGCAGCGTGGTGCTGGCGGGCGCCGCGATCATCCTCGGACTCGGCATCATCTACGCCCCGGTCTATGGTCCCGAGGCCGCGCTGTTCTGCGAGTTGTTCGACACCCGGGTGCGCTACTCCGGAATCTCGGTCGTCTACCAGGTTTCGGGCATCGTCTCGAGCTCGATCACGCCGCTGATCGCCACCTCGCTGCTCAAGGCGGGCGACGGCGCACCCTGGTGGATAGCCGCGTACATGTGCGTGATCGGCATCATCAGCGCCGTGAGCACGTACTTCATGCGTCGCACTTTCTGAGCGTTTTCCCCCGCAAGTCCTACTGGCGACAACCTGTTCAAGGGCGTCGCTGGTAGGCCGTTGGCACGCGTTCGTCGTGTACAACCATCTAACTGGGGTTTTTTGCCACAACTATTCCCTGAAAACAATAGGTTGTGCGATTCAAATGGTTCAATGTCGGCAGCAATTACATTCGCTTGAACACTTCGTGAACAATACAACATTTAACTAACATAATCATACGGTTGTCGTGCTGGCTCAGGGCTTGCTACTAGTCCCGCAGAACAAATTTCCAGGGAGTATCGCCTTGAAGAACTTCAGCCGCCTCGCCATCGCGGCAGCATTCGCCGTGTCGACGACCGCGTTCGCCGACACGATCACGCTCACGTACAACAGTTCGATCTACGCGCATGGCAGCGACGGTGTGAATCTCGCCGGAACGCCGCCGCCCCCCCATCCGTCCTCGTACCCGTATACCAGCGTCGGCGCCGGTGAGTTCGGCGCGCACGACGTCACCGTCACCGGCAGTCTCACCACGGCGAATCTGGTCGACAGCTCGAGCGACTTCTTCCTGTATTGCTATGACCTGTTCCAGACGATTGGTCCAGGCGGTACGTACACCTACACCGTCAACTACACCGGCGCCCTCGCGCACACGCTCGACTTTCTCGGCGCGGTCAACTCCGTGCTGAACGGTGCCAGCGGCACGGATCAGTTCGCGTGGCTGCATCCGACCACCACCGGCGAGTCGGCCGCCATCCAGCTCGGCATCTGGGAAAGCCTCTACGACAACGATCCCAACTTCAGTCTCGCTACAGGCTCGTTCCAGGCGAGCGGCCTCGACGCGGGGACTGCGACCGAATATGCACAGTTCCAAGCGGCCGTGTCGACAACCGCCAGCCTTCCGCTGCCATTCACGATGGTTCTGGAAAGCGCCACCAACCAGGACCAGATCACCGGCTTGCGCCCGAGCCAGCGCAACTTCACGCCCGAGCCCGGCTCGCTGGCACTGCTCGCCGCCGGCCTCATCGCCGCAGGCGTGGCGCGCCGCAAGCGCAAGGGCTGAAAACCGAACTCCGGAGTTGTACCGTGACGGCGCGCCTCGGCAACGAGGTGCGCCGATTTTTTTGTGCAAACGGATTGCCCGCTGACACACGGCGTCCGGGCGTAAGCGGGAACCGTGGATCTACATGGGGGCATGACGTCATCTCCGCGAAAGCGCGGGATCCATGAATTGATGCGGCGTCATACCTGGATTCCCGCATTCGCGGGAATGACGGCGCGCAAGGGCGACGCCGACGCCCAACGACGTCATCCCCGCGAAAGCGGGGATCCATGAATTGATGCGGCGTCATACCTGGATTCCCGCATTCGCGGGAATGACGGCGCGCAAGGGCGACGCCGACGCCCAATGAGGTCATCCCCGCGAAAGCGGGGATCCATGAATTGACGCGGCGTCATACCTGGATTCCCGCATTCGCGGGAATGACGGTGGTGCTTGGACGATCGGGCGCGTGCGATTTGCAGATCGGGCCCAGGCCGCGTCGGGCCTAGGGCGCGTCGGAAATGTCCGTGGCGAAGTGCACGCCGGCTGACTGCACCCGCAGGCGCGGATCGTGGGACTTCACCAGCACCGGCCGTCCCTCGAGGATCTCGAAGCAGCGTTCCAGCGTCTCGTCCTCGAGCCTCTGCATCGCCTCGGCCGTGTAGAACGTGAGGTGCGGCCACAGCATCACGTTGTCCATCGCGTGCAGCGAGGCCAGCGGATGCCCGGCCCTGGCGAGCGGCTCCTGGCCGTAAACGTCGAGTCCGGCGCCGGCGATGCCCCCGGCCTCGAGCGCGCGCACCAGCGCGGCCTCGTCGACGATCGCGCCGCGCGACACGTTGATCAGCGTCGCCGACGCCTTCATCGCCGCGAGCTCGCGCTCGCCGATGAGATGGCGCGTATCGTCGTTCAGCACCGAATGCACCGACAGGACGTCGCAGCGCGCCAGCATTTCGCAGAGGTCGTCGTGCTTGTGCACGCCGGCGCGCATCATCTGCGCGCCATCGACATGCGGGTCGTAACCGAGCACGCGCATGCGGAAACCCTGCCCGGCCATCCGCGCCACGTTGCGGCCGATGCGGCCCACGCCGACGAGGCCGAGCGTCTTGCCCGCGAGATCGCTGGCCAGCCAACGCGCAGTGGGCCACGCCCAGCCGCGCGCCTCCATCTCGCGCTGCAGCGGCTTGAACTTCTTCGCCAGCGCGAGCATCAGCGCCAGCGCTCCCTCGGCCACCGTCTCCTCGGCGTATTCGGGCACGTTGACGACCGGAATGCCGCGGCGCCGCGCGGCATCGATGTCGATGGCGTCGATGCCGACCCCATATTTGACGATGCCCTTGAGCCGCGGCGCGGCGTCGATCACGCGCGCCGGGATCTGCGTGTAGCACATCAGCAGCAGGTCGGCGTCGCGCAGCTCGGCGGCGAGTGTGTCGGTGCTGGTCGCATCGGGCAGCACCACAAGCGTCAGCCCACGCTCGCGCAGCACGCGGTCGACGTGAGGCATCTCCAGCTCGGCGTCGGTGCGCACCACCTTCATCGGCGCGATCATGACCTCCCTCGCAGCGCGTTTCGTGCGCCTCCCCCGAGGCGGGCAGCGCCTTGGGACGGCCCCGCGGCGCTCATGCGCACGCCGCGATCGCGGCCTCCACGATGTCGAGCGCGCGGTCGACGTCGGCGACGTCGATGGTGAGCGGCGGCGCCAGCACCAGCACGTTGCCCTGCCCCACCTTGAACGAGAGACCGGCGCCAAGACAGTGATAGAGCACGCGCTCCGCCACGTCGCGCGCAGGCGCACCGGTGGCCGGATCGACGAGCTCGACACCGAGCAGGAGGCCGATGCCGCGCACGTCGCCGACGACGGGATGCCGCCGCTGCATCGCGCGCAGCCGTTCCTGCGCATGCGCGCCCAGCGTGCGCGCGCCCTCGAGCAGCCGCTCCTCCTCGATCACGGCGAGCGTGGCGAGGCCCGCGGCGCATCCGAGCGAGCTCTTTTCGTGCGTGTAGTGGCCGAGCGCGCGGTCGGCGGCGACGTCGAGGCCCTCGCGCGCGATGAGCGCCGCCATCGGAAACACGCCGCCGCCGAGCCCCTTGCCCAGCACCACCATGTCGGGAACGATGCCGTAGTGCTCGAATGCGTACATCGTGCCGGTGCGCCCCAGCCCGATCGGGATCTCGTCGAGGATCAGCAGCGCGCCGTGTCGGTCGCACGCGCGGCGCAGCGACTCGTAGTACGCGCGCGGCGGAATCTGCACGTCGGTCGAGCGCACGGTCTCCACCACCACCGCGGCGACATCCTCCTCCTTGCCGAGCACATAGTCGACATAGTCGGCGCAGCGCGCATTGCACGTGCCGCCGCAGCCGAAACGGCAGCCACGCGGATCGCACGGCTGCACGTGCTCGGTGCCGGGCAGCAGCGGACCGATGTCACGGCGGAACAGCGCCTCGCCGCCGACCGAGATCGCGTCGAGCGACGCGCCATGGAAGGCGTCCCACATCGACACCGTCTTGTGGCGCCCGGTGGCGATGCGCGCGAGCTTCAGCGCCATGCCGATCGCGCTGGTGCCGCCGGGCGCGAACAAGACCTTGGCGAGCGGGCGCGGCGCCAGCTCGACCAGCCGGCGTGCCAGCGTGACGGCCGCTTCGTTGGTGAATCGTCGCGGCGAGAACGGCAGCGTGTCGAGCGCCTGCTTGACCGCGGCCACCACGCGCGGATGGCCATGACCGACCTGGTGCACGCTGTTGCCGTGGAAATCCATGTAGCGCCGGCCCTCGACGTCTTCGAGCCAGATGCCGGACGCCGACGCGAGCGCGTTGAAGCACGGCGTGGACAGCGACTGGTGCAGGAAGTACTTGGCATCCTCCGCGAGCAGCGCGCGCGTCGCCGGCGCGAGATGCTCGGCCTCCCATTGCTTGCGCAGCGGCGACAGGTTGACGTCGCCCTCGGCGGCGAGATCGGCATGCGGCGCGGACGGTGTCGGCTTACGCATGTGCGCTGGCCGCCGCCGGCTCGCCGAGATCGAAGAACAGC
This sequence comes from uncultured Pseudomonadota bacterium, assembly GCA_963781395.1. GTDB lineage: Bacteria > Pseudomonadota > Gammaproteobacteria > Burkholderiales > Casimicrobiaceae > VBCG01. Next base: position 38,557 of record CAWAFO010000006.1, read on the forward strand.
CCGGTCATGATCGCGAGGCCCTGCCGCGCCACCGAACCCAGCAAGTGCTCGTCCGGCGCGTGCTGCGAGCAGCCGGGATAGGAATGGGGTATCCACACGGTCGGCAGCGACAGCACTTCGGCGAAGCAGTCGTTGGGCAGCGAGCCGCCGAGGTTGGGCAGGATGGCCGGACGCGTGCCGGTGGTGCGCTCGACGGAGGCCGCGACGCGTTGCACCCAGGGATGCTCGGGGGACAGCCGCGTCGCGCGCATCGTTTCGCTGCGCGCCGCGGCGACCTTCACCGCCGCGAATCCGCGCGCATCGAGATGCGCACGAATCGCCAGGATGAACGTCGTATGGTCGCAGCCCGCGACGAACCGCACCTGCAGGTGCGCCGTCGCGCGCGGCGGGATCGCGTTGACCGGATGCTCGGGGTTTCCGGTCTTGAAGGCGAGCACTTCGAGCGCGTTCCAGCCGAACACCCGCTCGGCGGGCGTGAGCCCGGGCTCGCCCCATCCCGGGTCGATGGCAGGCCCGGCAGGCTCGCCGGGCTCGATGTCGGCGAGCGCGCGACGCACGGCGTCCGGAATCGGCGGCGGACGCAATCCGTCGACGAGGATGCGCCCGCGCGCGTCGACCAGCGACGCGATGGCATTGGCGAGAATCGTCCCGGGGTTCGCCAGCAGGCCGCCCCAATTGCCCGAATGATGCGCGCCTTCGCGCAATTCGAGCAGGAGGTCGAAGTTGAATGCGCCGCGCGAGCCGAGGAACAGCGTCGGCCGTTCGGCGCGAAGACGCGGTCCGTCCGAGGCGATGAGCACGTCGGCCGCGAACAGGTCGCGATGGCGCTCGCACAGCGCGCGCAATCCCGGCGAACCCGTTTCCTCGCCCATCTCGAGCAGCAGCTTGACGTTGAAGCCGAGCGCCCCGCGTGCGGCCAGCACGCATGCGAGCGCGGCGAGGTTGATGCTGTGCTGCCCTTTGTTGTCGGCAGTGCCGCGCCCATACCAGCGGTCCTGCTCGACCACCACCTGCCACGGCGACAGGCCTGCGCGCCATTGCGCGTCGTAGCCGAGCACGACGTCGCCATGTCCGTAGGTCAGGATCGTCGGCGCCCCCTGGCGCTCGGCGCGCTCGGCGAACAGGAACGGCGCACCGCCCGCCGGATTGTCCAGCAACCGCCACGCGAAACCCATCGCCGCCAGCGCCGGCGCGATCTCGCGCTCGAGGTAGGCGACGAGCTCGTCGCGTGCGCCGTCGCGCTGGCTCTCGGTATGGCAGGCGACGCGCCGCCGCAGCTCCGCGAGGAAGTGACCGGCGTCGAACCAGGCGAGCGAAGCGTTGATCGTGTCGGCGCGTGTGGTCATCGCGGCGAGAATACCGCATGCGCGCCCCGCGGCGCCATGCGTGTGCGCGCGGCCGGAATCGTCCCTGCGCCGGGCGCTATGATCCATCATCGCGGAGCGTCACCGCCGGCTGCGTGCGCCGCGTGCGCACCCTTGCCGGCCCGGCGCGGCGCGCCGACCACCACGACATGCCTCCACCATGATCTATGCACTCTATTACTGGCCCGGCATCCAGGGCCGCGGCGAATTCGTCCGCCTCGCTCTCGAGGATGCCGCTGCGCGCTACGTCGACATCGCGCTCGTCCCGCAGCGTCGCGGCGGCGGCGTCGCCGCGCTCGAGCGCTACCTCGACGGCGACGACATCGCGCGCCCGCCATTCGCGCCACCCTTCCTCGTCGCCGCGCGCGAGGTGATCGGGCAGACCGCGAACATCCTCCTCTTCCTGGGCGCGCGACTCGGACTCGCGCCGCGCGACACCGCCGGACGGCTGTGGGCCCACCAGCTGCAGCTGACGATCGCCGACTGGGTCGCCGAAGTGCACGACACGCACCATCCGCTGGCGAGCGGGATGTACTACGCGCAGCAGAAGCCCGCCGCACGCCGGCGTGCGAAGGCGTTCGTCGACGAGCGCATGCCCAAGTTCCTCGATTACTTCGAGAAGGTGCTCGCGCGCAACACCGCGCCGGGCCCGTGGCTGATCGGCCGCCGCGCGACGTATGTCGACTTGTCGCTGGCGCAGATGGTCGCCGGCCTGCGCTATGCGTTTCCCCACGCATGCGCGGCGCTGCTGCCTCGGTATCCGCGCGTCGTGGCGGTGCACGACGCGGTGTTCGCGCGGCCGCGCATTGCGCGCTACACGGCCTCGAAGCGGCGGCTCGCATTCAACAACGACGGCATCTTCCGCCACTATCCCGAACTGGACCTCAAGGCGCCCACCCGAGCCACGCGCAAAGCCCGCGGCACTTGACTCGTGGCGGGTCGTTGCCGCGCGGCCAGGGCAAGGTGGACCCGCATTCCGACCATGCCCGTGTTCGGCGGGGCAACCGCCTTCCCCCGGGCAATGTCACAATCGCACGAGCGGCGCCTGACATTCACGAGCAGCCGTCGACGCAATCGATGATGGAGGAGCAATGAGCGGTTCGCAGCGCCGGCTTCACAAGGACTTCTGGGGCGGCAGCGGGATCGCCCTGTTCGGCGTCGTCTACGGCGTCCAGGGGGCGCACTACACGATCGGCTCGCTGAGCCGCATGGGGCCCGGCTATTTTCCCGTGGCGCTCGGCGTCATCCTCGCACTGACGGGCATCGCGATCGCGATCATCGGCTACCGCAAGTCGGTGCAGGTCGAGGGCGAGCACCGTCCCGCGCAATGGCGCGCCTGGGGGTTGATCAGCATCAGCATCGTCGCTTTCGTGGTGATCGCCGAGCGTTTCGGGCTGGTGCCGGCGGCGTTCGCGATCGTGTTCATCAGCGCGCTCGCCGATCGCGACAACAACTGGAAGCGCTCCGCCGTGCTCGCGGCCGCCATCGTCGTGGTGGCGGTCGTCGTGTTCTGGTGGGCGTTGCAGATACAGCTGCCGCTGTTGCAGTGGCGGAGCTGAGCGATGATCTGGAAATCGCTTTCCGACCTGTGGTTCGGCTTCGGCGTCGCGTTCGAGCCGCACAACCTGATGTGGTCGTTCTTCGGCGTGCTGGTCGGCAACCTGATCGGTGTGCTGCCCGGCATGGGTGCGCTGTCGGCCATCGCCATGCTGTTGCCGCTCACCTACACGATGCATCCGGTGGCGGCGATCCTGATGCTGGCCGGCATCTTCTACGGCTCGCAATACGGCGGTGCCATCGGCGCGATCCTGCTCAACCTGCCGTCGCATCCGCCGCACGCGGTGACCTGCATCGAAGGCTTCCCGATGACCCAGCAGGGCAAGGGCGGCACCGCGCTCGGGATCACGATGATCGCGTCGTTTTTCGCCGCGTCATTCGGCATCACCGTGATGATCCTGGCGTCGCCGCTGCTGGTCGAAGTGGCCTTCAAGTTCGGGCCCAAGGAGATCTTCTCGATCATGCTGCTCGGCCTGATCGCGGGTTCGACGATGGCGCGCGGCTCGCCGCTCAAGGGCGTGGCGATGACCACCTTCGGCCTGATGCTCGGCACGATCGGCACCGACGTCAACAGCGGCGTGCAACGCTTCACGCTGGGATTTCCCGAGCTTTCCGACCGCGTCGAGCTGGTGGCGCTGGCGATGGGGCTGTTCGGCGTCGCCGACTTCCTGCGTAACGTCAATCACATGCATGTCATCGGCAGCGGCACCAAGGTGCGGTTGCGTGACATGCGCCCGAGCCGCGCCGAGCTCAAGCAGGCGTTTCCGGCGATGGTGCGCGGCACGCTGGTCGGCACGCTGTTCGGCGCGATGCCGGGAACCGGTCCGACGATCACCACGTTCATCGCTTACGCGCTCGAGCGCAAGATCACCAAGACGCCCGAGCGCTTCGGCCACGGCGCGATCGAAGGCGTGGCGAGCCCGGAAGCGGCGTCACATTCCAAGACGCAGGTCGACTTCATCCCGACGATGAGCCTCGGCATTCCCGGCGACGCGGTGATGGCGCTGATCCTCGGCGCGCTGCTGATCCAGGGCATCCAGCCCGGCCCGCAGCTCATCACCGAGCACGCCGACCTGTTCTGGGGGCTGATCGCGAGCTTCTGGGTCGGCAATGTCCTGCTCGTCATCCTCAACGTCCCCCTGATCGGCCTGTGGGTGAAGCTGCTGCAAGTGCCGTATCGCTATCTGTTCCCGTCGGCGCTGTTCTTCATCGCGATCGGCGTCTACAGCACCAACAACAGCCTGTTCGAGGTCGGCGAGGTGCTCGTGTTCGGCGTGGTGGGCGCAATCCTGATGGCATTCGACTTTCCGGTGGCGACGATCCTGCTGGGTTACGTGCTGGGGCCCCTGGTGGAGGAGAATTTCCGGCGCGCGCTGTTGTTGTCGCGTGGCGATCTCACCGTGTTCTTCAAGGGGCCGATCAGCGGCACGTTCATGACGATCTGCATCCTGCTGGTCGTCGGCCAGCTCTTCTTCGCATGGCGCGCGTCGCGCGGCAAGCGCACGCCGCAACTGCTGCCCACGTCCGGCGTGGCCGCAATCGCCGACGAATAGGCGGGTGAAGTTGCGGCGCGCCTGCGGCTGGATTCTCGCGCTGACCGTGCTCGCGGGCGCCGGCGAGGCGCTCGCTTCGGCGCGCTTCTGCATCGATGCCAGCACGCTGAGTTTCGGCGACCAGGCGGTCGCCACGTCGCGCACGCAGTCGGTTGCCGTGCGGAACTGCGGCGATGCGGCATGGACGTTTACCGACGTCAGCGTGCATCCGGCCACTGCCGACGCCTACAGCGTGATGACGACGTGCGCGACCGGCCTGACGTTCGCACCGGGTGACACGTGCAGCGCCAGCGTCACGTTCGCCCCGACTTCCCCGGGCCAGGTGTCGGGTGGGCTATGGCTGCGCAACACCACCAGCGACGCCGACGCGTTCCTCGCGTTCTACGGACGCGGTGTCGACGCCCAGGCAGGCACGGCGACGCTGGCATTCGAGCCCGCAGTGGCGAACTTCTCCACGGTGGACGTCGGCCAATCGGCGGCAATGCCACTCGAGATCGTCAACCAGGGCCCGGCGGCGATGACCCTCACGGCGATCGTGCTCAACGGCCCGCAGGCCTACGACTTCTCGGGCGACGAGGTCTCTTGTGTCGTCGGCGTCACGCTCGCCGCCGGGGCCGCCTGCGACATCACGCTGCACTTCATGCCGCAGGTCGCGGGACCGCGCGCAGCGTTTCTCGTCATCGACTCGCCGCAGCTCGCATCGCTGGCGATACTCGACATCGATGGCGTCGGCGCCTCGCCCGGCACGCCGGCGAAAGTCACGATCGTCGAGTATCGCGACGCGGCGCTCGACCACTATTTCATCACGTCGCTGGCGGACGAGATCGCGCTGTGCGACGCGGGACAGTCGCCCTGCACCGGCTGGGTGCGCACCGGGGAATCCTTCAACGCCTATGCGGACATCGGCGACGTGGCGGGCGCCGTGGGTGTCTGCCGCTTCTTCAACGACAGCTACGCCCACAGCAGCTCGCACTTCTATGCGCTGCACGGCCTCGGCTGCGAGGACACGCTCGCCAAGTTCCCGGATTGGAAGCTCGAATCGGGCGATGTGTTCGCCATGGGTGCGCCGGACACGGCTGGCGCCTGCGGGAGTGGAACAACCCCCGTCTTCCGGCTCTACAACAACGGCGCCGGTGGCGCGCCCGCGCATCGGTTCACCGTCGATCCCGCGATTCGCGCGCAGATGATCGAGGCCGGCTGGACGCCCGAAGGCTACGGCATCGGCGTCGCGTTCTGTGCGCCGATCTGACGCAGCGTCAACAGCCCGCGCAAATTCCGGCGTAAGGTCGGCTATAGGGACGAGACGCGGGTGCGATCGCAGACGTGCGCACCCTGCGCAGCCTCGAGAGTGCAAATGCACATCATCTGAAACCGGCAAGCGATGACCGACATTCGCAAGGGACAGGCACCGCCGCCGCTGGACCGCGAGGCGTTCGGCCGCCGCTATCGCGCGAGCTTCGTCGATCCGGCGTTCGCGGCCGAGGCAAGCGCGATCGCGCGCCTCGAGGCCATCGCATGGGACGCCTACCGCGACGGCCGCAAGGCTCCGGTGACGCGGAAAGCCGGGCCGGGCTACGCGAATCCGGACTACGACCTTTCGGTCGAGTGGATCGAGTCGCGCCGGCAGATCGACGACGCCCAGCGGCGATGGTCGGACCCTGCCACGCCCTCGCGCGTGCTGCTCGTCTGCGGCGCCGCGCGCAACGACGGCACCTGTCCCGGCGAGATGTCGAAGACGTTCCGCCTGCTGACGCTCACGCGCGAGATCGTCGATGCCGCGGGCATCGAGTCCGACGTGCTCGATCTGAGCCTGCTCACGTCCGAGTTCGGCCGCCACATCCACCCCTGCAAGGGCTGCGTGTCGACGGCGATGCCGCTATGCCACTGGCCCTGCAGCTGCTATCCCAACCACTCGCTTGGGCAGATCCACGACTGGATGGCGGAGATCTATCCGCGCTGGGTCGCTGCGCACGGCGTCATCATCGCGTCCCCCGTCTATTGGTACCAGAGTCCGAGCGCGCTGAAGCTGATGATCGACCGGCTGGTGTGCGCCGACGGCGGCAACGCCGATCCGACGTCGACGTCCGGCAAGAACGTGGCGATGGCGAAGTCGCTGGAGAATGCCGGCTGGGATTATCCGCAACACCTGGCCGGCCGCACCTATGGCGTGATCGTGCATGGCGATGTCGCGGGCGTGGAGGCATCGCGGCGCGCACTGTCCGATTGGCTCGACTGGATGGGATTCATCGACGCCGGCGCGCAGGCGCGGCTCGATCGCTACATCGGCTACTACCAGTCGTATGCCGCCAGCCACGCCGTGCTCGACCGCGACCTCGCCGTGCAGGAGGAGGTGCGCAACGTCGCGCGCGCCGTGGTCCATGCGGTGGCCGAGCTGCGCGCGGGGCGCCTGTCCGCGGTGCAGCCGAGGCTTGACCGGCCTCGAAGGAAATGACTGCCATTTCGCGAGGAGATGCCATGCAGAAGATCACACCCTTCATCTGGTACGCGAAGGAAGCCGAGGAAGCGGCGGCGTTCTACGTGTCGATTTTCCCCAATTCGCGGATCAAGCGCGTGACCGCGATGCCGGCCGATTCGCCGAGCGGGCCCGCCGGATCGGTGAAGGTCGTCGAGTTCGAGCTCTTCGGCCAGGCGTTCACCGCGATGACCGCCGGGCAACTCGACCCGTTCAACCACGCCATCTCGTTCGTCGTCGAATGCGACGACCAGGCCGAGATCGACCGGTACTGGAACGCCCTCCTCGCCCATGGCGGGGCGCCGGAGGCGTGTGGCTGGCTCAAGGACCGCTACGGCCTGTCCTGGCAGATCACGCCCAAGGCACTGTTCGAGATGATGGCAAGCCCCGACCGCGCCAAGGGCAAGCGCGCCGCCGAAGCGATGCTCAAGATGGTCAAGCTCGACATCGCAGCCTTGAAGGCGGCCTTCGACGGACACTGATATCGGTGCGCTGGCGCGCGGTGCCACGACAGTGAAATAATGGCGCCCCGCCGGCTGTTCGCGGCGGGAGGCGACGCGCGACATCGCCAACCCTTCTTCCATTCGATGATGGAGCGTGCGATGAAGCGCATTCGATCCTGTGCGATGCTGGCCGCTGTGGTGATGATCGCCGCGGCCTCTGCCGGCGCACAGGCACAGAACGTCAAGGTCACGTTCTTGGGCACACACGCGGGCGAGCTCTGCAGCCGCGATCGCGCGACGATCTTCGAGGACCCCACCGGGCTGCGCATCCTCTACGACGCCGGACAATCGGTGACCGGCGCCGACGACGCGCGCCTCGGCCGCGTCGACGTCGTGCTGCTGAGCCATGCCCACGGCGATCATCTCGGCGACCAGAAGCTCGCGGCGCTCGAAGCCGGCACCTGCGCGGCGCCACGCCTCGTCTCGGCGGCGCCGAATTCGACGACCGCCGACATCGTCGCCGCGAAGAACGCGGCCATGATCACCGTGGCGCCGCTCGCGAGCTTCATCGCGCGCAAGGTGGAGACGATCCGCGGCAAGCCCACGCCCGCGTGCCCGCAGACGGGCGACGACATCATCGCGCCGTTCACGTCGCCATGCATCGCCGCCGTGCAGGTCGGTGGCATGCGCCCGGTGAAGGCCTCGGCATCGGCGAAGGCCGTGGAAATCATCGCGGTTCCCGCGGTGCACGACAGCACGGTGCCGGTCGGATTGCTGAGCGAAGCCGAGCGCAAGAACCTCGAAGCCGACAACGTGAGTCTCACGCTCGGTCCGCCGATCGGCTACGTGATCCGCTTCACCAACGGCCTCGTCGCATACCTGACCGGCGACACCGGATTGCATTCGGAAATGCAGACCGTGGATCGTGACTTCTACAAGGCCAACCTGATGGAGCTCAACCTCGGGCCGAACGCCATCACGCCGGAAGCCGCGGCCTACGCCGTGGATACGCTGGTGCAGCCGGCATCCGTCATCCTGTCGCACGTCAACGAGGCTGGCACTTCCGGCGGCAAGGCGCGCGCCGGTTCGCACACGGCGGCGTTCACTGCGCTGGTCAAGCGCCCGCTCTACCTCGGATTGAGTGGCAGGAAGATGGAATTCGACGGCACCGGCAAATGCGTCGGCGACTGCTGATGAATCGCACCGCCGCCGGGCGTGTGTGCAGATCGTTCGATCGCGCGGCTCGCGTCGCGCGCGCGGGCTTGGTCGCCCGCTAGTTCACCGCCGCGTCGAGCATCACGCCGGCGAGCGCCCGCGCGGTTTTCGCGGCATGGGTGTCATGGTCCATCTGCGCCGCCACCAGCGCGCCGTCGTAGACCAGCAGTAGCTGCGCGGCCAGCGCCGCGGGATCGCGCGCGCCGGCTTCCCGCGCAAGGCGCGCGAACAGGTCGTGCAGCCACATGCGCGAGTCGTCGCACACCGCGCGGATGCGACTGCCTTCGCGCGACTCGGCGCTGGCGCGGATGAACGCGCAGCCGCGGAACGTCGGTTCCGCGAACACTTCGGCCATCGAATCGAAAACGCCGAGAAGCTGGTCCCGCGCCGTCATGTGGCGCGCGAGCACCTTGTCGATGCGCGCCTTGCGCGCGTCCTGCTTCGACAGCAGATAGGCGCGGATCAACTCCTCCTTGCTGCCATAGATGTCGTAAAGCGAGGCCTTGGCCACACCCGCGCGCTCGATCACGCGATCGATGCCCACGGTGTTGATGCCCTCGTCGTAGAACAACGTCTCCGCGGCCTCCAGCAATCGCTCGCGCGCCGAGCGGCGCGCCTGGCCCGCTGCCGCCCCAGCGGGACGTTCGGCTGCCGCCGATTTGGAGGGCGTATCGCTCCCGGCCGTCATCGATTGTTTAGCCATGGCTTGACAATACCAGACAGGTCTGTATGATGCAAGTAACAGACAGACCTGTCTGTAGCAAATCGACAACGGAACCCGCCATGCCCGCAACCACTCACTCCCCTGCCGACCGGCACTCCACCCGCCCCACCGCGACCCTTTCGCCCCGCGCCGCCTTCTATCTGCTGGCGTCGATCACCGCCTCGTTCCTGGCCGGATCGAGTGCGCCGACCCCGCTCTATCCCGTCTACCAGGCCGAATGGGGCTTCTCGGCGACGATGGTCACGTGCATCTTCGCCGTGTACGCCGTCGCCCTGCTGGCCGCGCTGCTGGTTGCCGGCCGGCTGTCCGACCACATCGGGCGCCGCCCGGTGCTGATCGCCGCAACGCTGGCGCAGGCGGCGACGATGCTGCTGTTCGCCACTGCGGACGGTCTCGCGGGTCTGCTGGTCGCGCGCGTGCTGCAAGGCCTTTCCACCGGCGCGGCCGTCGCGGCCGTGGGTGCGGGGATGCTGGACATCGACAGGACACGCGGCGCCGTCGCCAACGCCGCCGCGCCGCCGCTCGGCACCGCCACCGGTGCAATCCTGGCGGGGCTCACCGTGCACTTCCTGCCGGCGCCGACGGTGCTCGTCTACGGCGTACTGGGCGTGGTGTTCGTCGCGCAGGCCATCGGCGTCGCACTGATGGCCGAAACGGTGGCACCCCGTGCAGGCGCGCTCGCGTCGCTGATGCCGCAATTCAGCGTGCCCGTGCGCGCGCGCCACTCGCTGATCCTCGCCGTGCCGGTGCTGCTCGCGGCGTGGTCGTTCGGCGGCTTCTACGCGTCGCTCGGTCCCGCGCTGGTCGGCCGTGTATTCGGACTGGACGCGTCGCTGCTGGGCGGCGTCGCGCTGTTCGTGCTCGCCGGCAGCGGCGCCGCGTCCATCCTGCTGATGCAACATCACGAACCCCACCGCATGATGTCGGTCGGCGCCTGGGCACTCGTGATCGGCGTTACCGTGGTGCTCGCCGCGATGTCGCTGCATTCGGTGTTCATGTTCTTCGCGGGCTCCGTCGTCGCTGGTGTCGGCCTTGGCGCCGGCTTTCAGGGCGCCGTGCGCACCGTCGTGCCGCACGCGGCGCCGCACGAACGCGCGGGTCTGCTGTCGGTGATCTTCGTCGTGTCGTACATCGCGCTCAGCGTGCCCGCCGTGGCCGCGGGCTGGCTCGTCTCGCACGGCGGCAACATTCCGGCGACGGCACGCGAATATGGCGTCGTCGTCATCGCGCTGGCGATGGCGGCACTGCTCGGCACGATCGGGCGGCGCGCGCCGTCGCGGGCGTGATGCCGGGCGTCGTCGGCGCGCTCGCGGGCGCGCGCCGGCGCAATCAAGTCGCCGACAGTGCCTGCGGCACGCCGGGCGACGCGGCGAACGGCGCGCCGCGCGACGCCACGATGGCCTCGACGATCGCCGCGTAGTCGTCGGCGTCGAGCGTGCGCCCCTCGATGGCTTCACCGCACAGCGATGCGCAGAGGTTGATCGCGCGGATCGGCCGCGCATGCAGCGCCGCGTATTCGGCGGCGAGGCGGTTGTCACCGTCGCGGACGCCGCGCGCGACATCCGGGCTCAGCATGCCGACGCTGGTCAGCAGCGGAAACGGCACGGCTTTGTAGAGGGACGACAGCAGCCGCGTCGATGTGCCGTGCGCGAGCAGGTGCTTGCCACGGCGCACCACGTCCTCGTGCGCCCAGATGGCGAAGTCGAGGAAGGCGTTGTCGCGCACGAAAACGCTGACCGAATTATTGACGCCGGCCTGCTTCAACGTCCTGCCGCCTTCGGTCCACACCCAGACCTCGTAGCAGAAGGCGAAGTCGCGCTCGATCTCGATGCGGAACGCGTCGTCGAAGACGAGGATGTCGGCATCGATCCAGATCGTGCGGTCATAGCCGTCGTTCAGCAGGTCGCGCGCGACGAGAAGCCGCGCGAGATTGGCGAGCACGAGGATATTGTCGCCGGCGCCGCGCCGATACCAATCCGGCAGGCGGTCGAACAGCCGGTCGTCGATGAATCGATATTCGTACTGCTGGCCACGCGCCCAATCGGCAACCGACCGCATGCACCGAGCGAGCCATGGCGCGACGTTTTGCGTGCGATAGGACTGGTAGACGATGGTCTTCACGGCAGATCGGGACGCCGCGCCGGCGATGCCGCCGCACCCTTGCGCCGCGAGCGCGCGCCGGTCCCGCGGGCGATGGGCGATGGGCAATGTTAGCGGGATCACGCGCGATGCGCCAATCGCAAAGGCGCTTGCCTTCGCCGGCGATGGCTCGACGTGGCCATTCACCGCGCACAGGCAGCCGGCGGCCAACATCGCGTCACGCGGATGGGGCGCGCGTCGCATTGGCTCACCGCGTATCCGTCAAAGCACGACAACGTTGTGGGCGTTGCGCTGACGGACGCTGCGTGCGCCGGGTGGCACTCTGGGGCCACCCTCACCCCGGGCGCGGCAGCGCATCCTTCATGACGACCATCATCTCGGGACGCTTCGAGCAGCAGGACGCGACGCAGCAGGCGCTGGAAGCGCTGGTGACCGCCGGCTTCGAGCGCTCACGCATCGCCGCGTTTTTCGTCAACGCTCCCGGCAAGCATGATCTCTATCCGGTCGGCGGCGATGAAGGCGAGTCGCCGGGGACCGAAAATGCATCCATGGGCGCCGTGGGTGGCGCGGCGGGCGCGGCCGTGATCGGCGGCGCCGTGGGCGCGCTGCTCGGTCCCGGTGGCGCCGCGGCCGGCGCGGCAGTCGGTGCCTATGTCGGCTCGTTCGAGGGCGCGATGGCGACCTCCGAAGGCCATGCCGAACCCGGCGATTCGTGGGCGCGTGCCAGGCGCGCGGTCGAGGAGCGCCAGGCGGGGATGATGCTGTCGGTCGAGACACCGAACTCGGCCAGCGAAGCGAAGGCGTTGCTGGTGCTGCGCGACGCCGGCGCCACCGACATCGAGCTCGGTCACGGCCACATCGTCGACGGCGACTGGACGGACTTCGATCCGCTGTCGCCGGTCAATCGCGTCTAGCGTGTAGCGACGCTGGACCCCGTGCGCGCCGCTTCGGCGATCGCGTCGACGACACGCAGGTTCTGCAGGCCGTCGCGGCAGGTCACCAGCGGCTCGGCTTCGCCGCGGATGACCGCGGCGAAATGCTCGATCTGGTTGGCGAGCGGGTCCGCGTGCACCAGCGTTTCCGTCTGGGTGCGGAAGGGCTTGAACCACGAGCGGTCCTCCTCGCGGTCGTAGAGGTGCAGGCGCATCGTCGGCACCGCGAGCGAACCACGCGTGCCGATGAGCGTGTACGCGTCCTCCTCGCCGTAGTGCGCATACGCCTTGTTCTCGCCTGACGACTGTTCCCAGCTCTTCGGCGATGCAGCGGTGTCGGACAGCAGGAACGTGCCCAGCGCGCCCTGCGCGAAGCGCAGGTTGATCGCCACCGTGTCCTCCACGTCGAAACCGCGCGTCGCGTTCGAGGCGAACGCCTGCACCGCGACGATCTCGCCGACCATCGCGCGCAGGTTGCCGATCTCGTGGATCAGGTTGATGAGGATCGGGCCGCCGCCGGGTGCCCGGCGCCACGCATACGGGCCCTCGAAATAGTCGTCCGGCTTGTGGAATACGGCGCTGCCCATAACCCCCACGAGCGCGCCCAGCACGCCCGACTGCACGATCGCGACGGCCTTGTGCAGGATCGGGCTGTGGCGGCGATGATGGCCGACGAGCAGCTTCGCGTGCGCGCGCTCGGCGGCTTCGCACAGGCGCAGGCCTTCGGCGTACGTGTGGCCGACCGGTTTTTCGACCAGCGCGGGCACGCCGGCCGCGACGCACTCGAGTCCCTGTTCGACATGCAATGCGTTCGGCGTCGCCAGGATCACGCCATCCGGTCGCTGCGCGTCGAACAACGCGCGCAGCGTCGGGAACAGCGGCACGCCCTCGCGCGCGGCAACCTCGACGGCCTTGGGCGACGGGTCGACGATCGCTGCCAGCACGCTCGAGCGGCTGCGGTCGATCTCCTCGATGTGACGCAGGCCGATGAGCCCGGCGCCCGCGACGGCGATACGCACCTTGTTCATGCGCGCCTTGCGCTCCCCGATTGCGATGACGGAAGATGCGCGCACGGGTCGCTGCAGTATGCTTGCCCTCTCTGCGGCACGTAGCAGACCTTTTCATGCATGCAAAGGATTCTAGCCCCGCCGATGCGATGAAGGCCGAGGCCGCGCGCGAACTCGCGCCAATGGGCCGGCTGCGCGCGGCGATCAACCTCGGCAATCCCGTGCTCGCCCACGCGGGCGCAGCAGGCGCGGATCCCGGCGGCATCAGCGTCGACCTCGCACGCGCGGTCGCGCGCGATCTCGGGATCGACGTCGCGCTGGTGCCGTTTGCGTCGGCGGGTGCGGTCGTCAAGGCCGCGACGAGCGACCTGTGGGACATGGCGTTTCTCGCCGCCGAACCCGAGCGCGCGACGAGCCTCGCATTCTCGCCGCCGTACGTGGAGATCGACGGCACGTTTCTCGTGCTGGCGTCGGCGCCGTTCGCCTCGTGTGCCGACGTCGATCGCGCCGATGTCACGGTCGCGGTGGCACTCAACGCGGCCTACGATCTGCACCTGACGCGCACGCTCGCGCACGCGCAGCTGGTGCGCGTCCCGGACGGCGCGGAATCGCTGCGGCTTTTCGACGACGCGGGCGTGACGGTGGCCGCCGGCATCCGCCAGGCGCTCGATCGCCACGCGAGCGGCCGCGCCGGCCTGCGCGTGCTGCCGGATCGTTTCATGGCGATCCGACAGGCGATCGCGGTGGCGAAGGAGCGGCAGGCGGCGGCGATCTATCTCGCCGCCTTCGTCACCGCTGCGCTGGCCGATGGCACGATCGCGCGCATCGTGGCGTCGCACGCCGCGCGATGAGCGCCGCCGCATGATCAGGTCGACGCGCTGCCGAGCCGCCACAGCGACGTGACCTCCGCGCGGCGTGCCGCGTGCAGCGGATCGGACGGGTCGGATGCGCGCGGATGATGCGGACGCACGTCGCTGCGTCCGGTGACGGCCAGGCCGGCGCTCGCGATCGCGCCCAGCAAGTCGTCGCGGGCGCGTAAGCCGAGGTGCTCGGCAAGGTCGGAGAGGATCAGCCAGCCTTCGCCGCCCGGCGCCAGATGCGCGGGCAATCCGGCGAGGAAACCCTTGAGCATGCGGCTGTCGGCGTCGTAGATACCCTGCTCGAGCGGCGCGCTCGGGCGCGCGGGAACCCACGGTGGATTGCACACGACCAGCGCTACGCGTCCCGGCGGAAAAAGATCGGCCTCCACCACGTCGACGCGCGCGGCGAGCCCGAGACGCGCCAGGTTGTCGCGGGCACACGCCAGCGCGCGCGGCGACTGGTCGGTGGCGATCACGCGGCCGACACCGCGGCGCGCGAGAACCGCCGCGAGCACGCCGGTGCCCGTGCCGATATCGAAAGCCATATTGCACGCGGCGAGCGCCGCCGGCAGCGGCTCGCGCGCGACGAGATCGACGTATTCGCCGCGGATGGGCGCGAACACGGCGTAGTGCGGATGGATGCGCTCGCCGCCGAGCGCCGGCATTTCGATGCCCCGTCGGCGCCATTCATGTGCGCCGATGATGCCGAGCAGTTCGCGCAGCGACGTTACCGAGGCCAGGGCTCCCGGGGCGTAGGCCTCGATGCATGCTTCGCGCACGTCGGGCGCGCGCCGCAGCGGCACGCCAAAGTCGGCATCCAGCGGGACCAGCAGCATGCCCAGCGTGCGTGCCCGCTGCGCACGTGCCTGGCGCAGGCGATTGAACGTATCGACTGCCGCCGGCGGCGGCGCCGTGGCGCCGGATTTTGCGGGCTGGCGCAGTCCGCGGTCGGCGCGACTCGCCATCGCCGCCAGCAGCTGTCGCGCGTTGTGGAAATCGCCGCGCCACAGGAGGCCGGTGCCCTGCGCCGCAAGACCGTAGGCTTCGTCGGCGGCGAGGCGATCGTCGGCGATCACGACGCGCGCCGGTGGCGGCGCTCCGCGCTCGGAACGCCACACGGCGGCGCGCGCCTCGCCATCCTCCGTCCACTGCAGCAACGGCGTCGCCGTCACCGCTACAACTCGTCGTACTTGCGGCGGCTGCCGCGCGCCTTGTCCACCGGATATTTCTTGGCATTTGCCGCGAGCTTGCGACGGGCGGCGTCGAAGAGGTCTACGCCCAGCGTGTCGGCGAGCCGCACGAGATACAGCAGGACGTCGGCCAGCTCGTCGCGGGCCGCCTCGAGCGCGGCGGGCTCGAGATGGCGGCTCTCGTCCTCGGTCAGCCACTGGAATACTTCGATGAGCTCGCCTGCTTCCGCCGACAGCGCCATCGCCAGGTTCTTCGGCGAATGGAAGATCTCCCACTCGCGCTCGCCTGCGAACACCCGCAATGCGTCGCGCAGCGTGTCGAGGGCCGTCGCCTGATGCCCGGCCGCGGCATCGGCTCGTGAATCCTGCGCGGCGCCAGGCACGTCGGGGCTGTTCATGGCAACAGGGGGGCGTCGCGCGTCAGGCTAGAACGATTCATTGCGGCGCAGATATCGCCACTGGCCCACCGGCAGCGGACCCAGCGGCACGCTTCCGCTGCGCACGCGCTTGAGGCCGACGACGGCGATGCCCACGAGCTCGCACATGCGCCGGATCTGGCGCTTGCGGCCTTCGCGCAGCACGAAGCGCAGCTGGTCCTCGTTCTGCCACGACACCTTTGCAGGCTTGAGACGGACACCATCGAGCTCGAGGCCGTGCTGCAGGCGTTCGAGGCCCTCCTTCGACAGCTTGCCTTCGACGCGCACCAGGTATTCCTTCTCGACTTCGGAATCGCGCCCGACGAGGTGCTTGGCGATGCGACCGTCCTGCGTGAACACCAGCAGCCCGGTGGAATCGATGTCGAGCCGGCCTGCGGGCGCGAGACCGCGCAGGTGGCTCGGCTTGAACTGCATCGGCGAAGGGTCGTCCGGCCAGCGGTTTTCCGGCCGGATGAGGACGGACGCCGGCTCGTATCCATGCTCCGCCTGGCCGGATACGTAACCGATCGGCTTGTTGAGCAGGATCGTGACCTGCTCGCTCTGATGCTTGGCCGCCGCACGATCGATGTCGATGCGCGCATGCGGCGCGACGCGCGTGCCGAGCGTGCCGATCACGACGCCGTCGACTTTCACCCAGCCGTTCTCGATCCATTCGTCGGCCTCGCGCCGCGAGCACAGGCCAAGCTCGCTCATGCGCTTGGAAAGGCGTGGATGATCGGGCCGCTCCTGCACGGGTGCGCGCGACGCCGCACCGGGTGCATGGGATGTCGTGGTGCGCGGGCGTGACGCCGCCGCCGGTGCGCCGCCCCGCTTCGCTGGCGCGTATGCCGATTTCGCCGGCGCCCCTGCCCGCTTCGTTGACGCTCCTCCACGCGCCTGATCCGACGCCTGGCGCGTCGCCGTCCCCGACATTGCATGGCGCGACGTGGCGGATGGCGCCGCCCCCCGTCGGCGTTCGTGCGGACGCTGGAATGCCGGCTTCGTATCGGTGCGCGGCGTGTCACCGTTGGCGATCGTTACGGATCGGTCACGGGATGCGGCGCCCGCAGCCGAGGGCGCGCGCGGCGCGCCGGCATCGGACGACCGCCGATGTCGACGCGTTTTCGCCGGACTCGTGGCGGGCGCACGCACATCTGGAATCGGGCGGGCCGTTTCATGTGCTGCCCTTTCGCCATCCGCGCCGGGCGAGACAGCGTCGGGTGCCGGCGCGACAGCGGCATCGCCGACGGGCTCGGCGGACGCCATGACACCTTGCGGTGGCCGCACCTTCTTGCCGTGGAGCGCACGCTTCGCGCGCGAGGTCATCGGCTTCGGCGCGCCCGTCGGGGCCACTCGCTTGGCAATCTTGAGGATGGGACGGGACATGGGCGCGGCGACGTCCGGGAACGCAGGCCGCCATCATAGCGTTCGCGGCAGCGTGTCTCATTTTGTACGGAGAATTACGTCCGTCGCGCGCCGCAGTTTATGCTCGCCGCACCCTCCGCGATGCCGATACGCGAATGCCCGATCCGAAGCGCGACTCTTTCCCCACCGGCGCGGTACGCCGCGCCGCCGGCCTCGCCGCGGCCGCGTTCCTCGTCGTTGCCTGCACGCACGTCGAACCGGAGGCGAAGCGCGCCGATGTTCCGGCGGTGGAGCGCACGCGCCTGCCGGATGTGCCGGTTCCGCCGAAGGTGCCTGCCGAAACGCCGGGCGCCCCGCCGGTGCCTGCGCCGCCGGCGATCGAGGTGCCGGCCGGCACCCTGTATGTATGCGTCGTCGACCGCGGCGGCGTTGCGCAAGCAGACGACGATCGAGTTCGCGCCGAAAGTGGGTGCGCTCTGCGCCAAGCATCCCGAAATGGGACCGTGCCAATACGAGCGCAACGTGTGCCGTGCGGCGGGCGGCCGCGTCTATGCCGCCAACGGCAACGAGATCACGATGGCCACCGAAGCCGAGTACGACAAGAAGGTGCTGCGTGTGCGGTTCAAAGCGAACTGAGCGACGCGCTCGGCCTGCTGCAGCGCAGCTTCAATCGAGGCGCACGGCGCGAGGGCCGTCGACAGGAATCTCCATCAGGTCCTCGCCGAAGTACAGATTGCCTTTGTAGATCTCCGACATCTCCCGAATGACGCGCTCGCGCAGGCCGGGGCGGTCGAACTGCTCAGTCACGTGCGAGATGACGAGATTGCGGACGCCGGCGCTGCGCCCGAGCTCGGCGAGCTCGAGGTGGCCCATGTTGCGCTTCTCGAACTCGCGATTGAGCGCAGTGCCGCTGACGAAATGGCACATGTGCACGAGCACGTCGCAGTCGCGCGCGAGATCCACCATCGCCTGGCAGGGTCCGGCGTCGCCCGAGTAGACGAAGCTCCTGCCGTCGCAATCGAGGCGATAGGCGAAGCATTCGAGAATGGGCTGCGCGTGGATCACCGCACCGACACTGACCTTGAAGCCGCTGCAGTCGATGACCGCGCCGGCCTCCACCGCATGCACGACCGGGCGCGGCCTGGCCCGCGGCAGCGTGCCGCCGCGGGCGACGTAGACCGCCTGGCTCATCGGCAATTCGGTTCTCGCAACGAGATCGGGACCGAAGATGCCTTCGTCGCCGACGATCAAGTCGGTCATCCGCGCCGTAAACGCGGGACCGTAGACGTTGAGCTCGGGAATCCGGCCCGCACCCTGGTCCCAACGCGTCATCACCAGGCGAACGTAGTCGAGGCAGTGGTCGTAATGGAGATGCGTGAAGAAGACGTCGGTGATCTGCGTCGCCTTGACATTCGCCTCCATCATCCGGTGATAGGCGCCGGGTCCGCAATCGAACAGCACCTTGCGCTCGCCGACCTCGACCAGATAGCCGGCGCTCATCCGCTTCAGCGATGGCGTCGGCGTGCCGGTGCCGAGCAGCCGGATGCGCATCATGTCGGTGCCGCCATCGCGGCCTGGATCGAGCCACGGCTCGCGAGCGCGGACCGAACGATGCGCAGTGCGGCTTCGCGCTCGGCGCCTTCCAGCACCAGCCGCGGCGCGCGCACCCGCTCGTGACCCATGCCGACCTCCTGCTGCACGAGCTTGATGAGCTGCACGAACTTGGGCACGGTGTCCATCCGCAGCAGCGGCAGGAACCAGCGATAGATCGCATCGGCCTCGGCGACGTGGCCGCGCATCGCATGCCGGAACAGCGCGACGGTCTCGCCCGGCAGCGCGTTGACGAGCCCGGCGATCCAGCCGACGGCGCCGACCCGCACGGACTCGACGATCATGTCGTCGAGCCCCGCGAACAACGCCAGGCGATCGCCGCACAGCGCCTTGACCGCGGTGATGCGACGCACGTCGCCGCCTGACTCCTTCAGCGCCCGCAAATTGTCGAGCTCGTCCGCCAGCTCGGCGATCTGCGAAGGCAGGAAGTCGGTCTTGTACGCCGGCGGATTGTTGTACAGCATGCAAGACAGCGGTGTCGCCCGAATCACCGCCGAGACGTGCGCCTTCATTTCCCGCCAGTCGGTGCTGTAGACGTAGGGCGGCAATACCAGCAACCCCGCGCAGCCCGCCTGCTGCGCAGCCCTGGCGAACGCCACGGCTTCGTCGGTGGCGAGCGACGCGATGCCGGCGACGACCGGCGCGCCACCGACCGCACCCACGATGGTCTTCAGGATCGCCACCTTCTCGTCGAACGCCAGCGTCGCCGCCTCGCCCAGCGAGCCCGGTGCGACGATGCCGTCGCAGCCGTGGTCGACCTGCCATTTCGCATGACGGGCGAGAAAGCCGTGATCGACGTGGTCCTCGCTGTCGAAGGGCGTGGTGATCGCCGAGATGACGCCGGTCCACTTCATGGTAGCTCCTGTGCGGGATTGAAAGCTGCGATCAATGGTAGCGGTCCGGCGACAGCGGCTCGATGTCGAACGGCGTCCGTTCGCCGCCGATCACTTGTGCGACCAGCGAGCCGGTGATCGGCGCGAGGCTCATGCCCATCATCGCGTGGCCGGTGGCGACCACCAGATTCGGATGCCGTGCCGAGCGCCCGATGTACGGCAGGCCATCCGGCGTGCAGGGCCGCAAGCCCCGCCAAGGCACGACACGATCGAAGTCGGCGGCCGTGAAGTCCGGGTAATAGCGTGGCACGGCATCGACGATCGCACGCACCCGGTCCGCGTCGATCGTCTCGTCGAGCCCCGTGATCTCGAGCGTCCCGGCGAAACGCAACGTCTCCTGCATCGGCGACACCGAAACCCGGGCCTCGGTACAGATGGCGCCGAGCCGGGGCATTTTGGGCGGCTTCGCCAGCGTCACGCTGTAACCCTTGCCGGCCTGCATCGGCAGCCTGACCGACAACTTTCGCGAGAGCCCCGACGACCAGGCCCCGGCCGCGAGGACGAACTCGTCGCCTTCGATGAGCGTCTCGCCGCCTGCACGCAAGCCGCGAATCCGCTTGCGGGAGTCGACTTCCCACCCGTTCACCGGTGTGTTCCACGCGAACTGCACGCCGGCGTCACGCAGCCGCTGCTGCATGGAGGCCATGAACCGTCGTGGCACCACGCTACCATCCAGGGCGAAATATACTGAGCCAACCACGTCCATGCGCACGTCGGGCTCGCGCGCGGCCGTCGCATCCGCGTCCAGGATCTCCGCCGGAATTCCGAGGCGCGTCGCGCGTTCGGCAATGTGGCTCTCCTCGTCCATCGCGCGGCGCGTCTTGCACAGCATCAGCGCACCGTTCTTCGACCATGCGAAATCGTTGAGCGGAATCGCCAGCTCGTCGAAGCATCGCCGGCTCGCGAGATTGAGGTCGCGCAGCAGTGGCGCCGCGAACGCGGCCTGCCGCGGATTCGACGCCCTCCAGAATTTCATCATCCAATCGATGAGATCCCAGGAGACGCGCGGCCGGATGTAGAACGGCGAGCGTCGGCGCAGCATCCACCGCAAGCCCTGCGCGACGGCGCCCGGGCTCGCGAGCGGCGTGAAATGGCTGGGCACCACCATGCCGGCGTTGCCGTACGAGCAGCCATCGCGCTCCTCTCCCTGCCGGTCCACGACGGTCACCCGCCAGCCACGACGGGCGCAGTACAGCGCCGTACAGAGGCCGATCGCGCCCGCGCCGACGATCACGACGTGGCGGCTCACCTCAACGGATGCCCCAGCCGAGCGGGTCGCGTTCGTCGACGACCAGCGTCGACTCGGCGGTGACGAAGGCGCTGCCTGCGATCTCCGGCGCGACTTTGCCGTTGGCGCGGTCGAGCCACGTGTAACGGGCCGTGAAGGTGGTGCCGAGGATGCTTTCCTGGATCCATGGCGCGCCTTCGGCCAGCACGCCGTCAGCCGCGAGACACGCGACCTTGGCACTCGTGCCGGTGCCGCACGGCGAGCGGTCGTACGCGTCGCCCGGACACAGCACGAAGTTGCGCGAATCGCCCCCGGCCTCGGGCTTGCCGAACAACTCGATGTGATCGACCTGCGGATAACCGTTCGCGTTGACCGCATCGCGGATCGCGCGGCACTCCTCGCTGAGGGCCCGGATGTCGCCGCGCGCCATCGGCTGTCGATGACGATCGACGAGGAAAAACCAGTTGCCACCATAGGCGACATCGCCGGTGACGGTGCCGAGACCGGGAACGTCGACATTAAGTTGTCGATGGGCTCGCCAGCTGGCGACATTGTGCACGGCGACCTGGTTGTCCGCGTCGAGCGTCGCTTCCACGACGCCTACCGGCGTTTCGATCCGGTGCGTGCCCGGACCGATGCGCCCGAGATGCGCGAGCGTGACGATGAGGCCGATCGTGCCGTGGCCGCACATCCCGAGATGCCCGGCGTTGTTGAAGAAGAACACGCCGGCGGCGCAACCCGGATCCTCCGGCTCGACCAGCATGGCGCCGACGATTGCATCCGAGCCACGGGGCTCGTTGGCCACCGCCAACCGGTAGTGATCGAATTCGCCGCGGAACCGGTCGCGACGCGCGGCCACCGATCCGATGCCAAGCTCGGGGCCCCCACTCACGATCACCCGCGTCGGCTCGCCGCACGTGTGCGAGTCGATCGCCTGCATCCTCAGCACGATGGCATTCCGCGCGTCCTCTATTGCGGCTCGATGTGAAGGTCGTGCGCGACCGTGGTCCAATGCTCGTCTTCCGTCCGGATCACGTCCGCGAACTGCGTTGACGTATTGCCGACGGGGATCAGTCCCGCCTGCGCAAAGCGATTGCGCACGTCGGGCAATGCGAGGATCTTCGCCGTCTCGACCTGCAGCCGCTCGATGATGGCAGATGGGGTGCCATGTGGCGCAAGCAGGCCGAGCCACTGGATCGAATCGACACCGTGGTACCCCGCCTCTTCCAGCGTCGGGATATCGGGCAGCAACGCGAACCGCTCTTTCGAGGTGACCGCAATGATGCGTATCTTGCCGGCCTTGTGCTGGGGAATCAGCGGCGTCACGCCCAGCATCGCGACGGGCACGTGATCGGCGATCAAGTCCACGACAGCCTGGCCACCGCCTTTGTACGGCACGCCGGTGACCTCCACCCTCGCCGCCCGCCACAGGAGCTCGGCGGTCATCTGCTGCGCACTCCCGGGACCCGGGTGCGCGTAGAAAATCTTGCCGGGATTGGCCTTGGCACGCTCGACGAGACCCTTGACGTCCGTGATGCCCAGCGACGTGTTCACCGCCAGCGCATTCGGTTGCGTCGACACCTGGGTGATGGGGACGAAGTCGCGCAGCATCTGGTACTTGATGTCCTTCACCACGAGATGCATCAGCGAGACCTGGTTCGCCGCGAGCAGGATCGTGTAGCCGTCGGGATCGCCGCGGGCAACGTCCGTGGTGCCCAGCACGCCGCCGGCGCCGCCGCGATTCTCGATGATGACCGGCTGGCCCAGCGCCGTGGCGAGCTTGTCGGCGATGGCACGCGCGGCGACATCCGTCGATCCGCCAGGCGGGAACGGCACGATCATGTGCACCGGCCTCGACGGCCATGCCTGCGCCATCGCCAGCACGGGCATCAATGCGAACAGCCAGATCGCAACGCGGATCGAACGCATGGCAGTTCCTCCCATGCCGTCGATTCTGGGAGGGAACGCCCGCCTCGTCTTGTTCAATTCCATAGCAACCACTACACTTTTGGCACAACCTCGAAGCGTCGACGATGGGCCCCGATATCCAGCAGGATCTGCTCGCGCGCCTGGCCGAGCCCTATCCGGCGGAGGCGCTCTTCGATTGCCTGCCCGACGTCGTCTTCTTCATCAAGAACATCCGCTGCGAGTACGTCGCGCTCAACCAGACGCTGGTGGAGCGCTGCGGGCGCCTGGCGAAGAGCGATCTCATCGGCAGGACGGCGGACGAGGTGTTTCCGTCGGCGCTCGGCCTGAGCTACCGGGCGCAGGACGAGGAGGTGCTGCGCAGCGGCATCGCGATCCGCAACCAGCTCGAGCTCCACTTCTATCCGACGGGTCGCCGCGGCTGGTGCGTGACCAACAAGTTGCCGTTGCGCAGCCGGCAGGGAAGCGTCGTCGGCCTGCACGGCTTGTCCAAGGACCTGCAGGCCGCCAACGAGCGCAGCGAGGATTTCTCGCAGGTGGCGAAAGCGGTGGCGCGAATCCAGAACGGCTACGGCCAGCCCCTCCAGGTCAGCGAGCTGGCGACGAGCGTGGGCTTGTCCGTCTATCAGTTCGAGCAGCGCATCCGCAGGATTTTCCAGGTGACGGCGGGGCAGCTGGTGCAGAAGGTGCGGATGGAAGCGGCCGTCGAGCGACTGCTGGACTCCGACGATTCGATCGCCACGATCTCGATGAAATGCGGTTACTCCGACCAGAGCGCATTCACGCGCAAGTTTCGCGAGACGGTCGGCTTGTCGCCGCTGGAATACCGGCGCACCTTGCGCCAGCTCGCCCGCGTCTCCCCCGCATGAATCAGCGCTTGTCGCAGTGCTTCTGCCGCGCGAGCTGCATCAGGCGCTGGATGCGCGCGCTCGATTGCATCGCTTGGCCCTGGGCCGCGAGCGCTTGCGCCTGGGCGTTGGCCTGCCGGGTCTGCGGCGAGTTGGCCATGGCTTCATAGTCGGCGCGGTCCTTCGCCTGCTGCGCCATCATGGCCGCCGCGTACACGGCCTTCGACGCGCCAGTGGGATCGGTCGCGGCCGCGGTGGCCAGCGGTTCCATCATCATGCCTTCCGCCTGCTTCTGCGCGAGCCGCTGATGCGCGGTGGAGGCCTGTTGCTGTTGTGTCACGCCGAGTGCCGCGAGGTTGGGCGCCATCGCCTGCGCGTAAGGCGCGAGCTCGGTGGCGATGGCTTCGCACGTCATCGCGTCGTCGCCGCCGCGGATGGCCGACGCGTCAGCCGCGAGCGCCAAGCATGTGCTCCCGGCCGCGCTCACGGCACAGAAAGCGAGCAGCATCCGGTATCGCTTCGTGTGCGCCATAGCATGATCCACGCTAATGCCTGACGCAGTGCTTCTGCGCCCAGAGCTGCTTCAGGTGATCCATGCGCGGATTCGACGGCGGGGGCGCGAGCATCGCCATCGACCGGTCGGCCTGCCCTTCCATCGTCGCCTGCGCCGCCTGTCCCGTGCCGCCTAGGCCGCCCGCCAGCATCGCGCCGGTGAGAATCGCCGCCGATGCCCGATTCTGCTGGCGCATCTGCTCGATGTGCTGGCTGCGCGCCTGTTGATCCTGTTGCGATTGCGCCATGCCCTGCGCGTAGATCTCGTCGCACGTCAGCGCGTCGTCACCGGGCATCGCGCCGGAAGCGCCGGGATTGCTCGCCGAGGGCAGATTGGCCGCCATCGCCAGCGGCAACCAAAACGCGCACAAGACGCAAGCCATGACCCGAGGCCGTCGTGTGGACATCGCGTCTCCCTTGGAAGCAACGATGTCACCCTACCCGCCGCGAGGTGACGGATAGGGAACCGATTCGCAAGTGCCGCTTCGGGAGCGGCCGCGAGGCCGCGGACGCGCCGGGTTACCGACCGCCGAGTGCCACCACCAGCGCCTCGGTGCGCGCCGACGGCTTCACGCCGAGCACGATCGACAGAAGCTCCCGGCAGCGCCGGTAGGCGTTGAGCGCTTGCGCCTGCTCGCCGCGCGCCAGGTGGCAGGCGATCAATCGCTGATAGAGCTCCTCGGCAAGGTTGTCCTGCTCCAGGCCCGCGCGATAGAGGGCGATGGCGGCATCGGGTCGGCCCGATTGCTCCAGCCGCTGGCCGAGCGCTTCGACCGCTCGGATGAACCGCGCCCGCAGCCGGTCGCGCGACGCGAGCGCCCACGAAGGCAGCTCCGCCTCGCCGAAGAGGTGGCCGCGGTAGATCGCGAACAACTGCGCGCGGCGCATTTCCAGCTCGCCGTCGTCGACGCGGCTCGCCGTCGCCCGCGAGCCGAGCAGCGACTCGATGCGGCCGCAGACGTGCTCGAACGCCCAGGTGTCGACGAACGCCAGCCGAGCGTCGAACGCGATCTGGCCGTCGCGCACCACCAGCAGGTCCGCGCCGAGCAGCGAGCGCGCGCGATGCAGCATCGTCTTCAGCGCGTCGCGCGACTCGTCGCCGGCGGCATCGGGCCACAGCATCGCCGCCGCACGTGCGGCGTCCACCTGGCGTCCGCCGAGCGCGGTGATCAGCCGCAGCAGGTCGAGCAGCCGCTTGGGCGCCTTGCGCGCGAACTTGAGGGGCGCGCCATCACGCTCGATCGCGAAGCCTCCCAATGCGCGCACACGCAACCGCCACGGCCACGTGGCGATGCCGATGTCGGGGCAGGCAAGCGCACGCGCTTCGATCGCCTTGCGCGCAAAGGCCGGATCGGCATTCAGCTCGAGCGCGGCACCGCACAGCTCGGCGGCCACCACCGGCAGCGCGCGAAAGAAATGCGTCAGGTCGAAGCGGCGCGCGTGCGCGAAGCCGACGTTCAGCTCGGCGCGCGCTTCGTCGTGCGCCCCCTCGCGCCATTGTTGCAGCGCGCGCGTCAGGTGCACATGCACGAGGCATGGCGTCGCCTGCGCGCCATGCGACAGCGCGGCCGCGCGCGCGAACGCCCTTGCCGCGTCCTCCAGGCGGCCGAGCGCGACCAGCACGAAGCCTTGCTGCATCAGCGCGGGCGTGGTGCGCGCCGCGGTCACGCCCGCGTCCTGCATCTTGCGCATCGTCACCTGCGCATGGCTCCAGGCCTCTTCCAACGCACCCACCTGCAGCGCATGGCGCGACGCGTAGTAGTGGAACTCCCAGTAGTCGGGCGGATGCGCGGGATTCAGCAGCGGGTGCGCGGCGTCGAGGCTGCGCTTGCCGGCGGCCGAGTCGCCATTGCCGAGCGCGATCGACGCGCGGATCAGATACGACCTCGCCAGCAGCGAACGGAAATCGTGGGTGCGCGCAAGCCTCTCGAGCGTGTCGAGCTCCGCCTGCAGCCGCGGGGCCCAGGTGGCGTCGTAGAACAGCGCGTCGATCAGCATCAATTGCCACAGCGCGCGGCTGTACGGGCCGACGTCCGCCGACATCGCAACCGCCGCGCCCGCCTGGAAGAAATCCTCGCTGCGCGCGCGATCGAGCGTAAGGCCCAGCATCGGCAGCGCCGCCGTGGCGACGCGCAGCGCGATCTCGCGATCGACAGCGGTGCCCAACGCGGCGAAAGCGTGCTCGAGGTCATCGGTGATGCCGTCGACGCTCTCGCGCCGCTCGGCGGCGAGCATCAGGCGCGTGGCGAGCACGAAGAGCGCCAGCGGCGAGTGCTCGTCGTGCCGGCATGCCATCTGCGCGACGCGTTGCGCGCGCACGTCGAAGCCTTCATGCGACTGGTTGTCGAACAGCGTGCACTGGATCAGGCCGCACCCGGCCAGGTCGAGGCCTTCCGCATCGCCGTCGTCGGCGAAGCGCGCTTCGGCCGCCTGCCAGTCGATGCGCGCGAGCGCAAGGTCGTCGAACTGACGGACGTAGCCGCGCCAGAAGTGCGGCCAGCCGGAGGTCGGCGCCTCGCCGACGGCATCGGGAATGGCAGCGCGCAGCGTGCGCAAGCCTTGCCGCAGAAGGTTTTCGCCTTCCGCGCAGCTTGCGATTACGACTGCACGCGGGGAACGGGCGGTGGCGCGTACGGGGACCACGCGCAGATCGGGACGTCTTGCCGTCATGAGCGCATCCTCCCGAGAGCCCGCAATCATAGTCCAGCCGCCGGTGCTGCAGACGCGCAACCCCCTGCTGGCGCCCGCGGAGAATTCGTTGTCGCGTCCAGGCCCGAGGGATACGATCGCTCGTCCTTGTCGTGCGCATCCCCCGGCTTCCAACGCCTTTTCCAAGGATCAGCCCATGACTACTAGCCAATCGTTCCGCTGGAGCACGACTGTCCGCATCGTCATCGCGGTTGCCGCGCTGCTCACCGTTGCCACGGCGTCGGCGCAGGCGGTGCAGAACCTCACCATCGGATTCCAGGCCGCCGCAGGCGGTGCGGTGACGGCGACTGCGGTCCCGCTGTCCGACTGGTTGACGGCAAGCATCGCTCTGCTCGTTGCCGTCAGCGCGCTCGTAGTGATGCGGCGCCAGCGTCTCCGGGGCCGCAAATTGCTGAGTGCGCTGCTGGCCGTGGCCGCCAGCGCGACGATGTTCGGCGTGACAGGCGAGCGGATCATCAGCACCGCATCCGCGGTAGCGCCGGTGGTGATCCTGGATCTGACGAGCCCGACGGTCAACGTGGGGGCCCTGGTGCCGAATGCGTTCGTGCAAGTGAACGTCCTCAACAATACCGGGCAGAGCGCGCAGATCACCTCGATCACGCTCGACAACGGCATCTACCTCGTATCGACGCCGACGACCTGCACGGTCGGTGTCGTGTTGGCGCCCAGCACCACCTGCTCGATCATGTTGGCGGCGCAGTCGTAACGCTCGAAGCGATCGCGGCGGCGTCCGATTCGCCGATCCGCAGGCCGTGAAAGCGGCGCTGCGAATTGGCTCGGGACACGCGCGCCGAATCCGCTAGCTCAGCACGAAGTGCGTGCCGTCGTCCGACGGCCGCACGCTGACCCGGTCCTTCGGTTTCAGGCCGAGCCTCACGAGGTAGTAGAGGTCGGTGAAAACCCGTGACGCGTTGGCGACGTAGCCGTGGCCCAGCCCGAACATCTGTGCGCCCGCGGACGTCACGTCGATGGTGTCGACGCCGGGCGTGACGCAGGGTGGGTCGGCGTCGCCCGCCCGGGGATAGGCGTGCAGCGCCTTGGACAATCCGAGTGCCCGATCGGAACGCGAGGCATAGAGCGTCACCTGCCTGTATCCGCGGAACCGTGCGCTCAGCTGCCTGAAGAGCCCCGTGTCCACGTCGGGCGCCGCCAGCACCACCTGCGCGATCGGCGCGCGCGCGGTGGTCGATTGCCAGTTGGCCAGCACCTGGGTCACCGCCCGGTTGCCCATGCTGTGGGCGACGATGTGCAACGTGGAAAGGTGCAGATTCTCCGTGACCAGTTCCAGGAAGCGCTGCAGGTTGGCCGTTGCCCAGTCGATGGTGGCGGCGTCGTGCGCATAGTCCACCGCGCTGCCTTCCGACGACCAGCTGTACAGCAGCGGCAAGCCATCGAACTTGAGATCGAACGCAAGTTGCGCCGTGCGCAATGCCGCCTCGCCGAACGAAACGTTGAATCCGTGGACGAACAGGAGTCCCGCCTTTTCGAGCGGACCCGCCGACGTCACGAAGGCGTCGAGTCCCAGCGTCCGAACGTCCGTCAGCACCATGTGCTTTTTCGGGTCTTCGCGAAACTCGATTCGCCACCACCGGGGCTGTTCGATCCGGCCCTGCCGATGAGTCGCCGGGATCGAGACTTTCGCCATTCCCAATGTCAGCGGATCCTCGGCCTCGCTGCGGCGCGAGCCGAACGCGACGTCCGCGGATCCCGGATGAAGCATCACCTGGCGGTCGGTCCCGAACCACACCTTGAGGACGGTGCGGGACGATCCTGACGTTTCCACGATGGGAACACCTTCATCGCGATCGAGTGAAGAAGCATCTTCCACGAGTCGTTCCGCGAAACGGCTGGTCGCAGTTTCCGAAGATGCTGCGCCAGGCCGCGCCGGCGATGCGTGCCGATCTTCGGCAGCGGGTCTAGCTTTTTCCGCCTGGCTCGCTGCCTCCGCAGATGCGGGCAGTGGCTGGACTCGATTCATTTCGACGCGGGCCGCAGGCTCGGCAGCGGCGGCAAGCGGTTCGACAATGGTGGCGGTGGAGGCGAGCGTTCCAAACGAGCCCGATCGCCAATACTCGCGAAACGCTTCGACGATCGGCGCCATCGATCGCGCGTCGAGACCCGCAATCTCGGCCGCGCTCAGCACGCGCAACCGGATGTTCGACGGGCGATCGCGGCGCAGGACGGGCCACATGGCGGCGCGCTCGACCACATCGCGTAGCGCCAGGACGATCACCGGTGCGCCGCGTCGGACAGCCAGGTCCGCAATCGACTTGTGCGGCCCGTCCAGTGGTGGATCGTTCACGACCATGAGGATGGCTACGTGGCCGCCGGACTCGAGCAGCTTGTGCAGGCGAGAGAGTGCGCGCGCTTCGCTCGCCGCGGCCACCGTCCCGGAGATCGCGGAACCGATTGCGGCGCCAACGAGCCCGGCAACCCCTTTCGCCGTGTCGTCGCCGCCCGCGTAGGTGATCAGGCAGGTGGGCGCGACGGCCGCCGTTTGTCGCTGCAACTCCGCGCCGCTCATGCGTCCTCCGTTGCGCCCGCTGTCGCCCGAACGGACGCAGCGCGGCAAATTCTAGACGCATGCCGTTGCCGATGGCGAGGGGTTGCCCGCTCGCCGGCTGTGGCAAACTGCCCCAATCGCATCAATATTGCATCGATGGACTCTCCAGCCGCATTCCGCTTCGACAATTCGTTCGCCCGCGAGCTACCTGGGTTCTACACGCCTTGCCGCCCGGAGACCGCGCCGGCGCCACGGCTGCTTTATCTCAATCGGCCACTCGCGACCGAGCTCGGCCTCGGCATCGCGTCGCTCGACAGCGCCGCGCTGGCGGCGACATTCGCCGGCAACGCGCTGCCCGCCGGTGCCGAACCATTGGCGCAGGCGTACGCGGGCCACCAGTTCGGCGGCTTCTCGCCGCAGCTCGGCGACGGGCGCGCGCTGCTGCTTGGCGAGGTGATCGACCTTCAGGGACATCGCCGCGACATCGCGTTCAAAGGCTCGGGTCGCACGCCGTATGGCCGCAATGGCGATGGCAGGGCGGCGGTGGGTCCGATGTTGCGCGAGGTGCTGCTCGGCGAATCGATGCACGCGATGGGCGTCCCCACGACACGGGCGTTGGCGGTCGTCGCGACGGGTGCGCCGGTTTTCCGTGAGGAGACGCTACCCGGTGCCGTGCTGACACGCATCGCGGCGAGCCATATCCGCGTGGGCACGTTCGAATTCTATGCCGCGCGCGGCGACGAGGATCGCGTGCGCAAGCTGGCCGAGTATTCGATCGCCCGGCACTACCCTGGACTGGCGACGTCGCCGCAACCGTTCCTGGAACTGCTGCAAGGCGTGGTCGAAAGACAGGCCGCGCTGATCGCGCAATGGATGAATGTCGGATTCATCCATGGCGTGATGAACACCGACAACATGACGATTTCGGGCGAGACCATCGACTACGGCCCGTGCGCATTCGTCGAGGCCTACGACCCCGCGGCGGTCTTCAGCTCCATCGATTTGCACGGCCGCTACGCATTCGGCAACCAGCCTGATATGGCGCTGTGGAATCTCGCGCGTTTTGCCGAAACGCTTCTTCCGTTGCTGTCCGAGAAGCCCGACGAAGCAATCGCGATGGCCACCGAAGTGCTCTCCGCGTTCCTCTTGCAGTACCGGCGGCACCTGCTCGGCGGACGGCGCGCCAAGCTCGGCCTGCAGCGAGGCGCGCCCGATGACGATGGCAACGACACGGTGCTTGCCGAGGATTGGCTGAAGTTGCTGCAGGTCGAACGTGCCGACTTCACGCTTGGCTGGCGTCGGCTGGCCGACGCTGCGGCCGGGGACGAGGCGCCCTTGCTGGCGTTATTCGCGGACACGAACGCGCCGAAGGCGTGGCTCGCGCGTTGGCGCGCGCGCTGTGCGAACGAAGATCTGGCAACGCAGGTCTCGGCGGGTGCCGGATTCGAACGCGCATGCGCGATGCGTGCCGTCAGTCCATGGGTGATTCCACGCAATCACCGCGTGGAAGAAGCGCTGGCGGCCGCATCCGACGACAATGACTACGCGCCCTTCGAACGCCTGTTAGATGCGGTCCAGCACCCATTCGAGGAAACGTGCGAACGTGCCGCGTACGCGGAGCCTGCGCCGGCAGCCGTGACTGCCGGTTACCGCACGTTTTGCGGAACATGACCCGGAGCCGGCCTGGCGGCCTTGCGAGGCCGCCTTTTCGTACATGCTCAGGTCAGTTGCGGATGACTGCATCCATCGCTTGTTGTCCCTTGGGCACGCGGTCGATCTGGTGGCCACGTGGTCAGCGCAATTTACCAAATGCGGATCCGGCAGCTATCCGGTCGGCGGGACCGAACATCCCATCGCTTTGCAATCGGCGCGGCCCGTTCCCTCATTGCGCCAGCCAACCGCCATCCACGGGCAACGCCGCGCCGCGGATCTGTTTGGCGGCGTCCGAGCACAGGAAGACCGCCAGCGCGCCGATCTGCTCCGGCGTCGCGAACTCGAGCGATGGCTGCTTCTCGCCGAGCAGCCGCGCCGACGCCTGGCGCGTCGACAGCGATTCGCGTGCCGCCAGGTCGTCGATCTGCTTTTGCACCAGCGGGGTGAGCACGAATCCCGGGCATATCGCATTGCACGTGATGCCGGTCGTCGCAGTTTCCAGCGCCACCACCTTGGTGAGTCCGACGACGCCGTGCTTGGCGGTGACGTAGGCAATCTTGTTCACGGAGGCCACGAGCCCGTGGACGGAGGCCACGTTGATGATCCGCCCCCAGTTGCGCTGGCGCATCTGCGGCAATGCGGCCTTGATCGCGTGGAAGCACGCGGACAGGTTGATCGCGACTATGGCATCCCATCGCTCGTCGGGAAACTCTTCGACCGTGGCGGTGTGCTGAATGCCGGCGTTGTTGACGAGGATGTCGACACCGCCGAACGTTGCGACGGCCTGCCGCACCATCTCGCGCACCTGGTCGGGTTTCGCCACGTCGGCGTCGCTCATGGCCACCGAAACGCCGAATTCGCCGGCGAGACCGCTGCGCAGGCGCTCGACGTCGCGCGCGTCGCCGAATCCGTTGAGCATCACTCCCGCGCCGCTGGCGGCAAGCGCGCGCGCGATGCCGAGGCCGATGCCGCTCGTCGAGCCGGTCACGATGGCTGTCTTCCCCTTGAGCATTCCCTCTCCTTCGGCGCGCCACCGATTCGCGGCGCGCGCATGGCTGTCAGTGACGGTCATCCTCACCGGCCACGAAGATGCCTTCCGCGCGCGCAGCGAGGAAGCTGGCTCGGCCAACGGCGCAATTCAGTCGGGCGACGACGTGCCCAGATGGTCGCCGAACTTCGTGCGCAGCTTCGCGACAATGTCGGCGATGAGCATCGCGGTCTTCGTCTCGCCGATCGCGCTGACGGCGCGCTCGCGAATGTTGTAGTGCATCATCAGGAGGTCGCGCAGCTTCCTGAAGCCGGCGGGATTGCGGGACCCGCACACCGATTCGTCGTTCTTCAGCACACGTTCGATGACGCCGGGATCGAGCAAGCGGACCTTGCAGATGAGCGCGGCCCGCGCGAGCTCACGATCGACGTCATCGAGGTTCTTGGCCCACCAGACACCGCCGAGCTCGCTCGTTGGCTTGGTCATGACGGCTTCCTTGAGAGCTCACGCGCGCGGCGCGCGGGCTCTCGGGATGTTGCACGCGCGAGCTCCCGCGATCCTCGTATTTCTTGACAAGCCTCGATGGCGCCGTGCGCTTGCGCCGCGGGAGTGAAGCCGGACTCGGCGCTGACCGTCGGGGCCGGTGAACGCCGGGTGCGAGGACGCATTTGGGCGGCATTCGGGCAGTTCGCCCCAGGGACGCCGATTGGACGCCCGCCCGAATGGCTCCTTGACCTGCCCTGACAATCGGATGACAACGGGGTAGACTTTGCTTCAGGTCAATCAGGGGGCCGTCATGACCAGCGTCGACACGCGTTCGCCGTCAGCGGGCAGTCGGATTGCACGACGAACCGCCTTCCTGTGCATTGCCGGCGCATTGCTGTCCTGGCAATCGCTGGCGCATGCGGTCACCGTCGCGGACGGCACTTTCGCCGACGCCGACTGGACGATCACCTCGTTCTCCTCGGGCTCCGGCGGAACCTCGACCGCGACACAAGTCGCCACCGGCGGCAATCCCGGCTCGTACCGGAACGTGACAGACACGCTCAATGGTGGCGGCGTGGTATCCGTCGTGTCGGGCGTGAATATTTACGGCCCTTTCACCTACACCCCAAGTGTCTCCGGCACGATCGGCTCGATCGATTACAGCGAGGACGCGGCGTGCACCAGCGGATGTTTCGGCAGCGGACAGTCCACGGGGCCCGCGTTACTTCAGAACGGCAATTTCTACACGCTGTGCAGCTCGGTGCTCATCACCGGCCCCGCTACGACGTTCGCCAACCATACCCTCAACGGATTGACCGCGTCCGATTTCGGGATCGTGAGCCTGACGTCCACGAACACGTGCGATCCCACGGTGCATCCCAATTTTTCGTCCGCCGCCCCGCCCATCAAGGTCGGCTTCTTCCGTGCCAACGGCACCGGCCCGGGTGGCGGCGGCTACACGCTCGCGGCAGCGATCGACAACTGGCAGATCACCCTCAACGCCGTGGTGATAAACCCGCAAGCGCTGCCTCCGGTCATCCCGGTGCCGACGCTCGGCCTGGGCAGCATGGCGCTTCTCGCATTGGCCATCGGCCTTCTCGGATTCGCGTATTCGCGCCGCCGCCGGCGCTGACGCTCAGGACGGCTTGATGTTCCAGTTGGTGCGGAAGAGATTGTCGGGATCGTATTTGCGCTTGATCTTGGCGAGGCGGTCGAAGCTCGGGCCGTAGGCCGCGCGCACGCGATCACCTTCCTCCGCCGTGAGGAAATTCACGTAGACGCCGCCGCTGGCGAACGGCGCGGAGGCCTTGAAGTAATCGCGAGCCCAGGCGATGCAACGCTGGTCATCCGCCGCTTCACGCCACCGGCCGTGCACGTTCATCACGTACCGGGCGTCGCGGTGCGCGTAGGCTGTGGCATCCGGCGCCATGCGGGTGGTGGCCGCGCCGATCGCCCCGAAAAAGATCTCGCACTCCGGCGACGGCAATTTGCCGACGTACTCGATCACCTTGTCCAGCAGCTCGTCCTTGAGCTCGGTGAAGTTGTGCGATTTCCAGTAGTTGCGCGCGCCGGGCGTGAGCAGCGGATCGAAGGCCTGCTGCCAGGCGACGTACGGCTGCACGCCGATATGCTCGCCCAATGCCGGGCCGAATTTTCGCAGCGGCTCGATCAACGCCTGGCCTGCCTTCGGATCGCCCGCATAGAGCATGGCGAGAATCACGACGCCCTGGCCGTGCACGCTCGGCGGGAGGAAGGGCAGCGGCGGCGCCTTGCGCAGCACGACCCAGACGGCGAGGTCGTCCGGCGCCGTGACCATGAACTCCCGGTATTGCCGCAGCACGGACTTGGCACTCGCGATCGGAAACACGATCAATCCGGTCAGCAGCTCGGGGCCGACGGGATGCAGCTGGAACTCGAAGCGCGTGACCACGCCGAAGTTGCCGCCGCCGCCCCGAAGCGCCCAGAACAGATCGGGATGTTCCGTTGCGCTTGCCTGCATCACTTCGCCTGTTGCTGTCACCACCTCGGCCGATTCGAGGTTGTCGACCGTCATGCCGAACTTGCGGCTGAGCCAGCCGAAGCCGCCGCCGACGGTCAGGCCGGCGACACCCGTCGTGGAATTGATGCCCAGTGGCGTGGCGAGGCCATGGGCCTGCGTGGCCGCGTCGAGGTCGGCCAGCGTGGCTCCGCCTTCGACGATGGCGCGGCGTTTCGCGGCGTCGACCTTGACCGCCTTCATCTGCGACAGATCGATCACGATGCCGCCGTCGCACAGCGCGCTGCCGGCGATGTTGTGGCCGCCGCCGCGGATCGCGAGCACCAGCGCGTTGTCCTTCGCGAACTTGACCGCGCGCACCACGTCGGCGGTCGACGTGCAGCGCGCAATGACTGCGGGGCGCTTGTCGATCATCGCATTCCAGATCGCGCGCGCGCCCTCGTAGCCAGCGTCGCTCGGCAGCAGGATCGCACCTTGAAAGCCCGTCTTCAGTTGTTCGATCTTCTGGGTTTGCACGGGAGTCATGATTTCCTCCGTTCGCAGACGGGTGGTCGGCCGGGCGGCTATTTGAGATTGAGCAACTGTCCGGGACGAAAGTAAAGCCCCGGGCGGCGGCCCCGGTTTCCACGCACAGGAATGGTCATGGTATCGTTAACATCGCGGTTTCCGACGACCCACCAACTGTCCGAAAAGGGGGAGATCATGTCTTCACCGGCCAACTTCGACCGCAGGCGCGTGCTCAAGTCCGCCGCGGCGCTCGGCGCCTATGCCCTGGCGGGCAATTCGGCGCTTGCCGCGGGCAAGCCCTACGAAGGCACCGAGCTCAACATCTCCTGCTGGAGTGCGCCCTTCCCCAAGCTTTTGCAGACGTATCTGCCCGAATTCGAGAAGCTGACCGGCATCAAGGTCAACTACGACACGCCGGGCTTCCTCATCTACAACCAGCGCGTCGATCTCGAGCTTTCCACCAAGGGATCGTCGTACGACGTCCTCAATATCACGTTCATCTACGTCGATCGCTGGCTGCGCGCCGGCTGGTTCACGCCGCTCAACGAGTTCGTCAAGAACGACACGCCCGCGGACTGGAACGTGGAGGACTTCCTGCCGGCGACGCGCAAGATCATGTCGGACAAGCAGGGCAACCTGTACGGCATTCCCTGGACGGCCGACATCTCGATGGCGTGCGCGGGCCGCTACGACATCATGGAGAAGATGGGCCTCGCGATGCCCAGGACCTTCGACGAGATCGAGAAGGTGGCCGCCGCCACCAACAAGGACGGCATCGCGGGTTTCGTCGGCGACAATCGCCACGGCTGGAATTTTCCGCCGTACCTGCAAGGCTTCGGCGGCAACGTGTTCCGCAACGCGCCGAACGACCTGATGCCCACGCTCGACACGCCCGAAGCCATCCACGCCGCGGATTTCTTTTCGCACCTGCTGCGCGACTACGGTCCCAACGGCGTGCTGTCGTACAGCTACGACCAGGTGACGGCAGCGCTCAAGCAGGGCCGCGGCAACTACGCGACCGAGGGCCACATCTTCCTGATGCCGGCGGCCGATCCCGATAGCAAAGAAGCCAGGACGGTGCGCTATTCGGCGTTTCCCCGAGGGCCCGCGGGCGACTTCCCCGGCTTCGCGACGCACGGTTGGGGCATCCCGGTCGGCGCCAGGAACAAGAAGGCGAGCTGGGAATTCATCAAGTGGGCAATGTCGAAGGACATGATGATGCGCGCGGTGACCGAGAAGGGCTATTCGTCGCCGAGTCGCCGCTCGGTGGTCGAGAGCCCCGAGTTCAAGAAGCGCATGACGCTCAACGGCAACGACGTCGCCGACATCTATCTCAAGGGCATCGAGACCGCCGGCGGCAGCGACTACATGGCGTACCGCATCGTGCAGGGCTTTCCGCAGGTCGACACGCTGATCGGCCAGGCGATCGAGCGCATCGTCACCAAGCAGATGTCCGCGGCGGACTCGATGAAACTGGCGCAGACCAGCGCGATCGCCGATCTCAAGCGCGCCGGCATCAAGATCTAGTGGTGTCCGTCCTTTTCGTCATTCCCGCGCATGCGGGAATCCAGGATTGACGCGGCACCGGTGCGCGCGAACTTTCCATCCATGCGCCAAAACTGGATCCCCGCTTTCGCGAGGATGACGGCGTCGAGCCCGGGCTGGATCCGCGCTTTCGCGGGGATGACGTCATCGATTGAGGGTGCCACACCTTGGGATGCCCGCGGCGCATGCGATCCGTCAACAACGACTTGAAGGTTCACCGCTAGGTCTTCCATGGCCGCTGCCGTTGCCGCCGCGCCGAGCGGCTACAGCATCGGTCGCCGGCAGCGGCTCGCGGTGTTCGGCGGACTGCTGCCGGCGATGGTGCTGCTCGCCGTACTCACTCTCGGGCCCGCGCTGTATCTCTTCGTCGTCAGCCTGACACCGGGGACGCCGACCAACCCCTCGTCGCTGACCGATTTCTCGGCGCCCGCGCAGAATTACCTGAGCGCACTGCACGACGACCGCTTCGTCGAATCGCTGTGGGTGCAGCTGAAGCTGTCCGCGTCGACGGTCATCGCGCAGACGCTGCTGGGACTCGGCGTGGCGTTGCTCCTGAATCGTCGCGCCCGTCTCGTGCAGGCGCTGCGCACCGTCTTCCTCATCCCGATGGTGTTGCCGCCCATCGTGGCGGCGCTGATCTGGAAGATCCTCTACACGCCGGACATCAGCCCGATCCATCGCGCACTCGCCGCGCTCCACATGCCCGTGTCGTCGCTGATCACCAACCCCGACACCGCGCTGTGGGCGATCGCCTTCGCCGACACCTGGGAATGGTTTCCCTTCACGATGCTGATCATCCTGGCCGCGCTGCAGATGGTGCCGCGCGAGCCGCTCGAGGCCGCGCAGGTGGATGGCGCCAGCAGGCTCCAGCTCTTCTGGTTCATCGAGCTGCCGTACATCCGGCCGGCCATCGTGGTGGCCGCGCTGTTCCGGCTGATCGACAGCATCAAGGCATTCCCGCTGATCTACGTGCTGACGAGCGGCGGACCCGGCACCGTCACGCAGGTCACCAACTACTACGCGTTCACCCAGGCCTTCAATTACGCCTATTGGGGCTATGCCAGCGCGATCGCCATCATGCTGACCGCGAGCGTATTCGTCCTGAGCTGGCTGATCGGCAGTCGCGGTGCGAGGTCGGCTACGCATGGCTGACGCGCTCGCGCTCGATTCGGCGGGCCGCCGTCCCGGCCGCGCCGCGTGGCGCAAACGCGCCGGCCGCGTGTTGGCCAACCTGGCGCTCGGACTGGTGCTGCTGTTCGTGCTGTTCCCGATCGTGTGGCTCGTGCAGATGTCGTTCCGTCCCGACGAGGACATCCTCGGCTACCAGCTGCTCTTCGCGCCCACGTTCGCGCACTACGCGTCGCTCTCCGAGAGCAAGTTCCTGCATTCGTTCCTCAACAGCGTCGTATCGAGCTGCGTGTCGACACTCGTCGCGCTGATCGTCGGCACGCCGGCTGCCTATGTGCTCTCGCGCTGGCGCTTCCGCGCGCGCGGCAAGATCGCGATGTGGATCCTGTCGACGCGCATGGCGCCGCAGATCACGTTCACGATCCCGTTCTTCCTCTTCTATCGGTACGTCGGTCTCAGCGACACCGTCTGGGGTCTCGCGCTGATCTACCTGACGTTCAACCTGGCGCTGGTCATCTGGATGATGCAGTCGTTCTTCGACGCCGTGCCGCGGGCGCTCGAGGAGGCGGCGTGGCTCGATGGCGCCAGCATCTGGAGCGCCTTCCTGCGCATCACGCTGCCGTTGACGGCGCCGGGACTCGCCGCCGTCGCTGTCCTCTGCTTCATCTTCTCGTGGAACGACTTCTTCTACGCGCTGATCCTGACGCGCACGAAGGCGATGACGGCGCCCGTGGCCATCATCAATTTCCTGCAATACGAGGGATGGGAATGGGGGAAGATCGCCGCTGGCGGCACCGTGGTCATGCTGCCGGTGGTCATCTTCACCGTTCTCGTGCGCAAATGGCTGGTGAGCGGATTGATGGCGGGCAGCGTCAAGGATTGACGCGCTCGAAGCCATTGCTTGCCTGTCCTCGCGGCGGACAACAAGCGCCTGAAAACTGTCAGTGCATCGTCGACGCCGTGCCGCCGCGGTCGGCGTTGAGGCGTGTCACGGTATCGAACTCGAGATCGCGGTTGTCGACGACTTTCGCTTCCAGCTCGCCGCTGCCGCGCGGGACGAAATAGAACCGGAAGTTGGGATTCTCGCTGATCGAGAAATCGACGTCTGCGCTCATCACCGGCTTGCCGTCGTAGCGCACGTCGACGCGACGCACGAAGTGCGGCGCCGCGTACAGACGCGTCACCTGGTCCATCGCCAGGCCCGAATCGTTCGGGTGACTGACCATCAGCTGCGCCAGCACGGGCACGCCGGAGGCCGACGCGTCGGCCACCCGCAAGCGCATCCTGCCGAGGTTGGCGCGCGCGGCGATCGCGTCCTTGCCTGCAGGTGCGGAGCAGCCTCCGGACGCCTTCACGTAGTTGGCCACCATGTGGAACTTGCCGTCCTGCGTCAGCGCGATCGCGCGCACCCAGGTGTACTGCTCGACGCGGATGCGGGTCTCGATATCCGCGCGACCGCTGTCGAGCGTGAACTGGAACACCGCCGCGATCGGCGAAGGATTGTTGTCGACGATCAGCCAGATCTTCTCGATGGAGCGCGCCGGGGTTTGCGCGAATCGGGAGCGGATCGCCACCGGCACGATTGCCGCGTCCTCCGCGCGCTGCGGCGTGTCGAGCGTGATCACATCGGCTGCGGTGTCCATCGGCGCGCCGGCGAACACGTCGGCATGCACCTTCTGCCAGATCTTGCTCGCCTCGGGCGAGGCATCCTGGGCGTGCACCGACGCAGCCGTGCACAGCGCCAGCACGAGCGCCACGCGCGCGAGGCATGCGGATGCTCGAGACTGCCGCGGATCGCCGATCATTTGCCCAATATACGCCGCCACCGTCACTCGCTCCACTCGAGCTCGGCATAGGCCGCGGTGACGTTGCGCCGGTGAAAGACGTCGACCAGTTGCCACCCGGGATCCGCCGGTGGCGTGCTGGCGGCCAGCGTTTGCGAGAGGCTGAGCCCTTTGCGGATCGCCGCACGCACGTCGCGCTGGAGCTCGCGAAGGTAGCGCTCCTCGGCGTCGAGCGCCTGGGGCCAGGCGCCGGCCCGGCCGTGCCCCGCGATCGCACGCGCAGCCGGTTGCAGGCGCAGCGCCTCGATCGCCGCGAGGAACCCGCGCAGGTTGCCGTCCAGCACCGGAAGATGCTCGACGAATAGCAGGTCACCCAGCCAAAGCGTGTCGCTGCCGCGATCGAGCACCGTGAGGTCGCAATCCGTGTGTGCGGTGGGCCACGCGCGCAGCCTCAGGATTCGATCGCCGAGGTCCAGGTCGAGCGTGTCGATGACGCTGCGCGTCGGCAGGACAATCGTGCTGCCCTCGGCGACGTCGCCGAGGTCGCGGTGGAGCGCCTTGAGATAGTTGGGCGCGCGGCGCTGCAGCGCATCGGCCAATCGCGCATGGCCGACGAACTCGGGATGGTCTGCCACGAACGCGGCGTTGCCGAACACGTGATCGGGATGCGCGTGCGTGTTCACGACATAGCAAACAGGCAGCGGCGTCGTCCGACGAATGGCTTCGCGCAGCGCATGTCCCACCGCATAGGTGCCGCCGGTGTCGATGACCGCGACGCAGCGGCTGCCAACCACGAAGCCGAGGTTGGCCACGTCGCCGGCGTTCGCCCGCGACATCTCGGTCACCGCGCCATAGTGCACGTAGACACCGGGAGCCGGATTCTCGAGGAGGAAGTCCGCGATGTCGGTTGCAGCCGACGCCCGCGCGGCAGAGAAGATCGCGAGCAAGACCAACAGCCAGCGAGGCCCGGAGACAAACCGACGGGCCGCGTTCACCTTACCTTCCGCCGGCGCCTATCGCGTGATGAAGCAGGCCTTCTTGGCGTTGGCCTCCAGCTCGCGGAAGGAAGCCACGATCTTCCGGCCGTCCTTGAGGTCGCGCATGACCCCGCCGCGCTCGCCGGCGATCGTCATGCCGTCGGCTACGGTGGACAGGTCGACGAACGTCGCGTAGTCCATCTTGTCGGCAATCGCGTCGATGGCGCAGGAGCACTTGTACATCGATTCCTGCGGCGGCGCCTTGCTGTCCTTCATGCAGCCCAGGACGAAATCCACGCGCGCGCGAGTCGGAAAGTCGTTGGCGTGCGCCGGCAGCGCGCCGGCGCACAGGATCAGGAGCGCGTATCGCGCATGTCGGATGGCCATCGGAATTCTCCCGCGATGCGTCGCTATTGGACGGGCTCGCCGTGCTCGTCGACCAGCGGAACCGCATATTCGCGCAGGATCGCGGTGACGGCGGCCTGATTGTCGGCGATGAGCTTGTCCACCGTCGCCCTCCAATCGCGATCGCCCTGGCGCACGCCCATCGCGATCGCGTAGTCGAACTTGACGCCTGGTTCCGACTGCAACGGCACGATGACGAGATCCATGTTGCGAACGCGCCTGGCGTAGTAACCGGCGATCGGGCCCCAGACGATGGCGGCGTCGATCCTGCCCTGGGCGAGCTCCTGGTCGACGATCGCGCCCGGGTACTGGTCCGGATCCGGCGACATCATCGGATACGGCTTCGCGCGCGCCTCCAGCCCGTGCTTGGTCAGCCAAAGGCCCGCGGGCGAACGGTCGTAAACACCGATCACGAGCGACTTCAGGCGCTCGGGCGGCAAGGCGAAGAGGTCGGTGCCGCGCTTCACGGCGTCGAGCCCCTTGCCCTTCGGATACACGAGCACATAGGTCGAGCGGTAGTACGGCGCGGTGGGCCACGCCTGGTCGTAGTCGGAAGGGACGCTCATGACGATGTCGCAGGCGTAGTCTTCGCCGGGCAGCCGGTAGCGCAGCGTATTGCGGATGAAGTTCATCCGCTGCGGAAACGTGTAGTTCTTGACCGGCAGGCCGAGCTTTTGCGCGAAGAGGTCGGCGATGCGATTCTCGAAGCCCTCGCCTTTGGCATTCGCGAACGGCAGGTTGCTCGGGTCGATGCACGGGCGGAACGCGGTGCGTGTTTCCTGCGACTGTGCCGAGGCCGCCGTCGCCGTCAACGCCGCGAACGCCATCGCCGCCAGCACTCGACGATTCATCGCCATTGCGCGCCGCGCGGTCACGGCTTGATCTCTTCGACGTGTGTGCGCGTGATGTCGCCGTTCGACCGGCCCTTCAGGTACGCGTAGAGATTGTCGATGTTGTCCATCACGGTCTTGCTGTTG
Source organism: uncultured Pseudomonadota bacterium (assembly GCA_963781395.1). Classification (GTDB taxonomy): domain Bacteria; phylum Pseudomonadota; class Gammaproteobacteria; order Burkholderiales; family Casimicrobiaceae; genus VBCG01. Next base: position 80,472 of record CAWAFO010000006.1, read on the forward strand.
GCGAAGCTCACCATGCCCTTCTCGAGCCGGCCGTCGCGCACGGTCTTGACGAAATCCTCCTTGCTGAGCGTCTTCAGGCTTTCGATCAGCGACGGTCCGACCAGCCCTTGCTGGTTGGCGCCGTGGCAGCGATCGCAGGCCGCCGCGCGCCAGGTGCGGAAGCCTTCCATGGTGTTGTGATCGACCTTGTAGCCGTCGACAACCGTGTACAGCTTGGTCCCAGCGGCCGCTGCGGGCGCGTTCGCGGCCGGAGCCGCTGCCGCAGCCGCGGGCGGCGCGGGTGATTGCGCCGAAGCGAGCGCGCAGAAGAGCGTCATGCAAAGCGGCAGGCAATGCCGCGCCTGGAACGAACCATTCATCGGGGAAACCCTGGAATCGTGGAATCGGATCGCCACGACAGACCCACGTCGGGCGACATTCGGGGATCGCGCGAGGCGACGGCGGAGCGTCGCCGGCGCGGAAATACCACGCCGGCGACGGTACCCATCACGCTAATTCGGCAGTGCGAAGATGGTGAGCGATCCACCCAGCTCGGTGTAGTCGCGCAGTTCCTTGTAGCCGCCGACGGCGCCCAGCCCGTCCTGGTCCTTCTCGAGGCCCGCCGCCATGCCGATGCCGGCCCAGCCGCCGATGCCCGAGAACACGCCCATGTACTGCTTGCCCTTGTGCTCGTACGTGAAGACGTTGCCGATGATGCCGGACGGCGTCTTGAACTTGAACAAATCCTTGTTCACGTCGTTGGCGTCGACGCACTTGAGGTAACCCTCGAGGGTGCCGTAGCAGGCGATTCCGCCGGCGGTGGTGAGAACGCCGCTCCACACCGAGAACTTCTCGGCCTTGGACTGCACGATCTTGCCGGTGCCGGCGTCCCACACGGTGAAGTTGCCCATGTTGTTGCCGCCGGGCGCGGGGTACATCGACAGCGTCGCGCCGACGTACGGCTGGCCCGCCACGTAGTCGATCTTGAACGGCTCGTAATCCATGCAGACGTGGTTGGTCGGGATGTAGAACCGGCCGTTGCGCGGATTGAACGATGCCGGCTGCTCGTCCTTGCTGCCGAGCGCCGCCGGGCAGATACCCTTGCTGTTCACGTCCGGTCCGTTATGGGCGGTGGAGTACTTCGGCACTACTTGCGGCCGTCCCGTCTTCATGTCGACGCCGGTCGCCCAGTTCACCGCCGGGTCGTACTTCTCGGCGACCAGCAGCTCACCCGTCGTGCGGTCGAGCGTGTAGCCGAAGCCGTTGCGGTCGAAGTGCACCAGCGCCTTCGTGGGCTTGCCCTTGACGTTGATGTCGGCCAGGATCATTTCATTGACCCCGTCGAAGTCCCATTCGTCGTACGGCGTCATCTGATACGCCCACTTGGCCATGCCGGTGTCGACGTCGCGCGCGAACACCGTCATCGACCACTTGTTGTCGCCCGGCCGCTGCGCCGGATTCCACGTCGACGGATTGCCGGTGCCGTAGTAGAGGAGGTTCAGCGCCTTGTCGTAGCTGTACCAGCCCCACGTCGTGCCGCCGCCGGTCTTCCACTGGTCGCCCTGCCACGTCTTCAGCGACGAGTCTTTGCCGACAGGCTTCATCGATCCATCGGTCCAGGCCATCGTCTTGTCGGGATCGACCAGCATCTCGGCGTCAGGCCCGGTGCTGTACGCCTTCCACACCAGGTGGCCGTCGTTGATGTTGTACGCCGCCAGGAAGCCGCGCACGCCCCACTCGCCGCCGGAAATGCCCGTGATCACCTTGTCCTTGAACACGTGCGGCGCGTTGGTGTTGACGGCGCCGAGCTTGGGATCGCCATTCTTCACCGACCAGATGACCTTGCCGGTATTGGCGTCGAGCGCGAGCAGCGTGCTGTCGGCCTGCTGCAGGAAGATCTTGTTCTCGGCGTACGCCAGGCCGCGGTACACGGTGTCGCAGCACATCTGCGGGATCACCGCCGAGTCCTGCTTCGGCTCGTATCGCCACTTGATCTTCTGCGTGTCGAGGTCGATCGCGAAGACCTTGTTGGGGAACGGCGTGTGCAGGTACATCGTGTCGCCGATGACCAGGGGCGAGCCTTCGTGGCCGCGCAGCACGCCGGTCGAGAACATCCAGGCCACCTGCAGCTTGCCGACGTTCTGCGCGTTGATCTGCGTCAACTTGCTGTAACGCTGGTTGTACATGTCGCCGGCCTGCATGGCCCAGTTATTCGGATTTGCGATGTTCTTCTCGACGTCCGCATTCGCCGCTGCAACCATCGGTACGGCCGCGCAAAGCAGCGCAAGCGTCCCGTCGATCAACGATCTCAGAGCCCTGTTCATGCTCCCTCCTGGTTGGCCATTGCCAAGTCGAAATGTCGCTAACCGGCGTGCCCGCGTGTGCGTACGCGTGGAGCGCGTCGAGGCAATGTGCGGCCAGTGTCGCGCCCTGTTTGCACATTGTCAATTTGAACAGTACATTCGGTGCCTTACGCACGTCCCTTTGCCCGGCCTCGTTCGCACCCCACGCTCCTACAATTGGCTGTTCCGATCGTGTCACGCGAATCGATGTTGCAGTGCGGTAGAGCGGCTTGGAGTGCGCTATTGGCGCCGCTGCCCTGCGGTGCAACAAGCGCGAAGGGCGTGGTGCGATGGGGGACGGGCATCGCGCGGATTGGCGCGACGCTGTTCGCGGCGTTCGGACTGATCAGTCCGGCGCCCGGCGCGGCGTCGCTTGCCGTCGCCGTCGCACCCGGCGTCTACGCGCTTCCCGGCCAGGGAGGAGAAATCGGATGGAGCAACGCCGGATGGGTCGCCAATGTCGCCTTCGTGGTCGGCCCGCGCGGCGTGGTGGTCGTGGACAGCGGGGCCTCGCGACGCCAGGGCGACGAAATCATCGCCGCCGTGGCGAGCGTGACACGCCAGCCCATCCGCCTGCTCGTGCTGACGCATGCCGACCAGGAAGTCGTGTTCGGTGCGGCGGCATTCCAGGCGCGCGGCATTCCGGTACTCATGAGCCGAAACGCCGCCGCGCTGATGGCCGCTCGCTGCGACGGCTGCCTGGCCACGCTGCGCGAGGTCATGGGCGAGGATTTCATGAACGGATCCCGGGTCGTCACGCCCGATCGGCTGGTCGATCGCACGCAGGTGCTCGACGTCATCGGACGACCGCTGCGCATCGTCGTCCCGGCGGAGGTGCCATCCGTGGGAATGCTTGCCGTGCTCGACGTGACGACCCGCACGCTGATCGCCGGCAACCTGGTATCGATCGACCGCATTCCGGATCTGCGGGACACGGCAGGCGAAGGATGGCGCAGTACGCTCGCGTCGCTGGCCGCCACACGGTGCGTTCATCTCGTGCCAAGCTACGGTCGGCTCGGCAGTTGCGCGGACATCGCGGCCTTCGATGCCTATCTGAAGGCACTCGACGCGCGCGTGCGCGAGGTGCTGCACGAGGGCGTGGGACTTGCGGAATTGCGCGAGCGCTGCGATCTTCCCCGTTTCGCGGGCTGGGACCGCTATCCCGACCTGCACGTGCAGAACGCCAATCGCGCCTACCTGCGCCTCGAGCGCGAGCTGTTCCTTAACTGAGTCGAAGAGGGAGGACCACCGTGGATGTTCGCGCAGCAGTCGCCCACAAGGCAGGAGCGCCGTTGACGATCGAGACGGTCCAGCTCGCCGGTCCGAAGGCGGGCGAGGTGCTGGTCGAGATCAAGGCCACCGGCATCTGCCACACCGACGAATTCACCCGCTCGGGCGCCGACCCCGAGGGGCTGTTCCCCGCCATCCTGGGTCACGAGGGCGCCGGCATCGTCGTCGATGTCGGTCCCGGTGTGACCACGTTGAAGAAGGGCGACCACGTCATCCCGCTCTACACGCCGGAATGCCGCCAGTGCAAGTCGTGCCTGTCGCGCAAGACCAACCTGTGCACGGCGATCCGCGCCACGCAGGGCAAGGGCGTGATGCCGGATGGCACCAGCCGCTTCTCGCTGGGCGGCAAGCCGGTGCATCACTACATGGGCTGCTCGACCTTCGCCAACTTCACGGTGCTGCCCGAGATCGCGCTGGCGAAGATCCGCGAGGACGCGCCGTTCGAGAAGGTCTGCTACATCGGCTGCGGCGTCACCACCGGCATCGGCGCGGTGATCAACACGGCCAAGGTCGAGCCGGGCGCCAACGTCGTCATCTTCGGCCTGGGCGGCATCGGGCTCAACGTCGTGCAGGGCGCGCGCATGGTCGGCGCCAACATGATCATCGGCGTCGATCTCAATCCCGCACGCGAAGCGCTGGCGCGCAAGTTCGGCCTGACCCACTTCGTCAATCCGAAGGACGTCAAGGGCGACCTCGTGCCGCATCTCGTGGAGCTCACCGGCGGCGGCGCCGACTACTCGTTCGAATGCATCGGCAACGTCGACGTGATGCGGCAGGCGCTCGAATGCTGCCACCGCGGCTGGGGCGTGTCGGTGATCATCGGCGTGGCCGGCTCGGGACAGGAGATCAAGACGCGGCCGTTCCAGCTCGTCACCGGCCGGGTGTGGAAAGGCACCGCGTTCGGCGGCGCGCGCGGGCGCACCGACGTGCCGAAGATCGTCGACTGGTACATGGACAAGAAGATCAACATCGACGACCTGATCACGCACGTGCTGCCGCTCGACCGGATCAACGAAGGTTTCGATTTGATGCACGAAGGCAAGTCGATACGGGCGGTGGTCAAGTTCTGACACCGGACGATCCGACAGGCTCGTTGGAACGACGCCGAACGGCGCCGACTACGCTGGCAACTCACCAACAGGAGGTCATCGACATGGCAACTTCCATCCACCCCGCGGTCGACAACGGCATCAAGCACGCCGCCGCCAACTTCGCCGGCGGCACGCTGTCCTGCAAGTGCGCCGACAACAAGGTGACGGTGTCGGTCAAGGGACAATCGGCCCACAATCACGTGTGCGGCTGCACCAAGTGCTGGAAGCCGAAGGGCTCGCTGTTCTCGCAAGTCGCGGTGACCGGCCGCGACAACATCAAGGTGACCGCCAACGAGCAGAAGCTGAAGGTGGTCGATCCCAGCGCGACGATCCAGCGCCACGCCTGCACCGCCTGCGGCACGCACATGTTCGGGCGCATCGAGAACAAGGATCACGCGCTGTACGGCATCGACTTCATCCACACCGAGCTGTCGCCCGAATCGGGTTGGTCGCCGCCGGAATTCGCGGCGTTCGTGTCGTCGATCATCGAGTCGGGCGCCGATCCCGCCAAGATGGGCGACGTGCGCAAGCGGCTGAAGGAGCTCGGCCTCGAGCCCTACGACTGCCTGTCGCCGCCGCTGATGGACATGCTCGCCACGCACACGGCGAAGCAGAAGGGCACGCTGTATCACGCGTGAGCGTGGAAAACGTCGCCCGCAACCTCTGCTTCGGCGGAGTCCAGGGCGTCTACCGGCATGCGGCGCAGGAAACGCGCTGTGCGATGCGCTTCGGCGTGTTCCTGCCCCCGCAGGCCCAACACGGCCGCGTGCCGGTGCTGTATTGGCTGTCCGGCCTGACATGCACCGAGGAGAACTTCATCGTCAAGGCCGGCGCGCAGCGCGTCGCCGCCGAGCTCGGGCTCGCCATCGTGGTGCCGGACACGAGCCCGCGCGGGCTCGGGTTTCCGGGCGAATCTGATAGCTACGACTTCGGCCTGGGCGCCGGGTTCTACGTCGACGCGACGCAAGCGCCGTGGGCAAACGGGTACCGCATGTACTCGTACATCACGCGCGAGTTGCCCGCGCTTATTGAAGCCGAGTTTCCGGTGGACGCGCAGCGCACCGGCATCTTCGGACATTCGATGGGTGGGCATGGCGCGCTGGTCCTTGCGCTGCGCAATCCGGAGCTATATCGATCGGTGTCGGCGTTTTCGCCCATTGCTTCGCCGATGCGCTGTCCCTGGGGCGAGAAGGCACTCTCGGGCTATCTCGGGCCGGATCGAGCGGCTTGGCGCGAATACGATGCGAGCGCGCTGATCGCGGATCGCGGGTGGAAGGGACCGCCGATTCTGGTCGACCAGGGTACGGCTGATACGTTCCTCAAAACCCAGCTCAAGCCTGAGTTGCTCGAGGAGGCGTGCAGTTCTGCCGGCGTCGCGCTCGACCTTCGGATGCGCGATGGATACGACCACAGCTACTTCTTCATCGCGACCTTCATCGAGGAGCATCTGCGGCGGCATGCGCGGGCGTTGATGCCCTAGCGTAGCCGGCAACGGCGCCTTCGAGCTCCGCCGTTACGTCAAGGCTGCGCGCGACCGGCGTCCTGCCGTCCACCAGGATAGGTTTGTGGTGACCGGTCGTACGCCTCCGCACACCGGTCGGAGCAAAACCATGGTCCCATTGGCGTGGCCTTGACGTAGGCCTCGAAGGGCGCGTGCATCTTGCAGACGGGACAGATCCAGGCAGTGTCAGCGGCCGGCGCCAACTCAATGGAAAAGAGCGGCACGAGGTCGGCGATCGATCGAAGCGCAACGTTGCCGATGCCGCGGGCGACGATTCCCGCCGTTGTCGCAAAGGTGGCGACGGGCTGCGTTGCCAACATCTGACCCGGCGACGCGATCGCGGCGATGCGCGCCGCGACGTTGACCGTGGAACCGAAGAGGTCGTTTCCCCGGCGCAGCACGGGACCGTGGTTGATGCCGGTCCTGGTCAGCGGAATCCGTGGTTCGGATCGGCAAGCCGGCAAGAGACGTCCGAGCACGCCAAGAGCGGTTTTCGGATCAGCGAATCCGAACATCACTTCATCACCGATCCACTTGATCGGCGCACCGAGAGGACCGAGAGCCTCGCGCACCATTTGCTCGAAAAGCGTCAGCACCGCGATGGCCGACGCATCTCCATACACGTCGCTGAGCGCGCTGAACCCCGCGAGATCGACGAAGGCGACGGTCGCGAACGTGGACTCGAAGCCATCAACGGTCGTGGAAGCAGCGGTCATGATCGATTTTCGCGCGCCCCGCGTTTGCGGGTCAATTGTCGAACTCACGCGCAGCGTTCTGTCGCGCACGACACGCTCAGCAGCGTCCGCGTAGCACCGCCGGATCGACATCGACGAGGTCACCGATGCGCTCGACGGTCAGGTCCGCCGGTGGATACGCGGCGGCGTTCGCCGGGTCAAGCGCGTAGTGACCTTGGCGCGCGAACACCGTCGTCAGCCGGCCGCCCCACAGTCCCTTCATCGCGGCGAGGATGCGCAGCTTGTCGTCGACCATGACGTAGTGGCGCGCCGGAAATCGCCTCTCGACTTCGCTGAGCATGCGTTCCTTGTGGATGTAGATGAGCACGCGCCCGGCGACCGCATTCCACAGCCCCGAACGCTGGATCTTGAGTGGCTGGAACACGACGTCGCCGTCGGTGAGAATCACCGGCGTCCCGAAGTGGCCAAGATGCACGATGGCCGCCAGCGCGCCGGGGTATAGCCGGCTCGCGAACGGATAGTCGACCAGGAACGAGGACATCCGCAGGAGTTCCGGATCGCTCATCGCGTCGAGGCGATAGCGCTGCAATGCGCCGAGGTAGTCGGCGTAGCCGAGCTCGGTGCGCAGCGCCTCGAAGATGCTCCAATACCGATCCCGATTCGCGGGGCCGAACTCGACCGCCAGATGCGCGCTCAGATCCTGCTGCACGCGATCGTTGTCGAGCAGCGTATTGTCGCAATCGAGGAGGAACACGACGTCGTCGCGTGCGCTCATGTCATCTCGCGTTCGAATCAAAATGGTCCGGCCGCGACGGTCGGCCCCGCTGACGCGATTTGAAGCGCCTGGAAATCGGGCAAATGGCAGAGGTTGTGATTCGAATCCGCCCGCTATCTACCCGAAGGCCTATGGAAGCGCGAATAGCTGATCGCAGACCGCTCCGAGTTTTTGCGCAAGCGCCTGGCCCGTGACCTTCGTGGAACCCGGAACGAGCACGTTGATCACGCAACCACGATCGCCTTTGACCGCCGACACTGCGCCCGCCTCATTCCAGAATGCGGCGTCGCCAATGCCATTGATCGGATGAGCGCCGGCGATGCGCGGCATCTGCGCGCGAAAAGAGGCGACATTGGCCGCTGACAGCTTGATATATATCGGGTAGCTATTGCATGCCGTGGGATCGGTGCGCTTGGGGGGCGACGCGCGAGAGCTGAGGATCGCGTCCGTGACTGCGGGCGTCAGATATTTCTCGCAGGCAGTTCCGCCGTTGGCGCTCCACGCGGCGCCCGTGTCCGCCGCGTGGGCAGGATATTGAAGCAAGGCTAAGCCAAGGCCAAAGGTCATGAGGAATGTGCAGGTTGCGTACGGTATGCGAGTCATGACATGCCTCCTATGAAGACGGTCGCGTGCCACAAGAGAACCGGCATTGTCTGAACATCTTCAGCCGAGTAAACAAGCATCGTTTGCCCATGGTACTGCAGTACACGTCTCCGTCATTTGCCGCCAATAACGTATTGGGGCGACAAATCCACCCATCGCCTCGCCGATTCGCTGCCCGTGGGGTGAGAAGGCGCTTTCAGGCTACCTTGGACCGGATGGGGCGGAACGGCGCGATGACTGCAATGGGCCGGGAGCGGCCCCTGTATTGTTCTGGCGGCATCAGCAATTAAGCCAAATATGAAACGAGCTCACGTCCCCACCATCGCGCCTCGCTACTGGCTCGGAATCACGCTGGCCAGCATCTTCGGCACCAATCTTGGCGACTTCTACGCCCACAGCAGCGGCCTGGGACTCATCGGCGGCTTGCCTATTCTCGTCGCGCTCTTCGTTGCAGTCTATGTGATCGAGCGCTTCGACGGGCGTACGCATGATGGCTACTATTGGTTGTGCATCATCATCTTGCGAACCGGTGCTACCAACATTGCCGACTACATGGCGGGCAGGCGTGGACTGAACATCGACCGACTCACGCTGAGCATCGGCTTGGGACTGGCAATTGCGTTTCTGGCGTGGTGGTCTGCACGCGCGGAGTTCAAGCTCGGGCAGCATCCTGTTCGCAAAGCGCTTCCGGACACAGGCGGGGTCTATTGGCTCGCCATGCTGACGGCCGGTGTGTTCGGAACCGTGATGGGCGATTTCTTCGAGAAGATGATGGGACAAGGGATCGCCAGCCTCATGCTCGGCGTTGTATTGGCCGTGGCCCTCCTGATCTATCGCCGAGGCATCCTGCGGATGGCTTACGCATACTGGCTGGCGATCGCCGCGGCGCGCACGACAGGAACGGCCATCGGCGATTGGCTGGCGGAGAACAAGTTTCTGCACATTGGGCTGCCACTCAGCACGCTGCTCACCGGCATTGCCTTCGTCGCCGCACTCGTTCTCTGGCGGGATCGGAGGCAGCCGGAACCCGCAGCGGTCTAAGCAATCTATTCGATCCGAAAGCGTGGCTCGCGCGAGCCAAAGGCGCAAGGCTTGTTCTATCCGGATTCTGCTTCGCCCCGGCAACGCTTCTAGGCGAACAGAAATATCTGTGCGCGCAGAAGATCATCAGGCCCAATCCGACAACGAAGCCGGACACGACACCGGAAATGAACAGCAGCCATCAGCGAGAACGCGACCAGGGTTCTATGTCGATGCGACGCAAGCGCCGTGGACATCCTGCTTTACGGCACGACGAACCTCGACATATTCTTCCTCAGTCTTGAACTGGTTGCGCAGTGCGCGCTGCAGTTGCCGAGACGCGCCCGCCTGTCTTCGCCACCGATTCGAGCGTTTCGAGGAACGCGCGCACGACGGTCTCCTCGGCCGTGTCATCTGTGATGAGCGTCGCGAGGAGGTCGAGAGTTGCCTCATCGACGCCAAGCTGGCGCAGTTCCGCAAGGCTGCGGGGCAAGCTGCCATTTGGCGTGCGCCGATATTGCTCGTCGAGGAAGCGCACTAGATGCTCGAGTGCGACAACGGTCTCGGCCCGGTCGGGGGTTTCAAACAGATCGTGGAAGAGCGCTGGCAGAAATGACTCAAAGATATTGGAAGCTCTGCTTTTCGGGGCCTCCGTCCTGGCAGAGGAATACGCTCGACCAGGTTCCGCGGGGCTGGGGCAGAACGTCGCGGTATCGAAATGAAGGCTCCTCACGACGCATCGAACGCTGCCCACACCGCCCCACCCCGCCGCATGCATCTGCGCGACTTGCGCCAGTCGTGGTAGGTCCACCGCCTTCTCACCCTCCGCGCGTTCATGCACGACGATGAAATTGGTGGAGTCGGTGAGCAGTTGATATTGCAGCGCTAGCGCGAGGCGCGACTCAGCATCCGCGGTCTCGATGCGCTTGGCTCCCGCCATCCGCGCGAACGTCTCGCCTGCTTCAATGGTGGCAGACATATTCACGCGCGATACCAGCGACTCGCTGCTATCGGCGGGCACGAGGTGCATCGCCACTTCGCCGGTCGGCGCGGCGTCAAAGCCCGCGAAAACGTGAATCGTCTCGCCGCCGAAGAGACCTCGCGGCATGGGCGTAACCCACGTCGGCTCCGCCGGCCAAGTCACATCGGCATGATCCACACGCGGACTGCGCAGCCTGGCGAACATGCGAAGGATGCCGGCCTCGGCATCCTCGCTGGGTGCTACGAACTCACATGCGCCACCCGTTGCTTCGGCGAGCTGACGCAGCACGCCTTCGGCCGGTGCCGCCCCGATGCCGACGGTGAACACCCGTTGCCCCGCTTTGCGCGCCGCGGCCACCAGCGAATCGGCTTTCCAGATTTCGCCATCGGTGATGAGGAGCACATCCGCCGCGCCTTCTCTGCCGCCCAATGCGAAGACCGAACGCAGCGCGGCCTCCATTTCAGTGCCGCCCAGATCCGCGGACATTGCCGCCAAGTGCTTCGCGCATTTTCTGACGACCTCCGGTGACGCCGCCCTCAACGTGTCGAAATCGTGATGCACCGTGCTGCCGAATCGAGACAGCGTGAACTTGTCCGCCGGCGTGAGGCCCGCGAATATACGGTGCAGTGCGCGCCTCGCGGCTTCCATGCTGTCCCCGCTCATCGAGCCGGAACAGTCGACAAGGACTTTGAGCTGAAGGGGTGCCTCCGACTGGTCGCGCGGCACATCGGCGCAAAAGCTCGCGAGTGTCACGTAACCGTTCCCGTCACGGGCGACGGTTGTCAGGGGCGTCGCGGCGAGATCATCGATGGCCAGGACGAAATCGCGATCCAGGTAGGCGTCCTGCGCAAGGGATATCGTGACGCCGTCGTCACCGGCAACGGTGGCGATCCGGTGCGAGGGCGAAGTGATCCGTCCTTTGGCAATGGATCCGGACACATCGACGGTCAACGCAAACGGATAAGCGACCGCCAGGTCGTTGATCGGCTGTTGATGGGGCTGCAGTCCCCCCGCCGACGGATCGCCATACCGGGGTGCGATGACGGTTGGCACCGCGAGGCGTACGCTGCGGTGCTCGAATCGCAATAGCTGCGCGTAGCGGAAGCGAATCGTCGCTTCCTCCCCCGCCATCACGTTCCCGAGATTGACGGTGCAGAGACCGTTGCCGGCGCGCTCCAGCATGATCGCGGTATCGCCCTTTTCAAGAGCCTCCTCGTACTGTTCCTCAGCCGCACTCTTTTCCACTACGATGCCGGTCAGCAGCTTCCCATTGAGCTGCACCGCGAAGTCGAGCAGGACGGCCACTGACGGCAACGGAAACGTGTAAACAGCCTCGATGTTGGTCGAGGTGGCATTGCGATAGCGTTGCTCGACCGTGAGCTCGAACAGCAGACCGTTGAGCTTGCCCTTGGCAGTGACGCCCTGAAGCGCCATCGCCTCGCCGGTCACCGATTTGAGAATCGCCGCTTTCTGGTCCATGTTCAGTCCTTGTTCTTGATGTTCTGATAGAGCGTCAATGCGCCCTGGAAGAATTCCCGCGCCTGTTCCGGCGTCAGCCCTGCGCGTGACGGCTCGAGCGTGACCTCGATCCCGTCCGCCACCACCAGGTGACTCCACACTTCGACCGTTCCTGTGCCGCGCGGTCTTGGCGGGACCGGCGGCGTCGAACCGTGCAGCAGGTCGCCGATCCTTTCCAGCGACACGCCGGCGTCCGTCCACTTCCGGATCAGCAGCAGCTGCTCCAGGTGGCGGCTCGTGTAATGAGCGGCCCGCGTTTCGCCAACGGGACGGTCGACCAGGCCGAGCTGAATGTAGTAACGGACGGTGCGCTTCGGCAGCTCGGACAGCGTGCACAGCTCGTCGAGGGTGTAGGTACGTTCGGGGACGTTCGCGCCTTTCATACAGCTAATTACGCCAGTACTACTGTACTTGTCAAGCGGCGCCGGTCGGCCGATCCGCCCTGCTCCGCTACGGTCCGCGGCCAGCAACCCAATCGGCCTCCAACTTCGTAGCCATCCGGAACATGGCCAGCGTGTCGTGGCGGCAGTAGCGGATGAGTTGCTCGCGCAGGTCCGCCTGCCTCGACGGATCGGCATCAGGGTCGACGAGTTCGAGATACGCATCCATCGCGCCGCCGCCGTCACGAATGCCGGGGAGCGTCGCGTACGACAGGGCCGGATCGACGGTCGGCAGCACAGCCTTGAGCGACCACGATCCGTTCATTCCGGGGTCGTAGTAGTGCTCGACGAACATCGGGTGAAGATCGACGATCCTGTCGATGATGGCGTCGATCGCGCCGGAATACGCCGGCAAGTCACGCGCAAGCTCGGCAAGACGGCCCTTCTCGAACGACGCGTACCAAACGCAAATCGGCCCATCCGCTTCCACCACCTCAATCAGCGAGCGGACAAAACGCTCCCGAGGGTCCTGTGAATCGGGAGCCAGAAATCCGCGATGCTCGAGCGCGCCGGAGGTGCGCTGGACGTGGCACGACCACTGGAAGGTGATTTGTGCGTATGGGCGCATCCCGGCGAATCTCGGCAACGCCGGATTGCTGGTCTCGAAATCGACGTAATACCTCGGGTAAGGGAGTTGCGAAAGCAGCGGCCCCAGCGCCTCGCCGACGATACGTGAGCGCTGAAGGTGGGCGCTCTTGACCACTCGCTGCCGATCATTGATTTCGTCATCGGGAACCTGCACCAGCTCGAAGATGCCGCGCGTCCGCCAATTCGCCAGTTTGTCCACGGCGATCCGCGGCAAGACGTCCGGCCGATGCTCGCTCGACTTGTACGGATCGCAATGGTCCCGGAACTCGCACGAAACCGGCGCATTGCAGTGCGCGCCGGTTTCACAGATGGGTTCCGACGCTTCCACCACCCGACGAAATTGCTTTACCCATGCCGTCACCTGCGACCCGAGCGCCTCCGCGTCAGCCGTCACGTCGACGATCTTCAGCAAGCCCTCGTACCTTCCGTCCCCCGGATAAGCGAAATCGCGATCAACGTGCGCAAGTTGCGCATTGATGACCGGGATGCCGGCATTGCGCAGCACCCAGAGCTGAACGGCGACGTCCGGCACATATTCGGGTTTCAGCGCAGTCGCCGCCTTGACCTCGGTGAGCACCCAGCCTTCAGGCGTGCGAGACAGGATGTCGGCCCTGATCAACACGTCTTCGGCGGCCGCCGTGGCCTGGTAGATATGCAATTGCGATTGCGCAATGGCTCGGGCAGTGAGCGCCACCGACTCCTGAAGCGTGCGGCCGTCGATGAGCACGCCGCCGGCGAAGAGCCGTTGCGCGATGCGGTCGACCTCGTTGCCCTGCCGGATCCCAGGCGAATCGACTACTGCGGCGAGGTCGCGCCGATGCACCTGCAACCACAGCCGCCTGGGACATTGCAGCCCCGCCATGATCTTGGATTTCGTCAGCATGTTCGGCATGGCTATCGGCCTCCGTGCCGACCCGTCGAGCCGGCGTCAAACGCACTCATCTTGCACCTCGTTTCTATCGTCAAACCGGCATGACCACTCGATGAAACGGGTGAGATAGAGCATGCTGATGTCGGGATAGAACTGCGAATCGACAGCAAAGAAATTGACCATGTTGGCGAACGGATAACCCTCGTCGCGGAAATTCCATTCCAGACAATCGAAAAGGGACCACGCCCCATTGAAGAACGCTTCCAGCGCGCCGAGCGTCAGCGGTTGACTCGACGTGCGCGTTGACGTTTCCGACAGCGTGTCGCCATCGTATTCGTCGACAACCCGGTAATGAATCCGGTGTCTGCAGCGGCGCGCCAGCACGCAGGTGACGTCCTGTGTCGTCGACTGGATCGTGATGCGCGCGATCGTCACTTCATTCTTGCCGAGGTCCGGCAGGAACTCGCCGCCGAGAAACCGCGGATGGATTCGGCCGATGGCCCGGCGTTCCTCCTCCTCCAGCTTCGAGCGGGCGAGAATGTCGGGGATGGCATCCCTCCGGCCGGCGGTGATGTGGCGCTGCAGCGCCGCCTTGCGTTCGGCGCCCTTCATCCGCGCCAGCAGGTGCGTTTCCGCGCCCATCGGCCAAAAATACGAATCGGGCCGGAAATCGAGATCAATGCCGGCAAGTTCGTGCAAGCTAGTCGTCGTGTCCTGAGTCATCGTCAACTCCTGAAGCCAACGCCTCGTTTAGCGGTGTTATTTAGCGTCGCCCGCAAGTGAGGCTAAATCGGCGACGAAAACGCGGTGTCCGAGTCAATCCTATGCGGCTACTGGCTCACCACGCGAGCCAGGCTCGCTGCGGTGGCCGGGATTTCCCGCGGCCAGCTGCCGCCGGTCAATCCGCCGCTGCCAGCAGCAGCCCGGCGGCCCGCTCGCTCATCACGAACGACAGCTTCATGCTGGCGCGGGTCGCGCCCACGTAAAGGCGCCGCAAAATCCGCTCGTCCACGGACTCGAAATCGATCTCGGTGAGGATGACGCATGGCGCTGACTGGCCCTTGAACCGGAATACGGTCTCGATGAGGATCTCGCCGTCCTGGTAGAGCGGGTTGCCAAGATCGTCGTAGCGGCCATCGAATCGCCGCAGCGTGCACGAGCCCAGACGGTCAAAGGGCATGAGCCTCGATCGTTCCCGCCCACAGAATGTCAGCAGGACCACGTCGCCTGGCGCGAATCCTTCTCTGCGCGCGCCTTCGACGGCGGCGACGGTCGCCTTTGAGAGCTCGCCAAAATCGCGGTATGTCGCGATGTCGATGCCGTTGCCAGCCAGCGGGCTCGCCGCCTGCACGCGAGTTCCCGGCTGCGTCAGCAGCGTTACTCGCTGCAACACGTCGCGCGGAGTCCGATAGTTGATGTCCGCACGCAAGGTCACCCATCCGGGAAGTGCGACGGGCGGCCTGTCGTAGAGATTCTGCATCGGATCTTCGAGCCACCATCCTTTGCCACCAAGCGCGAGGCGCGAAAACAACGCGTCCGCCCAGGCTTGCTCGAAGTCCTGTCCCTCGTCGACGACCAGGACGTCGACCGCGTCTTCCGGCGACAGCGGGGCCTCGACGTAAGCACTGGCGAGCCGATCGAAAATGGCCTGTTCGCTGAAATCTGGAATCATGCCGGCTGCGCGCAGGCACCGGTCGCCGAGCATGTGAAAGGTGGACACCTTCGCGCCGGCCGGAGCGATAGCGGCTATGCGATCCGCCAACGGGCGATTGAAGCAGACGTACTGCGCGCGCAGGCCAACCGCAGCCGCATCTTCGAGAATGCGCAATGCAAGCTGTGTTTTGCCGGAACCCGCAGTGCCGATGACGCGCATCCGGAAGGGCTCGAATTCCAGCCGGCGCGCCCATGTCGCAAGTCCACCGGACAACCGCGTAATCGCGTTGCGCGCATGCGCCGCCATCGCCCCCGGGTCTGGAGCGAGTTCGAGCTCGCTGGAAAAAAATGCATGCAGCTCCGAACGCGACGCCGCCTGCTGCGCGATGGGCTGTGCTTCGACTACCGCGACCAGAACGGTGGCGAGCCGGTCGGCCTTCTCGGCATCCACGATGCGTTCCGGCGCGATGCCTGCGGTTGCCGGGCTCCGCACACGATACTCGGGGCAATACAGCAGATAGTCGAGCACCAGGCGCCGGCCCTGGTAGCCCTGCCGGAAGCGGGATTGCAGCGACTCGATCGAGCGCTGGATCTGGCCGTTGACGCTCTTGCGCTTGTCGGAATATCGCTTGAATAGTCCCTCGGGCGTTTCCTCGAGCGCGCCGGACTTCTGCTCGATCAGGACGACCTGCCCGAGGGGCCCGAGGACGATGAAGTCGATCTCGCCGAATACCGAGAATCCCTGCTCCAGCCGAGTCCAGTGAACGCCATGGAACACCGTATAGTCATCGGGAAGTTCGGCAGCCAGCCGGCGCAGCGTCGGGATTTCGAATGTGGCGGCACCCGAAGCTTCGAGAGTCTCCCAGCCGTCAGGCAGCGCGCGGGCCACTTTGCGATTTCCCGTTGTAGCGAACTCGACCCGGCGCCGACAATCAGCGCCGCACGCTGCGCGCGTACGCCCGCTCTGCCACGGCCCGTTTCATCATGAATTGGAGCCCGCGGCGGCCTCATGCTCCGCGCGCACTTTCGCCCGCAGGAGTGGGGGCGCCAAAACCTCCACCGCGGACCCATGCCGCAAGATATCCATCACCAATTCGCGGTCGTCGCGGAACGGCAGCTCGAGGAGGTAACGGCCCTGGACATCGAACGATCCCTTCTGGTCCGGGTGCCAGATTTCGGCGGCCACCCAGCGCGCACGCTCGGCCGTGAACCGCAGCTTGGCACGCTGCGCTTCGCCGCCGCGGACGATGCCATAGCTGTCGAGCAAGTACTCGTCGAGCGAGCGAAGCGAGACCTCCCTGGCCGCGAGATCCACAGGTTCGATCTTGCGGATGCCGTCGACGGAAAAGCTGCGCAAGTCGTTGCGAAGATGGCACCACGTGTCCAGGTACCAGTTCTCCCGATAGTGGACGAGCCGCTGCGGCGACACCTCGCGGGACGTATGCGAGTTTGTGCTGCGCGCGTAATACTCGATGCGCAGCCGACGGCGCTTGAACAGGGCCGAGCCCACCATCGAAAAGAACTCCAGCGGCATCCGGCGCGAACCGAACGAAATCAGGCGTATGCGCTTGCGTACTTCGGCGACGGAGGCATCGCCTGCACCCAGGATGGCGTCCAGCCTGGCCACCAGCGGCGCGATATGCGGTCCGATCAGCCCGCCATGGTCCAGTGACGCCAGCAGATGCTGCATCATGGTCAGCGCATACGCTTCGTCTTCGGTGAACCAGAGTCCCGGGAGCTCGAATTTGCGCACGCCCTTCGACTGCTTCTCGTACCGATAGCCGCGCAGGTCCGCGTCCCAAATGACCGGGGCGTGGAATCGGTCGCGCATGTACTCGAGGTCCCGCTTGAAGGTGGCGGGCGACACTTCAAGCTCGTCGAGAAAGTCGCTCCGGCTTACGACCGTGCGATCCTGCAGCAGCTGGTCGATCTTGTAGAAGCGTTCGAGTCGGTTCATGCCGCGAAAACCACCTTGGAGGCGCTTGAGCCCTAGCCTGAACTCCGAGCAATTATCGCGCCGGTCGCGTCAATGCGGGACGTGACCCTCCTCCTTCGATTTCCCGGCTTCCTGCTCGGCCCTCTCAATCTCGCCCAGATACGCCGTGTAGTTGCCCACGCGCTTCAGGATGTCCCCCGTAATCTGCGGCTTGTCATAGTGAACGATGACGCGGGCAAGCGTCCAGCAAAGGACGTCCGTGAACGCCTCCATTGTCTCGTTCTTCCGTGCCTCGCGTCCCAGATCGTTGATGATGGCCAAGTAATGTTTCTCGGCTTGCTCCGCACGCGAGCAGTCGGCCAGTTGAGGCGCGGCCGCATTCGCCGCACTGTCGTTGCCCGACGCCACCGCTGAATCTTGGTGCAGTCGGAGTCGCACTCACTTGTCGCGCTCATCGCGAACCTCCTTGACGATGCCCGCATGCGTTGAGAGCTCCGGTGTCTTGGCCATACGGGATGCCGCGGCGCATTCCTCGGGTTTGAAGCGGCGGGAGGCAGAAGGCAATTCCATAGTCGGATGCCGGGCACGAGACTCTCCTGACCTGAGTTGCGATTGATTGCGACAATTCTCACTATGAGTCTCACGTGGCTCAGCGGATGAGCCTTAGCGAAACACGGTACCTAGTGGACTCCAAATCCTGTCGTGCGCAATTTGAACAGCTGAATTCGAGGGCCCCTTGCATTACGCATCTAGCTCGTCCAATGAGCCTGCGAGCTGGCAAGATGGTGGCTATGAGATACGACATCATCGGAGACATTCACGGCCACGCCGACAAGCTCGAAGCCCTGCTCAAGACAATGGGATACCGGCATCGACTAGGCGCCTGGCGCCATCCCGATTCCGCCGCCATCTTCGTGGGCGACTTGATCGACCGCGGACCCGGTCAGTTGCGCACCGTCCGCATCGTCCGCGAGATGACCGAAGCAGGCACCGCCTTGGCGGTGATGGGCAACCACGAATTCAATGCGATCGCCTGGCATACTCCGGACCCTGAGCACGACGGGAAGCATTTGCGCCCGCGCAATGACAAGCATCGCAGCCAGCACGTCAAGTTTCTGGAGGAGGTCGAAGACAATCCCGACGAACACGCCAAACTTATCGACTGGTTTCTGACGCTGCCTGTGTGGATAGAGCTACCGGGACTGCGAGTGATACACGCCTGCTGGCATCCCGAATCCATGTCGAATCTGGCGCCGCGCCTGCTGCCCGGCAATCGAATTGACCGTGCGCTCGTCACCGCGGCCAGTCGCCACGGATCTCCAGAGCATCACGCGATTGAAACGCTGATCAAGGGAATGGAGATCCCGCTGCCACGCGGTCATGCGTTCGTGGACAAGGACAGGCATCCGCGATATGCAGTACGGACGCGTTGGTGGGACACGACCGCCACGACCTTCCGCAAAGCCGCCATCGTGGGCGACGCGGATCAAGGGTTGCTGCCAGATTCCCCAATTCCGGCATCGGCCTTGCTGGGATACAACGATGCTGAGCCCGTATTCTTCGGCCACTACTGGTGGACGGGGACCCCGGAGCCCCTAGCTCCGCACGTTGCCTGCGTCGACTTCAGCGCCGGTCGCGGGGGCCCGCTCGTCGCATATCGATGGAATGGGGAGTCGAAGTTGAGTTCGGACAATTTCGTTACTACTATGCCTATGAATTCGCCCCAAACCCGGGAGCTTTTTGGGGGCAGCAAAGTGAGGAATTAACCAAGATCCGTCCTTTGCCGCGCCAGAGGAGTACTTGCGTCACTTCATTCGAAGGACGTCAGGACACTTGAATCAATAACCTATTCTCTTCGTCCGCGATCCTTTAAATCGTCCAAGACTATCCATTCGATTTTTTCTCGGAAGTTCCCATATTCGCGGAGTGAGTCGCTAGCTTGGTCGATTCTCTTGCCAAGTTGTTGTTTAGCGTGCTCGAACCGCGGGCCTAGTCCACTTGCTATGACCCGAGCCGGAGGAGCCGCCAAGCAAATCGCCAGGAAATCCGTCTCCGAAATGTCGATCGCGAGATCCAGAAACATGCCGGGCAGATCTTGCCACTGCGCGGCGACAGAGGTTTTGCCGACGCGCAACCTGCCATCGCGGTACTCAAAGACAATTGTATCTTCTAGCTGCGTTTTAACAATCGCTTCAAACAGCACCAGGCTCAAGCGGGCCGTACCCTTCCATTCGCCCACTCCGTGCGCGCCGTATTGTGCGCCTTGAAAATCAACGCAGAACTGCTCACCATCAAACGAGAGCACGACTTGGAGTACCTTTTTCCTGCGCAGGTGCGGGAACACCTTGCGCAATGTCGCGAAAAGAGCCTTGGCTTCGATGGTGACACGCGGATTGCTCATGGGGTAGCTCCCTCAGAAAACCGAAGACTTCGCTACGGCCATGTATCGCTATAGTCCGGCTCGTACCGAGGGCGGCCTTCATATTAGCCCGGCGCAATATTTCGATATCCCACCGATACCCCCATCGCTGCCACCGTGCTGATTGGCGCGGAATTGGACGGCCCGAACGTGCGCGAGCAAGTCAATACGGATCGCCGCCGAGCGGGCAAATGCAGGGCGCACAATACTCATCGATATGGACACGCCGACTCTAGCTTAGAGCAAGTGGAATTCCCCCACTTTCCCGCACACATCCATTAATGCCAAACTAGCAATTGGAGGTGTGCGGGAAAGTGGGGGAATTCCACCCAGTGGGTACTACGCATCCCGGAGCCGGCCGCCCAGCGTCCGGGAGGAGCGGCAATCGTCGTTGACCACCAAGATCCGTGAAGTCCACTTGGCTAGCCGCAAGACGTACGGCGCACCGCGAGTGCACGCGGAACTCTCGGTTCAGGGGATTGCGTGCTGTCGTAACACGGTGGCCAAGCTCATGCGCAGAGCGCAAATTTTGCCCAGGGCGATCCGGCATTTCCGAGTAACGACCGACTCGCGCAATACGAAGGAAGTGCTACCGAACTTGGTCAAGCGGTACTTCAAGGCGGAGCGGCCCAATGCTTGCTGGCTCAGCGACGTGACGTACATCCCAACACGCGAGGGCTGGCTGTACTTGGCGGCCATTCTGGATGTTTATTCCCGGGCCATTGTGGGTTGGGCCATGAGCCTGACCTGAGCCGATTTATCGGACCATTCGTTTCTGGAAAAATGGCTCCTTCGCTAGCGAGGAGTCCATGCGCAAAAGCCGATTCTCCGACGAACAGATGGTGGCGATACTGCGGGAGGCCGACCGCACATCGGTCGCCGAAGCCGCCAAGAAGCACAAGGTTAGCGAGCAGACGCTGTACCTGTGGCGTAAGCACTTCGCCGGGCTCGCGCCCGCGGATGCGAAGCGGTTGAAGGCTTTGGAGCTCGAGAATGCCAAGCTCAAGCGCCTGCTCGCCGAGCGCGACCTCGAAGTTGACCTGATGCGCGAGGTGAATCGAAAAAAAATGGTGAGCCCACGGGGGCGCCGCGACCAAGCGCGTTTCCTTCAGGAACGCGAGCTGTCGCAACGACGTGCCTGTGGGCTGCTTGCTGTGCCGCGCTCGACCTTGGGCTATCGCCTGCGGCAACCGGACAAGGACGCGGCAGCGCTGGCGGCGATGCGTCGACTGTCTGCGCAGTACCCGCGGTACGGGTACCGCCGCATTCGCTTCTTTCTGCGCCGAGAGGCACTGAACATGGGCATCAATCGCGCACGTCGGCTGTGGCGCCAGGCTGGCCTCGGCTTGCCGCGCAAGCGACCGCGCCGCCGACTCGCTGCGAATCGACCGCGGCCATTGCCGCCGCGGGCCGCCAATCACGTCTGGGCCTACGACTTCGTGTTCGACTCCTGTGCCAACGGCCAGGAACTCGAGTGTCTGACCGTCGTCGACGACGCCTGCGAATCGGCCGGTGCTCCTACAGAATCCCACTGCTATACGCTCTCCCGGCGCCTGGTTAATCTGGGAGCAAACAGCTGCCCAGCATGGGATCGACAGATACAACCGGATCTCCACACAATGGCCGATACGCGGCTTGCAATCGCTCCGGGGTCAATTGGCAAGTGGCTTAGGCAAGCGCAAGTCCTGAAACACCGGCCATCGGTGACCGTACTCCGCAAGCTCAGGAGCCGTACAGACTACGGTCAAGTAACAGCCAATGTCATCGCGTTTCAAGCGGGTCATCCCGACATATGCAAGTGCCAGAGCACTTGGCGATTTACCGTGCGCAATATGTACAACTAATGCCTTCGATTCCCAGCCTTTGAAGCTATGGATCGTGGTCAGCTTTACCCGGGAATCTCCCTTGAAGAACGCCTGCTTTTTTCTCTGACCGTCATAGTATTTCTCTATGGGGCTTTCTCCCTGACCAAATGTATGTATTGCGCCAACATTGTTGTATCTGAGTAGGCGCGCGACCTCCATTCCGATAGTCTCGTCCTCGACGATACACGTGAAGTCTGCCCATGCAATCGGCGGATCAGATTGAGTTACCATGTCCACCAGGGCGTCGAAACAGCGCTGGGCGGCCTCTTCTTGCGATGCCTGCCACCATTTCAGCACGGTCTTAAACTCGAATTGCCCCGCTTTCGACTTCGGCGGCTCCGCTTCTAGCTTTGGGAAGTACTGCGCGAGAAACGCGGCAGCAAGGTCACACAAGGCTGGAGACAGTCGATACGACCCATCCAATGTACCCCATTCCCCTCGGAAGCCAGCTCCGGTCATCTCTTCCTCCGTCCAAACCGGAACTTCGTAGATATTCTGCGCCTTGTCGGCACAAAGCAGGGCCTCGCCGCTGGGCACCAGCGCTTGGCGCAATGTGAGCCACCATGAAAGCTCGAAATCTTGACCCTCATCTACCAGGATGGCATCCCATCGTTCCTCAACTTCCATGCTCTGTAGCCACTCCCGAGTCTTCAGGGCCAAACGGCCCTTGAGCACCTCGTCGGCGTCACCATGTTCAGCCCACAGTTCCCTATAGTCCGCGTAATGGCCCGACTGCTCGGCAACCCGTCGGCACCACAAATGAAAATTCAACGCGACGATTCGGTCTCGCACTTTGCCCGACTGGGTGAATCGGACGGCCATGTCGAGAATGTAGTTGATTAGCGTGATATTGAATGTGATGACCAAGACCCGCTTTTCCTCGCCCGCGAGTATGGCGGCACGCCCGGCCAGCACAAAGGTTTTTCCACTTCCCGCCGGGCCGCGCACCCGCCGATAGCCCGTCGCAGTCCGGGTTGTCACCAACCTTCTTTGAGTTGGCGAGAGATCATTGAGAAGCGGTCTGCGCTGCTCCGCAGCGAAAGCCGGTTCGACCAACCAGTGCCGCAGATCGGACGCCACCAAATCGTTCATCCGGTCATCTTCGCGGTAGATGCTTGGCAAGACGTGCTTCTTGAATTTTGACTTGCTTTCGTCAGCCAACGTCTCTTGGCCAACTACTGGATACAGCGATGCGTATTTGTCATGTCCATAGTAGGCGCGCAATGGCCCGAGTAACCTGAGTACTTCCGCCTCAGACGCGAATGGGAACACTACCCCGGCGACAATAGAACCGAAGCCATCGCGCGACGGGAGACGTGGGCAATACAATGCGTAGATTTCGTCCTTGTAAAGGTCGATCTTCGGGATTGGATTTTGCTTCTCTAAAGAGAACACCTTTCCGTCCCGTCGCGCCATCAGTCGTGGAGCGCGTCCCTCTCTTTGGTCGACGAAGTAATCCATATCGCCGAGATCCCAATCCTTAACTTCGTATACCGCAATGCCGCGCTGTGGATGCAACAGGACAAAATCCGGACGCAATCCGTTGAGATGCGGTTGGAGGTAGACCTCCCAACTATGGGAAGTTGTGCGAGCAGATAATTCAGAAAGATTCTCTCCCCGCTGGTGAGTGGCGGGCGAAGTCTCTCAATTTCTTCGAGCGAAGGGGATACGACGCGAGCTACCACTGCCGGGTCAACTTTCAAGAAGGAAAAGATCTGTGCCGCTTTGGAAGATTCACCGTTGACCTTTTCCCGCCTCAGGTGACGCGTCGATGCCAGGAACCCGCCGCAAATGATCTAGCGCTCCCTAGTCGGGGCGCAATCGGTTCAATGACGTTTCACGATGCCGCAATAAATAGTCGAGTGCCTCGCGGCTTCCACGCGTGAGAAGACGTAGGAAACTAGAACACCTCAAGCTTCGATAGCTTCGCTCCGAAGTGAATGAGAACCTTCTTAGCCGGTGCGTTCAAATTGATTCCCTAGTCCGCTATATTGGCGGTGGCCCATCTAGCCTAAGTCAAGATCTCGTCGCTCAGCGCTTCCTGCGCGGAAATCGGCTCAAGGTGAGCTAGAGCGTTTCGCACATCGCGGAGGAACCGAAACGTCCGCTTGAGTCCGTGGTCTGCACCGTCCCTGTCAAGAAATAACAGATCTGCCCAATCTCCAACTCGGATAGGTCTGCAATGGCCTCGCCCGTCACCATCTGGAAAGGTGGACGCAGATACCGGCTAGTTCGAGGAATAAGTGCCTGCCGACGCTCCTCCAGAAGTGGAAGCAACACCGCCGCTTGGGCCGACCACAAGCGCCGCCGGACCCTTGTCGTGTCGTCTATGCCGACAAGGTACACAGAATGGGTTTCCTCTATTCCATCGAACTCCTGCATCGTCCCGTCGCGCCACGTACACGGAGTACCGTTCTGCCATAGTCTTTCGCGAGCGATGCTACGCAGAACATCCCACGGCTCGATTACACGTTCTGGTCGTTCTGCCAATAGCCGGTCCGCCAAATCCAAATCCCAAAGCGCCACGCGCGCAGCGCAGTGCGCAAGCAATCTCCGGCGCGAATGCTTTTGACGGGACCCTTCAAGTCGATCTGCGCAGTGAAGGAGAACATCGAATTCACCTACACGTCCCCGCCACGAAAGACTTTGGAGTGCCACCTCATTGGCTGGAAGAGACCCTTCGTTCAGGCTCCTCAAAATGAGGACGAGCACGGAACGAACGATTTCAGGTCGGGCCCTTGAGGCAGCCTCAAATTCGGACAGAAATGTGCGCCCTACTCGGGCCAATTTGCTGGGCTGATTCCCTCGATCCAAACCGCCCAGCCGTTGAAGCCATTGGTTAGAACAAGGTCTCT
>CAWAFO010000007.1:0-109364 GCA_963781395.1 uncultured Pseudomonadota bacterium
AGACCCGGGAGAATGTCTTCGCGCTTGGCCAAATCAAGCGAGGCGATGACCTGCTTCTGCTTGAGCCACTGATTTACCCCGAATTGGTCGCGAATGTCGTTGCCCTTGAGGACAAGAAATTCTTCGTCGAACTTTCCTTCAACTCGCGCTGCCACTGAAAACCAAGGTTTGCTGGCCCGACAATCAAGATGCGTTCGGCTAATCCACGAAGCTTCAGCTCACGTATTAGCAAACCAGCCATGATGGTTTTGCCGGCTCCAGCGTCATCGGCGAGCAGAAAGCGAACACGAGCGACCTTGAGAAGGTGGTCGTATATCGCTGCCAGCTGATGGGGAAGCGGATCGACACGGGAAATCGAAAGACCAAAGTAGGGATCAAACTCCCAGGCGATTCCGAGCGCATAAGCCTGAAGCCCCAACCGCAATAGGTGTGGGTCGCCGTCAAACGAGTGTGCTCCGCCAACAGCGGTCAGAGATCTCAGATCCGATTCGTCGAGAGTAACGCTGCGAAAGCGTTCTGAATGGACGCCAACCAACCCCAGTGTCCATCTGGTGGCGCCGGATGAATCGGCCGTGACGATGCGCATCGGCTCATTGAAGAGCGCGCCTGAGAGGACGATGCCCGGCCGGAGCGAGTTGCTGTTGTTGTCTCGTGTCATGCGCCAACGATTCGCTCAACCCTGTGCAACGTGGGACGTACGAATGGGCCCGTACCGCACTTGAAGACCTCGCACAGATTCTGGAGGGCACTCGATGGTTCACGTCGGCGATATTCATCTTTCCCCGACCGCATGAAGGTAGAGAGGTGACTGCGAACCAAACTTGGTCCTCATTGCGTGATCTCATTACCAAGCAGCATCATCGCGGACTTCGGTCATTATCTGCGCGGAGGACGCCACAGATACATGTGGCCTTCAAATTAAGTAATCCGCCAATTCCTCAAGCTCGCCCTCGATATCGAACGGTTTCACCTTAGCCTCGGCCCGGGCCCCGTAAACAGGCTCTAGCTGCGCCCGTCCGAAGCGACGATGGCTGCACGGAGTCG
This sequence comes from uncultured Pseudomonadota bacterium, assembly GCA_963781395.1. Taxonomy (GTDB): domain Bacteria; phylum Pseudomonadota; class Gammaproteobacteria; order Burkholderiales; family Casimicrobiaceae; genus VBCG01. The sequence goes on from CAWAFO010000007.1 coordinate 1,045, forward strand.
CTCGCCGATATTGCCGTCTGGTTCCTCGCGAAGCTGCCACTCCACGCGCTCGCGTGCTACGTTAAGGCCTCTCCGCGTTTCCGAGGGAATTTGAACAGAATCGTTGTCCACGAATAGCCCGATGTGAATTCCAGCGATTGATTGCGCTTGATGGTCTTGAACTCGGTTACAAGGCAGTCTCTCGCCTGCTCGCCAGACTCGTTGTAGACCACCCGCGCGGCCGCCAACGTGTCGAACCAAAGGAGCGGATCGCCCTCAAAGCGCACATCTCCGGCTTCCCAGTTGGTGCACTTGCGGTAGACGACGTAGACACTCGCCCGAGTGTCCCTGCCCTTTGGCTTGCGTGTCATCGCATCCCCAATGCATTACGATGCATAGTCATGCCAAACTGAATCAGCATGCCCAACTGACCTGAGTACGCCTGCTGTCTCCACTCAGGCTTTGAGTTGAGACGGAATCATACGACTTTATGCGGCAAATACAGCGGACGGTCGCTACGCCATGGCGTTATAGGCGACCGGCAATTGTAAACTCGCGCAGGGATCGAGAACGGAGCGACGCAAGAGCCGTCGGGCATTGACACTTACGCGATTCGCGTGCCGCACCCGCAGTTCGCCGGGCTGCGATAGACGAAGCGACAAAGCCTAAACAGGTGGCGTAGAATTTCCCCGCCCGAAGCATTTAGGCAAGATAAAAGGACCGGCACGCGCCCTCGCGTACCTGATTGTCTGCACAGGGGTTTTGACGGCACCGAGCGTATGTACTGCGCGTGCCGTCAGAACGTGGAGATGCGCTTCCCGTCTGGCATAGCCGCGTGCCGTCTGCGCTCAGCTACGCGCAGACACGCCACGGCAGGTTGGCTCGTCGACCGACTCGTCGGAAAATTGGCTCGACACTTCACGGTGTATCAGGAGCCATCATGCAATCGCCATTCAATCCACTCGACCATCCCGACGCAGAAGTCTCACGCGGGTATTTCTGTCTGCTGACCGGACGATCCAGGATCACGGCCTACCGCAATGAGCGGTCCGACCCAGAATGGCCGAAGCCTATCGTGCGGGGCAACCGGGTCTTCTACAAAGCGGTTGACTGCAAGCGCTATCTGCAGTCGCGAGCACCGGCTGCCAATCGGTAGTAGTCGGTGCCTTGGCGCCACCTCGCGCGGGTGCGCGAGCTGAAGCTCGCGCCAACGGCCAAGCTGATCCTTTACGCGCTGGCCTCCCGCGCTGATGAGCGCGGATGTTGTTGGCCCTCCGTCGCGCAGATCTGCCGCGACACGGGTCTCCAACGGCGCGCTGTGCAGATTCACCTGAGGCGACTCGTCGACACGCGCTTGGTGGTGCGCGAGCTCAGCGCAGGCCGTGCCGGCACTCTGCGTTTATTTCTCGACGACTCCGACGCAAGCGACGAAATAAAGTCCACAAGACCCGCGCACGTCGTGCGCCCCCCACCCGCGCACCACGTGCGCTCCCCTGCGCATTTCGTGCGCCCCGCCCGCGCACGAGGTGCGCCCGAAGTTACCAGTGAAGTACCAATGAATCCCCAAATACCGCGCGGGCCAGCATTCGGCAGCACTGACTACTCATCTGCGTCGAATGCTTCGGCATGGTGGATCAGCCAGGAGGGAATCATGGCGAAGGGATGCGAGCTCGACTTGCCGCCGCGGCCAGGCGAAAATTTGAGCGACTACAAGGCACGGCTATTCCGTCGGCTCAATGGGCGGCAATCCCAGGGCCGCCGCTAACGCAGACCACGGCGGATCTGGTCATTTCACCGGCGACACCAGCCGCCAGATACGACCTTTCTAATCGCCCGTCGAGCGCCTGATCGGTACGACGTTCGCGCCTCGCGCGATCCCATCCAGGTAGTCCGACCAGTGCTGCATCATCCGTCGCCTTTCCGGCAAGTGATGCAAGTGAGGATTACGGTTGTACGCGGCGCGCGTCTTGTTACGTTCCACGTGCGCCAACTGCCGCTCGATCGCCTCGGGGTTGAAACCTTGGGCATTGAGGATCGTCGACGCAAGCGCTCGAAAGCCGTGGCCGGTCATTTTCTTCTTGTAGCCCATCCGCTCGAGCGCAGCGAGAACGGTATTGTTGCTCATCGTCGCGTTCTTGCGCCCCAGGCCTGGGAAGAGGAACTCGCTTTCCTGGTCGAACGCGCGCAGCTGCGTTAGGAGCTCGATCACTTGCGTTGCAAGTGGCACGATGTGCTCGCGCCGGCGCTTCATTCGTCCTGCCGGCAACGACCAGTCACCCTTGGCAAGATCGAACTCCTCCCAACGCGCACCGATGAGCTCGCCCGTACGCACAAAGGTTCGCATCAGGAGCTCGAGGGCCAGCCGCGTACGCACGAACATCCGCGCATCATTCGTCGAAAGGCGTCGCATGAACTCGGGGAGATCCTTCTCGTCGAGCGCCGCGAAGTTGCCGTGTTGCACGGGCTTGAGTGCCCCGCGGAGGTCGCGCGTCGGATCACTCTTGGCCCGGTCGGTGGCGATCGCATAGCGGAACACCGCACTCATCGACTGGAGCAGGCGATGTGCGAGCTCACGAGCCCCGCGGCGTTCGACCTTCCGCAGGACGTCGAGCACCTCCGACGCCGTCACTTCGATGACCGGCCGCACTCCAAGCGTCGGAAACGCGTCGGCTTCCAATCGGCGCATGACGTACCCAGCGTGATTGTCGGTCCACGAATCCGACATGATCTCGTGCCACTCACGAGCCACCGCCTCGAATGCCGTGGCCGCGCTGATCCGGGCATCCCGCTTTTCTTCGCGTCGCTTGGCCGCCGGATCGACACCGCGCCGGAGCAACCGTCGGGCGTCATCGCGACGCTCGCGCGCTTCAGCGAGGCTCACCTCTGGGTACTGCCCGTAGGCGAGCGATTTTTCCTTGCCGGCGAACCGGAATTTGTGGCGCCACAGGCGCGATCCGTTCGGCTGCACCAGAAGATACAGGCCGTTGCTGTCGGCGAGCTTGTAGGGCCGATCTGCGCCCTTGATGCGACGAATGGCAAGGTCCGTCAAAGGCACGATACCCCCACCCAAAAAATTGCGTACCCCCAACCCTACCCTGACCTTCGCACGAAATCAATTGCGCGCTCTTGAATTGGATTGTAACGCAATTCCCCCTATGAAAACGGCGGCATCGGCGCTCAAAACGAGGGGTATCGATCGGGTTTGAAACGCTTAGAAATCAATGGCCTGGCGGAGAGGGCGGGATTCGAACCCGCGGAGGGCTGTTAACCCACGCACGCTTTCCAGGCGTGTGACTTAAACCGCTCATCCACCTCTCCGGTGGCGCGATTTTAACCGACGCCGCCCTTGGGCCCGCGCGCGCCATCCTTTGTCTTTTCGCAAAGGTCCCGGACAATGGCGGCGCCATGGCTACCTCTGCCCGCTTCGCCTTCGCCGCCGCGCTTTGCCTTGCAACATCCGTCGCCCGGGCCGATGATCCCGCCACGGCGACACGTCGTTTCATCGACATTCCCGCCGGCAGGGTCTACGTCGAGACATTCGGCGGGGGCAAACCCGTCCTCTTCCTGCACGGCGGGCTCCTCTTCTTTGACAACAACTTCGGCAGGCAGCGCGATGTCTTCGCCGCCACGAACAAGGTCATTGGCTACGACCGCGTGGGCCACGGCCACAGTCCCGACAACGGCAAGCCGTTCAGCTACCAGCAGATGGCGGAGGATGCAGCAGCGGTCATTGTCAAGCTCGGTGTCGCGCCGGTCGCCGTGATCGGACACAGCGACGGCGCCAACATCGGCCTGATCCTCGCGCATGATCATCCGGAGCTCGTTCGGCGTCTGGCAATCTCCGGTGCCAACTTGCGGGGCCCAACGCTCGCGCCGGGCGCCAAGCCACGAAGCGAGTGGTCCGCCGACGAACTGGCGGCGAAAGCGCATGCAATCGAGAAGATGATTCCGCCGAATTTCAAGGCCGACTACCAGACGGTAAACCCTGCGGGTCCCGGCCACTGGGACACCTTCCTCGTCAAGTCGTATGAACTATGGCTGACGTCCGTCGTGATCGCGCCCGACGCGCTCAAGGCCGTAAAGGCGCCGGTGCTGGTCATTGCGGGCGACGAGGACTTTACGTCGATCGAGGAGACCGTCGAGATCTTTCGCGCGCTGCCACATGCAAGGCTTTTCATCGTACCGGGCACGGGGCACGGCACGTTTCAGGATTCACCTGCGCTGGTGAACACGGCGCTGCGCGAGTTCCTCGACGCACCGTGACGCGGTGGCGCTTCGCCGAAGCTCGATGGCCAGACCGCTAGCTGCCTGGAGACGCATCGCATGAAATCGATTGCCGTTGCCATTCTCGTTGGCGGCTTGGTCGCCGGTACGATCGATATCGGGGCCGCTGCGCTCATCAGCGCGATGAGTCCGGTGCGCATCCTGAAGGTGGTCGCCGGCGGACTGCTCGGGCGAGCGGCGCTGGATGGTGGTAGCAGGCGTCGCGGCGCTCGGCATGGTGCTGCAATGGGTGATGTCGCTGATCATCGCCGCGGTGTATGTGATTGCGGCGCGGCGGGTTCCGCGGCTGCGGGTGATGTGGGTGCGGGGTGGGGTCGCGTACGGCGTTGTGGTCTTCGCGGTGATGAACTATGTGGTGGTGCCGCTTTCGGCTTGGGATCGGTTTCCGCGGTTTACGCCCGTTTCCTATATCGAGAATCTGCTGGCGATGATCCTGTTCGGGGTGATTATTGCTTGGGCTTGTCAGCGGTTTGATCGGGGACAAGCTGGAGCCAATCCTGACGTTACTACTGGATCCCCGCTTTCGCGGGGATGACGGCTCGTTGCGCTTTCGCGGGGATGACGGCTAGGCGTCGCGCCGTTCGTGGATCCCCGCTTTCTCGGGGATGACGGGCGTGGCGGGATGCCCAATGGAAAAAAGGCCGGCGCGCGGTCGCGCCGGCCTTCTCATACTTACTACCAGTCTTTTCTACTTCTTCGCCGCGGCCGCCTTGATCGCGTCGTCCTCGTCCGGCGAGCCCGGCAGCGGCGACACGATGTACGGATACCCGATGTAGAAGAAGTTGGCGTTTACGAACGCGCCATCGGTGTAGTGCAGCCCGCCGGCCGGTGCATCCGCGGGCTTGCAGCCGCCGATGTTGAGCGTGCACAGCACACCCATCGCCACGCGCAGCTCGATGTCGACCACGTCATCGCCCGGCCGGCGACCGTTGGGGAAGCCGGCGTTGTCGCCGCCCAGCACTCCCAGGCGGCTCTGCGATTCCCTCGGCGTCGGCGCGATCGCGGTGTTGAGCCGCAGCATCTCCGATGCCACCACGTTGGCGGGCTTGTTGAGGCCGTCCACACCCGTCAGGAACGCGGCGACGAGATCGGTGCGCGGGAAGTTGGTCGGCGCCTTCACGCCCGCCGCGCCGAACAGCGCCTCGAGCAGCGCGGGCAACGTCGGGTTGGTGACGTAGTCGGCGAACTGGGCGTCGTCCTTGGGCTCGCTGCCGTTGAACTTGTTCTTGTCCTTGAGCCCGATCACGACTTCGTTGACGAGCGGCGCGCCGAGGCGCGACACCTGCACGAAATCACCGGTCTGCGACGTGGGGTCGAGTCCCGCCGCGGGCGCGGCCGTCAACGCGCGGGTGGCGGGCACGCTGGCGGTGGTCCAGCCGCCGATGATGTCGCCCTTGCCTTCGGTCAGGCACGCGATCGGCAGCTCGAGGATGATCGACGTGACGTTCTTGTCGGCGAGCGTGTCGGTGGTGGCGAACTCGGCGAGCGGATTGAGCTCGGTGGCCGGGTACTTGATGTTGACGAGGTCGAAGGTCTCGCCGAGGTTGACCACGAAGGGATCCTGGCGCTGCCCGACGAAGACGTTGCCGAGCGCGCCGCAGCCCTGGTACGCGATGTTGGCGATGTGCTTCTTGGCGTACTCGTAGTAGTTGGAGATGGTCTTCATGCCGATGTTGTCCACCGGCTTGTAGAACGTGTTGCCGCCGCTGGTGACGTTGGTCGCCATCGACGACGCGCCGGTGCGGCGCGGGCCGTGGATCACGTTGACGGTGTAGGTCTCGGTGACGTTGAGCGCGGGCGAGTTCACGGTGGCGACGTCGGCCGAGCCGTTCTGCGTCAGCGGAATCGACACCGCCTTGCCGCCCACCATCAGCTGGTTGTCGGCGAGGTGATTCTGGAACTGGAACTGGAACGTCAGGTTCTCGGTGGCGCCGCCGTCGTTGCTGATGTGGATCTCGTACAGCGCGTTGGGGTCGAGCTTGAAGTAGTTCGGGCCGCCGTACGCGTCCTGCACGGGCAGGTAGTTGGCGACGATGGTCACGTAGTCGGCGCGGCCGGCCTCGTAGCTCCTGAACATGTAGAAATCGGTGGCGTCCACCTGGGGCTGGGTGGCGATGAACGGTGCTTCGCGGTGACTCGATGCGAACGCCGGAACGCTGAGCGCGGCGGCGATGGCGCCCGCCAACAGCCATCCGGATGCCCGTCGCAGCGACGGGTGAAGTTTGCTGGACATACCAACCTCCTCGACTGGATCGACGAAGCGGCAGTGGCGAGTGTTTCGCCGGCGCCGCGCCGCGGCTGCATCCTCTGCAGTCGCAACGGAGGTTTGCCTCCGTCGTTGTGATCTACGGAATCGTTGGGTGGTTGGATGCAGAAATGCCGTCATTCCCGCGAAAGCGGGCGCAATGGCATCCCTGCGAAGGTGGGTGAGTCGTCATCCGCGCGAAAGCGAGTGAGTCGTCATCCCCGCGAAGCTGGCGAGCCGTCATCCCCGCGAAGGCGGGGATCCAGTTTTGGCGCATCGATAGGTTGGTCCGGTGTCCCAGGTCTTTCGTCAACGCTGGATTCCCGCATTCGCGGGAATGACGGGGGTACGTCGTGGAGAATCGGGCGCTACGAGAGGACTACAGAATCGACGTCGCGGCGGCGTAGCAGAGCGCGATGCCGATGCCGGTGATCGCGGTGGCGCTCATTGCGGGCAGCCAGCGCACCGCGCGCCCGCCGGCGAAGCCGCTCGGCAGCTTATGACGGGCGTAGAGGAACGCAAGGCCGACGCCGATCAGCGTCAGCGCGAGTCCCGCGCTGAAGGCGAGCACCAATACAAGGCCGAACGCGGTGCGGTTGAGCGATACCGCGGCCAGCAGCAGCACCATCGCCGACGGACATGGGACGAGACCGCCGGAGACGCCCAGCGCGAGCAGGCCGCGCCACGACACGGCGTCTCGCGCACTCGCCGGCGGCACATGGGAATGCGAGCGGCCGCCGTGCGAATGCCAGCCGGCGCCATGGGCGTGCGCCAATGCCGGCGCGGCGTGCCCCTGCATGCGGGAGACCAGGTAGCCCGCGGAAGGAAGTGAGTCGCGTCGCGCCGGGGCTATGCGCAGGTGCGCCGTGGGCGGAATCGCCCTGAACGACGAAGGCTTCGCATCGGCGTGGCCTGCCGCGGCGTGCGGCGCTGCGGGCGTCGACGTCGATAGGCTCCGTCGCGGCCAGCGCTGCACCAGCAACACGATCCCCATGCCCAGCACCAGCGCGCCGGACACGAGGCTCAGCAGCGGGATCAGCGTTTCCGGCACGATGTAATGCGCGGCGAACAGCGTGGCGAATCCCAGCGCGAACACGCCGATGGAATGGGTGATCGTCACCGTCGTGCCGAGGAACACCGCGTGGCGCGCGGTGGCGCGCGAGCCGATCAGGTAGGCACCGACGACGGTCTTGCCGTGCCCGGGCGAGAACGCATGGAATGCGCCCAGCACGAAAGCGCCCAGCAGCGCGAGCAGCGTCACCGTCCAGGGCGCGTCGCGCTCGGAGATCAGCGTGACGAGTTGGCGGGTGCGCGCCTGCAGGCCGTCCTCGGCCGGCGCTTCCGTAGAAGCGCGGGCATTCGGCGAAACCGTAAGAGCGTTGGCGCTCGACGCGGCGTAGGGTGCGCCGATGCTCGCTACGGCCGCGGGCGCGAGGGCGGTCGCCGCGGCAGTTGCGCTCCCGTTTGCCGCGGAAGTCGAGCGCAGTACCCGGCCGCGCCGCCAATGCCACCGAGCCTGCCGGTGCCGCGCCCGCAGTCATCGCCAAGTGGATCGTGCGCTCCTGCAGCGGACCCGCCGCCGGCAGCACCTGCAGCGCCTCGGTGAGGCCGCCGGTCAGCGAGTTGGCGAAGGCGTCGGTGTCGAACACACTCCACGCCGGTGGCGGCATGACGACGATCTCGTTCCAGCCGAAGCGGCCGTCGTAGTTGCGGTTGGCGAAGGTGACGCGGCGCACCGCCTGGCGGTCGCCGGGCAGCGTCGCCGAGAAATCGAGGTCGAGCCGCAGCGAGAAGCCGCCCTGCTCCACCGGCAGGCTGGTCGCCGCGCGCACGAAGTGCAAGGGCACGCGGACGCCGTCAACCGTCAGCTCGAGCGAATCGGCGAGCGTTCGCGCGAGCTTCGTCGCGTAGGCGTCGCGCTCGGCCTGCGTGGTGACGCCGTCGCCGTCGGCGTCGGCCGCATGCAACTCGCGCAGCGCCGGCAGCTGGCCGAAGACGATCACGCGATGCACGTCGACGGCGCCGTCAGTCATCGACAGCGCGCTGAACTGGTTGATCGTGAAATTGCCGAGCAGGCTCGCCACGGTGTCGGCGTGCGCGACCGGCGACACTGTCGCTCCGACCGCGAGCAGCGCGGCGGCGATCATTCCCAAGCCAGGGCGGCAAAGGCTCATATCCGGATCAATGCACGTGATGATGCGCGTGCGGCGCCCCGCCCGCATGCACGTGCGTATGACGATGCAGCTCCACGGTGCGCAGTTGCGGCGCCTCGAGCCGTCCGAACTTCCACAGCGCCACCGACAGCGCCCAGCCGAACAGGAAGAGGCCGACGATCGCGTACCCGAGGAGGCCGAAGTCGAGCCCGGCAACCGCGTTGGATATCGGCCCCTCCAGGTGCAACAGCGAAATCAGCACCTGCCACAGCTCGATGGTGCCGATCACCAGCGCCACCACCACCGACAGGCTGGTCGTGGTGATGTTGTAGAAGATCTTGCGCAGCGGGTTGAGGAACGCCCAGTCGTAGGCCTTGGCCATGAGCACGCCGTCGCTGGTGTCCATCAGCGACATGCCGGCGGCGAACAGGATCGGCATCGCCAGCACGCCGCCCAGCGGCAGGTTGCCGGCGCTCGCGCCCGCCGTCAGCGCGAGCAGGCCGACTTCCGACGCGGTGTCGAAGCCGAGTCCGAACAGCAGGCCCAGCGGATACATCTGCCAGCTGTGCTTCAGCAGGCGCTCGACGCGGCCGCCGAAAATGCGGTTGAGGAAGCCGCGCTTGCGCAGCAGCGCCTCGAGGTGCGCGTGGTCGTGCTGGCCGCGCCGCGCCAGGCGCCACACGCCGAGGATGTCGAGCAGCACCAAGAGGTTGACGATGCCGATGATCCACAGGAACGTGCCGGAGACGCCGGCGCCGACCAGGCTGCCGAAGTCCTTCCACGCGGGCAGGTGGTCGCGCACGGCGGTCGCGGCGAACGCGACGCCGACGGCGAGCGCCAGCACGATCGTCGAATGGCCGAGCGAGAAGAAGAAGCCGATGCCGAGCGGCCGCTGGCCGCGCTGGAGCATGAAGCGCACGGTGTCGTCGATCGCCGCGATGTGGTCGGCGTCGAAGGCGTGGCGCAGGCCGAACATGTAGGCGGTGAAGCCCAGGCCCACCAGCGCCGGATGGCTGCCGGCGTAATAGAGATAGAGGCCCCAGCCGGCGACGTGGAGCATCGCCACCACGCCGTACAGGCCGGCGAGATGCCGCCATTCGCGGGGCGTGAAGGCGATCTTCGCGGGGCGGGACGGGGTGAAGCGGACGTAGGTGAGGTCGGCCACGGGTCGGTCCTGGACGCACGACGGTGCTCTGCCCTGATACGGCGAAGGGCGGTCGCTGGATGCATGCGCCGGCGCATCCGGATTCTGCGCCGGAACGTATATCCCGGCAGAGGCGGCGCTGCGCTGACGCGGCGCCTCCGCCCCGACGATGACATCGCTCCCGATTCGAACCTGCCGATCCGTGCCGCCGCGCGGCGTGAGGCTCGCGCTGGCCGTGGCCTTGATCGGTGCGTTGGCGTCAGGATTTGTGAGAGGGGCGACGCTGGCGGCGACTGCAGCACCCGACGCGCGGGCGTTCGCGGTGCAAGCACCTGCGCCGACGTCGCCAATGTCCGCGAGGCCACTGCTCGTGAAGGACGTGTCCAAGCCACCGGCCGGGACGGCGAAACCGGCGTCCGCCATTCGTGTCCCGAGTGCATCGCCGTGGGTGTCTGGCGGTGCTGACGGCGGACAGCTCGCGCCCTACATCCCCGCCGATGGCGCCACGATCCTGCAGGAAGTCCCGGCGCGGCGCGATCCGGTGGTGCGCAACCTTTCCGCACTGCGCGCAGCGCTCGACGCGCATCCGCAGGACCTGCCTGCCGCCGCCGCGCTGGCACGCGCCTACATCGACTTCGGCCGCCAGCTCGGCGACGCGCACTACGCCGGCTACGCCGAGGCGGTGATCGCGCCGTGGATGTCGGCGGCCGAGCCTCCCGCGGCGGCGCTGGTGCTGCAGGCGACGATCCTGCAGTTCCGCCACCAGTTCGACGACGCGCGCACGCTGCTGGTGCGCGCGCTGAAGCGTGACTCGCGCGACGCGCAGGCGTGGCTGACGACGGCGACGCTCGACATGGTGCAGGGCCGCTACGACGTTCGCGCAGAAGGACTGCGCCCAGGTCGCGCGCTTCGGCGGCACCGTTGTCGGCATCGCCTGCATGGCCAGCCTTCGCACGTACACCGGCCAGGCGCGCGAGGCGCTGGTGACGCTGCGGCAGGTCGATGCGGACGCGGCCGGCATGCCCGCGGGCTATGGCGCATGGATCCACGGCCTCGCGGCCGAAGCCTGCGAGCGGCTGGGCGACTGGCCGGGCGCCGAGAGCCACTACCGCAAGGCCCTCACCGACGCGCCGGGCGACAACTTCCTGCTCGTCGCCTACGCCGACTTCCTGCTCGATCGCGACCGTGCCCGCGAGGTGGTGCCGCTGCTCGCCTCGTCGTGGCAATCCGACACGGCATTCCTGCGCATCGTGCTCGCCGAGGCGGCGCTGGGCTCGCCGGACACGATGCGCGACACGTGGTTGATGGCGGCGCGCTTCGAGGCGTTGCAGCAGCGTGGCAGCGACTATTACGGCCGCGAGCAGGTGCGCTTCGCGCTCCACCTCCAGCACGATCCGCAGGCCGCGCTCGCGCTGGCGCTGCAGAACTGGAAGGTGCAGCGCGCGCCGTGGGATGCGCGCGTCGTGCTCGAGGCCGCGCGGGCGGCCAACAAGCCCGAGGTCGCCGCCGACGTGCTGGCGTTCGTGGCGCAGACGCGGTTGCAGGATCCGGTCATCGAGCCGCTCGCTGCGGAGTTGCGCGCGCGGATGGCAGCGATCCGCGAGGCCCGGCAATGAGGCGCCACGACGAGCCGTCGGCGAAAGCCGCTCGGGCGCGGCCCAATGCGACGTCGGTGCACGCGTTGCGCCGATTGCTGGCTGCCTTCGTAGCGGTCCTCGCGAATCTTTGCGTGACGCCGGTTTGGGCACACTCGGCCAGCGACGCCTACCTGACGCTCGCCTCCGACAGCCGCGCGACGTTCGGGATCACCCTCGTCCACGCGCAATGGGACGTCGCCCTGCGCGACCTGGATTTCGCGCTCGCCCTCGACGCCGACGGCGACGGCAGCATCACCTGGAACGAGATGCGCGCGCGACAGGCGGCGATCGCGCGCTACGTGTATGCAGGGCTCAAGGTTCGCGGCGAAGCGGCGGACTGCCGGATCGTGCCCACCGCGCAGAAGATCGACCAGCACGCCGATGGTGCGTATGCGGTGATGCTGTTCGACATTGCGTGCACGCGAAAGGCGAAGGCGCTGACGTTCGACTACGGTCTCTTCTTCGCAATCGATCCGTCGCATCGCGGGATCGTGGTCATGCAGTCACGCGACGGCGTGGCCACGGCGCTCGTCTCGCCCGATCACGCCACCGTGCGCTGGACGCCCTGACGCATTGACGTCATCCCCGCGAATGCGGGGATCCAGCCCTGACGCACCGATGTCGTCATCCCCGCGAATGCGGGGATATAGTCGTAACGCCGCAAGTGGCAGGCCGTGCGCTCCGGCGCCGCGTCAATGCTGGATTCCCGCATACGCGGGAATGACGGGAATGGGTGACTACGCGACATCATTCCGCAGCCCGTCATCCCCGCGAAGGCGGGGATCCAGTCGTGACGCCACAAGAGGCAGGCCGTGCGCCCCGAAACCGCGTCAATGCTGGATTCCCGCATTCGCGGGAAGGACCGGGATGGGCGAGTGCGCGACCTCATTCCGCAGCCCGTCATCCCCGCGAAAGCGGGGATCCAGTCGCGACGCCACAAGACGCAGGCCGTGCGCTCCGGCGCCGCGTCAATGCTGGATTCCCGCATACGCGGGAAGGACCGGGATGGGCGAGTGCGCGACCTCATTCCGCAGTCCGTCATCCCCGCGAAAGCGGGGATCCAGTCGTGACGCCGCAAGAGGCAGGCCGTGCGCTCCGGCGCGCGTCAACGCTGGATTCCCGCATTCGCGGGAATGACGGGGATGGGCGACTACGCGACATCGTTCCGCAGTCCGTCATCCCCGCGAATGCGGGAATCCAGTCGTAAGGCCACAAGAGGCAGGCCATGCGCTCCGGCGCCGCCTCAATGCTGGATTCCCGCATACGCGGGAATGACGGGGATGGGCGACTACGCGACATCATTCCGCAGTCCGTCATCCCCGCGAATGCGGGGATCCAGTCGTGACGCCGCAAGAGGCAGGCCGTGCGCTTCGGTACCGCGTCAATGCTGGATTCCCGCATACGCGGGAAGGACCGGGATGGGCGAGTGCGCGACCTCATTCCGCAGTCCGTCATCCCCGCGAAAGCGGGGATCCAGTCGTGACGCCACAAGAGGCAGGCCGTGCGCTCCGGCGCTGCGTCAACGCTGGATTCCCGCATTCGCGGGAATGACGACAAGCCTTAGATCATCATCGATCCGAACATCGCCACCACCGCCAGCGCCATGAGTCCGGTGGCGAACCATCCGAGCCGTTGCAGCCGCGGACGGATGGTGAGCTTGCCCATGATCTCGGGCCGCACGGCCATGCGCATCATCACCGCCATGATGGGCACCGAGATCACGCCGTTGACCACCGCCGACCACAGCAGCGCCTTGATGGGATCGATCGACGTGAAGTCGATGCTGACGCCGATCAGCGTCGCCACGGTGATGATGAAATAAAAGCCTTTCGCGTCGGACAGCGACTTGGCGTGGCCGATCGGCCATTTCATCGATTCGGCGACGGCGTAGGCGGCGGAGCCCGCGAGCACGGGGATCGCCAGCAGGCCCGTGCCGATGATGCCGAGCGCGAACAACAGGAACGCCGAGTTGCCGGCGATAGGCCGCAGCGCCTCGGCAGCCTGCGCCGACGTCTGGATGTTGGTGATGCCGGCTTCGTGCAGCGTGGCCGCGGTGGTGAGCATGATGCAGAACGCGATGGCGTTGGAGAATGCCATGCCCACCCAGGTGTCGATCTTGATGCGACGCAGGTGCCGCTGCACCTGCTGCGGCGCGTCCTTCAGCGGCTCGTCGCCGTCGGTGGCGCGCTGGTCTTCCACCTCCTGCGACGCCTGCCAGAAGAAAAGGTACGGGCTGATCGTGGTGCCGAGCACGGCGACCAGCAGCATCAGGTAGTCGCCGCCGAGGTTCAGCGGCGGCAGCAGCGTGCCCTTGAGCAGCGGCAGCCAGTCGACGTTGATCATGAACAGCACCAGCACGTACGCGAACAGCGACAGCGTCAGCCACCGCAGCACCGGCGCCAGCCGCGAATAGGGCAGGAAGAGCTGCATCAGCACGGCCAGCACGCCGAACAGGAGCGCGTGGCCGTGCGCCGGGCCGCCGACCACGAGCTGCAGCGCTTCGCCCATCGCGCCGATGTCGGCGGCGATGTTGATCGTGTTGGCCACGAGCAGCAGCGACACCACGAACACCAGCAGCGGCCGCGGATAGTATTCGCGCAGGTTCGCGGCGAGACCGTGGCCGGTGACGCGGCCGATGCGTGCCGACACCACCTGGATGCCCACCATCAGCGGCGTGGTGAGGAACACGCTCCACAGCATCGCGTAGCCGAACTGCGCGCCGGCCTGCGAATAGGTGGCGATGCCGCTCGGGTCGTCGTCGGCCGCGCCGGTGATGAGGCCCGGCCCGAGGTGGTTCAGCAGGTATTTGCGCAGCGAGAACATGTTCGTCGATCGGTGAGCGGGCAGCGTGGTGCGTTGGCAGGCGCGCGCAGCGCCGCCCGCACCGGACTCGACGATCGGGATCGACGAACGGGAATTGCGGACGGACGACGCGCTCGGGGCCGCGCGAGTATACGCCCGGCAGATTGCGCATCAGGCGCTTCTTGCGACGATCGGCAGGACGCTCTCGCGTCGACCCTGTGAACCCGCGACCGCGGCAGCGTCAGCCTATCGCCAGCCGCCATGAAAACCCGACTCGACGCGGCGGATAGTTGTAACCGGGAGTTGCGCCGGCAGTGGGCTGGCAAGGCCCGCGGCCCGAGCGTATGGAGGTCGCGGTTGCCTGGCTCTACAGTGCGCGACAACGCCGTGCACTCGGCACGGCGGGTCGGCAAACAGTGTGTATCTAGATGAAGAACATGGCGCCGGTCACATCAGCGTGCGGTGGACGCCTTCCGCTTTCGGCGTCGTGTGGGTGACCGCCGCGGCGGCGATCGACAGGAACTGGATCATCTTGTTGGTCGTCGGCTCCCACATTTCGCCGTGGTCGACGTCGACGCGCACCAGCGCGAGGTTGGTGTCGTCCGGGCCGCCGGGAAACCACGCCTCGTCGAGCGCCGACCACATCGTGCGCGCCTTGTCGGCGTCGACGACGATCTTGGCGGTGCCGGTGAGCGCGGCGTAGAAGCCGTCGTCCTCGTTGGTGTACGTCACCATCACGCGGGGGTTGGAGGCGATTTCCTGCGCCAGGTCACCGTCGCGCGCGATGAAGAACCACAGCCGCGATTCGGTCTCGACCTTCTGCGTGGTCAGCGGACGCGCACGAAAACCGTTGGCTTCGGACAGCGTCGCGAAGAACGCGATGCGGGTGTGTTCGATGTGTTCCCAGGCGCTCTTGCGCTCGGGCGTCATGGCGAGTTCTGCGGTCATGTGGGCCCCACGATGTAGTGTTCGCATCGTGCGCCGTCGCCTCGCCGGGCGCTGTCGGCCAAATGCCGACGAACGTGTAGGAATTTTTCGACTGGGTGCGATTGCGCCGCGATTCGCCCGGCGCCGCTTCAGCATGCCGTCATCCCCGCACTCTCTCCGTCATCCCCGCACCCTCTCCGTCATCCCCGCACTCTCTCCGTCATCCCCGCACCCTCTCCGTCATCCCCGCACCCTCTCCGTCATCCCCGCACCCTCTCCGTCATCCCCGCACCCTCTCCGTCATCCCCGCGAAGGCGGGGATCCAGGCATTGGAGATTCGTCAGGACTGGATTCCCGCATTCGCGGGAATGACAGCGTCCCGGAATTCCCGCCTTCGCGGGAAACAATCTCAGAGCAGCCTTTCCTGGCGCTCGTCGATCGCGTCCACCACTGCCAGCGCCGTCATGTTGACGATGCGGCGCACCGTGGCCGACGGCGTGAGGATGTGCACCGGCTTGGCGACGCCGAGCAGCATCGGCCCCAGCGTCACGCCGCTGCCGACGGCGGTCTTGAGCAGGTTGAAGGCGATGTTGGCGGCGTCGAGCGTCGGCATGATGAGGAGGTTGGCGGTCCCTTTGAGACGCGACCCGGGAAACGTCTTCAGCCGCACTTCCTCGTCGAGCGCGGCGTCGCCGTGCATCTCGCCTTCGATCTCGAGCTCGGGATCGAGCGCGCTGATGAGGCCGAGCGCGATCTGCATCTTGCGCGCCGACGGATGGTCGCTGGTGCCGAAGCTCGAATGCGACAGCAGCGCCACCTTGGGCTCGATGCCGAAGCGGCGGATCTCGTCGGCGGCGAGCAGCGTGATCTCGGCGAGCTCCTCGGCGGTGGGATCGGGATTGACGTAGGTGTCGGCGATGAACAGCGTGCGGGTCGGCAGCATCACGGCGTTCATCGCCGCGTAGGTGCGCACGCCGACGCGCTTGCCGATCACCTGGTCGACGAAATGGCGGTGCAGCGCGTGCGTGCCGAACGTGCCGCAGATCATGCCGTCGCACTGGCCGAGGTGGATCATCATCGCGCCGATCAGCGTCAGGCGCCGGCGCATCTCGATCTTGGCGTACTGCTGCGACACGCCGCGCCGCGCGGTCAGCCGGTAATACTCGCTCCAGTATTCGCGGTAGCGCTCGTCGAACTCGGGGTTGATCATCTCGAAGTCGACGCCCGCCTTGAGGCGCAGGCCGTAGCGCTCGATGCGCTTCTCCAGCACCGCCGGCCGGCCGACGAGGATCGGCTTGGCGATCTTCTCGTCGACGATCACCTGCACGGCACGCAGCACGCGCTCGTCCTCGCCCTCGGCGAACACGATGCGCTTGGGCGCCTTCTTCGCCGCGTCGAAGATCGGCTTCATCAGCAGGCCGGAGTGGTAGACCAGCTGCTGCAGCTTGTCGCGATAGGCCGCGAAATCGTCGATCGGACGCGTCGCCACGCCCGACTCCATCGCCGCCTTCGCCACCGCCGGCGCGATCTGCACGATGAGCCGCGGGTCGAACGGTTTCGGGATGAGGTAATCGGGACCGAAGCGCAAATTCTCGATCTGGTAAGCCGTCGCGACGATGTCCGACTGCTCGGCCATCGCCAGGTCGGCCAGCGCGCGCACGCAGGCGAGCTTCATCGCCTCGTTGATCTGTGTCGCGCCGACGTCGAGCGCGCCGCGGAAGATGAACGGGAAACAGAGGACGTTGTTGACCTGGTTGGGAAAGTCCGAGCGCCCGGTGGCGATCACTGCATCCGGACGCACCTGCTTGGCGAGGTCCGGCATGATCTCGGGCTCGGGATTGGCGAGCGCCATGATCAGCGGCTTCTGCGCCATCGTCGCCAGGAATTCCGGCTTCAGCACGCCGCCGGCGGAAAGGCCGAGGAAGATGTCGGCGCCGTCGAGGATCTGTGCCAGCTTGCGATGCGCGGTCGGCTGCGCGTAGATCGACTTGTGGTCGTCCATCAGCTCGGTGCGCCCGGCGTAGACGACGCCGGCGATGTCCGACACCCAGATGTTCTCGCGACGGATGCCGAGCGACACGAGCAGGTCGAGGCACGCCAGCGCCGCCGCGCCCGCACCGGAGCAGACGAGCTTGACGTCGTGCAGTTCCTTGCCGACCACGCGCAGCCCGTTGAGGATCGCCGCGCCGACGATGATCGCCGTGCCGTGCTGGTCGTCGTGGAACACCGGGATGCGCATGCGCTCGCGGCATTTCCTCTCGACGATGAAGCACTCCGGCGCCTTGATGTCCTCGAGGTTGATGCCGCCGAACGTCGGCTCGAGCGCGCAGATGATGTCGACCAGCTTGTCGGGGTCGCGCTCCTCGATCTCGATGTCGAAGCAGTCGATGCCGGCGAACTTCTTGAACAGCACCGACTTGCCTTCCATCACCGGCTTGCCGGCGAGCGGGCCGATCGCGCCCAATCCGAGCACCGCGGTGCCGTTGGTGATCACGCCGATCAGGTTGCCGCGCGCGGTGAGGTTGCGCGCCTCGGCGGGGTCGGCGACGATCGCGTCGCACGCCGCCGCCACGCCCGGCGTGTACGCGAGCGCGAGATCGCGCTGGTTGGTGAGCTTCTTGGTCGGCGCGATCGAGATCTTGCCGGCCGGCGCCTTGCGGTGATACTCGAGCGAGGCTTCGCGGATATCTTTGTCGGACATGGGGACGGAACCCCCGCGGCGGGGGTTTCGACCAATGATAGCCGAGAAAGGCTTACGGGCCGGTGACGCTGCCGGCGCCTTGCGCTGCCCGACGAGGACGAGCGGCCGGCCGTGCGTGGATCCCCGCATTCGCGGGGATGACGGTTGAAGGGCATCGTGAATTCGACTTCCACAGTCGTCATTCCCGCGAATGCGGGAATCCAGCCGTAGCGTCGCACTTGTGCGTGGATCCTAGCTTGCGCCGGGACGGCTTGAAGGGCATCGTGACTTCGACTTCCGCCGTCGTCATTCCCGCGAATGCGGGAATCCAGTCGTAGCGTCGCACTAGTACGTGGATCCCCGCTTGCGCCGGATGACGGCTTGAAGGGCATCGTGACATCGCCTTCCAGCGTCGTCATTCCCGCGAATGCGGGAATCCAGCCGTAGCGTCGCACTTGTACGTGGACCCCGCTTTCTCGGGGATGACGGCTTTGGCGCCTCGGCTCGCCGGGGATTGCGCGGGTCGTCGATATAATGACGGCCATTGCCTCGCGCGGCCCGGCCGGCGTCCGCCCTCCCCCCGATTTCCTACGCGATGTCTTCCGTCGTCGTCTTCTGGCTCGTCGCCGCGCTGATCGTGCTCGTCACGCTCGGCGTGCTGTTGCGCGCGCTGCTCGCGCGCCGCGCGGTCGACGCGGCCCCGGCGCCGGACAGCGCATCGATCGCGATCTTCCGCGACCAGAAGCGCCAGCTCGACGAGGATCTCGCCAACGGCGTGCTCGATGCCGCCGAGCACGCGCGCCTCGTCGACGAACTTGCGCGCCGGCTCGGCCATGAGGTCGAGGCGATTCCGGTCGAGGCGACTACGGCACCCGCGACCTCGCCGCTCGCATCCATCGTCACCGCCATTGCGCTGGCCGTGGTGCTGCCCGCCGCGGCGGCCGGCATCTATCTCGCGCTCGGACAGCCGGCGAGCCTCGTCGCGGCGCCACGGGCGGGCGAGCGACCCGAGACGCAGGCGCAGGTGGTGGCCATGGTCGACAAACTCGCGCAGCGAATGCGCGAGAATCCCGATGATTCGCGCGGGTGGACACTGCTCGGGCGCTCGTACACGACCCTCGGTCGCTACGACGACGCATTGCGCGCCTACGAAGAGGCTGCGACGCGCGCACCCGGCGACGCGTCGGTCCTCGCCGACTACGCCGACGTGCTGGCAATGGTGCAAGGGACGCTGCAAGGCAAGCCCACCGAACTTGTCGAGCGTGCGCTGGCGATCGACGCACATAACCACAAGGCCCTCGCACTTGCCGCCACCGCCGCCACCGAGCGCCACGATTTCGACACTGCGCTCGCGCGCTGGCGCGCGCTCGCTGCAGGGTTGCCGGCGGACAGCGACTCGGCGCGCGAAGTGGCGCAGGCAATAGCGGATGTCGAGCAGCAGCGCGCTTCCGCGTCGAACGTACCCGATGCCCCAAATGCCGGTAACGCAAACGCGCCTGCTGCGAACGGATCTGCCGCGAGGCCATCCGAAGCGAGCCCGCCCGTCGCTGGCGCACGCCTCGGAAAAGCACCGCTCGGCAACGCGCCCGCGACGAATGGTTCCGGCATCTCACCGGCCGCGAATGGTTCCGGCGCCTCGCCGACCACGGCCGCTACGCGCATCGCCGGCGACGTATCGCTCGCGCCCGAGCTCGCGGCGCGCGCGGCGCCCGGCGACACGGTGTTTATCTTCGCGCGCGCGGTCAACGGTCCGCGCATGCCGCTCGCGGTGTTGCGCACCACGGTGCGCGATCTGCCGCGCGACTTCGTGCTCGACGACACGATGGCGATGGCCCCGGGTGTGACGCTGTCGTCAGCCAAGGAAGTGGTGGTCGAGGCGCGCGTGTCGAAGGGCGGTAGCGCCACGCCGGCGAGTGGCGACCTCGTCGGCAAATCGGCGCCGGTCGCACCCGGCACCACGAATATTCACGTCCGGATCGACGCCGTAAATCCTTGATTGAATGCTATGATGCCCCGCGGTTTTTCAGGGAGCGGGGATGCAGCGTCGGGCGACGTCGATCTCATTCGCGATTCTGTCCGCGGCGCTCTGCGCCGGACCGGCGTGCGCTGCGGGCATCGACGAAGTCCGCGCCGCGGTGGAATCCAGCCATTCGGCCGACGCCTGGACGCTGTGCGCGGCCATCGACCGTGACGCCACGGCCGCCGCCGACCTGTGGTGCGGCATCGCCGCGGTGGACACCGGACGCGTCGGTGAAGGCGTGCTGGCGCTCGAGCGCTACTCGCTGCTCAATCCGAACGACGCACGCGGGCGCCTCGAGCTCGCGCGCGCCTATTTCTATGCCGGTGACGACCGCCGCTCGCGCGAGGAGTTCGAGACGGTGCGCGCGCTCGACCCGCCGGCCGACGTGCGCGCGGGCATCCAGCGCTACCTCGACGCGCTGACGTCCCGCGAATCGCAGTACCTGCCGCACCTCACCGCGTTCATCGAGGCCGGCGTCGGCTACGACAGCAACGTCAACGCCGGCGTGGCGCAGGCCGACATCGCGCTGCCCGTGCTCGGCCGCGTCACCGTGGCCGACGCCGGTGTGCAGCAGGGAGACGGCTTCGGGCTGCTCGCGGGCTCGATCCAGTACACCCATCCGGTGGCGCCGGGTGCTGCGCTCTTCGTCGGCGCCGCAGGCACCGGCAATTTCTATTTCAGCGACAGCGAGTTCAACCTCGCGCAGGTGGCGCTCAATGCCGGTGGCACGTACCGCCGCGACCGCGACACGTTCGCGCTCACCTATGCCTACGGCGAGATCCTGCTCGACAACGACAACTTCCGCAGCAGCAACGGCGTGGCGCTCGAGTGGCGGCGCCAGGTCGATCCCACCACCACGTTCAGCGTCACGCCGCAATATGCGCGCATCGACTATTCGGGGGCGAACGACGTGCGCGACGCCGATTTCTACGCGATCGGCGTCGGCATGCGGCACGCGTGGCTCGGCAACTGGCAGCCGGTGTTGAATGCGAGCGTCTTCGGTGGCCAGGAGCGCGACCGCCGCGACCGGCCTGACCTCGGCCGTGACGTCTACGGCGCCAATGCCGACGTCACCGTGTCGCCGTCGCCGTTCTGGGCGCTCAATGCCGGTCTCGCGTACCTGCGCAGCAACTATGACGGCGCGACGCCGCTGCTGGCGACGACGCGCCATGACGACAACTACGTGGCGTCGCTTGGCGCGCTGTACCTGATCGATCGCAACTGGAGCGCACGCCTGGAGTACCAATACCAGCGCAACAACTCGAACATCGAGCTCTATGACTATTCGCGCAACCTGGTGATGGTCAAGGTGCGCTACGAGTTCAAATAGCGGAGATCGACCGTGACGCCACGCTCTTCAGCCTGCCTCCGCATCCTCGCGCTCGCGTTGGCGCTGGCGTCGTCCGCCGCGCTCGCGCAGGTCGGGCGCGTGGTGCTCGCGGTGGGCGACGTCGCCGCGGTGCGCGGCAGCGATCGCATCAAGCTCGCGTCGGGCGCCAGCGTCAATGCCGGCGACGCGGTGATCACGGGTGCTGCGAGCCATGCGCAGATCCGCTTCACCGACGACGGCCTGGTGGCGCTGAAGCCCGACTCCGAGTTCCGCATCGAGCAATACGTCTACAACGGCAGCGTCGATGGCAACGAGCGCGCGGTGTTCCGCCTCGTCCGCGGCGGCTTCCGCACGGTGACGGGACAGATCGGCAAGGTCGACCACGACCGCTACAGCGTCGTCACCACGCAGGCGACGATCGGCATCCGCGGCACGCACTTCGTGCTGCAGGAGTGCGTCGCCGACGAATGCCGCGAGACGCCCGACTCGCAGCCGTTCCCGCCAGGCTCGTATTGCGGCGTGCTCGACGGCCGCGTCGCCGCGGACACGCCGTACGGCAACGCCGAATACGGCCTGCGCGAATATTTCTTCGTGCCGCCGGGCGGTGCACCGCAGCGCCTCGTCGCGCCGCCGACGTTCCTCGCGGACAACCTGACGGGCCGCGTGCTGGTGGCGCGCACCGCGCCCGCGGACCTGCAGTTCCCCAAGGTCCCCGAGTTTCCGCAGGGATTCGCCGCGCCCGGCGCGCCCTTCGTGTACATGGCGACGGAGGATTTCGATCTCGGCCCCATCGTCGACACCGGCGTCAACTACGTCATCGGCTCGGACGTGTACACGCTCGAGCTCGCAGCCGTGAACACCGCGGCCAATCCGTTCACGTTGGACGGTGCCGGCAACGTCGTCGCGATCAACACGCCCACGCTGCATGCGAGCCTGGGCGGCGCGAGCGTCGTCGACACGGGTTCGGCACCCGACGCCGGCGGACTCGTGTGGGGACGCTGGCAGGGCGAGGGGTCGACGATCACGCAGACGTTGCCCAACGGCCAGACCGTCTCCAACGACGGCGGCAACCTGCACTACATCTACGGCAACGCCGCGACCTCGATCCCGACGGCGGGCGTGGTCAGCTTCTCGCCGGTGGGCAGCACGCGTCCCACCGACTCCGCGACGGGCGCCGTCGGCGCGCTCCTGTCCGGCGGCATCGTCACCGTCGACTTCACGCAGGCGAACCTCGCGCTGTCGGGCCTGTCGGTGGGATTCGGCCCCGATGCGACGTACTCGATGAGCGGCAACACGCGGCTCGTCGGGCCGCTCTTCTCCACCGCGGGCATCGGCGCCAACGCGTCGTGCACCGGCGCTGCGTGCCAGCTGCTGGTGCAGGGCAACTTCGCGGGATTCCTCGCGGGACCGGGCGTCACCGGCGTCGGACTCGACTACTACTTCAACACCCGCCCCGGCAGCGTCATCGAAGGCAACGTCGGCTACCACCGCTGCGCGCCGAGCTGCTGAAGGTGGCGCCGTCATTCCCGCGAATGCGGGAATCCGGTCGTAACGTCGCGCCAACTCGTGGATCCCCGCTTTCGCGGGGATGACGGTGCGTTTTGTTTCGCCCTTTCGTGGATCCCGGCTTTCGCGGGGATGACGGTGCGTTTTGTTTCGCCCTTTCGTGGATCCCGGCTTTCGCGGGGATGACAGTGCGTTTTGTTCCGCAATCATCAACGCTGCGCGCCGAACTGCTGAAGGTGGCGCCGTCATTCCCGCGAATGCGGGAATCCAGTCGTAACGTCGCGCCCTCTCGTGGATCCCCGCTTTCGCGGGGATGACAGTGCGTTTTGTTCCGCAATCATCAACGCTGCGCGCCGAACTGCTGAAGGTGGCGCCGTCATTCCCGCGAATGCGGGAATCCAGTCGTAACGTCGCGCCCTCTCGTGGATCCCCGCTTTCGCGGGGATGACGGTGCGTTTTGTTCCGCAATCATCACCGCTGCGCCGATCTGCCGAAGGCAGTGCCGTCATTCCCGCGAATGCGGGAATCCAGTCGCAACGTCGCGCCCTCTCGTGGATCCCCGCTTTCGCGGGGATGACCGGCCATGCTTCGCGTGGCCGGTCACTTCTCCGTCATGTTCGTCGCGCCGTCCCAGTCGTCGGCCGGCGGCGCCGCGATGTACACGCGGCAGCGCGTGGCGAACAGCGTATAGAGCGTCGTCGACACGTCCTGCTGGCCGAGATCGGCGAAATGGTCGTGGGCCGCGGCGAAATCGCGCGCCCGGTAGTACGCCAGCGCCTCCTGCCAGCGGTCGAGCCGCGAGCGCACGTTCGCCGCGATCTCGCGGCCGAGCGGCTCGTAGATGGCGATCGGCTCCTCGCGGTTGACGACGCGCACGCGGTCGATCTCGCGCCAGACGAAATCCGGCGCCGCGGCGCGCGTACCCTCGCCGCACAGGATCGTCACGCCGTAGAACTTGGTGAGGCCCTCGATGCGCGACGCCAGGTTCACCGAATCGCCGAGCACCGTGTAGGCCTTGCGAAAGCGCGATCCCATGTCGCCGACGTTCATCGTGCCGGTGTTGACGCCGATGCCGATGACGAGCTCGGGCCAGCCGCGCATGGCGAACGATGGTCCCAGCGCGGGCATCGTGTCGCGCATCGCCAGCGCCGCCGCCACCGCGTCGCGCGCATGCATCGGATTGGCGAGCGGCGCGCCCCAGAACGCCATGATCGCGTCGCCGATGTACTTGTCGATCGTGCCGCGTGTGGCGTGGATCTTCTCGGTCATCGTCGTCAGGTAGGCGTTCATCATCGCCGACAGCTCGCGCGGCGCGAGGCGCTCCGACACGGCGGTGAACTGGCGCACGTCCGAGAACAGCACGGTGAGCTCGCGGCTCTCGCCCTCGAGCGTGAAGCTCTCGCCGCTGTCGACCATCGCCGCGACGCGCTCGCGCGGCACGTATTCGCCGAACATCTCGGAGATCTGTCGCGTCTGCTGCGCTTCGCGGACGAAGCCGGTGAGGAGGTTGTAGAGCCACAGCACCAGCAGCATCGCCAGCGTGCGCGCCAGCGGGATCACCGACTTGTCGTGCTTCCAGAACCAGAAGTTGACGGCGATCACCGCCAGCCCGAGGAGGCCCACGCCGAGCGACGTCAGGAGCGGCCGCCGCCAGGGAATCAGGAACACGACGAGCAGCCCGGCGACGACGAGGATCAACGTCTCCACCTCGCGCGCGCCGCGCGGCACCGAGATCATGTCGCCGTTGAGCATTCCCGAGACGAGGTTGGCATGCAGCTCCACGCCGGGAAAGTCGGGACCGAACGGCGTCGAGCGCAGGTCCTGCAATCCCTTGGCGGTGGTGCCCACCAGCACGATCGCACCCTCGATGCCCTTCACTGCGGCGCTGCCGGCGAGCACGTCGGTGGCCGATTCGTAGTGGAACGTGCGGCTCTCGCCGCGATAGGGAATGAGCGCGAGGCCGTCCCCCGCCACCGGCACGACGAGGCCGCCGGCGTCGAGCGCCGACAGGTCGCCGTTGGTGTCGAATACCGGCTTGATCGACTTGGCCTCGACCGCGAGTGCCGTCAGCTCGAGCGACAGCGCCGGATAGAAGCCGTCGCCGTAGCGCTTGACCATCGGCACGCGGCGCACGACGTTGTCGACGTCGAACGCGGGATCGATATGCCCCGATCCCGCCGCGGCGTGTGCGAGCGTCGCATAGTTGGCGGTGTAGCCGCGCTCCTGCACGAGCGGGATGTCGTGGCCACCGAGGTCCGCCACGGTGAACGCCGGCGGCGGCAGCGCACCGCTCTTCTGCTGCGAATCGTTGAAGCCGTAGCCCAGCACCACCGGCTTGCCGGCGAGCACGGCGGCGAACGCGGCGTCGTAGTCGAGCGTCGGCCGCAGCGCGTCCCAGCGCTCGCGAAAGCCCGGTGTCGCCGCGAACGTGGTCGCCGCGAGGTTGTCGATGACGCCGGCGCCGCTCGACGTGTCGGGCTCGGCGAACACCACGTCGAAGCCGATCGCATGCGCCTTGTAGCGATCGAAGAGCTGGCTGACGAGCCGTGCCAGCTTGTCGCGCGACCAGGGCCAACGGCCTTCGCGCGCGAGGCTGCGCTCGTCGATGTCGACGATCACCACCTGCGGATCGGCGCTGTACGGGCTGACGGCCGCGAGCCGCGCGTCGTACGCGATCGCCTCGAGCTTGGGGATCAGCGGCAGCTTGAACCCCGGCGACATCGCATCGGTCGCGAACAGCGCGACGATGATGCCGCCGACGAGCCAGCGTGGCGCGCCCGCCAGCCAGTTGAGCAGCTTCCCCGGCGTGACGCGCACGCCGGAATTCAGCGGCGGCGGCGCGCGGCGAAACCGAGTGCCGCCAGCGACGCCGCGAGCACGATCAGCGCGAGATCGGACAGCGCCGGAATCGGCGCGGGATCGAGGCCGCCGGCCTTGACGTCGACGAGCGCCGGCGCCGACACCGCCGGCGGGAACGCGCCGTCGCCGAGATAGCTCGCCACCAGCGTCACGTTGCCGATGCGGTTGGGCGCAGTGGTGCTGAACGTGGCGACGCCGTTCACCAGCGTGGCCGTGCCCACCGCCACGCCATCGGCGCGCAGCAGCACGCTGCCCGACGGCGCGATCATCGACGCCTGCGACGACTTAACCGCCACCTGCGCGGTCATTGCGCTTTGCAACTTCACTTCCGCCGGCGCGGCGATCGCGACGCTCGGCGCCGACAGCAGCGCGCCCTTGATGACGAACAGGTCGAACGGGCCGGCGTCGACGCTGTTGTAGCGCACGTCGCCCATGTACGTCGCGCACACCTGGTAGTGGTCGATGCCGAGATCAGTGAACGTGAACTTGACCTGGCCCGATGCCAGCGACGACGTCACGGTCTTCGCCGCCACGGGCTCGCTGCCGGCCACCGTCGGGCAGCGCTCGCCGGTCTGCGCGAGCCACACTTCGACGTCGCCCGCCGCGACACCGGCCGCGCCGGTCAGCGTCGCCGTGGCGACCACCGCCTGCCCCGCCACCGACGGATTGGGCGCGAGGTCGAACGCTAAGCCCGGCGTGCCCTTGGCGATGACGATCGTGTAGGTGTGCGTCGCCTTGGTGCCCACGGCGTCGGTGACACGTGCGGTGAACGTGTACGTGCCCGGCAGCGTCGGCACGCCTTTCAGCAAGCCCTGCGGATCGAACGCGAGGCCGGACGGCAACTGGCCGGACAGCAGGTCGAACGTGTAGGGCGGTACGCCGCCCTGCGCGACGATCGGCACGCTGACGTTGTCGCCGTCGCGGATCGGCGGCAGCGTGTTGGTGACGATGACCAGCGGCGGCGTGCCGATGACGATCGTGTAGTTCTGCTGCGCGTTGGGCGGGATGCCGTTGCTGGCGACGATGCTGCCGGGGAAGTTGCCGGCCTGCGTCGGCGTGCCGCCGATCGTGTGCGTGACGGCGTTATACGTCAGACCGGGCGGCAGGCCGCTGACCGTGATGGCGATGGGCGGCGTGCCCGTCACCGTGATCTGGTGGATATAGACGAACCCGACCGTCGAGTTCGGCGGCGGCCCGCTGGTGATGCGCGGCGGCGCGTTGACGACGATCGTGAAATTCTGCTGCGCGTTCGGCAGGATGCCGTTGCTGGCGACGATGCTGCCGGAGAACGACCCGGCCTGCGTTGGCACGCCCGTGATGGTGCGCGGCCCGGCGTTGAACTGCAGGCCCGGCGGCAGGCCGGTGACCGTGACGGTAATCGGCGTCGTGCCGGTCACGGTGATCTGATGCGAATAGCTCACGCCGACACTGCCGTTGGGTGGCGGCGCGCTGGTGATTGCCGGCGGATTGCCGACGACGACGAGGCTACCTGCCGCGGGCGGCACGAAGACCACGATCGGCGGCCCGTCGGCCGGCAGCTCGAACGACATCTGCGACGTGGTGTTGACGAGCGTCGCCGATGCGGCGGTGTCGGCGCGCACGCTGGTGGTGATCGTGCAGGCAGCGCCTGGACCGAGCGTGCCGCCGCTGAACGACAGGCCCGAGGCCGTCGCCGTCAGCGTGCCGCCGCATTGCGTCGTGGTGCCGGGCGATACGCCCGTCATGCCTGCCGGAAACGTGTCGGTGAACGACACGTTCTCCATCGTCTCCGGCAACGCCGATACGAGATTGATCGACATCGTCGACGTGCCGCCGGGCATCACCGATGCCGGTGCGAACGTCTTGGTGCCGGTCAGCGATGGATGGATGACGATCGTGTACGTGGCGTCGGCATCCGGCGGAAAACCATTGGTAGCGTGCACGTGGACATTGGAGAACGTGCCCGCGGTCGTCGGCGAGCCGAAGATCTCGCTGCTGCCGGGGTCGTGCGTCAGGCCCGGCGGCAGACCGGTGATCGTGACGTTGATCGGCTGCGTGCCGTCGATCTGGAAGAAATAGAAGTACGGAACGCCGACATACCCGTCCTGCGGCAGCGAATCGCTGAATGTCGGCGGCACGCCCGCATCGACGACGAACGAGCCCGATGTCTTGGCGTTGCGCGGGACGCCGCCCTCGTCGTAGGTGATGAGCGGCAGCGAGATCGTGTAGGTCGTGGTGGTGGCCGGCCCTGCGCTCACCTGCAGGATCACCGAGCAACTCGTGTCCGCGGCCAGCGTGCCGCCGCTCAGCTGGAACGTGTTGCCGGAGCTCGACGCCGTGCCGGCGCCGCAGGCACCCGCCACGGGTGAGATGAACGCGACGCCTGCCGGCAGCGTGCCGCTGAAGGCCAGGTTGGTGATGGGAAGGCTGCCGGCGTGCAGGTTGATCGACACCGTGACCTGCTGGTTCGCCTGGTATTCGGGCGGCGCCAGGTCGAAGGTGATGTCCGCACTGAATGCCGATTGCGCGAGCACGGGCGTCGACAGGCATGCGCAGCAGGCCAGCGCCAATGCGCCCCCGACGCGCGCGGCTGTCGTCGACAGCCATGCGCCGATGCGCGAGCAGATCGGAAACGATGCACGGACCAGGGTCATTTCGAAGACCTAGCGGGCGACGGACCGGGGGCGGCGCGCACATCATAATCTGGCCGGCGCGGCAAAGGGAGAGCATCGGCGGCACCGGCCGCGTGAATATTCGGCAATGCCTCACGGTAGAATGGCGACGCCCTCGCGCGCCACTGCGCGACGCCCCGCGATGCGGCCGATCCCCCGTCCCCTGCCGTGATGCTCGCCGCGCTCGATCTCGCCGCGCGCCGCGGACCGCGGCTGCTCTGGCAGCACCTGAACATCGCGCTCGACGCGGGCGAAGCGCTGCTCGTGCGCGGCGCGAACGGCGCCGGCAAGACCACGCTGTTGCGCATCCTCGCCGGCCTCGCGCGCGCTGAGCACGGCACGGTGGCGTGGCGCGGCCGCACGGTGCCGCCCTTCGCGCCGGCATTGCGCGACGAGCTGCTGTTCGTCGGCCACGTGCCCGCGCTGCGCGACGAGCTCAGCGCCGCCGAAAATCTCGCGTCGCTGTCGTCGCTCGCGGCGGAACCGCTCGCCCCTCCGGCGCTCGCGGCCGCGCTGGCGGCCGTCGACCTCGCGCGACAGGCGACGCTGCCGGCACGCGTGCTGTCGCAGGGACAGCGCCGGCGCGTTGAGCTCGCGCGCCTCGCGACGACGGCGCGGCGGCTGTGGATCCTCGACGAGCCGACCACGGCGCTCGATGCCGACGGCGCGCGCTGGCTCGCGGCGCGCGTGGCGCAGCATCTCGCGCAGGGCGGCGTGGCCGTGGTGTCGACGCACGCGGACATCGACTTCGCGCCCGCTCGCGTGCAGGAGCTCACGCTGTGAGCGACGCACCGCGCGCGCCCGCGTCCGCACCGCACGCGGCAGGCGACGCTGCAACCGTCTCCGGCGACCTGCACGCATCCGTGCGTCCGCACGTACCCGTCGATGTGCAGGCGTCCGCCGATCCGCATGCGGCCGGCGCGGCGTTCGCCTGGGCGCTCGCACGCGACCTGCGCATCGCGGTGCGCTCGCGCGGCGAGCTCGGCGTCGAGCTTGCGTTCTACGCGCTGGTGGCGAGCCTGTTTCCGCTGACGCTGGCGCCCGACCCGGCGCTGCTGCGCACGCTGGCGCCCGGCGTGCTGTGGGTGGCCGCGCTGCTGGCGTCGCTGCTCGCGCTGCCGCGATTGTTCGCCGCCGACTTTGCCAGCGGCACGCTGGCCGCGATCACACTTTCGCCGCGCCCGCTGCCGGCGCTGGTCTCCGGTAAAATAGTCGCGCACTGGCTGACCACGGGCCTGCCGGTGGTGGTGCTGGCGCCGGCATTCGCGCTCGCCTATCACGCGGAGCGCGGCGATGTCGTCGTGCTGGTGGCCGGATTGGCGCTCGGCACGCCGGTCCTGTCGCTGCTGGGCGCGATCGGCGCGGCGCTGACGCTCGGCACGCGCGGCGGCGGCAGCCTCCTCGCCCTGCTGGTGCTGCCGCTCTACGTACCCGTGCTGATCTTCGGTGCGGGCGCCGTCGGCGCCGAGCAGGCGGCGCTGAGCGCCGCCCCGCACCTGTCGCTGCTGGGCGCGGGACTGCTGCTGGCCGCGCTCGGCGCGCCGTTCGCCACCGCGGCGGCGGTGCGCATCGCCCTGGATTGAGTCGTCGATGAACGTCAACTGGTTCAAGTACGCGTCGCCGTCGAGCTTCCTGCCCGTCGCGCCGCGGCTCGCGCGGGGCTTCATCGTCGCCGCGGCAATCCTGGCCGCGATCGGTCTCTACGTCGGCCTCGTCGTCGCGCCGACCGATGCCACGCAGGGCGACGCCTACCGGATCATCTTCATCCACGTGCCGGCGGCGTGGATGGCGATGTTCATCTACGTGGTGATGGCGGCGTGGAGCGCGCTCGCGCTGGGCTACAACACCCGGCTGTCGGCGATGATGGCGCAGGCGCTCGCGCCCACCGGCGCATCGATGGCGTTCCTCGCGCTGTGGACCGGCGCGTTCTGGGGACGTCCGACGTGGGGAACGTATTGGGCGTGGGACGCTCGAATGACTTCGACGCTCATCCTGCTGTTCCTGTACCTCGGGGTGATCGCGTTGCGCGCGGCGATCGACGATCCGCGCCGCGGCGACCGCGCCTGCGCCGTGCTGTCGCTGGTGGGCGTGGTCAACGTGCCGATCATCTATTTCTCGGTGCAATGGTGGAACACGCTGCACCAGGGCTCGTCGATCAGCCTGACGGCGGCGCCGACGATGGCGATGACGATGCTGGCGGCGATGCTGACGATGACGTTCGCGCTGTGGTTCTACTGCATAGGCGTGGTGATGTGGCGCGTGGAGGCGATCATCGTCGAGCGCGAGGAAGGCGCGGGCTGGCTCGGCCGGCTGGCGCAGGCATGATGGAAAAATACGCGTTCTACCTTCTGGGTGCCTACGGCGTGTTCGCGCTGGCGATCGCGCTCGAGATCGTGCTGGTGCGCGCGCGGCTGCGGCGTGCCCGCGCCCGCCTGGCCGGAGCGCCCGCGCCGTGACGCCGCGCCAGCGCCGCTTCGGGTTCATCGCCGCCGGCCTCGTCGTGCTGGGCGTCGCCATCGCGCTCGTGCTCAACGCCTTCCAGTCGAACCTCGTGTTCTTCTTCTCGCCGTCGCAGGTGCTGGCGCACGAGGCGCCGCAAGGTCGTGCATTCCGTATCGGCGGCATGGTCGTCGACCATTCGCTCAAGCGCGACCCCGGCTCTCTCACCGTGCGCTTCGCCGTCACCGATACCGTGCAGACGGTGCCGGTGGTATACACGGGACTGCTGCCGGACCTCTTCAAGGAGGGCAAGGGTGTGGTCGCGCAAGGCACGCTGGGTGCCGACGGCGCGTTCCATGCCACCGAGGTACTGGCCAAGCACGACGAGAACTACATGCCGCCCGACGCCGCGAAGGCGGTGAAGGAGGCGCGCGAAGGCATGGCGATGCGCAGCACGGAGGTGAAGCGATGATTCCCGAGCTCGGCCATTTCGCACTGGTGGTGGCGCTGGTGGTTGCGCTCGTGCTGTCGATCGTGCCGATGTGGGGTGCGGCGCGACGCGACGCGGCGCTGATGGCGGTGGCGCGGCCCGCGGCGACACTGTTGTTCCTGCTCATCGCCTTCGCGTTCGGCTGCCTCGCCTATTCGTTCGTGACCAGCGATTTCTCGGTGCTCAACGTCGCCCGGAACTCGTACTCGACGCTGCCGCTGCGCTACAAGTTCGCGGCGACGTGGGGCTCGCACGAAGGCTCGCTGCTGCTGTGGGTGCTGATGCTGTCCGGCTGGGCGTTCGCCGTGGCGATGGCGAGCCGCAACCTGCCGGCGGTGCTGGCGTCGCGCGTGCTGGCGGTGATGGGGATCATCGCCGTGGGCTTCCTCATGTTCCTGCTGTTCACGTCGAACCCGTTCGAGCGCCTGCTGCCGGCGGCCATCGAAGGCAGCGACCTCAATCCGCTGTTGCAGGATCCCGGGATGGTCGCGCACCCGCCGATGCTGTACATGGGTTACGTCGGCTTCTCGGTGGCGTTCGCCTTCGCCATCGCCGCGCTCATCGGCGGCCGCCTCGATGCGAGCTGGGCGCGCTGGTCGCGGCCGTGGACCACGCTCGCGTGGTGCTTCCTCACGATCGGCATCGCGCTCGGCAGCGCCTGGGCGTACTACACGCTCGGTTGGGGCGGCTGGTGGTTCTGGGACCCGGTGGAGAACGCATCGTTCATGCCGTGGCTCGTCGGCACCGCGCTGATCCATTCGCTCGCGGTCACCGAGAAGCGCGGCACGTTCCGCAGCTGGACGGTGCTGCTGGCGATCGTCGCGTTCTCGCTGTCGCTGCTCGGCACGTTCCTCGTGCGCTCGGGCGTACTGACGTCGGTGCATGCGTTCGCCACCGATCCCGCGCGCGGCGTCTACGTGCTGGCGTTCCTCGTCGTGGTGGTCGGCGGATCGCTCGCGCTGTTCGCGTGGCGTGCTGGGGCGGTCGGCGGCGGCGGCGGCTTCGCGCCGGTGTCGCGCGAATCGATGCTGCTCGCCAACAACATCCTGCTGGTGGTGGCGATGGCGAGCGTCCTGCTCGGCACCCTCTATCCGCTGATCCTCGACACGCTCGACGCCGGCAAGATCTCGGTGGGACCGCCGTATTTCCAGGCCGTGTTCGTGCCGGTGATGGCGCCGCTGGTGTTCCTGATGGGACTCGGACCGGTCGCGGCGTGGCGCAAGGCGGAGTTGCCGGCGCTGTGGACGCGCGTACGCTGGGCGTTCGGTGTCGCGCTGGTGACGGCGCTCGTGCTGCCGCTGACGCTCGGCAGCTGGTCGCCGCTCGTCGCGTTCGCGCTGTTTCTCGTGCTGTGGATCGTGGCCACCACGGTGGCGATGATCGTGCAGCGCCTGCGCGGCGCGCCGCAGCAGGGCCTGCGCGCGAAGCTGGCGGCGAACTCGGCGGCCTGGTACGGGATGCTGGTCGCCCATCTGGGCATCGCCGTGTTCATCGTCGGCGTGACCCTGGTCCGGCACTACGAAGTCGAGCGTGACGTGCGCATGGACATCGGCCAGGCGGTGACCCTCGGCGGCTATGCCTTCACGTTCCGCGGCGTGGTGCCCGCGCCCGGGCCGAACTACCGCGCGATCGTCGGCACCGTGGACGTCGCGCGCGACGGCGAGCCGGTGCGCACGCTGCACCCGGAAAAGCGCATCTACGACGCGTCCGGCCAGACGATGACCGAGGCGGCGATCGCCACACGCATCCGTGGCGACCTCTACGTGTCGCTCGGCGAGCCGGTGTCCGACAGCGGCGCGTGGGGCGTGCGCGTGTACATCAAGCCGTTCGTCGACTGGATCTGGGCCGGCGCGTTCATCATGGCGCTCGGCGGCTTCATCGCGATCGGCGATCGCCGCTATCGGGTGGCGGTCAAGTCGCGCGTCGGCGCATGGGCCGCCAAGGTCGCAGCGTGAGCGCTTTGATGGCGGCACCACACTTCGCGATATCGTCAATCAAGCGCCGGATCACGGTGTCGTTCGCTGGTTCGATCCAGCTGCCGTTCGTGCGGGCACTCCCGCCGTCATTCCTGCGAAAGCGGGAATCCAGTGCGTGGGTCCCCGCTTTCGCAGGGACGACAGGGGCTGGGCCATGAATCGCGCGTGGAAATGGTCGCTGCCGCTCGTGGTGTTCGCGGCGCTGGCGGTTTTCCTCTTCGCCGGCCTTTTCCGCGACCCGCGCGAAGTGCCGTCGCCGCTGATCGGCAAGCCGGCGCCGGCGTTCGCGCTGCGGGAGCTGCATGCGCCGGAGCGCACACTCGGCACCGCGGACATGCGCGGCCAGGTATGGCTGCTCAACGTCTGGGCCTCGTGGTGCGAGTCGTGCCGCACCGAGCATCCGCTGCTGGTCGAGCTCGCGCGGCAGAAGATCGTGCCGATCGTCGGCCTCGACTACAAGGACAAGGACGACCTCGGCAAGACGTGGCTCGCCGATCGCGGCAATCCGTACATGGCATCGGTGGTCGACGCCGACGGCCGCGTCGGCATCGACTGGGGCGTGTACGGCGTGCCGGAAACGTTCGTCGTCGACAAGGCCGGCGTGATCCGTTACAAGCAGATTGGCGCGATCAGCGCCGAGGCGTTGCAGAAGACGATCGTGCCGCTGATTCGCGAGCTGCAGAAATCGTGATCCGCGACGCTTTCGCGCGTGCGTTCGGCGGTGCCCGCGGCGCGGGCCACCGCGCGCTGCGGATGGTCGCCGCCACCTGCGGCCTCGCGTGCGCCGCGCTGCTCGCCGCGGCGGTCGCCGTCGCGCAAACGCCCGCGGACGAAGCGCTCGATGCGCGGCTCAAGGTGCTCGAGCTGCAGCTACGCTGCCTCGTCTGCCAGAACCAGACGCTCGCCGACTCGGACGCGCCGCTCGCCGCCGACCTGCGGCGCGAAGTGCGCGAGCTGGCGGTCGCCGGCAAGAGCGACGACGACATCCGCCGCTTCCTCACCGCGCGCTACGGCGACTTCGTGCTCTACGATCCGCCGGTGCAGCGCAACACGTGGCTGTTGTGGTTCGGCCCGTTCCTGCTGCTCGGGGTTGGCGCCGTGATCTGGTGGCGGATGGGACGGCGCCGCATGATGCTCGCGGACACCGCGAGCGCCGAAGCCGACGCCGACGCGCGCGGACGTTCGCTGCTCGACACCTGATCCGCGGCTCGGGACGACGTGGTCGCGCCGCGGTGCTAAGCCCGCGTGCGCCAGCCGAGCCCGGGCGTCGTCGCGCGACACCGGGCAGCTACCATACGGCTCGCTTTCCATCGACGCGCAACGGATGACCACGATGACAGCCGAGCCGAAGGTGCTCCACCACCATGCGCGACGCATGGTCGGGCGCGACCCGCACGAGCCGCATCGCGTATCGACGCCGCTCGAGCTCCTGTTCGACCTGACGTTCGCCACGTCATTCAGCCTCGCTGCGGCGGAGCTCGCGCACCTGGTGGCCGCGGGCCACTACGAATCGGCGCTGTTCGGCTTCGGCTTCGCGAGCTTCGCCATCTGCTGGGCCTGGATCAACTTCTCGTGGTTCTCGTCGGCGTACGACACCGACGACTGGATTTTCCGTGGCGTCACGATGTTGCAGATGATCGGCGTGCTGGTGCTGGCGATCGGCCTGCCGCGGATGTTCGCCTCGATCGAGCATCACCAGCCGGTCGACAATTCGGTGATGGTGCTGGGATACGTGATCATGCGCGTCGGGCTGGTCTCGCAGTGGCTGCGTGCCGCCCGGCAGGATCCGGCACGGCGCCGCGCCGCCCTCACGTACGCGGTCGTGGTCTGTGTTGCGCAGGTTGGCTGGGTGGCGCAGATCTTCGCCGATTTCTCGTTCGGCGAGACGGTCGTGCTGAGTGGCGTGCTCATGCTGACCGAGCTCACCGGTCCCGCGCTCGCCGAGCGCCGCGACGGCGGCACGCCCTGGCACGCCCATCACATCGCGGATCGCTACGCCGCATTCGCGGTCATCGCGCTCGGCGAAGGCGTGGTCGGCACCGTGGCGACGCTGTCGGCGGTCGTCGAGGCACAGGGCTGGACTCTGGATGCCGCGCTGGTGTCCATCGCCGGCATCGGCCTCACCTTCGGCATCTGGTGGGTGTACTTCATGGTGCCGTCCGGGCAGGTGCTGCACCGGCATCGCGACCGTTCCTTCGTCTGGGGCTACGGGCAGATGCTGATCGTGACGTCGATCGTCGCCACCGGTGCCGGATTGCACGTGGCGGCCTATTACATCGAGCACAAGGCGGTGATCGGTTCGCTCGCGACGCTGATCGCCACGGCGATTCCGGTCTGCGTCTTCCTCGGGGCGGTGTACGCGATGTACGCATACCTGTTCCGACGCTTCGATCCGTTTCACATCGGACTGCTGGCGGCCACCGCCGCCGTCGCGGCGCTCGCCATCGTCGCGGCGCGCCTCGGCGTCGACATGGCGATCTGCCTCGCCATCCTCATGCTCGCGCCTGCGGTCACGGTGGTCGGCTACGAGGTGCTGGGTCACCGCCATCTGGCCGAGGCGCTGGCGCAAAGCGAGGCGACTGCGCGGCCGGATTGAGTCGCCTGTCGGTATCATCGTCCGCAGCGGAGTCCGATACTTCGGGGAGAACCGGGATGGCGATCAACAAAACGCGCGATGCGTTGTCGCGAATCTTCTACCAGCGCTGCTTCTGGCTGTTCGCCGTCCTCGTCGTGCTGATCGCCGTGGTGTCATTCGTGCCGCCGACCGACCACGGCCGTCTCGTGGTGAATGCGATCAACATGTTCCTGCTGATCGCGACCATCGCCGCGGTGGGCCGCACGACGACGTCGTTCGTCATCGCGCTGCTGCTTGCGGTTCCCGCCGTCTGGTTCCAGTACACCGGGCTCTGGCGCGACGATGACTGGGAGCTCGCCAAATCGTGGATGTTCAGCGCGGGCCTCTACTTCGTGACGACCGCGTATCTGTTGCGCTATGTATTTCAGCCCACGGTGATGACGCCGGACAAGCTGTTCGGCGCCGCGGCCGCGTACCTGCTCATCGGCGTGCTCTGGGCCTACAACTACGCGATCGTCGGCTATTTCTATCCGCAGTCGTACATGATCGTCGGCCAGCCGGGCCATCTCGTCTACGCCGACGCGCTGTACTTCAGCCTGACGGTGCTCACCAGCACCGGCTTCGGCGACATCGCGCCGTTGACGCGCCAGGCACGGGGCGTGTGCATGGTCGAGCAGATCACCGGCGCGCTGTTCGTGGCCATCCTGATCGCGCGGCTCGCCGGCGTCTATCCGCCGCGTGAGCGTTACGTCGACGACACACCCAAGACGTAGACGGCGGCGCTCCGGAGTACGTCTTGCAACGGTCGGCGGCCGATCGAATCAGCCCTTCGCCCCGACACCGTCCCCGCTACCGACGCGCGAAGCCGTTGGACGCCGCCGGCCGGCTTGACATTTATATACGTCACACGGTATATACGTGACATGGAAACAACATTCGACATCATCGCCGAGCCGAGTCGCCGCGCGATCCTGAGCCTGCTCGCCGCCTCGGAGCGGTCCGTCGGCGACATCGGGCAGAAGCTGCGCCTGCCGCAACCCTCGGTCTCCAAGCACCTGCGCGTGCTGCGCGAGGCCGGATTCGTGGAGGCGCGCGTCGACGCGCAGCGCCGCCTCTACCGGCTGCGGCCCGAGCCGCTGATGGAAATCGACGCGTGGCTCGCGCCCTTCCGCCGCTTCTGGTCGGCCCACGTCGATGCGCTCGAGCGCCATCTCGATCGCAAGCACCTCCCGCAACGCCGCAAGGGAAAGCAACGATGAGAGGACGCAAGCACTACAAGCCGGGCCCCGCCGCGGGCGCCGAGGTGCGCAAGGAGGGCGAGCGGTGGACGCTCGTGCTGACGCGGGAGCTGCGCCATCCGCCGCGAGCCGTGTGGCAGGCGCTGACGGACCCCGCGGAGCTCGGCGAGTGGGCGCCCTTCGACGCCGATCGTAGTCTCGCCGCAGTCGGTCCGGTGCAGCTCACGACGGTCGGCACACCGACGCCGCAGACCTCGAACTCGCAGGTGACGCGCGCCGACCCACCGAAGCTGCTCGAATATCGCTGGGGCGGCAACGATGTGCGCTGGCAGCTCGAGCCGCTCGGCGATGGCACGCGCCTCACGCTCTGGCACAACATCGATCGCGGTTTCATCTCGATGGGCGCGGCGGGTTGGCACATCTGTCTCGACGTGCTCGACCGGCTGCTTGCCGGTGAGCCGCTCGGGCGGATCGTCGGCGGCGACGCGATGAAGTTCGAGTGGCCTCGTCTCAATGCCGAGTACGCGAAGCAGTTCGGCGTCGATCCGCCCACGTGGCAGCCGCAAGGTACCCGACCATGAACGCCGCCCGCTGACACCCGGTGCATCGACATTCCGCGGACCCAAACGAAAGGCCACCATGCCGAAGAGCGAACCGCAGAAGGAAAAGTCTCCGTCGCAACTGATCGACGCGCGAATCAAGGAGCTGGGCGACTGGCGCGGCGAGATGCTGGGGCGTCTTCGCGCGCTGATCAAGGAAGCGGAGCCCGGCGTCGTCGAGGAATGGAAGTGGCGAGGCGTGCCGGTGTGGTACCTCGACGGCATGATCTGCACCGGCGAGAGCTACAAGAGCGTGGTGAAGATGACGTTCGCCAAGGGCGCGGCGCTGAAGGATCCGGCGCACCTCTTCAATGCGAGCCTCGACGGCAACACGCGACGCGCCATCGACTTCCACGAAGGCCAGGAGCTCGACGAGCCGGCGCTGAAGGCGCTGGTGCGCGCGGCCGTGGCGTTGAACAGGTCCAAAGTCAGCGCCTGATGCACGCGATCACGCAGGATCGACATCGATCGCGCGCACAGGCGACGAGACGCTCGCCAATCAGTGCCAGGGCTCCGCACGCTGCCGAACGTAGTGATGATAGACGTAGCCCCATGGAATCACGATCGGCATCAGGATCACGCCGGCGACGATGGCCTGGCAGTCGTCGGCAAAGGTCGGCGGAAGCTGTCCCGACGACCATTGCGGCAGCCCGAACGCGATCAGCCACGTCGTCTTCCATGCGAGCTCGAACAACAGCAAGGGAAGCATCTGCAGCGGGTAGCGCAGGCCGACGAGCGCGAGCAGCCACACGGCGCCGAGCAGGCTCGGGATCACGCCACGCGCCATCGGTCCGTGGCTGAAAATCCCGGGCACGATCGTCGCGCCCAACCCGACGACGAGCAACAGGTAAGTCGCGCGCAGCGCATGGAGCCGCAGCCGCGATACCTCGCCGCCGCCGGAGTCGGAACGCGAAACTGATGCAGCCATCGAGCTCAGGTCGTTTCTCCCCGGTTACAAATCCACGTCGATGGGATCCGCCGCAACGGGATGGCCGGAGTCCGCCTGGAATCGAAGCAGGTCGCCGGGCTGGCACTGCAGCACCTCGCAGATCGCCTCGAGCGTCGAAAAGCGCATCGCGCGCGCCTTGCCCGTTTTGAGGATCGACAGGTTGGCGAGCGTGATGCCGATGCGCTCGGCCAGTTCCGTCAGCGTCATTCGCCGGTCGTGCAGAAGGTCATCGAGCCTGACGATGATCGCCACGTCACACCGTCCCCTCGAGGTCCTGCCGCATCTGGGCCCCTTCGGCGAAGACGCGTGCGAGCACGAACGTCATGACCACGGCCAGCCAGCCGCTTGCGGAAAAACCGGCGTCGAGATGCAGCGGATGGGCCGGCGTCGAAATCGCGCCACCGATGCCGCCGATGACGAGGCTCAGCAGCTGCAGCGCGAGCAGCACCCAGGCGATGATCTGCAGACGGTCGGCATTCGCCGCGACGAACGCGTCACCCGTGCGCACCGTCTCGACGATGGCCAGCAGCCGCTTGAGCACGGCGTGATTGAGCGGGATCGCGACGACGCCGAGCCAGGCGATCGCGCGCAATCCGGTCATCATCGGGCGCAGGTAGGACGTCGGCGCGATGCCGAGCGCGGTGAACGTCCATCGCTCGGCGACGATCGTCGCGACGAGCAACGCGAGGATCGCGGCGCCGACGACCCAGTTGAGGATCATCAGGATGCGCAGGGTGGCTCGCGCCACGGGCAATGCCGATGAAGTGTTCACAGGGGGCCTCCGAGCGAGTGATATCGATAAACGATATACTGCTTATCGTTTATCGGCAACCCCCCCCCCTTGCCAGCCTAACCGCGGCGCCCCACGTCCGCCGCCAGCCGGCGACTGCGCCGCCGCTACCTCGTCACTCCCGGCCCGGACCCGCATTTCCAGCAGAAATCGAAAGTCGCCGGATTGTCCTCGCCGCATTGCGCGCAATGCCACTGGCCGGTGCGCATGCGCTCGCGGCGGAATTCGCGGATCACGCCTTCGGCGCGCGCGGCGTCGGCGTCGTCGTCGACCCACACCTGCGGCCACGCGACGTCGGGCGGCACGTCGCCGACGATCGACTGCGCATGCTCGTTGAAAACGTGCACGGCAATGCCGGCGTGCCGCAGGCGATCGCGCACGAGGTAGGCGTCCATGCGGTTGCCGGATACGTAGACGCGCTTCATCGGAAGTAACGGCCGCCGTTCTGCTGCCAGCGCCAGGCGTCGGCGCAGATGACATCGATGTCGCGCGTCGCGCGCCATCCGAGGACGCGCTCCGCGCGTGCCGGGTCGGCGTAGCTCGCCGCGATGTCGCCGGGACGCCGCGGCGCGAACGCCTTGGCGATGCGCCGGCCGCAGGCGCGCTCGAACGCCTCCACCACCTCCAGCACCGATGCGCCGCGGCCCATGCCGAGGTTGAGGGTCAGCGCACCCTCGGTGCGCGCGAGGTGGTCGAGCGCGGCGATGTGCCCCTGCGCCAGGTCGTCGACGTGCAGGTAGTCGCGCACGCCGGTGCCGTCCGGCGTCGGCCAGTCGCTGCCATAGATCGCGAGCTCGGCAAACTCGCCGGAGGCGATCCGGCACAGCAGCGGCACGAGGTTGTTGGGCTTGCCGCGCGGGGCCTCGCCGATGCGGCCCGAAGGGTGCGCCCCGGCGGGGTTGAAGTAGCGCAGCACGGCGATGTGCCAGTTGGGGTTGGCGTGCGCCAGGTCGCGCAGGAATTCCTCGATGGCGCGCTTGGTGCGGCCGTAGACGCTGTGCGGCCGCAGCGGCGCCGACTCGGCGACCGGCAG
Organism: uncultured Pseudomonadota bacterium; assembly: GCA_963781395.1. GTDB lineage: Bacteria > Pseudomonadota > Gammaproteobacteria > Burkholderiales > Casimicrobiaceae > VBCG01. The sequence goes on from CAWAFO010000007.1 coordinate 41,351, forward strand.
CGCCTCGGGCTGGCCATAGACGGTGGCCGAGCTCGAGAACACCAGCGTGCCGACGCCCGCTTCGCCCATCACTTCGGCCAGCGCGAACGTGCCGCCGACGTTGACGTCGTAGTAGGCCAGCGGCCGCGCCTCGCCTTCGCCCACCGCCTTGAGACCGGCGCAGTGCACGACGGCGCCGATCGGGTGGTCGCGGAACGTGTTGCGCAGGGCGTCGAGGTCGCGCACGTCGGCTTCGACGGCGGCGAGCGGCTGCGCCGTCAGCTCGCGCAGGCGCGCCACCACGCCGGGGTCGCTGTTGGCGTAGTTGTCGAGGATGACGGGGACGCGGCCGGCCGCCGCGAGGGCGACGACCACGTGCGAGCCGACGTAGCCGGCGCCGCCGGTGACGAGGACGGTTGAACTCACCGGCGGATGCTACCGCATCGGCGGCGCCGGTCCGCGGGCCGCCCCCCGTCGCACCAGCGCGGAGCTCTTTGCAGGGTCGCAAGTGACGATGGCGCCCGGGCATGGGATCATTCCGTCCGGCGGGGTGAGCCTGGTATTTTGAATGCCAGGCCCTCCCCCGCTGTCCAACGAGGGCCAGAAGCCCCAGGTCCGGGGACGACTTCGTTGCGCTGCAGGGCGAGTGGTTGAGCGTTACCGCGCGACCATCTCAACCACAACAAATGGAGGATCAAATGAAGCGCTCAATCTTTCTGCTGCCGGGCATCCTGGCGGCAACGCTGGCCGTCACGCCCGCCGCGGCCGTCACGCTCGGGGCGTCGGTGCAGCTGTCCGGCCCGCTCGCCAACACCGGCCGCTACTACCGCGACGGCTACGAGATGGCGATCGACGTGATCAACAAGGCGGGCGGCGTCAAGGTCGGCGGCAAGTCCGAGAAGCTCGAGCTCAAGATCCTCGACAACCAGTCCGACAACAACCTCGCCGTGCGGCAGTACGTGCAGCTCGTCACGCAGGACAAGATCAGCCTGCTGCTGGGGCCTTTCGCCAGCGACGCCGTGATCGCCACCTCGTCGGTCTCCGAGAAGTACCAGGTGCCGATGGTCCAGGGCGGCGGCGCCTCCGACCAGATCTACAGTCGCGGCTACAAGTACATCTTCGGCACGCTGCCGGCGGCGACCAAGTACTTCGAGAGCACGATCGAGGCGATGGGCAAGCTGAGCCCCGCGCCCAAGACCGTGGCGCTGCTGTACGCCGACGACGCGTTCGACGTGTCCGTCGCGCAGGGCACGCGCGACCTTCTCAAGGCCGCCAGCCTCAACACCGTGCTCGACGAGCGCTACAGCACCAACGCGTCGGACTTCGCTTCGCTGCTCGCGCGCATCAAGAGCGCGAACGTCGACGCAGTGCTGGTGGCCGGCCACGAGACCGAGATCCTCAACTTCATCCGCCAGGCGAAGAGCCTCGCCGTCAGCCCGAAGATCTACAGCTTCACCGTGGGCGTGCCGAGCGCGGACTTCCGCAAGGCGCTCGGCAAGGACGCCGACTACGCGTTCGGCATGACGTCGTGGCTGCCGTCGGCGTCGCAGACCGACAAGTACTTCGGCAACGCCGAGAAGTTCGCCCAGGACTACAAGGCGCGCTTCGGCTACGAGCCCGACTATCACGCGGCGTCCGCCGTCGCCGACGTCGAGACGTACGTAAACGCGATCGAGGCGGCCGGCTCGTCGGACCCGCAAAAGGTGCGCGACGAAGTCGCCAAGGTCAGCTTCGACAGCCTCTATGGGCCCATCAAGTTCGACGCCAAGGGCCAGATCAGCCTGCCGCAGGTGGTGATCCAGGTGCAGGACGGCAAAGTCAGCCCGATCTACAGCGGCAAGGGCTTCATGGAGAAGCCGCGTTATCCTATGCCGGCCTGGGACAAGCGCTAGGCAGGTAGTCAGGGAGTCCCGCGGCGATTCGCGTCGCCGCGGGCAACAGAACAACGATGCGCGGTCCGGCACTGCCGGCCGCGCGCTGCTTCGCGGCGAGCCCTCGGTGGCGTGCCGCGGACGACGGACGGAGTGACGGTTGGACCTCCTCTGGCAGGTTCTGGTCAACGGCGTGCTGCTCGGCGGCCTCTATGCGCTGATGGCGCTCGGCCTCGCGCTCGTCTGGGGCGTCCTCAACATCGTCAACATCGCGCACGGCGCCTTCATCATGCTCGGCGCGTACGTCTGCTATTACCTGTTCAGCGGCCTCGGCCTCGATCCGTTCGCGGCGCTGCCGTTCGCGATGCTGGCGCTGTTCGCGTTCGGCTACGTGCTGCAACGCTACCTGCTGAACCTCGTGATCCGCGCGCCGATGTTCAACACGCTGCTGATCACGTTCGGCATCGACGTCGTGTTGACGCTGCTCGCGCAGCTCGCGTTCAGCGCCGACTTCCGCACGATCAACCCCACGTACGCCGGCAACAATTTCGCGCTGGGCGGCGCGACCGTGCCGTTCGTGCGCGTGATCGCATTCGGCATCGCCGTCGGCCTCACGCTGCTGCTGTGGCTGTTCCTGACGCGCGCGCGGCTCGGGCGCGCGATCCGCGCCACTGCGCAGAACCTCGTCGCGGCGCGGCTCTACGGCGTCGAGCCGCGGCGCGTCTACGCGCTCACGTTCGCGCTCGGCGCAGCGCTCGCGGGCGCCGCCGGCGGCCTCTACGGGGTGGTGTCGCAGGTCAACCCGTACATCGGCGCAAGCCTCACCGCCAAGTCGTTCGCGATCGCGATCATCGGCGGCCTCGACAGCCCGCTCGGCGTGATCGTGGGCGGCCTCTTCCTCGGCATCGTCGAGTCGCTGACCTCGCTCTACATCGGGCCGACGTACTCCGACGTGGCGAGCTTCGGCATTCTCGTGCTGGTGCTGATCCTGCGGCCGCAGGGGCTGCTCGGGAGGACCGCTTGAGCGGTGCGCCGCCGGTTTGGCGCGCGCCGGATGCGGCGGCTCGCGACGTCGCGGGCGTTGTGCAATGCACGCGATGAATCGCCCGGCGATCATCGCTGTCGTCGTGATCGCGCTGGTGCTGCTGGCGCTCGTGCCGTGGATCGCCACGCCGAGCCTGATCCAGTTCGGCATCAGCACGCTGCTGATGGCGACGCTCGCGCAGAGCTGGAACATCATCGGCGGCTACACCGGCTACGCATCGTTCGGCAACTCGGTGTTCTATGGCTTGGGCAGCTATGGCGTGGCCATCGCGATGGTGCAATGGCACCTGCCGTTCGGCGTCGGCCTGGCACTCGGTGCCGTGCTCGCCGTGCTGTTCGCGCTGCTGATCGGCCTGCCGGTGCTGCGCCTGCGCGGCCACTACTTCGCGATCTGCACGCTCGCACTCGCCGAGGTGATGACGGCGATCGTGTCCAACCTCGAGATCGCCGGCCGCAACACGGGCCTCGTGCTGCCGCTGCTGCGCGGGGACGCGCTGTTCTACGAGCTGGCGCTCGGCCTGCTCGTGCTGACGACGCTCGCGGTGATCTACATCGCCCGCAGCCGCTTCGGCTTCGGCCTCATCGCCATCCGCGAGAACGAGGAAGCCGCGGCCGTGATGGGCGTCGACACCACGCGTTACAAGGTGGCGGCGTTCGCGATCTCCGGCTTCTTCACGTCGCTGGCGGGCGGCATCCACGCCTACTGGATCACGTTCCTCGATCCGGTCAGCGCGTTCGACATCACGCTCAACGTCAAGATGATCATCATGGCGGTGTTCGGCGGCCCGGGCTCGATATTCGGGCCGGTGGTCGGCGCGTTCCTGCTGTCGGCGATCTCGGAAGTGCTGTCGACCAAGATCTCGACGCTGGCGAGCCTGTTCTTCGGCTTCGTCATCGTCGTCGCCGTCGTGTTCATGCCGCGCGGTCTCGCCGACTTCGGCCGCCGCTTCCGCACGGTCGGCTGGCGCTATTTCGCCGAGAACGTGCGCCGCCACCGCCTGTAGCCATGACGCCGATCCTCGACGTGCGCGGCCTCACCAAGCGCTTCGCCGGCCTGACGGCGCTGTCGAACGTCAGCTTCACGCTCGGCAAGGGCGAGATACTCGGCCTGATCGGTCCCAACGGCGCGGGCAAGACGACGCTCGTGAGCCTCGTCAGCGGCACGCTGTCGACGACGTCGGGCGAGATCGTGCTCGACGGCGTCACGCTGGGGGCGATGCCGGCGTTCCGCCGCGCGCGGCTCGGCGTCGGCCGCACGTTCCAGATCATGCGGCCGTTTCCCGGCCTCAGCGTCGTCGACAACGTCGCCGTCGGCGCATTGTTCGGCACCGGCGGCGGCGAGCACGAGCTCCTTCGCGCGCGCGAGCGGGCGATGGAGAAGCTCGAGTTCGTCGGGCTCGCGCACCGGGCGTCGCAGCGCGCCGAGGCGCTGGGTGGTCCCGACCGCAAGCGCCTCGAGCTCGCCAAGGCATTGGCGATGAACCCGCGCCTGCTGCTGCTCGACGAGGTGATGGCGGGACTCAACAGCGTCGAGATCGAGGCGGTGATCGGCATCGTGCGCAAGGTGCGCGACCAGGGCGTCAGCATCCTCGTGATCGAGCACGTGATGAAGGCGATCCGCAGCCTGTCGGATCGGCTGCTGGTGCTGCATCACGGCGAGAAGATCGCCGACGGCGCGCCCGACGCCGTGCTCAACGACGCGCGCGTGGTCGACGCCTATCTCGGCCGGAGGCGCGCGTGAGCGCGCCCGCCAACCCGGCGCCCGCACCCGCGGCGGCAGGCGGCGCACTGCTCGCCGTCGTCGATCTTGGCGCGGGCTACGGCGAAATGCCGGTGCTCCACTCGATTTCGCTGGCGATCGCCAAGGGCGAGATCGTGGCCGTGGTGGGCAGCAACGCCGCGGGCAAAACGACGCTCCTGCGTGCGCTGTCGCGCGTCATTCCCTCCACCGGCACGATCGAGTTCGACGGCCGCCGCCTCGACGCGATGGCGTCGGACGAGGTGTTCGACCTCGGGCTCGTGCAGGTGCCCGAAGGCCGCCAGCTGTTCGACCGGATGACGGTGCACGACAACCTGCTGATGGGCGCGTATCGCCGCAACGACCGCGCCGGCATCGATGCGAGCCTCGAGCGGGTCTACACGCTGTTTCCGGTGCTGAAAGATCGCCGCCGCCAGCTCGCCGGCAGCCTGTCGGGGGGCGAGCAGCAAATGTGCGCGATGGCGCGGGCGCTGGTCGCCGATCCGAAGCTGCTGATGGTCGACGAGATGAGCCTCGGCCTCGCGCCCACGGTGGTCGACCTGCTGCTCGACGTGCTCGTCGACATCCGCAAGGAAGGCGTGACGATCCTGCTGGTCGAGCAGGACGTGCATTCGGCGTTCGAGGTCGCCGATCGTGCCTACGTGATGGAGACCGGGCGCATCGTGCGCGAAGGGTCGGCCGCCGCCCTGGCCGACGATCCCGAAGTCAAGCGCGCGTATCTCGGGGTGTAATCGTCCTTCCAATGGCGGCGTGACGGCGTCGCGTCGCAGCCGTGGCATGCGGCGTCGGGTGGCCGGGCATTGTCAGTCGCTCATTTTGCGCGGCCCCGCGCGTTACCCTCGAGTCATGCGGCGTCGGGCTGGCGGGGCATTGTCAGTCGCTCAAACACGCTGCGCGAACTCGCTTGGTGACAATGCCCCGCCATCCCGACGGCGAAGTGCCGTGCGGAGGTTTACGGCGTAAATGCCGAAACGCATGCGGTGAGGTCGTGACATGTGGGCTGCATCGCGTCGCCGGAATGGCCGGGTGTCGGCACCAAGCGAGTTCGCGCTGCGTGTTTGAGCGACTGCCGATACCCGGCCGTTCCGGCAGCGCAATGCATTCACCTACGCGAAGGCTTTTGTATCTGCCCGCGCGTCACCCCTTCAAGCCCGACGTGACGAACGTCGAGATGATCTGCTTCTGGGCAATGGCGTAGAGCAGCAGCGGCGGCAGCGTGGCGAGGGCGGCCGTCGCCATCATGGGCCCCCAAAGCTGCGCCGACTCGCTGTTCGAGGCGAAAACCTGCATGCCCACCGCGAGCGTCTTCGATTTCATGTCGTCGAGCACGAGCAGCGGCCAGGTGTACTGATTCCACGAGTGGAGGAACGACAGGATGCTGACCACGGCGACCGCGGGCCGGATGTTCGGCAACACGATATGCCAGAGCGTTTTCCAGGTCGTCGCGCCGTCGATCTTCGCCGCATCGAGGAGCTCCTGGGGCAGCGTCCGGATGTATTGGCGCAACAGGAAGATGTAGAAGGCGCAGCTGGCCAGCGAGGGGACGATGACGCCCCAGCTCGTGTTGATCCACTCGAGTCTGGAGACGAGGATGTAATTCGGCACATAGGTCACGACGGCCGGCACGATCATCGTGCCGAGGACGACCGCAAAGCAGAAGTTGCCGCCGCGAAACTTGAGCCTTGCAAACGCGAATGCCGCCGGAATGCTGATCGCCAGCTTGCCGGCCGTGGTGACGACGGCGATGAACAGGCTGCTCCAGAACCAGTTCGCGACCGGAAAGTAGCGAAAGGCGTCCGGAAAGTTCGAGAGCGTCGGCGTCTGCGGGAGGATCTGGATGTCCTTGGTGAAGACCTCGGTCGGAATCTTGAACGACGTCGACAGCATCCAGAGCATCGGGAAGAGGGTGATCGCGCAGAGCAGGATCACCACCAGGTGGACCGCGCCTCGGCCGAGCCGGCCCGACCACCGATCCGCCGCCGGCGACTCGGGAACGGCGGCCGGGCGCGCGAGGCTAGCCATAGTGGACGCGCCGTTCGACATAGCGGAACTGGACCCACGTCAGGATCGCGGTGCCGATGAAGATGAGCAGCGAGACGGCGCTGGCCGAGCCGATCTGGAAGATGCGGAACCCCTGCTCATAGAGGTAGTAGACGATGTTGCTCGAGCGATCGAACGGTCCGCCATCGGTCATGACGTTGATCGCCCCGAACACTTCATCGTTGACCGAGATGACCGTGGTGACCAGGACGAAGAAGAACGTCGGCGTGATCAACGGGAACCGGATCAGGCGGAACATCTGCCAGCCGCTGGCGCCGTCGAGCGACGCGGCTTCGATGTAATCGGTCGGCACCGCTTCCAGCGCCGCCAGATAGAGCAGCAGATTGAAACCGAACGTCTTCCAGACCGAGACGACGATGACGCACCATATTGCCGTGTTCGGATTCGACAGCCAATTCACCTTGGCGTAGCCGAAATCGAAGATCACCTTGTTGAGAATTCCCTGGAGCGGGTGGAATATCCAGAGCCAGAGCAGCGCCGCGACCGAGAACGAGATGACGGTCGGGCTGAACAGCGTCACGCGATAGAACGCCTGCGCCCGCGACTTGCGGATCGGCCAGAGCAGCAGCGCGAGCGCCAGTGGCAGCAGCACCTGTGCAGGCACCAGCGCCACGATGTAGATCAACGTCCCCCACAGTGCGCGGTGGAAGCGCGGGTCGTCGACCAGGCGGACGAAGTTGTCGAACCCGACGAACTGCTTCACCGGCGAGACGAAATTCCAGTCGAAGAACGACAGGTAGATCGAGTAGATCAGCGGCCAGTAGACGAACACGCCCACGACGACGAGCACCGGCGCCACGAACAGGTAAGGCATTGCGGTCTCCCAGAACCGGTAGCGGTTCCAGGTGCGGCGTCGAGGCGAAGCCGGGTCCTCGACGCCGCGTTCGCGTGCTGGTGACAGCCGCACCTCCATGCGTTACGCCTTGGGAAGGAGCGGCTCGGCCTGTTGCTTCGCCTGCTTGCAGCCTTCTTCGGCGCTGATATCCCCGGCCCAGATCCGCTCGACATAGGTACCCCAGACCTTCTGGATCTGGGCGGCGCGCGCGCCGGGCCACGGGGATTCACGCGTCAATCCTTCCCTGAGCTGGATGTACGCGGATTCCTGGCCCGGCAGCACCGGGTGCTCGAACTTGGTGGAATTCAGGTATCCGGTCTTCAGCCAGATCTCCATCCCCTCCTTCGAACCGACGAACTTGAGGAATTCCCACGCCGCCCGCTGCTGCTCCTTGTCGCGCGCATAGCAGCCGAGAAACGAGCCGCCGCTCGACATCCTGCGCGGCTTGCCGGGAAAGACCGGGAACGGCGAAGTCTTGAGATCGAACTTCACCTGCTTGGAAAGTCCGCCGAGCGAGGCGATGCTTCCCATCCAGATCGCCAGCGAGCCGGCGATGAACGCGGCGTTGCTTTCCGTCGTCGTCGACTGGAGATAGAGGCCGGCCTTGTTGATGTCGGCGATGGTGGCCATCGCGGCCACCGCTGCGGGGCTGTCCCACGCCGGCTTGAAGTTGTCGTCGAGGACGCGGCCGCCATTGCACTGGATGATGCTCTGGGCTTCCCAGTCGGCGTTGTTGCCGAGGCCGAGGATGGGATTGCCTGTGACGGCCTTGACCTTCGGGCCGAGCCGCTTGAAGGAGGCCCAGTCCTTGAACAGTTCGGCCGGATCGACCCCCGCCTGCTTCATGATGTCGTTGTTGTAGTACATCACGGGACACGAGAAGGCCAGCGGCAGGCCAACGGTCTGCTTGTTCATCGTGACGAGCGGCAGCACTTCGTCCTTGTAATTGGCGAGCACCGGGCCCGCCTCGTTGCCGCCGATCTGCTCGAGCGAAGCGACCTGCAATCCCTGCACCGCGAAATTGATGTTCGACCAGGGCGTCGTCACGAGCGCGGGCGCCCTGCCGGCGGCGATCTGCGCCTGCGCCTTTTGCAGCGTCGCGAAGTAATCGGTGCTTGGCGTCTCGCCCCTGACGGTGATCCCGGTGTTCCTGGCGTTGAAGGCCTCGATCAGCTGGGCGATAGGGTGCATCGTCGACGCCGCCGCCTGGCCCGGCGGCGTTCCCCAGACGTGCAGCACGAGGATCTCGACTGGGGCGGCGGCAAGCACGGGCCAGCTGCCCATCGCGGCGCTGCCCGCTGCAGCGGTCGCGCCTTGCAGGAATGTCCGACGGCTGATCCGCGGCTGCCCCGATTGCGCTGCGTCTTGATCTGGATGTTCCACGAGCTCTCCTCCCTGGTTGGACACCGCACGATATTGTGGTGATCGACGATTGCGATCGCCACCACTTTCTCAGCGACTGGCGCAGCGAGCGTCAGTCAGCGTTCATCGCCTTGCGCCAGCAGCGCATCGGCGCCCTGCTGGTCGATCACGAGTGAATTGACGAGACGGCCCTGCAGCGCGGCGCGCACGGCCTGCGCACGCCGCGGACCATTGGTGACACCGACGACTTCCTGGCAGTGCCGCAGCTTGTCGAGCTCGACACTGATGACGCGATGACGATAGTCGGTTTCGCACTCGCGGCCCGATCGATCGTAGAAGCGGCCACAGATCTCACCGGCGGCTCCGGCTTTGCGCAGCGCCGCGAAATCGCCGGCGGTCAGCACTCCGCGCTCGACGAATGCCGACTCGTCGAGCGAGCCGATGCCGACCAGTGCCATGTCGAGCGCGTCGAACAATGCGCGAACGGTGCGGATGTGCTCGTGATCGGTGAAAACGTCGCGGGTGCGGCGGTCGCCGGCAAACGCGGGCGCGTTGAGCGTGTAGAACGTGCCGTCGAAACGGGAGGCGAGGATCCGCGACAGCTCGGTGGCGTCGATCGCGTTGGTCGTGGGTCCGATATTGCCCATCAGTTGCACCACGCGCGGCTTGATCGGTGGATCAGTCGCTGCGAACGCGTGAACCAGTTCGTAGAGGGTGCGGCCGCCGGCGAGCCCCATCGTCTGTCCCGGCTGGAATCGCTCGGCCACGGCGGCGGCGGCGTAGTAGCCGACGGTCCGCCGCACCGTCTCCGCCGTCCGCCCCGGCGTGCGGATGACGACGGCGTGGCGAAGCTGGAAGCGGTCGACGAGCCTCTGCTCGAGCGCCGCGTCGCGCGGATCGTAGGGATCGACGGAGATGCGCACGATGCCGCGCTCGCGGGCGGCCGTCAGCAGGCGGGACACCGTCGAACGCGAGACGCCGATCATGCCGGCGATCTCCTGCTGGCCCAGCCCGTCCAGGTAATAGAGCCGCGCCACGGAGGTCACGTCCCCCTCGAGCTCGTCGACCACCGCCACACCGGCGGCCGGGTCCTGCGGCCGTTCGAGGCCCTCGCGCCGGTTGCCGGGAGTCACGGCATTCGCGGCCATGTCGGCTGACGCCGAATGGCCCTACGATTGCGCTCTGCACGTTTGTGCGTGGACATTTGCTCACCTCGTGCCTACACTAGCATCGTGATCGCGAAGGTGTCAACGCATCGTGACGGCGACCCGGCGAGCAGCGCACGTGCGCGCCGACACGGGAAGCCAGGGAAACAGGATGATTCTTTTCGGACACCGGGGTGCACGCAACGAGGCGCCCGAAAATACGCTGACCGGATTTCGCCATGCCCTCGGCGCGGGTATCACGGCATTCGAGTTCGACGTCCATCTCTCGGCCGACGATCAGCTGGTCGTCATCCACGATTCCACGGTCGACCGCACGACCAACGGCAGCGGCGCGGTGGCGGCGATGACCGTGGCCGAGCTGGCCCTGCTCGATGCACGATCGATCTTTCCGCAGTGGCCCGAGCCCGCCTGGGTTCCGACTTTGACGGAGGTCCTCGACCTCATCGCCAGGGCCGAGCATATGGAGCTGGAGATCAAGACCGACCGGCCCGACAGGCTGCGCCGCGTCGGCGAGCAGGTGCTGGCGGCGATTCGCCGCTACGCCATCGCCGACCGCGTCACGGTCACGTCGTTCGATCCCGTCGCGCTGGAAGCCGTGGCCCGGTTGGCGCCGCAGCAGCCGCTGGGCTTCATCGCCAAGTTCGAGACCGGCGATGACCTGGCGACGGCCTTGCGTCTCGGTGCCACGCGATGCGCGATCCCGATCAGGACGGGCTCCCGCGAACGCGTGCAGGAGGCACAGGCCGCGGGCATGCGGGTCACCGGCTGGCAGGGCAACACCCGCGACGACGTCGAGACCCTGCTGGCATGGGGCGTCGACTGCATCACCAGCGACTACCCGACGCTCGCCCGCAGCGTGCTTCGCGAGGCCCGGGCATTGCCCTAGCGGCGATCGAACAAAAAAATGCCGGGCAAGACCCGGCCTTTTTGAGTGACGCGACGGCGAAGCGTCAGGCGGCTTTGGCGGCCTTTGCCTTTGCCGGCTTCGCCGGCTTGTCCGCCTTCGCGGCTGCCTTGTCGGCCTTCGCCGCCGCCTTCGCGGCTGCCTTCTCCGCCTTCGGGTCTTCCGCGGCCTCGACCGTGGCCGGGCGATCGACGAGCTCGATCAGCGCCATCGGCGCCGCGTCGCCCTGACGGAAGCCGAACTTCAGGATGCGCAGGTAGCCGCCCGGACGCGACTTGAAGCGCGGGCCGAGATCGTTGAAGAGCTTGCCGACGACGTCGCGATCGCGCAGGCGGTCGAACGCGAGGCGGCGGTTGGCGAGCGTCGGCTCCTTGGCGAGCGTGATCAGCGGCTCGGCCACGCGGCGCAGTTCCTTGGCCTTCGGCAGCGTGGTCTTGATCGCCTCGTGCGTGAACAGCGAGACGGTCATGTTGCGCAGCATCGCCAGGCGATGCGCGCTGGTGCGGTTGAGCTTGCGAAGCCCGTGACGGTGACGCATGGTTCTACCCTTTCACTGTTGCGGCGCCGCTTCGCACGGCGCTCGGTTTTTCTTATTTACTTGATCTTGCCGTCAAAAAAGATCCGGCTCCGCCGGGCTTTTTTGAGTGATTAATTCCCTGAAAAGTAGGGGTGTACTTTTCAGGGCCGATCCAGCCCCGCCGGCGGCCAGTTCTCGAGCTTCATGCCGAGCGACAGCCCGCGCGAGGCGAGCACTTCCTTGATCTCGTTGAGCGACTTGCGGCCGAGGTTCGGCGTCTTCAGAAGCTCGGTCTCGGTACGCTGGATCAGGTCGCCGATGTAATAGATGTTCTCGGCCTTGAGGCAGTTGGCCGAGCGCACGGTGAGCTCGAGGTCGTCGACCGGGCGCAGCAGGATCGGATCGACCTGCGGCGACGCACGCTCGGACGCCGGCGAATCCGTGCCCTTGAGATCGGCGAACACCGAGAGCTGCTCGACCAGCACCGAAGCCGCGAAACGCACGGCCTGCTCGGGCTCGACGACGCCATTGGTCTCGATGTCCAGCACCAGCTTGTCGAGGTCGGTGCGCTGCTCCACGCGCGCGCTCTCCACGGCGTAGCTGACGCGGCGCACCGGCGAGAACGACGCGTCGAGCAGGATGCTGCCGATCGAGCGGCCGCCTTCCGGCTTGGCGCGCGCGGTCGCCGGCTGGTAGCCGCGGCCCTTCTCGACGCGGATCTCCATCTCGATCTTGCCGCCCGCCGTCAGGTGCGCGATGACGTGCTCGGGATTGATGATCTCGACGTCGTGGTTGGGCTCGATGTCGGCCGCGGTCACCGGGCCTTCGCCCGACTTGGCGAGGCGCAGCGCGATGTGGTCGCGGTTGTGCAGCTTCAGCACCACGCCCTTCAGGTTGAGCAGGATGTCGACGACGTCCTCCTGCACGCCGTCGAGCGCCGAGTACTCGTGGAGCACCCCGGTGATCTTGACTTCGGTGGGCGCGTAGCCGGGCATCGACGACAGCAGCACGCGGCGCAGCGCGTTGCCCAGCGTGTGCCCGTAGCCGCGCTCGAACGGCTCCATCACCACCTTGGCGTGGAACGGCGAGGTGCTCTGCACATCGATGATGCGCGGTTTCAACAAGGCATTGCTTTGCATGCGGATCCCTTATGCGTATCCGTGACGCACCCGCGCGGCCCCGCGCCGGTGCAAATGTTCAGTGCGTTACTTCGAATACAGTTCGACCACCAGGCTCTCGTTGATGTCCTGGCCGAATTCGGAACGGTCGGGCGCGCCCTTGAACGTGCCCGCCAGCTTCTTGGGGTCGACCTCGACCCATGCCGGGAAGCCGACCTTCTCGGCGAGCTGCAGCGAGTCGACGATGCGCAGCTGCGTCTTCGACTTCTCCGCAACTCCCACCGCCTCGCCGCCCTTGAGCAGCGCCGACGGCACGTTGATGCGCTTGCCGTTGACCACGATCGAGCCGTGCGAGACCAGCTGGCGCGCCTCGGCGCGCGTCGAGCCGAAGCCCATCCGGTACACGACGTTGTCGAGGCGCGACTCGAGCAGCTTCAGCAGGTTCTCGCCGGTCGAGCCCTTGCGGCGCGCGGCCTCGGCGAAATAGCGGCGGAACTGGCGCTCGAGGATGCCGTAGATGCGGCGCAGCTTCTGCTTCTCGCGCAGCTGCACGCCGTAGTCCGACGTGCGCATTCCCGACTTCACGCCGTGCTGGCCGGGCTTGGTGTCCAGCTTGCACTTGGAATCGAGCGAGCGGCGCGCGCTCTTGAGGAACAGGTCGGTGCCTTCGCGCCGCGCCAGCTTGCATTTGGGTCCGATATAACGTGCCACGTTGATTGCTCCGTCGAGTTAGATGCGGCGGCGCTTCGGCGGGCGACAGCCGTTGTGCGGCACCGGCGTCACGTCGGTGATCGACGAGATCTTGAAGCCCAGCGCATTCAGCGCACGCACCGCCGATTCGCGGCCGGGGCCCGGCCCCTTGATGCGCACTTCCAGGTTCTTCACGCCGCATTCCTGCGCGGCGCGCCCAGCCGACTCCGACGCCACCTGCGCGGCGAACGGCGTCGACTTGCGCGAGCCCTTGAAGCCGGCGCCGCCCGACGTCGCCCACGACAGCGCGTTGCCCTGGCGGTCGGTGATCGTGATGATCGTGTTGTTGAACGACGCGTGGATGTGCGCGATCCCTTCCGAGATGTTCTTCTTGACCTTCTTGCGCACGCGCGAGGTCGCGGCTGCCTTCTGAGACGGTTGCTGTGCCATCGTTTCTATCCTTCGCTTACTTCGTTACGCCCTTGGACAACGCCACGGTGCGGCCCTTCTTCGGGCCCTTGCGCGTGCGGGCGTTGGTGCGCGTGCGCTGGCCGCGCACGGGCAGGCCCTTGCGGTGGCGCACGCCGCGGTAGCAGCCCAGGTCCATCAGGCGCTTGATGCTCATCGTCACCTCGCGGCGCAGGTCGCCCTCGACGGTAAACTTGGTGATCTGCTCGCGCAGCTTGTCCATCTGCGCGTCGGACAGGTCCTTGACCTTGACGTGCGGATCGACGCCCGCGGCCGTGCAGATCGCCTTGGCGCGCGGCCGGCCGATGCCGTAGATCGCGGTCAGCGCGATCTCGGTGTGCGAGTGGTTCGGAATGTTGACGCCAGCGATGCGGGCCATGGTTTACCTGTCCTGGTTCCTGTAGATGCGCGCGAACGCCCGATCAGCCCTGGCGCTGCTTGTGGCGCGGATCGGTGCAGATGACCCGCACCACGCCGTTGCGGCGGATGATCTTGCAGTTGCGGCAGATTTTCTTGACCGATGCCAAAACCTTCATTGCGATTCTCCTCGTCGTCCGCGCGCTACTTCGCGCGGAACGTGATCCGTGCGCGCGACAGGTCGTAGGGAGTCAGCTCGACCGTGACCTTGTCGCCCGGCAGGATCTTGATGTAGTGCATCCGCATCTTTCCCGAGATGTGCCCGAGGACGATATGGCCGTTCTCGAGCTTCACGCGAAACGTCGCGTTCGGCAGCATCTCCACCACCTCGCCCTGCATCTGTATGACGTCTTCCTTGGCCATCAACGCGTCGGCAGGCCGCCCTTGAAATTGGCCTTCTTCAGCAGGCTCTCGTACTGCTGCGACATCATGTACGCCTGCACCTGCGTCATGAAGTCCATCGTCACCACGACGATGATCAGCAGCGAAGTCCCGCCGAAGTAGAACGGCACGTTCTTCCACGCGATCAGGAAGTTCGGAATGAAGCACACCACCACCAGGTACAGCGAGCCGATCAGCGTCAGGCGCAGCGTGATCTTCTCCAGGTACTTCGCGGTCTGGTCGCCCGGACGGTAGCCGGGGATGTAGGCGCCGCTCTTCTTCAGGTTGTCCGCCGTCTCCTTCGGGTTGTACTGCAGCGCCGTGTAGAAGAAGCAGAAGAAGATGATCGCCGCCGCGTACAGGATCTCGTGCACCGGCTGCCCCGGCGCCAGTCCGGCCGCAAGGTCGCGCAGCCAGATCGAGATGGCGCTGTCGCGGGTGCCGAACCACTGCGCGATCGTCGCCGGGAACAGGATGATCGACGACGCGAAGATCGGCGGGATCACGCCGGCCATGTTGAGCTTCAGCGGCAGGTGCGAGCTCTGCCCCTGGTACACCTTGTTGCCGACCTGGCGCTTCGCGTAGTTGACCAGGATCTTGCGCACCGCGCGCTCGACGAACACCACGAACGCCGTGACCGCGACGATCAGCACGACGATACCGATGATCAGCAGCCAAGAGTACGCGCCGGTGCGGCCCTGCTCCAGCGTCAGGTTGATCGCATTGGGCAGCCCCGCCGCGATGCCGGCGAAGATGATCAGCGAGATGCCGTTGCCGAGGCCGCGCTCGGTGATCTGCTCGCCGAGCCACATCAGGAACATCGTGCCGGTCACCAGCGTCACTGCCGAGATCACGCGGAAGCTCAGGCCCGGCTCCAGCACGAGGTTGGGCTGCGACTCGAGCGCCGCCGAGATCGCCAGCGCCTGGAACAGCGCGAGACCCAGCGTCGCGTAGCGCGTGTACTGCGTGATCTTGCGCCGGCCGGCCTCGCCTTCCTTCTTGATCGCCTCCAGCGACGGCATCACCACCGTGCACAGCTGCATGATGATCGACGCCGAGATGTACGGCATGATGCCCAGCGCGAAGATCGAGAAGCGCGACAGCGCGCCGCCCGAGAACACGTTGAACAGGCCGAGGATGCCGCCTTCCTGCGACTTGAACAGGTCCTCGAGCACCGCGGCGTTGATGCCGGGGACCGGGATGTGCGTGCCGACGCGATAGACGACGAGCGCGCCCAGCAGGAACCACAAGCGACGCTTGAGGTCCGCGTACTTGGTGCCTGTCTTCAGCGCGGGGTTGGCAGTGGCCAATTCGTTTCCTGGTTGCGTTGTGCGGGCGTGATCAGGCGAGGCTGCCGCCGGCGGCCTCGATCGCCGCCTTGGCACCCTTGGTCGCCAGCACGCCCTGGAGCTTGACAGCCTTGTCGAGCTTGCCGGTCTTGATCACCTTCGCCTGCTTGGCGGTGGCAGGCACCATGCCCGCGGCCTTCAGCGTGAGCAGGTCGATCGCGTCGACCGGCAGCCGCGCGAGGTCGGACAGGCGCACTTCCGCCGTGTCGTTCTTCGACGGCGACACGAAGCCGCGCTTGGGCAGGCGGCGCTGCAGCGGCATCTGGCCGCCCTCGAAGCCGACCTTGTGGAAGCCGCCGGAACGCGACTTCTGGCCCTTGTGGCCGCGGCCGGCCGTCTTGCCGAGGCCCGAGCCGATGCCGCGGCCGACGCGGCGGCGCGGCTTCTTCGAACCTGCTGCGGGCTTGATCGTGTTGAGACGCATCGCGAGTTCCTGTGCTCTTTGTGGTCGGACGTAACCGCAACGCCCTTATTTGGCGGCGGGCTCGGTCACCTTCAACAGGTAGCCGACCTTGTTGATCATGCCGCGCGTGGCGGGCGTGTCGATCACTTCCACCGTGTGGTTGGTCCACTTGAGGCCCAGCCCGCGCACGGTGTCGCGATGGCTCTGCTTGGTGCGGGCGATGCCCTTGGCCAGCGTCACCTTGATCTTGCCGGTCTTGGTCATCGTCAGGCTCCCATGATCTCTTCGACCGTCTTGCCGCGCTTGGCGGCGATGTCTGCCGGCGCCATGCCCTTGTCCAGCGCGTCGATCGTGGCGCGCACGACGTTGTACGGGTTGGTCGGGCCGTGGCACTTGGCCAGCACGTTGGCCACGCCGACGACCTCGAATACCGCGCGCATCGCGCCGCCGGCGATGATTCCCGTGCCGTCCGCCGCCGGCTGCATGAACACGCGGGTGGCGCCGTGGCGTCCCTCGACCGCGTGGTGCAGCGTGCCGCCCTTGAGGCGCATCTTCTTCAGGTTGCGGCGCGCCTCGTCCATCGCCTTCTGCACGGCGACCGGCACTTCCTTGGCCTTGCCCTTGCCCATGCCGATGCGCCCGTCGCCGTCGCCGACCACCGCCAGCGCGGCGAACGCCATGATCCGGCCGCCCTTCACCACCTTGGTGACGCGGTTGATCGAGATCATCTTTTCCTTGAGGCCGTCGCTGCGATCGTCCTGCTGCTGCATGCGCGCCATCTTCGGGTTCATTGCCATAGGTCGATCTTCCGCCTCAGAACTTGAGGCCGCCCTCGCGGGCGGCGTCGGCCAGCGCCTTCACGCGGCCATGGAATCGGTAACCGGCACGGTCGAACGCCACCGCCTCGATGCCCAGCGCCTTCGCCTTCGAGGCGATGCGCTTGCCGATGACGGCCGCCGCCGCGGCGTTGCCGCCGCTCTTCACATCCTTGCGCACGTCCTTTTCCAGCGTCGACGCGCTCGCCAGCACGCGATCGCCCTCGGGCGCGATGATCTGCGCGTAGATGTGCGAGTTGGAGCGGCCAACCACCAGCCGCGTCGCACGCTGCTCGGCGATGCGCACCCGGGTCTTGCGGGCGCGGCGGACTCGAGCTGACTTCTTGTTCATACGCGTTCCCTCGTAGCCTTTTATCCTTCGAATCGTCCGGCTTTGCCGGCGATTCGAAGCTGTCTGAGCCGACGAAAAGTAGGTGTGTACTTTTCGTCGATTATTTCTTCTTCGTTTCCTTGAGCTTGACGACTTCGTTGGCGTAGCGCACGCCCTTGCCCTTGTACGGCTCGGGCGGGCGGTAGGCGCGGATTTCCGCCGCGACCTGGCCGACCTGCTGCTTGTCGACGCCCTTGATCACGATCTCGGTCTGCACCGGCGTTTCCGCCTTGACGCCCTTCGGCATCGCGTGCACCACCGGGTGCGAGAAGCCGAGCGTCAGGTTGACCTTGTCGCCCTGCGCCTGCGCGCGGTAGCCGACGCCGACCAGCGCGAGCTTCTTCTCGAAGCCCGCGGACACGCCCTTCACCATGTTGGCGACGTTGGCGCGCAGCGTGCCGTGCATCGCGTTGTACAGCGGTCCGCCGCCCTCGCACACGAGCGTGTCGCCCTCGCGCTTGATGGACAGCGCCTGCGGATACTTGCGCGTCAGCGTGCCGAGCGGGCCCTTGACGGTGATCTCGCCGGCAGCCAGCGTGACTTCCACCTTGGCGGGCAGCGGGATGGGATGTTTTCCGATTCGCGACATGGCCTCGCTCCGTTACGCGATGATGCAGAGGACTTCGCCGCCGACGCCGGTGGCGCGCGCCTTGCGGTCGGTCATCACGCCGCGCGACGTCGACACGATGGCGATGCCGAGTCCGTTCATCACGCGCGGAATGTCGTCCTTGCCCTTGTAGATGCGCAGCCCGGGCTTCGACACGCGCTCGAGCTTCTCGATCACCGGCCGCCCGGCGTGGTAGCGCAGCGCGATCTCGAGCTGCGGCTTGGCTTCCTCGCCGCCGACCTTGAAACCGTCGATGTAGCCCTCGTCCTTGAGGACCTTGGCGATCGCGACCTTGACTTTCGACGCCGGCATCTCGACCGTGGCGTGCTCGACCATCTGCGCGTTGCGGATGCGCGTCAGCATGTCGGCGATGGGATCAGTCATGCTCATGCTTCACCACCTGTTGTGTGGGTGTCCGAAGGCCTTGTCGAGGCCATCACCAGCTCGCCTTGACCACGCCTGGCACCTCGCCGCGCATCGCGTATTCGCGCAGCTTGTTGCGCGCGAGCCCGAACTTGGCGTAGACGCCGCGCGGGCGGCCGGTCAGCGAGCAGCGGTTGCGCACGCGCGTGGGGTGCGCGTTGCGCGGCAGCGCCTGCAGCTTCTGGCGTGCGGCAAAGCGGTCCTCGTCGGCGATCTTGTGGTTGGCGACGATCGCCTCCAGCGCGGCGCGCTTCTTGGCGTACTTGACAACGAGCTTCTTGCGCTTCTCGTTGCGGTTGATCACGGAAAGTTTCGACATGGTCAGTTCCTGAACGGAAACTTGAACGCCGCGAGCAGCGCCTTGGCTTCGGCATCGGTCTTGGCGCTGGTGGCGATCGTGATGTTCATGCCGCGGATGACGTCGATCTTGTCGTACTCGATCTCGGGAAAGATGATCTGTTCCTTGACGCCCATGTTGTAGTTGCCGCGGCCGTCGAAGCCCTTGCCCGACACGCCGCGGAAGTCGCGCACGCGCGGCAGCGCGATCGACACCAGGCGGTCGAGGAACTCGAACATGCGCTCCTGGCGCAGCGTGACCATGCAGCCGATCGGATAGCCCTCGCGGATCTTGAAGCCGGCGATGGCCTTGCGCGCCTTGGTCACGACGGGCTTCTGGCCGGTGATCTTCTGCATGTCGGCGACCGCGTTCTCCAGCACCTTCTTGTCGGCGACGGCCTCGCCGACGCCCATGTTGACGACGATCTTCTGGATGCGCGGCACCTGCATCACCGACTTGTAGCCGAACTGCTTGATGAGCGCCGGCACGACGTCCTTGCGATATTGGTCCTTGAGGCGCGCCGGCTGGGTGCGCGCGGGCGCCGGCCCTTCGGTCGACTTCGCGGCCTTGGCCGCTGCAGCCGCCCGCTGCGCCTTCTCGGCAGCCTTCTGCGCCTTGTCCGACGGCGGTGCCGCCGACTTGGATTGCTTGTCGGGCGTCGACGCGCCGCCCTTGGGTGTCTTGCTAGGCATTGACGAGCTCGCCATTGGATTTGAAGAACCGCACCTTGCGGCCGTCTTCCAGCACGCGCACGCCGACGCGGTCGGGCTTCTGCGTGACCGGGTTCCAGATCGCGACGTTGGACACGTCGATCGGGACCTCCTTGGTGACGATGCCGCCCGGCTGGTTCTTCATCGGGTTGGGACGCGTGTGACGCTTGACCTGGTTGACGCCGTTGACCACGACGTGGCGCGCGTCGACGACACGCGCGACGTCGCCGCGCTTGCCCTTGTCGCGGCCGGTGATGATGACGACGTTGTCGCCCTTCTTGATCTTGCCCATTGCGCTCTTCCTCCTACAGCACTTCCGGCGCGAGCGACACGATCTTCATGAAGCGCTCGTTGCGCAGTTCGCGCGTGACGGGCCCGAAGATGCGCGTGCCGATCGGCTCGAGCTTGGCGTTGAGCAGCACCGCGGCATTGCTGTCGAAGCGGATGCGCGCGCCATCGTTGCGGCGCACGCCCTGGCGGGTGCGCACGACGACCGCGCTGTAGACCTCGCCCTTCTTCACGCGCCCGCGCGGCGCGGCTTCCTTGATGCTGACCTTGATGACGTCGCCGATGTGCGCATAGCGGCGCTTGGAGCCGCCGAGCACCTTGATACACATCACCGAACGCGCGCCCGTGTTGTCGGCGACGTCGAGCACCGATTGCATCTGGATCATCTTGTCCGCTCTCTCCAACTTAGCCGGCCGTTGCGCCCGCGATTGCTCGCGGTGTCGCGGCACGGGCCAGTTTTGGACCCCGTCCGGGGAAATCGCGCCGCCCGCTTGGCCGGCGCGCCGTTGACGCTGGCGCGCTCAACCCCGCCCGGGCGGCAGGGAAACCGAAATTATGGCAGCTTTTGGCCGCCCCGGCAATACCTGAAGACGCCAAACCGCGGACTTTCCGCCCGTCACGCCGCCGCCCCGACGGGCCGGCCGTGCGACGGGTGCCGCGCCCCGGCCTAGACCGCCTCGCCCTTCTCGACCACCCGCGTGACCTTCCACGCCTTGGTCTTCGACAGCTTGCGCGTCGCCTGGATCTCCACCAGGTCGCCGGTCTTGCACTCGTCGGCCTCGTCGTGGGCGTGGTACTTGGCCGATTTGGTGACGATCTTGCCGTACAGCGCGTGCTTGACCCGCCGCTCGACCAGCACCGTCACGGTCTTCTGCATCTTGTCGCTGACGACGCGCCCCGTGAGGGTGGCGATCAGCGCCTTGCGCGCCTTGACGTTGGTGGCGACTTCCTGTGCTTCCGTGTTCGTGGTTTGCGCGTTCATGCCTTGACCCTCTGCGCCGGTTGCGCCTTCTGCGCCATCAGCGTGCGCGTGCGCGCGATCGAGCGGCGCACGTCCTTCAGCTTCGCGTGGTTGGTGAGCTGCTGCGTGGCCTTCTGCATGCGCAGGCCGAACTGCTCCTTGAGGAGCGCGTCGAGCTCGGCCTTGAGCTCCACGGGGTCCTTGCGCGCCAGCGCCTTCTTGGCTTCGGTTTTCTTCATGGTTCGCTCCGTCAGCTCACGAGGCGCTGCACGAACGTCGTGCGCAGCGGCAGCTTGGCGGCCGCCAGCGCGAACGCCTCGCGCGCCAGCACCTCGTCGACGCCGTCCATCTCGTAGAGCACCTTGCCGGGCTGGATCTCCGCGACGTAGTACTCGGGATTGCCCTTGCCGTTGCCCATCCGCACTTCGGCGGGCTTCTTCGACACGGGCTTGTCGGCAAAGATGCGGATCCAGATACGGCCGCCGCGCTTGATGTGGCGCGTCATCGCCCGCCGCGCCGCCTCGATCTGGCGTGCGGTGAGGCGGCCGCGCGTGGTGGCCTTGAGACCGTAGTTGCCGAAGCTCACCTTGTTGCCGGTGGTGGCGAGCCCGGTGTTGCGGCCCTTCTGCTCCTTGCGGTACTTCCTTCTAGCTGGCTGCTGCATTCTTCGCTCCGGTGCCGGTACGACGGGGACGCTTCGGCGC
Organism: uncultured Pseudomonadota bacterium; assembly: GCA_963781395.1. Taxonomy (GTDB): domain Bacteria; phylum Pseudomonadota; class Gammaproteobacteria; order Burkholderiales; family Casimicrobiaceae; genus VBCG01. The sequence goes on from CAWAFO010000007.1 coordinate 62,911, forward strand.
TTCGGGCGCCGCCGGCGCGGGTGCCACCGCCGGCTCGGCGTCGTGCGCCAGTACTTCGCCCTTGAAAACCCAAACCTTGATGCCGATGACGCCGTACGTGGTGCGCGCCTCGGCGAATCCGTAGTCGATGTCGGCGCGCAGCGTATGCAGCGGCACGCGGCCTTCGCGGTACCACTCGGTGCGCGCGATCTCGATGCCGTTCAAGCGCCCCGACGACATGATCTTGATCCCCTGCGCGCCGAGCCGCATCGCGTTCTGGATCGCGCGCTTCATCGCGCGCCGGAACATGATGCGCTTGACGAGCTGCTGCGCGATCGAGTCGGCGATCAGCTGCGCGTCGATCTCGGGCTTGCGGATCTCCTCGATGTTGAGGCCGACGTCGCCGCCCATCATCCGCCGCAGGTCGCTGCGCAGCGTCTCGATGTCCTCGCCCTTCTTGCCGATGACGACGCCGGGCCGCGCGCTGTGGATCGTGATGCGCGCGTTCTTCGCCGGGCGCTCGATCGTCACCTTGGCGACGGAGGCGTGCGTCAGCTTGCGCTTCAGGTATTCGCGGATCTTGATGTCCTGCGCGAGCGTCGGCGCGAAGTTCTTCTTGTTGGCGTACCAGCGCGACGCCCAGTTCCTGGTGACCGCGAGCCTGAACCCGGTCGGATGGATCTTCTGTCCCATGTCTTTGGCGTCCCTTATTTGGCCTTGCCGTCGCCGACTGCCACGCGAATGTGGCACGTCTGCTTGCCGATCGTGTTGCCGCGGCCCTTGGCGCGCGCCGACAGCCGCTTCAGCGTCGCCGCCTTGTCGACGTAGATCGTCGTGACCTTGAGCTCGTCGATGTCGGCGCCGTCGTTGTGCTCGGCGTTGGCGATCGCCGATTCGAGCACCTTGCGGATGATCCGCGCGCCCTTCTTCGGGCTGAACGCCAGCACGTCGAGCGCCTTGTCGACGGGCAGGCCGCGCACCTGGTCGGCGACCAGCCGGCCCTTCTGCGCCGACAGCCGCACGCCCTTCAGCGTTGCAACGGTTTCCATGTCGTGCTCCTTACTTCTTCCGCGGCGGCGCGGGCGCGGCGACCTTCTTGTCGGACGAATGGCCCTTGAAGGTGCGCGTCAGCGAAAACTCGCCGAGCTTGTGGCCGACCATGTTCTCGGAAACATAGACGGGGATGTGCTGCTTGCCGTTGTGCACGGCGATCGTCAGGCCGACGAAGTCGGGCGTGATCGTCGAGCGCCGCGACCAGGTCTTGATCGGCTTCTTGTCGTTGATCGCGCGCGCGGCTTCCACTTTCGACTGCAGGTGGCCGTCGACGAACGGACCCTTCTTGATTGAGCGTGCCATCGTTTAACCCTTCGTCGCGCGCCGGCGGCGCACGATCATGACGTCGGTGCGCTTGTTCTTGCGCGTCTTGTAGCCCTTCGCCGGCGTGCCCCACGGCGACATCGGGTGGTGGCGGCCGCCACCGCCGTTGGTGCGCCCGCCCATCGGGTGGTCGACCGGATTCATGGCGATGCCGCGCACCGTCGGCCGGATGCCGCGCCAGCGCTGCGCGCCGGCCTTGCCGATCGAGCGCAGGCCGTGCTCCTCGTTGCCCACCTCGCCGATCGTGGCGCGGCAGTCGACGTGCACCTTGCGGATCTCGCCGGAACGCAGGCGCAGCTGCGCGTACGCGCCTTCGCGCGCCAGCAGCTGCACGCCGGCGCCCGCCGAGCGCGCGATCTGCGCTCCCGCGCCGGGCTTCATCTCGATGCAGTGGATCGTGGTGCCGACCGGGATGTTGCGCAGCGGCAGCGTGTTGCCCGGGCGGATCGCCGCCTCGATGCCCGACGCCAGCTCCTGCCCCACCGCCACGCCGCGCGGCGCGATGATGTAGCGGCGCTCGCCGTCCGCGTACAGCAGCAGCGCCAGGTTGGCACTGCGGTTCGGATCGTATTCGAAGCGTTCGATCTTCGCCGGGATGCCGTCCTTGTTGCGCTTGAAGTCGACGATCCGGTAGTGCTGCTTGTGGCCGCCGCCCTTGTGGCGCACGGTGATGTGGCCGTTGTTGTTGCGCCCCGAACCGCGCTTCTGCGGCTCGACGAGCGACGCCACCGGGCGCCCCTTGTGCAGGTGCGCATTGACCACCTTGACGACGGCGCGGCGTCCGGCCGATGTCGGCTTGACTTTGACGAGTGCCATTTCTAGACCTCTTGCCCGAAGTGGATTTCCTGGCCCGGCTTCAGGCACACGTAGGCTTTCTTCCAGTTGCGCCGGCGCCCGCCATGCACGCCGAAGCGCTTCTTCTTGCCGTGCACGTTGGCGACCTGCACCGAAGTGACCTCGATCTTCTTGTCCTTGGTGCTGAACATCGCCTCGACCGCCGCCTTGATCTCGGGCTTGGTCGCGTCGGGCGCGACGCGGAACACCACCTGCTCGTGCTTGTCGGCGATGAACGTGCTCTTTTCCGAGACCACCGGCGCGATCAGGATCGTCGCCAGCCGCTCGGTGTCGTATTGACGGGCGTTCATGCGAGCGCCTCCTCGAATTGCGCGACGGCGCCCTTGGTGAGCAGCACGTGCTTGAAGTGGACCAGGCTGACCGGATCGATCTCGCGCGTCTCGAGCACCAGCACGTTCGGCAGGTTGCGCGACGCGAGCAGCAGGTTCTCCTCGAGCTTGTCGGTGACCACGAGGACGTTGCCCGCGAGGCCGAAGCCGCGGATCTTCTGCGCGAACGACTTGGTCTTCGGCGTGTCGAGCGTGATCGCCTCGATCACCGACAGCCGCTCCTCGCGCACCAGCTGCGACAGGATCGACGCGATGCCGGCGCGATACATCTTGCGGTTGAGCTTCTGCGAGAAGTTCTCTTCCGGCGACGACGGGAAGATCTTGCCGCCGCCACGCCACAGCGGGCTGTTGGCCTGGCCCGCGCGCGCGCGGCCCGTGCCCTTCTGCGCCCAGGGCTTCTTGTGCGACTTGTTGACCTGGCCGCGGCCCTTCTGCGCACGCGTGCCCTGGCGGCCGTTCGCCTGGTAGGCGGTGACGACCTGGTGCACCAGCGCCTCGTTGTAGTCGCGGGCGAACAGCGCGTCCGACGCCGCGAGCGTCGCGGCCGGCTTGCCGTCCGCGTTGATGACCTTGAGATCCATGGTCAGGCCCCCTTCTTCGCAGGAGTCTTGACCGACGGGTGCACGACGATGTGGCCACCGTCGGCACCCGGCACCGAGCCCCTCACCAGCAGGAGCCCGCGCTCGGTATCCACGCGCACGACCGAAAGCGTCTGCACGGTGCGCGTCACGTCGCCATACTGGCCCGCCATCCGCTTGCCCGGAAACACGCGGCCCGGATCCTGCGCCATCGAGATCGAACCCGGCGTGTTGTGCGAGCGCGAGTTGCCGTGCGAAGCGCGGTTCGAGCTGAAGTTGTGGCGGGTGATTACGCCCGAGAAGCCGCGGCCCTTGGTCGTGCCCTGCACGTCGACCAGCTGACCGGCGGTGAACGTGTCGACACCGACGACGTCGCCCGGCTTGAACTTGGCGAGCTCGTCCGCCGAGACCTTGAATTCCTTCAGCATCACGCCCGCCTCGACGCCGGCCTTGGCGAGATGGCCCGCCTGCGGCTTGGTCACGCGCGAGGCGCGACGCTTGCCGTAAGTGACCTGCACGGCGGCGTAGCCGTCCGCCTCAGGCGTCTTGATCTGCGTGACGCGATTGTTGGCGACGTCGAGCACCGTCACCGGGATGGCGTTGCCATCCTCAGTGAAGACCCGCGTCATGCCGACCTTGCGACCGACCAGTCCGAGTGACATTTTCGCTTCTCTCTTCCTATTTCCCGGATCGCTCCGGGCGCCGACTGCAATTGGCCGGCATTTCCATTCGAACGAGCCCGAAAGCCGGCCCGTCCGTACCATTCCTCGTTACTGCAGCTTGATCTCGACGTCGACACCCGCCGGCAGGTCGAGCTTCATCAACTGGTCGACCGTCTTGTCGGTCGGGTCGATGATGTCCATCAGCCGCAGGTGGGTGCGGATCTCGAACTGGTCGCGCGACGTCTTGTTGACGTGCGGCGAGCGCAGGACGTCGAAGCGCTCGATGCGCGTCGGCAGCGGCACGGGACCCTTGACCACGGCGCCGGAGCGCTTCGCAGTCTCGACGATCTCGAGGGCCGACTGATCGATCAGCTTGTAGTCGAACGCCTTCAGTCGAATCCGGATTTTCTGGTTCTGCATCATTCACCCTTTGAACAACCGTCGCGCAAAGCGCCCGGTTCTTCGTAGTTCTTGCTGCGTGAAAAGCGCTCGGCCGCTCCGGAGCTTTTCACGCCGTATTTCGCCGTTCCAGCGAAAAGTAGGTTTTTACTTTTCGCTGAAGCCTATTCGATCACCTTCGACACCACGCCGGCACCCACGGTGCGGCCGCCCTCGCGAATCGCGAAGCGCAGCCCCTCTTCCATCGCGATCGGCTGGATCAGCGTCACCGTCATCGCCACGTTGTCCCCAGGCATCACCATCTCCGTCCCCGCCGGCAGCTCGCAGCTCCCCGTCACGTCCGTCGTGCGGAAATAAAACTGCGGCCGATACCCCGGAAAGAACGGCGTGTGCCGACCACCCTCTTCCTTGCTCAGGATGTACACCTCGCAGCTGAACTTCGTGTGCGGCGTGATGCTCGCCGGCTTCGCCAGCACCTGACCACGCTCCACTTCCTCACGCTTCGTCCCGCGCAGCAACACCCCCACGTTGTCCCCCGCCTGCCCCTGGTCCAGAAGCTTGCGGAACATCTCCACCCCCGTGCACACCGTCGCCAGCGTCGGCTTCAACCCCACGATCTCCAGGTTGTCGCCCACCTTCACCACCCCACGCTCCACACGCCCCGTCACCACCGTCCCCCGACCCGAGATCGAGAACACGTCTTCCACCGGCAGCAGGAACGGCCCGTCGATCAGCCGCTTCGGCTGCGGTATGTAACTGTCCAGCGCGTCCGCCAGCTTCATGATCGAGCCTTCCCCCAGCTCGCCCTTGTCGCCTTCCAGCGCCAGCTTCGCCGAACCAATCACGATCGGCGTCTTGTCCCCCGGAAACTCGTACTTGCTCAACAGCTCCCGCACCTCGATCTCCACCAGCTCCAGCAACTCCTTGTCGTCCACCATGTCCGCCTTGTTCAGGTAAACAATGATGTACGGCACCCCCACCTGCCGCGCCAGCAGAATGTGCTCCCGCGTCTGCGGCATCGGCCCGTCCGCCGCACTCACCACCAGAATCGCCCCGTCCATCTGCGCCGCGCCCGTGATCATGTTCTTCACGTAGTCCGCGTGCCCAGGACAGTCCACGTGCGCGTAGTGCCGGTTCGCCGTCTCGTACTCCACGTGCGCCGTGTTGATCGTGATCCCCCGCGCCTTCTCCTCCGGCGCGTTGTCGATCTGGTCGTACGCCTTCGCCTCACCACCAAACTTCTTCGACAGCACCGACGTGATCGCCGCCGTCAAAGTCGTCTTGCCGTGATCCACGTGACCAATCGTCCCCACGTTCACGTGCGGCTTCGTCCGTTCGAATTTGCCTTTTGCCATGACGTTTCCTTCGTACGAAAGTAAAAACCTACTTTCGTCCGGATTGTTTTAGCTCGCAATCGCGGGCAAAGCCCGACGATTGCTCGTGAAACGAGCTACGAAAAACCAGCCCTATGTCTTTTTGTTGATGACCGCTTCGGCGACGTTCTTCGGCGCCTCGGTGTAGTGCTTGAATTCCATCGTGTACGTCGCGCGACCCTGCGACAGCGAGCGCAGCGTCGTCGAATAGCCGAACATCTCGGCGAGCGGCACCTCGGCCTTGATCGTCTTGCCGGTGGGCAGGTCTTCCATCCCCTGCACCATGCCGCGGCGCGACGAAAGGTCGCCCATCACGTTGCCCATGAAGTCCTCGGGCGTCTCGACCTCGACCGCCATCATCGGCTCGAGCAGCACCGGCGTAGCCTTGCGCATGCCGTCCTTGAACGCCATCGACGCCGCCATCTTGAAGGCGTTCTCGTTGGAGTCGACGTCGTGGTAGCTGCCGTCGAACAGCGTGACCTTGACGTCCACCACCGGGAAGCCGGCGAGCACGCCGTTGGGCAGCGTCTCGCGCAGGCCCTTCTCGACCGCCGGGATGTACTCGCGCGGCACCGTGCCGCCCTTGATCGCGTCGACGAACTCGAAGCCCTTGCCGGCCTCGTTCGGCTCCATCTTGAGCCACACGTGGCCGTACTGGCCGCGGCCGCCCGACTGCTTGATGAACTTGCCTTCGATCTCCACCGGCTTCTTGATCGCCTCGCGGTACGCGACCTGCGGCGCGCCGACATTGGCCTCGACGCCGAACTCGCGCTTCATGCGGTCGACGAGGATCTCGAGATGCAGCTCGCCCATGCCGGAAATGATCGTCTGCCCCGATTCCTCGTCGGTGCGCACGCGGAACGACGGGTCTTCCTGCGCCAGGCGGTTGAGCGCGACGCCCATCTTCTCCTGGTCGGCCTTGGTCTTGGGCTCGACGGCGACGTGGATCACCGGCTCGGGGAAGATCATCTTCTCGAGCGTGATCTCCTTCTGCGGATCGCACAGCGTGTCGCCGGTCGTGGCTTCGCGCAATCCCACCGCCGCCGCGATGTCGCCGGCGCGCACTTCCTTGATGTCCTCGCGCTGGTTGGCGTGCATCTGCAGGATGCGCCCGAGGCGCTCCTTGCGGCCCTTGATGGGGTTGTAGACGGTGTCGCCCGATTTGACGACGCCCGAATACACGCGGAAGAACACCAGCTGGCCGACGAAGGGGTCGGTCATGATCTTGAACGCGAGACCGGCGAACGGCTCGTCGTCGGCCGCGCGTCGCTCGCCCGGCTTGCCGTTCTCGAGCTCGCCGGTGACCGGTGGAATGTCGGTAGGCGCCGGCATGTAGTCGATCACCGCGTCGAGCATCGCCTGCACGCCCTTGTTCTTGAACGCCGAGCCGCACAGCATCGGCACGATCTCGCCCGCCACCGTGCGCGCGCGCAGCGCCTTCCTGGTATCGTCCACCGACAGATCGCCGCTCTCGAGGTAGCGATTCATCACTTCCTCGTTCGCCTCGGCCGCGCTTTCCAGCATTTTCTCGCGCCACTCCTTGGCCAGCGGCAGGAGGTCGGCGGGGATCTCGCGCATGTCGTACTTCATGCCCTGCGTCGAGTCGTCCCAGTAGATCGCCTTCATCTTCACGAGGTCGACCACGCCTTCGAACTTGTCCTCGGCGCCGATCGGCACCTGGATCGGCACCGGATTGGCCTTGAGACGCGACTTCATCTGGTCGTAGACCTTGAAGAAGTTGGCGCCGACGCGGTCCATCTTGTTGACGAACGCGAGCCGCGGCACGTTGTACTTGTTGGCCTGGCGCCACACCGTTTCCGACTGCGGCTGCACGCCGCCGACGGAGTCGTAGACCATGCATGCGCCGTCCAGCACGCGCATCGAGCGCTCGACCTCGATCGTGAAGTCGACGTGGCCCGGCGTGTCGATGATGTTGATGCGGTGCTCGGGATACGAGCCGTCCATGCCCTTCCAGAAGCAGGTGGTGGCGGCCGACGTGATGGTGATGCCGCGCTCGCGCTCCTGCTCCATCCAGTCCATCACGGCGGCGCCGTCGTGCACCTCGCCCATCTTGTGCGAGACGCCGGTGTAGAAAAGGATGCGCTCGGTGGTCGTGGTCTTGCCGGCATCGATGTGCGCGCTGATGCCGATGTTGCGATACCGGTCGATGGGGGTGGTTCGGGGCATAAAAATAAGTACCTACGAGGAGCAGGCGAGGCGCGTTCGCGCCTCGCACGTCGTGTTTGGTCTCGCTCCTAGAAGCGGAAGTGGCTGAAGGCCTTGTTGGCTTCCGCCATGCGGTGCACTTCCTCGCGCTTCTTCACCGCCCCGCCGCGGTTCTCCGCGGCATCGAGCAGCTCGCCCGCGAGGCGGGCACCCATCGATTTCTCGCCACGCTTGCGCGCGGCCTCGCGCAGCCAGCGCATCGCCAGCGCCATGCGCCGCACCGGGCGCACCTCGACCGGCACCTGGAAGTTGGCGCCACCGACCCGCCGGCTCTTGACCTCGACCATCGGACGCGTGTTCTGCATCGCCTGGTTGAAGACTTCCAGCGGATCCTTGCCGCCCTTCTTGGTGATGGCTTCGAACGCGCCATAGACGATGCGCTCGGCAACGGACTTCTTGCCGGAGGTCATCAGCACGTTCATGAATTTGGCGACATCGACGGAGCCGAACTTCGGATCGGCCAGGATTTCGCGCTTCGGAATTTCTCGACGGCGGGGCATGAATTGACTCCAGAACTCTGTTAGGCGGCCTTGGGCTTCTTGGCGCCGTACTTCGAACGCGCCTGCTTGCGGTCCTTGACACCCGCGGTGTCGAGGCTGCCGCGCACCATGTGATAGCGCACGCCCGGAAGGTCCTTGACGCGGCCGCCGCGGATCAGCACGACCGAGTGTTCCTGCAGGTTGTGGCCTTCGCCGCCGATGTAGCTGATGACCTCGAAGCCATTGGTCAAGCGCACCTTGGCGACCTTGCGCAGCGCGGAGTTCGGCTTCTTCGGCGTCGTCGTGTACACGCGAGTGCACACGCCGCGCTTCTGCGGGCTCTGCTGCAGCGCCGGGACCTTGCTTTTCGTGCTGGCGGGCTTGCGGCCCTTGCGCACGAGCTGATTGATTGTGGGCATCCTGTTTTTCCGCTGATTGTCCTGAGATGCGCGTCCGGTCTCACCGCCCCGGACCCGCAGCGCTCACTCACGCTCTTCCCGCGCCAGCTGCACGCGCCTTCGCACTTCCTGCGTATCCAAATCAAAGTGGCCACGCGGGCGCGGACGTCGCATCCCCCGTTGGCCACCTTCTCGCGCCTCGGCCGACGCGCTCATCGCGCGCGAACCGGGTTCGCTTCGTCCCGCCGCCCGCTCGAAGGGCCGCCCGCGCATCCCACACCGCGGGAAACACCGCTTTCCGGCGCGCGCTCACTGGGCGTAGGCCGGGTACACGGCAGGTCGAAAAGACCGCGATTATAGGGGCTTGCGCGCGGAACTGTCAACTGCGCAACCTGCTGCGCGCAGGCTGCGCCCGCCCCGCGCCCGCGCCAAAAAAGAGGGCCGGCAGTCGCCTGCCGGCCCTCGCGAGGTGATACCCGTCAGGCCGCGTTGGCCGGCGCCTCCGCGGCAGCCGCCGCCGCAGCCGCGGCAGCCGCCGCGTCCTCGGCCTGCGCCGTCGCTTCCATCAGCGCCGCTTCCGGTCCCATCGCCTTCGCACGCTTGCGCGCGTTGTGGTGCGCGAGGCCGGTGCCGGCCGGAATCAGACGGCCGACGATGACGTTCTCCTTCAGGCCGCGCAGGTCGTCCTTCTTGCCCATGATCGCCGCCTCGGTCAGCACGCGCGTGGTCTCCTGGAACGACGCCGCCGAGATGAACGAGTCGGTGGACAGCGACGCCTTGGTGATCCCGAGCAGCATGTGCTCGTAGATCGCCGGGCGGCCGTCGTCCTTGGCGACCTTGTCGTTCTCGTCGAGGATGTCCGAGCGCTCGACCTGCTCGCCGACGATGAACCGCGAGTCGCCGGCGTCGGTGACCTGCACGCGCCGCAGCATCTGGCGCACGATCACTTCGATGTGCTTGTCGTTGATCTTCACGCCCTGCAGCCGGTACACGTCCTGCACCTCGTCGGTGATGTAGCGCGCGAGCGCCTCGACGCCGAGGAGCCGCAGGATGTCGTGCGGGTCCGCCGGGCCGTCGACGATCGTTTCGCCCTTGTTCACCACCTGGCCGTCGTGCGCCGTGACGTGCTTGTCCTTCGGGATCAGGTACTCGTGCGGGTTGCCGTCGAGGTCGGTGATCACGAGGCGCTGCTTGCCCTTGGTGTCCTTGCCGAACGAGACCGTGCCCGTCACCTCGGCGAGCGTGCCGGCGTCCTTCGGCGCGCGCGCCTCGAACAGCTCCGCCACGCGCGGCAGGCCGCCCGTGATGTCGCGGGTCTTCGACGTTTCCTGCGGAATACGCGCCAGCACCTCGCCGACCGCCACCTGCTGGTCAGCCTTGACGGTGATGATCGAGCCCAGCTGGAACGTGATGTTGACGGGCAGGTCGGAGCCGGCGAGATGGATCTCCTTGCCGGCTTCGTCGAGCAGCTTCACCTGCGGACGCACGCCCTTGCCGGCGGTGCCGGTGCGGCGCTTGGGGTCGATGACGACGAGCGTGGACAGCCCCGTCACCTCGTCGACCTGCTTCGCCACCGTCACGCCTTCCTCGACGTTCTCGAACTTCACGCGGCCCGCGTACTCGGTGATGATCGGGCGCGCGGTCGCGTCCCACTGCGCGAGCACCTTGCCCGCCTTGATCACGTCGCCGTCCTTGACCTGCAGCGTCGCGCCGTACGGCACCTTGTGGCGCTCGCGCTCGCGGCTGTTGTCGTCGTGGATCATGACCTCGCCCGAACGCGCGATGACCACGAGCTCGCCCTTGGCGTTGGTGACGTAGCGCATCAGCGGCGAGAAGCGCACCTGGCCGGCCGACTTCGACTCGACCTGCGATGCCGCCGCGGTACGCGACGCCGCGCCGCCGATGTGGAACGTGCGCATCGTCAGCTGCGTGCCCGGCTCGCCGATCGACTGCGCGGCGATGACGCCCACCGCCTCGCCGACGTTGACGAGATGGCCACGGCCGAGGTCGCGGCCGTAGCAGCGGGCGCACAGCCCGTAGCGCGTCTCGCAGGTGAGCGGCGTACGCACCTTGACCTCGTCGATGCCGAGGCGCTCGATCTCGTCGACCTCGTCCTCGCCGAGCAGCGTGCCCGCCTCGAACTGCGTCGCCTGCGACTCCGGATTGACGATGTCGGATGCCGCGACGCGGCCCAGCAGCCGCTCGCGCAGCGGCTCGATGACCTCGCCGCCCTCGACCAGCGCCTTCATCACCACGCCGTTGCGCGTGCCGCAATCGTCGCCGGTGACCACGAGGTCCTGCGTGACGTCGACCAGGCGCCGCGTCAGGTAGCCCGAGTTCGCCGTCTTCAGCGCCGTGTCGGCCAGGCCCTTGCGCGCGCCGTGCGTGCTGATGAAGTACTGCAGCACGTTGAGGCCTTCGCGGAAGTTGGCGGTGATCGGCGTCTCGATGATCGAGCCGTCCGGCTTCGCCATCAGGCCGCGCATGCCGGCGAGCTGCCGGATCTGCGCCGCCGAGCCGCGCGCACCCGAGTCCGCCATCATGAAGATGGAGTTGAACGAGTCCTGCTTCTGCATCTGGCCCTTGCTGTCCATCACCTCCATCTGGCCGAGCTGCGACATCATCGCCTTGGCGATGTCGTCACCGGCGCGACCCCAGATGTCCACGACCTTGTTGTAGCGCTCGCCCTGCGTGACGAGACCGGAGGTGTACTGCGCCTCGATCTCCTTCACTTCCTTCTCCGACTTCTCGATGATCGTCTTCTTTTCCGGCGGCACCAGCATGTCGTCGGCGGCGAACGAGATGCCGCCGCGCGTCGCCAGCGCGTAGCCCGACTGCATCAGCTTGTCGGCGAAGATCACCGTCTCGCGCAGGCCGCAGCGGCGGAAGCTCGCGTTGATGATGCGCGAGATCTCCTTCTTCTTCAGCGGCTTGTTGATGTAGTCGAACTTGAGCCCGGGCGGCAGGATCTCCGACAGCAGCGCGCGGCCGACGGTCGTGTCGAAGCGCGTGATCCTGTCGGCAGGATCGGGGTTGTCCGCCGTCTTGCGCTGCACCTCGCGGATGCGCACCTTGATGCGCGCGTGCAGCTCGACCTGGCGCGTCTCGTAGGCGCGCGCCACTTCGGCGACGTCGGCGAACACCATGCCCTCGCCGGCGGCGGCGATCTTCTCGCGCGTCGCGTAGTACAGGCCCAGCACGATGTCCTGCGACGGCACGATGCACGGCTCGCCGTTGGACGGCAGCAGCACGTTGTTCGACGCCAGCATCAGCGTGCGCGCCTCCATCTGCGCTTCCAGCGACAGCGGCACGTGCACGGCCATCTGGTCACCGTCGAAGTCGGCGTTGAACGCCGTGCAGACCAGCGGGTGCAGCTGGATCGCCTTGCCCTCGATCAGCACCGGCTCGAACGCCTGGATGCCGAGGCGATGCAGCGTCGGCGCCCGGTTGAGCATCACCGGGTGCTCGCGGATCACCTCTTCCAGGATGTCCCACACCACGGGCTCCTGCGACTCGACCATCTTCTTCGCGGCCTTGATCGTGGTCGCGAGGCCCATCGTCTCGAGCTTGTTGAAGATGAACGGCTTGAAGAGCTCGAGCGCCATCAGCTTCGGCAGTCCGCACTGGTGCAGCTTGAGCTGCGGGCCGACGACGATGACCGAGCGGCCCGAGTAGTCGACGCGCTTGCCGAGCAGGTTCTGGCGGAAGCGGCCGCCCTTGCCCTTGATCATGTCGGCGAGCGACTTCAGCGGACGCTTGTTGGCGCCGGTCATCGCCTTGCCGCGGCGGCCGTTGTCGAGCAGCGAGTCGACCGCCTCCTGCAGCATCCGCTTCTCGTTGCGCACGATGATGTCGGGCGCCTTGAGCTCGAGCAGCCGCTTCAACCGGTTGTTGCGGTTGATCACGCGGCGGTAGAGGTCGTTGAGATCGGACGTCGCGAAGCGGCCACCGTCGAGCGGCACGAGCGGGCGCAGCTCCGGCGGCAGCACCGGCAGCACCTCGAGGATCATCCACTCGGGCTTGATGCCCGACTTCTGGAACGCTTCCAGCACCTTGAGGCGCTTGGCGATCTTCTTGATCTTGGTCTCGGAGCCGGTGGTCTCGAGCTCCTTGCGCAGCTTGTCGATCTCGTGCGGCACGTCGAGCGCCTTCAGCAGCTCGCGGATGCCCTCGGCGCCCATCGTCGCCGAGAAGTCGTCGCCGTACTGCTCGAGCTTGGCGAGGTAGTCGTCCTCGGTCAGGAGCTGCGCGCGGTTGAGCGGCGTGAGGCCGGGGTCGGTGACCACGAATGCCTCGAAATACAGCACGCGCTCGATGTCGCGCAGCGTCATGTCGAGCACCATGCCCATGCGCGACGGCAGGCTCTTGAGGAACCAGATGTGGGCGACCGGGCTCGCGAGCTCGATGTGGCCCATGCGCTCGCGGCGCACCTTGGCGAGCGTCACCTCGACGCCGCACTTCTCGCAGATCACGCCGCGATGCTTCAGGCGCTTGTACTTGCCGCACAGGCACTCGTAGTCCTTGACCGGGCCGAAGATCTTGGCGCAGAAAAGGCCGTCGCGCTCGGGCTTGAACGTGCGGTAGTTGATCGTCTCCGGCTTCTTCACTTCGCCGTACGACCACGAGCGGATCTTTTCGGGCGACGCGAGACCGATCCGGATCGAATCGAATTCCTGCTCCTGCGTCACCTGCTTGAAGAGATCGAGCAATGCTTTCATGACTACTCCTTGGTTGAGTCTATCGGGGAAAGGTCAGGCACCCAATCGGGCGAGGCTGCCATTCCTCAATAGCGCTCCATGTCGACGTCGATCGCGAGCGAACGGATTTCCTTGACCAGCACGTTGAACGATTCCGGCATGCCGGCCTCGATCTTGTGCTCGCCCTTGACGATGTTCTCGTAGACCTTCGTGCGGCCGTTGACGTCGTCGGACTTCACCGTGAGCATTTCCTGCAGCGTGTACGCGGCGCCATAGGCCTCGAGCGCCCACACTTCCATTTCGCCGAAGCGCTGGCCGCCGAATTGCGCCTTGCCGCCCAGCGGCTGCTGCGTGACGAGGCTGTACGGGCCGGTCGAGCGCGCGTGCATCTTGTCGTCGACCAGGTGGTGCAGCTTAAGCACGTGCATGAAGCCGACGGTCACCGGGCGGTCGAATGCCTCGCCCGTGCGGCCGTCGTGCAGCGTGATCTGCCCCGACTTCGGCAGGCCGGCCGCTTCGAGCATGCCCTTGATCTCGGCCTCGGTCGCGCCGTCGAACACCGGCGTCGCGAACGGCACGCCGCCGCGCAGGTTGTCGGCGAGCTGCAGCACCTGCACGTCGTCGAGCGTCGACAGGTCCTCGACCTTGCCCGTGCCGTTGTAGATCGTCTCGAGGTACTTGCGCACCTCGGCGGCCTTGGCCTCGGCCTTCAGCATGGCGTCGATCTTGCGGCCGAGACCCTTCGCCGCCCACCCGAGGTGGACTTCGAGGATCTGGCCGACGTTCATCCGCGACGGCACGCCGAGCGGATTGAGCACGATGTCGACCGGCGTGCCGTCCGCCATGTAGGGCATGTCCTCGACGGGCACGATCTTCGACACCACGCCCTTGTTGCCGTGGCGGCCCGCCATCTTGTCGCCCGGCTGCAGGCGGCGCTTGACGGCGACGTACACCTTGACCATCTTCTGCACGCCCGGCGGCAGCTCGTCGCCCTGCGTCAGCTTCTTCTTCTTCTGCTCGAACATCGCGTCGAAGTCGACGCGCAGCTGCGCGAGCGAGTCCTTCATCTGCTCGAGCTGGCGCGCCTTGTCCTCGTTGGCGAGGCGGATCTCGAACCAGTCGTAGCGCGACACGCCTTCGAGGTAGTCGCGGGTGACCTTGGCGCCCTTGGCCAGGCGCTTGGGGCCGCCGTTGGCGGTGGCGTTGAGCAGGAGCTTCTCGATCCGCGCGAACGCATCGTTCTCGACGATCCGCATCTGGTCGTTCAGGTCCTTGCGGTAGCCCTTGAGCTCGTCGTCGATGATCTGCGCCGCGCGCTTGTCGCGCTCGATGCCTTCGCGCGTGAACACCTGCACGTCGATCACGCAGCCGGAGATGCCCGAGGGCACGCGCAGGCTGGTGTCCTTCACGTCGGACGCCTTCTCGCCGAAGATCGCGCGCAGCAGCTTCTCCTCGGGCGTGAGCTGCGTCTCGCCCTTCGGCGTGACCTTGCCCACCAGCACGTCGCCGGCTTCGACCTCGGCACCGATGTAGACGATGCCGGCGTCGTCGAGGCGGCCGAGCTGGCCTTCACCGAGCGAGCTGATGTCGCGCGTGATCTCCTCGGCGCCGAGCTTGGTGTCGCGCGCGTTGACCGAGAGCTCCTCGATGTGGATCGACGTGTAGCGGTCGTCGGCCACCACGCGCTCGCTGATCAGGATCGAGTCCTCGTAGTTGTAGCCGTTCCACGGCATGAACGCGACCATCATGTTCTGGCCGAGCGCCAGCTCGCCGAGGTCGGTGGAGGCGCCGTCGGCGATGACGTCGCCCTTGGCGATGATGTCGCCCACGCGCACCAGCGGGCGCTGGTTGATGTTGGTGTTCTGGTTGCTGCGCTTGTACTTGACCAGGTTGTAGATATCGACGCCGACGTCGCCCGCCGCCGCTTCCGCGTCGTGGGCGCGCACGACGATGCGGCTGGCATCGACGTAGTCGACCTTGCCGCCGCGCTTGGCCATCACCGCCGTGCCGCTGTCCACCGCCGCCGTGCGCTCGACGCCGGTGCCGACGAGCGGCTTCTCCGGACGCAGGCAGGGCACCGCCTGGCGCTGCATGTTCGAGCCCATCAGCGCGCGGTTGGCGTCGTCGTGCTCGAGGAACGGGATCAGCGAGGCCGCCACCGACACGATCTGCGCCGGCGCCACGTCCATGTACTGCACCTTGTCGGCCATCGACAGCATGAACTCGTTGCGGTTGCGGCAGCTCACCAGCTCGTCGGCGAGCTTGCCCTTGGCGTCGATCTTGGCGTTGGCCTGCGCGATCACGTACTGGCCTTCCTCGATCGCCGACAGGTAGTCGATATGGTCGGTGACCTTGCTGTCGACCACCTTGCGGTATGGCGTCTCCAGGAAGCCGTACTCGTTGGTGCGCGCGTACAGCGCGAGCGAGTTGATGAGGCCGATGTTCGGGCCTTCCGGCGTCTCGATCGGGCACACCCGGCCGTAGTGCGTCGGATGCACGTCGCGCACTTCGAAGCCCGCGCGCTCGCGCGTCAGGCCGCCCGGTCCCAGCGCGGACACGCGGCGCTTGTGCGTGATCTCCGACAGCGGGTTGGTCTGGTCCATGAACTGCGACAGCTGCGAGCTGCCGAAGAACTCCTTGATCGCCGCCGAAATCGGCTTGGCGTTGATGAGGTCGTGCGGCAGCAGGTTGTCGGTCTCGGCCTGGCCGAGGCGCTCCTTCACCGCGCGCTCGACGCGCACGAGGCCCGAGCGGAACTGGTTCTCCGCGAGCTCGCCCACCGAGCGCACGCGGCGGTTGCCGAGGTGATCGATGTCGTCGACCTCGCCACGGCCGTTGCGCAGCTCGACGAGGATGCGGATCACCGCGATGATGTCCTCGTTGGTGAGGTTGGTCGGTCCGATCAGCTCGTCGCGGCCCACGCGGCGGTTGAACTTCATGCGGCCGACGGCGGACAGGTCGTAGCGGTCCTCGGAGAAGAACAGGCCGTGGAACAGCGATTCGACGGCGTCCTCGGTCGGCGGCTCGCCCGGACGCATCATCCGGTAGATCGCGACCTTCGCCGCGTACTGGTCGGGCGTGTCGTCGCTCTTCAGCGTCTGCGAGATGTACGGACCCTGGTCGAGGTCGTTGGTGTAGATGGTGCGGATCTCGGCCACGCCGGCGTCGACCAGCTTGCCGAACAGCTCCTCGGTGAGCTCGTCATTGGCCTTGGCGACGATTTCGCCGGTGGACTTGTCGACGATGTTCTGCGCCAGCACGCGGCCGACGATGTAGTCGTTCGGCACCGGGATGCGCTTGACGCCGCCCTCGGCCAGCTCGCGCACGTGGCGCGCGGTGATGCGCTTGTCCTTCTGCACGATGACCTTGCCGTCCTTGCCGGCGAGGTCGAAGCGCGCCACTTCGCCGCGCAGGCGCTCGGCGACGAGCTCGAGCTGCGCGCCCTTCGGCGACAGGTGGAACGTGTCGAACACGAAGAACTCGCGCAGGATGTCCTCGTTGGTGAGGCCGAGCGCCTTCAGCAGCGTGGTCACCGGCATCTTGCGGCGGCGGTCGACGCGGAAGAACAGGAAGTCCTTGGGATCGAACTCGAAGTCGAGCCACGAGCCGCGATAGGGGATGATGCGCGCCGAGAACAGGAGCTTGCCGGAGCTGTGCGTCTTGCCGCGGTCGTGCTCGAAGAACACGCCGGGCGAGCGATGCAGCTGCGAGACGATCACGCGCTCGGTGCCGTTGATGACGAACGAGCCGTTGTCGGTCATCAGCGGGATCTCGCCCATGTAGACCTCCTGCTCCTTCACCTCCTTCACCGTCTCCTTCGGCGCGTCGCGGTCCATCAGCACGAGGCGGACCTTGGCGCGCAGCGCCGAGCAGAACGTCAGGCCCCGCTGCTGGCATTCGACGACGTCGAACGTCGGCGGCAGCAGCGCGAAGCTCACGTATTCGAGCCGGGCGTTGCCCGAATGGCTCGAGATCGGGAAGATCGAGCGGAACGCCGCTTCGAGGCCCTCGTTGCGGCGCTGCTCGACCGGCACGCCTTCCTGCAGGAACGCCCGGTACGACGCGAGCTGCGTCTCGAGCAGGAAGGGGACCTTGAGCACGCTCGCCCGCTTGGCGAAACTCTTGCGGATGCGGCGCTTTTCGGTGAATGAGTAGGTCGTGGAAGCCATGCCATCTCCGGTGCGTTGGCAACGAAGGGCGCGGCGACATTGCGAGGCCGAGCCGGTCGTTGCGCTCCGGACGCCAGGCCTTGCGGCAAAAGGCGCGGCATCCGGTGATCATCGACTGGTCATGCGTCCCGGGCTTGGGTTCCGGAACGCGTGGCCTGGCGGCTGGCCTCTACCAGCCTCTGGCGGACGGCGGCGCCGATTGCCCTGGCGCCGCCCGACCATGCCCACTTTCTGCAGTCGGGTCAGAAAGCGAAGACGAGAGCTCTGTGCGACTTCGTTTCCCTCACGGAAACTTCGTCGTCCCCGCAACCACGGGGTCAGAATCCTCGTCTTCGCTCCCTCCCTCGCGAACCCCGGGAGGGAACGAACCGCAAGCCTGCCGATATCGGGGCGGGCTCGCGGATTACAAGCCTTACTTGATCTCGGCCTTGCCGCCGGCGTCCTCGAGCTTCTTCTTCGCCGCTTCCGAATCGGCCTTCGAGACGCCTTCCTTGACCGCCTTCGGCGCGCCGTCGACCAGGTCCTTGGCTTCCTTCAAGCCGAGTCCGGTCAGCTCGCGAACCGCCTTGATCACGTTGACCTTGTTGTCGCCGATCGCCGTCAGCATCACGGTGAATTCGGTCTGTTCCTCGGCGGCGGCAGCCGGTGCGGCACCACCCGCGGCGGGACCCGCCACGGCGACGGCGGCGGCGGCGGAGACGCCGAACTTGTCTTCCATCGCCTTGATGAGCTCGGACAGCTCGAGCACGGACATCGTCGAGATCTTGTCGAGAATTTCAGTTTGCACTGCAGTCATTGGATGCTCCTGGATCGAAAATGTTGGTGAGGTCGTAAGCGGGTAGTCGTCAGGCCGCCGGCTTCGCGTCGCGGACCGCGGCCAGGGTGCGGACGAACCGGCCCGGCACCTCGTTCAGCGTGCGCACGAACTTGGCGATCGGCGCCTGCATCGTGCCGACCAGCCGGGCGAGCAGCTCGTCGCGCGACGGCAGCGAGGCAAGGGCGGCGATATCCTTCGCCGTCATCACCTGGCCGGGCATCGCGCCTGCCGTGATCACGAACTTCTCGTGGCCCTTGGCGAAGTCGTTGAGGACTTTCGCCACGGCCACGGGGTCCTTGCCGATGCCGTACGCGAGCGGCCCGACCATGCGGTCGGACAGCTTCTCGAACGGCGTGCCGGAGACCGCGCGGCGCACCAGGGTGTTCTTGACCACCCTGAAATACACGCCGGAAGCACGCGCCTTGGCGCGCAGCTGCGTCATGTCGGCGACCGCCATGCCGCGATTCTGCGCAAGCACGATGGCTTGCGCGTCCGCGACGACTTTGGCGACTTCCGCGACGACCGCTTCCTTCTGTTGCAGATTGAGACTCAAGGTCTTCTCCTATGCTGCGGTGACCTTATCGTCCAGGAAATCCTGTCCGAGGGGCACCATCTGCGCTGGATCGGGGATCGTGAACCGGACATCGGGCTGCGGTTACCGCCCTTCGTTCCGATCCGTCCCGCCCGTTTTGAGCTCGCGCTCCAGCGGTCTTTGACGGGCGGCGGGCCCCATGCGGCGAACCCGCCTTCCCTCAAAATCGTTGCGCGTGCAGCGCCTGCTGCTGCACGTTGCTGCGAACCTTCGGCCGGCCCCTGGCGATCGCGACTTGTGCGCCGCGCCGGCCCGCCATCGTCTATTGCTGGGGCGCGCTGCTGGCGAGCCCCGCCGTGTCGACGCGCACGCCGGCACCCATCGTGCTCGACACGCTCACCTTCTTCAGATAGATGCCCTTGATGCCCGCGGGCTTCGCCTTGTTGAGCGCCTCGATCAGCGCCGTGAAGTTGGTCTTGAGCTGCTCGGGCGTGAACGACGCGCGGCCGATCGTGCATTGCACGATGCCGGCCTTGTCGGTGCGGTACTGCACCTGGCCCGCCTTGGCATTGCGCACCGCGCCGGCGACATCGGCCGACACCGTGCCCACCTTCGGATTCGGCATCAGGCCGCGCGGGCCCAGCACCTGGCCGAGCTGGCCGACGACCTTCATCGCGTCCGGCGAGGCGATGACGACGTCGAAGTCCATGAAGCCTTCCTTGATCTTTGCCGCGAGGTCGTCGAAGCCGACGATGTCGGCACCCGCCTCCGTGGCGGCCACGGCCTTGTCGCCCTGGGCGAACACGGCGACGCGCACCTTCTTGCCGATGCCGGCCGGCAGCACGACCGAGCCGCGCACCGTCTGGTCGGACTTCTTGGCGTCGATGCCGAGATTGACGGCGAGGTCGACCGACTCGTCGAACTTCGCGGTCGCGGTTTCCTTGACGAGCTTCAGCGCGTCGTCGATCGCATAGGCCTTGTTGTGATCGACCTTGGCGCGCAGCGCCGCCAGGCGCTTGCCGTGCTTGCCGGCGACGGTTTTCCTGGTGTCGGCCATGATCACTTCACTCCTTCGACGGTGATGCCCATGCTGCGCGCAGCGCCGGCGATCGTGCGCACGGCGGCGTCGAGGTCGGCAGCGGTGAGGTCGGGCTGCTTGACCTTGGCGATCTCTTCGGCTTGCGCGCGCGTCAGCTTGCCGACCTTGTCGGTATGCGGCTTGCTGCTGCCCTTGTCGACCTTCGCCGCCTTCTTGATGAGGATCGACGCCGGCGGCGTCTTCATCACGAACGTGAAGCTCTTGTCCGCGTAGGCCGTGATCACCACGGGAATCGGCAGGCCGGCTTCCATCTTCTGCGTCTGGGCGTTGAACGCCTTGCAGAATTCCATGATGTTGAGGCCGCGCTGGCCGAGCGCCGGGCCGATCGGCGGGCTCGGATTGGCCTTGCCGGCGGGCACCTGCAATTTGATGAAACCGATGATTTTCTTCGCCATGACGACTCCTGGTTGGGTCCAAGCGGACGCGCAACGCGTCCTCCCCGGTTTACGTACAACGCTGCGGCGAAAGCACGCAGCCCGCTTTCTTCACAAGCTGCGGCGAAGCACGCAGCCAAACATCGATCAGGCCTCCTGAATTCCAGGAGCCACGTCCGGATTGAGCGTCGGCTAGGCCGACGCTCCAATCGGGACACTTAGTCCGTCGCCGCGCGCGCGGCGACTCCCATCTCAGCGTCACCGGTCCGCCGCGCAAGGCGACGGACTAAGCCTTTTCGACCTGTGCGAAATCGAGCTCCACCGGCGTCGACCGCCCGAATATCGTCACCGACACCCGCAGCTTGCTCTTCTCGTAGTTCACGTCCTCGACGTTGCCGTGGAAGTCGGTGAACGGGCCTTCCTTGACGCGCACCGCCTCGCCCATCTCGAACAGCACCTTCGGCCGCGGCTTCTCCACCCCTTCCTGCACCTGGCGCAGGATGGCGTCGACTTCCTTCTGCGTGATCGGCGTCGGCCTGTTGGCCGTGCCGCCCACGAATCCCGTGACCTTCGGCGTGCTCTTGACGAGGTGCCACGAGTCGTCGGTCATCTCCATCTCGACCAGCACGTAGCCGGGGAAGAACTTGCGTTCCGAGATGGCCTTGGCGCCGGCCTTCATTTCCACGACTTCCTCGACCGGCACCAGGATCTGGCCGAACTGCTCGGCGATCTCCGAGCGCTTGATTCTCTCCAGCAATGCGCGTTGCACGCTCTTCTCGAATCCCGAGTACGCGTGCACCACGAACCAGCGCTTCGCCATCATTGACCCCGTCCCGTCGCGAGCTTGAGCAGCCAGGCGAGTGTCGTGTCGATCGAGAACAGGAACAGCCCCATGACCGCCACGAACGCGAACACGATCAGCGTCGTCTGCATGGTTTCCTTGCCCGTCGGCCACGACACGCGGTCGGCTTCCTGCCAGGCGTCCTTCGCGAAGGCGAAGAACGCGCGGCCGGGCTCCGACGTCCACGCCACGAGCGCCGCGGCGACGAGGCCGCCGAGCACCAGCAGCACGCGGACCACTGCAGGCAGCGTCTCGGCGAAATAGTAGTAACCAAAGACGCCGAGGACGACGCAAGCAAGCGCGACTACGATTTTCAGTTTGTCCATCTCGGGAATCAGGAATCAGAAGCCGGCGATCGGTCGCATGTCGCGGCATCGAGCCGCGGTGAGCAATGCGCATTCGGTACGTCGTGCCTCTGCATCCCTCCTCCAATTCGTTCGAAACCGCCACCGCGGGATCCGGAGTCATCCGGGGCCGGGGCCGTCGCCAGTTGCGACGTTCGCCGCCCGCCCCCGATCACTCGCCTTTGCTGACTCGACCCTGCCGATGGCAGGCCAGGAGGGAATCGAACCCCCAACCTGCGGTTTTGGAGACCGCCGCTCTGCCAATTGAGCTACTGGCCTTCCGTTGATCTCCGCTACTCGATCACCTTCGACACCACGCCGGCACCCACGGTGCGGCCGCCCTCGCGAATCGCGAAGCGCAGCCCCTCTTCCATCGCGATCGGCTGGATCAGCGTCACCGTCATCGCCACGTTGTCCCCAGGCATCACCATCTCCGTCCCCGCCGGCAGCTCGCAGCTCCCCGTCACGTCCGTCGTGCGGAAATAAAACTGCGGCCGATACCCCGGAAAGAACGGCGTGTGCCGACCACCCTCTTCCTTGCTCAGGATGTACACCTCGCAGCTGAACTTCGTGTGCGGCGTGATGCTCGCCGGCTTCGCCAGCACCTGACCACGCTCCACTTCCTCACGCTTCGTCCCGCGCAGCAACACCCCCACGTTGTCCCCCGCCTGCCCCTGGTCCAGAAGCTTGCGGAACATCTCCACCCCCGTGCACACCGTCGCCAGCGTCGGCTTCAACCCCACAATCTCCAGGTTGTCGCCCACCTTCACCACCCCACGCTCCACACGCCCCGTCACCACCGTCCCCCGACCCGAGATCGAGAACACGTCTTCCACCGGCAGCAGGAACGGCCCGTCGATCAGCCGCTTCGGCTGCGGTATGTAACTGTCCAGCGCGTCCGCCAGCTTCATGATCGAGCCTTCCCCCAGCTCGCCCTTGTCGCCTTCCAGCGCCAGCTTCGCCGAACCAATCACGATCGGCGTCTTGTCCCCCGGAAACTCGTACTTGCTCAACAGCTCCCGCACCTCGATCTCCACCAGCTCCAGCAACTCCTTGTCGTCCACCATGTCCGCCTTGTTCAGGTAAACAATGATGTACGGCACCCCCACCTGCCGCGCCAGCAGAATGTGCTCCCGCGTCTGCGGCATCGGCCCGTCCGCCGCACTCACCACCAGAATCGCCCCGTCCATCTGCGCCGCGCCCGTGATCATGTTCTTCACGTAGTCCGCGTGCCCAGGACAGTCCACGTGCGCGTAGTGCCGGTTCGCCGTCTCGTACTCCACGTGCGCCGTGTTGATCGTGATCCCCCGCGCCTTCTCCTCCGGCGCGTTGTCGATCTGGTCGTACGCCTTCGCCTCACCACCAAACTTCTTCGACAGCACCGACGTGATCGCCGCCGTCAAAGTCGTCTTGCCGTGATCCACGTGACCAATCGTCCCCACGTTCACGTGCGGCTTCGTCCGTTCGAATTTGCCTTTTGCCATCGCGATCTCCAGCAGTATTTCGTCGTCGATTTTTCCGCCCGGAATTGTCCGGCTCTGCCGGCGATTCCGGGGTAACTATTCCGGACGAAAGTAGGTTTTTACTTTCGTCCGACGCAATCTTTGGTGCCCATGGAGCGGATTGAACGCTCGACCTCTCCCTTACCAAGGGAGTGCTCTGCCACTGAGCTACATGGGCCGTGTACTTCGCTTACCGCCGCATTGCGCCCATCGCCCGCTTCAAGGCACCCCCGCGAATTCCGGCATCGTTCGCTTGCGCAAGCGATGGCGGAATGGAGCGGGTGAAGGGAATCGAACCCTCGTCGTAAGCTTGGAAGGCTTCTGCTCTGCCATTGAGCTACACCCGCTTCGGGAGTCGGTTGTCGGTTGACAGAAGTCAGATGCGTTGCGCGTCCCTCGCCGGCGCACCGGGCACCGATTCCATTCGCGTTTGCCGCCAGCCAGGACGTCCGATGCCGCAGAGCGAGCCCTTCGACCTCCGATATGTCAGTTTCCAGCCCTCCACCGCCACAGGCGACGCGCCGCAAACTCAACCGGCCACTGCCGAACGACCCCTGGACGACGGTGGAGGGGGAAGGATTCGAACCTTCGAAGGCAGAGCCGGCAGATTTACAGTCTGCTCCCTTTGACCGCTCGGGAACCCCTCCGTGAAACGTGCGATTGTAGCAGCGACCGCACTTCACCGTCAAACCGGCACGATTCCTGCGTTTTGACCCGGGTTCAGGCCAACAATCCTAGCCGTATCAACGGGTTGGCGTGGAGATTTGAGCCGTTGCAAGGCTGTTGCGGCCCGCCCGGCGCACAATCGTCGCATCCGACCGTTGTCCGCGGGAGACACGATGCGCTGTTGCCACGCCGATTTCGCGCTGACCGAAGGCAGCGACCGCGGCTTTACCGTCGGCATGCCGACGTTCACGTTCGGCCGCGGCGTGCTCGCCGAGGCGGGCGACGCCGCGCGCGACCTGGGCCTCGGCCGG
Organism: uncultured Pseudomonadota bacterium; assembly: GCA_963781395.1. Lineage (GTDB taxonomy): Bacteria > Pseudomonadota > Gammaproteobacteria > Burkholderiales > Casimicrobiaceae > VBCG01. The sequence goes on from CAWAFO010000007.1 coordinate 86,918, forward strand.
GTGGGGTTGTTCACCGACCGCCTGCTCGCCTCGGGACCATTCGTCGCCAAGGTGCGGGCGTCGCTTGCGGCCAGCGGCGTCGACACCGTCGTCTACGACGACGTCGAGATCGAGCCCAGCGACCAGTCGCTGCAGCATGCCGCGCGCTTCGCCGTCGAGGCGCGCGTCGACGGCTACGTTTCCGTCGGCGGCGGCTCGGTAATCGACACGTGCAAGGCGGCCAACCTCTACGCGTCGCATCCGGCGCCGTTCATGACGTATGTCAACGCGCCGATCGGCGAAGGGCGCCGCGTGCCGGGCGCCGTCAAGCCGCACATCGCCTGCCCGACGACATCGGGGACCGGCTCGGAGACCACCGGCATCGCGATCTTCACGCTGCGCGCGATGAACGCCAAGACGGGCATCATTTCGCGCCGGCTCATTCCCACGATCGCGCTGGTCGATCCCGACGTCACCGCCTCGCTGCCGCCGATGGCCGTGGCGTCGACGGGCTTCGATTGCATGAGCCATTCGCTGGAGGCGATGACCGCGCGCGCGTTCCCGCGCCGTCTCAACCCGGCGCAGGGGGTGCAGCGCCCGGTGTCGCAAGGGGCCAATGCTTTCTCCGACCTGCTGGCCACCCAGGCGCTGAAACTCGTCGGCGAGTTCCTGGTGCGCGCGGTGAGCGATCCCGCCGACGACGAGGCGCGCAGCGAGATGATGTACGCGGCGATGCTGTCCGGCATCGCGTTCAACGCGTCGGGCTGCCACCTGCCCCACGGCCTTTCCTATGCAGTGTCGGGTCTCGCCCGCGACTGGCACGTCGAAGGCTATCCGGCGGGCAAGACGCTGGTGCCGCACGGCATGTCGGTGGTGCTCAACAATCCGTCGGTATGGCGTCACACCGCGAGCGCGCATCCGGCGCGCCACCTGTACTGCGCGACGAGTCTCGGCGCCGATGCGCGCGGCGCCGGCGCCGCCGATGCCGGCGAAGTGCTCGCCGGCCGCGTGATCACGCTGATGAAGGCGACCGGCATGCCCAACGGCCTCGCCGCGCTCGGCTTCGGCGAGGCCGAGATCGACGCGCTCGCCACCGGCGCCGAGCCGCAATACCGGGTGATCAAGAACGCGCCGATCGACGTCGGCCGCGACGAATTGAAGTCGATGTTCCGCGCCGCGCTGCGCTACTGGTAGCCGCAGCGTCTGCGCCGGACGTTGCGCGGCGCGGCGCACCGTTGGCGCGGATCGGCAGCCGCCGGTGGCGCGGCCGCGCCATCCTCCAGCGAATTCAGCGGCTGCACCACGCGATCCCCAGAGCACCGAACCCGCGCGGCAACCAGCCCTGTCCGATCAGCTGGCTGCGCAGCTCGAAGTCCCTGACGTACCGGACGTCGGCCGTACCGGTCGTGCGCACCACGCGATACACCGGAGACGTCGGAATATCGCCGTCGACGAAGCCGAGCATCGTCGGGCATTCGCCGGTCGTCGGATCGATCTGCGCTGCGTAAAAGGCGATATCGCCATCACCGGCAACGGGGGCGAATTGCCCGCTCGGGCCGTTGCACGCGGCAGGATCCATCGCGGCGGCGGGCGCGGCGGTATCGAGCCCCGCAAGGCTCGCCGCGCAGATTGGTGCGCCGACGTAGTGGTACTCGATGTCGCCGTTGTGCATGGTCCCGCTGATTTCGAACGACTGTCCGGTACGCAGCCAGCCCGGCACGAGCCCGCGGTCGAGCCGATCGATCTCGGCGCCCTTCGCCGTCAGGAAGTGGCGCCCCAGCGACGCATTCTCGTACTCGATCGCCGACACGAAGCGTGGCGCCGACAGCAGCGACGTCGGCTCCGGCGTTCCGTCACGATCGAGCGCGTTGGCCCCGTCTGCGGGCATGCCGGCGTAGGTGAACCGGTCGATACCCGCGAAATCGATCGTGCCCCCCGCGGTTCCCAGGAAGCGCTCGGGCAGCGCGTAGTCCGCCGTGAACGAATACGCGCAGCACGTCGTGAATGTACTCAACGTGGGCTTGCCGGCCCTGTTCAGATACGATCCCGCCGCCAGCACGATGCGCATGTGCGCGGTCTGACTGCTCGCGAGGTCTTGTGGAAACGTGAATTGGCGTGCGACGCCGTTGTAGGTGCTCGTGATCGTCAATCCGCTGAAATGCTGCTGATCGTTCAAGCCGGCCCTCTCGGTCAGCACGATGTACTGGATGCCGCCGTCGAGATCCGAAAAAATCTGCGAGATGGCGAATGTCGATTGACCCACGGCGCTGCCGCTGCCGACGAACCACACCGCCAACGCCGCAATCCACGTCGCTTTCATCTGCGCGCCTCGCCCGGTCCCGACTTCGAGATCACCATCCGTGCATCACCCATCCGGCAAGCGTGACCGCCAGGCCATCGACGGTTATCTTCAAAACGCGCTGGTTGCCCGTGTCGGCGATGTACAGGTTCGCCATGCCGTCGGTCGCGACGCCACGCGGGTTGCGCAGTCTCACGGCCGCAACGGGGATGGGCGTCGCAGGTCCGACTTCCCCCGACGTCGCGGGGCTCGGCGTTCCGCAGACACCGACAACCGTCGAGATGGTGTCGGTGGCCGCGTCGACTTTGCGGATGCAGTGGTTTTCGGAATCCGCGATGAAGAGATTGCCGGCAGCGTCCACCGCGACGGCACCCGGCCGCGAATTCAGCGCAGCACGATTTGCCGGGCCTCCGTCTCCGCCATACCCGCAGGCGGCTCCGCCATTCGTGGCGCCGATCGCGTCCACACCCACGACGGTCGTCACGCCAGCGCTGAATCCGTACGGACTGATGGCGCGAACGCGGCAATAGCGATCGGGAATGTATACGGTGGATGAAGCGTTGACTGCCGAGCGCACAGCGATCTGTCCAGGTGCACAAAGACCGGGCGCCGCGTAGCCGGATCCACAATTCGGCCATGCGAGAGGCTGCATCCCGCCACCGTCGTGTATCCATCGCAACTGGCCGTACGCGTTCACGATGTAGAGGTCGCCGAGCACGGGATCGACCGCGATCCCCTGGGGCCAGGTTATCGGGGCATCGGTCGGCGGGCCGTAATCGCCGCCATCCCAGAACGGCGCGCCCCTGCTGCCGTTGCCGGCCACCGTCGTGATCATGCCGCCGCCATCGACGGCGCGCACACGATTGTTGTAGGCGTCGGCGATGTAGACGAATTTCCCGACCACCGCCAGGGCTCCCACCAGCGGTGCGAAGTGCTGTGGGTCCGCCGCCATTTCAGGATAGCTCAACGGGAAGTTCAACAGCGCATCGAGTGCCGGTCCGCCATCGCCGGCGAACCCGGGCAATCCGTTGCCCGCGAATCGAAACACGGTACCGTTCGGCAAGACCTTGAAGACGATGTTCGGACTGCTGAAGTAGACGTTTCCTTGAGAGTCGGCGACGATCGCTCCCGGAGGACCGATGGCATCCTTCGGCGCCCAATCCGCGCATCCATCCTTGTTGCTCACGAGGATGTAGTGGTTCTTGTCGCAGGGGAGATCCTGATCCTGCGCACCGCAGACATTCGCCGAAAGCGCAGCGGCCATCACGAGCAATGCCCGGAGCAGGTGCCGACCATTCATCGTTCGTCCTCTGTGCGTCGCATCGATCAACCGCCAAGTCACCGCGACAGCCGCGCCGGAGCAACGCCCGGATCGGTACGCGCGCCTTCACCCGTCGAACTGCGCCGTTCAGGCGCTACCGCGGCATCGTAGGCATACCGACCGGGCAATTCAACGTCCGGGGCGCGCAACCTATCGAAATTCGCAATCATTTTCCGCAATGCGGCCGAATCCCTCGTGTTCGACCTGCCCGACTGCGGCGTCGACGGCGACAATGTCGCGGCCACCGACGCGGCGGGCAGGCCACATGCGCGCGAAGTGCCGGCGACCGAGCGCGGCTCGCGGTGCGACGGTGGGAAATCGCGCCAGCGCCAGGCGCGCGGCGCGGTGCTATGCCTGCGGCTCGGCGTGCAACGCCGCGACGCGTTGTGCGGGCAACCGCACGGCAAATGTGCTGCCCACTCCCGGCGTGCTCTCGATCTCGAGGCTCGCGCGATGGCGCAGCAAAACATGCTTGACGATGGCCAGCCCCAGACCGGTGCCACCCGTCGCGCGCGAGCGCGAGCGATCGACGCGGTAGAAGCGCTCCGTGAGTCGCGGGATGTGCTCGGGCGCGATGCCGATGCCCGTGTCGGCGACGCTGAACACCCCGCTGCCATCGGCGTCGACGCGAAACGCGAGGGCCACGCGCCCGCCCTGCGGCGTGTATCTGATCGCATTGCTCACGAGGTTGGCGAACGCGCTCGCGAGCTCCTCGCGGTTGCCGAGGATGTCGGCGGCATTGACGCTGTCGACCACGACCACGTGCGCAGCGGCCGACAGCACGCGCGCCTCGGCAGCCAGCGCGTCGACCATCGGCGCGATCGCGAATCGCGTTTCTCCCGTGACGTGCTCGTCGCTTTCGAGGCTGGACAGCGTCAGCAGGTTGGCGACGAGCTTGCGCATGCTCATCGTCTGCTCGTGCATGAGGCCGAGGTAGCGGTCGCGTTGGCGTTCATCGAGGTCGAGGTCCTGCAGCGTCTCGACGAAGCCGGCGATGACGGTCAGCGGGGTCTTCAGCTCGTGCGATACGTTGGCGATGAAGTCGCGATGCCGGCGCGCAACCGCCTCGCGCTCGGTGATATCGCGCGCGATGAGGAGCTTCTCGTCGACCCCGAACGGCACCAGCTGCATCGACAGCGTCACTCCGGTCTCGCGCGGCGACGCCATCACCACGGCCTCGCCGAAGTCGCCGCCTTCGAGATAGCGGATGAAGGCCGGCTCGCGCACGAGGTTCGCCAAGGGCGCGCCGATGTCGGTCGGCGTCGTCACCGCGAGCTGCTCATGCGCGCGGCGGTTCGCCCAGCGGATGCGGTTGTGCGCGTCGAGCACCACCATGCCGTCGGGAATGGCCTCCGCTGCGCTGCGGAAGCGGGCGATCGTCTGCGCAAGGTCGCGCTCGATGGCCGCGCGCGTGCGCACCCGGCGGTGGATGCGCGAGAAGAGCTGCCCCCACAGGCCGCGCGATTCCGGCACCGGCGCGTCGCGTGGCGCCGCAGCCCATCCGGCGAGGCGCGTCAGCTCGCGCACGTGCCAGGCGAGCAGCGCGCAAAGGCCGACCGCGACGAGCGCCGCGGCGACGGCCCAGCTCCACGCGAGGCCGGCGACGAGCGCCGCGACGAGCACCGCAAGTGGCAGCAGCGATGCGCGCACCCAGATCAACGCGGGCTCCCGCGCCGCGACGCCGGCGGCGGCGTAGCCGGCCGCGTGCGACGCGGCCGCTTCAGCGCGGAGCGGCGAGACGATACCCCGCGCCGCGCACCGTCTCGATCAGGTCGTCCTGGCCGAACGGCGCCAGCGCCGCCCGCAGCCGGCGGATATGCACGTCGACCGTGCGCTCCTCGATGTAGACCTGGTCGCCCCATACCTGATCGAGCAATTGTGCACGCGAATGCACGCGTTCGGGACGCGCGAGCAGGAAACGCAACAGCCGGTACTCGGTCGGACCGAGGTGCACCGGCTTGCCGTCGACGGTGACGCGATGCGAAGCCGAATCGAGCGCGAGCGCGCCCGCGACGAGCCGCTCCTGCGCCGATTCCGGCGCGCGACGGCGGAGCACCGCCTTGATGCGGGCCTTCAACTCGCGCGGCGAGAACGGCTTCGTCACATAGTCGTCGACCCACGCCTCGAGGCCCGCGACCTTGTCCGCCTCGTCGCCGCGCGCGGTCACCATGATGATCGGCAGCTCGCGCGTGCGCTTGTCGGCGCGCAGCTCCCGCGCAAAGGCAAGACCCGATTGCCCCGGCAGCATCCAGTCGAGCAGCAGCAGGTCCGGCAGCGCGGCATCGATCATCCGCCGCGCGGCTTCCGCGTCGGCGGTGCCCTGCACGTCGTAACCGGCGTCGACGAGGTTGATGCGGATGAGCTCGAGGATCGCCGGCTCGTCCTCGACCACCAGGGCGGTCGGCATCATGGCTCCGCGATCTCCGCGCGGATGCGCTCGGCCGACGCATGGCGGACATCCTTGCCCTTGACGACCTGCACGACGGCTTCGGCGATGTTCTTGGCGTGGTCGCCGACGCGCTCGATGGACTTGGCAATGAACACGATCTCGATCGCCGGCGTGATCGTGCGCGCATCTTCCATCATGTAGCTGACGAGCTGGCGCAGGATTGCCGCAAAATCGGCGTCGATCTCGCCGTCGAGGCCAACGATCTCGGCAGCCGATCCGGCGTCGAGGCGCGCGATGGCGTCGAGCGCCATCCGCAGCATCGTCTGCGCGCGCTTGGCCATGCGCACGACGTCGTAGTAGCGCACGCGCCGCAGGGCGTCGCCGCCGCGCGCCTGGCGCGACTTGTACGCGATCTTCTTGACCTCGTCGCCGATGCGCTCGAGGTCGTTCACCACCTTGCTGACGGTGAGGATCATGCGCAGGTCGACAGCCGCCGGCTGGCGCTTGGCGATGATCTGCGCGCACTGCTGGTCGATGTCGATCTGGAACTGGTTGATCTGCTGCTCGTCCGCGCCGACGGCGTCGAGCAGCGCGCCGTCGTCATCGCTCTCGAGCGCCGAGATCGCGCGCGCGAGCTGGCGCTCGACGAGGCCGCCCATCGACAGCACGCCGGAGCGGATGGCCTCCATCTCGACGTCGAACTGCTTGGAAGTGTGGTCGTTCATCGGGATCTCCGCCGCGCCCGCAGGCGCGCGTCCGCTAGCCGAAGCGGCCGGTGATGTAGTCCTCGGTTTCCTTGCGCGTGGGCTTGAAGAACAGCGCGTCGGTCGCGCCAAACTCCATCAGCTCACCAAGGTACATGTACGCGGTGAAGTCGGACACCCGCGCCGCCTGCTGCATGTTGTGGGTGACGATGGCGATCGTGTAGTCGCGCTTCAGCTCGAAGATGAGCTCCTCGATCTTCGCCGTCGAGATCGGGTCGAGCGCGGAGGTCGGCTCGTCGAGCAGCAGCACCTCGGGCTGCACCGCCACCGCGCGCGCGATGCACAGGCGCTGCTGCTGGCCGCCGGACAACGCCATGCCGCTCTGCTTCAGCTTGTCCTTGGCTTCGTCCCACAGCGCGGCCTTGGTCAGCGCCCATTCGACGCGCTCGTCCATCGTCCGCGCCGACAGGTTCTCGTAGAGGCGCACGCCGAACGCGATGTTGTCGTAGATCGACATCGGAAATGGCGTCGGCTTCTGGAACACCATGCCGACCTTGGCGCGCAGCAGGTTGAGGTCGGTGCCGGCGTCGAGCACGTTGCGGCTGTTGAAGCGGATCTCGCCGGTGGCGCGCTGTCCCGGATACAGCGAATACATGCGGTTCATCGTGCGCAGGAGGGTCGACTTGCCGCAGCCGGACGGCCCGATGAACGCCGTCACCTCGCGTTCGCCGATGTCGAGCGACACGCCCTTCAGCCCCTGGAAACTCCCGTAGAAGAAATCGAGGTTGCGAATGGAGATCTTGGGCGCTGCCCTGGCGCGGGCGGCGGCCGGCGGCGGCGCCACGTGGGCGGCAAGCGGGATCCGGAGGTCCATGGTGGCCGTTAACGCGGGACGCCCTGGCGGAACAGCGAGCGCGCGAGGATGTTGAGGACGAGCACGGCGAGCGTGATCAGCAGCGCGCCGCCCCAGGCGAGGGTCTTCCAGTCGTCGAACGGGCTCAGCGCGAACTGGAAGATCACCACCGGCAGGTTGGCGATCGGCGCGTTCATGTTCATGCTCGAGAACTGGTTGTTGAGCGCGGTGAACAGCAGCGGCGCAGTTTCGCCGGAGATCCGCGCCACGGCGAGCAGCACGCCGGTGATCACCCCGCCGCGCACGGCACGCAGCGTCACCATCAGGATGACCTTCCACATCGGCGCCCCGAGCGCGATGGCCGCCTCGCGAAGGCTCGACGGCACGAGCTGCAGCATGTTCTCGGTCGTGCGCACGACCACTGGCACGGCGATCAGCGACAGCGCCAGCGACCCGGCCCAACCCGAGAAGTGATGCGCGCGCGCGACGTAGATCGTGTAGACGAAAAGACCCAGCACGATCGACGGCGCGGACAGCAGGATGTCGTTCATGAAACGCGTGGTGCGCGCGAGCAGGCCCTGCTTGCCGAACTCGGCAAGGTAGATCCCCGCGAGGATGCCGACCGGCGTGCTGATGAGCGTGGCGAATCCGACGATCATCGCGCTGCCGAGGATCGCGTTGGCGAGGCCGCCGGCCGATCCGGGCGGCGGCGTCGGCTCGATGAACAGCGATGGCGACAGCGCGGCCGCGCCGTTCGCGATCAGCACCCAGAGAATCCAGGCGAGGAACGCCATGCCGAAGGCCATGGTTGCCAGCGATGCCGCCAGGTTGAAGCGGTTCACCCAGCGCCGCCGCCGGTAGACGCCGGACCTGGCAGCGTCGTGGCCATCGGCCGCAATGAACGGCGAGCTCACGTGCGCGCTCCTTCGCCCTGTTCGAGCCGCGCGATCAGGTACCGCGATGCGGCGAGCACGATGAACGTCAGCACGAACAGCACGAGACCCAGCGCGATCAGCGACGCACGGTGCACCGGGTCGGATGCTTCGTTGAATTCGTTGGCCAGCGCGGACGCGATCGAATTGCCGGGATTGAAGAGCCCGGCGCTCAGCCGGTACGCGTTGCCGATGACGAACGTCACCGCCATCGTCTCGCCGAGCGCGCGTCCGAGTCCCAGCATGATGCCGCCGATGACGCCAACCCGGGTGTACGGCAGCACCACGTTCCACACGACTTCCCACGTGGTCGAGCCGAGGCCGTAGGCCGACTCCTTCAGCACCGTCGGCACGACCTCGAACACGTCGCGCATCACCGAAGCGATGAACGGGATCACCATCACCGCCAGGATGATGCCGGCGGTGAAGAAGCCGATTCCCGACGGCGCGCCCTGGAACAGCGCACCGACCAGTGGCAACCGGCCCAGCGTAGCCGTCATGGCCGGCTGCACGTGGTCGGCGAACCAGGGCGCGAACACGAAGAGTCCCCACATGCCGTAGATGATCGACGGGATCGCGGCCAGCAGCTCGACCGCAGTACCGAGTGAGCGCTTGAGCATCGGCGGACACATCTCCGTCAGGAAGATGGCGATGCCGAAACTCACCGGCACGCCGATCAGCAGCGCAATCGCCGACGTGACGAGCGTGCCGTAGATCGGTGCGAGACCGCCGAACTGCAGCTTCACCGGATTCCAGACGTTGGTCACGAAGAACGCCGGGCCGAACTGCGCCAGCGCGGGCCAGGCCGAGATCGCCAGCGCGATCAGGATCGCCGCCAGAGAGCCCAGCACGACCATCGCGAACAGGCGGGTGATGCCTTCGAACATTGCGTCGCCCCACGCCATGCGCACCGCGCGCCGGGGCGGTGGGGCATCGGCGCGGGCGACGCCTAGCGGCATGTCGAGCGGAATGACGGCATCGGCCGGCATGATAACTCCCGGTATTCCTGTCAGGCGACGGCGACCCTCGCGCCAGGGAGCGCGAAGGTCGCCGCGACGGAGCGCGCCGGAATGGCCGAGCGCGTCAATTCCAGACGGCCTTGCCGCCCGCGTCCTTCACCGATGTCTTCCACGCGCCTTCGATTTGCGCGACGAGCGCGCCCGGAATCGGCACGTAGTCGAGCTCCTCGGCGAGCTTCTGGCCGTTCTTGAATGACCAGTCGAAGAACTTCATCACCTGCATGGCGTTGGCGGGCTTGTCCTGCGTGGTGTGCAGCAGGATGAAACTCGACGCGGCGATCGGCCACGAGTCCTTGCCGGGCGAATTGGTGATGATCTGGTAGAACCCTGGCGCGTTCTTCCAGTCGGCGTAGGCAGCGGCGGCCTGAAACGTCTCGTTGCTCGGCGCCGGGTACTGGCCGTCCTTGTTCTGCACCAGCGCGTGCGTCATCTTGTTCTTCAGCGCGTAGGCGTATTCGACGTAGCCGACCGAGCCCTTGATCCGCTGCACGTATGCGGCGACGCCCTCGTTGCCCTTGCCGCCCACGCCCTCCGGCCATGCCACCGCCGTGCCGGAGCCGACCTTGTCCTTCCACTCCGGACTGACTTTCGACAGGTAATCGGTGAAGTTGAACGTGGTACCCGAGCCGTCGGAGCGACGCACCACGGTGATCGGTTCCGCGGCGAGCTTCACGCCGGGATTCAGGTCGACGATGGCCTTGTCGTTCCACGACTTGATCTTGCCGAGATAGATGTCGGCCAGCACCGGACCGGTGAAGCGCAGCGCCCCGGCCGCGATGCCATCGAGATTGACCACCGGCACGATGCCGCCGATGATCGCCGGGAACTGCATCAGTCCCGCCTTCGACAGGTCATCGGGATTGAGCGGCATGTCGGACGCGCCGAAATCGACGGTCTTGGCCTTGATCTGGGCGATGCCGCCGCCCGAGCCGATGGACTGGTAGTTCATGCCGATGCCGGTGTTCTTTTTGTAGGCCTCGGCCCATTTGGCGTAGATTGGATAGGGGAACGTCGCGCCTGCGCCGGTGATGTCGGCCGTCGCCGGGGCGCACATCCCGCTCGCCAGCGTGGCGATGGCGGCGATGCGGCCAAGTGCCGTCAGTCTCATGGGATCCTTTCGTATCGTGGCTTTGTCGTACCGGTCGAAGCGTAGCCGCCGTTTGTTACAGGCGAATGACGCGTGAACGACCACGCGTCACAATGGAACGCTGCGTTGCGCCGACGCGCGCCGCGGCCAAACCGATGAACGGCCCTCCGAACCCGTCGTTTGACCCCGTCGCACCGGCTGTCACGAAATCGTCACGCGCGCTGGCGACAATCCACGGTTCCTTCGCCGTGGGTTCCATGCTCGCCCCTACGATCTTCCCGATGCCGGCGCCGGATACCGCGCCGGCGCCCCCTGCCGATGCGCGCATCGACCGCGAACTGTCGCTGATCGCCTTCAATCGCCGTGTGCTGGCGATGGCGGTCGACCCCGACGTGCCGCTGCTCGAACGGCTGCGTTACCTCTGCATCGTCGGCAACAACATCGACGAGTTCTTCGAGATCCGCGTCGCCGGGCTGCGCCAGCAGCTGCACCTGACGACCACGCCCGGCGATGCCACGCCGCAGTCGCTGCGCGCGCGCTATGCGGCCATCGCCGGCGAGTTGCACCAGCTGGTCGACGACCAGTACCGCATTCTCGACAACGACATCCTGCCGGCGCTCGCCGCACACGGCGTGCGTCTGATCAACCGCGTCGACCGCTCGCCGGCACTCGCGGCGTGGGCAGCCGATTATTTCGCGCGCGAAGTGCGTCCCGTGCTGACGCCCATCGGCCTCGATCCGTCCCATCCGTGGCCGCAGATCGTCAACAAGAGCCTCAACTTCATCGTCGAGCTCTCCGGCCGCGATGCGTTCGGCCGCCAGACGCGGATCGCGATCGTCAAGGCGCCGCGCGTCCTGCCACGGGTGATCAAGGTGCCGGTCGAGGTCGCCGACGCGCGCCACGCCTTCGTGCTGCTGTCGTCGATCATGCATGCGCACCTGCATGACCTTTTCCCGGGGCGCGACGTCGTGTCGTACTCGCAATTCCGGCTGACGCGCGATGCCGACCTCGAGCTGTACGAGGACGACGTCAAGAATCTGCGCGACGCGCTGCAGGGCGAGCTCTCGCACCGGCCTTTCGGCCTGCCGCTGCGGCTCGAGGTCGCCGCCAATTGCCCGAACGACCTCGCCGATTTCCTGCTCGCGCAATTCGCGCTCGACGCCGACGATCTCTACCGCTGCGCCGGGCCGGTGAATATCGTGCGGCTGTCGTCGATGATCGACGAAGTCGACGACGACACGCTGAAATTCCCGCCGCACGTCCCGGAGCGCAGCGCCGCGCTGCCGCCGGGCAAGGACATCCTGGACTGCCTGCGCGAGCGCGATGTCCTGCTGCACCATCCCTACCAGTCGTTCGATCCCGTCGCCGAGTTCATCCGCAAGGCCGCCGACGACCCCGACGTGGTCGCCATCAAGCAGACCGTGTACCGCACCGGCGTCAATTCAACGCTGATGGAGGCGCTGGTGGCCGCGGCGCGGCGCGGCAAGGAAGTGACGGTGATCGTCGAGCTCATGGCGCGCTTCGATGAGGAGACCAACATCAACTGGGCGGAGCGGCTGGAGGACGCCGGCGCGCAGGTGGTCTATGGCGTGTTCGGCCTCAAGACCCACGCCAAGCTCGCGCTGGTGTTCCGCCGCGAGCGCGGCGTCGGTGGCGAGACCGCGCTCGTGCCCTACGCCCATCTGGGCACCGGCAACTATCATCCGCGCACCACGCGGCTGTATTCCGATTTCGGCCTGCTGACCGCCAACCGCGAGATCTGCAGCGACGTCAACGACATCTTCGCGCACATCACCAGCCTCGCGCGCTCGGCACCGCTCGCCAAGCTGATGCTGGCACCGTTCACGATGCACACGCGCGTGCTGCAGCTCATTCGCCGCGAAGCAGACATCGCGCGCGCCGGCCGCCCCGCGCGCATCCGCGCCAAGATGAACGCGCTGGTCGAGGACGGCGTCATCGCCGCCTTGCAGGAAGCGTCGCAGGCGGGCGTGTCGATCGACCTGATCGTGCGCGGCGCCTGTGCGCTGCGTCCGGGCGTCCCCGGATCCTCGGCGAACATCCGCATCCGCTCGATCCTCGGCCGTTTCCTCGAGCACCACCGGGTGTGGCACTTCGGCAACGATGGCGCAGACGACGTCTGGCTCGCCTCCGCCGACTGGATGGGACGCAACTTCTTCCGCCGCATCGAGGTCGCGTTTCCCGTCGAGGATGCGGAACTGAAGTCGCGCGTGCTGGAAGAAGGCATCGACATCTACCTGCGCGACAACCAGAACGCCTGGATTCTCGATGCCGATGCCCGGTGGTCGAAGGCCACCGCGAGCGGCGATGCGGCTTTCTGCGCACAGCAGGCGCTGCTCGCGAAGTTCCGCGGCGCGGCGGCGGTCGCCGTCGCCGCCGAGATGCCGGGAGAGGATTGACGCGCGGGTGGTCGGCGCGCAACAGTCATCGGCATGGACCTGATCCTGTGGCGCCATTGCGACGCCGAGCCCGGCGAGCCCGATCTCGCGCGCAACCTCACGGCCCACGGCGCCCGCGACGCCAAGCGGATGGCGCGCTGGCTCGGTGAACGCCTGCCCGAGGATTGCCGGATCCTCGTGTCGCCAGCGGCGCGCACGCAGCAGACTGCGGCCGCGCTCGGGCGCGACTACGAGACCTGCGACGAGATCGCGCCGGGCGCCCGCGTCGAAGCCGTGCTGGCGGCGGCGCGGTGGCCCGCCGCGTCAAGCGCCGTGCTGGTGGTCGGGCATCAGCCCACGCTGGGCGAGACAGCCGCGTTCCTGCTCGGCAATCTCGAAATGGAATGGTCGATGAAAAAAGGCGCCGTATGGTGGCTGGTCAAGCCACCCCGTGAGCGGCGGCATGCAGTCGTGCTGAAGCTCGCCGTCGCCCCCGGCGACGTGTGATTGCAGCTAGGCGGCAGAGTGCCGGTGCCGGTCGAGCATGACGACCGAGCGCGCGGGCGCGGTGGGCGTGGCGCGCGCGCGCGCTGCCTGCTGCTCTCGGCGCACGCGGGCGAACGTCTTGCGCACGTCGGTGTTGCTGCTGTTCACGTAGCGGAACGTCGGATCGAGAATCGACTTCATTGCCCAACTCCTCGCAGTGCGGGTTTGCACGGACGCACAGTACAGGCGCCGGCGATGGCGACGGCATCGGCGACTCCCGCAACTCGCCGTCGGACGCGTCCGACACGAGCCGCACGCACGCACAACACCGCCCGTTCGCGGCGCGGTCCAATGCTCACGATGGCCGGTCATGCCCGCGCCGGGTTGGCGCCGCTCGCGATGCCGTGTCATCGGTGGCGCTGCCGCTTGCAGCGGCGCGAGCTGCGCGCGCACGACTGAGCGGACGCGCATGCCACGCCGCCCGCCCCCCGACGATGGTGGCCTGCCCACCAAGAGGGACCTCGACCGCTGCCGCCGCTGCGAACTGGGCGCGCGCGCCACGCAAGCCGTGCCCGGCGAGGGCCCGCCGCATGCACTGCTGATGCTGGTCGGCGAGCAGCCGGGGGATGTCGAGGATCAGGAGGGCCGACCGTTCGTCGGCCCGTCGGGGCGGCTGCTGCGGCAGTTGATGGCAGAAGCGGGCGTGGGCGAGCGCGACGCGTACATCACCAACGCGGTCAAGCATTTCAGCTTCGAGTTGCGCGGCAAGCGGCGCATTCACAAGACGCCGGCGCAGCGCGAGATTGCCGCCTGCCACGATTGGCTCGAAGCGGAAATCGCCGCCGTGCGTCCGCACGTCATCGTTGCGCTCGGTGCCACCGCGCTGCGCGCGCTCGTGGGCAAGGCGATGACCATTGCTGCCGCGGCCGCCGCCGCGCCGCGCCACCCGTCGGGCGCCATCATCGTCGCGACGTTTCATCCCTCCGCCGTGCTGCGCGCGCCCGACCCCGCGCGCAAGGCGGCGATGCGCGAAAGCCTGGGCGCTGCGCTCGAGCGCGCCCTCGCGATGGCGCGGACCTGATGCTCGTGGCGCGCACGGACGTCGCGCGCTGCCCACAGTAGTCGTCCGGCGGCTCGGCGGCCGGCAGCGCGCGCCGATCTGGCGTGGCGCTAGGCGCTGCGCCGGGCACGGCGCACCGGTGGCGGCGTGCGCCAGCCAAATCCTTCGCTCGTCCACTGCTCGCGCTCCTCGCCGAGCAGATGCGATGTCAGCGGATGGCTCGCAAGCCATCGCGCCGGCACGCGCCAGCCCACGCTGGTGCCGGCGCGCAGCGCGATGGGCGGCAGGTCGATCGGCCGCCGCGCGTGGTGAAAGCGCACCGCGAGCCGCAAGGCGAGGATCTGGGCGCGTCGCTCCACATCGCCGAGCACCGGCGCGACCTTGGCAAGCGCGCCGCGGCACGCGAGGACGAGCATCGCCACCAGCCGCTGCTCGCGCGCGTCGAATCCCGGCATGTCGGCATGCTGCAGGATGTACGCCGAATGCTTGTGAAAGCCCTGATGCGACACCGAGTAGCCGATCTCGTGCAGCATCGCCGCCCAGCCGAGGCGCTGCAGCGATTCGGCGGAGGGCTTTGGCACGGCCTGCGCGTACAACTCGCGCGCGGTGGCGGCGACGCGGCTCGCGTGATCGACATCGACGTGATAGCGCTCGGCGAAACGTGCCACGGTGGCCGCCCGCGCATCGCGCGCCTCGTGGCGGCCCAGCATATCGACCATGACGCCGAGGCGCAGCGCGCCGCCGACCGGATTGGCCCGCGCGACGTGCAGCTCGGCGAGTGCCGCCTCCATGATGGAGAGGCCGCCGGCGAGCACTGGTGCACGCTCGGGCTTGAGCCCGGGTAGTCGCAGCCGGTGGATGGTGCCGGCACGAACCATGCGCGCGCGCAACGCGGCGAGCCCGTCCGGCGTAATTCCGCCGGCCGACAGTCCGTTCTGCTCGAGGATATCGGCAAGCGCCAGTGCCGTTCCCGACGACGCGAACACGTCGCGCCAGTGGTGGCGCTCGAGGTCGCGCGCGATCGCCTGGATCTGCGCGGAGGCATGCGTGCGCGCCGCGGCGAAGGCCTGCGCCGGCAGGCGGCCGCCGCCGAAGAACCGCTGCGAGTACGACACGCATCCCATGTCGAGCGACTCGAGCGCCAGCGGCTCGTAGCCGCGGCCGACGATGATCTCGGTCGAGCCGCCGCCGATGTCGATCACGAGGCGCGGCTCCTCCGAGTGCGGCAGCACATGCGCGGCGCCGAGGTAGATGAGCCGCGCTTCCTCGTGCCCGGAGATGACGTCGATGCGGAAGCCGAGCACCTTCTCCGCCCGCGCCAGCACTGCCTGCGCGTTGCTCGCAATGCGGAACGTGTTGGTCGCCACGGCGCGCACGCCCGACGGATGCAACCCGCGCAGGCGCTCGCTGAAGCGCGCGAGGCACGCCAGCGCCGCGTGCACGTACGCGGCGCGGATGCGACCCCGGGCATCCATCGACGCGCCCATGCGCAGCGTCTCGCGCCAGGTATCGAGACGATGGATGTGGCCATCCTCGACGCGCGCGACTTCCAGGCGAAAGCTGTTCGATCCCATGTCGATGACCGCGAGCGTCGACACCGGCGGCGTGCGTCGCGGTGAGGCAATCGTGGAAGCTCGAGGTACAGGCGGGACCATGGCCGGCAATTGTACGGCGGCCGATCGGCCATCGACTCGCGGCGCTCGTGACATCTTTCGCCGGGACAAGCGGACGCAGCAGGGCCCCGCGCCAATGCCATCCATACCGCGGATTGAGCCGGCCAAGTCACACCGCCGCCGTCGTCAGTCACTCCCGGATTTGCCCGATTCGTCGCATTCGCATAGGAGTCGCGGCCCCGGCAACCCACGATCGCGACGAAGCGTTCAGCCCCTTGCCCGCCATCTACAACAGCCCCACAATGTTCGCGCGCGGCACACCGGACCGGATTGCCAGGGAGACCGGCATGACGACGTGGAAGGCGGTCATCGCCGAAGACGAGCCCGTGCTTCGCACACAACTTCGCGACGCACTTCAGCGCCTGTGGCCCGAGCTGGTGATCTGCGCGCAAGCCGAGGACGGCATCGACGCGCTGATGGCGTTCGAGGAGCACCGTCCCCAGATCCTGTTTCTCGACATCGAGATGCCCGGCATGAACGGGCTCGACGTGGCGCACAAGGTTAGCGGGCGCTGCCATGTGGCATTCGTGACGGCGTACGACGAGTACGCGATCGCGGCGTTCGAGGACGGCGCCGTCGACTACGTGATGAAGCCCTTCTCGATGCAGCGCCTTGCGACCACGGTCGCGCGACTGAAGGAAAGGGTTCGCAGTTCCCCGGCCAACCTGGACAACGTGCTCCTCGCGCTGGCCGCAGGCAGGCCCGGTCGCGAATACCTGCGCTGGATCACGGCGTCGCAGGGCCAGGATTTGCGTCTCATCACGGTCGACGAGGTCTGCTACTTCCAGGCCGACAACAAGTACACGATGGTGATGACGCCGACGCAAGAATCGCTGATTCGGCGTCCGATCCGGGAGCTCGTTGACGAGCTGGATCCCGAGATGTTCTGGCAGATACATCGCGGCACGGTGGTGAATGTCAACGCGATTGCCGGAGTGCACCGCGACATCGGCGGACATCTGCGCGTGAAGCTCAAGCAGCGCAAGGAGACGCTGCCCGTCAGCGAGCCCTACGTGCACCGCTTCAGACAGATGTAGAGCTTCGAGCCGCGACGCTTCTGGGGAGTGTCGTCATGACCGTTCGACGGGGGACCGCATGCCGATCATTCCATGCAATTGCCTTGAGCGCCGTGCTGGCCTGCGCCGCGGTCCCCGCAGAAGCGCAGATGAACGCCGCGGCGGATGATGACGTCCGCGGCACGCTACGGATCGAGGTGACCGGTTCGCACATCGTCCGCTCCGACGTCGAGACGGCGCTGCCGGTACAGGTCATCACGCGCGACGACATCGCCCGCGGCGGTTACACCACCACTGCCGCGCTCATGGCAACGGTGTCTGCCAACATCGGCGCGTTCGGCGACGTGAAATCGGTGGGAAGCCAGATCGATCCTTTCCCGCGACCGGGCCTGTCGAGCGTCAACCTGAGGGGACTCGGCGACGGTTCGACGCTGGTGCTGATCAACGGGCGGCGCGTGGCGAACTACGCGTTCGATGGCGGCACCGTGGACGTCAATGCGATCCCGGTGTCGGCGATCGACCGCGTCGAGATCCTCAAGGACGGGGCATCCGCCATCTACGGCAGCGACGCGATCGGCGGCGTCGTCAACTTCATCCTGCGCAAGGACTATCGCGGAGCCGATGTCGCGGTGCAGGGGAACTGGACGCAGCAAGGCGGCGGCGACCAGCGCATGGCCACAGCAAGCGTCGGCTTCGGCGACCTCATCAAGGATCGCTACAACGCGTTCGTGACGTTCGATTACCAGAAGGACTCCGTGCTGCGGCCGTCGGACCGCAATTTTCTGAGCACGGGGTTTCGCAGCGACGTCCCGCCGAGCGCCCAGACCTTCACGCAATGGACGTTCCCCGCGAACGTGCAGACGCCCACGGGCGATTTGCTGAATCCGGCGTACGACGCCGGCTGCGCTCTGCCAACCTCGCGGCCGGCGCCGATCCCGGGAGCGCGCTGGTGCGGCTACGACGTGCAGCGCGACTTCGATCTGCTGCCGCAGGTCGAGCGCACGAGCGTGTTCGGCCGCGCGGCGGTGAGGGCGGCCGCCGACATGGAGCTGTTTGCGGAGGCGGCCTATTCGCGCAATCGCCTCCTGCTGTCGCTCGCGCCAACTGCGGCGGGCGGGTTTGCTCCCGATTTCTTCTACTATCCCGCCGGCGGTCCCTACTATCCAGCGGCGTTTGCGAACGCCAACGGCCTTGCGGGCGACCTCAGCCTGGTGATGCGAACCGGCGCGCTCGGTCAACGCGTCGACGATGTCGAAACCGAAGCCGCCCGCCTCGTCCTCGGCGCGCAGGGCACGGCGGGCGGGTGGGATTACAGCACGGCCCTCGTTTTCAGCGGCAACCGGCAATCCGACGACTTCGTGCACGGCTATGTGTCGTCGAGCCGGCTTTCCGCCGCTCTCGCAACCGGCTTGGTCAATCCGTTCGGCCCTTCCGGTCCCGAAGGCGATGCGTTGCTGCGCGGCACGACGGTCGCCGGACCGTTTCACGCCGCCGAGGGCAAGACGTGGCTCGTCGACGCTCGCGCGTCCCGCGACATCCTTCGGCTGGGAGATCGCTTCGTCGCACTGGCGCTCGGCGCCGAGGCGCGCATCGAGGAGCTCGACAACACGTTCTCGGCTGTTGCGAACAGCGGCGACGTGCTCGACGCCGGCGGCGATCATCACTCGATCGGTCACTCGCGCAGCGCGCAGGCGTTGTATGCGGAGCTCGACGTTCCGTTCACGACGACGTTCGAGTCGCAACTCGCGGCCCGCTACGATCATTACGGCGATTTCGGCGGCACCGCCAATCCCAAGCTCGCGCTGCGATGGCAGCCGCTGCAACCGGTGTTGTTCAGGGCGTCATGGGGTACCGGTTTCCGCGCGCCGACGCTCTACGACTTGTGGACGCCGCAGCAGCGCGCGTTCACCGCCCCCGGCATCCCCGATCCGCTGCGTTGTCCGACCACTGGGTCCACATCCGATTGCGCCGGCGCGTTTCCGGCGGTGATCGGCGGCAATCCGTCGCTGCAGCCCGAAACCTCGAAGCAGGTCAACGCGGGGATTGTCTGGTCGCCGGTGCCCGCATTCTCCTTTTCCGTTGACTACTGGAACGTCCGCAAGGACAACCTGATTGCCGCGATCGACGAGTTATCCACGCTGGTTCCGGGCGCGCCGTTCGCGGAGAGCAACGTCATCCGCGGTCCAGTCGACCCGAAATATCCGGAGCTGCCGGGACCCATCGAGAACGTCGTGCTGATCAACGAGAATTTCGGTACGTTGCGAACTTCCGGGTTCGATGTCAGTGCCAAATTCCGGGCGCCGGTTGGGCCGGCAGGTGCCTTCACATTCGCCATCGACGGGACCTATGTCGCCACGTTTTCGACGCCCGGCGCGGGTGGCGTCACGTCGCTGGTCGGCTCCAGCGATGGTCCCTACGCGATCCCGCGATGGCGGCACCACGCGTCGATCGCATGGGACCGCGGCCCGTGGTCGGCGACGCTGGCGCAAACTTTTCAGGATGGCTATCGCGAAACGGACTTCGGCAACTGCGCCGAAGATGGCACCTGTGCGAGTCGGCGCGTCGGAACGTATAGCGCGTGGGATCTGCAGGCTGCCTACTCGGGCATCAAGTCAGTGAAGCTGATCGCCGGTGTCGACAACGTCCTCGATCGCAAGCCGCCGCTGGTGTACAACGCGCCCAACCGGCAAGCCTGGTTTGACGGCACTTACGCGGATCCCCGCGGGCGCACGTTCTACGCGCGTTTCGAGTACGCGTTCAGATGAGCGCGGCGCGCTCGAGGCGTGCACAGCTCGCGAGCGCGAGCCCCGCGCCAAGCGGATCTCCCCGCCTGCGCGTCGGCCTCGCCGGCGTCGCGATCGTGTTCGTCGTGGCAGCGCTCGACACGCTGCGGGAGACGCTCAAGTTCATCTTCGGCGAATCGCCGAACCCGCTGACCGATGTGCTTCGCGCCGGCTGGCAAGTGGCCGCGCAGGACCTGGCAATCGGTGGTGTCGTAATGATCGTGATCGTGTTCACGCGCAATCGCTGGCCGGGTCATGGCGTCGGGCCATACGTCACCCTGTTTGGGGCGATCGCCGCCGCAACAGCGATTGCTCTGGTCGCATCGGACATGGCCATGGCGGATCCCGGCGAAACGTGGAACATCGACGATCTCTGGGCATTCGTGCCGGCCTTCGTGCGCTACGCTCTGCTGGGGTCGCTGATCGCCGGTGCCTGGCTTTACCTCGGTGCGGAATCCGAACGCGCTGCGCAGACTGAGAGTATCGCAGTCGACGCGGCGACGATGGCCGAGCAGGTGACCGAGGCACGGCTGCGGATGCTGGAGGCGCAAATCGAGCCGCACTTTCTGTTCAACACGCTCGCCAACGTCCAGCGCCTGTACGAGACCGACCACGACACCGGCGAGCGAATGCTGCTCAGCCTCAAGGCGTATCTCGGCATCGCGCTGCCGCAGATGCGCGAGGAAAAGTCGACGCTGCGCCGCGAATTCGCGCACGTGCGCGCATACCTCGAGATTCAGAGCATCCGCATGGGCAGGCGGCTCGCATATGCAGTCGCCGCCCCAGTCGAACTGGAGAGTGCAAGCGTGCCCCCGCTGATGGTGTTGACGCTGGTCGAGAATGCGGTCAAGCACGGGCTCGCGCCGACGCGCTCGGGCGGCCGGATCGACGTGCGCGCGACGCGCAGCGACAATGCGCTCGCGATAGTCGTCGCCGACACGGGTCAGGGATTCACCGCGACGAAAGGCGCCGGAACCGGCCTCGCGAACACCCGCACCCGTTTGCGGGTGTGCTACGGCGGCGCTGCCAATCTGGCGCTGACGAGGAATTCCCCGACCGGCGTCATCGCCACGCTGACGTTTCCTTACGCCGACCTGCGGCTGCCGCCGTGAGCGCCCGCGTGGGTGGCCGCCTGCTCGACGCGATCGGTGCGCTGCGCACGATCACGGGGACGAACGTGCGTCACACGCTGCTGTTCGGCCTCGTGGCGGCGACGATCGAGATCTTGATCCACATCGCGCCGATCATGCAATTCCTGCAGATCTACCCGCCCGTCCTGTACGTCGGCGGCTTCGTCGTGGGCGTCGAATTGCGCGCGCTGGTGTTGCTCGCGGCGATCGTCGTCGCCGATCGAGCCGTTGACCGCGGCGCAACGCCGCGCCGCATCTATCCCATCGCGGCGTTCGCGGGCTGCGTTGCCGGTGCGGCCCTCGGCTTCGCGTTCGATTGGGCATGGCGCCATGCGATCGTCGGAGATATCGTGCCGATGTCGCGAGCCTACACGCGGTCTGCGCTTTTCGGCTTCCTCTATTTCCAGGTGCAATGGCTGCTGTTCGGCGGCACCGCGGTTCTCCTGTATGCGGCGCGCCGCATTGCGCGGCGGGCCGAAGGCCATCTGCGCGCCGCGGAGCTCGAGCGCGTCCGGCAATCGAAGCGCGCCTTGGAATCGCGGCTGCAGGCGATGCAGGCTCGCGTCGAGCCACGCTTCCTGTTCGACACGCTCGCGCAGGTGGAGCGCCTTTACCGCTCGGATGCCGAGCGCGCAAGCCGGCTGATGTCCGAATTGATCGCCTATCTTCGCACCGCGATGCCGCTGATGCGCGGCACCACCTCAACCGTGGCGCGCGAAGTCGCTCTCGTTCGCAACTATCTTGACATAGCCAGACACCGCCTGGACAACCGGCTACGAGTCGACATCGACCTCGCCGCTCAGGCTGCCGACGCGCGCATGCCGCCGATGATGCTGCTGCCGCTGGTCGACCACGCGATCGACCACGGCGCCGGAAGGCCCGGGGAGGGCAGCGCCATCGGTATCCGGGTCAGCGTCGACAATGGGCAGGTTCGCGTTGCCGTGGTCGACAGCGACGGGGGCTTCGCAAGCGGCGACGACGGCGATGCGATCGGTAACATCCGCGAGCGGCTGTCGACGCTGTTCGGGAGCGCCGGAAGCCTTGACCTTCGCCATAAAGGCGCTGCGGGCAGCGAAGCGGTCCTGCAGATACCGTACGAGCCCGCAGATGCCGCGGGAGAGGCGGCGCCGGCGCCCTAGACCCGCCTCTCGCCGTGGAACAGGCGGACCGTGTGCCGCGCTTGGACGAAGAACAGCCAACGCTCAGACAGCAGTCCGGCAAGCATTCCTGTGCAGACGACGCACGGCGACTTGACGCCCGCCGGTGCGCAGCGCAGCAACGCGATCCGCGTCGCGCGGCCGGCGCGACCTACGATCGCTA
>CAWAFO010000008.1:0-320196 GCA_963781395.1 uncultured Pseudomonadota bacterium
TGGCGCTTCTGCCTTGCCGACGCCGCGTCATCCGCCGCGTCCGGCCTGGCGGACCGCCGCCCCGCGCAGCCGCGCCCCAAGCCGCCCCTCAATGCATCCAGCCCGCCATCGCCAGGTAGAACACCGCAATGCGCAGGTGCCACCACGCGAGCCACGCGACACCCGCCGCGATCGGCCATAGCACGATGCCCGCGCTGTGGCGGACGGCGCGCACGGCGCAGACCGCGCACATCACTCCACTGACCTGCAGCGCGACGATCGACATCGGCCCCCAACCGATCGCGACGTCGAGATGTTTCCAGCGCGCCCATCCGTGCAGCAGCGCCCACGCGCAGCCGAGCCAGAACAAACCTTCGGCGGCGGCGATCGCGGCGAGCCAGCGAACGTCGATGCGCGCCACCCATCCGGACGATTGCCCGAGGCGCAACCCGCCACCGCCAAGCCAGATGACCGGTGCGTAGAGAAGCGCCGCGCCGCCCCCTGCCAGCAACATGCGTGCGCGCTCCGGTGCATCGGGGCCGCCGGCCGCGAACTGCAAGGCCATCAACACGGTCCACGCGGCCGCGCAGAAAAGGGCTGCGACGAGCGCGGCCAACGCGCGCAACCGGCGCGAGGCGACGCCGCGGACGACCTGCGACGCGACGGGTGTGGCGGCGAAGAGCGACACCAGCGAAATGGCCATGACGGCGGCTGCCAGGCGCCCCGAAGCCACCACGCTCGCCGCGAGATACAGCGCGGCCAGCAGCAGGAACAACGCGAGCGGTGGCCAGGGCCGAATCAGCCACGCCGCCGCATGGCGCACACGCTCGCCTGCATGCAGCGCGACGGCGGGTCCGATCGTATTCACGAAGCCCAGTATCCGCGGCGATCGCGCAGTCCGCGATCGGCCATTGGGCCGAGTCGAGGCCGCCTCGGGCGGCCTTGACGTGCAATTGCTGCGTCCGGTGATCGAACATTTGCGCGAACAGCGCACCTGATGCACCATGGCACCGCCGCGCGGCCGGGGCTTCCCGACGCCGCGCAACGACGCCAGCCCGCTGCCGATTTCAAATGGCGAGGCGCGTCGGCCACAGGCGGCGTAACACGGCGCCATCCGCACGCATTCGCGCGAATGTCCTTCGCAGGAGGAGAGTCGAAATGAACATCAGGAAATGGTCGTATGCAACGCTGCTCGTGGCGGTCGCCTGGGCCTTCGCGCCGCTGGCGCAGGCGCAGGGCACGGTCAAGCTCGGCCTCGTCGGCGAATTCTCCGGCCCGTTCGCGGAGTACGGCCAGCAGATGACCAACGGCATCAAGGCGTACATGAAGCTGCACGGTGACACCGTCGCCGGCAAGAAGATCGAGATCGTGCAGAAGGACACCACGGGCCCGGCGCCGGACGTCGCCAAGCGCCTGGCGCAGGAGCTCGTGCAGCGCGACAACGTCGACATGCTGATCGGCTTCGGTCTCACGCCGAACGCGATGGCGGTGGCGCCGCTGGCCACCGAGACCAAGAAGCCGATGATCATCATGAACGCGGCGACGTCGATCATCACCACCAAGTCGCCGTACATCGTCCGCGTGTCGATGACGCTGCCGCAGGTGGCCGCGCCGATGGCCGAATGGGCGGCGAAGAACGGCATCAAGCGCGTCTACACCGCGGTGTCCGACTACGGTCCGGGCCTCGACGCCGAGGCCGCGTTCAGCAAGGCATTCAAGGCCGCCGGCGGCGAGATCGTCGACAGCGTGCACATCCCGCTCAAGAGTCCCGAATTCGCGCCGTTCATCCAGCGCATCAAGGATGCCAGGCCCGAGGCGGTGTTTCTGTTCCTGCCGGCCGGCGAGCAGGGCATCGCTTTCATGAAGGGCTTCAAGGAGCGCGGCCTCGCCGACGCCGGCATCAAGCTGATCGCCACCGGCGACATCACCGACGACAGCGTGCTCGAGGCGATGGGCGACTCCACGCTCGGCCTCATCACCAGCTTCCATTATTCGGCGGCGCATGACTCGCCGGAGAACAAGGCGTTCGTCAAGGCGTATGCCGACGCCAACGGCACGAAGATGCGTCCCAATTTCATGGCCGCCGCGGCGTACGACGGCATGGCGGCGATCTACGCGGCGCTCAAGGCCACCGGCGGCTCGACCGACGGCGACAAGCTGATGGCGGCATTCAAGGGCATGAAGATCGACAGCCCGCGCGGGCCGATCATGATCGACCCCGAGACGCGCGACGTCGTGCAGACGATCTACATCCGCAAGGTCGAGAAGGTCAACGGCGGTCTCTACAACGTCGAGTTCGACAAGTTTCCGAACCAGAAGGACCCGGGCAAGATGTGAGACCGCACCGCCGCGACGGCGCGCGTTGCGTTCGCACGCGCCGTCGCGCCGGCTGCACGCAGCGCACAGGGGCCGCCACGCCGTGCGGATCGCGCGTGACCGCTGCGCGCGCGGCGACCGACTGCGTCGCGCATGAATGACCGCGCGGCGGTCACCGCGTTCCCGGGCGTTGCCCGCCGCGTGACATGCTGAGCCACCTCGTCGGCATCCTCTTCGACGGCGTCGCCTACGGCGCGCTGCTGTTCCTCATCAGCATCGGCCTCGCGATAACGCTGGGGCTGATGAACTTCATCAACCTCGCGCACGGCGCGTTCGCGATGCTCGGCGGCTATGTCGCGGTGCTGGCGATGACGCGCGCCGGCGTGCCGTTCCTTGCGGCGCTCGCGCTCGCCTTCGTCGCCGGCGGCGTCGTCGGCGCCGTGTTCGAGCGCGGGCTCTACCGCCACGTCTACAGCCGCAGCCACCTCGACCAGGTGCTGTTCACGATCGGCCTCACCTTCATGGCGATCGCCACCGCGTCGTACCTGTTCGGCCCGGGGCAGCAGCCTGTGCAGCTGCCGCCGTACCTCACGGGCCAGGTGCGCGTGGCGGGCATCGACCTCGGCGCGTACCGGCTGTTCCTGATCGCCGTCGTGGCGCTGATCACCCTGGCGCTCCATGTGCTGATCGAGCACACGCGGTTCGGCGCACAGGTGCGCGCATCGGTCGACAATCGCGTCGCGGCCGAGGGCCTCGGCATCGACGTCGCGCGCGTGTTCAGCGTGACGTTCGCGCTCGGCTCGGCCCTCGCCGCACTCGGCGGCGGCATGGCGATCGACGTGCTCGGCCTCGATCCCTCGTTTCCGCTCAAGTACATGGTGTACTTCCTGCTGGTCGTCGCCGTCGGCGGCGGACGCACGATCAAGGGCCCGCTCGTGGCGGCGCTGATCCTCGGCGTATTCGATGTCGCCGGCAAGTATTACGTGCCGCAGGTCGGCTCGTTCGTCATCTACGCGCTGATGGTGGCGATGCTGGTGCTGTTCCCCGCTGGCCTCTTCGGCAGGCGCGGATGACCACGCCGCGCGCCGACCGCTGGAGCCGTTACGAGATCGCGTTCTGGCTGGTGCCGGTGATCGCGTATTTCGCATGGCCGACATACCGCACGTTCGGCAGCCAGATCTTCGTCGCCGGGCTCTTCGCGCTGTCGCTCGACCTGATCCTCGGCTATGCACGCATCGTTTCCCTGGGGCACGCCGCATTCTTCGGGCTCGGCGCGTACACCGCGGGGCTGCTCGCGCACCACGGCTACGGCGAGCCGCTGTCGGGGCTCGCCGCCGCCGCCGTGGTCGCGGCGCTCGCCGGCGCGCTGGCGAGCCTGCTGATCGTGCGCGGACAGGACCTGACGCGGCTGATCGTCACGCTGGGCGTCGGCCTCATGCTCTACGAGATCGCCAATCGCGCGGCGTCGATCACCGGCGGCGTCGACGGCCTGTCGGACGTGACGATGCGGCCGGTGTTCGGCATCTTCCGCTTCGGCATCGACGGCAACACGGCGTACGTCTACAGCCTCGTCGTGCTGTTCGCCGTGTTCGTGCTGGTGCGCCGCCTCGTGCGCTCGCCGTTCGGCCTGAGCCTCAAGGGCGTGCGCGAAGGCGAGAAGCGCATGCCGGCGCTCGGCGTGTCGGTGCCGCGCAAGCTCGTCATCGTGTACACGATCGGCGCCGGCATCGCCGGCATCGCCGGCGCGCTGCTCGCGCAGACGACACAGTTCGTGGGCATCGACGTGCTCGGTTTCCAGCGCTCGGCCGACATCCTGATCATGCTGGTCGTCGGCGGCGCAGGCTACCTGTACGGTGGCATCCTCGGTGCTGCCATCTTCATGATCCTGCAGGATCGCCTGTCCAACCTGTCGGCCGCTTACTGGCAGTTCTGGCTCGGCATGATGCTGGTGGCGCTGGTGCTGTTCGCGCGGGGCGGCCTGCTGACATTGGCGATCAGGCTCCGCAGGCGATTCGCGGCGAGGCCGGCGTGAGCGCGGTGCTGCGCACCGAAGGGTTGTCGAAGTCGTTCGGCGCGTTCGCCGCCAACGCCGACATCGCGCTCTCGCTCGAGCGCGGTGCGCGCCACGCGCTGATCGGGCCCAACGGCGCCGGCAAGACCACGCTGATCAATCTGCTGACCGGCGTGTTCCCGCCGTCCGCCGGCGAGATCTGGCTCGACGGCGAGCGGGTGACGACGCTGGCGCAGCATCGCCGCGTCAAGCGCGGCATGACGCGCACGTTCCAGATCAACACGCTGTTCCCCGGGCTGACCGTGCGCGAATCGGTGCTGCTCGCGATTTTCGAGCGCGTTGGCGCCGGCGACCGCTGGGCGCGGACCGTGGGCGCGATGCACGCCGAGATCGCCGAGGCGATGCAGCTTCTCGAGTCGCTGCACCTCGCCGACGTGGCGGACACGCCGA
The DNA here is from genome assembly GCA_963781395.1 of uncultured Pseudomonadota bacterium. Classification (GTDB taxonomy): domain Bacteria; phylum Pseudomonadota; class Gammaproteobacteria; order Burkholderiales; family Casimicrobiaceae; genus VBCG01. The sequence continues at coordinate 4,757 of CAWAFO010000008.1, forward strand.
CGCGCGACCTGCCGTACGGCAAGCAGCGCCTGCTGGAGATCGCGCTGGCGCTGGCGACGCGGCCGCGCGTGCTGCTGCTCGACGAGCCTGCCGCCGGCATTCCCGCCGACGCCAGTGCCGAGCTTTTTGGCGTGCTCGCCGGCCTGCCGCGCGAGGTGACGGTGCTCTTCATCGAGCACGACATGGACCTCGTGTTCCGCTTCGCCGAGCGCATCACCGTGCTGGTGGGCGGACGCGTACTGACCGAAGGTGCGCCCGAGGCGATTGCCGCCGATGCCAGGGTGCGCGAGGTCTATCTCGGCGAGGCCGGGCATGGCTGAGCTCCTCGTCGTCGACGACGTTACCGCCGGCTATGGCGAGGCGCGCGTGCTCGACCGCGTGTCGCTGACGATGCAGGAGGGCGACAGCATCGCGCTGCTCGGCCGCAACGGCGTCGGCAAGACCACGCTGCTGACGACGCTGATGGGACTCACGCGCGTGTTCGACGGGCGCATCCGCTTCCGTGGCGAGGATTTCGTGCGCGCGGCGCGCCATCGGCGCGCCCGCGCCGGCATCGGCTGGGTGCCGCAGGAGCGCCTGGTGTTCCCGTCGCTGACCGTCGACGAGCACCTCGCTGCGGTGGCGCGTGCGGGACCCTGGAACGCGGCACGCGCATTCGCGCTGTTTCCACGCCTGGCGGAGCGCCGGGGTCACTTCGGCAACCAGCTTTCCGGTGGCGAGCAGCAGATGCTGGCGATCGCGCGCGCGCTGGTGACCAATCCGCGGCTCCTGCTCCTCGACGAGCCGATGGAAGGCCTGGCACCGATCATCGTGCAGGAGCTGCTGCGCGCCATCCGCCAGCTCGTCGGGCAGGACCGGCTGTCGATGATCATCGTCGAGCAGCACGCGCGGATCGCGCTCGGCGTGACGGCGACGGCGATCGTGCTCGAGCGCGGGCGTGTCGTGCATCGCGGCGACAGCGCGGCGCTGGCGGCGGACTCGCGCACGCTGGAACGGATGGTCGCCGTCGCGTGAAGCCGCGCGCGCGCCGCGCGCCGATGGGCGGCACCGGTATATCATCCGCCGGGAGCCGCGGTCGGCCCGGAGAAAATCCTTTGCTCGACGCCAGTGCCAAGGCTGCACGCACGACGATCGCCGCGGTGCCGCCGCGATTCTCGCTGGTCGTCGCCACGATCGAGCGCGTCGTCGAGGTCGACGGGCTGCTGGCGTCACTCACCGCGCAGACTTGCACCGATTTCGAGGTGATCGTCGTCGACCAGAACGGTGACGAGCGGCTGCGACCGGTCCTGGCGCGCTACGCCGCACGCCTTGCGATTCGCCACCTGCGGGCGGCGCGCGGCCTGTCGCGCAGCCGCAACGCGGGGCTCGCGGTCGCGCGCGGCACGATCGTGGCGTTTCCCGACGACGATTGCCGCTACGCGCCCGACACGCTCGCACGCGTCGCCACATTCCTCGACGCGCAGTCACGCGCGGACGGCATCACCGGCCGCGTCGTCGCCACCGCCGGCGAGCGCGCGCCGGCGCGCTTCGGACAGCGTGCGCATTGGCTCGATCGGCGCACCGCGTATCTCGGCGGCATGTCGTGCGTGATCTTCCTGCGCGCGACGCTGTGCGCACGAGTCGGTGCGTTCGACCCGGCGCTCGGACTTGGCGCGACGTCGCCGTGGACCGCCGCCGAGGAAACCGACTATCTCGCGCGCGCCGTGGAAGGCGGAGCCCGCATTCGCTTCGAGCCGTCGCTCGTCGTCGACCATCCCGGCTGGCCCGGGGCAATGACGGCGACGCAGGTCGCGAAGGGCGGCGCCTATGCGCGTGCGTTCGGCTATGTGATGCGCCGCCACGGCGCGGCACCGGCGCACGTGGCAGCGCTGATCGTGCGCGCCCTCGCCGGCGCGCTCGTCGCGCTTGCGCGCGGCCGCACCGGCCTCGCTCGCTACCACGCTGCGGTGGCGCGCGGGCGTTGGCGCGGCTACCGCGAAGGGCGACGGATGCCGCTCGAGACCTCTCCGCCAATCGCCATCGGCGACGGCACGCCGGGCGCGGACGTCGTCGGTGCCGAAGCGGGCGGTGCGCGATGAGCGCCGCTCACTTCGGGCGGGCGTCGTGAGCGCGCGCGTCGTCGTGCTCGGCTTCGATGCCTGCGAGGTGACGCTGGTGGAGCGCTGGGCGCGCGAGGGACTGCTGCCGAATTTCGCGCGGCTCGCGGCGCGCTCGCGACAGTGGGAGCTGGCGAGCCCGATGACGACGCTGCCCGGTGCGATTTGGCCCGAGATCAACACGGGACGCCGTGCGGCGAAGGACGGGCATTTCTACGTACCGAATCGTTTGCGCACCGGCGAATCGCGGCTGCGCGCGACGCGGCCCGACGAAATGGATGCCGAACGCTATTTCTGGTCGATCGCCGGGCGCGCGGGACGTCGCGTCGCCGTGATCGATCCGGTGCAGGCGGTGCCTGCGCACGGTCTCGATGGCGTGCAGCTTTTCGAATGGGGATTGCACGACCGCGCGTTCGACGTGCAGAGCGAGCCGCCCGAATATCTCGAGCGTCTGCGCGCCCGGTTCGGCGACCATCCGGTGCGCTCGTGCGATCGGCATGGCGAGTCGGTCGAAGGCTATCGCAGGCTGCGCGACGGTCTCCTGCAAGGTGCGCGATGCAAGGCCGAGTTCGCCTCCGAGCTCGCTGCCGCCGAGCGCTGGGACCTCTTCTTCTGCACGTTTTCCGAGAGCCATTGCGCGGGCCACCAGTTCTGGCATTTCGGCGATCCGCGGCATCCCTGGCACGATCGCGCGGCGCCCGATGACCTGCGGCAGGCGCTGCGCGACGTCTACGCGGCGATCGACGCCGGCGTCGGCCGCGTGCTGGACGCCGCCGGCGCCGACGCGACGGTGCTCGCCGTGTTCAGCCACGGCATGGACCTCTATTACGACGGCCCGCAACTGCTGCCCGAGGTGCTGGCACGCCTCGGCTATGGGTCGGGCGGCGCGCATGCCGGCGGGCGGTTGATGCGCGCGGCGCGCCGCTATGTCACCTACCTGCCGCGGCCGGTCAAGGCGGTGATCAAGCGCGCGGCGCAGCACGCCGCATTGCGTGCGCCGGTGGCGGCGGCCGGATGCCTGGTCGATCCGCTCGACAGCCCGCAGACGCGCGCGGCGTTCGTCTACAACAACCGCTGCGGCGCGATTCGCCTCAACCTGCGCGGTCGCGAGCCCCGTGGCACGATCGCCCCGGCCGACGCGCCACGCGTGCTCGAACAACTCGCGAACGAGTTGCGCGCGCTGCGCGATCCGGCGAGCGGCGAACCGATCGTCGCCGAGGCCTTTAGCGCCGCGGCGCGCTTCGGCGCGGGCCACCATCCCGATCTGCCCGACCTCATGGTCGTGTTCCGCACCGACCTCGGCATGCTCGAGAGCTGCGAATCGCCGAGCGTGGGCCGCGTGCACGTGCCGGTCTACCACCCGCACGCGCCACGCAGCGGCGACCATACGCCGCATTCGCGCTGCTGGGCCAGCGGGCAGGGCGTCGACCCGCGCGCCGCGACCGCCGGTGGCCATGTCTGCGACATCGCGGCCACGGTGCTCGCGCTGCTGGAAGTGCCGCTGCCGCCGGATCTGGACGGCGCGCCGCTGCTCGAGACAACTGCCACGCCAGGCGCCGGCCAACAAGGACTGGCCGCGGCGATGTCCTGACGCCGGCCCCGCCGTCAGCGGCGCTTGCCGAGCAGCGAGCCCAGCACGCCGCGCACGATCTCGCGGCCGATGGTCGAGCCCGCCGAGCGCACCGCGCTCTTCATCGCCGCGTCGGCGATGCTGTCGCCACGTCCGCGCTTGCCGAAAATCGAATTTTTGAGGCTGTCGATGAGGCCGCCGTCGCCGGACGCGGGACCGCCGTCCGATTGCGTCGCGCGCTGGCCGAGCCGCTCGTACGCCGACTCGCGGTCCACCGGGGTTGCGTAGGTGCTCTTGAGGACGGACGCGTCGATCACCTCGCGGCGCTCCTGGGGCGTGATCGGCCCGATGCGCGATGCCGGCGGCAGCACGAAGGCGCGCTCCACCGGCTCGGGACGTCCCTTGTCGTCGAGGAACGAAACCAGCGCTTCGCCGACGCCGAGCTCGAGGATCGCCTTCTCGCTGTCGATCGCCGGATTGGCGCGCATCGTCGAGGCCGCGGCCTTGACCGCCTTCTGGTCGCGCGGCGTGTAGGCGCGCAACGCGTGCTGCACGCGGTTGCCGAGCTGCCCCAGCACGGTGTCCGGGACGTCGAGCGGGTTCTGCGTGACGAAATACACGCCGACGCCTTTGGAGCGCACGAGGCGCACGACCTGCTCGATGCGCTCGAGCAGCGGCTTCGGCGCATCCGTGAAGAGGAGGTGCGCCTCGTCGAAGAAGAACACGAGCCTGGGCTTGTCCGGGTCGCCGATCTCGGGCATCCGCTCGTAGATCTCGGCCAGAAGCCACAGCAGCATCATCGCGTAGAGCATTGGCGCCTGCATCAGGCGATCGGCGGCGAGGATGTTGACCACGCCGCGGCCGGCCGCGGTCTGCAGCAGGTCGTCGACGTCGAGCATCGGCTCGCCCAGGAACTTCGCGCCGCCCTGCTGCTCGAGCACGAGCAGGCCACGCTGGATCGCGCCGATCGATGCCGCCGACACGTTGCCGTACCGCGTGGTCAGCTGGGCCGCGTTCTCGCCGACGAAGGCCAGCATCGCCCGCAGGTCCTTGAGGTCGAGCAGCAGCAGGCCGTTGTCGTCGGCGACCTTGAACACGATCGCGAGCACGCCGGCCTGCACGTCGTTGAGCATCAGCATTCGCCCCAGCAGCAACGGGCCCAGATCGGACACGGTCGCCCGCAGCGGGATGCCCGCGTCGCCGAACACGTCGAAGAACTGCACCGGCACGCCGGCGAAGGCGGGCGCACTGACACCAATCTGCGCGAGGCGCTCGCGCAGCTTCGGCGAGTCGGCGCCAGCCTGCGACAGGCCGGCGAGGTCGCCTTTGACGTCGGCGGCGAACACCGGCACGCCGATCGCCGAGAAGCGCTCGGCCATCACCTGCAGGCTCACGGTCTTGCCGGTGCCGGTGGCGCCGGTGACGAGGCCGTGACGGTTGGACATCGCGGGCAGCAGGGCGATGTCGCGCGTCGCGTTGTGCGCGATGACGAGGGGGTCGGCCATGGCGTTGGGAAGCGGCGGGGGCGTCCCTATATTACCTGTCGCCGTGGAATGGCCGCCGCGGCCGCGCCGCCCCCGGGAGCCGCCGCCGGCCCACTGTGAAAACGCGGGAAAATCGGGTATAATTCAAGACGATAACGAGAGCGCCGCGCGTCGACGATGAACGCCGGGCCCGCGTGCGGAACACTGCAACGGACCGCGAAACCGACTCGTGGCGCAGACAAAGTGGGCTGGGTACAGCCCATTTTTTTTTGCAGCACCCGTTTGTCGAAGGACGCAGGGCGTGACGAAGCTGGGCGAATTGCTGGAGAAGACGATCCCCGCGATGGGATACGAACTGGTTGACTGGGACTTCGCGGCCAACCGCATGCTGCGCGTGTTCATCGACAAGCCGCAGGGCGTGGATGTCGAGGATTGCGCGCGCACCAGCAACCAGCTGACGCGGCTGTTCGAGGTGGAAGGCGTCGATTTCGCGCGCCTCGAGGTGTCGTCGCCGGGGCTCGACCGCCCGCTGCGGAACGCCGCGGACTACGCGCGATTCACCGGCGAGGAAGCGAAGCTCACGCTGCGTGAGCCGATCGACAACACCAGGAAGCTCAGGGGGATCCTGCGCGGCGTCGAGGGCAGTGCCGCCCTCGTCGAAACCGCGCGCGGCGTGCAGTCGGTGCCGCTCGACAAGATCGAGCGCGCGCGGCTGGTGCCCAGAATCGAGTGGAGACGAACATGAACCGTGAAATGCTGCTGCTGGTGGATGCGCTGTCGCGCGAGAAGAACGTGCCGAAGGAAATCGTCTTCAGCGCGCTGGAGATGGCGCTGGCGTCGGCCACCAAGAAGCGCTACCCCAACATGGAGATTGACGCGCGGGTCGAGATCGACCGCGAGACCGGCGACTACAAGTCGTTCCGGCGCTGGACCGTGGTGCCCGACGAGGAGCACGAGGAGCCGGCGCACCAGCTCGCGATCACCGACGCCAAGGAGCGCGACGAGGAGCTCGAGCTCGGCGACGTGATCGAGGAGCCGCTCGAGCCGATCGAGTTCGGCCGCATCGGCGCGCAGGCGGCGAAGCAGGTGATCCTGCAGAAGATCCGCGATGCCGAGCGCGAGCAGATCCTCAACGACTTCCTCGAGCGCGACGACAACCTGCTCACCGGCACCGTGAAGCGCATCGAACGCGGCAACGTGATCGTCGAGTCGGGCCGCATCGAAGGCGTGATCACGCGCGACCAGCTCATCCAGAAGGAAATGCTGCGCGTCGGCGATCGCGTGCGCGCCTACGTGATGAAGATCGACCGCACGGCGAAGGGCCCGCAGCTCATCCTGTCGCGCGTCGCGCCGGAATTCCTGGTGCGCCTGTTCGAGCTCGAGGTGCCGGAGATCGAGGAGGGCCTGATCGAGATCCGCGCCGCCGCCCGCGACCCCGGCATCCGCGCCAAGATCGCTGTCAAGTCGAACGACCCGCGCCTCGACCCGCAGGGGACGTGCATCGGCATGCGCGGCTCGCGCGTCACCGCCGTCACCAACGAGCTCGCCGGCGAGCGCGTGGACATCGTGCTGTACTCCGACGATCCCGCGAAGTTCGTGGTCAACGCGCTGGCGCCGGCCGAGGTGCAGAGCATCCTGGTCGACGAGGAGAAGCACGCGATGGACGTCGTCGTCGACGAGGAGAACCTCGCGATCGCGATCGGCCGCAGCGGCCAGAACGTGCGCCTCGCCTCGGAAATGACAGGGTGGGAGCTCAACCTGATGGGGGTCGAGGAGTCGCAGCAGAAACACGAGGGCGAGCAGAAGCGCCTGCGCGAGCTGTTCATCGACAAGCTCGACGTCGACGAGGACATCGCCGACATCCTGATCGCCGAGGGCTTCACCTCGCTCGAGGAAGTGGCCTACGTGCCGATCACCGAGATGAACGAGATCGAGTCGTTCGACGAGGATACGGTCAACGAGCTGCGCAGCCGGGCGCGCAACGCGCTGCTCACCGAGGCGATCCAGCGCGAGGAAAGCGTGGAGCACGTCGAGGAGGCGTTGCTGAGCCTCGAGGGGATGGATACCGAGATCGCGGCGAAGCTGGCCGCGCACGGCATCACCACGCGCGACGCGCTGGCCGACCTTGCAGGCGACGAGCTCGTGGAGCTCACCGGCCTCGACGCCACCAAGGCACAGGACCTCGTGATGAAGGCGCGCGCGCACTGGTTCGAGGCCGCCGAGGGCGCCGCGCCCGATGCGGCGGCGCCGCAGGCGCATTGACGCGGCGCGGCGGCATCCCGACGCTACCGCCGGCAACGACGCAGCAACGCATCAGCGCAATACCGTAACGACCGCAGCACACCGGAGAGAAGCATGGCGCAGACCACGATCGAACAATTCGCAACCGAACTGAAGATGCCGCCGAGCGCGCTCATCGAGCAGCTCGCGTCGGCGGGTGTCGCCACGAAGAAAACCGGGGACGAGCTGACCGAGCAGGACAAGACGCGCCTGCTCGACTACCTGCGCAAGCAGCACGGCGCGGCGACCGAACCCAAGAAGCGCATCACGCTGACGCGGCGCCAGACCACCGAGATCAAGGCGCCGGACGCGGCCAACAAGGGCAAGAGCCGCACGATCCAGGTCGAGGTGCGCAAGAAGCGCGTGCTCGAGCGCCGTGACGCGCCCGAGGCGCCGGTCGAGGAAATCGCGGCGGCGGCACCGGTCGTCGAAGCGCCGCAGCCGGCGCCCGTCGCACCGGCGGCACCCGCGGGGCCGCAGCCCGTCATCTCCGCCGAGGAGATGGCCGCGCGCGAGGCCGAGGAGAAGCGCGCGCGCGAGTTCATCTCGCGCCAGGAAGAGGATCTCAAGCGCCGGAACGAAGAGCAGGAAAAGCGCAAGACGCGCAAGGAAAAGGAAGCCGAGGAGGCCGCGCGCGTCGCCGCCGAGGCGAAGGTCGCGCAGGACGCCAAGGCCGCCGAGGACGCGAAGGCGGCCACGCAGAAGCCGGTCGAGGCCAAGGCGCGGCCAGGCGCGCCGGTGAAGACCGAAGGCACGCTGCACCGTCCGGCGGGCAAGGCCGGCGAGCGCAAGGACAAGCCGGGCAAGAAGACGTCGGGACCCGTGTTCGCCGAAGAGGCGGCGCGGCGGCGTGCGCTGAAGCTGCGCGGCGGCGATCCGGCGACCACTGCACCCACCGCCAACGCGTGGCGTGCGGGCAAGGCCGGCCGCCACCATCGCGATGGCGAAGGCGACGCCGGAATGGTCGACTCGCAGCCGATCGTGCGCGAGATCTCGGTGCCGGAGACGATCACCGTCGCCGACCTGTCGCACAAGATGTCGGTGAAGGCGACCGAAGTCATCAAGGCACTGATGAAGCTCGGCACGATGGTGACGATCAACCAGATGCTCGACCAGGAGACGGCGATGATCGTGGTCGAGGAAATGGGCCACAAGGCGGTGCCGGCCAAGCTCGACGACCCCGATTCGCTGCTCGCCGAGACGCAGCAGGGACCGGCTGCCGATGCCCTGCCGCGCGCGCCGGTGGTCACCGTCATGGGCCACGTCGACCACGGCAAGACGTCGCTGCTCGATACGATCCGCCGCGCGCGCGTGGCGAGCGGCGAGGCCGGCGGCATCACCCAGCACATCGGCGCCTACCACGTGGAGACGAGCAAGGGCGTGATCACCTTCCTCGACACGCCGGGCCACGAGGCATTCACGGCGATGCGCGCGCGGGGCGCGAAGGTGACCGACATCGTGGTGATCGTCGTCGCCGCGGACGACGGCGTGATGCCGCAGACCAAGGAGGCGATCGCGCATGCGCGCGCCGCCGGCGTGCCGATCGTGGTGGCGATCAACAAGATCGACAAGCCGGAAGCCAATCCCGACCGCGTCAAGCAGGAGCTGGTCGCCGAGAGCGTGCTGCCGGAGGAATATGGCGGCGACGTTCAGTTCATGCCGGTTTCGGCGCGCACGGGAGCGGGCATCGACAACCTGCTCGACGCGATCCTGCTGCAGGCCGAAGTGCTCGAGCTCAAGGCACCCACCGACGCGCCGGCGAAGGGCATCGTCATCGAGTCGCGCCTCGACAAGGGCCGCGGCCCGGTGGCGACCGTGCTGGTGCAGTCCGGCACCCTCAAGCGCGGCGACGTGCTGCTCGCCGGCGCGGTGTTCGGACGCGTGCGCGCGATGGCCGACGAGAACGGCAAGCCGATCAACAACGCCGGGCCGTCGATTCCGGTGGAGATCCAGGGCCTGTCCGACGTGCCGCTGGCCGGCGAGGACGTGATGGTGCTCGGCGACGAGCGCAAGGCGCGCGAGATCGCGCTGTTCCGCCAGGGCAAGTTCCGCGACGTCAAGCTCGCCAAGCAGCAGGCGGCGAAGCTCGAGAACATGTTCAGCGAGATCGGCGAGAACGCGGTGAAGACGCTGACGCTCATCATCAAGGCCGACGTGCAGGGCAGCTACGAGGGCCTGACGCAGGCGCTGACGCAGCTCTCCACCGACGAGGTGAAGGTCAACATCGTGCACGCGGCGGTGGGCGGCATCACCGAGTCGGACATCAACCTCGCACTGGCGTCGAAGGCGGTGGTGATCGGCTTCAACGTGCGCGCCGACGCGCAGGCGCGCAAGCTGGCCGAGAACAACGCCGTGCAGATCCGCTACTACGACATCATCTACAACGCGGTCGACGACGTGAAGGCGGCGCTGTCGGGAATGCTCGCGCCGGAGCGCAAGGAAGTGCAGCTCGGGATGGTCGAGGTGCGCGAGGTGTACCGCATCTCGAAGGTCGGCGTGGTGGCGGGCTGCTACGTGCTGGAGGGCCTCGTCAAGCGCGGCGCGAAGATCCGCGTGCTGCGCGACAACGTGGTGATCCACGACGGCGAGCTCGATTCGCTGAAGCGCTTCAAGGACGACGTGCGCGAAGTCAAGGCCGGCTTCGAATGCGGCCTGTCGATCAAGAACTTCAACGACATCGAGAAGGGCGACCAGCTCGAGGTCTACGAAGTCACCGAGGTCTCGCGCACCCTTTGACGCACAGCGGGAGGGACGTGTTCTAATGGCGCCAGGAGGAAGGGCGCCATGAAGACCCTCGCAGCAGTCCTCGCATCGCTGTGCATCGCACTGCCTCCCGTCATTGCGCAGGCGCACGGCGACCACAAGCCGGCGCATGGCGGCGACATGGGCCGCGGCAGCGACGACGTCGTCGTCGAGTTCGTCATGGACCAGGGCACGCTGAAGCTCTACGTTGCCGACGACTCCGGTAATCCGCTCCAGGCCGACCAGTTGCAGGGAACACTGACCGTCGTCGCGGCACACGGGTCGCCGCAGGAGGTGAAGCTCATTCCGGCGGGGCCCTATCAGCTCGCGGCGCAAGGAGCGGCTCCGCACCGCGGCGATCGCTTGCGTGCGCTCATCAGGCTTCCGAGCGGCGAAGTGGTGGAATCCGTCACGTTGTTCAGCCATTGACGGATCGCAGCGATAAAAGAAGAAAGGGCGCGCCCGCGGAAGGCGCGCCCCGTTGCTGCCGTCTCTCCCGCTACTGGATCGCCGGGCAGGACCCGTTCGACGCGACGATCTGCGTCGCGCAGCCGGTCAACTGCAGGATGTCCATGCCGGCACCGTTGCGGTCGACGATGTACAGGTTACCGCGGTTGTCGATCTCGACGTTGTTGGTCATGTAGCCGGCCGGGTCCGTGTTGGCATTGGCTTCCGGCACGTAGAACGCGACCTGCCTCGGGGTATACGGCTCGCGGATGTCGAAGATGCGCAGGCCGCCGTTGAAATACGCAACCGCCGTCAGCTTGCCGTACAGCGGATTGCGGAAGTTCTCCTCCGTCGAGTGCGTGCCGAAGCGCGCGCCGCGGGCGCAGTAGTTGCCGCGCGGATAGCGCTCGCCGAACGTCGGATCGAGCCACATCGTCGACATGCCCATCGGACCCTGGTAGATGTCATGCTCCTTGCGGGTGCCCGGCGGGGCGTTCATCGAGTTCTCCACGCGTCACGTCCACGATGTAAGCCGCGTGGGGCGGCTCGTTGCAGCGGCCGTTCACGCCGTCGGCGGTCGCTTCCGACGTGAGCACCACGATGTCGCGCGTGGCGAACTCGTTGAACTTCTGGAAGCTCGGCGGCTTCAGCCCGAACACCGGCATCGACGTATGCCCGCCCTCATCCGGCGACATCGTGTAGTAGCCGACCACCGGCGACGTCGGGCCGTACAACTCGTCTTCGTCCGGATTGTCGGCGCTGTCGCTCTTCTTGGGCGTCCATGTTCCCCATGGCGCAGGCAGCAGCTTCTTGCGGTCGATGATCGTCATCACGCCGTCGTCACCCACGCCCCACGCCGCGTAGATGCGGTTGCCGATGACGTCGTTCGGTCCGGCGCCGCGCGCGAGCGGCTGTCCCTTCAGCGGATGCTCTTCGGTCGAGATCGCGCCGTGCAGCGAGTTGGGAATCGGCGAGTTCGGGTCGGCATTGGGCTGCCCGCCCGGAAGGCCGAACGTGCGAATGTAGTTCGGCGGCGCGTTGGGATTGCTCCAGTCGTAGATCAGCATCGCCTGCGACTGGCGCCATGGCGTGGACGTCAGCGTCGCATCCTTGCTGCCCGGGGCGTACATGATGCCCGTGTCGCACTCCCACCAGTCCTTGTGCGTCGAGCGGATGTGCCGAAGCTCGGAGGTCATCATGGGGTGGGCCGGATCGGTCACGTTCCAGATTTCGTAGCCGGCCGAGGGACCACCCTGCACGTTGCGCAGCAGGTAGACCTGCTCGGGATTGGTCCTCGGCGCGTTGGGCAGCTGCGACGCCCGGCACATGCGCGTCATCTGCGACTGGCCGCCCGTCGGCGACGGTATCAGCGAGATCTCGACCGGGGCGGTCGGGTCCGTGACGTCGATGATCATGGTGCCGTTGTTCTCGCACGCTCCGCCGTTGAGCGGGTTCGGCAGCGTGTTGTTGGGGCATCCGCCGATCGGGCCTCGCGGATTGCCGCTATGCTGCCCGACGAACAGGTACCACTTTCCGTTCGGGTACTGGATGACGTTCGGCTGATAGGTGGGACGCCCTTGCAGATCGGTGTGTCCCAACCGCTGCATGTTCTTGCGTTCCGCGCTTTGCGTCACCGCCGATTGCGCGGTGGTGGCCACCAATGCGAGCCCGATCGCGCTTGCCAGCGCCGCGAGCCGCCATTGCCTTCTTGCCGCAGATGATGCGTGCATGAGCTCCTCCTTTGTTGGTTCACGCAGGGTCCGCGGGGGCGGCGCGCGACCGACGTTCTGCAATCTACTGTTGCACCGAAAGTTGCTGTACGGAAATCACGCGACGCTTGACGTCGAACGTCACGGACCCGCGATCGCCGTAGTGCCAGACCGAAATGCGGCCGCTGCGAGGCTCGTCCTCGACGATTTCGTCCGGATTTCCCAGCATCGATCTGATCTGGTCCTCACTCATGCCGACCTCGGGGCCCGTGTTCGCCACCGGCGCGACGTCTCCCGACGCGACCTGCCCACTCTGCTCGACGATCGGGTGCTTCGCGTTCCCGGCGGCGGTCGGTTTGTCCGCCGTCGGCTGCGAGGGCAGGGACCCGAGCGATACGTCACAGGGAAAGTTCTGGTACATCGGCGTGCCGTCCTTGGCCGAGCACTTGAAGATCTCGGCCAAGGCAGGTTGCGCTGCAAGCGTCGCCGCTACGACGCCGAATGCGGCAGCGACGTGCCTCGAGGACGCGCGGAGCGGCCAGTTCATGGTGGCCGGCTAGCCGGATTTGCGACCGGATTTGCGACGGCGGGCGAATGCGATGCCTGCGAGTCCCACTCCGACGAGCGCGAGGCTCGCGGGCTCGGGCACCTTGACGGCGACGTCGTCGAGCGCGATGAATCCGGAATCGTCCCGGAACGTGAACGCGAGCGTCGAGCTCGTGCTCGTGGCGAGGAAGGCGACGAATGCGCTCGCGTAGTCCGACATCAACGGCGGATCGATCCGCGTCACCAACGGCACGCCGTTCACGGCGGCGCTGAAGAACGCGGGAGTCCCGCCGTCCGCGCGGTACGCGAACGACAGCGCGTAGTTGAGCCCCGCCACCGTCGCGAACGATTGCGACAGCGTGCCTTCGGTGCCCGACGCGCCCAGGAACGCCGCGCAGAACCCTTCGCTCGTGTCACCCGAGCAATCCACTGTCGTGAACAGACTGGGATCGTCCAGGAGCCAGCCCGTGAAGTCACCGTCCTCGAACCCGCCATTGATCAGCAACGGGTCCGCGCTCGCCGATGCCGCGAGGGCGAACGACACCGCCGCGATAGCGATGGCCGACACGGTGCGACGACCCGTTCCCTTGATGAATCCCATCGAGCCAACGCCTGCCGTTGCTTTCATGCCTTCCTCCTCCAGGACGTTTTCCGAATGATTGCTGCGTTGCGACAATGCGTGCCTTGCGCGGGGGAATGCCAGGTCCTAACGTGTGTTGTTGTTATAGGCAACGTATTGTCGTGGACAAAAAGCAACATTCATGCGAGCCGCAAAACGTGGTTTTGAAACAATTCATTAACGGTGGGGCGAACCGTCGGCACAGCGGCGGTTGTAAACTATTCCGACGTCGCCGCCACCGCGCGCGAAAATGCTGTGTGCACTGCGACATGGCGACCGGTGGCGATGCACGAGCGGCCCCGGCGCTGGCACCCAGGTCACAATGTCTCGGCCGAGGAGGCCGGATCCATAATGAAAAAGCACTCCCAGAGAGCGCAGCGCATCGGCGATCAGCTCCAGCGCGAGCTTGCCGATCTTCTGACCAGTGGGGTCAAGGATCCTCGCGTGGGCCGCGTCACCGTGACGTTCGTGGACGTGAGCGCCGACTACACCCACGCCACCGTGCACTTCACGCATCTGGCGGGCAAGGAGCGTGCGCCGGAGGCCATCGCGGCCCTCGAGCACACCGCCGGCTTCCTTCGCAGCGAGCTGGCGCGTCGCGTCGACTTGTACTCGGTGCCGCAACTCCATTTCGTCTACGACGACTCGATCGAGTCGGGGATGCGCCTGTCGAAGCTGATCGACGAGGCCGTCGCCTCCGACCGCAGCCACGACGGCGAGTGACGATGTCGCAGGTACGCCGCCCGCGTCGGCGCGTCGACGGCGTGCTGCTGCTCGACAAGCCGGCCGGCATGACGTCGAACGCCGCGCTGCAGGCGGCGAAGCGCCTGTTCGAGGCCGAGAAGGCCGGGCACACTGGCACGCTCGATCCCTTCGCCACCGGTCTTCTGCCGCTGTGCTTCGGTGACGCCACCAAGTTCGCGCAGATGCTGCTCGATGCGCACAAGTCGTACGTGGCGCAGGTGCGCTTCGGCGTGCGCACGACGACCGGCGACATCGACGGCGAGGTGATCGCGACCGCGGCGGCCGACTTCGACCGCGCCGCCATCGAGGCGGCGCTGCCGCCGTTTCGCGGCCGCATCCTGCAGACGCCGCCGATGCATTCGGCGCTGAAGCGCGACGGGCGTCCGTATTACACGTATGCGCGCCAGGGCGTCGAGCTCGATCGCGTGGCGCGCGAGGTGCTGGTCGAGCGGATCGTGCTCGGCGACTGGCAGCCGCCGCTGGCCACGCTGGAAGTCACCTGCGGCAAGGGCACCTACGTCCGCGTGCTGGCCGAGGACCTCGGCGCCGCGCTGGGCTGCGGCGCACACCTTGCGGCGCTGCGGCGCACGGCGAGCGGCGGCTTCGTGCTGGCCGATGCGGTGACGCTCGACGCGCTCGCCGAGGCCGACATGGCGACGCGGCTGCGGTGGCTGCGGCCGGCCGAGACGCTTTTGGCGACGCTTCCGGCGCTCGACGTCGGGGCAGCGGCCGCCGATGCATTGCGCCAGGGCCGCAGCGTGGCGATGCCCGGCGCCATGCCGGGGCGATACCGTTGCCGCGACCCTCGCGGCGCGCTGATCGGGGTGGTCGAGGTGGCCGGCGGCATGCTCGTCACGCAGCGTTTGTGCCGCACCGACGCGCCGCCGGCAACGCCCACCGAGGCCAGCGCACATGCTTGAAATCCAACGTATTTTCGTGCGATAATCGTCCTCTTTCCGGGTCAAAGACAAGCACGGGCGCCGCACGAAAGGATTCCCAGCCAATGAGCATCACCGTTTCCGACAAGGCGAAGGTCATCGCCGACTATCAGCGCGTGAAAGGCGACACCGGCTCGCCGGAGGTGCAGGTCGCGCTCCTCACCGCGCGCATCAACGGTCTCAACGACCATTTCAAGGATCACGTCAAGGACCACCATTCGCGCCGTGGCCTGCTGCGGATGGTGTCGCGCCGCCGCAAGCTGCTCGACTACTTGAAGTCGCGCAATGCCGACGGCTACAAGTCGCTGATCGACAAGCTCGGTCTGCGCAAGTAGCCGGCGCGGGACGACGACGCCGATGCTGCCTCACCGCCGGTTCCGCGGCTGCCCGTGCAAGCGCATGGGCGCGGCGAACTCGCACTGATCTCACACCCGCCAATGGCCGCTTCGCGCGGCCATTGGCTTTTCAGGATCCGAACAACATGTCCACTCACGTCAAGAAATCGATTCCCTACGGTCGCCAGACGCTGACGATCGAAACCGGCGAAATCGCCCGCCAGGCGGGCGGCGCGGCGTTCGTCAGCCTGGGCGATACGGTCGTCCTCGTCACGGCGGTCGGCGCCAAGACGGCGAAGGCCGGCCAGGACTTCTTCCCGCTCACCGTCGACTACCAGGAGAAGACCTACGCCGCGGGCAAGATTCCCGGCGGCTTCTTCAAGCGCGAAGGCCGGCCGTCGGAAAAGGAGACGCTGACCTCGCGCCTCATCGACCGCCCCATCCGCCCGCTGTTTCCCGACGGCTTCTACAACGAGATCCAGGTGATCGCGACGGTGATGTCGGTCGATCCCGAGGTCGATCCCGACATCGCCGCGATGATCGGCGCGTCGGCCGCGCTGTCGCTGTCAGGGGTGCCGTTCGCCGGCCCGATCGGCGCCGCGCGCGTCGGCTACATCGACGGCCAGCTCGTGCTCAACCCGACCAAGACCGAGCTCGCGACGTCGGCACTCAACCTCGTCGTCGCCGGCACCGAAGCGGCCGTGCTGATGGTGGAATCCGAGGCCAACGAGCTGCCCGAGGAAGTGATGCTGGGCGCGGTGGTGTTCGGCCACCAGCAGCAACAGGCGGTGATCGAGCTCATCCATTCGCTGGTGGAAGAGGCCGGCAAGCCGGAGTGGGACTGGCAGCCCGCGGCGAAGGACGAGGCGACGATCGCCAAGGTCACCGCCGCCGCCGAATCCGACCTGCGTGCGGCCTACCAGCTGCGCTCCAAGCAGGCGCGGCAGCAGCGCCTGAAGGAGATCACGGCGAAGGTCGCCGCGGACGTGCTGCCGGCCGACGCCGGCGCCGATGCCAAGAACCACGTTTCCAATATCCTGTTCGACCTCGAGTCGAAGATCGTGCGCCACCAGATCCTCGCGGGCGAGGCGCGCATCGACGGCCGCGATACGCGCACCGTGCGTCCGATCAGCATCCGCACCGGCGTGCTGCCGCGCACCCACGGCTCGGCACTGTTTACCCGCGGCGAGACGCAGGCGCTGGTGGTGGCCACGCTGGGCACCGCGCGTGACGAGCAGATCGTCGATGCGCTGATGGGCGAGTATCGCGACCGCTTCATGCTTCACTACAACATGCCTCCGTACGCCACCGGCGAGGCCGGCCGCGTCGGCACGCCCAAGCGGCGCGAGATCGGCCACGGCCGCCTCGCCAAGCGCGCGCTGCTCGCGGTGCTGCCCACCGCCGAGGAATTCGCCTATTCGATCCGCGTGGTATCCGAAATCACCGAGTCGAACGGCAGCTCGTCGATGGCGTCCGTGTGCGGCGGCTCGCTCGCTCTGATGGACGCCGGCGTGCCCACCAAGGCGCACGTCGCGGGCATCGCGATGGGTCTCATCAAGGAAGGCAACCGCTTCGCCGTGCTGACCGACATCCTCGGTGACGAGGACCACCTCGGCGACATGGACTTCAAGGTCGCCGGCACCGAGCGCGGCGTCACCGCGCTGCAGATGGACATCAAGATCCAGGGCATCACCAAGGAGATCATGGCGGTGGCGCTGTCGCAGGCGCGCGAAGGCCGGATGCACATCCTCGGCAAGATGCAGGAAGCGATGCCGCATGCGCGCAGCGAAGTCTCGCAGCATGCGCCGCGGATGATGACGTTCAAGATCAATCCGGAGAAGATCCGCGACGTGATCGGCAAGGGCGGCGCGGTGATCCGCGCGCTGACCGAGGAGACCGGCACGACGATCGACATCCAGGACGACGGCACCATCACCATCGCCTCGGTCAATACCGACGGCGCGAACCTCGCGCGCAAGCGCATCGAGCAGATCACCGCGGAAGTCGAGGTCGGCAAGATCTACGACGGCACGGTGCTGCGCCTGCTCGACTTCGGCGCGATCGTGCAGCTGCTGCCCGGCAAGGACGGCCTGCTGCACATCTCGCAGATCGCGAAGGAGCGGGTCAATGCGGTATCCGATTACCTGAAGGAAGGCCAGGCGGTGCGCGTCAAGGTGATCGAGGCCGACGAGAAGGGCCGCGTGCGGCTGTCGATGAAGGCTGCCGCCGAGGACGACGGCAGGCCGGCCCAGGCGGTGGAGTCGACGCCGGCGGCCTGATCGCCGATGGGTTCGAAGCAAAAAAGGGAGCTTCGGCTCCCTTTTTTTGTCCGCGCGAGTGCCGCCCGGACGCGGCCCGCAGCGCGTCAGCGCTTCGACGTCAGCACGGCGTCGCCGGCAACGCTGACCGTGACTTCCGTGGTGCCGGCGTCGGCCGCCACCGGCGCAGGGGCCGCATTCATCGTCTTCAGCTCGCTGCGCATCGCCAAATAGGGCCGCGGCCCGTCGTTGGTCTGCACCTGCACGCTGCCGACGCGCCATGCGGCGTAGCCGAGCGCATCGGCCGCCGTCTGCGCGCGCTCCTGCCACGCCTTGATCGCCTGCCGCGCGAGTCCGTCCTCGGCGCTCCGGCGTGCGGCCTCGGACACCCCGTAGCCGAGGCCGCCGAGCAGCAGTCCCGCGTCCTGCAGCGTGCCGATCTCGGCTGCCAGCGTCGCGAAGTCCGCGCTGTCGAGGCGCAGCGACTGGCTCACCCGCCAGCGCTTCGGCTTGTCCTTGTCGACGATCGGGTCGGTGGAGTAACCCATCGACGCGACGTTGATCGTGGGCTGCGCCTTGAGCCGCGCCAGCACGCGCGCCATCCGCGTGTTGACGTCAGCGGCGGCCGCGGCGGCGCTCGCGTCTTCCTTCTCGGCGCGCAGCCACGCGTACATCCGGTCGTTGGCGAGCGTCGCCGTGGCGCTGGCGTTGACGGAGACGCTGGGCGGGCGCTCGGCGACGGCGGGTGTTTGCGCCGCGGCGCCCGCGGCAGCGGTAGCGGCGAGCATCAGGAACAACAGCACTTTCATTGCATTCACTCCCAGGGACGATACGGCAGCATCAGGATGGCATCGCGATTCGACCACGAAAAGCAGCGCGCTGCGGCGTCGCGCCATGGCAGCCAAGCGTGACGCAGGTGCTCGCGCGGCGCCAGGCGCACGTCGATCGCCATGCCGACGTCCAGGCTCCACACGCGCTCGACGTTGTGCGTCGTGCCCGGCGCGTAGCGATGCCGCCATCGTGCGTAGATCGCGTAGCGGTTGGCGATGTTCCACGCGCGCACGCCGCCGTGCGCCCCGGCGTCGATGCCCGTTTCCTCGGCGAGCTCGCGCGCGGCCGTGGCGGCCGGCGCCTCGCCCGGCTCGGCGCTTCCCGTCACCGACTGCCAATGATCCGGATAGTCGGCGCGCTCGAGCACGAGCACGGCGAGATCCCGGGTATGAACGACGACCAGCGCCGAAAAGGGTTGCTTCAGCGGTTCAGCTCACGAAGACCCAGAACGGGTGGTGGCGCTCGCGCCAGAATTCGGCGGCTTCGTCGAGGATCTCCGACAGCGTCTGCCACTCGTGCGCGTGGCCCTTGCGAAAGGCCGATGCGTGCTGGATGCGGACCACGGCGCCGTGCTTGCCGACCACGTCCTCGTCCTCGAGGCAATCGGCCAGCGCATCGTAGTTGCGGCCGAAATGCGTCGGCAGGGCCAGTCCCTTCGCCAGCGCGTCGAGCAGCTCGAGCTTCGAATCGGCCTTGCCGAGGTCGACGGCGAAGCACTTGAGCTTCGCCGCGGCAGCGGCTTCGGCGATGCCTTCGGCGGACGCCGGCAGCTCGTGCACGCCGGCGGCATCGACATCGTGGAGATCGGGCAGCTTCATTCGGCGATCCTTCGAAACGACACATAATGGTCGTCGCTGTAGAAGCACGCATCCGGCGCCTGCTTCGGCCCGCCGCAGACGATGCGCCGTGCCCCGCGGTTCTTCGTGCCGGGCGTGTGCACCGTGTACTCGTGATAGTAACCGCGCGGCCGCGCCGGCAGCAGGTGCTCGAAGTTGCCGAACACGACGCCATCGCGGTCGTAGCGGAAGGGGCCGCCGGCGCGAACATGCGACAGCACCTCGCGCGCTTCCTTCGGCAGCGTCGTCGCCTTGACTTCGCCCACTGGCGGCACGTCGCGAGCGAAGACCGCGGCGGCCGCGAGCACGCTCGCCGCAGCGAGCATCACGGCGAAGGCGCGGCGATACGCGTGACGGACGCCGGCGATCATGCGCGCGAGTGTAGCGCACTCCCGCGGCATGGCCGCGCGGCGAGCGGCGACGCCCGCGCCGGCGTCAGGCCGTCTTCGCCGCGTCGCTGGCGCGAACCCGGATGTGCAGGTCGCGCAGCTGCTGCTCGGTCACCGTCGTCGGCGCGTCGATCAGGAGGTCCTGGCCGCGCTGCGTCTTGGGGAAGGCGATGACGTCGCGAATCGATTCCGCCCCGCACATCAGCGTGACGATGCGATCGAGCCCGAAGGCGATGCCGCCGTGCGGCGGCGCGCCGTACTGCAGCGCGTCGAGCAGGAAGCCGAACTTCTGGCGCTGGTCCTCGGCACTGATGCCGAGCGCAGCGAACACCCGCGCCTGCACCTCCGGGCGATGGATGCGCACGGAGCCGCCGCCGATCTCCCAGCCGTTCATCACCACGTCGTAGGCCTTGGCCAGCGCGTGCGCCGGATCGCTGGCGAACTTGTCCTCGTGGCCGTCCTTGGGCGCGGTGAACGGATGGTGGCGCGCCGCCCACGTCTTCGACTCGTCGTCGTATTCGAACATCGGGAAATCGACGACCCACAGCGGCTTCCAGCCCGGCTCGGCCAAACCGAGCGCGTGGCCGACCTTCGCGCGCAGCGCGCCGAGCGCGTCGTTGACCACCTTCTCGCGGTCGGCGCCGAAGAACACGAGGTCGCCGTCGGCGGCGCCGGTGCGGCGCAGGATCTCGGCCAGCACGTCGCGCGCGAGGAACTTGACGATCGGCGACTGCAGGCCTTCCTCGGTGGGCTTCGACGCATCGTTGACCTTGATATAGGCGAGGCCCTTGGCGCCGTAGATCGCGACGAATGCCGTGTAGTCGTCGATTTCCTTGCGCGTGAGCTTGCCGCCGCCGGGCACCCGCAATGCCGCGACCCGGCCGTTCGGCAGGTCGGCAGCGGCGCGGAAGACCTTGAAGTCGACGCCGCGCATCAGGTCGGTGAGCTCGGTGAGCTTGAGCGGCACGCGCAGGTCGGGCTTGTCGGAGCCGTAGTCGCGCATCGCGTCGGCGTACGTCATCACCGGCAACGGGTCGGGCAGGTCGACGCCGAGCGCGTCTTTCCACAGCGCGCGTACCAGGCCTTCCATCATCGCGCGGATCTCGAGCTCGTCCATGAACGACGTCTCGATGTCGATCTGCGTGAACTCGGGCTGGCGGTCGGCGCGCAGGTCCTCGTCGCGGAAGCACTTGACGACCTGGTAGTAGCGGTCGAAGCCGGCGATCATCAGCATCTGCTTGAACAGCTGCGGCGACTGCGGCAGCGCGTAGAACTGGCCGTGATGGATGCGCGACGGCACGAGGAACTCGCGCGCGCCCTCCGGCGTCGACTTGTAGAGGATCGGCGTCTCGATGTCGACGAAGCCGTGCGCGTCGAGGTAGCGGCGCGCCGCCATCGCCGTGCGATAGCGCAGCATCAGGTTCTTCTGCATCTGCGGGCGGCGCAGGTCGAGCACGCGATGCGTGAGCCGCACCGTTTCCGAGAGGTTCTCGTCGTCGATGGAGAACGGCGGCGTCGCCGAGGCGTTGAGCACCTCGATGTCGTGCGCCAGCACCTCGACCTCGCCGGACACCAGCGCTGCGTTGGTCGTGCCCGCGGGCCTGGGCCGCACGAGTCCGGTCACGCGGATGCAGTACTCGTGGCGCAGGCCCTCGGCGACGGCGAACGTCGCCGCGCGGTCCGGATCGGCGACCACCTGGACCAGCCCTTCGCGGTCGCGCAGGTCGATGAAGATCACGCCACCGTGGTCGCGGCGGCGGTGCACCCAGCCTGTCAGCGTGACGGTCTGGGCGAGGTAGCGGCGGTCGACGAGACCGCAATAGTCGGTGCGTTTCACGTGCTGCTCCGGCAAGGTTTCTGGAATGTCGCGGCGGATGACCCGGGGACGCACGCGGTGCGGGGCGCGCCGCGTCGCGGCGCGCCCGGCGTCACGCCGTCCCCGTCAATTTCGCGAGGTTGCGTGCTGCGGCACGCTGTGCGGCTCGGCGCGGCGCGTCGTCGACGGTGCCACCACGCCCATCGAGATGATGTACTTGAGCGCTTCGTCGACGCTCATCTCGAGCTCGCGCACGCGCGCGCGCGGCAGCATCAGGAAGAACCCCGACGTGGGATTGGGCGTCGTCGGCACGTACACGCTGACATGCTCGCCGGGCAGGTAGCGCGCGATGGCGGCATCGGGCGTGCCGGTGAGGAACGCGATCGTCCACGCGCCCTCGCGCGGGTACTCGACCAGCAGCGCCTTGCGGAACGCGTTGCTCTTTTCCGACAGCACCGTATCGCTGACCTGCTTGATGCCGGAGTACAGCGACTTGACGAAGGGGATGCGCCCCAGCAATCCCTCCCACAGCAGGATCAGGCGCGCGCCGAAGAAGTTCGCCGCGAGCATGCCCGTAGCGAACAGGATCACGAACGACAGCAGCACGCCGAAGCCGGGAATGTGCACGCCCAGCAGCGAGTCGGGCCGCGCGCGCGTGGGCAGCAGCAGCAGCGTCTGGTCGAGCGCCGTCACCAGGAAATGCAGGATGTACAGCGTGATGCCGAGCGGCACCCACACGAGCAGCCCGGCGATCAGGTACCGGCGCATGACGCGGCTAGCTCGACGCGCTCGGCGTCGACGGCGATGTCGACGCCGGCGATGCGGGCTTGGCGGTGGCGGGCTCGGCCTTCGCCTTGGCAGGGGCCGCAGTGTCGCCGCCGGGGGTCGCGCTGTCTTTCGGCGCGGACGCTTCGGCCGCGGGCGCGCTCGCGGTATCGGCCGCCTTGTCCTTGCCTGCGCCTTCGCCGGCCTTGGCGGCGGGCTTGCTGCCGTTGCGGAAATCGGTGACGTACCAGCCGCTTCCCTTCAACTGGAACCCGGCGGCGGAAACCTTCTTGACCAGCGCGTCGGCATGACACGCGGGACAGGTCACGAGCCTGGCATCGGCAAGCTTCTGCAGCGCTTCGAGCTCGTGGCCGCAGGCGCTGCACGCATATTCATAGATGGGCATGATGGCGCTGACGCATGCGCGCTGCGTCGCCGAAGACGGTTTGCAACGCGCTGATTCAAAAAGAGAATTATAGCCCAAATCGGCGCGTGTCGCACGTCCATGCGGGTTCCGCCGCGGCGCCCGCATCATGGTCGGGCAGGCGCACGCCTGCGGTATGCTTGCGTGGGGGAAGGAGGACTGGCCATGGATGCCTACTGGGGTTGGTGGATTGCCGCGGCAGTGCTCGCCGGCGCCGAGCTCCTCACCAACACGTTCTACCTGCTCGCGATCGGCCTGGCGGTGGCCTTCGGCGGCGTCGCCGCGTGGTTCGGCGCGTCAACCGAAGTGCAATGGGCCGTGGCGGCGGTGCTCGGCCTCGCGTTCACGTTCGTCGCCCATCGCTGGCGCACGACGCGGCTGCAGCCGGCGCCGCAGCCTGCCGCCGACATCGGCAAGTCGGTACACGTGCGGCACTGGAATCCCGACGGCAGCGCGCGCGTCGATTATCGCGGCACGCAGTGGACGGCGGAGCTGGCCACTCCGGATACGCCGCGCGGCGAATCGATGGTGATCGTCGGCATGCGCGGCTCGAACCTCGTCGTCGCCGACCGCGCGCGCTGACTCGCGCATAAGGAACGGAGCATGCCCATGTTCGGATCGATCCCCTTCTGGTTCATTGCCTTCGTCGTCGTCGCCATCGCGATCGCGCGCACGCTGCGCGTGGTGCCGCAGCAAAGCGCGTACGTCGTCGAGCGCCTCGGGCGCTTCCACGAGGTGTTGCAGCCCGGGCTCAACATCGTCGTGCCGTTCGTCGACCGCATCGCCTACCGTCACGACCTCAAGGAAATACCGATGGACGTGCCGCCGCAGGTGTGCATCACCCGCGACAACACGCAGCTTCAGGTCGACGGCATCCTTTACTTCCAGGTGACCGACGCCAAGCTCGCGAGCTATGGCTCCTCGAATTACCGGATGGCGATCACCCAGCTCGCGCAGACGACGCTGCGCAGCGTGATCGGGCGCATGGAGCTCGACAAGACGTTCGAGGAGCGCGACCAGATCAACGCCTCGGTGGTATCCGCGCTCGACGAGGCCGCGGCGACGTGGGGCGTCAAGGTGCTGCGCTACGAGATCAAGGACCTGACGCCGCCAGCCGAGATACTGCGCGCGATGCAGGCGCAGATCACCGCCGAGCGCGAGAAGCGGGCGGTGATCGCCACGTCGGAAGGCGGCCGCCAGCAGCAGATCAACCTCGCGGAAGGCGCGCGCGACGCCGCGATCGCCCGCTCGCAGGGCGAGCAGCAGTCGCAGATCAACTATGCACAGGGCGAGGCGGCGGCGATCCTCGCGGTCGCCGATGCGACGGCCAAGGCGTTGCGCGTCGTCGGTTCGGCCATCACCGAGCCCGGTGGCCTCGAGGCGGTGAACCTGCGCGTCGCCGAGCAGTACGTCACGCAGTTCGGCAATCTGGCGAAGACGAACAACACGCTGATCCTGCCGTCGAACGTCGCCGACATCGCGAGCATCATCGGCACCGCGATGTCGGCGGTGAGATCGACGAGCGCCAGCCGCGCGGCGGGAAGCGCGCCGGCGGCGCCGCGTCCCGGGACTACGTAACATGGACATCACGGGCGCGACCTTCATCGTCACCGGCGGCGCGTCCGGACTCGGCGCCGGAACCGTGCGCATGCTCGTCGACGCCGGCGCGCGGGTCATCGTCGCGGATCTCGATGCCACGCGCGGCGAGGCACTCGCAAGCGACCTCGGCGCCGGTGTGCGCTTCGTGCGCACCGACGTCACCGACGAGGCAAGCGCGCAGGCCGCGGTGGCCGCCGCGCGCGACGCATTCGGCAATCTGCGCGGCCTCGTCAGCTGCGCGGGGATCGTCCACGGCGAGAAGGTGATCGGCAAGGAAGGCGCGCATTCGCTCGCGGGCTGGCGACGCGCGATCGACATCAATCTCACCGGCACGTTCAACGTGCTGCGCCTCGCCGCCGCGGAGATCGCCAAGGCCGAGCCCAACGCGGGCGGCGAGCGCGGAGTGATCGTCAATACGGCGTCGGTAGCCGCCTACGACGGCCAGATCGGGCAGGCGGCGTACAGCGCGTCCAAGGCGGCGATCGTCGGCATGACGCTGCCGATCGCGCGCGAGCTCGCGCGCAGCGGCATCCGCGTGATGACCATCGCGCCGGGGACTTTCGAGACGCCGATGCTCGCGAGCCTGCCGCAGGACGTGCGCGACTCGCTGGGCAAGATGGTGCCGTTCCCGCCGCGCCTCGGCAAGCCGTCGGAGTTTGCCGCGCTGGTGCGCGCGATCATCGAGAACCCGATGCTGAACGGCGAGGTGATCCGCCTCGACGGTGCGATCCGCATGGCGCCGAAGTGACGATCAGGCATCTGCTGCGCCGATTACCGATCGTCATCCCCGCGAAAGCGGGGATCCGGCCGTAACGCCGTGAAATTGGCGCCATCCGCCGCCCCAACCGTCATCCCCGCGAAGGCGGGGATCCAGCCGTAACGCCGTGAAATTGGCGCCATCCGCCGCCCCAACCGTCATCCCCGCGAAGGCGAGGATCCAGCCGTAACGCCGTGAAATTGGCGCCATCCGCCGCCCCAACCGTCATCCCCGGGAAGGCGGGGATCCAGCGGTAACGCTGTGAGGTTGGCGCGCGCCGTTATCCGCACGTAGGCGGGATTCATCTGCGCTGGCGCGACGTGCATTGGCGGGAAGTCACCACTGGATTCCCGTCTTCGCGGGAATGACGGCCCACAGGATAGGAGTCGCCGTCGACAGGCATGCGAATGCTCGGCCGCCCGGCTATTCCCGCCGGATCAGCGCGAATGCGGCGACGATCATCGTCACGAAGAACACCAGCGACCAGCCGGCGATCGAGAGGTTGAGGAACACCCATCCCTTCTCCGCGCATTCGCCGCTGCCCTGCAGCGTCTTGGTGATCACGTCCATGAACGGCAACGTGTCGAGCATGTACGAAATGCCCATGCCGCACGACGGCACCAGGTCCTTGGGCAGTGTCTGCAGCCATACCTGGCGCGCCGCCAGCGCGGCGCCCGCACCGGCGAACACGAGCGTCATGAGCGCCGTGAACACCGCGCCGCCGCGCCGCGGATTCCTGAGGAACGCGACGAGGAACACGAGGCCCGCGAGGCACAGCGCCACACGCTGGAACATGCACAACGGGCAGGGTTCGAGCTCGAGGCCGAACTGCAGCCACAGCGCCCAGCCCATCAATCCGGCGCACACGAGGAAGCCCAGCAGGTAGGCGACGCGCCGCGGCGGCAGGATGATGAGCGCGAGCATCGCGCACAGCAGCGCCAGCACCCCGACCTGGAAGAAGGCGGCAAGCATCGTCGTCGCCGGCACGAATCCGTGCAGCACGATCTGCTCGACGAGCAGCGCCAGGGCGACGATGAATCCCAGCCAGGGCAACGGGACGGCGGCATAAGAGGTCATGGGCTCGCTTTCGTCAGCGCCTGGTCGATGTCCCACAGGATGTCGTCGAGGGCCTCGAGGCCGATCGACAGGCGGATCATTTCCGGCGACACGCCGGCTGCGCGCTGCTCGTCGTCGGACAGCTGGCGGTGGGTGGTCGACGCGGGATGGATCACCAATGAGCGGGCGTCGCCGATGTTGGCGAGGTGCGACAGGAATTGCACCGACTCGATGAAGCGCACACCTGCGGCGGCGCCGCCGGCCACGCCGAACGTCAGCACGCCGCCTGCACCGCGCGGCAGGTAGCGCTCGGCGCGCGCGCGGTGGCGACTGCCCGGCAGGCCCGGATAGTTGACCCAGTCGACATTCGGATGTGCGGCCAGGTGATTGGCCACGGCCAGCGCCGACTCGCTGTGCCGGGGCATCCGCAAGTGAAGCGTTTCGACGCCCTGCAG
The DNA here is from genome assembly GCA_963781395.1 of uncultured Pseudomonadota bacterium. Lineage (GTDB taxonomy): Bacteria > Pseudomonadota > Gammaproteobacteria > Burkholderiales > Casimicrobiaceae > VBCG01. The sequence continues at coordinate 31,453 of CAWAFO010000008.1, forward strand.
CAGCAGGAACGCCGACATCGGCGACAGCGTCGGGCCCAGCGTGCGCATCGTCTCCATCCGCGCCTTCATCGTGAAGCCGAAGTCGCCGAACGTCTCGTAGAAGCGCACGCCGTGGTAGCCGCGCGACGGCTCCGTCATCTGCGGAAACCTGCCGTTGTCCCAGGGAAATCGGCCGGACTCGACGATGACGCCACCCATCGTCGTGCCATGGCCGCCGAGGTATTTGGTCGCGGAGTGCACGACAATGTCGGCGCCGTGCTCGAATGGCCGGCACAAGTAAGGTGACGCCATCGTGTTGTCGACCACCAGCGGCACGCCGGCGGCGCGCGCGATCGCCGCCAGCGCGGCGATGTCGGCGACGTCGAGCTGCGGATTGCCGATCGTCTCGGTATAGAGGGCGCGCGTCTCGGGACGGATCGCCGCCGCGAACTGCTGCGGATCGTCGCCGTCGACGAACGTCGTGGCGATGCCCATCTGCTCGAATGTCACCGCAAGCTGCGAATACGTGCCGCCGTAGAGGGTGCGCGCGGCGACGATGTGCTCGCCGTTGCGCGCGAGCGTGAGCAGCGCCACCATCTGTGCGGCCATGCCGGTGGCGGCGGCGAGCGCCGCACGACCGCCTTCGAGCGCGGCGACTCGCTCCTCGAATGCGGCCACGGTGGGATTGGAGATGCGCGAGTAGACGTTGCCGAACGTCTGCAGGTTGAACAGCGACGCCGCATGATCGGCGCTGTCGAACACGAACGACGTCGTCTGGTAGATCGGCAGCGCGCGGGCGCCGGTCGCGGCGTCGGGAATCTGGCCGGCGTGCAGGCACAACGTGTCGAAGGCGAAGCGGCGGTCGCTCATGGCGCGGGCGGCGGCGGCGCGGCGGTAGGCACGGTCACGCGCGCATTGTGCAGCATGCCGGCGGCGCGGCCCGGCGCGGCCTTTCTGCCACCACCGGCCTCCCGGAATGCCGTCCCGGCGGCGGTCCCGCGGAGGACTGGCTCGCTACGCCGCCGGCTGCGGCCGGTGCGACGAGATCACGCCGGTATTGACGCCCGCCCAGTTGAGACCGCCGAGGATGCGCGCATGCTCGATCTTGACGCACCGATCGGCGACCACGTCCATGCCCGCCGCATTGGCGATGGCCGCCGCCTCGTCGCTGCGGATGCCGAGCTGCATCCACAGCACCTTCGCACCCTTGGCGACGGCTTCGGCGGCGAGCGCGGGCATGCCGTCGGCGCGGCGGAAGCAATCCACGACGTCGACGGCCTCGGGAATGGCTGCAATCGAGGGATAGCAGCGCTCGCCCAGCACCGTCTCGTAGTTCGGATTGACGGGAATGATCCGGTAGCCGTGGTCCTGCATGTATTTCGCCGCGAAGAAGCTCGGGCGGTACCAGTTGGCCGACAGACCGACGACCGCGATCGTGCGGGCCGCGCCGAGAATGCGGCGCAAGCCCGCGATGTCGTCGATCAGTGGCACGTCAGCGCGCCGGCCGGATGGAGCTCGCGTTGCCGGCGAGGCCACCCAGGTTGTCGTAGCGGCCCGGCCCGAACACGGCGCAGTTGTTGCGGAAATACGCGTCGCTGCAAAGCTGCCAGCGACCGCGGCGCACGATCATCGAGCGCGCGCGATCGTTCCATTGCGTGCTGTCGAGATTGTCGATCGGCCCGTCGACACGGAAGCGCTCACCCGACAGGCCGAAGCCGTCGAACAGCGTCACTGCACTGCTGCCGCCATGAGGCGGAGGCGCCGGCGGTGGGTATTCCGGCCGCGGTGGCGGCGGCGGCGGATTGTAGCCGCTTCCGCTCACCGGACGCGCGGAGGAGATGCGGTTGCCGAGCCCCATCGCGCCGAGGTTCGGGTAGTTGCCGGGCCGCAGCGTCACGCAGTTGCCGCCAAATCCGGCGTCCGAGCAGAGCTCCCACGCGCCACGCCGCACGACGACGGACGACGCGCGATCGTTGAAGCCGACGCGCTCGAAATTGCGGATAGGACCTTCCTGCGAAAAATTGCGGCCGTGAAAGCCTTCGCCTTCGTAGAAGGTGATGGACTGCGCCATCGCCCCTGCCGCCATGGCGGCAAGCAACAAACCAATCGGATATCGCCAGCGGTTCATCGTGAGTCCCTCGCTTCGTTTGGAAGTCGTCCTGTGCGCGTTGTGGAGTATGCGCGGCCAGCCCCACGGCGCTCGGCGGTCGCGGTGCAGCACGCTCAGCGTAGCGCGTGTCCGGAGGAAATGCGGCGCTCGAGGCCTCCCGGCAGGTTCGGATAGTCCCCCGGCGTGAACGTCATGCAGTCGCCGCGATAGCCGGCATCGCTGCAGAACACCCACGTGCCGGCCTCGACCCGGATCGATTGCGCGCGATCGTTGAATCCGAGCGGATCGAAATTGGGCGCGTCGTATTCCACCATGACGCTGCCGCCACCGAAGTCGTGCGCGTCGTAGAGAATCGCGCGCGGACCGGAGCGCGCGCTGGCGTAGCCGGGCGGCGGCACATATGCGGGTGCCGGCGGCGTGTACGCCTGCGGCGGCGCGATTGCGCGGTCGCCGGCGGGGCGCAACGACGAGAGCTGGCGCATCATGCCGCCGCCGATGTCCGAATAGCTGCCGGGACCGTATACGCTGCAATTGCCACGGTAATAGGCGTCGGTGCAAAGCTCCCAGTTGCCGTAGTGGATCACCATCGACACGGCGCGGTCGTTCCAGTGGGTAATGTCGAGATTGTCGACGCGCGCCACCACCGGAAAGCTCGCGCCGCCGAAATTCGGCTCGTCGAACAGCACCACGGCGGCCTCGCCGCGCGGCGCAACGCCCGAGGGCGGCGGTGGCGGCTGGTACTGGGGCGGCGGTGGCGGCTGGTACTGCGAAGGCGGCTGGTACTGCGGCGGCGGCGGCGCCTGAACCTGAGGCGCAGGCGGCTGGTACTGCGGCGGCTCGTATTGCGGAGGCTGATACTGCGCCGGGGGCGAGGGCGGCGCACCGTACTGTCCGGGGTACTGCGCCAGTGACGTTGCATCCGGCGCCGGGATCACCCCGTTCGCGGCGGCGGCATCCACGGGGCGCGCCGACGAAACGCTGCCGGCCATGTCGAACGCGCCGAGGTTCGGGTACTCGCCCGGACCCAGCGTCGCGCATCGGCCCTGGTACCACGCATCGGTGCACACCTGCCACCGGCCCGCGCGCACGATCACGGCGTTCGCCGCGTCGTTCATGCCGGTGGGCTGGAAGTCGGTGATCGCCTGGTCGCTGTCGATGCGACGGCCACCGAATCCCTGATATTGGAAGAAGGTGATCGCCTGCGCACACGCGGCGCCCGAGATGATCAGCGCGAGCCCAGCGCATACCCATGTCGAAGCGGCACGCGGCGATCGCCGCCGTCCAGGAAAAGACGCGGTCGTGTGTCGCCGTCGATGCAGTCGCGATTGCATGACGACGAGTTTAGCGAATGGCCGCGAGCGCCGGTGGCTGCTGGAGTGGGACTGCGGGCGATTGTGCCGTGCGATGTGGCTGATCCGGATGCCAGCCTATCACCGACAGCATGAACAGATAACCGATGATGTAGGCCACCGTCACGTGCCAGCCGCCCTTCAGCCATCCGAATACGGAGCGGCTTTCGGGAAACTGGCTCGACAGCGCGACGCCCGCCGAGGACCCGAACCAGATCATCGATCCGCCGAATCCGACGGCGTAGGCGACGAAGCCCCAGTCGTAGCCGCCCTGGTGCAGGGCGAGCGCGGTGAGCGGAATGTTGTCGAACACCGCCGACACGAAGCCGAGACCCATCGCCACCTGCCACGATGCGTCGGGCAGCGCGCGCACCGGCATCATCGACGCCGCGAACACGAGCGACAGCAGGAATACGGCGCCGCGAAAGGCGCCGGGCAGTTCGCTCCACGCCGGCTTGCGCAGCGGCACGCAGACGAGGATCGCCACCCACACCGCGGCGCCGATGAACGGGAAGCGGTCGCCGAGTTCCGGATGCTCGACGTTGACGTACACGTTGACGACGATGGCCGCAACGAGGATCAGCACGACGATGAACATGCGCGCCCAGTCGATCGTAATCCCGACCGGCGCGTCACGGGCGATCGGCGACAGCCGATGCTGCTGCAGCGACGCCGGGATGCCGAACAACACGAGGGCAAGCGCGGCGGCGGTATAGGCCTCGACCACGGACAGCGGCGATACGCCGTCGATCCACATCATCGTCGTCGTGGTGTCGCCGACGACGCTGCCCGAGCCACCGGCGTTCGACGCGGCGACGATCGCCGCCAGGTAGCCGATGTGCAGCTTCCTGCGAAACACGACCGCGGCGATCGTGCCGCCGATCAGCGCAGCGGCGATGTTGTCGAGGAACGACGACAGCACGAAGATCATCACCAGCAGCACGAACGCGCCCTTCCAGTCGTCGGGCAGCAGCTTCGGCAGCCAGGCCGGCACCTGGCTGGCCTCGAAGTGTTTCGATAGAAGCGCGAAGCCGAGGAGTAGACCCAGCAGGTTGGTGAGCAGCACCCACTCGTGACCGAAGTGTGCCGCGAGCCCAGCCGCGCCCGCGCCTTCGGCGAAGGGCGAGAACAGCACCTTCCAGATCACAATCACGACGAGACCCGACACCGCCACTTCGAGCGTGCGCGCATGGAACAGCGCGACGCCGGCGAGCATCAGCGCGAACAGCAGGAAATCGACGGGCACGGGACCGATCGCCGGAATGCCGAGGTCGGCGGCACGGGCGGCGACCGGCAGCAGAGCACAAAGGATCGAACAGGCCGGTACCAGCCGGCGCGCGGCGAATCGTGTGCAAGATGACATCAGCGGACCCCAAAAAAGGCAGAGAATGCGGTTTTGCGAGGTCGGCGCTCGCAATGGCGGCGGCACCGGCGTTATGGTTATCGCGCGCGCCCCGGGAAGCCGCAGCCGGGCATCCGCGCGGCGACGGTGAGAGGCAACGAGTGACGGCGATTGTAACCATGCGCATCCCTGGCAAACGCTGCCGGCGCCCGCCGGGCTTGCGTGCGGGGTGTCGCTGGCTGCCGCCGAGCTTCATGGCCTGATCCTTGCTTATGCGCAAGACCGCATTTGGCTCGGCGGGGTTGTGGAGCGCGCACCGCAATCGCATCGGGGAACCCGGCGGGCGGACTCCGCAATGACTGCCGGCTGGACGCAGCGCTGATATCGACATGCCCCGCCCACGCGCCCTGACCCGCCTCGAAGCCGCGACCATGCAGACGGTCGGCGAAACGCTTCGTTTCGAGCACCTGTCCGCGCTTTCCCAGCGCAAGCTCAACGCGGTCGGCCTGCCCATCGCCTACGTCGATCGCGACCAGCGGTACCAGTTCGCCAACAAGGCCTTCGCCGACTGGCTCGGCAAGCGCGTCGACGAAATCGTCGGCCACGAAGTGATCGAGGTGCTGGGCCGCGAGCTGTTCCAGCTCTACCACGCCTATGTCGAGGCAGCGCTCGGCGGCGAGCGCACCGGCTACGAGCGCCAGCTGATCTCGGCCGGGCGCCAGGGCGTATGGATCCGTGTCGACTACTATCCGGACCGCAGCGCGTCGGGGACCGTGCGCGGCTTCCTCATCACGTACAGCGACGTCGACCAGCTGAAGCGCCTCGAGCTCGAGGCCGGCGAGCGCGAGCACCGGCTGCGGCTTGTCACCGACAGCGTCGGCCTGCCGATCCTCTATTTCGATCGCCAGCAGAAGTTGCGCTTCGGCAACAAGCCCTTTGCCGACTGGATCGGCATCCCCGCCGACGACCTGCTCGGCCACGCGCTTCGCGATTTCCTGCCCGCGGATGCGCTGACGGAAATGCAGGGCTACATCGACCGCGCGCTGGTCGGGGCAACCGTGTCGTACGAGCGCCGCGAGCGCAAGTTCGACGGCGAGCTGCGATGGGTACGGGTCACGCTGTTCCCCGACCGCGAGATGGGCGGGCGCGTCGGCGGCGTGTTCGCGGTGATGAACGACATCGAGGACGACGTGCGCGTGCGCGACGCGCTCAAGTCGCAGCAGGCGCAGCTCAAGCTCTTCGCCGACAACATTCCCGGCCCGATCGCCTACCTCGACCGCAGCCTGCGCTACACGTTCGTCAACCAGGCATTCGCCAACTGGGCGTGCCGCCCGCAGCACGAGATCCTCGGCGCCACCCCGAGCGACGTGCTGCCGCAGGATGTCGCCGGCTTCCTGCGGCCGATCCTCAAGCGCGCGCAGATGGGCGAGAACGTCGAGTACGAGCGCATCGCCAAGACGCCGTCCGGCGAGCGGCGCTGGATGCACGGCCGGATGGCGCCCGACCTCGACGCCACCGGGCGCGTGCGCGGACTGTACTGCACCGAGTACGACATCCACGACCTCAAGCTCACCGAGCAGGCGCTCGCCGCGCGCGAGGAGCAGCTGCGGCTGTTCACCGACAACATCCCCGAGCCGGTGGTCTACCTCGACGCCGACCGCCGCTACGTGTTCGTCAACGAGTCGTTCGTCAACCTGTTCGGGCTCGCCTACGCCGACGTCATCGGCAAGCGCACCGAGGAAGTGCCGGCGCTGGCGACGACGATGGCGCTCGATCCGCTGCGCGACCAGACGTACATCGGCGAGGCCACCACCTACGAACGCGAGGTCGTCGACGCCCAGGGCCGCGTGCACTGGATCCGCGTGCGCTGCGTGCCCGACGTCAACTTCGACGGCACGATCAAGGGCGAGTACATCGCCGGCCACGACATCACCGACCTCAAGGAAGCGCAGGACGCGCTGGCAGCGCGCGAGTCGCAGCTGCGCGCGATCATGGACGGCGTGCCGGCGCCGGTGGCGTACATCGACCGCGACGAGACCTGCCACTACGTCAACCGCACGTTCCTGCAGTACTTCGGGCTCGTCGCGCAGAACATCGGCGAGCTGAAGCTGCGCGACGTCGTCGGCCATGCGATCTACCAGAGCGCGCAGTCGATGGTGGCGCGCGCGCTCACCGGCGAGTCGACGTCGTTCGATCGCCTGGTGCCGGGCGCGCACGGCGTGCGCCGCTGGATGACGATCCGCGTGGTGCCCGACAACGGGCCCTCGGGCGAGATACACGGCGCGTTCGTGCTGATGAACGACATCCATGGCCTCAAGCAGGCGCAGGAAGCGTTGCGCGCCTCGGAGGCGGAGCTGCGCCTCATCATGGACAACGTGCCGGCGCGGGTGTCGTACATCGACCGCGACTATCGTTATCGCTTCGTCAACGGCCACGACGAGGCGTGGATCGGCGAGGCGCGCAAGGAGCTCACCGGACGCCATGTCGAGGACGTCGCGGGTGCGGCGCGCTTCGCGCTGCTGCAACCGATCTTCGAGCGCGTGCTGCGCGGCGAGACCGTGTCCACCGAGCTCGAGCTGCCGCAGCCCGACGGCGCGCGGCGCTGGGAGGCCGTGCACTACGCGCCCAACCGCGACAACGAAGGCAACATCGCCGGCATCTACGCGGTGCACACCGACGTGCACGATGCCAAGAGCAACGAGGATGCGCTGCGCCGCGCCAACTGGATGCTGTCGTCGCACATCAGCAACACGCCGCTGGCGGTGCTGGAGTGGGACCGCGAGTTCCGCCTGGTGCGCTGGTCGCCGCAGGCCACCAAGATCTTCGGCTGGGACACCGACGAGGTGCTCGGCATGTCGCTCACCGACAACGTGCTGATGCACGAGGGCGACCTCGACACGATGGTGACGCTCGCCGGCAAGCTGATGTCGGGGCTGTCGCCGCGCGCGACGTCGCTCACCCGCAATCATCGCCAGGACGGCAGCACGATCTGGTGCGAGTGGTACCACTCGGCGCTGGTCGGCGACGACGGCGACATCGTGTCGATCCTGTCGTTCGTGCAGGACGTGAGCTCGCGCATCCAGGCCGAGGAGCGGCTGCAATACATGGCGACGCGCGACGCGCTCACCGGGCTGCCCAACCGGTTGCTGCTGCACGAGCGGCTGACGCAGGCGATCGCGCAGGCGAAGCGCGCCGGGCGCCGCGTCGGCGTGCTGTTCATCGACCTCGACCGCTTCAAGAACGTCAACGACACGCTGGGCCACCGCATCGGCGACGAGCTCCTCAAGCACGTGTCGTCGGCGCTCGCCGGTGCGCTGCGCGAGACCGACCTGCTCGCGAGGTTGGGCGGCGACGAGTTCATGGTGATCGTCGAGGAGTTCGACGAGCCGAACGTGCTCGGGCGCATCGCGCAGAAGCTGCTCGACGCGATCTCGCAGCCGTTCCGTGTCGAGGAGCACGACATCTACGTGACGTCGTCGATCGGCATCGCCGTGTATCCCGACGATTCGGACGATCCGGAGGAGCTGCTCAAGCACGCCGACGTGGCGATGTACCGCAGCAAGGACCTCGGCCGCAACACCTATCAGTTCCTCGACTCGAGCCTCGCCGAGCACCGGCTGCGCCAGCACACGCTGGAAACCGCGTTGCGTGCGGCGCTCAAGGCGGGCGAGCTCGCGCTGCACTTCCAGCCCGTGGTTCGCATCACCGACCGCCAGGTGGTCGGCGCCGAGGCGCTGCTGCGCTGGAACGACGCCGAGCACGGCAACGTGCCGCCCAACGTGTTCATCCCGCTGGCCGAGGAGTCGGGCCTCATCCACGCGCTCGGCGAATGGGTGCTGCGCGCCGCCGCCGCGCAGGCGCACGAATTCCGCAAGGCCGGCCTCGCGCTCAACGTATCGGTCAACCTGTCGGCACGCCAGTTCTATCGCGAAGATCTCGCGCAGCGCATCTCGCAGATCGTCGCGGAGGCGGGCTGCGAGCCCGGCTGGATCGAGCTCGAGGTCACCGAGACGAGCCTCCTGCACGACCTCGATGCGATACGCAGGGTGCTGCACGAGTTGCGCAGTGCCGGCTTCACCGTGGCGATCGACGATTTCGGCACCGGGTATTCATCGCTGACGCACCTCAAGCACTTCCCGATCGACACGCTGAAGATCGATATCTCGTTCATCGCCGACCTCGAGACCGATCCCCAGGATGCGGCGATCACCGAGGCGATCATCGGTCTCGCGCGCGGCCTCGGCCTCAAGGTCGTCGCCGAAGGCGTCGGCACGCGCGAGCAGCTCGCGTTCCTCGAGGCGCGCGGCTGCCACTGCTTCCAGGGGTTCTGGGCGAGCAAGCCGCTGCCCGCTGACGAGTTCCTCGATTACGTCACCGCGCACCCGGCGAAGGTTGCTGCGGCGGACTGAGCGCGGGAAGCGCATTTCGGCCTGGGTCCCTGCTTTCGCGGGGACGACGGCGTGGTGACGCAAGGCAAGCAATGCCGTCATTCCCGCGAAGGCGGGAATCCAATGGTGGCTCAACGCCCGTTGTCGCGCGCCTGCTGCCGTCATTCCCGCGAAGGCGGGAATCCATCGGTGATTCAACGCCCCTTGTCGCGGGCCTTGCCGAGATTGTCGATCCAGCGCGCCAGCGGCGCCGCCGCGCGCTCCCAGCCCGGCACCAGCATCAGCATGTGCGCGAGGCCGTCGACGATCGCGGGCTCGACGCCATGGTTGCGCGCGGTCTCTTTCACGTCCGTGGGCGGACAGATCGCATCGTCCGCGGCGCCGAGCACGAACAGCGGCGGCGGCGGCACGCGACGCATCGGCGGCATGCGCACCGACAGGTCGAACAGTGCACGCGACGATTCGGGCCACAGGTGCCGTCCCGCCTCGCGCAGAAGCGTCGCGTCCATGTCATCGGTGAAATAGAACGGACGCAGCGCCGCCAGCACGTCGGCCGCCATGTCGTCACGATCGAAGCGCGCCATCTGCACCAGGTAGTCCGGGCGGCGCGTCATCATCCGCGCCGCTACCGCGACGAGCCCGCTCGGCGGCACCGGCGCGAGCAACGCCGCGGCGCGCATCGGATGCCGCTCGAGAATGCGCTCGATCACCGCCGCACCCATCGAATGCCCGATCAGCACCGGCTCGCCGCCGATGTCGCGCACCGCACGCAGCACGTCGGCGGCATAGTCGTCGACGCTCGCGCCGAACAGCGTCTCGTGGCCATCGCTGCCGCCATGGCCGCGCAGCGACACGGCGTAGGCATCGTGGCCGCGCGCGGCGAACCAGGGCATGAAGAACGGTCGCCAGCACCACGCATCGCAGTAGCCGCCGTGCACGAAGAGCAGCGGCACGCCGCGCGTGCGCGTCTTGGCGGCGGGCTGCGCGAGGATCTCGAGGTGCGGGAAGTGGCGGACCATTGGGGAGGCAATGCCTGCGGTCGCGGCCGGGACGCCCACAGCGGCGTGCTAGCATTGTCCGTCGCGATGCGCGTTCGACAAAAAACCTCCATTGTGCCCGGTATCGCGGCCTCTGCCACCTACGATCCGGGCTGCCGCCGCTGCACGCGGCTCGCCGACTTCCTCGACGCGGTGCGCACCGAGCATCCCGGCTACTGGTGCAAGCCCGTGCCGCCGTTCGGCGACGACGAAGCCCGTCTCGTCATCGTCGGACTCGCTCCCGGCATGCATGGCGCCAACGCCAGCGGGCGGCCGTTCACCGGCGACCATGCAGGAATCATCCTCTATGCCACGCTGCACCGCTTCGGCTTCGCGTCGGCGCCGGGGTCGACCGCGCGCGATGACGGCCTTGCGCTCATCGGCTGCCGCATCAACAACGCCGTCAAGTGCCTGCCGCCGGGGAACAAGCCGTTACCGTCGGAAATCGACGCCTGCAACGCCTATCTCGCGGCCGACCTCATGCAATTGCGCCCAGGCACCGCCGTGCTGGCACTCGGCCGCATCGCGCACGACGCCGCGCTCGTGGCGCTCGGCGCGGCGCGTAGCGCCTACCGCTTCGGCCACGGCGCGCGCCACGACGTCGCCGGCCACGCGCTGTTCGACAGCTACCATTGCAGTCGCTACAACACCAACACGCGACGGCTGACCCCGGCGATGTTCGACGCCGTGTTCGCCGACATCACCGCGTATCTCGGGATGGCGGCGTGACACCGGCGACGAAGTCTCGCGCGTGGTCGCGAAGGCGCGCGAGGATCCCGCGAACATGACCAAGGTCTCGCGGATCAACCAGCACACGGCGAAGGTCGACGCCACGCTCGCCCGGTTCGACGCGTCGGAGCTTTTGCGCTCCCTGCCGAACCGTCCGGGCGTCTACCGCATGTTCGACGCCGCCGGGGGTGCGCTCTACGTCGGCAAGGCGCGCGACCTGCGCAAGCGCGTGTCGAACTACTTCCAGAAGTCGGCGCACGAGACGCGCATCGCGTCGATGGTGTCGCAGGTGGCCCGTGTGGAGACCACGGTGACGCGCTCGGAGGGCGAGGCGCTGCTGCTCGAGAACAACCTGATCAAGGCGCTCGAGCCGCGCTACAACATCCTCTTCCGCGACGACAAGAGCTACCCGTATATCTGCATCACCGGCGAGACGTTCGCGCAATTGCGCTTCCATCGCGGCACACTGGACCGCGAGAACCGCTACTTCGGACCGTTCCCCGGCGCGGGCGCCGTGCGCGAAGGCATCGCGCTCCTGCAGAAGGTGTTCCAGCTGCGCGTATGCGAGAACTCGGTGTTCGCCAACCGCTCGCGGCCGTGCATGCTCTACCAGATCCAGCGCTGCACCGCGCCTTGCGTCGGCCACATCAGCGAGGCCGATTACCGCAGCGATGTCGAGTCCGCCGAGCTCTTCCTGCAGGGCAAGACCGACGTCGTGCTGGCGCAGTTGCAGCAGCAGATGGACGCCGCCAGCACGGCGCTGGAATTCGAGCGCGCGGCGCGCGTGCGCGACAAGATCACGCGCATCAACCAGTTGCAATCGCGACAGTTCGTCGAGAGCGCCACGGCCGGCGACATCGATGTCGTCGCCACGGTGTCGGAGCGCGGGCTGACGGCCGTCAACGTGGTGATGGTGCGCGGCGGCCGCCACGTCGGCGACCGCACGTGGTTTCCGCAGCACGCGGACGGCGTGTCGATCGCCGACGTCGTCGCCGCGTTCCTCGCGCAGCACTACCTCGAGCGCCCGGTGCCGCCGACGATCGTGGTGCCCGACGCCGAGGACATCGAGGCGCTCGCCGACGTGCTGTCGGCGCAAGCCGCGCGCAAAGTGGAGATCGTGCTCAACCCGGGCGGCGAGCGCCGCGTGTGGCTGACGATGGCGTCGCAGAACGCCACGCTGGCGATCGCGCAGCGCCTCGCGCAGAAGGCCACGCAGGAGGAGCGCCTCGCGGCGTTGCAGCAGGCGCTGGGGCTGCCGCCGACGGCGCAGCGGATCGAATGCTTCGACGTGTCGCACACGATGGGCGAGGCGGCCGTGGCCTCGTGCGTGATCTTCGACAAGCTGGCGATGCGCAACAGCGAGTACCGCAAGTTCAACGTCAAGCCGGTGCAGGGCGGCGACGACTACGCGGCGATGCGCGAGGCACTGGCGCGCCGCTATTCGCGGATCGTCGCCGGCGAGTATCCGCCGCCCGACCTGCTCGTCATCGACGGCGGCAAGGGCCAGGTGAACATTGCCGCCGAGGTGCTGATGGAGCAGGGGCTGCACGGCGTGCCCGTCATCGGCATTGCCAAGGGTCCCGAACGCAAGCCCGGGCTCGAGGACATCGTGTTTCCGGGCCGCGACGACGTGCTCAACCTGCCATCCGACCATCCGGGGCTGCACCTGCTGCAGCAGATCCGCGACGAGGCGCATCGCTTCGCGATCCAGGGGCATCGCGCGCGCCGCGGCAAGGCGCGCACCACGTCGTCGCTGCAGGAGATCAGCGGCATCGGCGCCACGCGGCGCAAGGCGCTGCTCGCGCACTTCGGCGGCCTGCGCGGCATCGTCGCGGCGAGCGTCGACGACTTGTCGCGCGTCCCCGGCATCAGCCGTGCACTCGCGCAGCGGATCTACACGCAGCTGCATTAGCCGGCGCGTCGATGCGCAAAGGGCCCTTGGTGGCCCGGGTTAGAATAGCGGAGCCGTCCGGCGGTCTTCGACGAGGAGGCCGTGCCGGGATTGCGGCGCCGAACCGGCCGTGACTCTCAATATTCCCATCGCGCTGACCTGGCTGCGGATCGTGCTGATCCCGGTGTTCGTCGGCGTTTACTACCTCCCCGACGATGTGCTGCCGCCGGCCGCCAAGAACTGGCTGGCGATGAGCGTGTTCGCGCTGGCCGCGATCACCGACTGGCTCGACGGCTATCTGGCGCGACGCTGGGGCGAGGTCAGCGCGTTCGGCGCGTTCCTCGATCCGGTCGCCGACAAGCTGATGGTCGCCGCCGCGCTCATCATGCTCGTGCAGCTCGGTCGCGCCGACAGCTGGCTCGCAATCATCATCATCGGCCGCGAGATCGCCATCTCCGCGTTGCGCGAATGGATGGCGCAGCTCGGCAAATCGAAGAGCGTCGCCGTCGCATTCGCCGGCAAGGTGAAGACCGTGGCACAGATGGTCGCGATCATCGCGCTGCTGTTGTGGGAGCCGGTGATCCCGGGCATTTCGACGCCCTGGCTCGGCACCGTCGCGTTGTGGGTCGCGGCGCTGCTGACCTTGTGGAGCATGTTCCATTACCTGCGCCTCGCGGCGCCGCACGTGAGCGAAGCCTCGCGTCCCATGCCAGGCAAGGACACGCGGGCTGCAATTGACCCGCGAGCCCCGAAAAAGCTATAATTGCTGGCTTGCCCGGCCCATGAAAATCGTGTGGGCCGCCCGATTCCCCGATAGCTCAGTTGGTAGAGCGACGGACTGTTAATCCGCAGGTCCCTGGTTCGAGCCCAGGTCGGGGAGCCAATTATTCAATGGTCTATTCCGGACACATGGGTAACGTTTTATACCGGACACATAGGTAACACTTTTGCGGCGAACGGGTTGTCGGCGGTGCCGAGGCGACCGATCTCGTTATCGAAGAAGCCTAAGTCGTAGTCCATAAAGCTGACGAGCCATATTTTATCGCTGACCTCCTTCACGCCGACGTTCTGGCCGGCGAAGACGGTGCTCAGATTGATCTTGCGACGGCCGAAGCAAATTCGGCCGCAGTGGGTGACGGTGATGGTTCGGTCGTGGAACGGGTAGTGAAGCTCGTCGAGACCGTGGTAGGGGCGCGGCGAAGGCGAGTAGAGCTCGGCGGGGTATTTCATGTCGAGCGCCTGGTGCGGCCGTTCGCGGTTGTAGCAATCGATGAAGTCGTCGAACTTCGCTTGTTGCTGCAGGAAGTTCTGTGCCGCTGGCTTGGTGGCTTCCTTCTTCAAGGTCAAGTGCATGCGCTCGTGGCGGCCATTCTGCTCGGGATGGCCGGGCTTGATGCGCTCGATGTGAATGCCGAGCCGTAGCCACCAGACTGCGAGCTTGCTCAAGCCGAACAGAGCATGCGGACTGGCGAAGGGCACGCCGTTGTCGGTGCGGATGGCTCGGGGCAAGCCGAACTCCTTGAACACCCGCTCGAAGACGGTGAAGGCATAGATTTCCTTAGTGCTCGAGAGAGCCTCGCAGCTCAACAAGTAGCGGCTGGCAAAGTCGGTGATGGTAAGCGGGTAGCAATAACGCCGATCGGCGAGCATGAACTCGCCTTTGTAATCGGCGCACCACAGATCATTGGGACGCAGCGGCCTGGACAGGGGCGTGCCCTGAGCGCGGTAGCGCCGCTTGCGCCCGCGGCTGACCAGGCCACGGCGATCGAGCACCGCATGCACGGTGCTGATGGCCGGGGTCGGGATATCGCTATGCAGCCGCCGCAGCTTCTCGCCGATCTTCGGGGCGCCCCAGCTCGGCCGCTCGCGCTTGAGCTGCACGATTAGCTTCTCGATCTGAACGGGCAGCTGGTTGGCCTGCCGGTAGGGCCGACGACTGCGGTCGGTCAGTCCTTCGAGCCCGCAGTCCTTATAACGTTGGAAGATCTTGTAGCCGGTCTTGCGTGAGACATCGAACTCGCGGCATAGCGCTGCCATCTTCTCGCCGTCGAGCAACCGGGCCACAAATCGAAGACGCTCATCCATCTTGTAACACTCCTGCCAAGGCACTTTGCGCTCCCGCAAAGTACAGAAGTGTTACCCATGTGTCCGGAATGAAGTGTTACCCCTCTCTCAGGAAGGGCAATCAGATGGTTGCATACTATTCTTTCGCTGCCGCCAGGATCGGGCGCTCGTCCGGTAGCGCGGCTCCGTTACCAGTCCTTCAGCCAGAGCATCCTGATAGGTGCATGTTCCCGAAAGAAGTTGATGGCTGATCTCACGCTCGACAACCCACTGCATCAACTGCCTGCGGCGTGACGGCTTCAGCTTTTTGCGATCACCTCGCTGATAATGCGGGAAGACCGCTTGTCGATGCGATTGCAACGGTCGACGACGAAGCGCTTTTCCTGTGGTCACATCTATGTGGGAGAGGACGGGCTGCGCCTGGAGCCGTCTCGGGGCGGCTGGCTTCGCGGCATGTCTTCGTTTATTAGTGCCGCAGGCGAGTCAGTCGGGCTAATGAAGGGCGCCATCCACGTGGTCTGGACCACTCGGCGGCTTCTTGCTCTTCGATACGGAATTTGCCCGTCCTCAAGCGCTAAGAACAAGTCGCGTTGGCGGAATTGGTTAAGGCTCAGTGAACGGCACCGTTAACGAATCCGCAGCGATCTAGAATTCCGTCATGGGCGCAACGACGGCAACTCTGACCTAACTGGTCGATGTATTAAAGCTGCAGACCGTCAATATGGAGGCCGCCTCTTGTATTGAGCTCGTCTCAAAAAAACAACCGGCGCTTTCGCGCCGGTCAATACCGCTCTGGCTGGAGGGGCACCAGAGTAGATCAAGCTCCGAGGAGACTACTCGCTAACAAAGACCGAGAAGGCTAACTTTCAACCTCCTCGGCCCGTTGTCTACCTATTAAAAGCCAGACTTGCCGAAGCCGAAGATGTACGTATCGTTTACGGCATTCTTGTACGAATAGTTTGGCTCCAAGTACCCCGGGACGTCGGTCAAATTGTTATCGATTGTTGCCTCGTTCGCCGGAATCGACATGACCAGCTTGCCACTCGGCTGGAACCGCCCGCGCACCAAGTCAATCAACGCCTGGGCCTCGACGTCATAGGTACCGATCACCGCCGCTGCCCCGGATTCCACGTTATATGTCGCGTTCATCACCCAAGCCGTTGCGAGATTAATCGCCGTCACCGTAGGAACCGTCTGCTGGATCTGCTGCACTGTAGCGACATCGATGCCCGTGTTAGGCCCGATTGCAATATCGATCCTCGACTTATCGGGGAGCTCAACCTGGCTCGGTCGTAGCCAAATCAGTGCGGCATTTGCCTGAGCCAGGGTATCCACGACGGTCACAACCGGATCGCCGGCGAACAGAGCCTTCATGGCTGCTGTCTGGGCTGCGGCGTTAGCAGCGCCCGATGTGAACACCTGAACGTACAGCCTCACCGGGTTCACAATGGGCAACACGTGTTGATCATTACGCATCAGCACGAGCGACTCTCTGTGCGCTTGATCCGCGACCATCTGCCAAGCCGGTGCGTGTGCAATCGCCTGAGCCTGCGTGGGATCAACATAAGGATCCTCGAAAAGACCCAGGTTGAACATCTCGGTCAGCAAGAACCGAACTGAGGTATTGAGATCCTGTTCGGTTACGAGACCTTGATTCACGGCGGCTATCAACTGCGTCGGGTCCTGGCTTTCCGAGAACAGGTTTACACCGGCATGGATCGCCTTGGCGTAGCGCTGCGGGATTGTCAGATTTTGAACACCCCAATCAGTGCAGACGCCAGCAGGGGGATTACACATGACGCCGGAGTCTGTGTTGACATAGCCCTTGAACCCCATATATCCGCGCAGCAGCTTGGTGATCAAGGTCTCGTTGAAGGCCGCGCCAACTTCCTCGAATTGCTCGGTCGGCGATTGCCACCAGTCCGCTGGCAGCTGGACACCGCTTCGCGAATTGTCGGGACGTGGGTAGTACGACATGATGGCGCTGACGCCCGCATCTACAGCCGCCTGAAATGGCACGATGTGGTAAGCGAAGAGACTGCCCGGCGTCGGATAAATCGTCCACTGCCCTTCAGCGTTGTGAGCGTCGAGGCCGAACGGTTCCGGACCGTGACCCGGAAAATGCTTCATAGTCTCGGCCACCGAATCCATGCCAAGCTGCTGGCCCTGGTTGCCAAGCACCAGGCTCCTTGCAATTGACGCATTGAGCGCTGGTCCCTCACCGAACGTGGTTTCATTTCGCGTCCAGCGCGGCTCGGTGGTTACGTCAACTTGGTAGCCGTACATCTTCCGAATGCCGGTCGCACGCCACTCGGTTTGCTGGATCGCGGCGAACTGTTGGATGCGCGTGGGGTCGTTCATCGCCGCCATGCCAAGAGTGCCAGGCCAGATCGAGAACAGACCAGGACCGCCGCCCGGCTCGAACACTGCATTGCCACCGCCGAGATTATTAAGGGGATTGGAATTGATTACTAGGGGGATACCCAGTCGGGTCCCTTCCGCAAATTGCTGCCAAGAATTTAACGACGACGCTGCCGCACCCGCAGTTGCAAAACCGCCACGCAGAGTAAGGTAGTGGATTTGCTTGTTCTGGATGGTGTCCTGGTTGTTGCTGGAACTGAAAGATATGATATGCATCAGGCCGGCCTTTTCAGCCAGCGTCATCTGGGAAAGTAGATCCTCAACCCGTGTCGCGACTGGCAGACGCCAATCCTCATACGGGTCCAGTTTGCCATTTCCGTTCAGATCCTTGAATTGATTCTTGCCGATCGTGATGATCGGCTTCACCGTCGCTTGCACGCTGACGGGTTTCATAATCTTGGCTGTCCCGCTCGCGATCAAGTTTCCGCTCGCTCCCGGACATTGAATCGTTCCGGTAGTTACCACGACCACGGAATCGAATGCGGGCAGCCACGACAGATCACTTTTGTTGAAGCTCGCGACCCACTTACGGCCGCCCGCTGAGGTTGAGACCGAGATCGGTGCCGTAGGTCCGATATGGACGTTGCTTATAGTGCAAGCAGAGAGGTCCCCATCTGCGGAAGTCAGTTCTACATTAATCGTGCCGCCTTGTGCCGCCATGTTGATCGATTGCGGAGCAATGCTCGCCTGTACGGTGGGTAGCGTTGCGGCAAGCGCGACGGATGCGCCGGACGGAAGCACCAATGCAGCGGCGCTAATGGCTGTCCAGAGCGATGTCCGCACAAATAGATTTTTGCTACTCATATCTGGTCCTTGGGTTCGATGTGGGAAAGCGGTAACTGGTAGAGTGGCCGGACCACTTGGGGTTAAGCTCGACCACGGCGCGAATACGACGTGGTGGTTTACCTCCTCCGTTTTCGGCGGAAAACGGCCACGATCAGACTGCCGTGAGTCGCTGTGGCAAAGCGATTCATGGCCCCTGCAAGGAAGTTTGTTGTTTTTCAGCGCGAGTAATCTTATCCCGGGGGAGTCAACAGTCCAATATTTTTTTTCGCATCGTCCATACAACTTTTGTATCGAGGTGTTCGGTCGTGGATTTGCGCCAGTTGAAATACTTCATCGCTGTTGCCGAGGAGCGAAACTTCGGCAAAGCGGCTGCCAGGCTTCACATCTCGCAGCCACCCATCTCACGCCTAGTGAGGTTACTGGAGGAAGAACTCGGTGTTCTGCTGTTTGAGCGGAGGCCGTGGGGTGTGCAACTTACGGCCGCCGGCGAAGCGTTATTGCCGGGTGCCCGCGAGATCGCGGCAATGGTCTCGTTTGCTTCTGATCAAACGAGACGAGTGGGCGCAGGTGAAGCCGGCCGCCTAAACATTGGGGTTTTCGGCTCGGGAGCAATATCAATCGTGCCGGCAATCCTCCGCCGCTACTCGAAGAAGCATCCCCAGGTGGAAGTATCGCTACTGAACGTTCCGCAGGCAGCCCAAATCCAGGCTCTGCGACAGCATAGAATTTTGATCACGTTTGATCGCTATTTGCCTGACGAACCGGATTTGACCGTCGAGGTCATTGCGAAAGAACGATTGGTGCTGGCAGTTCACGAATCCAACCATCTTGCGAAACGACGGTACGTTAATTTTTCAGCGTTGAAGAATGAGCCGCTTCTCATGGCGCGTGATCCCCTCCATGCCGATTGGCTTCGTGCACTCTGCTTCGAAAATGGATTCGAGCCAAGAGTTAGCCAGCGCGCCGGCGACGTCGTCTCGGCGCTGATTATGGTGGCCAACGGCTTTGGAGTTGAGATCGCTCCGGAGTCGGTTCAGGCTTTGCGCCTCCCCGGACTTTGCTATCGGCCGCTTCGGGGCGCTGTTGGTTTGCACACACACCTTGATCTCCATTGCGCTTACCGCAAGGGTGAGATCTCTCCTCTCCTGAAAGGCATTCTGGAAGCAGCGCGCGCCTACGATAGGGAAGCGTCGAAGTAGGCGGAAGTGAAGGGCGCTTGGTTCGTGCTCAGTGCGCCGAACGCATCCAAATAACGATGGCTCAGGTGTGTCGTGGGTCCGTGAGGCCAGATCTGCTCTGGTTCTATTTCGCGGGCGCGGCGGACCGCAAACAGGGCATAAGTCGCCGTATCTCGCTAAAAATAGAACCAGTCGGACTGCGCTAAGTTACTAAATCAGCAAGACATTATGTGGTCTCGCGCGTCGGTCTGTTAATCCGCAGGTCCCTGGTTCGAGCCCAGGTCGGGGAGCCACCGAATCAAAGTGTTGCGCCGTCCTTTCGCGCATCCTCTGGTCCGTAAATGCCGCTCCGGTCCGCAATTCGTTCATCGAGTCGGCTTGACGCGGTCGCCGGCTCGGGCGCGCACGTAGATCTCCGTCGTCTTGATGCTGCTGTGGCCCAGCTGCTGTTGCGACGGACATACGCAGCTTGTGGACGGTCTTTGCCTGCGTCACCGCGAGAAGCCCTTCCTTGACGTCGGAGAGGCGCGTGCGCAGCACGTCGGCCGGTCGTTGACGTGCGAGACAGGCCAGCATCATCGCGTCGCGCGTAGGGCGATCTGCGGCCTTCTTGACGATCTCGAACGTGGCGTCGTCGACATGAACATCCCGGCGCTGTTCGGTGAAGCCATTCACACCCTGGCACTGATTTGGCCGGTCAGTCGAGCCCCATTCGCGTGCATAGTTGAAGACGTGCGATCGCTTGTACGCGCCACTCGCCCATCGGCCCGACGCACCCTCAGTTGCTGCGCGCGATAGCAAAGCCGTCGCCGGCACTTGTCGGTATGGTGACGAGGTCGAGCTGCGAATCGTCGTCATTGCACCAGGGCAAGACTTCATGCTGCCATCGTACGGCTTGGCAGGCGACCGGTGGAATAGGCGTTTTGTGCATTGTCATCCGCGCCATACGCGTAATTGCCGGCGATCCGCAGCGTTGCCCGCTGATGCCCCAACCGCCCGAGCTCCCCCGTCGGGATCGTCGGCTCGGGCCCCCCGATAATTTGCCGGCCGGCCCGGATGAGAGTTCAATTATGCCCACCGCCGAGCGGGGCGCCTTCAGACATCCGCGCCCGGCGTCCTTTCTTGAATTTCCGGGGGACTCATGGACGCGAAATTCTGTATCCGTGCAGGCGTTTGTCTCTGGAGTGCCTGTTGCATCGGGATGCTGCCCATATCGGCATTGGCGGCTAATGCCAACCCACTGCTCACCATCGATCAGAACCGCGCAGCGGTAGTCGATCGCATCGTCGGCGAGCGGGGCGACGCGATGCTTCAATCCGGCGCGGGAATAACCTCCGACCAGCTTCGCGCGATGCTGATGCAGCTGCGCGCGGACCAGCTGCTGGCGGCGAGCATGGCGGGAACATTGGAGGGGGTTCGCGACGTGATCGCCCGCTCGCTTGTCGGCAACGATCCCGTCAATCCGGCGCTGTTGCAGACGGCGTCTGGTTCGAATGGCGGCGCCGGCATCACCAAGGCCATCGGCGATACCGGAGACGACGTCGTCTACACGCCGGTCACGCCCTGCCGCCTGGTAGAGACGCGCGGCAGCTTCGCGGCGGTCTACCAGGGCAACGGACCCTCGCACACGGCGTTCCCGTTCAACGTCAACGAGATCCGCACCTACACCGTGCTGGGGGGCAATAGCGTGTGCCTCACCCAGCTGCCGAGCGGACTGGGCGCGGCGGCGGTGCAGCTGCAGGTGTTCGGCATCCCGACCACCGGGGCCTCAGGCGATCTCGAGATCCTGCCGCAAGGGACTTCGTTCGGCAAGACGGCCACCGAAGTGTTCATCGGCAGCATCGCCTTCAACACCGTATCGACGACGGCCAAGATCAACACGACCAATAACCAGATCAGCGTGCAGGTGCGCGGTGGCAAGGCCAATGTCGCGATGGACGTCGTCGGCTATTTCAGGACGCCGGGCAACTACTTCAACAACGTCGCATCGGGCGGCGGCGCGACGGTTGGCGGTGGTATCAACAACAGTGCCACGGGAGAGGTCGCGGTGGTGTCAGGCGGAGCCAATAACGTGGCTTCGGAAAGTGCTAGTACCGTGGTGGGCGGCGACGACAACGTTGCCTCCGGCCTGGATAGCGTGGTGCTTGGCGGCCTTGCCAACACTGCATCGGCGATGGGAAGTATCGCCGCTGGCATCAATGCGGTGGCGGATGAAGACAGCTGCGCCGTCTTCGACCTCTGGAACTCAGACTTGCAGATGGGCTGTCTGGGGACTGCGAACGTCTTTCGTATCGGCGCCACTTCGGGCATGTCGGTCGACTATTTCAGTCAATTGTCCAGCGGCTATGGCACGAGATGGGTCGCCATCGGTGATTTCTTTCCGAACACAACCATTGGCACCTGGACCGGCGCATTTCTCAGCGACGGCGGTACGTGGACCAACAGCTCCGATCGCGACTCGAAGGTGGAGATCACGAGCGTGGACTCGGCCTCGATCCTCGCCAAGGTTGCGTCGCTGCCGATCTCGACATGGCGCTACAAGGTCGAGCAGGGGCAGATTCACCTCGGGCCGATGGCGCAGGACTTCCGCGCGGCATTCGGCCTGGGCGCTGATGAAAAGCACATCGCCACGATCGACGCGGACGGGGTAGCGCTCGCGGCGATACAAGCGCTTTATTTGGCAGACCGCAAGAGGGACGCGGAGGATCGAAGGAGAGACGACGAGGGCCGGAAAAAGGACGAGCGAATCCAGGCGCTCACGCGTCGGCTCGAGGCGCTGGAGTTGCCGCGCGCGTTGCCGGCGCTGACCCCTTGACTGGGCAACGGGATGTCCGGCCGCCACGAACTCCACACGCACCCGGCCGCTTTGGCGTTAGCCTTCGGCGTGCCGTTCCCGGTCGATCTCAAGGCTCGCCATAACTTCGCGCCAAGCCAGTAGATGTTGTGCGCCTCGATCGCGAAGGAAAGCGCGAGCTCGCCGAGATGCGCAAGGGCCTGATCCCGAACTGGGCGGACCCAGCGCTCGCCATCTGGCGAATAGCGGGACGAGTAGAGGCGACGAATCACGGCCTAGGGGGCGCGATATCTCGCGCGTCCCGATGCTTGCTCGCTTGCTCGCTTGTTCGCGCCACTCGCCAATCGGCCCAACGCATCCGCAATTGCTGCATGCGATAGCAAAGCCGTGGCCTGCACTCGTTCGAGCACCGGCGACGCGGCAATTTGCGGAGAGCCCTTGATCGGAGTCCAATGGTGCCACCGTCGCGCGAGACTCTGTGCCACTTCCGCGCCTGGCGCCCTTTATTCATCCCCCGAGGAAATCTATGCATGCGAAATGCTGGAGCCGGACGCTCGTCGCGCACCAACTTCGCCGCACAACCCGTGGATTGTGGATTGCCACCAGCGTGGGACTGATATCGATGCAAGCGGTGGCGGCCGGCCCCGACGGGCTGCTGCTGGCCATCGACCAGAATCGCGCGTCGGTGGTCGATCGCATCGTCGGCGAGCGTGGCGACGCGATGCTTCAATCCGCGGCCGGAATAACCTCCGACCAGTTGCGCGCGATGCTGATGCAGCTTCGCGCTGACCAATTGCTGGCGGCGAGCATGGCCGGCACCCTCGACGGGGTGCGCGACGTCATCGCCCGCTCGTTGGTCGGCACCGCACCGATCAACCCAGCGTTGCTGCAACCGGTTGCGTCTTCGAATGCCGCCGCTGGCTTCACCAAGGCCATCGGCGATTCCGGGGACGATGTGGTCTATACGCCGGTCACACCCTGCCGGCTGGTGGAGACCCGCGGCACGTTTCCCGCCGTCTTCCAGGGCAACGGTACGCCCGCCCACACTGCCGATCCGTTCTCGGCCAACGAGATCCGCACGTACACGATCCAGGGCGGCAACAGCGTATGCACGTCGCAGCTGCCGAGCGGACTGGGAGCAGCGGCGGTGCAGCTCCAGGTGTTCGGAATACCCACCACCGCGGCGTCCGGCGACATCGAGATCCTGCCGCAGGGGTCGACGTTCGGCAGCACGGCGACCGAGGTATATATCGGCAGCATCGCCTTCAACACGGTGTCGACGACGGCCAAGATCAACACGACGAACAACGAGATCAGCGTGCAGGTACGCGGTGGCAAGGCCAACCTCGCGATGGATGTCGTCGGCTACTTCAGGACGCCTGGCAACTACGAGAACAACCTCGCATCGGGCGCGTTCGCGACCGTCAGTGGCGGAATCGACAATTCTGCGACAGGGAACGCCTCCGCCGTTTCTGGCGGATTTCTTAACAGTTCGTCGGGATCGGACTCGGTGGTATCGGGGGGAGACCAAAACCTGGCTTCCGGAGAGCTCAGTGCGGTGGTGGGAGGCTTTTTCAACATTGCCTCCGGCACGTCGAGCGTGGTGCTTGGCGGCCAAAACAACGTTGCCTCCAGCACTTCGAGCGTGGTGCTTGGCGGCCAGAACAACGTTGCCTCCGGGCAATTCGGTATCGCTGCTGGATTCAAAGCCGTTGCCGATCAAACACTTTGCGCCGTGTTCGACCTGTGGAACTCCTCAAGTCCCATGAATTGTGGCGCACTTGAGAGCGTTTTCCGTATCGGCGCGTTGAATGGCCTGTCGATCGATTACCACAGCCAACTTGCCAGCGGCTACGGCGCTAAATACGTCGGCATCGGGGACTTTGTCCTGGGAGAAACCATTGCCACTTGGACCGGCGCATTTCTAAGCGACGGCGGAACGTGGACCAACAACTCCGATCGCGACTCGAAAGTGGAGCTCATAGGCGTGGACTCAGCGTC
Organism: uncultured Pseudomonadota bacterium; assembly: GCA_963781395.1. Lineage (GTDB taxonomy): Bacteria > Pseudomonadota > Gammaproteobacteria > Burkholderiales > Casimicrobiaceae > VBCG01. The sequence goes on from CAWAFO010000008.1 coordinate 55,522, forward strand.
GATCCTTACCAAGGTTGCCTCCCTGCCGATCTCGACCTGGCGCTACAAGGTCGAGAAGGACCAGATTCATCTAGGACCGATGGCGCAGGACTTCCGCGCCGCGTTTGGTCTCGGAATGGATGAGAAACACATCGCCACCATCGATGAGGACGGCGTCGCTCTCGCGGCTATCCAAGCGCTGTACTTGGCAGACCGGAAGAGAGACGAGGAAGATCGGAAAAAAGACGAACTGATCCAGACGCTTGAGCGCCGCTTGGATGCGCTGGAATCGCAGCGCACGTTATCGGCGGCGACTCCTTAGTCAGGCGTCGCGATGTGCGGCCGGTACGAACTCCACACGCACACGGTCTTCGCTGGCGCTTGCCTTTGGCGTGCCGTTCGCAGTTGACCTGAAGGCGCGCTACAACGTAGCACCAAGCCAGGAACTGCCCGTCGTCCGCATCGATCGCGAAGGTACGCGCGAACTGGCCGCCATGCGCCGGGGCCTGATCCCGCACTGGGCGAAAGACAAGTCGATCGACGAGGCGCCCAATGCCGGCGAGCTGCTGAAGCCCTACCCGACGAGATGCGGACGTACCCGGTGTCGACGCGGGTCAACAAGCCAGCCAACGATGACGCCGGGTTGCTCGAGGAAGTCGAGCCGCCAGAGACGGCAGTGGTGACACCGAAAGGCGTCGACGAGGATTAAAGGAACGATCGCGATCTGGACGCGAGGCCCCGGCAGGATGTCGGCGATGTGCTGGGAGGGTCGCCGGTCCCTGCGGAGTGTTACGGCTTCTTTGCGTCGTTCGCCAGCGTCGAATGGTCGTTTGCCTGTCCAGGCATCGGCATGGCATTGCGCTCTTCCGCCTTGGTCATGGGCTTCATCGACGGATCGTTCGCATTTGCCGTGGCCGAGTTGGAACCAGCTTCCGACGGCGCCTGTGTAGCCACGGCGGCATCGGGAACGCTCGGCGCCGGGGTGACGGCCGACGACGCGGGCGAGCGGTCGGCAGGCGGCGCATTGCTCTCATGGCCGCAACCGGCAGCGGCGAGCGCAAACGTGACAAGGGCGACAATCGCAGCGGAAGGCCCGGCTCGTGAGTTCATCATGTTCTCTTGGACAGTTTCGCGAAGTATCGGTCCCTACCTAGACGAAGGCGCCCCACCATTCACCGATTCGCGTGTAGGCGGAGTTCTCGTCCGAACGTCAAGAGCGACGGGTGTTCCATGGAGTATTGGACGTTCCATCTCGGCTGCGGCAAAGCTGAGATGATCGTTGCTGTACGAGCCGTTGGTGACGGTATCGCCGCAGTGCGTCAGTATCTCGTACGCCCGACCAGCGCGGCGACGTTGCGACAAGGCGACATGACTGGCAGGGTTAGTTATAGCTGCCAACAGCTCATGTTCGCCATCGGTTGGGACGGGCGAAGTAATGGCACACGGCGCGCGTCGAGTTGCCGACGGCTACGACAGCGCCCACGAGCTCCGTCTCGGTGCAGCCGAATTCCCGCATCCAGTATCTGACTTCGGGCGGCTCGCTGAGACGAATATAGCCTGGCGGGGCCGCGGTACGTTCGTTTTGGTTGTCGCTCATTTTCTTCCCGGTTGAGGGCGCAGTTTCCGACCGAACCTGGGCAGTTGCCATCGGACGCTTGCCTTTGATCGAGTAGGCGCATGTCGACTGGCGACGCCATGTCGTTGGCACGCGGAGGTCACAGCCCGATTGGCTCAGGTCTGCGCTCGACATATCTTCTCCTCCGTGCGCATATCGCAGTTGTACCCGGCAATGGAAAATTGGTTCCACTGGGCGAACGCCCTGCGGGCGGCGACGGCGTCCTTCCGACGATGTCGATTGTGCGAGACCGGGTTCCCCGCGCGAATCGACGCCGTCAGCACGAGGGCAACCAGACGAGTGCGAGTCCGCCGTCGCACTCGCACTTCCAGCGGCAGGAGGGTTCAAGTTGCGCCACGTGTCAACACATGGCCCTCCTGTCGTCCTACATCCACATCAGTGTTGCACTTAAGTACAGACAGTCCCGCTCGGGCCTATGTTTACATGCAGAATCGGCGCTTCCGCGAATCGGCGCTTCCGCAGACGAGCCAACAACAAAGAAATCAAGACGACTGCGAAGTAATACGGGTTGTCCGGCGGCTTCCATGACGTCCGAATGTCTGTTTCCGCAGTTTGGATGGGCCATATGGCCGCTCGATTCACACATCTGCGTCGGTCATCCCGTTGCGCAAGAGAACGATCCCTGCGTCGTCCCATGCGGCGAGCGCTTCATCAGGCATGTGGTGCTGGATGACGGGACCGTCGAACCGGCGTTCTGGCTCGAATTCGGCAAGTTTGTGGCAGCGATAAATCATGCCAAAAACCATCCTGCTGTTGCGACACGCGGAAGAGCCGCGAGACCCGTCAGACGTCGACTTGTCGAAGGCGGGCAGAAAGAGCGCAGCCAAGCTGGCCGCGTACATTCCGCGAACGTACGGCAAGCCCGATGTGCTCTATGCCGCGGCCGCGAGCGAATCGAGCGTGCGCTCCTATCTGACACTCCGCCCCTTGGCCGCCGCAATGACGAAAGTGATCGACGCAAGCCATCCGTCGCGCGACTTTGCGCGGCTGGCTACGCGAATCCTGGGTGACCCGACGCTTGCCGACAAGATGGTCGTGATCTGCTGGACGCACAAAGAGCTCCCGAGCCTTGCGGCTTATTTGAATGTGCGTCCCGAGGACTTTCCCGCCGAGTGGGACGAGACCGATTACGATCGGATATTTCGATTGACTTACAAGGGCTCCCGGCAACCGAAGGTGAAGCGTGCCGTTCAACCCTTTTGAAGGATCCGAGCCAGGCTTCTCACCTTGACTTTGGATCCGCATCGGTTGCTCGCGCCGCAGTTGCAGGCGCTACAGCCCGATATTGATGCGATGTGGAAGCAAGTGGGCGAGCCACGCGGAACTGCGCTCCCTTCGGGCACCCGGTGAACTCTGACTTTCGGTCCTATAATGAAAACCCGGCTTTTTCCCCACTGTCCATCAGCCAGCCAACGGGTGGTAGACACCCCGTCGCGCCTTGTCGCGACTTCCAAGGCCAAGAAGGTCTCGAGGAAACCATGGCACTCGTGAAGAAGTCGAAAATCGCCGCCGACACGCCGAAAGCGGCTGCTGCCTCCGCTGCCCGGCACGTCGCGACGGCGCGCGATGGTGGCCGCCGCATTCCTGCCATCGCGCGTACCCAAACCATCGCGGAGCGCGTCGCTGCGGCGACGGAGGAGCTTGCAAGCGGGTTGACTCAGGCCGCAGCGGCGACGAAGGAGCTGGGGCGGTCGATGGAACAGATCGCCGGTGGCGCCGAAGAAGCCGCCGGCGCTTCGCAGGAGCAATCGAGGGCGATCAAACGGATCGTCGCCAGCTTAACCGCCGCAAGGCTCGAAGCGGACGCATCCGGCCGCCGCTCCGAGACGGTCCTGACCGCCCTCATCGAGACGGCGACTCAGATCGCAGCGTCGGTGCGCGCAATCGAGCGCAATTCGGAGCGCCATTTGATATCGGTGAAAGTCATCGCCGAACTCGAGCGTCGCGCCAAGGACATCGGCGACATTACCCAGGCGGTAAGTCGCATTTCCGATCAGACCAACCTTCTGGCATTGAACGCGGCGATCGAGGCGGCGCGCGCGGGCGAAGGCGGACGGGGCTTCGCGGTGGTGGCCGACGAAGTGCGAACGCTCGCGGAAACGTCCGACAAAAGCGCGCAGGACGTGCAGCAACTCGCCCAGTCGATTCAAACCGACGTGAACGGGGTGGCAGAGGCGCTCCGCAAGGCGGCGGAGAGCGCGACCAGCGAAGCAAGGTCTGCCGCCGCGGTCATCGATATCCTGGAAGCGCGGCGTGGAGATATGCTCAGGATCGCGGACGACGGCCGATCCATCCTGACCGCAGCGCTCGAGGCGGAGCGCGCGGCGACGGAGGCCGAAAAGGGCGCCGAGCAGATCGCAGCCGCTGCCGAAGAGCAGTCGTCCGGCGCCGCCGAGGCGCAAACGGCGGTACAACAGCAGGCCAAATCGCTGGAGCAATCCCAGGTCGCCGCGCGCGCGCTCGCGGCTTTGGCCGAATCGCTGCGTGCCGGCAAAGGTCGCGCGTCGGACGCCGAGCAAATAAGTTCATCCTCAGAGGAACTGTCTGCCGCCATTCAGGAGCTGTCGAGCGCAGCGGGCGAAGTGATGGCGGCTGTCGAGCAGATTGGCCGCGCCTCGCAGATGCAGGCGTCGGCAACCGAGCAGACGTCTGCCGCAATGGTGCAAATCGAGAAGACGGCGAAACTTGCCCAGCAGAACGGCAATACCGCCGACCAGCGTGTGCGGGCGATGGATGCGGATCTCAAGAAGGTCCGCGCGTCGGTCGACGCTCTGGTGAATGGCGTCAATTCGGCGCTCCTCGGAACACGAACCAGTGCATCAACCGTGGATCGTCTGGAAATCGTCGGTCGCAAGATCGAAAAGATCGTCAATGCCATCGCCTTGATCATCATTCAGACCAGCATGCTGGCGGTGAGCGGCTCGGTGGAGGCCGCCCGAAGCGGAGGTTCGGGACGCGGATTCGCCGTCGTATCGAACGACATTCGGGCCCTTGCCCGCGAAGCGTCGGAAAACGTCGAGCGCGCCAAGGACACCGTGCAGGGCATACTCGACCAGATCCGGCTGCTGCAGCGGGACTTGGAGCAGATCATCACGTCGGCCGAGCTGGAAACGCAGGCAAATGGCACGGTTTTGACGTCGCTGCAGAAAATCGACACCGACATAGAAGCGCTGGGCAAAGGCAGCCGGATCATCGTCGAGGGCGCCGCCACAATTCTGAGCGCAGTCGTCGAGGCCGCGGCAGGCGCGCGCCAGATCGCCACTGCTGCCGAAGAAGCCAACGCCGCGTCGCGCGAAGCGGCGACAGCTGCGGCGGAACAATCGCAGGGTGCGGAGGACCTCGCTGCGGCGATCGAGGAGATCGGTTCGCTGGCGGACGAGCTCAAGAATCAAAATGCCTGAATCGCGCGCGGATTCAGTCGAGTCGTCGGAAGCGCGCCGCTTCTTGACGATTCGGGTGGGCGAGCGCCGTTATGCGCTGCGAGCGGAGGACGTGGAAGAGATCGTCCGCGTTCCCGCGATGACGCGTGTGCCGCAGAGCCCCGCCGCGCTGCTCGGCATCGCAAATCTTCGAGGATCTGTGCTTCCGGTCGCGAGTCTGCGCGGCTTGCTGGGCATGGCCGAGCAATCGGCTACTTCCGCTGCACGGGCCGTCGTTCTTGGCTTGGATTCGCGCGTAGCGGTTGCGGTCGACAGCGTTGATGCGCTTGAGACGATGGCCCAAGATCGCATCCACTCGAGCCATGTGGAGCTTGGAACGATTGCGGGTGAGCAGGTCACCGGGTCATTTCAGGCGGCCTCGGACGGGGGCGCCGTCAAGATTCTCGATATCAAGGGCCTGCTGGATGCGGCCTTTGCGCAGCGGACGAGCGCAAGCAGGAAGCCGCATCAATTTGCCGCGCCCGACGCGCTCGATGCCGGCGTCGACGCCGTGGTGAAAGCGCAGATGCTTGTGACATTTGAGGTCGCGGGACAGGAATTCGCGCTGGACTTGGAGGCTGTCCAGGAGATTCTTCCGGCGCCGGACGCACGCACCGCTGTTCCACACGCGGAATCGCTGGTTCTTGGTGTCACCTCGCTTCGCGGCACGCTGCTACCGCTGCTTTCATTGCGGGCGCTCCTGGGCTTTCCACTATCCGCCAAGGTCGGCGCGCGCGAAAAAGTGGTGGTCATGAACGTAGCCGGGGCTCAGGTCGGGCTCGTCGCCGATCAAGCGCGAGCCATTGTCGCTGCCGATCCGGGACTGGTGGACCCCCTTCCCCCGGTTCTGGCAGCTCGCACGGGAGGCGAGGCACGCATCAAGGCGATCTATCGCGGTGAGGCGGGAAGACGGTTGATTGCGATCCTGGCGCCAGAGCAACTGTTCCGGGAGGAAGTGATGCAGCGATTGAGCGCACAGCGCGATGGCCACGATACGGCGACGGCGCGCACTGAAATGCACGGTGACGAGGCGGAATTTCTCGTTTTCCGTCTCGGAGATGATGAATTTGCACTTCCAATCGATGCCGTCGACGAGGTTGCACAAGTTCCGACGCAGATTACGCGAGTGCCGAAGGCGCCGAAATTTCTGGAAGGCGTCGTCAATCTGCGGGGCGCCGTTCTGCCGGTGATCGACCAACGCCGCCGCTTCGAAATGCCGAAAGCCGACCAGATCAAAGGTCAGAGACTCATCGTCGTCAGGACGGAACGACATCGCGCCGGGTTGATCGTCGATAGCGTGTCCGACGTATTGCACGTCGCCGCCGACTCGGTGGAAGTGGCGCCCGATCTGACCGACGAAGTGGCGAGACTGGTGCGAGGGGTCATCAATCTGGACCAAGCGGGCCGCATCATCCTCGTGCTCGACCCGTCCGAACTGCTGACCCGGGCCGAACGCGGCCTTCTCGACAAGTTCCAGGCGGGGACTGCACGGGCCAAGGCGTGATCAAGGTCCTCGTCGTCGATGATTCGGCGCTCGCACGAAAACTTTTCGGCGGCGCGCTATCGACGGAATCCGACATGGAAGTTCGCCTGGCGCGCAGCGGTCCCGAGGCGCTGGAACAGCTCGAAACCTTCAAACCCGACGTCGTTACCCTCGATGTCCACATGCCGGGCATGAACGGTCTGGAATGTCTTGACCGAATCATGGTGGAAAGACCCTCGCGAGTGGTCATGGTGTCCGCATTGACGGCTGAAGGGGCCGACGCCACGCTCACTGCGTTACGTCTTGGCGCAGTGGATTTTGTACTGAAACCCGACGGCGCCGTTTCACTGCGCATGGGGCAATTCGCGCCAACGTTGATTGCGAAAGTGCGTGCTGCGGCTTCCGCGAAGTTGAGAGCGAGCCAGCGGCTCAGGGAAAAGGTACAGCATCGTATGGGCAGCGCCACGCAGGCGCGACGGATGCCGCTGATGAGCAGGACCGCTGCAGTGGAGCCTCCAGCAAAGGGCGACGGACTGGTGGTCGTCGGCACCTCGACCGGCGGCCCTCCCGCATTGGAGGCGTTGCTTTCCCCACTACCGGCGTCCTTTGCCTGGCCAATCGTCATCGCCCAGCACATGCCCGCGAGTTTCACCGGCCCATTGGCCCGGCGACTCGACAGCATTTGTGCGATTCGAGTGCAGGAGATCGTGCGGCCAACGCCGCTGCAGGCAGGCTGCGCCTACATCGGTCGCGGCGACGCGGATATCATCGTTTCAAGGAGAAGCGGTGAATTGGTCGGATTGGCCGCGCCCGCCCAGCTCGATTATCCGTGGCATCCGAGCACCGACCGGCTGGTGCGGTCGGCGATGGACCACCTGCCGCCGAGCCAGCTGATTGGTGTTCTGATGACCGGGATGGGGAACGACGGCGCGGCGGCCATGGCGCATCTTCACGCCAAGGGCGGCAAGACGATCGCCGAGGCCGAAGAAACCGCGGTCGTGTGGGGCATGCCGGGCGAACTGGTCAAAGCGGGCGGCGCGGATTGGGTTTTGCCCGTGACCGGCATTGCGGACCGCTTGCAACAACTCGCACCGATTCATGCCGCTCATCCGTAAGCCTGCGCGGTCGACCGCCGCTCCTTCGATCGACGCGAGCTCGGTGCTCTCCGCGCTCGCGAGCGGAAGCGAAGACGAGCGCTGGACAGCCGCACGCGCCGCCGCTGACGCGCCCGACGGCGACCAGGCTTTGGCGCATGCTCTCGAAAACGAGCGCAGCTCTCGAGTGCGGGAAGCTATTTTTACAAGCCTCGTCAGGATCGGCACCGCCCGGAGTGTCGAACTCGTTGTGCCTTTTCTACGATCCGATAACGCAAATCTTCGTACCGCCGCCCTCGACGCCCTGCGCGCGATGAAAACTGCCGTCGGAACCCATCTGCCGGCGATGCTGCACGATGAGGACGTCGATATCCGGATTCTGGCCTGCGAATTGGCGCGAAATTTTCCGAGCGCCGATGCCTCGCGCTTGCTTTGCGGCGCTCTTGATTCCGAGGCAGATGCGAACGTTTGCGCCGCCGCTGTGGAAGTGCTCGCCGAGGTTGGAGGCCCTGAGGCGTTACCGGTCCTTGAGCGCTGTGCAACCAGATTCCGCGGGACGGCATTTCTCGAATTCTCGATCGGGATAACAATTGATCGAATTCGCGCACAGCCGCCCCAACGACGTGGGTGAGCCATTCGCGTTCAGCGAGGAGGATCTGCGCCGACTGTGCGATTTTCTCTACCGACGCACCGGTATGGTCTTTGCCGAGTCCAAGCGATATTACGTGGAGCGGCGCGTGCTGGAACGAATCGCCGCGACCGGAGCCGGATCATTCCCGAATTACTTCGCGCAGCTGCGCAGCGATGCGCGTGGCGAAATCGAATACTTCGTCAATGCGTTCACTGTCAACGAGACCTACTTTTATCGGGAAGACCACCAGCTGCGCTGCCTCACCGCCGATCTGCTGCCGGACAGGCTGCGTGGCAAGGTGCCCGGGCAGTCGATCCGGATCTGGTCAGTACCTTGTTCCACTGGTGAAGAGCCCTATTCGATCGCAATATGGCTGCTCGAAAATTGGCCGATGGTAGATCAATACGAAATTGAAATCGTGGGCTCGGATATCGACACCGAAGTACTGGAAAAGGCACGCGGCGGCGTGTTCGGAAAGCGCGCGCTGATGCGAATGTCGCCGCATCTCGTGGAAAAATACTTTTCGGCGATCGATCTCGACTCATGGAAGATTCTCGACGACCTTCGCGATTCGGTCAGCTTTTCACGCGCGAACATCGTCGAGCCCGCAGACACCCGGTCCCATGGTCAGTTCGACATCATTTTCTGCCGGAATGTTCTGATCTATTTCGATGACGCCTCGCGGCGCGCAGCGGCGGAGAATCTCTATGAGAACCTCGCGCCGGGAGGATTCATCTGCCTTGGACACTCGGAATCGATGAGCCGCATTACGCCTCTGTTTGAAGTTCGCCGTTTCACAGATGCCATCGTCTATCAGAGGGCAGCGAGGGAAATCGATGGCTGAGCTACGGGCGAGGCGAGTGATGGTGATCGATGATGCGGCGCTGGTTCGCCGCTATTATCGCGACGTTTTGAGTCATGCGGGATTCGAGGTAGATGAAGCATTGAATGGCCTCGAGGCGCTCGAGAAACTGCTCGTCGCGTCGGTGTCGTTGCTCATCATCGATGTCAACATGCCGCAGATGGATGGCTTCACGTTTCTCGAGACCGTTCGCCGCCAGGCCATGCCTTTGGCATCGACTCCGGCCTTGATGATCAGCACGGAGCATGGCACGCCGGACTATATCGCCGCGCGCGCTGCCGGTGCCAACTTCTATCTGGTCAAGCCGGTTTCTCGCGAGAAGCTCGTGGAAGTCTGTGCGTTGCTCTGCGGGATGGCAGCGTGAACGAGTTCGTCGAGCAGTTTGTGGTCGAATCGCGGGAGTATGTCGAGCAAGCGACGAGCGATCTGCTGGCGCTGGAGAAAGCACCTGACGATCGTGAGCGTCTGGACAGCGCGTTTCGCGCCTTTCACACCCTCAAGGGCAGTGCGGGGATCGTCGAATTCGCAGCCATGGCGGAGGCCGTGCACGCCGCGGAAGATGTCCTTTCGGAAGCCAGGATCGGCGTACGGGCGATGACGACGGTCTCGATTGGCGATTGTCTCGCATGCCTCGACCAGGTCATTCGATGGCTCAACGCCATGGAAGGCACGGGCGAAGTGCCTATATACGCCTCGGCGGACGCGGCCGCGATCGTCGCCCGCTTCGCGCGCTCGGCCCGTGGAACGCGGGCGGCGGCTTTGCCAGGCGTCGAACCGGCGGCCGGCACCTGGGTGGAAAGGCTGCGGGAAAAATTCTCGGCTATCGGGATGCCGGCCCGCACAGCTGTTCGCTTTACCCCGGCCGCGGACTGCTTTTATGAAGGCGAAGATCCTCTGGCGCGCATGGCGACATTGCCGGGACTGCTGGCAATGGATGCCGAACCGCTGTCACCGTGGCCATCCGTCGATGAACTCGACCCGTTCGTTTGCAATCTCGTCTTCACGGCACTGACATCGAGTTCGCGTCCGGAGGTCGTTGCCGCGATGGCGGGTGCGGAAACTCGGTGTGAAATCCAGGACCTCGCCGTGAGCGACCTGGCCACTGGCGAAGGTCCGATCAGCAACCAGGCGCGCGAGATACTGCAGGCGCAAATTCTGCTTCTCGCCGAAACCGGAGCGCACGGCGGCGCGGGCCGGTTGGCGTCGGCCGGAATCGTTGCGGCGAACGTACTCCGCAATGAGGATCGACCTGCCGATGCAGATCGCGTCGGTCGTGGTCTGGAATTGGCGTTGGCCGAGAACGATGCGCGGACCTTGCGCGAAGCCATTGAGCTCGTGTTGCGCGAAGTCGCGCCGCCGACTGTCGCGCCTGCGGCACACCACGAGCCGCAAGTTGCGGCACGAACGCTGCGCATCGATGCCGATCGTATCGACGCCTTGGTGAACTTGACGGGCGAACTGACGGTGGCCAAAAACGCGATCGGTCATGCGACGAAGCTGGCGGAGAACGGAGATTCGGCGCTCGGTACGATACTCAAGGAGAGGTACGCGACGCTGGATCGTCTCGTCGGCGAGTTGCAGCAGTCCGTGCTGAGGATGCGAGTGTTGCCGCTGAACCAGGCATTTCAGCGACTCCCGCGCATGTTGCGGGAAATGTCGAACGACTTGGGCAAGCCCGCAAGGCTTGTCGTGGAAGGCGCGGATACCGAGGCCGACAAGGCGATCGTCGAGATGCTGTTCGAACCCCTTCTGCATGTAGTGAGGAACGCGATGGACCACGGCGTCGAAGATGCCTCGACGCGTGCCGCGCATCGCAAGCCGCCGGTTTCCACCATTCGTCTGCATGCCAGGCGACAGGGCGAGCACGTCATCGTCGAAGTCGGCGACGATGGGGCGGGAATCGACGTGACAAGAATTCGTGAGTTGATGCTGGAACGCAAGGTCATCTCGGAGGATGCTCTTGCCGCCATGAATGACGAGGAGATCACCAACATGATCTTCGAGCCCGGATTTTCGACGGCCCGGGAGGTGACGGCTCTATCGGGACGAGGGGTCGGCATGGACGCGGTTCGCGCGGCCGTGGGACGGTTGGGCGGCCAGGTCAGCGTCGAAAGCCGCGCCGGGCAGGGCACAACGGTACGATTCACGCTTCCTTTCAGCGTGATGATGACCCGCGTGGTGATCGTCAGCGCCGGGCAGCAGTGGTTCGGCATTCCGCTCGATGCCGTAGTGGAAACGCTGCGCATCGAGGCGGATCGAATTGTCCGGATAGGAGCGGCGTTCGCCACGGTGCTGCGAAATCGGACAATACCTGTCGTCGACTTGGCCGAAGTTCTGGGATTGGCGCAGGTCGAGCACCGAAGCGCCGAGGCCACGATAGTCGTGACGCGAGTCAATGGCGCGTACGGCGCTCTTGGCGTGGATCGGATCGGTGAGCGAATGGAGGTGATGCTGAAGCCACTGGACGGCCTGCTGACGCGAATGCGGGGCGTTGCCGGCTCGGCCCTCCTGGGAGATGGCACGGTGCTGCTGGTGCTTGATCTTGGGGAGCTGTTTCAATGACCGTTCGCCTTGCGAGCAATGGCGAAATCGAGCTGGACGGCGTTTGCCCCAGCGGGGATGCTGAAAGCCTTCAGCAACATTTGATTGCGAGCCCGCACGCGCGCATCAACTGGCGTACATGCGAAGCCGCCCACACCGCCGTGATCCAGATCCTGCTTGCATCGATGCCGCCTCTCCACGGGCCCCCGGCGGGTACCTTTCTTCGAGATTACGTCGCCCCATTGTTGCAGCGTCGAGGATGCGAGTTGATCGACCGGGAATCCCGGTAAAATGGCTTCACGCTGTCCTCAGCGCGGACATCACCCGAGACGAAGGCAAAATTGGTCTATAAAATTCTGATCGTCGACGACAGCAAGCTTGCGCGCATGGCCGTGAACAAGGCGATGGATACGCTTTATCCGGACTGGGTGCGCCTCGAGGCCGCCAATGCCGACGAGGCGTTGACGGCATTGAAACAGGAGGGTCCCGACATCGCGCTGCTGGACTTCAACATGCCAGGACAGAACGGCCTCGATCTGGCAGCCATATTTCGAGCGTCCCATCCACACATGCCCGTGGGCGTCATCTCCGCCAATCGGCAACAGCAAATTCTCGACCGCGCCCGCACCATAGGCGCAACGTTCCTGACGAAACCGTTGACCGAGGAAGCCCTGGACGCGTTTCTGAAAGCGGCGTTGCAAGAGCTGTCCAGGGGCCGCTCGTGAGGCCGACGCCAGCGAATGCGCTCGACGAGCTCGAGTTGGACGCACTCACCGAACTCGTCAACCTGGGCATCAATCAATCCGCGATCAGCCTCGCCGAAATGGTCCGCGAGGAGGTTACCCTTTCGGTCCCCAACGTCGCGCTGGTCACGCGCGACGAAGCAATCCGGACGCTGGGGGAGCGCGAGGCGAAGAACCTCGTCGCGGTGCACCAGGTCTTCGAGGGGGATATTACCGGGCGGGCTTTGCTCATCTTTCCGGAGGCCAATAGCTTGGAACTTGTCCGGGCAGTCGTAGGAGGCTCGCTTTCGATCGAGGAAATCGTCGAGCTGGAGCAGGAGGCATTGGCAGAAACGGGAAACATCATCCTCAACGGCTGTCTCGCCACCATGGCGAACCAGCTCCATCGAAGCCTCAGGATCTCCCTGCCGGAGATTCTTCACGGCGAAGGCAAGGACTTCTTCAACCTCGCGCCGCCGCCCGCTCCGGGCGATTTCGTGATGTTCATCTACATCAACTTTGTCATGCGTAGCACCGATATCCAGGGGTATATCGCCATGCTGCTGGATATGCCATCCATCACCGCTCTCAAAGTGCTTCTCAAGGAATACATTGGCCGCGTGGCAGGAGATTCGCCTGCTTGATCAATGGTTGACGGCACAATACATTTCCAGCAGTCGATTCTCGATGCCCTGGATGCCGGGCTGATCGTTCTGGACCGGGACCGACGGATCGTTCACTGGAATGCATGGATGGTCTCGGCCAGCGGGTACACCGCTGCCAATGTTCAGGGCAAGTTGCTGGACGATGTGTTCCAGGATGCGGTGACGGGACAATTCAAGGCGGCGATCGCCTCCGCCCTCGATTCCGGCGTGTCCAGTCTCCTTACGCACGCGCTGCATCCGCTGCTATTCCCGCTGAAAACTCGCGCCGGTCGCAAGCTGCTGCACGACATCACGGTGTCCGCCATACGGGCGACTCCGCAACCGATGTGCCTGGTACACATTTCGGATGTCACCATGGCTGCCCGGCGGGAGCGATATCTGCGCGATCGGCAGAACGCGCGATACGACGCCGTTGTCGCAAGCGCCCCCGATGTGATTCTCACGCTCGACGGCGACGGGGTGGTTCGGTTTGCCAATCGCGCCGCCGTCGTCGCCTTCGGGTATTCGGAAAAAGAGCTGATCGGCACCCCGGCGGCCGCGCTGTTTGAAGTCGCAAGCGATTGGGAGGCCGCCTGGCAGTGCGTGCTGGGAGACGGCGCGCTGCGGCAGCCGGTTGAGCTGGTTGCCCGACGAAAGGATCGGTCACCCTGCTACTTCTCGTTCTCAGCTTCACGGTGGCGGGATGCATCGCATGTTTTCGTCACCGCGATCCTTCGCGATATCAACGAACAACGGGCGGCAGCCGCGGCGCTAATGGCAAGCGAGGAACGCTCGCGGCGTAACGCCGTGGCGCTCGCGGATCTCAACCAGACACTTGAACAGCGGGTTGTGGATCGGACGGCCCAGCTGCTGAAGGTGGAGGAGGCGCTGCGGCAAAGCCAGAAAATGGAAGCATTGGGACAGCTGACTGGCGGCATCGCGCACGATTTCAATAATCTGCTGCAGGGTATTACGGGCGCACTCGATCTGGTGCAGAAGCGGATAGTCGAAGGACGAATCGTCGAGATCGATCGCTTTGTGAAGGGCGCGCTCGCGTCGGTCAGCCGTGCATCCGCATTGACTCATCGGCTGCTTGCGTTTTCCCGGCGACAGCCTGTCGATCCACGCCCGGTGGAATTGAATCAGCTGGTTAGAACGATGGACGAGCTTCTGCGCCGGTCGATTGGCGAGAAAATCAGAATGCAAATCAACGAAGGCAACGATCTCTGGCTGGTGCGGTGCGATCCGAATCAGATGGAGAACGCGCTGCTCAACCTGGCGATCAACGCGAGGGACGCCATGCCTGATGGAGGGGCGCTGACAATCGCAACCTCCAACGAGTACTTCGATTCCGCGCAGGCGTCGATTCGCGGACTCGAGGTGGGCGAACATGTCCGTCTAACCATCCGCGATAGCGGCGTCGGGATGGCGCCCGAGGTGCAAGCACGCGCATTCGATCCGTTCTACACGACAAAGCCGGTCGGACAAGGCACCGGCCTCGGGCTGTCGATGATTTACGGCTTCGTCCGCCAATCCCATGGCTCCGTGCGGATCGAGAGTGAGATTGGCAAAGGATCGACAATCGAAGTCTGCCTGCCGAGGTACGAAGGGAAGTTGGAGTCGGCGGTGATCAAGGACGTCAGCCCGGGCGGAGCGCCTTCGACCAGCAATGAAGTCGTACTTGTCGTAGAAGACGAACACATGGTCCGGTTGATGGTGGTTGAGGTGCTGAAGGACCTTGGCTACCGCGCGCTCGAAGCCAGCGACGGTGCCGCCGGATTGCGCATCCTGCAATCGTCACAGCGGGTGGACCTGCTGATTACGGACATCGGCTTGCCCGAGATCGATGGGCGGCAACTCGCCGACGCGGCCCGCGCGGTTCGATCGGACCTCAAGGTGTTGTTCATGACCGGCTACGCGCAAAGCGCCGCAAGCGGCGAACTCCTCGGCAAGGGGATGCAGCTCATGATCAAGCCGTTTTCCATGGATAAACTGACGGCTAAGATTCGAGAGATGGTCGAGAATTCGTTCGGCTCGAATTCGGCGTGATAGAAGACTTGACCATCGTTGAAGACTGAACGAAGTCGCGCATCGCATTTGTCGATTTGTGCGCCGCCGAGATCATGTTGTCACGGCGCCACTTCACCGCCAAGTCCATCCCGACGGATAGCGACATTGACGATTCCGACATCGACCTCGCCCGCGTACCCCGGTATCCCACTTACCCGCTAACGTGCCCGTGTTTTTGTCACTTGCTACTCCGTCATGACGATTCCCGACTTGGCGATGACCGCGCTCAGCCGCTCGCGTTCCTTCACCATGAAAGCGGAGAACGCTTCGGGCGAATCGCCCACGGGCACCACCCCTGTGACTTGCACTTTGTGAACCGTGTCGGGATCGTGCATCACCTTCATGATCGCCTCGCTCAGCTTTGCAACGATCGCAGGTGCCGTGCCGGCCGGAACCGCGAGCCCCCACGACTGGGAAATCTCGTACCCGGGGACAGTCTCGCCGATCGTCGGCAGCTCCGGCAGCACGGGATTGCGCTCCGCGCCGGTCGTGGCGAGGGCCCGCACGCGCCCGGTCTTCATGTGCGCTCCCGCCGAAAGCGGGGACGTGATCATCATCTGCGCATTGCCGGCGATCACGTCCAGCAGCGCGGGTGCAGAGCCCTTGTACGGGATATGGATGAGCTTGATCCCGGCGAGCAGGTTGAGCATCTCGCCGGCGAGGTGCGCCGGTGATCCGACACCGGCGCTCGCGTAGTTCAGGGCGCCCGGCTTCGACTTCGCGAGTTGCACGAGCTCGGCAACGGATTTAACCGGCAGCGACGCATTCACGACAAGCACGTTCGACGCGGTCGCGAGCCGCGAAACGGGGATGAAATCCTTGATGGGGTCGTACGGCAGGTTCTTGTTGAGGTACGGGAGGATCGCGTAAATGGCCGTCGTGGTCATCGTAAGGGTGTAGCCGTCAGGCGCGGATTTCGCGCCGGCGTCCGTCGCCAGCACGCCTGCGGCACCGGGCTTGTTATCGACGAACACCGGTTGCCCGAGCGCATCCGACAGCTTCTGCGCGACAAGTCTGCCCAGCTGATCAGGCGAGCCGCCAGGCGCGTCCGGAACGATCATGCGAATCGGACGATCGGGATACGTCTGGCCCTGAGCGCCGAGGGGCAGTGCGACAGCGGCGACGGCAGCCAACAACTGAAACACGCGCGATGCGTTCATGGATTTTCCTGTCTTCGAATCAGTCGAGCTCGGCCCGCGTGCCGGGTGCAGGCGTGAAACCCAGGTCGCCACGCGCCAGCGCCTTCTCGCGGCCGCCGAACGTTTTCAGCAGCGAGGCCTGCCGCGCCTTGGCCCGTACATCGACGGCCTCCGGATCCAGCACATCGCGTAGCCGCGCTTCGCACTCTCGCAGGATGCCCGCGTGCCCGGCGTCGCTCGCAAGGTCGACGAGCTCCTCGGGATCCTGGTCGAGATCGAACAGTTGCGGCGACCGTCCTACGTAATGGCAGAACTTGTAGCGACCGTGGCGCAACATGAACCCGCCACTCGATGAGCCGATCGCGTGATACTCGCAAAGCACCGGGCGCGCTGGCGTTGCACCATTGGCGATGTCGAACAGCGAGTGGCCTGACAGCGGGCCAAGCGGCGTCGCGCCGGCAGCATCGAGTATCGCGGGCGCGCAATCGACGTGCGACACCGGGACGTCGACCACCTTGCCGCTTGGCAATCCCGGCCCGGCTACGATCATCGGCACGCCCGCCGACTCTTCGTAGAACGTCGACTTGCCCCACAATCCGCGCGCGCCCGTGTTGTCGCCATGGTCGCTCGTGTAAATAATGGCGGTGTCGTTGGCGAGTCCCGCATCCTCCAGCGCCCGTAGCACCTTGCCGACGTTCTCATCCATCGCCGAAACCAGACCGGCGTAGCCGGCAAGCGCGCGGCGCACGTCGTGCTCGTCCGTGAAGTGCGTGTCGTAGTCGACCACCCGTGCGTATTCGTCGATGGCAGGATGGCGCGGTCGCTCGTCCTTGCGATATTGCTTGGGCATGGGCAGATTCATGCCGGCATATCGGTAGAACCACTCGGGCGGCGCCGTGAGCGGAAAGTGCGGGGCGACGAACGACACGAATAGCACCCAGGGAGCGCCCATGTCCTGCGCGCCTTCCTCGTGCAGCCAGATCTGCGCGCGCGACGCGATGTCGCGGTCGTACACCGTATAGGTCGATTCCCCCGGGCCCGCGTACTTCGCCATCTTGTCGCCGCCCTTCCGCATCGGAATGTCGTCGCGCACGAGGCCTTTCACATCGCCAATGCCCTCCACGACGTGCATCGGCACGATTTCTCGAGTGAAACCGTGATCGTCTCCGGGCCGCCCACGAAAGTGCAGTTTGCCGATCGAAACGGCGCGACGGCCACCGGCACGCAGCGCGTGATGCCAGCTCGGCACCGAGCCATCGTAGGCATCGCCGTTGTCCCAGAAGCCGATCTCATGAACGTAGCGCCCGACCGCAAAGGCCGCGCGGGCCGGAACGCAGATCGGACACGTGGTGTAGGCCGACGTAAAGCGCGCACCCCGCGCGGCGAGTGCGTCAAGATTTGGCGTCTGAATGTAGGGATGTCCGGCGGCGCCCAGATACTTGGGGTTGTGCTCGTCGGACATGATCACGAGGACGTTGCGTTGCGCAGGCATGACCGGAATAAGTTGAGGCATCAACGTATGAATTCGCAGCGGCACGCGATACCACGCGCCGCGATGAACTCGTCGCGCGGACTGGCGCGGAATCTCACATGCCAATATTCTGGCAGCGCCACGCACCCCTCACAACGGGGTAACGCACATACCAGCTATTCCAAAACGGAATGATGTGATGGACGGCGACGGCCGCCGCCCGCTATGCTGAAGGCGTCTCCAATCCGGGAACGCTGGCGATGCTGCTGGAACAGCTGAGGGTCTTCCTGACGGTCGCG
Organism: uncultured Pseudomonadota bacterium; assembly: GCA_963781395.1. Taxonomy (GTDB): domain Bacteria; phylum Pseudomonadota; class Gammaproteobacteria; order Burkholderiales; family Casimicrobiaceae; genus VBCG01. The sequence goes on from CAWAFO010000008.1 coordinate 73,512, forward strand.
GCGGCGGGCAGTTTCTCCCGCGCCGCCACCCTTTCCGACTCGACCCAGTCGGCCGTCAGCAAGCGGGTTCTTGCACTCGAGCGTGACCTTGGCGCCACGCTCTTCGAGCGCACCGGACGCGGCGCCCGCATGACGGAAGCCGGACGGGCACTCCTGCCGCGGGCAGAAGCTCTGGTGAAGGACGCCGACGCGCTTTCCGATATCGTGGCGGCCGATACGTCGCGGCCGCGCGGAACCGTGCGCCTGGCGATCCAACCGTCCGCGTCGTGGCCGCTCGTACGCGACCTTTATGTCGGCGTACGGGATGCGTACCCGGCCATCCATTTGCAGGTCGCCGAAGCGCCGACGGCGCAGATAGTCGAGTGGCTGCGCGACGGGCGGCACGATCTGGGCGTGTTGTCGCAACCCGGACACGAGACGCCGGCCAATGCGGAGTCGTTGTTCGCGTCGTCGTTGCAACTGGTCTCGCGTGCAGGCGATCCGCTCACCCGCCGGCCCACGGTCGCGTTCGACCGCCTCGCCCAATTGCCACTGGTCGTCGCCGTGATGCCCAACGGCGGACGGGTGCTGCTCGAGGAGGTCGCGAGGCGCCGCGGGGTCCGGCTGAACGTTGCGATGGACGTCTATTCGATCCATCTCATCAAGAAGCTCGTGCGCGACGGGCTGGCCTACACGATTGCATTTGCCAGCTCGATTGCAGACGAAATTCAGACGGGGCAGCTCGCCGCTGCACGTATTGCGGCGCCATCCATGACGCAGGCGTTCTACCTGTCGACGACCTCCGCGCGCCGTCCATCGGCCGCCGTGCAGGCGGTGGCGGAAATGATCCGCACGCTTGCTAAATCGCGACCACTCACCTGACCGGGTTCGTCGTACACGTGGCCGCCAAGCTGACGCCCGTACGTCTGGGGATCATTGATTAGCCGCCAGGTTGTGCGCGCCTGATCAGCCGACCTGATTTTCTCGAAGGCTCTGCACGAAGAGTCTGTCGTCAGCCGGCGCCGGCGCGCGCATGAAGCTGCAGAAACGCGCTGGTCGCTCTGCCTGCGCGGCGTTTGACCTCGTCGGCTTTCGGCGTCGGGGCCACTCCGAGGAGCAAGCTCACCATCAGACCCTCCCACAGAAGGCCAAGGTATTGGGTTGCCATCTCCGACGGATCGCCTGCGCCGATGACGCGCGCGGATTGGGCGCTGGCGAATAGATCGGTCAGCGCGTCCCGGGAGGGATTGCGTCCTGCGGCTTCCAGGGCTTGCGCAATTTCCGGCGAACGCGTCGCCTCGCCAATCGCAAGCCGGAATGTCGCGATCGTGGTGGGATGAGAAACCTCGGCCATCAGTCTTGTCGCGTACGCGTTGAGGATCGAAGCCAGTTCCTGACTACCACGCGGAACAGGCAGCTCGGGCCGCAGTTGCATCTTCGCCGTTCGCCCCGTGATGCCAGCGACGAGCATCGCTTGCTTGTTGCCGACGCTGGCATAGAGGTCGCGCTTCGATACCTTGGCGCACGTCGCGATCTCCAGCGTGCTCGTACCCGCATAACCGTTTTTCACAAACAGCTTGAAGGCAGCGCCTAGGATGCGCTTGCGCATCGAGTCTCCGTCCTCGGCCGGCGAAGGGCTTGTCGAGGCTTTCGTTCTTTTCACAGACACCCCTTGACACAGGTACCAAATAGTACCATATAATGCGCTCCAGAAGGTACCACGAGGTACCTTACCTGGGCAACATGAACCCGTTAGGAGACGCCATGTCACCAAAGACCATTTTTGACGTGCACCTCGTGCTTGGGTATGCCGTATGGCTGCTGTGCTTCGGTGTGTATATCTGGCCAAGACTCAAGGCGATGGACCGGGTCGAGGCGCAGCGCGCGATCGCTACCTTGCACAGCTTTCGCTTCTTCGGTCTGGTGTTCATCCTTCCTGGCGTTGCCGGCAACTTGCCGACCGGTTTCGCCGACTTCGCGGCCTATGGTGACTTTGCGACCGGGCTGCTTGCCATCCTGGCACTTTTGACCTTCAGAATGCGTCCACTCTTTTGGCTATTCGTCGTCGCATTCAATGTCGTGGGGGCGGCCGATCTCATCGGCGACTATTACCACGCCATCCAGCTGGACCTTCCTGCACATTCTGGCGAGTTTGGCGCGCTATACGCGATCCCGATCCTCTACGTGCCGCTGCTGATGATCACCCACATCGCCGCATTCCATTTGCTGGCGCGTCGACCGAATCGGCAAGCAGTGAAAACCCTCGTCAGCGCGTGACGAAGAGAATCCAGGGCGTGCCGATCAGCAGGTACACGCCCATGAACGCGATGGTCGTGAGGAGACCGAGCTTGTAGAGTTCCCGCTGCTTGAGATAACCGCTTGCCACGAAGATGATGTTCTGGCTGCCGCCTTGCGGGGTGATCACCGAGAAATAGCTGCTCGCGAAGAGCAGCCCCGGTGCCATCAGCGGCGCCGGCACGCCGCCGCGGATTCCGACATCGAGAAACACGGCCAGAAGCGCCAGCACCTGCGACGTCTGGCTCACGAAGAGGTAGTGGAGACTGACGTACAGGGCGATCAGGATGACGTACAGGAGCGGCCAGGACAGGCCGCCCAGGCGCGTGGCGAGACGCTCGCCCACATAGCCCATGAAACCGAGCTCGTTCAACTGAGCGCTCAGCGCGAAAAGGACGGCGAGCCAGAGGAACGTGGCCAGCGTATCGCCCTGCTTGGCGATATCGTCGAGCGTGAGCACGCCCGTCACCAGCAGCACGCCGAATCCCATGAACGCGACGGCGGTCGTGTTGAGATGCAGTGCATTGCCCAGCACCCAGCCCACCACCATCACCGCGAAGGTCAGGGACGTGATCCACTCGTCCCGCGACATTGCACCCATGCTGGCGAGATCCTTGCGTGCCGCAATGGGGGCTTCCGGTGTCGCCCCGACGCCCGGCGAAAAGATCTTCGCAACCAGCAGCGGCAATATTGCGATCGCGAACAGCGTTGGCACCGAGGATGCGAGGAGCCAGTTTCCGAAGCCGATCTGGAGCCCGACTTTCTGCGCGATCTGCACGCCGATGGGATTGGCGGAGGTGGCGGTGAGCCAGAGGGCGGAGGACACCGCGAGACTCGCCATCGCGCAGAACATCAGATAGCCGCCGAGGCGCCGTCCCTCCGGCTGGTCGGGTTCCGAGCCCGCTCCCTTGGCGACGGACAGCACGATCGGGAAGAGCACCCCGCCACGCGCTGTATTGCTGGGAAAGGCGGGCGCGATGGCGGCGTCGGTCAACACGATGCTGTAGGCCAGACCGAGTGCGGAGCCGCCAAATCGGCTGACCATCAGCAGGCTGATCCGCCGGCCGAGTCCCGATTTGACCACCGCCTGGGCGACGATGAACGCGATCACCACGAGCAGGACGCTGTTGTTGGCGAAGCCGGAGAAGGCCTGCGCCGGCGTGATCGTCTCGGTGAGGACAACCGCCGCCACGGCAACCATCGATGCCGTGAGCAGCGGGAAGGAACCAACGAGCACGCACACGATCGCCGCGATGAAGATCGCGAACAGGTGCCATGCGGGCGCCGTGAGTCCGGCCGGGATTGGGGTGAGCCAGATGCCGATCGCGATGACGAAGGGAATCGCGCGTTTCAGGAGAAGTGCGGGAGCAGGCATCATTTGCGCCTCAGGTCGCGGGTTTGCCGACACGAACGCGACCTTTCAACCCGACTGCGCGCCCCTGGATCGAACCGTCCTCCGCTTCGATCACGAACTGCCAGGAGAATTCGTAAGTGCCGGTCGCACCGGCATACCGTCCCGTGCCGCCGAGGATCGTCCCGGCAATGTGGTTTTGCGCGGCGGTGCCATCGCCCTTGATCTCGCTCCAGACTTGATCGCCGTGTTCATCGGTCCACACGCTGCGACCCACGAGCCCGGTGGCGCTATCGACGAGCGCTATCGCCTCTGCGCGGAATCCGACACCAGGACGATTCGCACCCGCGAGCAGCATCGTGCCGTTCAAGTCGATGATCGAGGCCCGGCGATCCGCGCCGAGCGGCATCGTATGACGCGTACCCGCTGCGTTCCACGAGCCTTCGAATTCGTGCCATTCGCCAGGCGCGGAGGCGGACTTCGGCGGCTCGGCTACCGGGCCGCAGGCGGCCGCCACGAGCGCGAACGCGAGCACGACGGCGCGACACGAATTGTGCTGCCCTATCCATGCACGCAAGTTCATGTGTCATTCGAGTCGAGGCTGGCGAACGCAATCATACCAACAGCTTCCATCCGATGAATTCGGCGCTCCGGAATGAAGTGATGGTCTGTTGCAGAGACCTGTGGATGCCGCGCGCGTCTCGCCGCCAAGGGACCTGGAACCGCTGGTTCACGGTCAAAGCGCGACCGCCACGCGCAAGAGCATCGCGAGGATGCAGGTCATGTGTGTGCGTGAGCGCGGCCTGAAGTCCGTCATCCTCGGACTTCGAAGGGTTCCTTCGACTTTCCGCCGTTGAACTGGGGAAGTTGCATTCCCTGTCAGCTTGGAGTCAGAATTGCGCGCCGTGATGCGCCCGGGGCCGATCGCCATGCCTCGACCGGCGGCACACTTTTCTGCCAGGGGGACTCATGCACGCCAGCAATCGCATCCTGGGGGCAGTCACCTGCTGCTCTCGCCAAGCCATTGTCGGATTCTGGATCGTGGTCGGCACAGCGACGATGCCCGTCCCGACCAGCGCAGCGCCACCCGGCGCACTGTTGACGATCGATCAGAATCGGGCGGCGGTGGTCGACAGGATCGTGGCCGATCGCGGGTTCGCGTTGACGCAGTCGGCGGCAGGACTGACGTCGGACGAATTGCGCTCGATGCTGATGCAGCTGCGTGCCGACCAACTGCTGGCGGCGAGCATGGCCGGCACGCCCGACGGCGTGCGTGACGTCATAGCCCGCTCGCTCGTCGGCAGCGATCCCGTCAATCCGGCGCTGGTGCAGGCGGTGCCGGCGTCCGCGACATTGCGAGCGGCAACCAAAGCCATGGGGGATTTCAACGACGATGTCGCCTACACGCCGGTCACGCCCTGCCGCCTGGTGGAGACGCGCGGCAGTTTTGCTGCTGTCTACCAGGGGAACGGACCCTCCCACACGCCGTTCCCGTTCAACGTCAACGAGATTCGTACCTATACCGTGCAAAGCGGCAACGGCGTCTGCCTTTCGCAACTGCCGGTGGGGCTGAAAATGGCGGCAGTGCAGCTGCAGGTGTTCGGCATGCCGTCCACCGGCGCCTCCGGCGACCTCGAGATCCTGCCGCAGGGATCGACGTTCGGGACTACGGCCACCGAAGTCTTCATCGGCAGCATCGCCTTCAATACGGTATCGACAACGGCCCGCATCAATCCGGCCACCCACCAGATCAGCGTGCAGGTGCGGGGTGGCAAGGCCAATGTGGCGATGGACGTCGTCGGCTATTTCAAGGTGCCGAGCAACTATGACGTCAGCTTCGCGCCGGGCATGGACGCGACCGTTGGCGGTGGAGAGGGAAATACCGCGAGTGGCGACCACTCGACCATCGGTGGCGGAAAGGGTAATACGGCGAGCGGCGCATTTAGCACAGTCGCGGGGGGGCAGGTGAATTCGGCCACGCACGGAGACGATACTGTGAGTGGCGGTGACGGTAATGCAGCCTCAGGCGGAGAGTCAACCGTGTCAGGTGGTGGAGGGAACGAGGCGACGGGCAGCGGATCCACGGTCATCGGAGGGCAGAACAACGGCGCGTCTGGATCTGCCGCCGTCGTACTCGGAGGTTTTGCCAACCTTGCCACGAGTAGCGTGAGTATTGCCGCTGGAATCAATGCCGCGGCCGATCAACCGCACTGCGCGGTCTTCAGCCTCTGGGCTGACACTGTTCTTAACGATCGAGCGATGAGCTGCTTCGGGACTTCGAACGTCTTTCGCATCGGTGCCAACGCAGGTCTGTCGGTCGACTATGGCGTCGAAATGGAACACGGCTTCGGTACCAAATGGGTTGCCCTCGGCAACTTCTTTCCCAACCAGACCATCTCCACGTGGACGGCCGCCTTTCTCACCGACGGTGGCGTGTGGACCAACAACTCCGATCGCAACAGCAAGACGGACTTCGCGCAGGTCGACTCGCGCGCGGTCCTGGCGAAGATCGAGACGCTGCCGATCACGACGTGGCGCTACAAGAACGAGCAGGGGCAGATCCACCTGGGCCCGATGGCGCAGGACTTCCGCGCGGCGTTCGGCCTGGGCGCGGACGAGCGGCACATCGGCACGATCGACGAGAGCGGCGTCGCGCTGGCGGCGATTCAGGCGCTGGCGAAGGAAAATGCCGAACTGCGGCAACGACTCGAAGTCCTCGAGCATCGGGACGCAGGCTTCGCCCGGTAGTCCAACGATTACAACGCACCAGCGCACGGAGTACGCCGCGCCTTCCGGCGCGCGGCCCCGTAATCAAGATCGGCACTGCGAAAGCGCGGATCCTTGCTCGTCCGCCCAAACGGTTGCGTTGCGATTTCGCCTGTGTCGCAGCCAAAAGGCCGAACGTCGCCGTCGTGCACCCGCAGCACATACTGCGTATCTTGGCTGAACCTTGCAGTGCGCTGCGCGATGGTGAGCAAACGCCATCGTGCGCCGGCGTGAGAGCGAGCGAACGTACAATTGCGGCATGACGCCCCAGGTGCGACCTGCCGTCCTCGGCCTCATCGGCAACACGCCGCTGGTCGAGGTGACGCGCTTCGATACCGGCGGCTGTCGACTCTTCCTCAAGCTCGAATCGGAGAACCCCGGCGGCTCGATCAAGGATCGCATCGGCGTTGCGATGATCGAGGCCGCCGAGCGCGACGGACGCCTGAAGGCAGGCGGAGCGGTGGTCGAGGCAACGGCAGGCAACACCGGCCTCGGTCTCGCGCTGGTCGCACGCGCCAAGGGCTACCGTGTCGTGCTGGTGGTGCCGGACAAGATGTCGACCGAGAAGGTGCTGCACCTGAAGGCGCTCGGCGCCGAGGTGCATATCACGCGCAGCGACGTCGGCAAGGGGCATCCCGACTACTACCAGGATCTTGCTGCGCGCCTCGCGCGCGAGATGACCGGCGCTTTCTTCGCCGACCAATTCAACAATCCTGCCAATCCGCTCGCACACGAGACCGGCACCGGGCCGGAAATCTGGGCGCAGATGGGACATTCCGTCGATGCCATCGTGGTGGGCGTGGGCTCTGCAGGCACCATCACCGGCCTCACGCGCTTCTTCCGCAAGGTGGACCCGCGCGTCGGCTTCGTTCTCGCCGACCCCGTGGGGTCGATCCTCGCCGAATACACACGATCGGGCACCATCGGCAGCGCGGGCTCGTGGGCAGTCGAAGGCATCGGCGAGGACTTCGTGCCGGGCATCGCCGACCTTTCCGGGGTGACGACCGCCTATTCGATCAGCGACGCGGAGAGCTTCGCCACCGCACGCGAGCTGCTGAAACACGAAGGCATCCTCGGTGGATCGTCCACCGGCACGTTGTTGGCCGCGGCGTTGCGCTACTGCCGTGAACAGACCGCGCCCAAGCGCGTGGTGACCTTCGTTTGCGATACCGGTACGCGCTACCTGAGCAAGGTCTACAACGACCAGTGGATGGTCGACCAGGGCTTGCTCGCGCGCCACGTGTACGGCGACCTGCGCGACCTGATTTCGCGTCGCAGCGAAGATGGCGGGGTGGTGAGCGTCGCACCGGACGACACGCTGCTGACCGCGTTCCAGCGCATGCGTCTTGCCGATGTCTCGCAGCTGCCGGTATTGGACGGCAAGAACCTGGTGGGCGTCGTCGACGAGTCCGATCTCCTGATGTCGGTGCAGGCCGATCCGGCGCGTTTCCACGACGCGGTCCGCATGGCGATGAGCAGCGCCCTCGCCACGCTGCCTCCGAGCGCAGACCTCGCGCAGTTGCGGCGCGAGCTGGATCGCGGCCTGGTCGCGATCATCGCCGACGAGCGAGGGTTTCACGGCCTCATCACCCGCTTCGATCTGCTCAATCACCTGCGACGGACCATGAAATGAACGAGCCCAAGCCACTGCACTTCGCCACGCGCACCATCCATGGCGGCCAAGTGCCCGATCCTTCAACGGGCGCCGTCATGACGCCGATCTACGCAACCTCCACATACGTGCAGTCGAGTCCCGGTGTCCATCAGGGTCTCGACTACGGCCGCAGCCACAATCCCACGCGGTGGGCGTGGGAGCGCGCAGTGGCCGACCTCGAGGGCGGGGCACAGGCGTTTGCATTCGCGTCGGGGATGGCCGCCATCGCGACCGTGCTCGAGCTCTTGCCCGCGGGCGCTCACGTGGTCAGCGGCGATGACGTCTACGGCGGCACGTTCCGCCTGTTCGACAAAGTGCGTCGACAAAGCGCGGGCCTGACGTTCAGCTACGTCGACTTGACCGATCCGGCGAACCTTGCGAAGGCGTTGACGGCGCAGACGAAGCTCATCTGGGTCGAATCGCCGACCAACCCCTTGCTCAAGCTCGCCGACCTTTCCGCGATCGTGGCCATCGCGCGCGAGCGCGGCATCATGACCGTCGCGGACAACACGTTTGCGAGTCCCTACAACCAGCGGCCGCTCGCGCTCGGCTTCGATGTCGTCGTGCATTCGGCCACCAAGTATCTCAACGGCCATTCGGACGTGATCGGCGGCATTGCGGTGGTGGGCGGCGAGACGCGACTGGCGCCGGTGCGCGAGCGTCTCGGGTTCCTGCAGAACGCGTTGGGCGCAATCGCCGGACCCTTCGACAGCTTCCTTGCGCTGCGCGGCGTCAAGACACTTGCCGTGCGCATGGAGCGCCACAACGCGAATGCACTTGCGCTCGCGCGCTGGCTGGAAACCCAGCCCAAGGTCCGGCGCGTCCACTATCCGGGGCTGGCGTCGCACCCTCAGCATGCGCTGGCAAGCGCGCAAATGCATTCGGTGGGCGGCGGTTACGGCGGCATGATCTCGGCCGAGCTCGCGACCGATCTCGCGGGTGCGCGGCGGTTCCTCGAGGCGGTGCGCGTGTTCGCGCTGGCGGAAAGCCTGGGCGGCGTGGAGAGCCTGATCGAGCACCCGGCGATCATGACGCATGCCACGATTCCGTCGGCCACGCGCGAGGCGCTCGGCATCGGCGATGCGCTGGTGCGGCTTTCGGTCGGGATCGAGGACGTCGAGGACCTGCGCGATGATCTCGCGCAGGCATTGGCGAGAATTTAACGGCCAGGCGCTGGTATTGACGAACCGCGCGACGCCCCTCTAACTGGACAGGCTCCGCTGCAAAGAGATTGCGTTGGTGACGGCGGCACCCCGGGCGGTATTGTCGAAGACGCACCAGACATCCGAATCGGCAGCGGCTGCCGAGAGCCTGTCGGCCATCTCGCGGATGAACGCTTCCGAATAGCTGGACGAGTAGATGTGCGGATGGCCATGAAGCCTGAAGTACGCGAGTCCTGGCGCCTTGCGCGGAGCCAACTGGATCACGACCGGGTCGGCCCAAACGGCGTCGCAGTGGTATCGGCGCAGCACAGCTTCGGCAGCCGGCTGCGCCCAGCTGGCGTGGCGCGGTTCGACTGCCACGGGTCCTGAATACGCAATGCGCAGCGCTGCCAGGAACGAGTCGGCGGTTGCTTCGTCGAACGCCAGGCTGGGCGGAAGTTGCAGCAAAAGGCAGCCGAGCTTGTGACGGAGTGGCCCGATCCCGTCGACAAAGCGCGCGATTGCGCTTTCCGAGTCGGCGAGCCCGCGTTCGTGGGAAATGGCCTTGGGCACCTTCACGGAAAAGCGGAAGTCCTCAGGGACGCTCTCCGCCCATCGTGTGTAGGTGGACGCTCGATGCGTCTTGCGAAACGTCGAATTGATTTCCGTGCAATTGAATAGTCGAGCATATGCCGCCAGGTTGGAACCCGCGGCAGGAAACGCGTCGCGGGCATGTCGTGGCAGGCTCCATCCAGCGGTGCCGATATAAATCAATGTCGTCATGAACTTTTCGAGGACGCAACGAGGATACGGCCGGAGTCGGCGAAATTGATATAGCGCCAGTACACGGCGCCGCCGACGGGAGTTAGGATAGTTGAGCGGCAAGCGAGCCTTCGCCCATGGCGTCTCTCGGCACCTACACCCGGCCCTCCGGGACGGGATTCGCCAATGGACGCGACTTCCGCCGTTGGTTGCGGCGCGGTCGTTGCGCGATGCCAGGTTCGAAACGATCTGGGCATGCCGCGACCTTTTGCGCCCGGACATACTTCGATGGAGGTCCAATGTCGCACTATATCGACGCTATCCTCATTCCGGTTCCCCGCGCCAAGCTCGACACGTACAAACGGATGTCGGAGGAGTGGGGCAAAGCGCACCTGCGTCACGGCGCTCTTTACTATTCGGACTCGATCAGCGACGACGTCCAGCCCGGCAAGGTCACTTCGTTTCCGCAGGCCGTGCAGCTCAAGGACGACGAAGTGATCGCGCTGGCGTGGGTGGTATATCGGAACAAGGAGGACCGTGACCGCATCGGCAAGGCGGTGATGGACGATCCGCAACTGAAGGAGTCGATGGACCCCTCGAAGATGCCCTTCGACGGCAAGCGGATGTTCTGGGGCGGATTTCAATCCGTCATCGGACTCTCGGCGGGGCAATGACCGGGCGTTGCCATCAAGACACTTTCCGGGAAAAAGCGGGGCGCGCCGATATAAGGGCGTGACTCGCGGTCGGCACCAGACGTTACGTCCACGCCTGCACGAGAGCGTCAACCTGCCGAGTGACCATCGAACAGAGTGTCAAACCAAGGCGCCCCCTTGTCGTCGGATATCGAAATCTTTGAACAACAGGTCACGCCATTGCTGGCGGAGATGGAGGCATCCGCCAATGCCCACGATACGGATCGCCATTTGGCCGCGTATCACAGGGATTCGTCTCTGATCTTCATCTTCAATGGCGAAATCATCCGCGGATGGGAGGCGCTGCGCCAAAAGCAGCGCGAGTGGTGGAAAGATGGCAACGCGGAGGGCGTCTATGCATACGTCGGTACGCCTATCTTTGCGCTGTTGGGAAAGGACCTGGGACTCACCACGCACGTGATTGCTGCACGGGCGACACTCCCGGGCGGCCAGGTGCACGAACGCCATTTGGCTTTTGCCGCGCTGTGGAGCAGGCGGCCGGAAGGGTGGCGAATCACGTACGCCCACGAATCCAGCACGAAATCCTGACCGATCCCGCGACGCGGAAATGAGCGCCGCGGTGGTTACGTCTCGATCGCCGCATCGTAGGCGTGCGACGGACACGAAAATTGGTGTCCCGCCGTTTGTCGCACGCCGCCTCAAGGCGGGATCATCGGTCCGGCCTCTGGATGTACAACCACCCCAATGGAGCGATTCATGATCAAGTGGGCAATCATTTTCGCCATCATTTCCATCATCGCGGGGCTCTTCGGATTCACGGGGATCGCCGCGGGCAGCGCCGGAATCGCCAAGTTCCTGTTCGTCGCCGCGCTGATCATTTTCCTGATCTTCCTTGCCTTGGCACTGTTCGCCGGGAAGAAGCTCTCGGAGTAGCGGCTCACCGCGGCGGGGGCTGGAATCCCGCGACGCCGAATTGCCAGAAGAGGAACGCGAGCGTATCGGCGCGCTCCTCGTATTGCGACTTCTTCGTCGATCCGAAGCCGTGACCGGCGTCGAAGTCGATGCGCAGCAGGATCGGCTTGCCGCTGGTGGACGCGGCCTGCAGGCGCGCTCCCATCTTGCCCGCTTCCCAGGCATCGACGCGCGGGTCGTTGATGCCCGTGGTCAGCAGCACGGCCGGATATTTCGTGCCGTCCGTGACGTGGGCATAGCTGCTCATCGCGTAGAGGCCTTTGAAGCCCTCCTCGGTCTTCACGGTGCCGAACTCCGGGATGTTGAGGACACCGTTGGGCGCGAACTCCATCCGCAACGTGTCCGACACCGGGACCTCGTCGATCGCTGCGCCAAAGAGGTCGGGACGCTCCGTGATCGATCGGCCGACGAAAATGCCGCCGGCACTCCCACCCATGATCGCCATCCTCGCCGATGCGGTGTACTTGTGCTCGACCAGCCATTCGCCGCAAGCAATGGCATCGTTCCACGTGTTGGCCTTGGTGAGCTTGTAGCCCGCCTTGTACCAGTCTTCCCCGTACTCTCCGCCGCCGCGCACGTGTGCCACGGCGAGGACGCCGCCGCGGTCGAACCAGGGCAGGAACGTCGGCCGGTAGAACGGCGTCTGCGAGATGCCGTACGCGCCATAGCCGTACAGGATCGTGGGATTGGTGCCGTCGAGCTTGAGGCCCTTCCTGTGCACGATCGATAGCGGCACCAGCGTGCCATCCTTCGCCTTGACCTTGACTTCGGTCGAGGTGAGATTCGTCGGATTGTCGTACTTGCTCTGCGGCTGCAGTCCCGTGTCGACCACTTTCGCGGCCTTGGGATCGTAGGCGAAGTAACCGCCGAAGCGCGTCCACCCGCCCAGGTTGAAGACCGCTCCGGGTTGGCGAGGATCGGCGGTGAGCTGATCGACGTCGCCGGGGAACGGGAGCTTGATCATCGACGGCTTCGCGCCTGCCTCGTATCCGACCCTGAGGAAATCGCTCACGCCGCCGTTCATGCGCCGCACGTACAGCGCATCCTTCGCGGCGGCGATTCCGGTGACGACCGCGTCGCTCGGTGGCACGACCTCGCGTGCGGCGGCAATGTCCGGTTTGGCGAGCGACATGCTGATGACTTTGAAGCGCGCCGCATTCTTGTGGGTCAGCAGGAACAGACGATCGCCCATCAGGTCCGCCCACGTCACCCCGTCGGCAGGATCGACGATCTTGGACCACGGCGTCTTGTCGCCGGCCAGCGAGGCTACGGGAGCTGTGTAGATCGTGAATTCCCTCTGCACGCCATTGATCACGAGTCCGATCGCGTACTTCGAGTTCACCGGATGGACGACGATCGGGATCTCGGGCGCCGCGATGGCGACCGCAGGCGCGAGTCCAGCACCCAGGATCGGGATGTCCTCGTCCGGGGTCTTGCCGAGCACGTGCACGTACGCCCGCGAATTGACGTACTTGTCGGCGACCGGCGCATTGGGTGCGGGCATCTGCAGCCGGTTGTAGATCAAGCGGCCGTCGTCGAGCCAGGACGGGCTGCCGAAGTTGGCGCGATCGATCACGTCGCCGGTCTCCTTGCCGGTCGCGACTTCGATCACGTGCAGGACGCTTTCCTCCGAACCGCCGACCGAAACGCCGTACGCGAGGAACTTGTTGTCCGGCGACGGCGCGAAGTAGTCGATCGCATTGTGCTTGCCTTCCGGCGCGGGCAAATTTTCCGGGTCGACGAGCAGGCGCTCGTTGCCGCCGGCAGCGCGGCGCACATACAGCTTGGCGATGTTCTCGTCGGCCTTGCGCTTGAGGTAGTAGAAGTATTCCGCGTTGACCTGCACGGACGAGACGCGCGCCGGTGCCGCGTCGCCGAAAGTCGTGACCTCGCTGAGGATGGTGTCGCGCTGCGGAATTCTCGCGAGCGTCGCTTTCGTGTAGTCGGCCTGGGCTTTCAGCCAGGCGGCGACTCCGGGATTCTTGATGTCTTCCATGTAGCGGTACGGATCGTCGACCGCGGTGCCGAAATAGGTGTCGGTGACGTTCCTGACCGGGGCGACCGGCGGCGCCGGCTGCGCCAGGGCCAGCGACGCGAGGCAGGAGAGCGTCATCCCGGTCAGGGTGCGGTGCGGAAGAGCAGGCATTGGGAGGCTCCGAAGAGGAGGAGGAATCGCGCAATTATGGCAGTGCGACGCCGCCGGGGCCAAGATTCGCCCGGACTCGACGCGAGCCCACTGAAGCCGATTTCGATCACAATCCCCGATCCGTACGAACTGCCGCCAGGACTTGCGTCGCTGCGTCGTGGCGTTCGTTAGAATCGCCGCACCGCCTTGTCTGGCGAAGGACTCCCATGCCAACTGGTTCCGACTCCGGCGCAACTGGCGCCGTCGCAGCATGGCCGTCGCATGACAGAAGCCGCCGGCGACTGCCGTTCCACGTCCACATCGCCACCCTTCTCAGCCTGTTCGTGATCGCCGCGGGTGGCGTCATCGCATGGCACAACCAGATCCAGAACCGCGAGCTGATCATTTCGGGGTCGCAGGAGCTGGTGCAGGCCATCGGCGGCAAGACCGTCGTGGGGTTCGAGTCGATCTACCAACCCGTGGAGCTGCTGATCGACCTGCTGGCACACCAGCGACTCCGCCAGGCGCACAACCTCGCCGATCGCATGGACAGCATCGGCTACGTCGCGGTCGCGCTCGAGCACGTGCCATCGCTGTCCGCGCTGTACATCGGCTACAGCGGCGGCGACTTCTTTCTGGTGCGGCCATTGCGCGACAACGTGGCCGTGCGCACACAGTTCAAGGCTCCGGCGGCCGCCGCCTATCTCGTGCAAAGCATCGAGCGTGGCGCCGACGCTTCCATGCGTGGCACCTACCTCTTCCTCGATCGCGCACTCACCGTGGTCGAGCGGCGCGCGGTACCCGACTACGTGTTCGACCCGCGCACGAGGGACTGGTACCAGCGGGCGCTGGCGACATCGCGGCAGGTCAAGACCGCGCCCTATGTCTTCTTCAGCACGGGGGAGGTGGGCGTGACGTTCGCGCGCCTCTCCGAGGGTGGCGACTCCGTCGTCGGCGCCGATCTGACCCTTGGTGACCTGTCCCGCGCGCTTCAGGAGGAGAAGCTGACGCCTTCCTCGGAGCTCGTGCTGTACAACGCCGACGGCGTCGTGCTCGCCTATGACAAGCCCGATCGCATGGCACTCGACGGCGGGAATCGGACCAACCCGCGCCTGGCGAAGGTCTCCGAGCTCGGCTCGCCGGTGCTGTCCCGGCTGATGGAACGAATGCCTGCCGGCGACGCCAACGCCAAGCTGGCGCTCGACGTTGGCGGACGGCAGTGGGCGGGAACAGTTTCCAGGCTGCATGTCGAGGGCGAGCCGGAGGGCGTCTACCTTGCGGTGCTCTCGCCGGAGGACGAGCTGCTGAGCGAAGCCGGTCGCATCAGCCGCGAGACGCTGCTGATCACCTTGTTGATCGTCCTTGTCAGCATCCCGGTGGCATGGCTGCTGTCGCGGCTGGTGGCCAATCCGTTGCGGTCGCTGGTGCGCGAGGCGCGCGCGGTACGGGAATTCGACTTCGCGGCGCCGATCGCGACGCGATCGATCGTCGCCGAAGTCGATGAGCTCGCCGCGACAATGGATGCGATGAAGGTCACCATCCGCGAATTCCTGAACATCGCGGCCACGATTTCCGCAGAGCAGAACTTCGCGCGCCTGCTCGAGCGGGTGTTGTCCGAAATGATCTCGGCGGCCGACAGCAGTGCCGGCGCCATCTATCTCTTCGATGCGGACGCGCAGACTCTCAGAAGTGCAGCAACGCGCACGCGTTCCGGCGTCATGGCCTCGGCGCCCGTCGCCGACATCGTCGACGCCAGCGACGGCCATCCTGCCTGGCGCGTGATTGGTGAAGGGAAGACGGTCGTCGCCCCGCTCGGGCCGGCGTGCGACGACCTGGCGCGGCTTGTCGGCAGCACGCAAGGTACAGCCGGCGTCGGCGCCTATCTCGCCATCGCGGTGCCGTTGCGCAATCGGAACAACGGCATCATCGGAGTCGTGTGCCTGTTGAACGACGCGCGTACGCACGTCCTGCCGCGGGAGCTCGTATCCTTCATCGAGGCGCTATCGGGCACGGCGGCGATCGCCATCGAGAACCAGGACCTGTTGCGCGCGCAGAAGGCGCTGATGGATTCCTTCATCCGGCTGGTCGCGGGCGCGATCGACGCCAAGTCGCCGTACACGGGCGGCCATTGCCAGCGCGTTCCCGAGCTTGCGACGATGCTCGCGCGGGCCGCCTGCGACGCGAAAGACGGGCCGTTCCGCGACTTCGACATGGACGACGACGAATGGGAGGCGCTGCGGATCGCCGCATGGCTTCACGACTGCGGCAAGGTGACCACGCCGGAATACGTCGTCGACAAGGCCACCAAGCTGCAGACCATCTACGATCGGTTGCACGAGGTGCGCATGCGCTTCGAGGTGCTCAAGCGCGATGCCGAGATCGAGTACTGGCGGCACGTCGCAAGTGGAGGCGACGCAGCCTCATTGCGCGCGAAGCTGACGGCGACATGCGAAGCGCTCGACGCGGAGTTCGCCTTCGTCGCCAAGTGCAATGAAGGTGGCGAGTTCATGGAACCGGGCAAGGTCGCGCGGCTCGAGCAGATCGCGCGCCGCACCTGGCTGCGCACACTGGACGACCGGGTCGGGCTGTCTGCCGAGGAGCGCGAGCGCACCGCCCACACGCCGGCGCCGCAGTTGCCGGTGGTCGAACACCTGCTGGCCGACAAGCCCGAGCACCTGACCGAATGGAGCGCGGCGGATCGGGCGCCCGAAGAGAATCGCCTGGGATTGCAGTTACAGATACCCAAACACAAGCGCAACGCCGGGGAGATCTACAACCTGTGCATCGGGCGCGGCACGCTGAACGGCGAGGAGCGTCATCAGATCAACGACCACGTCGTGCAGACGATCAGGATGCTGTCGCAGCTCCCATTTCCGAAGCATTTGAGAGCGGTTCCGGAAATCGCGGGCGGTCACCACGAGCGATTGGACGGCACGGGCTATCCCCGGCGGCTGCGTGGCGAGGAACTGAGCCTGCCGGCACGGATGATGGCGATTGCCGACATCTTCGAAGCGCTGACGGCGCGGGACCGGCCGTACAAGAAAGGCAAGACGCTGTCGGAAGCCATCAGGATCATGGCGCAGATGCGGCGCGACAGCCACATCGACGGCGAGCTGTTCGAGCTGTTCCTGTCTTCCGGGATCTACCGCCGCTACGCCGAGCGGTTCCTGCATCCTTCGCAGATCGACGAGGTCAATCTCGCCGAGTTGCGCGCGGGCGCTCGTGGCTGAAACGCCGCCAGGCCGGAATGGGCGGACTAGACAGAGGCGTGCTCTCCCATCCAGTCCTTGAGCAGCGTGTAGGTCACCGCGAGCACCACCGGGCCGACGAACAGGCCGACGATGCCGAACGAGACCAGGCCGCCGATGACGCCGGCGAATATGAGCAGCATGGGCAGGTCGGCGCCCCGCCGGATGAGAAACGGACGCAGCACGTTGTCCATCGTGCCGACGCCGACCGTCCAGATCAGCAATGCCGTGCCCCACGCTGTCTGGTCGGTCCAGAACAGCCAGATGACCGCGGGAACGAGCACGAGGATGGGACCGAGCTGGGCGATGCACAGCAGCAGGATCACGCCGGTCAGCAAAGCGGCGAAGGGAATGCCCGCGACGGCGAGGCCAAGCCCCGCCAGAATGGTCTGCGCCAGTGCGGTGACGACGACGCCGAGCGCGACGGCGCGAATGGCCTGGCCGGCGAGTACGACGATGCCTTCGCCGCGCTCGCCCGCAAGCCTGCGGCCAAAACGGATCAGCCCGGCCCGCGCAGCTTCGCCCTGCGAATACATGACGACCGTGATGATCACGGTCAGCAGAAAATGGAATGCGAGCGAGCCGAAGCTGCCGAGTGCGCCGGCCAGCCATGCCGCGCCTGCCGCCAGATGCGGTCCGAGGCGTGCCGCAAGGTCCGCGTTGCCTGCCGCCGCGATGCTCGTCCAGCGCTCGGCGATCTTCGCGCCGACCAGCGGAATACGCGAGATCCATTCCGGTGGCGGGGGAATCGACGCGGTGGAAAACGTGCGCGCCCACTCCATGATCGCGTCCGCATTGTCGATCAGCGCATAGACGGCCAGCACCAGCGGCACGACGAACACGAGAACCATCGTGCCGGACATGATGGTCACGGCCAGCGCGCGGCTGCGCAGGCGAGCCTGCAGCCTGAGCATCGTCGGCCATGTCGCCACGACGATCGTCGCGCCCCAGACGACCGCGAGCAGGAAGGGCCGCAGGATCCAGAACGACGTGCCGATGAGAATCAGCATCAGCAGGATCGCGAGCACGGTGCGCGTCAGGTCGCGCCGGATATTCGGGTTCGCTCCGCCATCGGTCATGGTGCCTCCCGTGTTTCAGCTCGGATCGTCGCGGCGACCATACTACCTCGGTCGACGACGTTGGTCAGTTTCCGCCTGGAACCTGCAACTCGCGGACACGACTAGCCGTCCGGTCAGTGAAACAATGATCGCTGCGGTTGCCGTGCGCCGCGCAGGTCAGGTAACCCTGGCAGCCGGCGCCTTGTGCCGGCGCAGCTTCGATACGGCCACCCTTGCCGCCGGCGTCGTCGTGTAGATCTGCATCTCCTCGAACTCGCTGTCCTGCACCGGCGTCATGGCGACGTCCACTTGCGCGCCGGTGCCGCGCAGGACCCGCCGAAGCGCGCGCCAGTGCTGCCAATACATCCGGCCGAATCGAAAGTGCTTGGACATCGTTTCCCAAACGAAGCGGGTGCGGAATGCAAAGGAATTTTCCAGCGGCATCCCCGGCCGGCGATCGCGGCGGTACTTTCGCCTGAAAAGCCCCCCATCCAGCGGGTGCAGCTTCTCGATGCGCGGCACCGCATGGAACGCCAGCAGCTTGAGCATCATGTTGCGCGGATCGTAACCCCAGGCCTTGGCCCTGCGCATCACCTTCTCGACGTGCTCGGGCGAGTAGTAGAGATCCCAGGCCTTGTGGTAGATCGCGAGCAGCTCCGCGTTCGACATCGTGGCGTGGCGGGTGTTGACATGCACCAGGTCGTAACGGTTCATGTCGGGCTCCATCGCAACGCCTGCCAGATGCAGCTTCTGGTGATCGGCGGAGCCGGGTAGCGGCGTCAAAATGAAGAATTCGAGAAGATCGATCGCAAGCTCGCGCTTGATGATGCCGATATCGCGCTCGATGGACGCGGGCGTGTCGCCCGGAAAGCCGAGAATGTATCCGGCATACGTCAGCGCGCCCACGCGATGCCACGCCTGCAGCATCGCGCGATACTCGGTGATCTGGTTCTGCCCTTTCCTTGCCGACTTGAGCGCATCCGGATTGATGCTCTCCAGTCCGATGAACACGCGGTTGACGCCGGCCCGGCCCGCCTTCTCGATGAAGCCGCGGATCTTGTGCGCCATCGTGTCCACCTGGGCCACGATCTGGATATGCAGTCCCTCCACGTCGCGCATCCTGATCAGGCGGTCGAATATAGCTTCCCAGTTCTGATTGCGCGCAAGGTTGTCGTCGGTGATGAAGAAGTTGTGCACGTCCTGCGCGAGGTTGGCGCGCACCAGCTGCTCGACGTCGTCGGCGCTGCGCGACCGCGATTTGCGTCCCTGGACGTTGATGATCGTGCAGAAGCTGCACAGGAAGGGACAGCCGCGCCCGGCGTCGAAGCTGGTGCGGGTGCCGCTCGTGCGGCGAACGACGTCCACCGGCAGGTACGGAACGGGCGAGCCCTCCAACGAGGGCAGGTCCTTCATGAAGTTGCTGAGCGGCAGCATCTCGTTGCGGTAGGCCGCGCGCAGCACGTCATCCAGGCGTCCCTCCGCCTCGCCGGCGAACAGCGCGATGCCGAGGTCCATCGCTTCCTGCAGATCGGCGGGAACGTCCGGCAGCATGGCGATGCAGCCACTGACGTGGAATCCGCCGATGCAGACGGGGATGCCTGCAGCGCGCAGCGGGCGCGCGATGTCGATGGCGCGCGGAAACTGATTCGACTGGACACCCACGAGTCCGACCATCCCGCGGCCTCCGCCGCGGCTCATCCTGCGGATGATGGCGTCCGGCCTGATCCGGGTATTGGTTTCGTCCAGGGCAACGACGCGGATCTCCACGTGTTCACCCAGTATCCGGCGCCGCGCGCAATCCAGCGCCAGTCCATACAGCGTCGCCAGCGTGTTGGCAGGGATGGAGGATCGCGCCCACTGGATGACATAACCTTCGTCATCGTAGTGGGATGGCTTGATGAGGTACAGGTGAAATGCTTCTTTCGCGGGCGACTGCGCGATAGCCATGCCAACCCCCTGACTTGCTGCTTGTCCGAATCGGTCGGTTCGGCTCGGCCGATTCTACCGGACCCCATCCCCGTAAGCGCATCGGCCGAAGTTACGGTCGCCACGCGGACAAGGGCGGGCGCGATGACCGGCTTCCCGGGCGATGCCCGATCACTGGCAGCAGCCGCAACCGGCGCCGATATAATGATCCGTTTTTTGCGGTGGCGCCGCGCATTTCGGCTTGCGCTCGCACGTCCGACTACCGATTCCGAAAGAACTCACATGGCGATTCACGCCGACGCGGCGCTCGTGGACAAGCTGGTCGTCGCCAACCGCATACTGGCGCGGTACGGCATCGTCGACGGCTTCGGCCACGTCAGCGCACGGATGCCCGCGCCGGGAGGCGGCTTCCTGCTGTCGCGAAGCCTCGCGCCCGCCAGCGTCAGGCACGACGACATCATGCGCTTCGACCTCGACGGCAATGCGCAGGACGGCGACGCCAGGACGCCCTATCTCGAGCGATTCATTCACGGCGAGATCTATCGGGCCCGCCCGGACGTGCAAGCGGTCGTTCACAATCATTCCCCGAGCGTGATTCCGTTCGGCGCGACCCGCAAGCCACTGCGTCCGCTCTATCACATGAGCGCGTTCATCGGACCCGCGTCGGCAATCTTCGAAATCCGCGATGCGGGTGGCAATACGGACATGCTGGTGCGCGACCGGCCCCTCGGCGTCGCTCTGGCGCACGCCTTGGGCCCGAAATCGGTGGTGCTGATGCGCGGGCACGGCTGCACCGTCGTGGGCGATTCGGTGGAGCAGGTCGTCTATCGTTCGATCTACACGGAAATGAACGCCAGGCTGCAACTTCAGGCGGTTGCGCTCGGCGAACCGGAGTTCCTGAACGACGAGGAAGCGGAGAAGGCGACGCGGATGATGGAAAATACGCTGATGCGCTCATGGAACCTGTGGGTTGCGGAAGTCGGGCCGAGCGCCTGATCCAATCGGGAGGAAGTGTGAAAAAGTCGAAATGGATGACCCTGTTCCTGGGGGCGCTGCTGGCGACCTCGCTTGCGTTCGCACAGGCGCCCGCATACCCGACCAAGCAGATTCGCCTGATCGTGCCCTTTTCGCCGGGTGGCGCGTCGGACCTCACCGCCCGCACGCTCGCGCAGAAAATGGGCGACGCGCTGGGCCAGACGATCGTCGTCGACAACAAGCCCGGCGCGAATGGCGTGCTCGGCCTCGACCTTGCCGCGAAAGCGGCGCCGGATGGCTACACGCTGGTGCTGACGGATCGCGGCTCGCTGGCGGTCAATCCCAGCCTGTACCGGCAGCTGCCCTACGATCCGCTGAAGGACTTCAGCTATATCGGCATCGCCACCGACGGACCCTACGTGCTGGTCGTCAATCCGAAGCTCAACGTCGGCACGGTCCAGGAGCTGGTGGCACTCTCGAAGGCCAAGCCGGGCACGCTCAATTACGCGAGCTATGGCGTCGGCAGCATGTCGCAGCTCGATCTCGAGTTGTTCAACCAGAAGATGGGTACGGACATGGTGCACGTGCCGTACAAGGGTGCGTCGCCCGCGGCACAGGCTGCAGTGGCAGGGGACGTCGGCGTGACCATCGCCACGGTGCCCGCCGTTCAGGGTTTCATCAAGGACGGTCGCCTGCGCGCGCTCGCGGTGGGCTCGGACAAGCGCTTCGCGGTGCTGCCCAACGTGCCGACGATGAAGGAAGTCGGCGCCCCCGACGACATCCTCGTGCCGACGTACTTTGCGTTGCTGGCGCCTGCCCGCACGCCCGCACCGATCGTCACGAGGCTTAACGCGGAGCTGAAGAAAGCGCTCGCCGATCCCACGGTGGTGGAGCGGCTTTCGGATGCGGGACTCGTGATGGTCGGCAGCACGCCTGAGGCGATGGCGGCGAGCGTCCGGCAGGACGTGCCGCGTTTCGCCGAGCTGGTGAAGAAGATCGGCATCAAGCCGGAGTAGGCCCCGCGCACCTCTCGAAACAGGAGCGCGGCTTGCAGTTCTACCTCAACGGATACAGGCCCGGCAACCCGAAGCTGCTGCCGGCGGCGCCGGCGGCAACGGGCACGTCGGACACCCGGCCTGACGCAGTGGATGTGCTCATCGCCGGCTGCGGTCCGGCCGGCCTCGTGCTCGCCGCGCAGCTGGCGGCGTTTCCCGACATCAGGACGCGCATCGTCGAGCGCAAGGCGGGGCCGCTCGAGCTCGGCCAGGCCGATGGCATCGCGTGCCGCACCGTCGAGATGTTCCAGGCGTTCGGCTTCGCGCAGCGCCTGCTCGAGGAAGCGTACTGGGTCAACGAAACCGTCTTCTGGAAACCTGATCCCGACGACCGCACGAGGATCGTCCGCAGCGGCAGGATCCAGGACACCGAGGACGGCCTCTCCGAGTTTCCGCACGTCATCGTCAACCAGGCGCGCGTGCACGATTACCTGCTGGAAGTCATGCGCGAGTCTTCCACGCGGCTGGTGCCGCAGTACAACCGGCACGTCAGGAACGTGGCGGTGGGCGATGCAGGCGACTACCCGGTGTCGGTCACGCTGCAGCGCATGGACCCCGGCCATGAGGGTCAGGAGGAGATCGTGCGTGCCCGCTACGTCGTCGGCTGCGACGGTGCGCGCAGCAGCGTGCGGCAATCGATCGGCCGTACGCTGGTCGGCGACGTGGCCAACCAGGCATGGGGCGTCATGGATGTCCTGGCGGTCACCGACTTCCCGGATATCCGCCTCAAGTCGGTGATCCACTCGGCCAACGAGGGGAACGTGCTCATCATCCCGCGCGAGGGCGGCTACCTGGTGCGCTTCTACATCGAGCTCGACAAGCTCAACTCCGACCAGCATCTGACGACCAGGGACATCACCACCGAAACGCTGATCGCTGCCGCCAACCGGATCCTGCATCCCTACGTCGTGCAGCGTGAAGGATGTCGTGTGGTGGTCGGTGTACGAGATCGGCCAGCGACTGTGCGACAGGTTCGACGACGTTCCGCACGAAGGCGTGAGAACCCGGTCTCCCCGCGTGTTCATCGCCGGCGATGCGTGCCACACGCACAGCGCAAAAGCCGGGCAGGGAATGAACGTATCCATGCAGGACACCTTCAATCTCGGATGGAAGCTCGCCTCGGTGGTTCGAGGCAGGAGCTCGCCGGCCTTGCTGCAAACCTACTCGGACGAACGCCAGGCGATCGCCAGGGAACTGATCGATTTCGATCGTGAGTTCGCGAGGATGTTCAGCGCGCCGCCAAAGGAGTCCACAAGCGCGGACGGCGAAGGCGTGGACCCGCAGGAATTCCAGTCGTATTTCGTCAAGCAGGGCCGCTTCACCGCTGGCACGGCGACCCGGTACCCGCCCTCGCTGATCTGCGCCGAGCCCGCGTTTCAGCATCTGGCGCCGGGTTTGCGCTCGGCATGCGATTCCACTCGGCACCGGTCATCCGCCTGGTGGACGCGAAGCCGATGCAACTGGGCCATGCGGGCGGTGCGGATGGCGCGTGGCGGATCTACGCGTTCGCCGATTCGCGCCATCCGCAGGATCCCGCGTCGCGCATCGGGGCATTGTGCAGGTTTCTCGAAAGCGACACGTCGCCCGTCAGGCGGTTCACGCCTCGCGACCACGACATCGATTCGGTGATCGACGTCCGCGCCGTGTTTCAGCAAGCGCATCGCGATCTCGATGTTCGCAGGATGCCACGCGTCCTGCAGCCACCCAAAGGACACTTCGCACTCGTCGACTACGAGAAGATGTTCTGCCCCGATCTCAAGGCCGGAACGGACGTTTTCGACATGCGCGGCATCGACCGGAGGCAGGGCTGCATGGTCGTCGTCCGGCCGGACCAGTACGTCGCGCACGTACTCCCGCTGCACGACTTCGGCGTGCTCAGCGATTTCTTCGCCGCGTTCATGATCGAGGCTGCATGAACGTCGACCGACAATGTCGAGCTCCGCGCTGCCATAAGTGAATGTTCAAGCGGGACGCGGCTCTGCCGTTGCAATTCAATTGTCATGCTCTCGCGCCGACCCGACAATCGTCTTCGCGCGATGACAATTGTGCGGGCCGAGTGGCGCCGGGCGCGCATCGATTGCAAAGGCGCGGGCGTAAGTATTTGATAAGGATCGGATTCGAAAGGCGAACGCGATGTGGCAAATAGTCCTCGATTGCGTCGTCGCCATCGTTGCCGATGAGTGAACGCGGCGCGAATTCGCTTGTCAAGGACACGCGACCAAGAACATTCAATTGTTGAGGTGGTCGGCGTTACTTGACGACCATCAACTACCGTTGGTACCGTTCGCCGAACAAGCGAAGTCGACCGGTGCGCCAGCACCATCCAGTCGCGTAAAGTTCTACGCCGGGGGGCGGGAGTGAAGAGCCGGTGATGCGCAACGAGCTCGCAGAAAGTCGCTCGATGAGCTATGTCCCCCGCGTCGCCGAGGCGGCGCGCGACCAGAACATCGCGGTCGTGGAGACCAGGACATGCGAATCCACGATCTTGACGTCGAAACAACTGGTGCGCAATTGCGGCACGCCCTGCACGGCACCGGTAGTCACGTCGTATTGCCAGTCGCACCGTGAGCAGGTGACCAGGTGGTCATGGACCGTGCCCGATGCGAGCGAGCCGCCGCAACGCAGGCATGCGTCGTCGAGGGCGAACAGGCGTCCTTTGATGTTGAAGATGGCGACCGCGTTGGCCGCCACCATGACCAGCGTTCCCGCGCCGGGCGCAATCTGGCTCAACTCCGCCGCTTCGACGAAGGACGCAATCACGGCGAGCTCTTGCTGTGACATACGCCGTTCCCCTGTTTCGTCCCGAACAGCCACGCTGGAACGTCGACGGAATCACGTGCGGAATTTTTATTGTGTCACCGACACTACGACGGTCGACGCGGGGGTGTCCCGACAAATCTGGACAATCGCCGTGCACGTCGGACGACGTGGCGAATCGGGACACACGTTGTGCACGTTCTACAACGAAATTGACTTTTCTCGACTGGCAGCCACGCCTGCCGGTGAAGGCGGCGGGCTGTTGAGGAACCGCCGGCGGGCAAATCTGATTTTGCGCGTGGTGGCTGTCAACGATCGTCCTGTACCGTACCGAACCATCTCTTCGCGGGTCCGCGAGGCGCGATGTACCCATCGCCGGCGGCAGATCAGGACGCGAGCAGGAGCCAGATGATGAGTGCCATACCCCTCTTCGTTCCGCCCGCAGTCGGCCTGCGATCGTTCAAGCCGGCCCGCAGGGACGAGACCCAGCGCGCTGGAAACTTCACCGGCTTGCCGTTGCTGGTACGCCAGCTCGGCGCGGATCCCGCGAAAATGCTGGCCGCCGCAAATCTCGCGCCCGACGCCCTCGACGATCCCGATCGGCGCGTGTCCTATGCCGGCCTGGGGCGTTTCCTGCGCCAGGCTTCGGACCTCCCCGATTGCCCGCAATTAGGATTGCTGGCGGGTCGAATGGGGCAGTTATCGGATTTCGGCCTGCTCGGCGAGATGGTGCGCAATTCCGCCACCGTGGGCGCGGCATTGCGCACGCTGGTGCGCCACCACCATCTCCACAGCGAAGGCGGCCTCGCATTTCTGATCGAGCGCGGTCCGATGGTCGATTTCGGGTATGCCATCTATCAGCAGGAATTCGCGGCGCCCGATGTCATGTACGACGCGGCCATGGCGACCAGCATCAACGTTCTGCGCGAGCTGTGCGGACCCGGCTGGACGCCGTCGGAGGTCCTGCTGCCACATGCGCGGCCGCCCGATGTCACGCCTTACCGAAAACTCTTCAAGCAGCCGCGCTTCGACGCCGAGTTCTGTGCGCTGCGATTCCCCGCGCATTGGATGATGAATGTGGTCGAGGGCGCCGATGCAGCCAAGCTGCGGGTCGCGCGCGAGCAGGCGGCGTGCGTTTCCCCTGGCGACCTGCTGCAGCAAACCCGCCGCGCGATGCGCGAGATGCTGCTGCATGACAAGCATTCGGGCGAGGACCTGGCGACGATGATGGCGATGCACCGCAGGACGCTGAATCGCCGCCTGAAGGCCGAAGGCACGACGTTTCAGCAAGTGCTGGACAGCGTGCGATTTACCGTTGCCCAGCGAATTGCTTGCGACGTCGGCGATTTCGCTGGACGACGTGGCCGCGACCCTGGGCTATGCGGCGGTAAGCCCTTTCATGCGCGCTTTCTCGCGCTGGTCCGGCACCACGCCCGGACACTGGCGGCGTTCCGTCGTATCGGCACCGCGATCGGACTTCGCCGACTGGCGCCGAGCGGATTCGGAGGTCGCCAACGCGTCGCCAATGGCCGATACACCGATGGCCGTAACGGCACCGCCGCGCTTCAGCTCACAAGGTGCACGATGACGGTGCCCCACGTCGTCAGCAGGATGTGGCCGATGGCGACGGTACCTGAATAACCAAACACCGCGACCGGGCTGTTCGAGCGTTCCTGCAAGGCGGCGAGCCCCGCCGTCATCGTCAGCGCGCCGGCGATGCCGCCCAGCACGAGCACCGGATTTATCTTCAGCACGTACACGCCGAAATAGAGGCCGACCAGCAGCGGAATCGAGGTCACGACGACGCCGCCGAAGAAAAGCGCGACGCCCGATTCGCGCAGCGCTTCCACGAAGTGCGGTCCGGCGGACAGTCCGATCATCGTCACGAATGCGGCAAGGCCCAGCGAGATCATCAGGGCGACGGCGCCGTCCGGAATGCGACCGAACCATGGACGCACCGAATGCATATAGCCGACGAGCAGGCCCGCCAGCAGCGTGCCGACACTCGTGCCGAGGGCAATGCGCAGCGACCCGAACGGAATGACGATGAGGATGCCCAGCAGCGCGCCGCTGAAGATGCCGAGGCAGAGCGTCACGAAATCCGTGACATCGGTGGGCGCCACCGTGCGTCCGAGAACCTCTGCCGCACGGATCACGGCGGACTCTGCGCCCGAGAGCTTGATCACGTCGCCGCGCTCGATCCGCGTGCGCGGCGCGATGGGTATGTTCTGGCCACCGCGCACGATGGCGCGCAGGAACACGCTGCGCAGCGGAAGGTCGGATTGCGCGATGTCGTCGAGGGTCTTGCCGATCACCGTCTTGTTGGTGACGAAGACATCGTAAGCCGCGGTAGGCATATCCAGCATTTCGCGATCGTCCTGCTCGTCCACGCGCGCCTTGCCGATGACGTCGGTGAGCACGTCGCGCCGTCCGGAGAGCGCCACCACGTCGCCGACGCGCAGTGTCGTTTCCGGCGCGACATCGATGAAGGCGCCGTTCCGCCGGATGCGCTCGATAAAGATGCGGGCGCCGGCGACAAGGCCCTCGGTTTCGGCAACGGATTTGCCTGCCGCCGCACTGCCACCGACGATGCGATAGGCACGCACCTCGAACGGCCGCCAGGCGGAAACCACGTTGGGGCTCGCTGTATTGATGCCGAGGTCCTCCTCGACTTTCTTCGCCTCCGCGACGACATCGATACGCAGCAGCCACGGTCCCACCATGCTGCAGAAGACGATCACCCCGAATGCGCCGAATACGTAGCAAAGCGCATCGGCGACGGCGACGTGTCCGACGAGGCGGGCGCGCTCCGCCTCGGGCAGCGGCAGGTTATTGATGGCCTCGGTGGCGGTGCCGATCGCCGGCGATTCGGTGAGCGCGCCCGACACCATGCCGCCGGCGAGGCCGACATCGAGATGCAGCACACGGGCGACGCCGTAGGCGGTGCCAAGTCCGGTAACGGTGATGACGATGGCAAGCAGCGCCCAGCGCAAGCCGTCGCCCTTCATCGCCTTGAAGAACTTCGGGCCGACCGAGTATCCGATGCTGAACAGGAAGAGCAGGAACAGGATCGACTTGGCGGTCGCCGACACCGGCACGTTGAAGTAGTAGCCGATCGCGAGCCCGATGATCAACGAGCCGGTCACCGGGCCGAGTCCGAATCCGCGGAATTTCACGGCCCCCACGCAATAGCCTAGACCCATGCCGAAAAATACGGCGAGCTCCGGGTACTTCGCCAGGATTGCGCCAATGTAGGTCATGCTTTGCTCCACTTCGGGGGAACTTCGGCTTTTACTTGCGGGAACATTGCGGCTGAAGGCGCTTGCTCGCCGCAGCAGTTCCCGCGTGAGCGTGGACGGCCGGCCACCGTGGTGTCTCCACAAAACGCGACAAGGCAAAGTCCGCAGCGGCATCGCCGACACGAGCCGTGTATCCTCCTCGGTGGCCGCCACCCGGGCGGGTTGTCGAGAAATGCATGGACGGAGCCGGCGTCGCTCATCACCATCTTGAAGCAATGGTTTCTGAACGAAAACAACCGGCAGGCGCGCTGAGTCGCTTGGCCATCAGAGTCGGTCCTGGACGCGTGAAGGGCGCCAGCCCGGCGTTCCCCGGTGTCCTGCTGGCAGCGGCGCTCGGTAGCGTCGCCAGTCCCGCGCACGCCTCGTTCCTGTCCGGCGATGCGCTCGACTCCCTGGCGGACGTCATGGCCTGGGTCGTCCTCGTGATCGTCCCGGTCGTGGTCATCGTCCTTTTCTGGATGGTCCACGTCCTGCCGGAAAAAATCGCGCACAAGCGGCACCATCCCCAGACGCAGGCGATCCAGACGCTTTGCCTGCTCTCGCTGGTATTCGGTGGACTGCTGTGGCCCATCGCGTGGTTGTGGGCGTACACGAAGCCGGTTGCGTACAAGCTTGCCTATGGAACGGACAAGCACGAGGACTATTTCGCGGAAGCCGGCGAGAAGGTTCGTGCTGGCGGATTGATCGAGCCGGAGATGGAGCGCCTGAAGCACGAGCTCGACGTGATGCAGGCACGGGGGCCGCTGTCCCCGAAGCTCGCCGCGTTGCGGGAGGACATCCGCGCGCTGGAGAAGACGCCGTCACCGACGCCGACTACGGGGGTGTAGATGGAAATCATCCTCCTGGGGATCTACGCGGCGATCGTCTGGTTCATCTTCATCAAGATGAAATGGCTGCCGTGGAACACCGGCACCCAGGTCATCGTCGTCATCATTCCGGTCGTCGGCCTGACGGCGCTGATCCTCATCCTCAATGTCGTGGCGCCGTCGACCGCCGACGTGCGTGTGATCAAGTACGTGATCAACATCGTGCCGCAGGTTCGCGGCCGCGTCACCGAGGTCCCGGTCGAACCCAACCGACTCGTGCACAAGGGCGAAATCCTGTTCAAGATCGACCCGACGCCCTACGAGCTCACCGTGCGCTCGCTCGAGGCACAGCTGGCCGGCGGCCAAGCGTCGTCGAAGGAGCTGAACGAGCAACTCGCCGGCGCGGTGGGAAAGGTCAGTGAATCGCGTGCGGCCATCCAGCAGGCGGACGCGCAGATTCCCCAGGTTCAAGCGAGGCTCGACCTGGCTCGCATGCGCGTCAACCAGAATCGGGAGCTCGTGGCGAGCGGGGCTGGCGACAAGTTCGCCCTCGAGCGCGCCGAATCGGATGCCAAGGAGCTCGGCGCGCAACTCGACGCGGCGCGCAGCATGGCCGCGCAGGCGCGCGCGTCGCAGATCCAGGCATCGGCCGCCGAGCGCCAGATCCGGGAGCGCATGGCCGGCACCTTCGACAACGAATATGCGCCCGTCGCGCAGATCCGTGCGCAGCTCGAAAACGCGAAATGGGAACTTTCGCAAACGACGGTGCTGGCGCCCACCAGCGGGTATGCCACCAACGTCCAGCTGCGGCCGGGATCGTTCACCACGGCGTTCCCGATCACGCCCGCCATGACGTTCGTGGAGGAAACCTACCAGGTCATCGCGCTGTACGAGCAAAACGAGCTGCGGTCGGTCGAGCCTGGCAACGAAGCGGAATTCAATCTGAACGCCTACCCCGGCCGCATCATCAAGGCGACCGTCGACTCGATCGTGTGGGCGCAGGGACAAGGGCAGGTACCGAACAGCACCCAGTTGCCGATGACCGGCTATGGACCGATGCCGGCCGGCCGGTTTCCGGTAAAGCTCCGAGTCGCGGACAGGGACGCGGACCTGTTCCTGCCGGCCGGCGCCGTCGGACATGGCGCGATCTACACCGAGCACGGCGAGGCCATTCACATCATTCGCAAGATCATCCTGCGCGTCGGTGCGAAGCTCGACTACCTGATCCTCAAGCTGCACTAGACGCGATGCGCATCGGGCCACGGCCGTTTCCGGTGATCGTCGCTGCGGCGATACTGGCCGGCTGCGCGTTGCAGCCGCCGCCCAAGCCCAGCGAGATCCAGGCGGAGGCCATTCCGAACGTGCAGATCCCGCAGAACTGGATCGCGGCGGCCGTTCCGCCCGGAACGGTGACCGACGATTGGCTCATGACGTTCGGGGATAACCGGCTCGAGGCCTTGGTCAACGAGGCGATCATCTACAACCTGGACCTGCGCATCGCGGCGGTTCGCGTGGAGCAGGCGGCGGCCTATGCCAAGCTCGCCGGTGCCACGATCTATCCCGTGGTCAATTTCCTCGGCCACGGCGGCGGCAAGTCGGGCGGTGACGGATCCGGATTGAATGTGCTGGGCCTGTTTGCCAGCTGGGAACTCGATATCTGGGGACGCGCGCGCGCGGAGCGCGAAGTCGGAAGGCTGCAATACGAGGCCGTCGTCGCCGACAGCGCGTACGCCCGGCAATCGATCGCCGCGATGGTGGCCAAGGCCTGGCTGCTGGCCATCGAGGCCCACGCCCAGCTGGCATTCGCGCAGGACGTCGTGCGCCTGTCGGAGCAGTCCGTGGGCCTCGCGCAGGATCGTCTGCGCGTGGGTAATGGCGATGAATACGACGTCGCGCTGGGACAGGCGAGCCTGGAAACGTCGCGCGATGCCGTACGGCAACTGACGCTCGGATACCAGCAGGCGCTGCGTGCGCTCGAGGTTCTCATCGGTCGCTATCCGGCGGCGGGCATCGACGTGCCGGTCGCATTGCCCAACATGCCTCCACCGGTACCGGTAGGGCTGCCGTCGGAACTGCTCGAGCGCCGGCCCGATGTCATTGCGGCCGAACGTCGCGTGGCGGCGGCATTCAACAATGTCGCGGAAGCCAAGGCCGCACGTTTGCCGCGGATTTCCCTGACGGCGAGCGCGACCGCCGTGTCGAGCGACCTCGTGGTGCTGCAGAGCCACGCCAACCCTGTCCTGAGTCTCGGCGGCAGCTTGCTTGCGCCGATCTTCAGCGGCTTCGCGCTCGAAGCCCAGGTCGACATCCGCACGGCCGAGCAGAAACTGGCGATCGCGCAGTATGGAACGGTTGCACAGCGCGCTTTCGGCGAAGTCGAGGGCGCGCTATCGGCCGAGTTTGCCGCCGATGAGCGCGAAGCATTGCTGGCGCGATCGGTGGCGAGCAACGCCAGGGCGCTGGAGCTTGCGCAGGTGCGCTACAAGGTCGGTTCGAGCGATTTGCGCGCCGTGCTGCAGCAAAGCGTCGCGCTCTATGGCGCCCGCACTACACTGCTCCATGTACAGAATGACCGCCGTATCCAGCGCGTGAACCTGTACCTCGCGCTGGGCGGAAACTTCGAGAAGAATCCCGCCACCGCGAGCGCCGAAGACAAGCGCACGGACGCCGCGGCGGCGAACTGACCGACCTCGCGCGAAGCTAGCGCTTGGCCGTCTTCTTCCTGGAGGCGGCCACCTTCTTCTTGGCCGCGGCCTTGGGCTGCAGCGCGCTCTTGCCCGTGGCCGCCTCGTACGCCTGCCGATAGCCGCGCGCGATGGCACGCACCGCCCGGCCGATGTCGTCGTAGACGTGATCCTCCAGGTTCGCGAACGATATGCGCACCGACCAGTCCGGAGCGGCAAAGCCGCTGCCGTTGAGGAGCACGATGCCGTGGTCCTCGGCGAGGCGGAACACGATGTCCAGCGGATGGATGTTGGCCTTCATCCACTCCACCACGTCCTCGCCCAGGTGCTGGCGCGCAAAGAACTCGAAGTCGATCAGGCCGTAGTAATAATCGAAGTGCTCGTTCGGCGGCAGCTGGAGTCCGAGCCCTTCGAGGGTCGCGTCGACACGTTTCTTGACGATGCCGATGCAGGCCTTCTGGTAATCCTTCTTCTCGTCCATCAATTCCGCGAGCGAGAAGAGGCTCATCATCACCTGCTGCGGCAGCGACAGTCCCGCCGTGTGATTGAGCGCGACGTCGCGGCTGTCGGCCACGATGCGGTCGATGAATGCGATCTTGCGTGGCTCCAGCGTGAGGCCGCCATAGCGCTTGTCCAGCGATCTTCTTGATGGACTCCGGGTGCTTGGCGATCATCGCGTCGAAGATGTTGTCTTCGTGCACCGCCACCGTGCCCAGGCGCCAGCCGGTGCAGCCGAAATACTTGCTGTACGAGTACACGCCGATGGTGTTGCGGGGGAAAGCGCCCATCAGCGAGCGGAAGCCCGGGACGAACGTGCCGTAGACGTCGTCCGTCAGCAGGATCAGGTCGGGGCGCTTCTTCAGCACGGCGCCGATCCTGTCGATCGTCGTTTGATCGATCGCGACGGCGTAGGGATTCCCCGGGTTGACGACGAAGAACGCCTTGATCTTGGGATCGAGCAGCTTCTTGAGTTCCGACTCGGGATACTGGAACCGGTTTTCCTGCTTCGCCTGCACCTCGACGAAATGGAGGTTGTAGTCCTCCAGGTGCGCCATTTCGAGGTACGGCGTGAAGATCGGCACTCCAAGCGCGATGGTGTCGCCCGGATTGAGGATGCGGTTGCTCTTCAGCGACTTGAAGATGTAGCACATGGCGGCCGTGCCACCCTCGACCGCATAGATCTTGAACTTGCCCTTCGGCTTGGGATCGCCGCACATCGCCCACTCGAGGTACTCGTGGACGATCTCCTCGTTGTGCACCAGCATCCGGTCCGGCACCGGGTAGTGGTCGCCGATGATGGAGTCGACCAGCTCGTGCACGAACTTGTCGGGGTCGAAACGAAATTTCTTCACGGCCCACGGCACCATCCGCTGCAGAAATTCGGCGCCGGGCATGTCGTCGTGCTTGCCGACCCACGCCTCGAGGCGCGCGGCGATGCCCGGCGCCTTCGGCATGCCGGCCACGCCCGGCGGCAGGTCGAGCACCCGCTTGCACTCCGTCACCGCGAACTGCCCGAGCAGGAAGAACGCCTCGCGCGGCTCGGTGGCGACCCAGTTGGGGTTTCCGCGACCGGCATTGAGGTAGGACGAAGATGCCTCCTCCGCCGACTTCGTCGCCACCTTGGCGAGGAAGTCCTTGATCTCGAACGGTCCCAGCTTTTCGTACTGCTTCAGATCCAGGTCACCCATCGACTTCTCCTTGTACGGTTTGCAGTTACGGGATTCAGGCTCACGACAAGATCATGATGATGACCATGCCCCAGATCGTCAGCAGCGTGTTGCCCACGGCATAGGTGACGGTGTAGCCGAGCGCCGGGATCTGACTCCGGGCGGAATCGCACACCAGGCCTAGCGATGCGGTGGTCGTGCGCGACCCGGAAACGATGCCCAGTGTCAATGCGTCGTGGAATTTGAAAACATATTTGGCCACGAACATCCCGAGCACCAGCGGCACCGTGGTGGCCAACGCGCCCCACAGGAACAGTCCGATGCCCTGTGTCTTCAGCCCGTTGACGAAGCCTGGTCCGGCGGAGATGCCGACGATGGCGATGAAGATGTTGAGGCCGACCGAGTTCATGAACCAGACCGTCGGCGTGGGGATGCGTCCGAACTTCGGACGCACTGAGCGCAGCCAGCCGCCGATGATGCCCGCGATGAGAGCGCCACCGGCGGTCGAGAGTGTCAGCGGGATGCCGGACACCTTGAACACCAGCGCGCCGATCAGCGCACCGATCACGATCGCCGCGCCGACGAATGCCATGTCCGTCATGTCGGTCGGGCGATCGGCGACCCCCAGCAGCTTGGTTGCGGCCGCGGTGTCCTGCGTGCGGCCGACAATCGTGAACAGGTCGCCGCGCTCGACCTTGGTATTCGCCAGGATGGGGATGTCGGTGGCGGTGGCGCCACGCGTGATCTTGCGCAGGAAAACGCCACGCGCAGCCGGCATCTCGGCGAGCTCGGCGAGCGTCTTGCCGTCGACTTCCTTGTTGCTCACGAGCACGTCGATGCCTTCGACGGGCACCGCCAGCAGCTCCCGGTCTTCGACCTCGGCCGCCGTGCCTCCGATCAGATTCACCAGCACGTCGCGCGGGCCTGCGACCGCGACCACGTCGCCGGCCTGCAGGACAGTGTCGGCCGTCGCGTCGATGATCTGGCCGCCGCGACGGATGCGCTGCACGAAGACGCGCGAGGTGGGCACGAGGTTCTCGGCCTCGGCAGCGCGCAGTCCGACAGCCTTGCCACCTGCATTCACTTTGTACGCACGCACCGCCCAGCGCTGCCAGGCCGAACCGGCGCCGCCCACTTCTTTCTTGCCGCCGCCGAATTTCTCCTCGTAATCCTTGCAGGCGGCCACGAGGTCGATACCGAGCAGCTTCGGACCGATGATCGCGATGATGATCGCCGAACCCATCGTGCCGAACATGTATGACACCGCATAGGCGACGGGCATCGAGTCGATCAAACCCTTGGCCTGGTCGGCGGGCATGCCCGTTCGGTTGATGGCGTCGGTGGACAGCCCCATTGCCGCGGAAATCGTCTGCGACCCGGAGTAGAGCCCGGCGGCGTAGCCGAGATCGTAGCCGGCGACCTTGGCGATCACTACGACCGTAGCCAGGCAGAACACACACTGCACGGCCGAGAACAACGCCTGCGGGATTCCATCTTTGGCGATGCCGCGGACAAATTGCGGCCCGACGGCATAGCCGACTGCAAACAGGAACATCAGGAAGGAGAACGCCTTGAGCGGCTGATTGATCGTGATGCCGATCTGCCCGATGATGACCCCAGCGATCAGGGTGGCCGTCACCGACCCCAGGCCGATGCCTTTGAACGTGAACTTGCCAAAGTAATAGCCAAAGGCGAGCGCGAGAAAGATCGCGATCTCCGGGTATTGCTTCAGCGTCGCGAAGAACCAATCAACCATGATTTACTCCCTGTCGATGTTGCGTCGGGACCGCGGGTTTTCTCGCTTCAATGGTGTTGACTGCATAGCTCGTCACGATGATGCGACGAGCGCGCGCAGATGTCATTTTCCCTGCCTGGCCGCCGGCTTGGCCTTGGCGGGTGCGGCGCGCTTGGGTGCGCTGCCCGCCGGCGCCTTGCCGATCGCTTCGAGCTTGATCAGCTTGAGGCCGCGGGTGGCGTTGTACCCATGGATTTCCTTGACGTCGAGCTTGCGCATGAAGCCGATGGTGTCGGGCATGATCACCTGTCCCGGCACCATGATCGGAAACCCGGGCGGGTAGGGGATGACGAAATTGGCCGATACCATCTGCGGACCGCTCTTCAGCCGCTCGTCGATCTTCGGGCTCATCAGCGGCAGGTATTCGCAATCGTCTTCCTCGTAGGCGGCGAAGAACGCGCTGCGCATGTCGCCCTCCACCGTGACGCTGTCCGGATCCTCGCGGTAGCCGTCGTGGAAATGGCTGAAGTTCGGCAGGTCGGGGACATCCTCCATCAGGTTCTTGACGCGTGCCGCGAACGCCGCGCGCTCGCTCTCGCCGCCCTCGGCGAGCCGCGCCTCGATCGCCTGCGAAACGCCGAGCAATACCTTGATCAGCAGCGCGACGTCGCTCCGGGTGTTGTTGATGTTGCTCTGCAGCAGGACGCTGTTGCGCGATGTCTTGTTGAGCTGGACGTTGTATTCGTTGGCCAGCAGGTTCTTGAACGACGTGCCGTCGAATCCGGCGGTGCCGCAAACCAGGGTGAGACGGGTGGGATCGAGGAAGAATTCGTCCTCGCGCACCGCCTTGAGGGCTGTCACCCAGGAGCTGCCCGGTGTCAGGAAATCGCGGAAGCCGGAGTTGCGGTAGTTCGCGGGCACCATGTCATCGGCGCCCAGCACGCGAAAGTACTTCGAGATGATCGGATGCGTGTTGATTTCGCGGCGGATCGCCAGCGCGATCTCGGTCGCGCGCATCACGAGCTCGTAGCCTTCCAACTCCATCTGCCGGCGCGCGAGGTCGAGCGAGGCGATGATCTGCGCGTTGGGCGACGTCGAGGCGTGGATGAACACGGCTTCGCGGAATGCCGAGGCGTGGTGGTTGTAGTCCTCGTCGCGGACGGCGACGATCGAGCCCTGGCGCAGCGCCGACATCGACTTGTGCACCGAATCCGTCTCGTAGACGCGGATGCGGATCTTGCGCGGGTCCGGCACGAGCGACCGCTCGAGCAGGCGCTTGTCCGTCGGGTCGAGATCCTCGCCGAGCTCGGCGGCCTGCGCTTCCCACGCGGCGAGGGCCGCGGGGGTTTCCCGCCATTCCTCGAGGGCGGCTGCCGCGCCCAGGCCGGTGCGCGGGCGCAGGAACGGCGACCAGCGCGCGAAGCCGAACCAGGCCTCGTCCCACAGGAAGATGAGGTCGGGCTTGATGGCGAGGCATTCCTGCATCACGCGACGCGTGTTGTAGACATGGCCGTCGAACGTGCAGTTGGTGAGCGTCACCATCTTCACGCGATCGAGGCGTCCTTCGGCCTTAAGATTGAGCAGCGCCTGCTTGATCGTGCGCAGCGGGACGGCGCCGTACATCGAGTATTCGGTCATCGGAAACGCTTCGACGTACAGCGGCTGCGCGCCCGACAGCACCATTCCGTAGTGGTGCGACTTGTGGCAGTTGCGGTCGGCGATCACGATGTCGCCGGGCGCCGTGACGGCCTGGTACACCATCTTGTTGGACGTCGACGTGCCGTTGGTGACGAAGAACACGTGGTCCGCGCCGACCGCTCGCGCGAACTTCTCCTGCGCGACCTTGATGGTGCCGGTCGGCTCGAGCATGCTGTCGAGGCCGCCGGTGGTCGCCGAGGTTTCCGCGAGAAACAGGTTCTGGCCGTAGAACTCGCCCATGTCGCGGATCCAGTTCGACTTCATGATCGACTTGCCGCGGGCGATCGGCAGCGCGTGGAACGTGGCGATGGGGCGGGCCGCGTAGCGCTTGAGGTTGTCGAAATGGGGCGTGGCAAAGCGGTCACCCACGCCCTCGAGGACATTAAGGTGCACCTCCATCAGCTCCTCGACCTCGTAGAACACGCGACGGATCATCGAGGCCTTCGGATCGCCCGCGAGCTTCTCGACCTGCCGATCGGTCAGCAAATAGATGTCGAGCTCGGGACGGATGCGCTTCACCATCTGCGCCAGCGTGACGCCGATTTCCCGCGGCGCGAGGCTCGACGTATCGAGATCGTGATAGGTGGTGAGGAAATCGTGCACGAGCGGCACGTCGTGCTGCGACGGCACCGGTATGCCGTCATAGATGACGACCGCTTCGATCTTGCCGTTCATGATCGTGGCGAGCAAAGCGTCTTCGAGGCTGCCGACCACGACCGGCTCGTAGATCATGACGTCCTCGACGCGCCGCAGGCGGCGGATGTCGCGGCTGATCTTCATCCGGCTCGCGGCCGGCGCCGGCGTCACGAACAAAGTCTCGAAGTACGGGCGATGGCTCTCGCCGCCCATGAGCGCGGCCGACAGGCGCTCCGGCGTGGGATCGCTGGAATCGTCTTCCGTCTCCCACTCGCCGCCGTCATAGCGATAGCTGCCGGACAGCAGCGCGGCGCTCATGCGCTGTACCAGGCGCGCCGCGCCCAGCGCATCGTCGCTGCTGATGCGCTCGGATAGCGCTTTCATCAATCGCGGCCCCGGGTAGGCGAAAAAGTCCTCGAGCGCGTACAGGTCGACGAGCGCCGCCTCCACCGCCGCGCGCCCGCGCCGCGCATTGCCGCCGCGCGCGTCGGCTGCCCAGGTTTGCGCCTTGGCGTTCAATTCGCGCCAGCGGTCCAGCCTCGCCGCGGAGCTCGAGAAGAAATGGTCCAGTTGCGGACTGGCAGCGGTTTCGGTTTTCATGCGATGTCTTCCTTGTTCGATGAACAGCCCGCGCAATCAACCTGCCGGGGAGTTCCGCCCCGATTCGGAACGGTGAAAGGGAAAATGTCAGTAAGGGAACTGCCGCACATCGCGTGGCGCGGCGATCCGAAAATGGTGACTTTCCACGATGCTTGCGTCTTCGCAAATCTCGACAAGCGCATCGCGCGTATGGCGATCCGCGCGCTGGCACATTCAGGGCCTGCGAAGTCGCAGAGGCGGGTAGGGCCCCGGCTGCCACGCGCGCGGCGGGCCCGCAAGTACGGCAGAGTTTTCACTATCGCGGACGTGGAGCAGGGAATGCGGAACGTTGCCAGGCAGGAATAAACATCTCGTCCCCGCTGTGACGGACGAGCCGGAGGCCGCGTACCATCCGCTGCCCGGCCTGCGGCATCATAGCGCGCAATACGGAGAACACCATGTCCAAAGACCCCAGCCCCGGCATGTCGGGACGTTCGCGCCTGGCCGATGGCGTTGCCGGCCACGCCAATATGCACTTCCGGCGTGCAGAGAATTTCTTCAAGTCCAGGCTTCTCTGGCACCGGCTGTATCGCGCCACCAGCTATGCCAAGTCGGCGCTGTGGGTGATTCCGTTCGTCGCCATCGTGCTGGTGCTGGCGATAACGCCTCCGCTGCGCGCGCTCGATGGATGGCTCGGCTGGCGTATCGCGGGTCTCGGCATTTCGGGTGCGCAGGGGCTGTACCAGACCGTGATCACGCTCACGCTTTCGTTCATGGTGTTCACCTTCGGCTCGCTGCTGGTGGCGATCCAGATCGCGGGCGGCCAGCTCACGCCGCGCATCATCGCCACGACGCTGCTGCGCGACAACGTCGTCCGCTACAGCGTCGGCCTGTTCGTGTTTACCTTGTTGTTTACCGTGATGGCGCTGAATCGCCTCGAGCAAACGGTCCAGGAGCTCATCGCCCTGCTGATCGCGGTGCTCGGGATCTCGAGCATCGCGATGTTCCTCTTTCTGATCGACTATGCGGCGCGCCTTTTGCGCCCGGTGACGATCCTGGGACGCGTCGGCGACGAGGGGCTGAAGGTCATCGAATTCGTCTATCCGAAGATGGCGAGCCAGGAACTCGATCCGGACGTGCCCATCGATGCGCGGCTCGGGGAGCCGGTGCGCTGCGTGCGCCA
This sequence comes from uncultured Pseudomonadota bacterium, assembly GCA_963781395.1. Classification (GTDB taxonomy): domain Bacteria; phylum Pseudomonadota; class Gammaproteobacteria; order Burkholderiales; family Casimicrobiaceae; genus VBCG01. The sequence goes on from CAWAFO010000008.1 coordinate 112,517, forward strand.
TCGCGGTCCGCCGGAGGTCGTGCTCGCGATCGATCTCGAGACGTTGATCTTCGAAGCCACGCGAGTGGGCGGCGTGATCGAGTTCATCCCGCAGGTCGGCGATTTCATCGCGTTCGACGAACCGTTGTTCGCGCTGTATGCGGGCGCCGGCAAGGTCGACGACCGCAAGCTCGTGGCATCGGTCGCGTTCGGCTCCGAGCGTACGCTCGAGCAGGACCCGATATTCGCCTTCCGCATGCTCGTCGACATCGGCCTCAAGGCGCTGTCGCCGGCGATCAACGACCCGACCACCGGCGTGCTGGCCATCGATCAGGTGCATCGGCTGCTGCGGGAGGTGGGCAAGCGGGAGCTGCACGGCGAAGGCATCGCCGATGACGCCGGCAATCTGCGCGTCATTTTTTGCACGCCGAACTGGGAGGACTTCATCCGCATCTCATGCAACGAGATCCGCAATTGCGGCGCCGGCAACGTGCAGATCGCGCGTCGACTGCGCGCCATGCTCGACGACCTCCACGCTTCGCTGCCGAAGCATCGCCGGCCGTCGCTGGATGCCGAGCGCGTGTGCCTCGACCACATGCTCGACACGCTCTACAGCATTCCCGAGGATCGCGCACTCGCGCGCCTGCCGGACATGCAGGGCCTTGGCGGTTCGTCGGGCGCGGGCCGGGCGCGGCGCGCGATCGACCGCGTGTAACGCCGCGGCGACCGTCGACCCATGCAGCTCGGTGGCGGCATTCCCCAGGAATTGCTTGCGATCGCCGCGGCGGCGACGGTCTTCACGGTCATGCTGAGTCTCGGATGCCACCTCGAAATCCGCGAATTCCGCGGGATCTGGCGTCAATCGGGCTCGCTCGCGAAAGGACTGTTCGCGGTGCTGATCGCGGTGCCGGCACTGGCGTTCGTCGTTACCCATGCGCTCGGACTGCCGCGTGCAGCCGACATCGGCATCATGCTGATGGCCGTATCGCCGGGCGCGCCCGTCGCCTTGCGCCGATCGCTGGATGCCGGCGGACATCCTGCATTCGCCCCCGCGCTGCAAATCTTGGTCGCGATTGCCGCGGTCGTGTCGATGCCGCTGTCGATATTCGCATTCGGCGTGGTGTACGCGGGTCAGGCCAGCATCGAGCCCGGGCCCGTCGCCAAGCAGGTGTTCATCGCGCAATTGCTGCCGCTGGGACTCGGGATGGCGTTCCGCCACTTCCTGCCAGCGTATGCCACGCGCGTGGAGCCCGCGCTGGCCCGGACCGCGAAGTGGCTCCTCATGGTGCTGAGCGTTCTGGCCATCTTCAGCGCGTGGCAGTTCATCGTCGGTGCCGGACTGCGCCTGATCGCGACGATCATCGTGGTGACGACCCTGGCGTTGGCCGCGGGCCACCTACTGGGCGGGCCGTCCGAATCGACGCGAACGGCCGTGGCGATCTCGAGTGCTGCGCGCAATCCAGGGCTTGCACTGCTCGTGGTCACGCTCAACCATGCACCCACCGAGCTCAACGCGACCGTGCTCATCTACCTGGTGGTCGCCGCATTCACCATCATCCCGTACGTGATGTGGCGCCGCCGGCGCGCGACCCGCCGCGCAATTTGAGGGGCGAACGCGAATGCGTGCGGCGGCCGACCCAGAGTTCAGGGCAGGAAGGCGGGCGATTGCAGGCGGATGCCGGCGATCACTGCCCACTGTGACGGCGAGCCGCCGAGCCGGTCGCCGTAGCTGATGTACGTCTCGAAACGATCCGCAACGACGATCCACCGCACGCCCACCTGATATTTGCCGCGTCCCGGCTCGTCGCGGTAGGCCTCGGCCAGCAATTCCACGCCCGGCACGACCGCGTATTGAATGGCCGCGCCGGCGAGCGCGAACGTGCCGGGACCGTAGCTGTTGCTCGCGCCGAGATTGAAGTCCAGCTCCAGTCCGTCCTGCGGATACCACGAGGCGAGCGCCTTGGCGTAGTAGCTCTGAAACGCCGATCGGCCATGCGGCGCACCGGTGTCCCGCGAAGCGCCGCCGACCACGCCGAATGACCAGACGTTATCGCGGCTGGAGAACAGCACGGTCTTGGCTTGCAGCTGCAGCAGGCTGGAGGAATCGCCTCCATCCGGTTGTTCGCGCGCTCCCGCTACGTCGAACTCGACATTGCCGGTGAAGTTGCACGCCGGCTGCGCCCAGTATTCGCGACCGTCGTGCAGCGCGCGTGCCCAGACCTCGAGCTGGCAGGTCTTCGGCGAGACGATGGAAGCGTCGTCCGTCGCGAGCGGCTCCCCCGCGTGCGCGGCGGAACTCCCCACGACGAGGCATCCTGCGAGCGCGGCCTGACGCACGCTTGTCATCAATCCCTTTTCGAGGCAGGGTGACACAGCGAGCCCGACTCTAGGCGCCCGAGATCACGCGTGATTGCAGATCTCCGCGCGCGTCGGTCGTCGCTTTCGCGATCAGCGAACGCAGGTCGGGCGCATGGGCGATCGAACCGAGACTGCCCAGAAGCTCCTGCGCTGGACCGGCGCCCAGTACCGGATCGACCAGGTCGTGGAATTTGCGCGCGAGATCCGCGTCGCCCATCGGCCGCTCGAGGCTGCCGATCGCGTGGGGCACGAAGCGGTGCAGCGTGCGGCCGTCGACGAGCGAGATCGTGACGTCGGCGGCGTCTTCGTCGATGGCGTCGTCCGCCGTAGCGCGAACGCGATCACGCAGCGCGACGACATCGGGACGTCGCACGAAGGCATCCTCGAATTCGGCCTCGCCGGCGCGTCCGGCCACAATTGCCGCTGCGCAGGCGTGGTAAACGCTGAACTTCGCCTCGAGCCCCGTGGAGGGCGTGCGCTTGCCGGTGAGCTCGAGGACCAGCGGGTGCACCTTCAGAGTCGATCCGCGCGACCGCGTCTTCTCGCAGCCGGTGCGCATCGCGCAGCTGCACGCAGCCGTCGATCGCCGGATGGATGACGATGCCGCAGGCGAACGGCTTGTACGCATTGAAGGAAATCTCGAATCGCTCGCCGAGCGCGTCGCTGATCTCGTTCCAGTCGCATTTGGTCGAAAAGGTCTGCGCAAGGCCGCGCGGCGCCTCGATCGCGCGTGGCGACGACGTGTAGCCATGCCTGGCCATCAGCGCCGCGGTGAGGCCCGCACGCGCGGCCGCCCCCGGATGGAATGGCTTGGTCATGGAGCCGAACTGCTCGCGCACGCCCACCGGCTGCGAGGCGGCGATGCCGAGCGCCATCGTCGTGCGCTCGGCGTCGAGGCGCAGCAGCCGCGCGCAGGCGGCGGCCGCGCCCAGCATCCCGGTGGTGCCGGTGATGTGCCAGCCGCGGTCGTAGTGTTCGGGATAGATCATGTTGCCGACGCGGCATGCGACGTCGATGCCGAGCACCAGCGCGTCGATCAGCTCGCGACCGGTGCTGCCCTGGCGCTCGGCGAGTGCCAGCGCCGCCGATGCCACCGGACCGGCGGGATGAATGATCGTCTTGAGGTGCGTGTCGTCGAAATCGAAGGTATGCGACGCGATGCCGTTGAGCAGCGCGGCGCTGGCCATGTCGACGCGTTCGTCGCGACCCAGGATCGACGCCTGCGGCGCGGGCGCAAGCTCCTGCATCGCGGCCAGCGCCGCCTCCAGCGTCGGATGTCGCGCGGCGCCGATCGCGCACCCCACCCAGTTGAGGAACGTGCGGTGCGCTTCGCGCTCGACGGCGTCGCTCCAGCCGCGCGACGGGTGCGCGCTCGCGAAGGTGGCGAGAATGCGTGTGACCGGTGGCGCGTCGAGGTCCGCCGCGACGGTGGCGTTGCGCGCCATCTCAGTCCGTAAGCACGATGTTGCGGTCCCTGGCGACCTTGCTCCACTTCGCGATGTCGTCCTTCATGTACTGCCCGAATTGTTCGGGCGTCATGGGCATCGGCTCGAGCGCCTCGCCGGACAGCCGCTCGCGCAGGGACGGGTCGGCAAGCGCGTCGTTGATCGCCTTGTTGAGGGTCGCGACGATCGCCGGCGGCATGTTCGCGGGTCCGACGATGCCGTACCACTGCACGCCGTCGAACCCCTTGTAGCCGAGCTCCTCGAATGTCGGCACCTCGGGCAGCAGTGGGTGCCGTCTGGCCCCGGTGATCGCGAGCGCGCGCATCTTGCCGGCCTTGATGTGGGGCAGCGCCGCGGCGAGGCCCGGAAACAGCGCTTGTGTCTGGCCGCCGAGGATGTCGACGATGGCCGGCCCGATGCCGCGATACGGCACGTGCTGCATGTCGATGTCGGCCGCGACCTTGAGCTGCTCCATCGCCAGATGGGTCAGCGTGCCGGGACCCGACGAACCATACGACAGCTTGCCTTTGTTCGCCTTCGCGTAGGCGATGAACTCGGCGAGCGTGTTCGCCGGCACCGACGGCGGCACCACCAGCACGTTGGGCGTGCCGCCCACCATGGCGATCGGCGTGAAGTCCTTGACCGCGTCATAAGGCAGCTTGCGCACTGCGGGATTGGTGCCATGCGTGCCGACATACCCGACCATCAGCGTGTAGCCGTCCGGGGCCGCGCGCGCGGTGAGCTGCGAGCCGACGATGCCGCCGCCGCCACTCTGGTTTTCGACGATGACAGGCTGACCCAGTGCCTTCGTCAGGCGCTCGCCGATGGTGCGCGCCACGAGGTCGACACCTCCGCCCGGCTGCACCGGCGCAATGATCTTGATCGTCCTGGCCGGGTAGGTGCCTTGCGCCGCCGTCACCGGCGCAAACAAGCACGCGGCAAGGGCAACGCCGACACATACCAGGCGATGCGGGTTGGACATCGATGCCTCCTGTTCGGGACGCCTGCTCGGCGGCGGGCGTTGGATTCTACTTCGCGCCACCGGGAGCGTGCACGCGTCGAGTTTGCGCGCGGCGCTAAAGATCCGTGACGTCGCCGGCGCGGATGGCGCCAACGTCGAGCGCCACGCCAATGCCTGGGGCATCGGGCAACACGAGCGCGCCGCCGGCGACGACCGGCGGCGCATTCAGGAGCCGGGCGAAGATCGGATTCGGCGTGGCTTCCATCTCGAGCCACATCGAGCCGGCGAGCGCCGCCATCAGGTGCGCGCTGGCATAGAGGCCGACGGGACCGCCGTACATGTGCAGGCACACCGGCTTGCCGGCGCCGAGCATGCGCTCGCAGATCAGGCGGCCGCGCGTGATGCCGCCGGTCTTGGTGATGTCGGGCTGCACGATGTCGGGGTCGCAATCGGCCAGGAGCCGGTCGAACCCGTCGATCCCATAGCTGTTTTCGCCCATGGCCGTGGGCGGTCGGCCGGCCACGTCCTTCCAGCTGCGATAGGCCGCCGCATCGTCCACCGCGAACGGTTCTTCGAGCCACGTCAGCCGCGCATCGACGAGATCGGGCAGGATGGGGCGAAGCCGCTCGAGCGTGTATCCCTGCGTCGCGTCCGCCATCAGCGCGTGCTCGCCCGCGGCTGCGCGCCATGCGCGCAGTCCCTCGGTGGCGATCTTGCGATCCTGCGGCAGGCGCACCTTGAAGCGTGTATGTCCCGCGCGCATCACGTCGCGAATCGTCTCTGGTTCGCCGATCGGGAGGTTGGTGGCGTAGACGGCGACGGACCGGGGCGCGACGGCGTGCGCGATGACATCGCACAGCGATTTGCCGAGCCAGCGCGCGCGAGCGTCCCACAGCGCGATGTCGACGCCCGCGAGCGCCTGTTGAAACGGTCCGGGCGCTCCCCATTGGTTGGCGAGCGGGCGCATGGCAGCCGCGAGGCGATCGTGCAGCCGTGCGGGATCGTCGAGTGATTCGCCACGCAACGCGGGCCGGATGATCCGGCGCACGATTTCGACGCGGTCGTGACAGCCCCATGGCGGAAAATTGGCCCAGATCTCGCCGAAGCCCAGCGCGCCGTCGTCGAGCTCCACGGTGACGACCAGGCAGCGCCGCACGATCAGCGTGCCGATCGGCACCACGATCGGCTTCGCCAGCGGCGCCTCGATCAGCGACACGCGCACGTCGCGAATGGTGGGAGCGGCAGTCATGGATATCCGATTCGGGCCGAATTTGCGAAGCCCCGAGACCTCGCTATCATGCACGCTCCGTCACGCACGCGCGCGTCGCGCCGCACGGCATCGCCATGAACGAATCCGCAACTCCCGCAGCGGGTCCATCCGCGGTCGCGACGCGCTTTTCGATGGCCGGCCGGCGCGCGCTGGTCACCGGCGGCAGCGTCAGCATCGGCCGCGCCATCGCGCTGGCCTTCGCCGACGCGGGAGCCGACATTGCGATCCATCATTCGCAGGCGGCCGACGACGCGTTCGGCAAGCCGGAGGCGGCGAACGAGCTGGCAGCGCAGGTGCGCCATCACGGGCGCCGTTGCGCCGTCGTCGACGCCGACTTCGGCAAGCCGGGGGAGGGCACGCGGACGGTCGCCGAGGCGGCCAAGGCACTCGGCGGCGTCGACGTGATGGTGGTCTGCGCGTCGATCCAGTACCGCACGCCGTTCGAGCTGGTGACGCCCGAGCAGACCGAGCGCCAGATCCAGATCAACTTCAAGGCGACGATCGAGTTGCTGCAGGCCGCGTTGCCGGCGATGAAGCAGCGCGGCTTCGGACGCGTGGTCACCATCGGCAGCATCAACGAGACGACGCCTGAGTTCGCATTGTCGGTGTATGCGGCACTCAAATGCGCCCAGCACAACCTGGCGATCAACGTCGCGCGGCAATACGCGCCGTTCGGCGTGACGGTCAACAATTTGTCGCCGGGTCTGATCGCGACGGAACGCAATCGCTGGCGCCGCGAGGATGCCGGCGCATGGGCTGACATCGAGCGCAATTCCAGCCCGATGGGCCGCGCCGGTACGCCGGACGAGATTGCCGGTGCCGCGCTGCTGCTGTGCTCGCAGGCGGGCAGCTTCATCACCGGCGCCGACCTGCAGGTGAATGGCGGGCGCCATCTCTACGACGGCAACTTGAACCTGGGCTCGGGCAATCCCGCCACGTCGACATCGACCGCGAAGAGCCCGCCGGCCGCGGGCTGAGCGGCAAGCTCCGCGGGTGACAGCTTCTGGCGCGCCGTGGTGATGTAGAGCGTGCGCAGGTCGGGGCCACCCAGCGCGCACGACGTTACGCGACTGGCCGGCAGTTCGATGATCCGGTCGACTCTGCCATCCGGCGCGATGCGTGCGACGCAACTGCCGTCGTACCGCGCGTTCCACACGCCTCCGGCCGAATCGACGGTCGCGCCATCGGGCCGACCCGGCAGTCCGCCCGCATTCAGCACGCGCATGGGACCCAGCGATCCCGTTTCGGCGTCGAATTCGTACGCGCGAATGCGGCCATCCGGCGTGTCCGCGAAGTACATCGTGCGATTGTCCGGACTCCAGCAGGTCGCGTTGGGAACCGTGATGTCGTGCAGGACCCGCTTGCAGTTCAGCGCGCGGTCGATGCGATACAACGCGCCGGTTGTCGCGAGGCCATAGTCGCGCATGGTGCCGATCCACAGCCGGCCCTCGCGGTCGCACTTGCTCTCGTTGAGTCGATTGCCGAGCGATTCCGGCTCGGGTGCGAACAACGGCTGCATCGCTTCGGCGACGGGGTCGAACAGGAAGAGTCCGGTGCGCATCGACAGCACCAGACGGTGATCGGTGGACATGATCACCGCCGCGCACAGATCGGGCATCGACCAGGTTCGGATGTCGCCCGTCGCGAAGTCGAAGCGTCGCAGCGCGGGCGCGCGGATGTCGGTCCAATACAAGCGTTGCGTCATGGCGCACCAGACAGCTGATTCGCCCAGGATGTCCAGCGTATCGCCGATGCGCCTTACGTCGTCGTTGTGCGGAGTCATTCAGGTCGTTTCCCGTAACACGATGCTGAAACCCAGGTCGACGATCGCGCTGGCGACCGTGCGTCCGGCCATGCGGTCACAGAGCATCTGCGCGGCGCGCCGGCCCATCTCGAAGCGCGGCATGCGCACCGTGCTGATGGCCGGCACGCATTGCGACACAATCTCCTGGTCGTCCATGCCGGTGATCGCCAGCGTGTCCGGCACGGCGATCCGGCGCCGCTGGCATTCGAACAACACGCCGACCGCGATGACGTCGCTGGTGCAGAACACCGCGTCGATGCCGCCGCGCTGCGCGACGAGAGCGGCGAGGCCCGCCGCGCCACCGCGAAAGCTCAGTTCCACTTCGGCCTGCGCCGACGTGGTGACCGGGAGCCCATTGGCTTGCAACGCGTCGCAATAGCCGGCATGACGATCGCGCACGCGGTCGACGATGTCGCGCCCGGACTGGCCGACGTACGCGATGCGCCGCCGGCCGCGGTCGATCAGCGCCTGGGTGATCGCGCGCGCCGCATCGCGATTCGAGTAGCCGACCGTCATGTCGATGGGGTGCTCGGCGAGCGCGCCCGCCTCCACCACCGGAATCCGCGCGGCTTCGAGCATCCGGCAGGTGTTGCGCGTATGGGTGGTGCCCGTCAGGTAGATCGCGTCGCAGCGGCGTGCCAGAAACGCGGCCACCAGTTCCTCTTCCTCCTGCGGAGAGAAGCCGCTGTCGCCCAGCAGCAGGTGCAGGCCGTGTTCCTTGAGCACGGTGTTCATGCCGCGCGTCACTTCCGCCACGATCGAATGCGCGACGCTGGGGATCACGGCGGCGACGATGCCGGAGCGGCGTGACTTGAGACTGCGGGCGACGAGGTTCGGCACGTAGCCGACCGCTTTCACGGCGCTCATGACCTTGGTGCGCGTCGCGTCGGCCACGCGCTCGGGCTCGCGCAGCACGCGCGAGACCGTGATCACCGACACGCCGGCGAGGCGCGCCACGTCCGCCATTCGCGCGGGCCGCTGCGCGCGTCCCGGCACGCGTTGCGGAAGGTCTTCCCTGGCCGGGCGCGACGTGGACATGCCGACAATGCTAACGTTACCATCGCTGCCAAACAAGTCGTCGCCCCAAGAGCGCGAGCGGGGCCGGAAACATCTGTCGCCGTCATTCCGTACGGTGTCATCGCGCTGCTGATGTCGGTACGCGCACCGCAGCGCGACGTTCCTGGTGATCGGCTTCTACGCCCCGAGCTATGCGACGTGGCTCGGCATCGCGGTGCTGGTGTGGGTGTGGTCGAGCGAGCGCTTCCCGACGCACCTGCGCGGACGCACGCAAGGCGTCTGCAATGCCTGGTGCCGAATCGCGATCTCGCTCAACGTCTTCCTCGTGCCCATTGCGATGGCGGGCCTCGGCTTCAGCGCCTACATCGCGATGCTGTCGATCCCGGTGTTCCTGAGCGCCGTGGTCGCCTGGCGCTTTCCCGAGTTCGAGGGGAGCCACGAGGACCTCGAGACACTGGGGGCGAGATTGTCGCGCTTCCGGCGGGCGCTGTGCCGCGCATATTGACGGGCCGCAACGTCACGACGCCCGTCGGCGACGATGCCGCGGGAAAATTCTCGTTACATTCGAATCGAAACCGACGCGAGCCGGACGAGTCTAACCGGCCATATCCCGTGGCGATTTTGGACGACTGGATCGTTTGCGGGGGTCAGCGCCTCCTGCGAGATAGCATCGGAGATCCCATTCCATGCCTTCCGTCCGTGGTCGCAGCATCGTCACCGCCGCCATTGTCATTGCGATTGCTGCGTGCGCCGGCACGGCCCGCGCCGACGACATCAAGGTCTTGAGCGACAGTCCCCTGCAGCCCGCCTTGACGAAGGTCGCCGATCTGTTCCGCCAGGAAACGCGCAATTCGGTGACATTGGTATTCGATCCGTCGCCCGCCGTGAAGCAGAGGATCGAAGGCGGCGAAACCGCGGATGTCGTCATCGTCCAGCCGGATTTTGTCGCGGAGCTGGCGCGCGAGGGCAAGGTGGTCGCAGGCGACACGCCGATCGTCGGGCGCGTCGGTGTCGGCCTGGGTAACCGTAGCAGCAGCCCGGGTTATGACATCTCGACGCCACAAAAGCTCAAGGACACGTTGCTCGGCGCGGATCTCCTGGTATTCAACAAAGTCGTCTCGGGCAACACGTTCGCGAAGGCGCTCGTGACATTGGGCGTCGCCGGAACGCTCGAGTCGCGGATCGTGCGCACGTCGCCCAACGGCATATTCGATCCCGTGCTGCAGGGCAAGGGAAACGACTTCGTCGCGGGCACGATGCCGCTCATCGCCACCACGCCCGGCATCAAGCTGCTCGGTGCGCTACCGGGCGATTTGCAGACCTATCTCACCTACACCGCCGTGCTCATGACGGGCACTGCGCAGCGCAGCACCGCGCAAGCCTTCATCAAGTTTCTGACGGCGCCCGAAGCCAGGAGCACGTTCGCCGCGAACGGCGTCAATTGACGTCGCGCAAGCGGAGCCTGAGGCTCATGGCAAGCGCGCGGGGGTGGAGAACGGCTTGTCGGCGTCCACCACGAACATCACCAGCGAGTGCAGTTCCGTCGCGCCGCTGCTCGAGACCTGCATCGGCGTGTTGGCCGCATGACCCGGCTCCGACTGACCTGCGCCAACGCGCATCACGCCATCGGCGGTGCGGCTCGTCGTTTCGCCGGCAAGCACATAGAACGCTTCCGATCCGGGGTGCGAATGCACGGGCGTCACGCTGCCGGGAGGACCACTGCCTTCGTTGATGCGAAGCAGATACTCGTGTGCGGCGACGCGGGCAATCGGCCCGATTTCCGCAACCTTGGTACCGCCCGTCGAGGCTCCGCCCTCCGGTCCGAGCGTGAATAGCCAGGCCTTGCCCGCCGACTCGACGGCCAGCGCCCAGGGCCCCGCGGCTGCCCGGGCTTGCGCAAGCGAGGTAAAGTTCTCGATTCGCCAGTAGAGAGGCCCGTCCGGCAGGTCGGCGACTTTCCTTTCCGCCAGCGGCGTGACGACGAACTTGCCCTGGGCCATCGCCGCCGATGGCAATGGCGCCAACGCCAGCAGGGCGATCATTCCGATGCCGATGCTCTTCATGGCAATGCCTCCTGAAATCGCGGTCGTTCATCCGGATTGCGACGACAACGGCATTGGGCGGCAATCCATGCGGCAAAGTCCCGAACAAATGACTACGTTTTGGCGAAATTCGCGCACCGCCGCGGGACGGCGAGCAATGAAGCGTCGTTTCGAGGAGGCAGGCTTTGGCCGCCGGTGCTGAGACCGTCGAGCCAATGGCGGCGACGCTGCGGATCGGCGGCTGGTCGGTCGAGCCCGCGCTGAATCAGATTTCGTCCGCGGCCGGTACCGTCAGGCTCGAGCCGAAGTCGATGTCGGTCCTGGTGCACCTTGCCGAGCGCGCAGGGCAGGCCGTGAGCCGCGAGGCGCTCCTCGCCGCGGCGTGGCCGGGGGTGGTCGTGGGCGACGACTCGCTGACGCAGGTCGTCATCAAGTTGCGCAAGGCACTGGGCGACGTCGCGCAGCAGCCGACCTACATCCAGACGATCTCGAAGCGAGGGTATCGGCTCGTCGCACCGGTGAGCAGGTCGAAGGCGACCGTCACGCCAAGGTCCTGGCGCGACGGCGACCGTCCGGATCCGGCGCGGACGGCGCAACGCGCGGGTCTGTTCGTCGCGGTCGCGGCCCTGCTGCTGATCGCGGCGGCCGCGCTCTGGGGACTCGAGCGCGGGCGCGGAATCGATTCGCCCTCTGCGGACACGCCGGCGAACGCCGATGTTGCGCGCGTCACGCTGCCGACGGTCGCCATCAGGCCGTTCGATGCGCTGGGCGACGACCCGAAGGCGACATGGCTCGCGCAGGGCATGACGGCGGATCTCCTGACCGATTTATCGAAGGCGTCCGGGCTCGCCGTCATCGCGGCCGATCCGCTGCGCGAGCACGCGGGCGGCGCGCCTCCAGCCGACGCTCCGCCGATTCGCTATGTGGTGACCGGATCCGTGCAGCGCGTCGACGAGCGATTGCGCCTGCAGGTCCATCTCACCGATGCGTCGACCGGCGAACAGTTGTGGTCCGAACGTTTCGATCGTCCGCTGCGCGCCTTCTTCACGATCCAGGAAGAGCTCGCGCCGGCGATCCTGCGGATCCTGCCGGCCAAGGTCAGCGAGGCCGAGCTGCGGCGGGCAGCCCGGCGCTACACGAGCAGCCTCGAAGCGTACGAATACTTCCTGCGCGGCCAGACGGCACTGCTGGTGCGCGAAAGCGCGAAGAACGCCGACGCACGCGAATCATTTCGCCGCGCCATCGCGCTGGACCCCGCCTTCGCTCGCGCCTATGCGGGACTCGCGCTTACCTACGCCGCGGACTACCGCAACCAATGGACCGCAAATGGCGCCGCTGCGCTCGACCGTGCATTCGAGATGGCGCAAACCGCCTACCAGATGGATCCGGACATCGCCGAGACCTACTGGGTGCTGGCCTTCGTGCACGTCGAACGGCGCCAGCCCGGGAAGGCGCTGGCATTGCTGCAGACGGCGGTTCGCCTCTATCCGTCCTTCGCCGATGGCTACGCGCTGATGGGCGGCGTCGACACGTACATCGGACGGCCCGCCGCCACCGTGCCTCTGCTGCGCACGGCGATGCGGCTCGATCCCGAGGCGGGCTATCTGTATTTCCTGCTGCTCGGACGCGCCTACTATTTTCTGCAGGACGACGAGCAGGCGCGGGTCAACGTGCAGCAGTCGCTGTCGCGCAATCCCGTGAGCCTCGAGTCGCACATCTACATGGCGGCGATCTGCGTGGCGACCGGCGATCGGGCGTGCGCGACCTGGGAGGCGGAAGAAATCCGGGCGCTGCAGCCCGGCTTCTCCGTTCGCGACTGGCTCGACACCTACCCGATGATCGACGTCACGCAGAAGGCCATGCTCGTGCGTGCGCTGGGCACCCTCGGGTTCTGAGGAGGCGCCTCCCGCTCAGTGCGCCGACGGCGTCCCTGCGGCTTTCTTGGCCGCCGCATGCGCCACGGCGAAGGCGCGCCCTTCGTCACCCTTGTATTCGGTGAACGCATTGTTGAAGGCCTTGAGGAACGTTTCCTTCTGATGCGCGTTGTATTGGTCCGTCTGCGCCTTCGGCAGATCGGCGACACTTCGATAGGGCATGAGTCCTCCAGTTCACCGCATCCGGCGATGAATGCCGTCACTACCCGGGCGCCGGGCGGGGATCGCGATTCTCGCGAATGACCATGTAGCCGAGCCAGCCGGCCACCACGCAGGCGACCAGGCTCAGGTACGCCGGGATCGCGACCCCGTCGACGTCGACTTCCCATCCCAGGACGACGCGAACCAGGTGGGCGACGGCCACCAGCCAGAACACGATGGCGGCAACGAAAGTCACGGGTTTCACGAACCTATCCTCCGCGACGAGGTGGATGTCTGAATGATGGTTGCCGCGCCGCGGTTCCGCCATCGGCGGCCGCCGCGGCGCGTTGTGCGCAGCGTCCTACGCCGCGGCCACGACGTGCCTAGCGGACGTCCACCGCGCCGTCGACGCTGACCCGCAATTCGTCGTTCTGCACCTTGAGGTTGCGCACCTCGATCGCACGCACCGTCAGCGCATACGGCGCCGTCTTGTCCGGCGTGGTCTGCGCCCGCAGCGAGGCGAGGAGATCGACCTGCAGGGGCGAGAACGCGCCTGCGGCGATGAGGTTTTGCAGCGCCGCCCCCACGAGAGGCTCGTCCGCACTCTCGATGCGCACGTCCTCGAGTCCGACTTGCTGGCCGCGTGCGACCGGGCGTGCCGAGATCACGACCGCGCTTGGCGAGGTGACGGATTTGCACACGCCGCCGATGGAAGCGCCGAGCTTGCCGTCGAAACGCGCGGCGATGAAGATGCGCCCCTGCTTGAACGTCACCCCGGGATTTTCGAGATAGGGGTCGTTGCATTTGCTGGGCGGCAACAGCTGATAGCGGCCCTGGTTCTTGAACACCTGCTGCTTTAGCGCCTTGGTGAGGGTCGACGCGTGGATCACGAGATCGAAGGCGCGCGCGTGCGGTGACGCGAACATCAGCACCAGTGCGGCGCTCAGCGCGCAGACAAATGGTTGCGCTTTCATCGGCAGAGGGCGGCAACGAGCGGACGTGGACATGAGCTAGGGTAGTCCGATCGCGCGGCGCAACGCAAACGCGCCAGTGCAAGTCGCGCAAACGATCGCCGGACACCCTGCGGGAACTGCCGGCCAGGGTGGTGCCGCGAGGGCCGTTTCCTATACCATGGGCGCGATCCCGCGTGTTCGACAGGGGGATCCGGCAACGTCGCAAGCGCGCTTCCCGCGCTGCGTCCGGGTCCCCGCAATGAGCGAGCGTTGCCGGCCAAGCGGCGGAGCACGCGCTCGTTCGCCACGACTCACGCGAGCCATACGATGCGCCCGGACGAACGATGACCGACGAAGCGAATGCTTTCCGAGCGCTCCTCCGCGCACGCGCGGCTCGGCTGCCGATAGGCACGTGGATCATGTCGGCCAGTCCGATCGTTGCCGAGGCCGTCGGTGCGATGGGCTTCGATTGGGGCGTGCTTGACATGGAGCACACCCCGCTCGACCTGATGGACCTCGTGCACATGCTGCAGGCGGTCGGCAGCACGCGCATGGCGCCCGTGGTGCGGGTGCCGTGGAACGACACCGTCTACGTCAAGCGCGTGCTCGACGCTGGCGCGGCGACGCTGTTGTTCCCGTTCGTGCAGGACGCCGAAGAAGCGGCACGCGCCGTGGCCGCCACGCGCTATCCACCTGCCGGCGTGCGCGGCATCGCGGCGATGAGCCGTGCCTCCCGCTTCGGCACGCTGCCGGGATTTCCGGCGAGCGCCAACGCGCTGGTGAGCGTCGTGGTGCAGCTGGAATCGCCGCGCGCGATCGCCGCACTGGAATCCATTGCCGCGGTCCCCGGCGTCGACGCCGTCTTCGTCGGTCCGGGCGACCTCGCCGGCAGCGTGGGGCAGGCGGGCAATCCGGGTCACCCGGACGTGCTGCAACTCATGGGCGATGCCGCGCGCCGTGCCAATGCCGCGGGCGTGCCCATCGGTACGGTAGGGGGGAATGCCGATGTCGTCGCGAATTATCGTGCGATGGGCTACGACTACCTGGCAATCGGCTCGGATCTCGGGCTCCTGATGCGCAGCGGCCAGGCGGCGCTGAAGGACGTGCGCGCGATCGGCGACGCGCCGCGCGATCGTCCGGCCGCGGCGAACGGGAACGCGGCCGGAGTCCATTGATGGCCGACGTCGAGCTGCGCGGCGTGACCAAGAGCTACGATGGCAGGACGCCGGTCATCCACGGCATCGACCTCGACGTGCGGCACGGCGAATTCGTGGTGTTCGTCGGGCCGTCGGGCTGCGGCAAGAGCACGCTGCTGCGCATGATCGCGGGACTCGAATCCATCACGGGCGGCGAGGTGCGGATCGGCGGCCAGGTGGTGAACGCGCTGCCGCCGCGCAGCCGCGACATCGCGATGGTGTTCCAGGACTACGCGCTGTATCCCCACAAGACGCTGTACGAGAACATGGCGTTCGGCCTGCGCCTGCGCAAGACGCCGGACGCGGACATCCACCGGCGCGTGATGGATGCGGCGCGGCTGCTGCGCATCGATTCGCTGCTCGACCGGCGTCCGGCGGCGCTGTCCGGCGGCCAGCGCCAGCGCGTCGCGATCGGCCGCGCGATCGTGCGCGAGCCCAAGGTGTTCCTGTTCGACGAGCCATTGTCGAATCTCGACGCCCAGCTGCGCAACGAGATGCGCACCGAGATCAAGCGACTGCACCAGCGCCTCGGCGCGACCATCATCTACGTCACCCATGACCAGGTGGAGGCAATGACGCTGGCCGATCGCATCGCCGTGCTGTCCGCCGGACATCGCATGCAGTACGACACGCCCGACGGCATCTACAACCGGCCGGCCACGGTGTTCGTCGCCGGCTTCACGGGCGCGCCGCCGATGAACCTTGTCGATTGCCGGCTGCACGACGGCGCGGCGGATGTCGGCGGCTTGCGCGTGCCGCTCGACGCCGCGCTCGCCGCGCGCGGCGCCGGACGCGGCGCATTGAAGCTGGGCGTGCGCCCCGAGAACCTGCGACTGGTGGCCGCCGCGGGCGACGTCACCTTGCCGGCCGAGGTGTCGCTGCTGGAGCCGCTCGGCGCCGAAGTGCTGGTGACGCTGCGGATCGGCGACGCCGAGATGGTGGCGCGCTGTCCCGCGGCATTTCGCGAGGCGCCCGGCACTGCCGTCGCGATGCACGTCAATCCATCACACCTGCAGCTGTTCGACGCCGGCAGCGGCGCGGCGCTGCATTGATGCATCCCAAGCGAAGAGGAGATCGAGCATGAAACGACATCGGCTGTTGTCATCAGCGGCGCTGTGCGCGGGCCTCGCGTTCTGCGTCGCCACGTCCGCTGTGCTGGCGCAAACGACGCTGCGGGTGTTCTCCGGTGGCGCCAACCAGCGTCCCGACCTCATGCGCAAGCTGTTCGACGAGTACCAGGCTGCCAATCCCGGCATCAGGATCGACATCGAGACCGGCGGCGCGACGAGCGAGCTGCAGCGCCAGTACCTGAGCACCGTGCTCAACGCCAAGGACTCGGCGATCGACATCTACATGATCGACATCGTCAACCCGGCGCAGTATTTCGGCGCCGGGTGGCTCGAGCCGCTCGACGCGTACGTCGGCAAGCCGGCCGACGTCATGCAACCGTATCTGCCGGTGTACCTGCAGGCGGACGTGGTGGACGGCAAGATCGCGGCGATGCCCGGCTTCGCCGACGCGATGTTCATGTACTACCGCAAGGACCTGCTCGACAAGTACAAGCTCCCCGAGCCCAAGACATGGGACGAGCTCGCGGCCACGGCCAAAAAGATCCAGGACGGCGAAAAGAACCCCAACTTGCAGGGATTGTCGATCCAGGGCGCGCCGATCGAAGGCGCGGTGTGCACGTTCCTGCTGCCGTACTGGGGCCAGGGCAAGGAGTTCAACGACGCCGCCGGCCGCATGACCCTCGACAAGTCCGCCGCGGTCAAGGGTCTCGACGAGTGGCTGAAGATGGTCGACGCCGGTGTCATCAAGCGCAACGTCGCGGAAGTGAAGACGCCGGACACCGTCAACGAGTTCAAGGCGGGCCAGGTGGTGTTCGCCATCAACTGGGGCTTTGCCTGGGATCGTTTCCAGGCCGACAAGGATTCGAGCGTGCAGGGCAAGGTCGGCGTGATGCCGCTGCCGGCGATGGCGGGTGGCCGCAGCGCGACGTGCGTCGGCGGCTGGCAATGGGCGGTGAGCGCATTCTCCAAGCACAAGGCCGACGCCGCCAAGCTCGTCAAGTACCTGGCGACGCCGAAGGCCAGCAAGTTCCTCGCGATCGAAGGCTCGCTGCTGCCCACCTATCAAAGCGTCTATGTCGATGGCGACGTGGTGAAGGCGGTGCCGTGGTTCAAGGACGCGGCGAAGGTGGTCATTGCCGGCAAGAACCGGCCGATGTCGCGCGACTACGGACAGGTGAGCGACGTGATCCGCACGACGACCAGCGCCGTGCTGGCGCGCACCAAGACGCCGGACGAAGGCGTTGCGGAGATCCAGTCGCGCCTCGCCCGCGTGATGCGCTGATCCGACCCTCCGGCGCGACGCGGCCTGCCGTCGATGACGTTCCTCGATCGCGTGCGCGATCCCGGCGAGAAGGCGCTCGGGATCGTGCTGCTCGCGCCGGCGTTCCTGCTGCTGCTGCTGATCGTCGCGTATCCGATCGCCAAGATCGTGTTCAACAGCCTGTTCGACATCCGGCTGTCGGGAGGCAGCGGCGGCTTCCGGTTCGTCGGCCTCGACAACTACGCGCTGGCGTTCCACGACGCCGAGTTCTGGAATGCGGCGTGGAACACGGTGCTGATGACCGTCATCACCGTGCCCGCCGCGCTGGTGACGGGCCTCGGACTTGCGCTGCTCGCCAACCTGCCCTTCCGGCGGCGCTGGCCCGTGCGCGTCGCGCTGCTGCTGCCCTGGGCGCTGCCGCTCGCATTCGCCGGCCTCATCTTCGCGTGGTTCTTCCACACCGAATACGGCGTGGTCAACGACGTCGTGCGCCGCCTCGGCGCGCAGGGCGAGCCGACGATGTGGCTGCTGCGGCCCGGTTGGGCATTCGCGGCGATCTGCCTGACGATCGTCTGGAAGACGAGTTCGTTCATGGCGCTGATCCTGCTCGCGGGGCTCAGCATGATTCCGCGGTCGCTGTACGAGGCCGCGGAGGTCGACGGCGCGTCGCGCTGGCAGCAGTTCCGCGAGATCACGATCCCGATGCTGATGCCATCGATCGTCGTCGCTCTCATCTTCCGCACGATCACGTCGCTGCAGACGTTCGACATTCCCTACACGATGACGCGCGGCGGCCCGGGCGATGCCACCCAGACGCTGGCGATGCTGATCCACAAGACCACGATCGACTATCTCGATGTCGGCTACGGATCGACGCTGGCCGTCTGCATGTTCGTGCTGTCGATGGCCGTCACCGCCGTGTACCTGCGGCGGATCGCGAAGGACACATGACGCCGCGCGAAGGCACCGGGATGCGCCTCGTGGCCGCGGCGATCGTCGTGATCAACGGGTTCTTTCCGGCCGCGTGGATCCTGCTCACCTCGCTCAAGAGCGAGACCGAGCTGGTGGCGAAGCCGATCACCTACCTGCCGCGCCACCTGACGCTCGACAACTACGTGCGCGCCTTCACCGACCAGCCGCTGTTGCGCTATCTCGGCAACAGCTTCACGGTGGCGCTGCTGTCGACGATCCTGTCGCTGGTCGTCGCCGCGCTGGCCGCCTACGCGATCGCGCGGCTCAACCTCAAGCACCGCCAGCTCATCCTGACGTGCATCGTCGCCTCCAGCATGTTTCCGCTGGTGACGCTGCTCGTGCCGATCTTCGAGACGATGCGCGCTTTCGGCCTGCTGAATACCTACACCGCGCTGGTGCTGCCGTACACGGTGCTCAACCTGCCCGTGTGCACGCTGGTGCTGGCGAGCTATTTCCAGAGCATTCCGCGCGACCTCGAGAACGCAGCGATGATCGACGGCTGCACGCGGCTCGGCGCGCTCTGGCGCGTCGTGGTACCGCTGGCGGCGCCGGGCGTGTTCACCGCCGGCATCCTTGCGTTCGTCAATGCGTGGGACGAGTTCCTGCTGGCGCTGTCGCTCAACGCCAACGCGTCGATGCGCACGCTGCCGGTCGGGATTACGCTGTACCAGGGCGAATTCACGTTTCCGTGGCCGACCATATCCGCGGCGCTGGTGGTGGCCATCGTGCCGATTGCCGTGCTGATCGCCGTGTTCCAGGAGCGCGTCGTCGGCGGCCTGGCGCAGGGCGCCATGAAGGGGTGATCGATGGCCGCGGAATCGCGCGCGCTGCGTTACGGCATCGTCGGTTGCGGCAGCATGGGGCGCGAGCATATCGAGAACATCCAGGCGATGCCGGCGGGCAAGGACGCGCCGTGCATCACCGCGCTCGCCGATCCACACCCGCCGAGCCTCGACGCGGCGATGTCGATCTGCCGCGTGCCTCCGCAATCGTTCGCCGATCACCGCGCCCTGATCGCCAGCGGCCTGTGCGACGCGCTGGTCATCGCCTCGCCCAATCACACGCACGCGGGCATCCTGCGCGACGCCCTCGCCACCGATCTGCACGTCCTGGTCGAGAAACCGGTCGTCACGCGCATGGCGGATGGCGTCGAGCTGGTCGCGCTGGAGCGCGCGCGCCGCGCGGAGGGCCGCCGCGGCATCGTCTGGGTGGCGCAGGAGTACCGCTACATGCCGCCGGTCGCCGAGGCGTTGCGGATGGCACGCGAAGGCGCGGTCGGCCGCGTGCAGCAGGTGTCCATCCGCGAGCATCGCGAGCCGTTCTATCCGAAGGTCGGCGACTGGAACCGTTTCAACGCCAACACCGGCGGCACGCTGGTGGAGAAGTGCTGTCATTACTTCAATCTGATGGACGTGATCACCGGCGAGCGTCCGCGCGCGGTGTTCGCCTCCGGCGGTCAGCGCGTCAACCATCTCGACGAGCGCTATGGCGGCCGTACGCCGGACATCCTCGACAGTGCGTTCGCCATCGTCGAGTATCCCGGCGGCGCGCGCGCGATGCTGGAACTCTGCATGTTCGCCGAAAGCTCGGTCGACCGCGAGTCCGTGACGATCGTCGGCGACGAGGGCAAGCTCGAGACCCTGCTGCCGTCGCTGACGCTGCGCTATGGCCGCCGCGCCGATTGGGGCCGCCGCGAACGTTGGGGCCAGCCGTCGGGAACGGGACGCGGCGTGGACGCGCGACGCGTCTGGGACGAGCGCATCCTCCACGCCGGCCAGCACTTCGGTGCGTCCTTCCTCGAGCACCTGCACTTCGCGCAGGCGCTGCGCGACGGCGCGCCGCCCGAAATCCCGCTGGAGGAGGGCGTGCGTGCCGTGGCGACCGGCCTCGCCGCGCATCGCAGCATCGACGAGCGCCGGCTCGTCGAGCTCGCGGAGCTGTTGCCGGAGACGCTCTGATCCTGCCGGCCGCCGCCGTCAGCCATTCCTTTCAATCTCCTGCGCGAGAACGCCGATGACCCGTGCGACCTATCCTTCGCTGCGCGAGCGCCACGTGTTCATTTCGGGGGGCAGCTCCGGCATCGGCGCGGGCCTCGTAGACGCATTCGCCGCGCAGGGGGCGCGCGTGTCGTTCTGCGGCACGCGTGCGGGCGGCGGCGACGGCGTCGTCGCGGAGGCGGTCGCCGCCGGACACCCGCGACCGTGGTACGGCGCATGCGACGTACGCGACACTGCGGCATACCAGGCCTTTATCGCGGCCGCGATCGCGCGCGACGGGCCGATCCGCGTGCTCGTCAACAACGCCGGTCGCGACGATCGCCACACGATGGAAGAGGTGACGCCCGCGATGTGGGACGAGCGCCTCGCGCTCAACCTCAAGCATTACTTCTTCGCGATCCAGGCCGTGGTGCCGGCGATGGCGACGGCCGGCGGCGGCGCAATCGTCAACATGGGCTCGACGAGCTGGATGCGCGGCCGTCCCAACCTCGTCGGCTACACGACGGCGAAGGCCGGCATCCTCGGCCTTACGCGCACGCTCGCACGCGAGCTCGGAACGCGCAACATCCGCGTCAACGCGGTCGTGCCCGGGGCGATCGAGACCGCGCGCCAGCGTACGCTGCACCGCGATGCCGCTGCCGACCAGGCGTTCCTCGACCAGCAGTGCCTGAAGATCCGGCTCGATGCCGGGCATGTCGCGCGCGCGGTGCTGTTCCTCGCCGCGGATGACAGCGATGGCATGACGGGGCAGCATGTGCTGGTCGACGCCGGGCTCGCGCAGACGTCGGTCGCGACGTAGCGCGTCGCCCTGACCAGGAGTTCGGGTTGCTGCAGCTGGCGCCAGGTGAGGTGTGCCGCGCTCGCGCAACCGGCCGGTTCCCGTGTCATCCACGTCGTTTGTCTGAAGCGTTGCCGCCGGCCTTCGCGCCACTAATCTGTAGTGTTCATCGCGCGTCGATCAGTGCAGAATGGGCGCCCGCGTGATCGGACAGGTGAGGCATTGCGGTTGCGTGCGCTGTTGTGGAAATGGATTGCCGATGTCACCGCCGACTCGCGCTTCCGCGTCGCGGCGCTGCCGTTTCCGGGACGCTGTTCGCCTCGCCGCCTCGCGGCGTCGAAGCTCGACCGGTACATGCGCTGGGCGCTCGCTGCAGCCTGTCACCTGCCCGCTGCCGGCGTGGCCGCCCTTCCCCAGCAGCCCCCCGGCGTCCTGATCCTGCACAGCAACCAGCGCCCGGTGCCGGCGCAGGTCATCATCGAGGACACGTTGCGGGCAGACGTGCCTCAGGTGTACGGACATCCGGTCGCGCTCTTTTCGGAGTTCCTCGACAGCGAGTGGACCGACCTCGCGGCCTACGGCGCCTCGCAGGCGACGTTCCTGCAACAGAAGTACGCCTCGCGCGGCATCAGGGTGATCGTCGTCGACGCGATCGATGCGTTGAAATTCATGGGCCGCTACCGGGACGTTGCCTTCCCGGGTGTGCCGGTCGTGCATCTCGCGGTCGCGAACGATCGCATCGAATTGTCGACACTTCCCGCCGATTTCGTCGGCCACGCGGAGAACAACGATCCGTTGCCGACGCTGCAGCTGGCGCTGCGCCTGCACCCTGACGCGAACCGTCTCGTCATGATCGAAGGTGTGGCGCCGGCCAATATCACGTGGGATCGCCGGATGCGACGCGCGGTCGCGGCACTGGATCGTCCGGTTGACGTGGAATATCTGGTCGGACTTCCCACCGCCGAGGTCCTGCGGCGTGTCGCCGCGCTTCGCAAGGGCACGATCGTCTACACGCCAGGCTATTTCAACGATGGGACCGGCGCAGTGACGACGCCTCGCCAGGTGGTCGAGCGCATCGCCGCCGCGTCGTCGGCCCCCGTCTATGGTGCGTTCGACACGCAGGTGGGGTCGGGCATCGTCGGCGGCTACGTGTCGCCCTACGCAGATGAAGCCCGGGAGGCCGCGCTGCTCGTCGCACGGCTTCTCGACGGCACGCCGCCCTTGCAGCTTTCCAACGCCGACGCGCGCCGGATACCGGCGCTCGATTGGCGCCAGGTTCAGCGTTGGGGCATCGACGAGCGGAACGTGCCCGCGGAAGCCGCCGTGCGGTTTCGCGAACCCACCGCCTGGGAGCGCTATCGGTCGGCCATCGAGATCGGCATTGCAATCGTCGCGCTGCAAGCGGCGCTGATCGCGGCGCTGCTGTTCGAGGTGCGCGCGCGGCGCCGAACGGCGATGGCATTGGCCGAAAGCCAGAAGCAGATGAACCTCGCCGCGAGTGCAGCACGTTTGTCGTTCTGGACCTGGGATGCATCGAGCGGGCGCATCGACGTGTCGCGGTTCTGGCCGCGCAGGAAAAAAGGTCCGCGCCCGGCAACCGCATTCGCGGACATCATCGGGTCCGCCTATCCGCCCGATCGCGAACCGCTGCAGCGGGCGGCCTCCAGGGCACTGACGACCGGCGACGAGCTCGACGTCGAGTATCGCGTCGTCGACCCTGCGGGGGCCGTACGCTGGATTGCCGCGCGCGGCCGCGTGGACCGCAGCGAATCACATCGACTGCGCGGCGTGGCGCTCGACGTCACCGAGCGCAAGGCCTCGGAGTTGCGAGCGGCGCAGGACCGCTCGGCGTTGCGCCACATGTCGCGCATTTCGATGGTGGGGCAGCTTTCCGCGGCGATCGCCCACCAGCTCAACCAGCCGTTGGCGGCGATCCTCGGCAATGCCGAGACCGCGCGCAAGATGCTCGACCACGACCACATCGACACCGCGGAGCTGCGCGCCATCTGCGACGACATCCTGTCCGAGGATCGGCGTGCGGCCGACATCATCCGGCGGCTGAGCGAGCTCTACAAGCGCGGCGACACGCAGATGAGCGCAGTCGACGTCAACGACCTCGTCGGCGAGACGCTCGACCTCCTGCGAACCGAGTTGCTGGTGCGGCACGTCACTTCGAGCGTCGAGCTCCAACCGGCATTGCCGTCCGTCGAAGGGTCGCGCGTGCAGCTCCAGCAAGTCGTCCTGAATCTCGCGCTCAATGCGGCTGAAGCCCTGGGCACGGTGACTGACCGGGAACGCGTGTTGACGATCCGCAGCGAGGCGAATGGCGCACAGGTGCGGTTGCACGTGATCGACAACGGTCCGGGCATCGCGCCGGACCAGCTCGATCGCGTATTTCAGCCGTTCTGGAGCACCCGCGACGCAGGCATGGGCATGGGCCTCGCGATCTGCCAGTCGATCGTCACCGCGCATCGCGGCTCGATCACGGCGACCAACAACAAACACGGCGGCGCCGCGTTCCGCGTCGCGTTGCCGGTGCGCCGGCAGACATGACCGTCGGGATCGATACGTCGATCGTCTACGTGGTCGATGACGACCCCGGCGTGTTGCGCGCGTTCGCGCGAATGCTGCGCGAGGACGGGCTGGCGGTCGAGACGTTCGAATCTGCCGGGGCGTTCCTTGCCCACGCGCGACCTGACGCGGCTGCATGCCTCGTGCTGGATGTGTCGATGCCCGGCGTGGACGGACTTGCGCTGCAAGGCCGGCTGGCGGAGCTCGAACGGAATCTGCCGATCGTTTTCGTGACGGGACATGGCGATATCCCGATGTCGGTACGGGCAATCAAGGGAGGTGCCGTCGACTTCCTTACCAAGCCGGTAGAGATGGCGGCCATGCTGGCGGCAGTGCGCGAAGCGCTCGCAACCAGCGTGCAGTGGCGGCAGGCGCACGCCGAGTCGGCGCAACTGCGACAGCGGCACGCACGCCTGACGCCCCGCGAACGTGAAGTGCTGGCCGCGCTCGCGGCCGGCAGGCTCAACAAGCAGATCGCCGCGGACCTCGGCATCGTCGAGCAAACCGTCAAGTTCCATCGCGCCCGGATCATGGAGCGCATGGAGGCGAGGACGGCGGCCGAGCTGATGCACATTGCGGCGCAACTCGGCATCGGCAGCACCGAGGCAGCCGGCGCCGGCGCATGCGCGAACGCGCCGCGCCCCCGCGACCCGCAGCGGCACTGACCCAAAGTGCAGTTACGGACGGCCATCGGCCGCCGTAACGTCGCACGGTGACGATTATCGGAACCTGCATCGCGGTCGTCGACGACGAGGAGCCGATTCGCACGATGTTGCGACGGGTGCTGCAGCTTGCCGACTACGAGGTTCTGACGTTCGAATCGGGCGAGGCGTTTTTGGCGTCCCTCGCCGAACGCCTGCCGACCTGCGCGATCCTCGACATGCACCTGCCGAAACTGTCGGGCCTGCAGGTGCGCGCCCGGCTTGCCGAGATGCGCATCGACCTGCCAGTCGTCTTCATCACCGCCAGCGACGACCCGCACATCGGCGAGCAGGTGCGGCGCGAGCATTCGGCTGCGCTGCTGCGCAAGCCGTTCTCGAGCGCCGAGCTTTTCTACGCGATCGCCGGTGCATTGCGCGACCACGACGCGCGCGGAGGCGGGTGATGGGCGGATGGCCGCGACCGCGACGCAGCTTGTCGATGACGACATGACCTTCGCACCTTCTCCGGACAACGCGCCGCGCGAATCCCGCTGGCCGCCCGCCCTCGCGCTGGTGCTGGTGGTCGCCATGCTCAGGATGCTGCCCGGGCATGTCATCTTCCTGCCGGTATGGATGAGCTACGTCTGCGTGCTCGCGGTGCTCGTCGCGATGGCGGGTGCCGCACTCACCGGCCGAGCGAGCTGGCTGCGTGTCGAGCGTGCCCTGATCATGCTGCTCGGCGGCATCTACGTCATCAACACCGGTGCGGAGCTGGCCGACATGGTCGGCGTCATCGCGCTCCATCCGCAGGGTGGCAACGCGTACTCGCTGCTAGCGTCCGCGGCCGGCATCTGGGTCGCCAACGTCGTGGTGTTCTCGATGCTTTATTGGCAGATCGACGGCGGCGGCCCGTATTGGCGCGCGCAGGGCGTCCGCCGCAGTCCCGATTGGGACTTTCCGCGGCCTGGCACCGTCGACGAGGGCGCTGGCGAATGGACCCCGACGTACCCGGACTACCTATTTCTCGCGTACACCACGGCCACGGCCTTCAGCCCGACGGACGCGTCGCCCTATACGCGTCGCGCCAAGATGCTGATGATGCTCGAAAGCACGATATCGCTGGTGACGCTGATTTTCGTGTTGGCGCGAGCCATCAACGTTCTGCCCGGATAAGTCGCCACATTGCCGTCACCACGCCCGGCGAACGCAGCGCCCGGCACTAATCCAAAGACCAGTTAACGCCGTGGCGCCCCGCGTGTAGCGTTCATCGTGTTCCAACGCGCGGCGCGGTGAGCGCACGGCATGACGCTTGTGCATGCGAATCGAGAGAGTATTTCGGTGCGAACGCAATCACTTGGAGCAGTATTCGTCTTCGCGCTGGTGCTGTTGTCGCCCGCGCAGCCGCTGTTCGCGCAGCAACCTGGCGAAATGGAAATTCGCCAAGCGGCCATCGAGCAGATCACGGAGATCTCGCTACCTACCAACCATCATCGGGGCATCGGCGCGATCGTCGGTGGCCTCGGCGGTCTCGGCATCGGCAGCCTGATCGGTCGCGGGACGGGCCGCGACGTGGCGATGGTGGCGGGCACGCTCGGCGGCGCACTGTTCGGCAACGACGTGCAGAAGCGCTACGACCAGCCGTTGCCCGGACAGCAGGTCATCGTGCGCGTCAAGAGCGGCGTCCTCGTCCAGGTGACGCAGCCGGTCGATGGATCGCTGCGGCCCGGACAGCGCGTGTATATCGAGGGTGCCGGCGAGGGCGCGCGGGTGGTGCCGCAGGATACGAGGCAAAGCGATTCGTCCGGCGCAGGACGTCGACGTCAATCGTGAGCGCGACGTCGATGCAATGCGCTCGCGGAGTGCCGCGCCCCGGCGACGCCCTTCGATTCTCGATCAGCGCCGTGATCGCGGTTGCGATGCTCGCAGGAATGGTGCTGGGCGCGGCACCGGTGCGCGCCGAAATGAGCGCCGAGGAGCTCGCCAAGCTGGCGCAGAACCCGGTGGGCAACCTCATCAGCCTGCCCTTCCAGAACAACACCAACCTCAATGTCGGGCCGGACCACGGCACGCAGGACATCCTCAACGTGCAGCCGGTGATACCGATCTCGATCAGTCCCGACTGGAACATCATCACGCGCACGATCGTCCCGGTGATCTGGAATCCATCGCTCGGTCCGGCGATCGACGGCAACAGCGGCATCGGCGACACCGTGCTGACCGCGTTCCTGTCGCCGGCGAACCCGGGACGCTGGATCTGGGGCGCGGGACCGGTCCTGCAGATTCCCACCAACAGCAACGCGGAGTTCGGCAACAAGAACTGGGGAATGGGGGCGTCGGCGGTCGCGCTGCACCTCGAGCACGGCGATCCCTGGGTGTATGGCGCGCTCGTCAACAACGTCTGGTCGCTCACGAGCAGCAGGCGCGGTGGCGCCTACAGCGCCGGACTGATCCAGCCGTTCGTCAACTACAACCTCGAAGGTGGCGCGTACTTCACGAGCGCGCCGATCATGACAGTCGACTGGAAGGCGGACTCCGGCCAGCGATGGACAGTGCCGATCGGCGGCGGCGTCGGCAAGATCTTCCACCTGGGGAAGCTGCCGGTAAATGCGCAGCTGTCGGCCTACTACAACGTCGTCAGGCCGGATCTTGCCGCCAACTGGCAGATCCGCGCACAGCTGCAGCTCATGTTTCCGAAGTGAAGCCATCCCAGGTGGAGATCTCGAAATGATTGTCAGACTGCGCGAGCGCCTTACCATCCTCGGTGTCCTGGTGCTGCTGGTCGCCAGCATGCGCGTGCACGCGCAGGCCGATCCGCTTCCATCGTGGAACGACGGCGCGGCCAAGAAAGCCATCGTGGCCTTCGTCGAGCAGACCACGACTGCGGGCGGCCCGAAGTTCGTCGCGCCCGAGGAGCGCGTCGCGGCATTCGACCAGGACGGCACGCTATGGGTCGAGCAGCCGGTCTATTCGCAGCTGATGTATTGCCTGGAGCGCGTTCCCGCGCTGGTCAAGGCCAAGCCCGCGCTGGCGAGCGTCGAGCCCTTCAAGACCGTCATGTCGGGCAATCGTGCGGCGATTGCCAAGCTTTCGAAGCAGGACCTCGAGAAGATCCTCGCAGCGACGCTGACCGGCATGTCGACCGACGAGTTCCAGGCGCAGGTCGGGGCGTGGATCAAGCAGGCCGAACATCCCCGTTGGAAGCGGCCCTATACCGACCTGACGTACGCGCCGATGCAGGAAGTTCTCAAATATCTGCGCGCCAATGGCTACAAGACCTACATCGTCACCGGCGGCGGCCAGGAGTTCGTGCGTGTCTACTCGGACAAGGTGTACGGAATTCCGCCCGAACAGGTGGTCGGCACCGCAGGCGGCGTCGATTTCGTCTATGGCAAGGATGGCAAGCCGATGCTGCAGAAGGTGCCCAAGCTGCTGTTGAACGACGATTCTGCCGGCAAACCCGCAGGCATCCACCTGGTGATCGGCCGCCGCCCGCATATGGCGGTGGGCAATTCGGTCGGCGACCGCCAGATGCTCGAGTACACCGGCGCCGGTGACGGTGCACGGCTGATGATGCTGGTGTTGCACGACGATGCGCAGCGCGAGTTCGCGTACGGGCCGGCGACCGGATTGCCGGCGTCGAAAGTCGGCACGTTCAGCCAGGCGTTGTACGACGAGGCGGGCAAGAACGGATGGGTCGTCATCAGCATGAAAAACGACTGGAAGCGCGTATTCGCGTTCGATCCCTAGGTGGTCATCCGCCGGGTCTGGTTCCGACGGCGACCGGTGATGAAGGATTCCATGTTCAACGCCTCGAAGCGCATTTCGATAGTGGCCGCCGCGGTCCTCGGCGCATTCGCCGTCACCGGTTGCCAGACGTCGACGACGTCCGGCACGACAGACGCTTCGCAGAGTCTGCGCGGCGGCGGGAGCGTGACGGCGAGCGATGCCGCGCTGGACACGCACTCGGGATTCCTCACGGACTACGCGCGACTCGCGCCGCTCGCGAATGGCGACGGCGTGCGTTGCTGGCAGCAGCCGGCGTCGCGTGGAACGGGTTCGACAAGGTCCTCATCACGCGCATGCAGGTGACGCTCAAGCCCGGCAAGCAGAAGAGCATCGACCCTCCGACCTGAAGATGCTCGTCGACTACTTCCACGGATCGCTGGCCGCTGCATTGAAGCCACAGATGGCGATCGTGGACAAGGCCGGCGCCGGCGTGCTGGTCGTGCGCATCGCGCTGACGGACCTCGTGCCCACCAATGTCGCCGACAGCCTCGTGGGCACCGCGGTGCCGTACGGCTTCGCCGCCGAGGTCGCTTCCGGCGCAGCGACCGGCCTTCCGGCAGGCGCCACGCCCTACCTCGGCGAGACGGGCATCGAGGTGCAATTCCGCGACGGCGCGTCAGCAAGCGTCATCGCCGAATGCGCGGACACCGAAGTCGGGCGCAAGTACGCGGCCGACATGAATGCCGGCGCCGCCGGCGCCGCGCAAGCGTGGATCGGCGGCTATGTGAGCTCGTTCAACAGCTGGTCGTACGCCAAGGACGCGTTCGACAAGTGGGCCGCACTGACCGCGCGTCGCGTGGCCATGCTGCGAGGCTCGTGAGGATGTTGCCGTTGCGTCCCCCGTTGCATCACGAGAGGCTCGGCGCAGGCGCCGGGCCGGCACCGTATCGAGGTTGTTGCGCTGCCGCGGCGGCAAGGCCGTCGCGCATGCGATTTGCAATCACGCATCTAACCGGGAGATCACCATGATCATGCGTACATCCATCGTCGCGCTCGCGCTTCTGTGCGGCGCGGGTTGCCAGACCCAGCAGCAGATCGTCGACAGCATGGAACCGGACGCGGTTCACGTCGCGCAGCGCCGCGGTGCCTTCGAGCTCAACTGTCCGGCGGCGACGGCAAGCATGCTGAGCAAGGAGATGATCCAGTCGCCGATGGTCAATCCGCGGTTCGCACCGCCCCAGCGCGCCGAGTACACGGTCGGCGTGTCGGGGTGCGGCCAGCGCTCGACGTATCTGGTCGTGTGTGCGGACGGTGGCACCGGCTGCGTCGCCGTCGGCAGCCGCAACATCGTGCGCCAGTGACGCGGCACGTCGACGCCAGGGAGTGAATGCCGTGAACGGCCACCACGCGTTCGTTGTGCGAATGTGCATCGCCGCGGCATTGACGTGGCTGTCCGTGGCTGCTTGCGCGCAATCGGTGGCGGCCGCCACGCCGCCGCTTCCCGCCGACCCATGGCCCCGCTCGATCACGTTGTCGAATGCCGCCGTGCTCGTCTACCAGCCGCAGGTGACTTCGTGGGACGGCCACCGGATCGAGTTTCGATCCGCGCTGGCGCTCAAGCCCGCTGGCGCGAAAGAAGAGACATTCGGCGTGATTTTCGCCACCGCGCGCACGGACGTCGACAAGGTCGATCGCACGGTCGTGTTCGAGGACCTGCAAGTATCGAAGAGCGATTTTCCGACGCTCCCGGACCACGGCGCGGCTTTCAAGACCGAATTGCAGACAAGGCTGGCGGGAGATCTCAGGACGATCTCGCTCGATCGGCTGCAGGCGTCGCTCGTGGCGGCCGGAGGCAAGATGGCCTCCATCGGCGTGGACAACACGCCGCCGCAGATCTTCGTGAGCAATCGTCCGGCGATCCTCGTGCCCGTCGACGGTGCGCCGGTGCTGAAGGCGATCGCGCATCACGCGCGTTACCAGCGCGTCATCAACACCCGCGCGCTGATCGTGCAGGACACCCGCGGCTCGACCTATTACCTCCATGTGTACGACGGCTGGCTGGCGTCGACGTCGCTGTCCGGACCATGGTCGCAGGCATTTCGCGGCCCCGTCATGGAGCACGAGCTGACGGCCGTCGCGACGGAGCTTTCCGCGTCCGGCGCGGTCGACCTGCTGGACGGCGGCCCGAAGGCGACGCCCAAGCTCTCGCTCCAGCAGACGGTTCCCACGATCGACGTCTCGCAGGGTGCGGCCGAGCTGGTGGTTTTCGACGGCCAGCCTGATTTCGTCCCCGTGGTGGGCACGCAGCTCCTGTGGGCGTCGAACACCACGAGCGACGTCCTGATCGACATCGCGAGCAATCACTATTACCTGCTGCTCGCCGGGCGCTGGTTCACGTCGGCGGCGTTGTCGGGCCCGTGGACGTTCGTCGCCAGCAATGCGCTGCCCGCCGATTTCGCCCGCATTCCACCGCATTCGCTCGCCGGTGCGGTGTTGCCTTCCGTCTCCGGCACGCCACAGGCGCGGGAGGCCGTGATTGCCAATTCGATTCCGCAATCCGCGACGGTGCCGCGCAAGAACGGCCCGAAGTTCACGCCCAACTTCGACGGACCGCCACAATACGCGGCGGTCGCGGACACATCGCTCAGCTACGTGGTCAACTCATCGGAACCGGTGATTCGCGTCGATCCGGATGCCTGGTATGCGGTGGTCGCCGGCGTCTGGTTCACCGCGGCACAGGTCACCGGTCCATGGACCGTCGCGACGTCCGTGCCGGCGGTGATCTACACGATCCCGCCGTCTTCGCCGCTCCACTACGTCACGTACGTGCGGATCTACGAAGCCACGCCGCAATATGTCTACGCCGGGTATACGCCGGGCTATCTCGGCGTGGTGGTCGAGCCGTCGGGCACGATCGTGTACGGCACCGGCTTTGCCTACTCGCCCTGGATCGGATCGGTCTGGTATCCCGGCCCCGTGACGTACACGGTCGCCGCCGCACCCATCTACAACCCGTATGTCGGGTTCACGTTCGGATTCGCCGTGGGCCTCGCCACCGCCGCCTGGTACGCACCGTATTACGGCGGATTCTATGGTGCGTACTATCACCCCGCCTACTGGGGCGGCTATGCGTGCTGCGCATCGGGCAGCGCGAACGTGTATGGCCACTGGGGCAACGCCGCCTATTCCGGCACGCGTTCCTGGTATGCAGGAGGCGGCGTCGCGGGCACGACGTTCAGCGGCAGCTACGCCAACGCGCGCACCGGCACGTCCGGCAACATCAACGCCGGGAAGCAGTTCAACGCCTGGACCGGCAACGCCACGCGCGGCTACGATCGCACGATCAACGGTGCAGCCGGCGGTGCCGCCAACGTCGCGCGGGCCAGCAACGACAACCTCTACACCGGACAACGGTCGACGGCCTCGGGCGTCACGGGAGTCTCGGCCAATGGCAGCACGTATCAGCGTGCCGGCGCCACCACCTCGGGACCGCTCGGGTATGCGCATGCGGGCGGCGGATCGTTGAACGACGCCGCCACCGGGAAATCGGACACCTGGTCCACCGCGAGCCTCGGCAACAATCACTATGCCGACGTCAATGGCAACGTCTACCGCAACAACGGAAGCGGCTGGGAGCAGCACGGATCCGGTGGTTGGAACAGCGCGGGCGGCGACACTTCCTGGGCCGATCGCGAAGCGCAGTCGCGCAGCGATGGCGACGACCGGTCCGGCTCATTCTCGAGCGAGGCCGATCGATTCGGCGGTGGCGGATTCGACGGCGCCCGATCGGGCGGCTTCGGCGGCGGGAACGGCGGCAACCGGTTCGCCGGCGGTGGTGGCTGGGGGGGCCGATTTGGTGGAGGCGGCGGGGGAGGATTCGGCGGCGGCGGCTTTCGCGGCGGCAGGCGCTAGGCGCTAAGGCCAACCATCATCGGCGCATCGGCGCGATCGTCGGCGGCCTCGGCTTTCGCGACGGCCGGCGCTAGGCGCTAACATCGCAGCTTTCCTCGACGCTGCTTCGCGCACGCGCGTTGCCGCCCGTTTCGGTCCGTGACGCGCAAGAAACGCAAATCCCCGAAGCGCCCCGGTGGTGCCGCGCCGAGCGCAACGCCAACCGCCTCGGCCGCGGTCGCGCCACGCGCACGCCATCCGATGCGTGCGTGGATCGTGACGGGCGTCGTCACCATCGGCATAGTTGCCGCAGCCGCGGCATGGTGGCTGGTCCCGCGGCCAGCGATCACCCCGCCAGTGCCGACGGAGCCGACGTTCGTGGGCAGCGCGGCGTGCGCCGGCTGCCACGCCAGCCAATATGCGGCGTGGACCGGATCGCAGCATGCGCGCGCCATGCAGCCCGCGACTGCGGCGAACACGCGCGGCG
Organism: uncultured Pseudomonadota bacterium; assembly: GCA_963781395.1. Classification (GTDB taxonomy): domain Bacteria; phylum Pseudomonadota; class Gammaproteobacteria; order Burkholderiales; family Casimicrobiaceae; genus VBCG01. Next base: position 145,011 of record CAWAFO010000008.1, read on the forward strand.
ATTTCTCCGGCGCGAAGTTCGTCCACGGCGCAACGGAATCGACGTTCTTCCAGCGCAACGGCCATTTCTTCGTGCGCACCGACGGCACGGACGGCAAGCTCGCGGATTTTGCGATCAAGTACACCTTCGGCGTCGAGCCGCTGCAGCAATATCTGGTCGAGCTGCCGGGCGGACGGCTGCAGGCGCTGTCCATCGCCTGGGACACGCGAGGCGCGCAGGAGGGCGGGGCGCGCTGGTTCCACCTCTATGGCGATCAGGCAATCGATCACGGCGACGAGCTGCATTGGACCCGCCGTGCGCAGAACTGGAATTTCATGTGCGCGGATTGCCACTCCACCGACTTGCGCAAGAACTACGACGCCCGTGACAACGCATTCAGCACGACGTGGGCCGAGATCTCCGTCGGGTGCGAGGCTTGCCACGGACCGGCGTCGAACCACGTCGCGTGGGCCGGCGCCAGGAGCGCCGATCCGGCCAAGGGCCTGACCGTGGCCCTCGACGAGCGCCGCGGCGCGCGCTGGACGATCGACGCCGCGTCGGGCAACGCGACGCGCAGCCGCGACCGGCCCGCGGACGTCGAGATCGAGGTGTGCGCCGCCTGCCATGCACGTCGCGCGCAGATCGCCGAAGGCTGGCGCGCAGGCGATCATTTCCTCGATCACTACCGCCCGGCATTGCTCGAGCCGCCGCTGTATCACGCCGACGGCCAGCAGCAAGACGAGGTCTACATCTGGGGCTCCTTCCTGCAAAGCCGGATGTATCGGCAGGGCGTCACGTGCGGCGACTGTCACGAGCCGCACGGCGCAAAATTGCGCGTCGCCGGCAACGCGCTGTGCAGCGGTTGCCACCTCGCGACCAAATACGACACCGCCGAACATCACCACCACACCCAGGGCGCGCCGGGCGCGCAATGCGTCGATTGCCACATGCCCGCGACGACGTACATGCAGATCGATGCGCGGCGCGACCACAGCCTGCGCATTCCGCGCCCCGACCTGACGGTTACGGCGGGCGCGCCGAATGCCTGCAGCGGGTGCCATCGCGACAAGCCCGCGCAATGGGCGGACGCCACGACGCAACGCTGGTACGGCCATGAGCCGGGGGGCTTCCAGCAATACGCCACGGCGTTCGCGGATGCCGGGCGCGACGATCCGCGCGCGCCAGCGGAGCTGGTCGCGCTTGCCGCCGACACTTCGCAGCCCGCGATCGCACGCGCCACCGCGCTTGCGCTCATGGCGCGCATGCCATCGCAGGCAACGGTCGACGCCGCGCTGCACGCGTCCCACGACTCCGATCCCCTCGTGCGGCACGCGAGCATCGACGTGCTGGCCAATCTGCCTCCGCCCGATCGCTGGCGCGCGGTTGCGCCGCTGCTTGGCGATGCGCTGCGGGTCGTGCGCATCGATGCCGCGGTTGCCGTTGCCGACTCCCCGGCCGCGGCATCCGATGCGACATGGCTGCGCGCCGCTGGCGAGTACGAAGCGACGCAACGCTATCTTGCCGACCGTCCCGAAGCTCGCGTCGCGCTGGCGACGTTCTACGCCCGCCAGCGCCGCTTCGACGATGCCGAAACGCAATTTCGCGGCGCCATCGGGCTCGACGCGTCGTTCGTCCCGGCTTACGTGAATTTCGCCGATCTCTATCGCGCGCGACGCCAGGATGCCGATGCCGAGCGCGTGTTGCGCGAAGGGCTGGCCCACGCGCCGCACAGCGGCGCCTTGCAGCACGCGCTTGGCCTCGCCTTGATCCGCCTCGGGCGCAAGGACGAGGCGCTGGCGGCACTGCAGCTTGCCACGCGCCTCGCGCCGGATGACGCGCGCTTCGCGTACGTCTACGCCGTCGGGCTCGATTCGGCCGCGAAGCCTGACGCGGCCGTCACCGAGCTCACGCGCGCGCTCGCGCGCCACCCGAACGATCGGCAGCTTGCGGATGCGTTGACGGCCATGCGGCACGATGCCGGGGGTGGCGCGCGAGCCGCGCCGTCCGGTGTCGATTCGAACGCGAGAGGGCCTCGCCGCGCGCAATCGACTAGCGAACCCTGACCTTGCTGCGGAGGCGCGCGCAACGCGTTCGCGCACCGCAAGGTTTCATTCAAGACCTACCCGCCGCGCCAGCGCGCCGAATCGCGGATGGTCACGCAGCGTGTCCCAGCGGCGGTCTACCCGAAGGAAGGTCAGACGCACGTCGCGCTCGGCACAAGCCTCGTCGAGCCAATCCAGTGCCTGCCCGATTTCGCCCAATCCGCAATGGACGACCGCGAAATTGGAAGGCGGCACGTAGCGTTGCGTCGACAGCGCATGCAACTCTTGCAGCAGCGAGCGTGAACGATCCGGTTTGCCGTCTCGAGCGTATAGATAGGCGAGCGCAGCTATCGTCTGCGGGCCGTTACCGGACAACGTGCGCGCGCTTTGCATCGCTCCGATCGCGTCCGCGATTCTGCCGCTCTTGAGATGAATGGCGGCGAGATGCAAGTGTGCGACCCAGAAATCCGGCTCGATCTCGAAAGTCTTTTGCAGACGGGCGCGTGCCTCGTCATCGCGCTGGGCCAGCGACAGGAACGATGCTTCGAGCGTGTTGGCGATCAGCGACAGCGGATCGAGCATGCGCGCACGCGCGATCTCGCTGAGTGCCTCGTCGTGCCGCGCGAGATTCGACAGCAGATGAGCGAGGCCCAGATGCGCCTCTGCGCTGTCCTGGCAAAGCTCGATGGCGCGCCGGAACTCGGCCTCGGCTGCGTTCCAGCGCCAGTCGTACCAGAACCGGACGAAGCCGAGCGCAACATGCGCCTCGCACAAGGTCTCGTCGAGCGCGAGCGCGTCGAGGGCTGCAGCCTGGGCCTGCGGGAAAGCTTCGGTCGGACGCCAGTCGCACGCGATGGGCAGCCGGCGATAGGCGTCGGCGGCACCGGCGTAGGCCAGCGCGTAACGCGAATCGAGCGCGATCGCCCGCTCGAACATTTCGATGCCTCTCCGGATTTCCGAAGGCTTCAGTTTTGCGATGTGGTGCCGACCGGTGAGATAGCATTGGTATGCGTCGACATCGCGAGTTTCGCGTCGTCTGATCCCGCGTCTTTCCTCGGCGCCCAGGCGGAGTGCGAGCGCCTCGGAAACCCGCTCGGCAATTGCATCCTGGACATCGAATACGTTCGTGAATTTCACATCGAATTGATTGGCCCAGAGCGCGACACCGTCAGCCACCCGCAGCAGTCGCGCGGTCACGCGCAGCTGCCCCAGTTCGCGTTGCAGACCACCGTCGAGGACGATGTCGGCACCCAACGCGCGGCCGGCGGCAATGGGATCCCGTTCGGCCAGGACGTGGCGTCGGACAAGGCTGAACGGGCGCACCGCCAGCTCCCGGCTGTTGCTGAGCCTCGCAATGAGCACTTCCGCCATGCCTGTCTCCAGCACCTCGTCGTGCGGCGCCGGCGGCAGCGACAGGAATGGCAGGACGACGAGGACCCTGAGCGGTGGGGGCACGGCTGCCGAGGGCCGGGCCGAGGGATCGGCGACGATACTCATCGGCCGCGTTGCGCCCTGCGCGGCACGCCGCAATGACACGATCGAGGCGCCGGCCGCCTCTGCACGAACTCGCTCGACGTGCTCGCGGGTCTCGGCAACGAAGCGATAGCCCCGGCCAGGCACCGTCAGGATGTAGCGCGGACCGTCGCTCCGCTCGCCAAGCGCTCTACGCAGGCTCGAAATGCTCTGCGTCAGATTGTTCTCCTCGACAACCTTGCCGGGCCACACGGCGGCGATCAGCTCCTCCTTGCCGAGCACGGTGCCGCGATGCTCGACGAGATAGAGCAGCGTATCGAACACGCGAGGCGTCAACGCGACGTGCGCGCCATCGCGCCGCCAAAGCTGGCGCGCGGCGGCGTCGAGGCGGAATTGCCCGAACTCATACCATCGCGGCGAGTCCTGCATGGGGCGCCTTCAGAAATCTTCAGAATTCTTCATGGGCATTCTAAGTACTTTCACGTACGGGCGGGCGCAAGCTCGTCCCATGCTGCGGCTCGAATTCGCGTCCCCGCAGCGCGCGACTTTCCCGACCAGAGAGGAGAATCCATGAGCCGGAGCATCTTGAAGTCCGTCGCCGTGACAACGCTGCCCGTGACCGTTGCGGTGATCGTGTCGCAGGCGTGCACATCGTCGACGTCGGCGCAGTCGGACGGCAACAAGGACCCGATCGAGGGGCTGTGGAATTCGCAAGTGACGATATCCGACTGTCAGACCAACGCCGTGACTCGGCAGTTCGTGGCGATGAACCTTTTCATCCGCGGTGGCACGCTGACCGATACCGACGTGCAGCCTCCGGCTTCCCACGGCCCCGCCTTTGGCACGTGGCAGAACACCGGGACGATGCAGTACACGAGCATGTTCCGGTTGTTCCGCTTCAACGCCGACGGCAGCTATGCGGGATCGAACAAGGTGACGCGCACCATCACGCTTTCCACGGACGCCAACGCATTCACCAGCACGCTGGCGGTCGACGTCGAGGACCCTGCCGGAGCGAGCGTAGCCAGCGCCTGCGGCACCGAGACCGCGACCCGCGCTTCGTAGCGACCCGCGGCGGGCCCGCTGCGACGCTGCCTGTGGCCGCCGTTGTGACCGCCGCGTATCGCAGCGGCGCGTGACAGGCAACGCCCGTCCACCTTGTCATCTCGTTAGACGCCGAGGTGGCGATGCAGGATCTCGGGCTGCGCCTTCAGCTCGGCGGCCGCGCCCTCGTGGACGATATGGCCGTTGTTGAGGATGTACACGCGATGCGCCAGCGCCAGCGTCGCCGCGAGGTTCTGCTCGACCAGCACGATCGTCTGGCCGGCGGTGGCGAGCTCGCGGCAGGCCTCCATCAGGTCGCGCACGATCACCGGCGCCAGTCCCTCGAACGGCTCGTCGAGCAGCACGATCTTCGGCGAGCGGATCAGCGCGCGCGCGATCGCCAGCATCTGCTGCTCGCCGCCGGACAGGTCGGTGCCGCGGCTGCCGCGGCGTTCCTTGAGCCGCGGGAACATCGAGTAGACGCGCTCGAGCGGCCAGCGCTCGGACGCCGAGAGCCCTGCGAGGACGAGATTCTCCTCGACGTCGAGGCTGCCGAAGATGCGCCGCTCCTCATGCACGAGCTGCATGCCCGCCTTCGCGATCGCGTGGCTCTTGCGCCCGGTGACGTCGACGCCGTCGAGCATCACGCGACCGGCGCGCGGGGTGACCACGCCCATCAGGCTCTTCAGCGTCGTGCTCTTGCCGGCGCCGTTGCGACCCAGCAGCGCGACGACTTCGTTGCGCTCGACGCGCATCGACACGTCGAACAGGATGTGCGAGTCGCCGTAGTAGCTGTTGAGACCGGAGACTTCGAGCAGGCTCACGAAAGGATCCCTTGCATTCTGCGAATCGCGGAGTGGCCGACGCGATGGCCGTGCGTGCTCATTCCTGCAGCACTCCATGCACGCCGCCGAGGTAGGCCTCCTGTACCTTGGCGTTGCCCTTGATCTCGTCCGGGGTTCCCTCGACCAGCACGCGGCCTTCCTGCAGCACGGTGATGCGTTCGGCGAGCTCGAACAGGGCGTCCATGTCGTGGTCGATGACGATCATCGTGCGACCCTGGCGAATCGACTTCAGGAGCCTCACGGTCTCGGCACGCTCCTGCGGGCTCATCCCCGCCAGCGGCTCGTCGAGCAGCAGCAGCGCCGGCGACGACGCCAGCGCCAGGCCGATTTCGAGACGCCGCTTCTCGCCGTAGGCGAGCTGCGACACCGGCGCATCGCGGCGCGCCTTCAGGTCGACGAGCGCCAGCGTGTGCTCCACCTGCGCGTCGAGGCCGTGGATGCCTGACAGCGAGCGCAGCATGTCGAGCCTGAACTTGCCGCGCAGGTCGGCGAGCGCGGCGATGACGATGTTCTCGCGCACTGTCAGCCGGTTGAAGAGCTGGTTCACCTGGTAGCTCTTGGTCAGGCCGAGCTGGCAGACGTCGGTGACATTCATGCCGGTGATGTCGCGTCCCTGGAACTCGATCCTGCCGAGCGTCGGCGCGACTTCGCACGTCAGCATCTTGAAGAACGTCGACTTGCCGGCGCCGTTGGGTCCGATGATGCCGCGCAGCTCGCCGCGCGCGACGGAGAAGTCGATGTCGGCGTTGGCGACGATGCCGCCATAATTCTTGGTGAGTCCGGTGGCGCGCAGTATCGGGCCGTCGTGGCTGCGCGGCGCGTCATGGCGCACCGCCGGCATCGCGGCCGCGGCCGCGGCCGATGACCGCTGGCCATCGCCGTCGTCCATTGCTGCGAACGCCGGCGCATCGCCGGGCACGCTGCCGCCGCGACGATGGCGAATCCGCGCGAGAAGGTCGCGCGCTCCGCCGATGATGCCGTTGCGCAGGAAGCACACCAGCACCACGAACAGGAGGCCGAGCACCAGCTTCCAGGTCGCGCCGAGGCCGAGGGCTCCTTGCAGGAAATCGCTCAGCAGGAGCCACACCGCGGCACCGAGCAACGGTCCGAACAGCGTGCCGGTGCCGCCGATCGCGGTCTGGATGACGAGCTGGCCGGACGTGTCGAACGTGAACGCTTCAGGCGGCATGAAGCCTTGCAGCACGCCCAGCAGGCCGCCCGCAAAGCCCGCGTATGCGGCGGCAATCACGAACGCCGCGAGCTTGTAACCGTGGACGCTGTGGCCCACGGCGGCGGCGCGCAACGGGTTCTCGCGGATCGCGCGCAGGATGACGCCGACCGGTGAGCGCACGATGCGCAGGCCGATGACGATGCCCACGAAATAGAAGAACGCGAGAAACGGATAAAGCGACCAGCCGGAGCTGAAGTTGAGCGTGGTGAAGCCCAGGTTGAACGTCGGCGTCGGCACGCCGGGCAAGCCGTTCTCGCCGCCCGTCCAGTCGGACAACGGGTTGAACTCGACGAAGTAGAACACCTCCGCGATGGCCACGGTGATCATCGCGAAGTAGATGCCGGTGCGGCGCAGCGCGACGAGGCCGACGAGGAAGCCGACCACGGCGGCGGCGATCGTGCCGATGACGATCGCCGTCACCACGTGCGGGAACCCCAGGCGCGTCAGCAGGTACGCGGCGACCATGCCGCCGGTGCCGTACAACGCCGATTGGCCGAAGGACAGCAGGCCCGTGTAGCCGAAGAGGATGTCGAAGCCGATGCCGAAGAGACCCCACACCAGGATGCGATTGATCGTGTTGGGGGCGAATCCGAGCAGCGGCAGGACCAGCGGCGCCGCGACGAGGCCGATGGCGGTCAGGAGCTCGGCCTTGTGGCGAAACCGAGAGGAGGGCGCCGCGCCGCCGGCGGCCGGACGCGGAGTCGTGAGGCGACTGCTCATTCGCGGCTCTTCAGGCCGAGCAGGCCGTGCGGCCGGACCATCAGCACGATCGTCATCGCGGCGAACAGCATCACGTACGCGTAGCCCGGATTGACCATCGACGTGAGGCTCACGATCTCGCCGGCGATGAGACCGCCGATCACGGCGCCGGGAAACGAGCCGACGCCGCCGATGACGACGACGACGAACGTCTGCACGAGGATCGCCTCGCCCATGTCCGGCGTCAGCGAGACGACCGGTGCGTTGACGATGCCCGCGAAGCCGGCGGCCATCGCGCCGATGCCGAACACGATCGTGAACACCCGGTAGACGTCGATGCCGAGTGAATCCACCATCACCGAATCCTCGATTCCGGCGCGCACGATCATCCCGAGCCGCGTGCGATAGAGCAGCACATAGAGCGCGAGCAGGGACACGGCAACGATGCCGACGACGGCGAGGCGGTATGTCGGGTAGAAGACGGGGCCGAGCTTGGTGATGCCGGCGAAGATCGCCGGCGGTGGCACCGTCTTGGAGATGCTGGAGAACATCAGGCGGATGATCTCGACGAAGCAGATCGACATGCCGAACGTGACCAGCAGCTGGTCCTCCGGCGGCCGGCTGTAGAAATGGCGGATGATCACGCGCTCGATGACCACGCCGAGCATGAGCAGCGCCGCGGCGCCGGCGACGATCGCCACCAGGAACGAGCCGGTGGCCTGGTACGCGACGTACCCGGCATAGCCCCCCATCATGAACATCGCGCCATGCGCGAGGTTCAGCACGCCAAGCGTGCCGTAGATGATGGTGAGGCCCGAGCTGATCAGCGCGAGCAGCGCGCCGAGGGCGAGGCCATTGAACAGCTGCGAGAAGAAATTGGGCCAGGTGACCATGGCGAGATCAATCGAAAGCCGGGATCCCAACATGACACCGCGGGCGGCCGAAGCCGCCCGCGGTGCGCATCGATACCCGCAAGACTAACCGAGAACGGTCAGGTGTACGAGCCCAGGTTGCAGCCGAAGGCGTCCGGCTTCTGCATGAGCCCCGCGCCGGGAACGATCTCGACGACCTGCCAGAAGTCCTCGGGGTTCTTCATCTCGTTCGGCTTCTTGCCCTGCACGATGACCACCGGCCGCACCAGCTGGTGATCCTCGGGCCGCCATTGCACCTCGCCGACCATCGAGTTGAGCTTGCGCGGCGACTCGTAGGACTTGATCACCGCCGGCGGATAGAACGTGCCGGCATGCTCCACCGCCTCGGCCCACAGCGCGAACTGCATGTAGGCGTTCTCGGCGCCCCATTCGGGCCGGTAGCCGTACTTCTTGGTGAATTCGTCGACGAACATCTTCGCCAGCGGATACTTGTCTTCCATCGTCCACCAGAAGTCGGTGGCCGCGTAGACGCCGCCGGTGATGTCGGGCCCGACTTCCTTGGCGAGGAACGGCGTCTGGTACGGGATCGCGAGCTTCATCCGGTCGAGCACGCCGAACTGCTTGGCTTGCTGCGTCGACAGCACGGCGTCGTGGCCCCAGTTCACGTTGAGGAGGATGTCGGCGCCCGAGTTGGCGACATTCAGCAGGTACGAGCTGTAGTCCGGCGCGCCGAGCGGCGCGACCTGGTTGGTCGCCGTCGTCCACCCGGCAGTCGCGAGGTAGTCCTGCATCGACTTCGTCACCGTGTGGCCGTACGTGTAGTCCGGCGTCAGGTACGCGGCCTTCTTGTTCTTGCCGAACGTCTTGACCAGGATCGGGCCGATCGCGGCAGCGGCGGTCTGGCCGTAGATGCACTGGCGAAAGCCGTAGCGCACGCAGTCCTTGCCCGTGGTGTCGTTGGACCCCGAGATGGCGGCCACGTAGAGGACCTTCTCGCGCTCGGCCAGCTTGTTGAGCGCGACGGCGACGGCGCTCGACGTCGAGCCCGTCATCAGCACCACCTTGTTCTCGGTGATGAAGCGCTGCTGCGCCTGCACCGCCGTGTTGGGCTTGGCCTCGGAGTCGGCGACGACGAACTTCACTTCCTTGCCGAGCACGCCCTTGGTCGTCTTCGGCGAGATCTGCTTGATCAGCGGATGGCCGCTGTTGATGTGCTCGATGGCGAGCTGCATGCCCTTGAGCTCGTCTTCGCCCTGTTGCGCGTAGGTGCCGGTACGCGGCACCGTGATGCCGATCGTGACCGACGACCCTTGCGAGCCCGCCGGCCATGTGCCGATCGGCGGTTCGTCCGCGGCGAACGCGCGTGACGCGAATCCGGCGGGCACTGCCAGGCCGCCGGCAACGCCGAGGCCGGTGCGTATGAAATCGCGGCGGCTGCGGCCGCGGAATTTCGAATTTCGATCGTGCATGTCTCTCCTCCTCCTCCGTTGGTCGGTCCCCATGGATACATCGTAAAGCGATATTCCGGGCGTGCAACGGGGTAGAATCTTACCCGTATTCGGGCGCCCGGTGGTGAATTGGCGGCCGCAGGGGGGATGCAGCTTGCAGCTCAAAAGGGCCGAGAAACGGTTCAAGCTCACCACGCGCGACTACGCGCAACTCGCGGCGTTCCGCCACGCCCTGCGCGGGTTCCTTTACTTCGGCGAAGCCGCTGCAACGGAAGTTGGCCTCGCATCGCACCATTATCAGGCGATGCTGATCCTGCGTGCCTGCCCGCGCGGCCAGAACGTCTCGATCGGCGATCTGGCGCGCGACCTCTACATCAAGCACAACAGCGCGGTCGGCCTCGTCGACCGGCTGGTGCGGGAACAGCTGGTCGCGCGGATGCCCTCGCGCAGCGACCGGCGCAAGGTGGACCTTCGCCTCACCGGCCGCGGGCGGCGGGTGCTGGCGCGGCTCGCCGCGATGCATCAGCGCGAGTTGCAGCGGATCGGTCCGGACCTCGGCGGATTCTTCGCCGCGATGGCGCGCTCGCCGAGTCAAGGCGCGTCCTGACCCGGGAGGTACCCGGCGCGACATTCGAGCGCAAGACCCGGAGTGCGCCCCTGGCCGGCCCGACGCAGAATGCCGGCGTGTCCCGACCCCGTCCCGAAACAAGCCGCATGCGCATGCCACGATGCGCCCGATCGAACCCTCCCGCGCCGCGCACTGCCCACGCGCGCGGCGGCCAGGCGGCAGCGTGATCGCCGTCGCCGCGCGCCCGGCGATGGCCGTCGCGGAGGGCGACGCCGTCGAGGCGCGCGTACGCGCGTTCGACTGGTCGCGAATCGCAGCCGACGTCGACGCCGAGGGCAATGCGCTGCTGGCGGGGCTTCTGACGCCCGCGGAATGCGCCGGGCTGGCGGCAATGTATCCGGATGAAGCGTGGTTTCGCAGCCGCGTCGTGATGGCGCGGCATGGCTTCGGTCGCGGCGAATACAAGTACTTCGCGTATCCGCTGCCGGATCTCGTGGCGCGACTGCGCACCGCGCTGTACGCGCGGCTCGCGCCAATCGCCGATCGCTGGCAGGCGGCGCTCGGCAACGCGGTGCGTTTTCCGCCCGCGCACGCCGACTACGTCGCGCGCTGCCATGCCGCGGGACAGCGACGGCCGACGCCGCTGCTGCTGCGATACGGCGCCGGCGACTACAACTGCCTGCACCAGGATCTCTACGGCGAGCACGTGTTCCCGCTGCAAGTCGTCGTCCTGCTGTCGGCACCGGGACGCGATTTCACCGGCGGCGAGCTGGTGATGACCGAGCAGCGGCCGCGGATGCAGTCGCGGGCGATCGTGGTGCCGCTGCAGCAGGGCGACGCCGCGGTCATCGCCACGCACACGCGCCCGGTGCGCGGGACGCGCGGCCATTACCGCGTCAACCTGCGGCACGGCGTGGCGCGCGTGCGCACGGGGCATCGGCACACGCTCGGCATCATTTTCCACGACGCCACGTGATGTTGCCGACGACCACGGACCTGTTTGCGGCAGACGACGAGGCCGCGCCTGTCATCGGCATCGAGGCACTCGGCCCGGGCTCTTGCGTGCTGCGCGGCTTCGCGCTCGGCGACGACCCGCTTCTGCTCGCGGCGTTGCGCGCGGTGGTGGCCGCCGCGCCGCTGCGCCACATGGTCACGCCGGGCGGACTGCGCATGTCGGTGGCGATGACGAACTGCGGAAGCCTGGGCTGGTTCAGCGACCGGAGTGGCTATCGGTACGATGCGCTCGATCCGCAGACCGGCAAGCCATGGCCGCCGATGCCGGCATCGTTCGCGCGGCTGGCCGCGCGCGCCGCGGCGCAGGCCGGTTTCAGCGGATTCACGCCCGACGCGTGCCTCGTCAATCGCTACGAGGCCGGGACGCGGCTGTCGCTGCACCAGGATCGCAACGAGCGCGACTTCGAGGCGCCCATCGTCTCGGTGTCGCTCGGCATTCCCGCCACGTTCCTGTTCGGCGGCGGCACGCGCGCGGAACGTCCGGTGCGCGTTGCCTTGCGGCACGGCGACGTCGTCGTCTGGGGCGGCCCGGACAGGCTGCGTTTCCACGGTGTGGCGCCGTTGCGGGAAGGTCGGCACGCGGCGTTGGGCTCGGCTCGCTTCAATCTCACGATGCGCAAGGCAGGCTGAGTACGCCGGCAGGCGCGAGCTGGAATAGGCAGCTCGCGCGTGCTGTACACCATTACTTTGTGTCGCGAATTTTGCGACTCCTCGTTGTACGCCTGACATGTCGCACGCGTTTACATCCGCCGCGTGCGTGTTTCGCTAAGTCGCTGAATCATCCGCATTGCACGATTCTTGCGAGTTGTACCGTACGGTATGTGCGCGATGCGGAGGGTCCCATGAGCAATTTGTCATCGTCGACAAGTCCGGCGCGGTCGCGCGCCCAACGTGCGGCGCGCATGACGGCGTCGCTGCTGCCCTTCGCGATCACGTTGATCCTGACGGCGCCGTCACGGGCCGCGGTGTTCGGCAGCACCAATCTCGTCACCGACGACCAGAGCGTGAACGCTGCGCGGATCACCGATCCCAATCTCGTCAATGCCTGGGGGATTTCGCATTCGTCCGGCTCACCCTTCTGGGTGTCGGACAACGGTACCGGGGTATCGACGCTCTACTCGGTGAATCCGGCCACCAATGTGCCGACGATCGTTCCGCTGGTCGTCACCATCCCCGGTGCCGGCAATCCCACCGGCCAGGTCTTCAACACCGACGCTTCGAGCTTCAACGGCAATGTGTTCCTGTTCGTCAGCGAAGACGGCACGGTGTCGGGGTGGCGCAATGCACTCGGCACCACGGCCGAACCGCTGCTGCCGGCCTCGCCCGAGGATAACTACAAGGGCACGGCGCTCGCCACGATCGGCACGGCGACCTACCTTTACGCGGCGAATTTCTTCACGGGTGCCATCGACGTCTTCAAAGGCAACGCCGCCAACCCCGACCTCACGGGATCGTTCTCCGACTCGAATATTCCGAGCGGTTACGCGCCTTTCAACATCCAGAACATCGGCGGCAACCTTTTCGTGACCTATGCCCAGCAGGACACCGACCATCACGACGACGTTCCGGGTGTCGGCCACGGATTCGTCGACGAGTTCGATGCGCAAGGCAATCTCATCGAGCGCATCGGCACCCAGGGCACGCTCAACTCGCCGTGGGGGCTGGCGATCGCCCCGGCGTCGTTCGGCGCGCTCGCCGGCGACCTCCTCGTCGGCAATTTCGGCGACGGCATGATCAACGCGTTCGACCTCGCCAATCACGCGTTCGACGGCCAGCTGCTGGACACCGCCGGCAACCCGCTGGCCATCGACGGGCTGTGGGGGCTGATCGCCGGCAACGGCGGGAGCGGCGGCAACTCCAACCAGATCTATTTTTCGGCGGGGCCCGACGGCGAGTCCCACGGCCTGTTCGGCGTGCTCGACGTCGTTCCCGAGCCGGCGACGCTGACGCTGCTCGGCGTCGCGCTCGGCGCGCTCGTCCTGACGCGACGCAGGCGCCCGGTGCGTCCCCCCGCCTGAGGCGCCATCGTGCGCCGCGGTCGATCGCCGATCGCGGCGCCGCGCGGCGTTCGTCGTTGCGGGAATAAACTGGCAGCGGCAGGTGTCTTCATGGCACCCCCAACGACGATCGCCGCCCTTGTCCGACACGACGCGCTTCGAGGCGCGGGTCATGCCCCACCTCGATGCCGCCTACAACCTGGCGCGCTGGCTCACGCGCGACGCCCATGACGCCGAGGACGTGGTGCAGGACGCGTGCGTGCGGGCGATCCGCTACGCCGATACGCTGCAGCACGGCGATGGCCGGGCGTGGTTCCTGGCGATCGTGCGCAACGCGTTCTACGATTGGCTGGGGCGCAACCGCCCCGCGGAACTCGTCTACGACGACGACGCGGTAGCCGAGGCCGTCGATCCCGCGGCGGCCAATCCCGAGCAGAGCGCGCAGGCCATGGCCGAATTGCGCAGCCTCGCCGACGCGCTGACGGCATTGCCGCTGCAGTTCCGCGAGGTGCTGGTGCTGCGCGAGCTCGAGGACATGTCATACCGGGAGATCGCGCGCGTCGCCGGCATTCCCGTGGGAACCGTGATGTCGCGGCTGGCGCGGGCGCGCGCGCTGCTGCAACGCTCGCGCTCGCTGCAGGTGATCGGCACGCAGCGTGCCGGAGGCGCACGATGAACTGCAACGAATGCGCAGGGCTGATCGGCGCGGGCGTCGACGGCGAGATCGGCCGCTGGCAGGGCCGCTCGCTCAAGCGCCACCTCGCGGCATGCGCGGACTGCGCCGCGCGTCATGGCGAGGCGATCGCGCTGCGCACCCGATTGCGCGCCGAGCTGCCGCGTCATGTCGCGCCGCCCGAGCTGCGCTCGCGCGTGCACGCGATGCTCGACACGATGCAGCCGGCAGGTTCATCGCGCACCGTCGCCGCCGCGCGCTGGCGCTGGCTCGGCACCGGCGCACTCGCCGGCTGCGCCATGACGGTGCTGGCCTGGGTCGTCGGCACGACGCTCGTGGACATGCGCGTGCGCGACGACATCGCGGTGGAGGCGGTGACGTCGCATGTGCGGGCGACGCTCGGCAACCACGTGATCCAGGTGGCGTCTTCCGACCTGCACACGGTGAAGCCCTGGCTGTCGGCGCGACTCGATTATTCGCCGCCCGTGCCCGATATGCGTGCGCAAGGCTTCGCGCTGGTCGGAGGTCGCATCGACTATCTCGACGGACGACCGGTGGCGACGCTCGTCTACCGCATTCGCGATCACATGATCGACGTGTTCGTGCGACCGCAGGCGACGCGCGCACTGCCCTCGGTGCCGCGCACGCTGCGCGGATTCCACATCGTCGAGGCCCGCGGCTCGGCGATGGACTGGCTCGCCGTGTCCGATGTCAGCGCCGACGTGCTGCAGTCGTTCGTGGAGGAGGCGGCGCGGCGGGAATAAGCGGGTGACGCCGGCGGTCTTGATGGTACGGACTTGCCCGTTCATCACCTCGAGGAACCGCCATGCATTCGCCCGATACGCCCTCCGCTCGAATCAACCGTCGCCAGGCATTGAGCTGTCTTGCCGCATGGAGCGGCGCCGCCGTCGTCTGGACCGTGGCCGGCGGGGTGCCGCGCGCGCTCGGCGCGACGAGCGGCGGCACGACCGCGGCGGCGGAGCCGAACGCGCTGACGTTCGTGCAGATCAGCGACACTCACATCGGCTTCAACAAGGCCGCGAATCCGGACGTCGTCGGCAGCCTGCGCCATGCCATCGCCGAAATCCACGCGCTGCCGCAGGCGCCGGCGTTCGTCGTGCATACCGGCGACGTCAGCCACCTGTCGAAGCCCGAGGAGTTCGCCCGGGCGCGCGAGGTGCTGCAGGAGATCCGTGTCGACCGCGTGCACACGATCCCCGGCGAGCACGACACGATCGACGACGGCGTCACCGGCTACCTCAAGTACTTCGACCACGACGGCAAGGGCCGCTCCTGGTACAGCTTCGACCAGGGTGGTGTGCATTTCATCGGCCTCAACAACGTCGAGAACTTCAAGCTCGGCATGCTGGCGTCGCTCGGCGACGCGCAGATCGCGTGGCTGCAGTCCGATCTCGCCGGCGTCGCGCATTCCACGCCCGTCGTCGTGCTCGCGCACATTCCAATGTGGACGGTCTGGGAGCCGTGGGGCTGGGGCACGGCCGATTCGGCGCAGGCGATCGCGCTGTTGCGCCCGTTCGGCTCGGTCACCGTGCTCAACGGCCACATCCACCAGGTGCTGCAGAAGGTCGAGGGCAACGTCGCCCTGCATACCGCGATGTCGCTCGCCTACCCGTTGCCCACGCCTGGACAGGCGGGCATTGGCGAGCCTGGCCCGGTCACCGTGCCGGCAGGCGAGCTCGGCCGGCTGCTCGGCACGCGCACGTTGCGAATCGTGCGCGGCGATCAGCAACTGGCGCTGATCGACACGCCGCTGGAGCGCTGACATGCGCGACGCTTCGATATCGGCGAGACAAGCGCCGGGCCCGCGAGTGTCACGGCTCGCGCGATGGTCGGTCCGCATCGGCGTTGCGCTCGCCGCGATCGCCGCGACGGCGGCCATTGGCGTCGCCGCGCCATCGGCCGGCGACGTGGAAATCGCCAAATTCGCGTTCGCGCCGAGGGAGATCACGATCGCCCCCGGCACCCGCGTCACGTGGACGAATCGCGACGAGACGCCGCACACGGTGACCGCGACCGACAAGTCGTTCGCCTCGAAGGGCATGGACACCGGCGACCGCTTCGAGCATACGTTCGACCGCGAAGGCGACTTCGCCTACCTGTGCACCGTGCATCCGTTCATGACCGGCGTCGTGCACGTGCGCAAGCCGTAGGCCGACCATCCTCGCACGACGTCACCGGCCGGCAACTGTGCCGCACATGGGCGAGGCGTGAGCAATCGCGCGTCGCCGCGTCCGCGCCAGGTCACGGCGAGGGCGGCGGTCGGGCGTTGACGCTGTATCGCTTCACCGATTGCGGTGGCGGTGCCGGGGCGTCCCTCTGGCGATCGTCGTGCAGGCGGCCAGCACCGTGGAGAATGCCGCGACGGCGATCCAGCAGGCAGGGCGGACGCGCGCGCACATCGGTGTTGCGCAATTTTCCGTGTCGCGACGCCATTGTCAATTGCGCGGAGCACCACGGTCACGGGCCTTCGACACCCCGTTGCAAAGTGCAGGCGATCGGGGGCAGCTCCGGCGCTTTACGATGACGGTCTCGGCACGCGTCTTTGCATATCCACACTGATGAACGCTCTCTCCGATTTTCCGATCACCCGCAAGTGGCCGCCGCGCCACCCGGACCGCATCCAGCTCTATTCGCTGCCCACGCCGAACGGCGTCAAGGTGTCGATCATGCTGGAGGAAACGGCGTTGCCGTACGAGGCGCATCGCGTGAGCTTCGATGCGCAGGACCAGATGTCCGCCGAGTTCCTGTCGCTCAATCCCAACAACAAGATTCCGGCGATCATCGATCCCGACGGTCCCGACGGGCGGCCGCTGGCGCTGTTCGAATCGGGCGCGATCCTCGTCTACCTCGCGGAAAAGAGCGGCCGCCTGATGCCGCGGGACCCGCGCGGGCGCTACGAGACGCTGCAGTGGGTGATGTTCCAGATGGCCGGCGTCGGCCCGATGTTCGGCCAGGTGGGCTTCTTCCACAAGTTCGCCGGCAAGGCCTACGAGGACAAGCGGCCGCGCGACCGCTACGTCGCCGAATCCCGCCGGCTCTTGGGCGTGCTGGAGCGGCGCCTCGCTGGTCGCGCGTGGATCATGGGCGACGACTACACGATCGCCGACATCGCGACGTGGCCGTGGGTGCGCAACCTGGTCGGCTTCTACGACGCGGGCGACCTCGTCGGCATCGGCGATTTCCCCGACGTCACGCGCTCGCTCGCCGCATTCGTCGCGCGCCCGGCCGTGCGCGAGGGCCTGATGGTGCCGCGGCCCGCCGACTCCGCGTAGCGCGGGAACGCAGGCGCGGCAACGAAAAAGCCCGCACATCGGCGGGCTTTTTGCGGCTCGACAGCGAGCTTGGCAGCGTCGCTGCCGTTACCGCCGCGAGGCGGTTTGATCGGCGACCTTCGTCGCCGGCGTCGCGGCCACCGTGGTCACGGGCGCCGTTTTCGCGACAGTCTGCACCGGCGCGGCTTTCGCCGCCGATGCCACGACCGTGGGCTGCGCGACCGAT
Source organism: uncultured Pseudomonadota bacterium (assembly GCA_963781395.1). Lineage (GTDB taxonomy): Bacteria > Pseudomonadota > Gammaproteobacteria > Burkholderiales > Casimicrobiaceae > VBCG01. The sequence continues at coordinate 162,415 of CAWAFO010000008.1, forward strand.
GCGTCTTTCATGCTCATCGGCGCGTCGCCGCAGGCGAACGCGGTACCAAAGACACCAGCAAGACCCAACGCAAGGAGTGATTTCCAGTGCTTCGTCATAGGACTCCTTTTTTGCGTTCCGGGAAGACCATCGTCCACCTCGGCCCCCCGCCTGTCAAGCGGACAGCAACGCAATGCAAGTCGGATCAGCCGCGCGGGGCCGCGCGCGTGTTCAGGTAGACCGCGTAGAGCGACGTCGTGGCGCAGATGAACAGGCGGTTCAGCTTGCGGCCGCCGAAGCAGACGTTGGCGACCGGCTCGGGGATGCGGATCTTGCCGAGGAGCGTGCCGTCGCTCGTCACGCAATGCACGCCGTCGCCGGCCGACAGCCACAGGTTGCCATGCACGTCGACGCGAAAGCCGTCGTGCAGCCCGACGGCGCACGTCGCGAACACCTCGCCGCCGGACAGCGTGCGGCCGTCGGCGGCGACGCGGAAGCGCCGCACGTGATGCGGGCCGTCGGCGCGGTGGGTGAGGCCGGTGTCGGCGATGTACAGCAGCGATTCGTCCGCCGCGAACGCGAGGCCGTTGGGCTGCACGAAATCGGCGGCGACGATCGTGACGCGGCCGCTCACCGGGTCGACGCGGTAGACGTTGCTGGCACCGATCTCGCTGCGCGCCGCGTCGCCTTCATATTCGGAGTCGATGCCGTAGGTCGGATCCGTGAACCAGATGCTGCCGTCGCTCTTCACCACGACGTCGTTCGGCGAATTGAGCCGCTTGCCTTCGTGGCGGTCGGCGACCACCGTGCGGCCGCCGTCGAACTCGGTGCGCGAAACGCAGCGGCCGCGATGTTCGCAGCTGACCAGCCGACCCTGCAGGTCGACGGTGTGGCCATTGCTGTTCATCGCCGGCTCGCGGAACACCGATACCGAGCCGTCGGTCTCGTCCCAGCGCATCACGCGGTCGTTGGGAATGTCCGACCACACGAGATAACGGCCGGCGGCAAGCCACGCCGGTCCCTCGGCCCAGCGGCAGCCCGTGTACAGCCGCTCGACATGGATATAAGGCAGCGCCACCTGGTGGAAGCGCGGATCGATCACTTCGAAGCTGGTGGTGAGTTCGAGGCTCATGGCGAGGTGGAAGCTCCCGGATGAATCGATTCGCACTGAAACACGACGCGGGCGATGCAGCCACGCGCGCGGCGCCGCAATGCGCGCATCCTGCGCAGCGGGCTAGGTGGGGCGGCGCTCGCCGCGTCCATAGATCAGGAGCATCCCGATGATGACCACGCCGTAGATCACGTGACGCCCGAATTCCTCGATCTGCATCACCGACAGCATCGACTGCAGCAGCGTGACGAGGATGACGCCGGCCACCGTGCCGAGATAGCGGCCGCGGCCGCCGAGGATCGAGGTGCCGCCGAGCACGACCGCAGCGATCGCCGGCAGCAGGTAAGGATCGCCCATCGCCTGCGCCGCCTTGCTCGCGTATCCCGCCAGCAGCACGCCGCCGAACGCCGACAGTCCGCCTGCCAGCGCGAACGCCAGCATCACCACGCCGCGCACGCGAGCACCCGACAGGTATGCGGCGCGCTCGCGGTTGCCGATCGCGTAGACGGTGCGACCGAAGGTGGTGCGCGACAGCAGGAACGCGGCGCCTGCGCCCACCGCCGCCCACACCACCAGCGCGTTGGGAATGCCGAACAGCGTGTCGCCGGTGGCGAGGAAGCGCATCGCCGGCGACGACGCGTCCTGCGGCGAGAAGCCGCCGGTGTGCACGACCATCAGGCCTTGTGCCAGCGCATTCACCGCCAGCGTCACCACCATCGACGGAATGCGCAGGAACGCGACGCTGACACCCGACAGCAGGCCGAGCGCGACGCCGCAGCCGATGCCTACCGGCATCGCCAGCGCCTCGCCCCACGCGCCCCAGCCGGTGGCGGCCGTTGCCATCATGCCGCCCACCGCGACGACCCACGGCACGGACAGATCGATCTGTCCCAGCAGCACGACGATCATCGTGCCGGTGGCGATCACGCCGAGGAACGACGCGACCTTCAGCTGCTGGAGCAGGTAGTCGGGCGACAGGAAGCTCGACGAATAGAGGCTTCCCGCGAGCAGCACGGCGACGATGCACGCGAACGCCCATGCGAGGCCCGGATCGGCGCGGCGCATCAGCGTCGAAAGCCGCCCGCGCGCGAGGGGGACGGCGGCCGCGGGTCGCGCCTCAGCCATAGAGATCGAGCCGGTTGCGCACGCGCAGCAGTCGCGCCGCGCCGAGACACACGGCGGCGAACAGCACGATCCCCTGGAACAGCGGCTGCCACAGCGGCTCGACGTTGAACACGAACAGCAGGTCGCCGATCGTGCGGAACATCAGCGCGCCGAAGATCGCGCCCACCGCGCTGCCGGAGCCGCCGAACAGCGACACGCCGCCCAGCACCACCGCCGCGATCGAATAGAGGGTGTACGTACCGCCGTTGGCCGCCGAGGCCTCGCCCGAGTTGGTGATGCAGGTGAGGAAGAGCCCCGCCACCGCCGCCAGCACGCCGGACATCGTATAGGCGACGAACTTGGCGCGGCGGATCGGCACGCCCGACATGTACGCCGCCACTTCGGACGAGCCGACGGCATAGATCGCACGCCCCATCACCGAGCGCGAGAGTGGCCACCAGATGCACAGCACGAGGCCGGCGAGCAGCGCGAGGCTCGCCGGCACGCCGCCGGGCAGCTGTCCGGTCAGCGCGTCGGCAAGCGAGCCATTGATGTCGCCGCCCGGCACCTGGCGCAAGGCGAGCGCGGCGCCGTAGAAGATCGCGCCGGTGGCGATCGTCGTCACGATGGGCTGCAGGCGGCCGACGATCACCACGACGGCATTCAGCGCGCCGCACAGCGCGCCCGTGGCCAGCACGCCGAGCACGCCGAGCGCCGTCATCGCGGGCGTGCCGACGACGATGGCCGAGGCGACGCAGTTGGCGAGCACCATGACCATGCCGACCGACAGGTCGATGCCCGCCGTCAGCACCACCAGCGTCTGCGCCATCGCCACGATCGCCAGCAGCACGCCCTTGTTGGCGGCGGTCGTTGCGACGTTGGCATTGAATCCTGCCGGGTGATTGGACGCGTAGAGGACGAACATCGCGACGAACCCCCCGCCGGCGAGCAGCGTGCCGGCGTGGCGGCGCAGCCAGTACGCGCCGTCGCGCTTCATTGCGCAACCGCCTGACGCGGCGCTTCGCGCGTCACGCCGGCGTCGATGTCGAGCGCGCTGGCAACGAGCGCCCGCTCGGTGATCGCGGCGCCGACGAGCTCGCGCCGGATCGCGCCGTCGTACATCACCAGCACGCGGTCGCAGCAGCCGATCAGCTCGTCGTAGTCGGTGGAATAGAAGAGGATCGCAGCCCCGGCATCGGCGAGCTCGCGCAGCAGCTGGTAGATCTCCTGCTTGGTGCCGACGTCGATGCCGCGCGTCGGGTCGTTGAGGAGGAGAATGCGCGGCGCCATCATCAGCCACTTGCCGATGACGATCTTCTGCTGGTTGCCGCCCGACAGCGCGCCGGCCGGCGCGGCCGTGCCGTCGGTGCGCACGTCGAGCATACGGACGATGCGCGCCACCGCGGCTGCTTCGGCCGCCCGGTCGATGATGCCGAAACGCGCGAAGCCCGGCAGCGCGGCGAACGACAGGTTGTCACGCACCGACATCGGCAGCATCAGCCCCTCGGTCTTGCGATCCTCGGGGATCAGCGCCATGCCGATCGACTTGCGCTTGGCGGCGCCCGGCCCGGCAATGGCGACCGCGCGGCCGTCGACGCGCACTTCGCCCGTCGTGCCGCGCAGCACGCCGAACAGCGCGAGCAGAAGCTCGCGCTGGCCCTGGCCGTCGAGGCCGCCGAGACCGATCACCTCGCCGGCGTGCACTTGCAGCGAGATGTCGTCGAGGCGGTTCATCCATCCGAGGTGGCGCACGTCGAGGACCGGTGTGCCGCCCGTCGTCGCGCGCGGCGTTCGCGGCGGAAATGCGGCGTCGTATTCGCGGCCGATCATCAGCTCGACGATCTCGTTGTCGGTCCGGGTGCCGGCGGCGAAGGTGGCGACGCTGCGGCCGTTGCAGAACACCGTGCAGGTGTCGGCCAGCTCGGTGATCTCGTGCATGCGGTGGGAGATGTAGACGAGCGCGAGGCCTTCGGCGCGCAGGCGCTTCAGTACTTCGTAGATCTTCGTCACGTCGGCGGCCGCCAGCGCCGACGTCGCCTCGTCGAGGATCAGGATGCGCGGGTTGCGCGCCAGCGCCTTGGCGATCTCGACCATCTGCCGCCGCGACAGCGACAAGTCCTTGACCAGCGCCAGCGGATGGATGCCGGTGGCGCCGGCGCGCGCCAGCGCGTCCTCGGCGATGCGGCGCTGCGCCTTGCGGTCGATCAAGCCAAAGCGCTGCGGCGGATTGCTGATCGCGATGTTGTCGGCGACCGTGAGGTCGGGGATCAGCGACAGTTCCTGGAAGATGCAGGCGATGCCGGCGGCGTTTGCCGCCGCCGGCGAGTCGAACGCGACCTCGCGCCCGTCGAGGCGCATGCTGCCCGCGTCGGGTGCGACGACGCCCGCCATGATCTTGATCAGCGTCGACTTGCCGGCGCCGTTCTCGCCGAGCACCGCGTGGATGCGCCCGGCGTCGATCGCGATGGCGGCGTCCTCGAGCGCGCGCACGCCGCCGTACCGCTTCGCGACGCCCTCGAGGACGAGCAGGCTCATGGCGCCATGCGTGGCGGCGGCGACGCGCCCGCGCCTACTTGTTGGCTTCGGTCTGCCCCATGATCTCCTGCGCGGTGAAGTTGATGCCGCAGGTCGGGAACGAGTTGCCGACGAAGAAGTTGTCGGACTGACTCGAATAGAAGTCCGTGCCGTCCTTGAGATTCGGATACTCGGCGCGCGCCAGCGGCAGACGCACCGACTGCGGCACGACCTTGCCCTCGAGCGCCGCGATCGCCGTCTTGATCGCCACGGCGACTTGCGCCGGGCCCGTGCCGCCCGACGCGCACTTCAGCCCCTGGTCGCCATACTTGCCGCAGAACTTGCGGAACCCGTTCTCGGTCTCGCCGCCGAACGGCACGAACGGGTGCTTGGCGTCGAGCATCGCCTGCACGACGCCGGTGTCGCCGCCCTGCGCGGTGATCGCGTCGAAGTGCTTGTGCACGGCGATCGCGTCGGCAGTGACCTTCTGCGCGGTGGGGTCGTCCCACTTGCCGATCACTTCCACCGTGTCCCACTTCCTGCCGGAGGCCTTGAACACTTCCTGGATGCCTTCGTGACGGTCGCGGTCCACGGACGTGCCGGACACGCCCCTCACCTCGAGCACCTTGCCGCCGTTCGGCACGTTCTTCACCAGCCATTCGGCCCAGTACTTGCCGAGGCCCTTCTGATCGACGTTGACGTTGATCGCCTCGTCGGTGTCGAGCGTGTTGTCGAACGCCACCAGCACGACGCCGGCCTGGTTGGCGCGGCGGATCACCGGCTTGAACGCAGCCGGATTCTGCGCATTGACGACGATGGCGTCGTATCCGGAATCGATGAAGTTGTTGATCGCGCCGATCTGCGCGGCGACGTCCTCGCCGGTCGACACGACCTTGAACTCCTTCAGCTTGGCGGCGACCTCGGGCTGCGCCGCGTAGGCCTTCGCGGTCTTGATCATCTGGATGCGCCAGGTGTTGGCGATGAAGCCGTTGGCGAGCGCGATCCGGTAGGGGCCTTTCTTCGCCGGGTACTGGAACAGCTTGGTATTCGCCGCCCAGGGCGCGAAGCACTGCGGATCGGAATTGGCGAGCGTGACGACCTTCGGCGGCGCGGCACTGGCGAGGCCGGCGGCGAAGATCGCGATGGCGGCGGACACTTGGGTACGGTAGAGCATCACGGCCTCCTTGGCGGGATGGGCAATCGGGACGTCCGGCGCTGCGAGCGTGCCTTGGCGGGCGATCATGAGCGACACGGACGAGGCGGCGCAGGCTGCGCCGGCCAGCATACCGTCGGCAGGCGCTTCCGACAAACCGGCGGCCTGACCGCGGCCATCGACGCACCGGACTCCATGAAGGAATCGAGGCTGGCAGGAGTGGTCCTGGCGGTACCTGCGGCGCCTGCGGCGCCTGCGGCCCGTCGGGCGGAGAGCGATGCGAATTGTCGCGGCGACGAGCGGCTCGCCTTGGCGGCGGCCTGCGGCATCGCCACTGGCGCGAACCGCCATTTCGCAGCGGCTATGCCGGCCTTGCGCGATGCGCTAGGCCGGCCTGCTGGCAATCACGGTCGACGGCAATGCGGTGAACGCCGACATCCGCCGAATTCCGGTGTCGATCGCCGCGTCACCGCGGGCAGTGCGGCGGCAGCAGCGCGGCGGACGCGGCGAGGCGGTCGCCGCGCACGGATTTAGGCGCCTGGGCGCTGCGTGCCCGTCCGGCGCCGACCGATCGCCACCGCCGCCAGGCCGACTCCGACGAGTAGCAACGTCGCGGGTTCGGGCACGGTACCGCCGGTGACGTTGGCGGTGAACGTGAGCGACGTGTTGCCGGCGAAATGCACCGAACCGCCGTCTTCCAGTGCGAACGAGCCGGCGCCAAGCGTCGGATTGAGAAAGCCCAGCGGTGCGTTGATCGGATCGGGAACGGTCAGCGGGCCGATCGACGTCGACAGGTCATAGCCGTTCAGTCCCGGATGTCCGCTGAAGCCGAGGCCGTTGTCGAATGTCGGGTTGAAAAAGTTCACCCGCTCGAATGCGGGATCCGCGTTGACCACGATCGTCACGAATGGCGAAAGCGTTCCCGTGAACGCACCCTCCGCGAACGAGCCGCCGATGTTATCGAGCCGGAAAAAGGGCGCCCCTGTGGCATCGATGGCCGTGGTGTCCGCCGAGAGCACGATGCTGAACAGCTGGTCCATAAAATCGGTCGGTGCCCCGGTGGCATCGAACAACGTGCCGCTTGCCGTACCGGAGAACGTATAGGTCGCCGGCAACGCGTGCACCGGCGCCGCGAGGCAGAGTCCGAGTACGGCAGTGGCAAGGATCCTACGCAAAGATTTGTGCATATCGAATCCGCTCCCTGTGATGTCACCGCTCCGCGTCGCGCGGCCGGCGAGGTGGCGAATCACTAAGCAAGCGCAATGCCGCGCACACAACCTCTTGTGCTTAAAGGGGTTTCCGTCGCGGCCCGAGGTATTTTGCGGCGCCGCGTCAAGGTCGCCGACAGGTGTCCGGAAGGTGACACGTCGCCGGCACGCGAACGCCACAGCGGCGTCGTCGCCGCTACAGGTGGCGCGGATCGAGCGCGTCGCGCAAGCCGTCGCCGAGAAGGTTGAACGACAGCACGAGCAGGAAGATCGACAGTCCCGGCCAGATCGCCATCCACGGCGCGTTGTCGATGTAGTTCTTCGCAGTGTTGAGCATGCTGCCCCAGCTCGGTTGCGGCGGCTGCTGGCCGAGGCCGAGAAACGACAGGCTCGCTTCGGCAATCACCGCCGCGGCGATGGCGAGCGTCGCCTGCACGAGCAACGGCGGCACGATGTTCGGCAGCACGTGGCGCAGCGCGATCCGCCATGGCGGATTGCCGATCGCGCGTGCCGCGAGCACGAAGTCCTCTGCCTTGACCGCGATCGTCGTGCCGCGCGTCAGGCGGATGAATGCCGGCGTGGCCGAGATGCCGATCGCGATCATCGCGTTGGTGAGGCTCGGGCCGAGGAATGCCGCCAGCGCGATCGCCAGGATCAGGAAAGGGCAGGCCAGCAGCGCATCGGTGACGCGGGAAATCAGCAGGTCGGTGGCGCCGCCGGCGTACCCCGCGAGCAGACCCGTCGGAATGCCGATCGACAGCGAGATCAGCACCGACACCACGCCGGCGAGCAGCGACGCGCGCGCGCCATAGACCACGCGCGCGAGGACATCGCGACCGATGTCGTCGGTGCCGAACCAGTGCGCGGCGCTCGGTGCCTTGCGCACCGCCGAGAAGCTGGTGGCGATCGGGTCGTACGGCGCCACCCAGGGTGCCGCGAGCGCGACGGCGACGAATGCGGCGATCACGACCATGCCGAGGACCGCCGACGGTCGCCGGATCAGCCGCCGCCACGCCGTGGCGCGCGTCGCCGTCACCACCGCCGGCGGCGTCGACGGCGCGACCAGGGTGGCGCTCATTGCACGCGGATCCGCGGATTGGCCACCGCGTACAGCACGTCGGCGACGAGGTTGAGCAGGATGTACGCGGTGGCGGTGAAGAGCACAACGCCTTGCACCACCGCGTAGTCGCGGTTGAACACGGCATCGACGATCATCTTGCCGAAACCGGGAATGGTGAACACCTGCTCGGTGAGCACCGCGCCCGACATCAGCGTGCCGAATTCCAGCGCGCCGAGCGTGATGATGGGAATCAGCGCATTGCGCAGCGCGTGTTTCAGCACCACGTCGCGCTCCGGCACGCCCTTGGCGCGCGCGGTGCGCACGTACTCGGACGACAGCACCTGCAGCATCGCGCTGCGCGTGTGGCGCATCAGCACGGCGGCGATCGCGTTGCCGAGCACGAATGCCGGCATGATCATCGACGCCAGGTTGTCGTGCAGGCTCTCGAACGGGCTGACGTAGCCGGATGCCGGCAGCCAGCCGAGCGTCACCGAGAACAGCAGGATCAGCATGATGCCGAGCCAGAAGTTCGGCGTGGAGATGCCCCACAGCGCGACGACGTTGGCGCCGTAGTCCCAAGCGCTGCCGCGGCGCACGGCGGAGAGCACGCCGGCGGGAATGCCGATCGCGATGGCGATCAGGAATGCGAGGCAGGCCAGCTCGACTGTCACCGGCAGCTTTTCCGCGATCAGCGAGCGCACCGGCTGCTGCGTGCGCAGCGACTCGCCGAGGTCGCCGTGCAGCACGCCACGCAGCCAGTAGTAGTAGCGGACCGGCAGCGGCTGGTCGAGATGCAGCGTCTCGCGCAGGTGCGCGATCACGGTCGGGTCGCGCTCCTCGCCGGCGAGGATCATCGCCGGATCACCGGGCAGCAGCTGCTGCAGGCCGAAGATCAGGATCGACGCGAAAAACAGCGTCGGTACGATCTGCGCGATGCGCCGGACGAGGAACGTCAGCATCGGGTGCGGATCGGCCCTGAGCGCGTTGCGGGATGCCGGGCCGCGGCGCGCCGGGATTGCCTACTGGAAGCGAAGATCCTGCACCCGCACGAGGCCGTCGGGGATGGTGCGCAGGCCGGTCAGCTTGCTCGAGTACGCCCACAGCCAGTGACGGTGGTAGAGATAGACGATCGGACGGTCCTTGAGCACGATTGCCGCCAGCTCGCCGTAGACCTTCCTGCGCGCCGCCGCGTCGCCCGTCGTGCGCGACTGCTTCAGCAGGTCGTCGACTTCCGGCTTGCAGTAGCCGGCATAGTTGAGAGGCTGCTTGCACGCATCGAAACTGAAGATGTTGCCGTCGGGATCGGCGCGGCCGCTCCATGCCAGTACGTAGGCGTCGAACTGGCCGCGGTCGGCGAGGTCGAGCGATGTCGAGAACTCGGTCGACTGGATCTTGACGTCGAATCCGGCTTCGCGCTCCATCGCCTGCACCACCTCGGCGACGCGCTGGGCGTCGGCGGTGGTGGGCGTCATCAGCGTGACGACCGGATTGGCCACGCCCGCCTCCTTCAGCAGCGCCTTCGCGCGCTCGACGTTGCGTGCAGGAATCGGCACGTTCTTCGCGTAGAACGGGTTGCTCGGCGCCACCCATTGGTTGCCCGGATCGGCCTCGCCGTCCATCGCCACCTGCACGATGCCGTCGCGGTCGAGCGCGAGCTCGAACGCCTCGCGCACGCGCGGATCGCGGCCGAGCGCGTTCTTCTGCGCCATGTCGCTCTTGCCGACGTTGATCGTGATGCCCTGGTAGCCGATCTCGGTGATCTTCGACAGCCGCAGCTTGCCATCGGACTTGACCTGCGGCACATCGGACGCTGCGAGGCGCTCGATGAAGTCGAGCTGACCCGAGCGCAGGTTGGCGAGGCGCACGGTGGAGTCGGGAATCGGCGTGTACACGATCTTGTCGAAGTGGATCGCGCCCTTGTTCCAGTAGTCGGCGAAGCGCTCGAGCACGATGCGATCCTGCGCCACGCGCTCGACGAAGCGGAATGGCCCGGCGCAGGACGGCTTGCTGCCGAACTTGTCGCCCTCGGCCTGCGCGACCTTCGGCGCGACGATCATGCCGGCGCGGTCGGCGAGCTGCGCGAGCAGCGGCGCGAACGGCGCCGACAGGTTGAGCCGCACGGTCAACGGATCGACGACGTCGACGCTCGCCACCGGCGCGAGCTCGCCGCGGCGGTTGGAGCCCGCCATCGTCTTGTGGCGCTCGAGGCTGTACTTGACCGCGGCGGCATCCATCATCTCGCCGTCGTGGAACTTGACGCCCGGCCGCAGCTTGATCGTCAGCGCCTTGTTGTCGGCCGACCACGTGTAGCCGGTGGCGAGCTGCGGCACGATCTCGAGCTTGTCGTCGATGTCGAACAGCTTGTCGCACATCGCCGCGAACACGATGCGGCCGACGAACGTACGCGCGAGCGTGGGATCGAGCACGTCGGGATCCTCGGCGAGGCCGATGCGCAGCGTCTGGGCGTGCGCGCCGGCGACCGCACAGAAGGCGAGCGCGAGAAAACAGGCGAATCGACGCAGGCTGTAGGTCATGGCAATCCTTCGTGAGCGAAATCGACACGCATCTGCCGGCGGCATTGCACGCCCGGCAGGTGGCGCATTCAGCATAGCACGCGACGTCGTCGACGGGCGCGGTTTCGCCGCCCCGATCGGCGGTCCTGCGCCCGCGTTATTTGCCGCCCATCAATAGCCGCGGCAGCCACAGCGTGAGCGGCGGCCAGACGGTGATCGCGACCAGCACGACGAGGAGCGGCGCCAGCCACGGAATAATGGCGCGCGAAATCTGTTCGAACGTGATCTCGGCGATGCGCGCCATGACGAACAGCACCACGCCGATCGGCGGGTGAATCGTGCCGAGGATGAGGTTGAAGATCATGATCAGCCCGAATTGCACCGGATCGATGCCAAAGCCGATCGCCGCCGGCACCAGGATCGGGATCAGGATCAGCAGTGCCGCCAGCGCTTCCATGAAACAGCCGATGACGAGCAGGATCAGGTTGGACGCGAACAGGAATGCCAGCGGGCTGTGGATCGCGGCGACCATCGCCGGCGCCAGCACCTGCGGGATGCGCGAGATCGACATGCACCAGCCGAGCGCGCCGGCGGCCATCACCAGCACCGCGACGATGCCGGTCGTCTCCGCGGTGTTGACGAGGATCGGCGGCAGGTCGTCGAGCGAGAGCGTGCGATAGACGACGAAGCCGAGGAACAGCGCATAGAGATCGGCGATCGCGGCGGCTTCGGTCGGCGTGAACAGCCCGCTGAACATGCCGCCCAACAGGATCACCGGGGTCATCAGCGCGAAGAACGCGCGCCTGAAGGCGACCCATACGTCGCGCAGGCCGCCGAACGAATGACGGGGCAGCCCCTGTCGCGGCGCGATGATCGCGACCATCACCATCAGCGACAGCCCCATCAGCGTGCCGGGAATCACGCCGGCGAGGAAGAGCTTGCCGATCGACGTGTCGGCGCTGACGCCGTAAATCACCATCGGCAGGCTGGGCGGGATGATCGGCCCGATCGTCGCCGCGGCGGAGCTGATCGCGGCGGCCGTCTCCGGCCGGTAGCCGGCCTTCTTCATCGCGCGTACTTCCACCGCGCCGGTGCCGGCGGCGTCGGCCACCGCCGAGCCCACCATGCCGGCGAAGATCATGCTCGACAGGATGCTGGCGTGCGCGTAGCCGCCGCGCAGCGAGCCGACGAGCGACGTGGCGAACGCGACGATGCGGTCGGTGAGCCTGGCCGCGCCGAGGATGTTGCCCATCAGGATGAACAGCGGCGCTGCGACCAGCGGGAACGAGTTCATCGCCTGCGCCATCTTCTGCGGCACGATCGATCCCGCCAGTCCGCCCAACAGGACGAAGGCGAACGCGGCGAGGCCCATCGACGCGTACAGCGGCAGGCCCAGCAGGATCGCCGCCAGCCACACGCCGACGATCTCCAGCATCAGGTGGCTCATGGCCACCCTCCGCAGCGAGCAGTGCTCGCCTCCCCCCGGAGGGGGGAAGCGCCTCGGGGCGGCCCTTCGGCCGGCGAACATCCCCCCCGATGCGCGCTTCGCGCGCCTCCCCCCCGAAGGGGGCGAGCGCCTCGGGGCGGCCCTTCGGCCGGCGAACATCCCCCCCGATGCGCGCTTCGCGCGCCTCCCCCCGAAGGGGGCGAGCGCCTCGGGGCGGCCCTTCGGCGCTCATTCCACTGCCGCCTCATCGGTAGGGGTCGCCACCGCGGGGCCGCGCCCGCGCAGTGCCTCGACGACCTCGTGCGCCGCCTGCAGCAACGTGACGATGCCGGCGAGCACCATCGGCACGTACATCCATGCCATGGAGATCGGCAGCGAGGTCGCCTCGAGGTCGCGATTGCGGGCCACCAGCGCCACCCCGAAACCGGCGATCAGCGCGCCAAGGGCCACGAGCGCGAGCTGGAACGCCACCTCCAGCCCGCGCTGCGAAATGGCAGGCAGCAGCTCCTGGAAATAGCGGATGCGCACGTGGATGCGCTTGCGGCTCGCCAGCAGCCATCCGAACACCGCGAGCCATACCATCAGGAAGCGCGAGCCCTCGTCGGTCCAGATGAGCGGCTCGCCGAAAGCGCGCGTGACCACGCCCAGCGTCACGCAGCCGAGCAGCGCGACGACCAGCGCGCAGGCGATGGATGCGGCAGCGCGATCGAATGCGCCGACGAGGGTACGCAGCATCGGTGTCCCGTTGGCGCCCACGCGGTGGCTACGACGCGCGCGTGCGCGGCAGCGTCACGCGGCGGCGATGCGCTCCCAGAGTCCCTTGCCCCATTTCGACTCGAACTTCGCGGGCAGGCTCGCCAGCACGGGCTTGCGGAAGCTCTCCACGTCGGGCTCGATCACGTTCATGCCGCCGCTCCTGAACGTGTCGACGAGCTTCTTCTCCTGGCCGAGGATGTCGTCGTCCTGCGCCTTGCCGGCGGCGGCGATCGCCGACTTCAACGCGTCGCGCGACTTGGCGTCGAGCGACTGCCACGCCGCCTCGTTGACGACGACGAGGCGCGGCGTGATCACGTGGCCGGTGAGGATCAGGTGCTTCTGCACCTCGAAGAACTTGTTGCTCTGGATCGTCGGCAGCGGGTTTTCCTGGCCATCGACCGCGCCCTGCGACAGCGCGAGGTAGAGCTCGCCGATGTTGAGCGGCGTCGGCCGCGCGCCCCAGGCCTCCGCCATCGCGCGGAACGTGTCGACTTCGGGGATCCGCAGCTTGAACCCCTTCATGTCGTCGACGTTGCGAATCGGTTTCGTGCCCGAGGTCACGTGACGCTTGCCGTAGTACGTGGCGCCGACCACGCGCATCGAGCGCTTGGCGACCAGCGCGGCGTTCATGTCGTCGACGATGGGCGACGCCAGCACGCGCCGCACATGCTCGGCGTCGCGCCAGAGGTAGGGCGCCTCGAGGATCGAGAATTGCGGCACGAACTGGCCGAACTGGGCGGCGCCTTCGTCGACGATCTGGATCGCGCCGCCGGATGCCGCCTCGATCAGGTCGCGCGACGACCCGAGCTGGCCGGCCGGGAACGTCTGGATCTCGACGGCGCCGCCCGTCTTGTCGCGGACCTCTTTCGACACCCGCTCCATCATCGCCACCATCGGGTGGCTGGTCGGCAGCACCGTCGCCCAGCGCAGCGTCGTCGCCGCGCGCACGGTCCGCGGCAGGACGCCGGCCGCCACCCCGGCGATGCCGGCGCCGACGAAGCTGCGCCGCGTCCAATGCGTCGAATGGTTCATCCCGTGTTCTCCCCGGTGCGTTGGCCTTCCGGCAGGCGTCCGGCATCCCGCCGCGGGCCTAACTATACGGCTTGCGCGCGGCTGCGCGCCGCCACCCGCGGTCCCCGGTGCGCCGCCCGGTGCGACCAGCCGCCCCAGCGCGCGACGAAACGACGATGGCGCCGCCATCACTGGTCGTAAAATCCGGCTGTTCACTGCCAGGAGGGCTTCACATGTTCCCGTATTCCGCAACGCGCGCGCTGCGCGCCGTCGGCGCCGCCGCCGCATTCGCGACGATGGCCACGCTCGCCTCCGGTCCCGCTGACGCGGCGACCGCGCCGGGTGGCACGCCGCCGCAGTTTCCGCTGCGCGACTTCTTCAGCAACCCGGACATGGCCTACTTCCGGCTGTCCGCCGACGGCCGCACGCTGGGCTACATGAAACCGGTGGACGACGGCGCCGGCCATCGCCGCCTCAACGTGTTCGTGCAACCGCTCGCCGACGGCAAGCCGGTGGGCGCGGCGCGCCAGCTGACGCACGAGACCGCGCGCGACATCAGCATCTATTTCTGGAAGGGCAACGACACGATCCTGTTCGTCAAGGACTTCGGCGGCGATGAGAACTTCCATGTCGTCGCGGTCGACGTCAAGTCCGGCACCGTGCGCGACCTCACCCCCGGCGACAAGCTGCGCGCCAACATCGAGGACGACCTTCCCGACGACGCCGGACACGTGCTGATCAGCCACAATCGCCGCAACCCCGAGGTGTTCGACGTCTACCGCTACGACCTTGCGACCGGCAAGGAGACGCTGGTCGCCGAGAACCCGGGCGACTACATCGGCTGGCAGACCGACCATGCCGGACACGTGCGGATGGCGGTGCGCACGGCGGGGCTCGACACGATCGTGCTCTATCGCGCCGGCGACAAGGGCGCGTTCAAGCCGATCATCACCACCGGCTACAAGATCGAGGTCAATCCGCTGTTCTTCACGGCCGACGATCGCAAGTTCTACGCGATCAGCAACCGCGGCCGCGACAAGAAGGCGCTGGTGCTGATCGACCCCGCGAAGCCGGACGTCGAGCAGGTGCTGTTCGTGACGCCCGACGTCGATGTCGCCGGCGCCGACTGGTCGCGCGCGCACAAGCGCCTCACCACCGTCGAGTACATCGACGCCAAGCTCGAGCGTCATTTCTTCGATCCGGGCCGCAAGGCGATGTTCGACAAGCTCGCGGCCAGGCTGCCAGGCATGGAGCTCTTGCTGCAGAACGCCGACAAGGCGGAGACGCACTTCATCGTCGCCGCGGCGAGCGATCGCACCGAAGGTGCGCGCTACGTGTACGACGCGACGCACGACACGCTGTCCAAGCTCGGCGACATCAATCCCAAGCTGCCGGAGTCGGCGATGGCGGCGATGAAGCCGATCAGCTACCCGGCCCGCGACGGTCTCACGGTCAACGGCTACCTGACGCTGCCGGTGGGCCGCGAGGCGAAGAACCTGCCGTGCATCGTCAACCCGCATGGCGGCCCGTGGGCGCGCGACGTGTGGGGTTTCAATCCCGAGGTGCAGTTCCTCGCCAACCGCGGCTACTGCGTGCTGCAGATGAACTTCCGCGGCTCGACCGGCTACGGGCGGCAGTTCTGGGAGGCGAGCTTCGGCGAGTGGGGCCTGACGATGCAGGACGACATCACCGACGGCGTGAAGTGGCTCGTCGACCAGGGCATCGCCGATCCCAAGCGCATCGGCATCTACGGCGGCAGCTACGGCGGCTACGCGACGCTGGCCGGCATCACCAAGACGCCGGAGCTCTACGCCGCCGCCGTCGACTACGTGGGCGTGGCCAACCTGATCACGTTCATGAACACGATCCCGCCGTACTGGCGGCCGCTGCTGCCGAAGTTCCACGACATGGTCGGCGATCCGGCGAAGGACGAGGCGCGGCTCAAGGCGACCTCGCCGGTGAACAATGCCGAGCGCATCGTCACGCCGCTGTTCGTCGCGCAAGGCGCGCACGACCCGCGCGTCAACAAGGACGAGAGCGACCAGATGGTCGCGGCGCTGAAGAAGCGCGGCGTGGACGTCGAGTACATGGTCAAGGACAACGAGGGCCACGGCTTCCACAACGAGGAGAACCAGTTCGCGTTCTACGGCGCGATGGAAACGTTCTTCGACAAGCACCTGAAGCCCGACAAGGGTCTCTGAATCGCCAGCGTGCCGCCGCCGTGCGATCATCGGCGGCGTGCACGAAGACGTGAACGATCTCGAGGCGCTCGTCGCCGACATCCGGCGCTGCACCGCGTGTGCGGCGCATCTGCCGTGCGGACCGCGGCCGGTGCTGCGCGCGGCGGCGAGCGCGCGCATCCTGATCGTCGGCCAGGCGCCCGGCGCTCGCGTGCATGCGAGCGGCATCCCGTGGGACGATCCGAGCGGCGACCGCCTGCGCTCGTGGATGGGCATCGACGCGCGCCGGTTTCACGATGCGGCCATGATCGCGATCGTGCCGATGGGTTTCTGTTATCCGGGCCGCGGCCGGGGTGGCGACCTGCCGCCACGGCGCGAATGCGCGGCGTTGTGGCGCCCGCGCCTGGATGCGGGCCTCGCGCGCATCGGCTGCACGCTGCTGATCGGCGCCTACGCGCAGCGCCATTATCTCGGCCACCGCCGCAAGACGTCGCTGACGGCGACCGTGGCGGCGTGGCAGGAATATGCGCCGCGCCATTTCCCGCTGCCGCACCCGTCACCGCGCAACACCGCGTGGTTCCAGCGCAATCCCTGGTTCGAGCGCGACGTCGTGCCGGCGCTGCGCGCCGCGATGGCTGCGCTGCTCGCCGTGTGACCGTGTAGACGGCGCGCCCGGGCGGCGCCGATCGCGTGCGCAGCGTCAGCCGCTGTTGCGCAGGCCCGCGGCGAGGCCGTTGATCGTCAGGTGCAGCGCTCGCCGCGTCGGCTCGTCGTTCTGCCCCGCGCGCAGGCGCTTCAGCAGCGCGATCTGCACGTGGTTCAAGGGGTCGATGTACGGAAAGCGATTGCGGATGCTGCGCGCGAGCGTGGGATTGTCGGCGAGCAGCGCGGCGCGCCCGGTGATGGCGAACAGGTGGCGGCATGTGCGCGCATGCTCGTCGCGTATCGCCGCGAAGATGCGCTCGCGATGCACGGCGTCGTCGTAGAGCGCGGCGTAACGCGAGGCGATCGCCAGGTCCGACTTGGCCAGCACCATGTCCATGTTGGACAGGAACGCACGGAAGAACGGCCAGGTCGCGTACATATGCCGCAATAGCGGCAAGCCGTCGGCATGCGCGGCGAGCCACGCCTCGACCGCGGCGCCGAACCCGTACCATCCCGGCAGCATCAGCCGGCACAGCCCCCAGCTGAACACCCACGGAATGGCGCGCAAGTCCTCGATGCGGCGCGATCCGGTGCGCGACGCCGGCCGGCTGCCGATGTTGAGCTCGGCGATCTCGCTGATCGGCGTCGTGGCGTGGAAATAGGCGGCGAAGCGGGGATCGTCGTAGACCAGCGCCCGATACGCGCGGTACGCCGCGTCCGCCAGCGCCTGCATCACTGCGTCGAAACGCGGGTCGGCGTCCGGCCCCTGCGCCGCGTCGGCATCGATAAGGCTGGCCTCGATCACCGCGGCGAGCAGCGTCTCCAGGTTGTGGCGGCCGAGCTCCGGGTCTGCATACTTGCTGGCGATGATCTCGCCCTGCTCGGTGATGCGCATCGCGCCGGCGACGCTGCCGGGCGGCTGCGCGAGGATCGCCTGGTAGGCCGGGCCGCCGCCGCGACCGACGGTGCCGCCGCGACCGTGGAACAGGCGCAGGCGCACGCCGGCGCGCGCGAAACGCTCGACCAGCTCGCGCTCGGCGACGTAGAGCGCCCAGTTGGCGGCGACGTAACCGCCGTCCTTGTTGCTGTCGGAATAGCCGAGCATCACTTCCTGCAGGTCGCCGCGCGAGGCCACGAAGCCGCGGTAGAGCGGATGCGCGAACGCTTGGTCCATGATCGCACCGGCGCGCTGGAGGTCGTCGATCGTCTCGAACAGCGGCACGATGTTGACGCGGCACGAGGGCGCCGGCGCGTAGACCAGCAGTCCCACTTCGCGCAGCAGGATTGCCACCTCGAGCATGTCGGAAAGCGCCTCGCACTTGGAGATCACGTAATTGGCGAGGGCGTCGTCGCCGTCGTCGCGGTGGATCCGCGCCGCGACCTCCAGGATCGCCATCTCGCTGGCGGCGACGTCGCCGTAGTCGAGGTACGGCGAGCGCAGCAGGCGCGGCTCGCGCAGCTCGCGCGTCAGCAACGCCACGCGCGCCGGCTCGTCGAGCGCCCGATAGTCGGGCGTGACGCCCGCCTTGGCGAGGAGCTCGGCGACGACCGCTTCGTGCACGATCGAGTTCTGCCGCAAGTCGAGCGTGGCGAGGTGAAAGCCGAACGTCGCCACCGCGCTCTGCAACGCGCGCAGCCGCCGCGCGGCCAGCGACGCCGAGCCGTGGCTCGCCAGCGACGCGGCGATTGTCGCCAGGTCGGCTTCGAACTCGGCCGCACTGGCATACGGCAACTGCGCCACCTTCGGCTCGCGCGCGGCGTTGCGCCCCGTACGCGCGAAAAGCGTCTGCGCGAGGCGCGCGTAGACGCCCACCAGCGCCTGGCGATACGGCTCGTCGTGACGGAACGGCGAGGGATCGCCGGCGCGCGTCGCGAGCGCGTCGAGCGCCGGGGTGGGCGGAGCCAGCGAACGCGACAGCGACAATTCGCCGCCGAGCGCGTGCACGCCGTCGAGGTAGTGCGTGAGGATCACCGCGGATTGGCGGCGGATCGCCTCGGCCAGCACGTCGGCGGTCACGTACGGATTGCCGTCGCGATCGCCGCCGATCCACGAACCCATCCGCATCACCGCCGGCACCCGGTAATCGCCGCCGACGCCGTCGCGCGCGCGCAGCGCCGTCTCGAGCCCGAGGTGGACGCGCGGCAGCTCGCGCAGGAACGTCGTGTGGTAGTACGCCAGCGCGTTGTCGATCTCGTCGATGACGCGCAGTCGCGCCGAGCGCAGCGTCGCCGTCTGCCACAGCGTGAGCACCAGGCATTCGAGCTCGGCGTCGATCGCCGCCGGCGACTCGCCGTCGCGCGATGCCGCCTCGCGGCGCGCGAGGAGGCCGGCGATCGCCGACTGGATGTCGAGGATGCTCTGGCGCTGCACCTCGGTCGGATGCGCCGTCAGCACCGGTGTCACGCTAGCCTGCGCCAGGAATGCCGTGATCGGCGCGCCGCCGATGCCCGCGGCGTCGAGCCGCGCCAGCGCATGTGCCACGCTGCCTGGCGGCGGCGGGTCGCCGGCGAGGCGGTGCGCGCGGCGGCGGCGGTTCTGGTGGACGTCCTCGGCGATGTTCGCCAGCAGCGAGAAATAGCTGAACGCGCGCACCACGGTCAACGTCGCGTCGACGTCGAGGCCGTCCACCAGCGCGTGCAGCTCGGCCAGGATCGGTGTCGCCTCCACGGGCGACGCGCGATGGAAGCGCACCGCCGTCTGGCGGATCGCCTCGACACGCGCGTAGCCCGCGTCGCCGGTGCGCGCACGCAGCACCGCGCCGAGCGTGCGGCCGAGCAGGCGCGTGTCCTCCCACAGCGGCACGTCCTTGGGGTCGGGACGGGCTTCGGCGATCGGCAGCGGGGACGGTGCAGTGGTGTCGGGCATGCGGTGCGGCGCTTCGTCACGAAAATACCAGAGAAACCCTGCGCACGCGCGGGCAAGCCGCGGCCGATATACTGGGCGGATGATCGCAACACCGAGCAAGCGGCCGCGCGCGTGCGCGTCGGCGCGCCGCACCCCGGCATGTCGTCGCTGAAGCACCTGCTCGAACGCAACCGCCGCTGGGCCGAAGGCGTGCAGGCGGCCAACCCCGAATTCTTCGGCGAGCTCGCTGCGCAGCAGAATCCCAGGTACCTGTGGATCGGCTGCTCCGACAGCCGCGTGCCCGCCAACGAAATCGTCAACCTGCTGCCGGGCGAGATGTTCGTCCATCGCAACGTCGCCAACGTCGTCGTGCACACCGATCTCAATTGCCTGTCGGTGCTGCAGTACGCGGTGGATGTGCTGCGGGTCGAGCACGTGATCGTCGTCGGCCATTACGGCTGCGGCGGCGTGCGCGCGGCGTGGGAAGGGCGACCGCTCGGGCTGATCGACAACTGGCTGCGCCACGTGCAGGACGTCGCCGAGCGTCATGTCGACTACCTGCGCTCGCTGCCCGATGCGGCGAGCGTCGCCGACCGGCTGTGCGAGCTCAACGTCGTCGAGCAGGTGCACCACGTCGCGCGCACGACGATCGTCAGCGACGCGTGGGCACGCGGCCAGCCGCTGACGCTGCACGGCTGGATCTATGGATTGTCCGACGGCATCGTCCACGACCTCGGCATCGAGGCCGACAGCGCGGCGAAGGTAGAAGCGGACTACGCGGCGGCGCTCGCCTCCATCGTGCGCGACCGCCGCTGATCGCAGCCGCCACCGCACACTGCGTCACGACACCTCTTGCACGTTGATGACGGCATCCCGCATCCCCCGCCGATGACGAACCGAGAGCCATTGCAGGACATCTTCATCGCGGCCGGCGTGCGCACGCCGTTCACCCGCGTCGACGGTCCGCTCGCGGCAATGGATGCGATCGCGCTGTCGGCGCCGGTCGTGCGCCACATGCTCGGCACGCTGAATGGTGCGTCGCCCGATTTCGCGGTGTGGGGCACGGTCATTCCCAACCTCACGTGGAGCAACATCGCGCGCGAGGTGCTGATGGATGCGGGCGTGCCGGCGACGATTCCCGCGTTCTCGACGGTGATGGCGTGCTCGACCAGCATGATCGCCGCATTCGAGGCGGCCGGCATGCTCGATGGCAACGCGCGCAATCTCGCGCTGTGCGGCGGCGTCGAGAGCATGAGCCACGTGCAGGTGGGACTTGGCGTCGAGCTGTCGCAATGGCTGCGGCGTTTCCGCGGCGCGCGCACGCTCGGCGCGCGCGCACGCCAGTTCGCCTCGCTGCGCGCGCGTGACGTCGGGCTCTATGTGCCGGCGGTCGCCAATCGCACCACCGGCAAGAGCATGGGCGAGCACACCGAGATCACGGCGCGCGAATGGAACATCGGCCGCGACGAGCAGGACCGGATCGCGCTCGCGAGCCACCGCAATGCGCTCGCAGCGTGGCAGCGCGGATTCTTCGACGACCTCGTGATCGCCGTCGGCGACGCCCGCAAGGACACGATCCCGCGCGCCGACACGTCGATCGAAAAGCTGGCGGCGCTGCGACCCGCGTTCGACCGCAGCAGCGGCAAGGGCACGCTCACCGCCGGCAATTCGTCGCCGCTCACCGATGGCGCTGCGGGTGTATGGGTGGCGACCCGGGCGGGACTCGCTCGCCTGTCCGCCGGGACCCCACGCGCGCGCCTCGTCGACTACGAGATCGCCGCCGTGGATTTCCGCACCGAAGGATTGCTGATGGCGCCCGCGTTCGCGATTCCGCGGCTGCTTGCACGCAACGGGCTCGTCTACGCGGCCATCGACCTGTGGGAGATCCACGAGGCTTTCGCGGCGCAGGTGGCGTTCCACGTCAAGGCGCTCGAGGATCCCCGGTTCCTGCACGACAAGGCGCATGTCGATGTCGCGCTCGGCACGTTCCCGCGCGAGCGCATCAATCCCAATGGCGGCAGCGTTGCGCTGGGCCATCCGTTCGGCGCCACCGGCGCGCGCATCCTCAGCCAGGCGGTGAAGGAAATCGCCGCGCGTCCCGCCGGCGTACGCGCGATCGTCAGCATCTGCGCCGACGGCGGCCTCGGCAGCGTGGCGTTGCTGGAGTCGGTGGGCGCCGAGGTGGCCCAATGAGCGTTTGGGGGGAGCCATGCTGAGCGGCGAAGGGCCGCCCCGAGCCGCGCGCCCCCCCGAGGGGGGAGGCGCGCAAAGCGCGCTGCGGGGGGAGACATGCTGAGCGGCGAAGGGCCGCCCCGAGCCGCGCGCCCTCCCGAGGGGGGAGGCGCGCGAAGCGCGCTTCGGGGGGAGACACTACCCGGCGTGCGCGCCTGCGTGTTCGATGCCTACGGCACGCTGTTCGACGTCGCGTCGCCCGCGCGCCGCTGCACCGATGCGCTGGGCGATGCTGCACCACGCCTCGCCGCGATCTGGCGCGAGCGGCAATTGCGCTATTCCTGGCTGCGCACGCTGCAGCGGCGTCACGTGGATTTCTGGCAGGTCACCGGCGACGCCCTCGATTTCGCGCTGGAAACGCTCGGCATCGCGCAGCCCGCGCTGCGCGCGCGGCTGATGGAGCTTTACCGCACGCCCGACGTCTTCGCCGAGGTGCCGGGCATGCTCGCCGCGCTCAAGCGCGCCGGCCTTTTCACCGCGATCCTCTCCAACGGCGCGCCGGCAATGCTCGAATCGGCAGTACGTGCCTGCGGGCTCGACACGCTGCTCGACGCGGTTTGGTCGGTGGAGGCGGCCGGCGTCTACAAGCCGCATCCCGACGTCTATCGACTTGCCGTCGACGGTACAGGCATGGATGCGCGGGCCATCGCGTTCGTGTCGTCGAACGCCTGGGACGCGCACGCCGCCTCGGCCTTCGGCATGCAAGTGGTCTGGTGCAACCGCCACGACGAGGTCGACGAGCGCCTGCCTGGGGTCCCGGATCGCGTGCTGCCGACGCTCGCCGGGCTGCCGGCACTGGTCGGCGCAGCCGCCTGACCACGTCAGGTCCGCCGGTTTTCAGCGAAGCGAGCCTGACGCGCCGCGAGGCGTCGCGAACAGCGATTAGAATCGAGGCATGTCAGCATTGCAATCGGCCGCAGCCGCAGGTCCCGACGATCGCTGGATCGACGCGACCTATCGCGTGCGCACGACGGCGCGCGAGATCGACGCGCGCGCGCAGGCCATCGCGCTCGAGCAGAGCATCGAGCTGCCGCTCGCTGCGGTGACGGATGCGCGCGTGCTGCGCGACGTGGTCGCCCGCGTCGCCGGCATCGCGCAGGTCGCGCCGGACGCCTTCGACGTCACCATCCGGCTCGCCACGGAAACTGTCGGCGGCGAAGCCGGCCAGCTCCTCAACATGCTGTTCGGCAACACGTCGATGCACGACGACGTGTCGCTGGTCGACGCCGCATTTCCGACCGACTTCGCCGCCGGGTTCGGCGGCCCGCGCGCCGGTATCGCCGGATTGCGCGTGCTCACCGGCGCCGTGGCGCGCCCGCTCACGGCCACCGCGCTCAAGCCGCAAGGTTTGTCGACCGCGCAATTCGCCGAGCTGGGGGCGACGTTCGCGCGCGCCGGCATCGACGTCGTCAAGGACGATCACGGTCTGGCCGACCAGGCGTCGTCGCCGTTCGCCGAGCGCGTGCCCGCCGTGCAGCGCGCGATCGACGCCGCCAATCGCGACACCGGCGGGCATTGCGTCTATGTCCCCAATCTCACCGGTCACTACGCCCTGATGCGCGAGCGTGCGGCGCTCGCGCGCGAAGCAGGCGTGCGGATGCTGATGCTCGCACCCATGGTGAGCGGCATCGCGTCGCTCGCCGACCTGGCGGCGCACGCGGGCCTGCCGATCATGGCGCACCCGGCGATGGCGGGTGGTGCGCGCATCGCGCCGCCGCTGCTGCTCGGCAAGCTGTTCCGGCTTTGCGGCGCCGACGCCACGATCTTTCCCAACGACGGCGGCCGCTTCGGCTACTCGGCGGCCATGTGCAGCGCCATCACCGACGCCGCGCGCGCCCGCTGGGCGGGCGTCGCGCCGGCGATGCCGGTGCCCGCAGGCGGCATGACGCTCGAGCGTGTGCCCGAGATGCGTGCGCGCTATGGCGACGACGCCATGCTGCTGATCGGCGGCGGCCTGCTGCTGGCGCGCGAACAGTTGGCGGCGCGCTGTCGCGAGTTCGTCGCCGCGGTCGGCGCGAGCGCGGAGGCACGGTGAGCGACGGTCCCGTGCGCCGGTTCCGACCGCAGTCCGCGGACGACGGCTTCCGCTGGGACCGGGTGGACCTCACGCGATACAAGGAGGAGGATGCGGCGCCGTTTCGGGACATCACGCGCCAGACGCTGTTTCGCGGCGACGACATGCGCGGCGAATTGCGCTACTTCGAGGTGGCGGCGAACGGCCACTCGACGCTCGAGCGGCATCAGCACGCGCACGCGGTGCTGGTGCTCCGCGGCAGCGGCCGCGTGCTGGTGGCCGACGCCGTGCATGCGATCGGCGCGTTCGACCTCGTGACGGTGCCGCCGCTGACCTGGCACCAATTCCGTGCCACCGCCGGCGCGCCGCTCGGTTTCCTGTGCATGGTCGACGCCGAGCGCGACAAGCCGCAATTGCCCGATGCTCGCGAGCTCGATTCGCTGCGCGCGATTCCGGCGGTCGCCGATTTCCTCGCCGGCGCGGAACGCCCGCGCTGACGCCCGTGACGTCCGGAACCTTTCGGCGCCGCGCAAGGTCACGCCAATGTCCAGCGCCGCGCGTAGCGCGCGCGTCGACAATCACCGAAGGAGAATGACATGGATCAAGTCCGCAACACGTCGCGTCGCTCGGCGCTGCGCCATGCCGCCGGGCTTGCGGCCGCGGCGCTTGCCGTCGCATTGGTTCCGGCGCGCCAGGCGTCGGCGCAGCAGAAGGCGAGCCAGCAGGCGATGAAATACCAGGACCATCCGGATGGCGCCAAGAAGTGCAGCGATTGCCTGCAGTTCGAGGCGCCGTCGAGCTGCAAGGTGGTCGCGGGCACCATCAGCCCCAATGGCTATTGCATCGCCTGGGTGAAAAAACCCTGACGCCAGCCCGCCGTCCGCAGCGACGGCAAGCAGGTCCATCGCGGGCATTCGGTCGCCGCTGACGGCACGCCGGCGGTAGCGGCCGCGCGTCCGGTACCGGCGGCATCGCGCCGCCCACCGCGATGCGCGGCGCGGCACGATCGCGCACGGCGCAATGCTAATCTCGCGCCCTGCGCCCGCCATGAGCGACACGACCACCGCCCACCGCCTCGATCGGCCCGTCGATCCACGACGCGATCACGTGCTCGGGCCGGCGCGCGCCGACCTCACGCTGGTGGAATACGGCAGCTATGCCTGCCCCTATTGCCGGGTGGCCAACGACGAGGTGGCGAAGCTGCGCGACCGCTACGGCGAGGGCATGCGCTACGTCTTCCGCCAGCGCCCGATCACCGGCAGCGACCTCGCAAGGCGCGCCGCGGCGCTCGCCGAGACCGCACCCGACGAGGCGACGTTCTGGTCGGCGCACGTCGAGCTGATGACGCGATCGCAGGCGCTGACCGAAGAGGACCTGGCCGCGGTCGCTGCCAAGTTCGGGCTGCCCGCCGACGCAGCGGCGCGCGAGCGCGCCGTCGCACGCGTCGACGAGGACACGGCGAGCGCGCGCGCCAGCGGCGTGCGCGTGACGCCGACATTCTTTATCAACGGCAGGCGCTACGACGGCACATGGGACGTGGTGTCGCTGTCCGAGGCGATGCTCGGCTCTCTCGGCCATCGCGTGCACTCGGCGGCGGTGGATTTCGCGAGCTGGGCGCCGGCGACCGGCGTGCTGCTGCTGCTGATGTCGATCATCGCCGTGCTGGTGGTCAATTCGCCGCTGCACGACGCGTTCCTCGCGTTGTGGCAGATGCCGTTCGGCTTCACGCTCGGCGGCCATGGCTTCCGCATGCCTTTCGTCGAATGGATCGACGACGGCCTGCTGACCCTCTTCTTTCTCGTCGTCGGCCTCGAGATCAAGCGCGAGTTCACCGTCGGCCGGCTGTCGTCGCGGCGCCTCGCCGCGTTTCCGATCGCCGCCGCGCTCGGCGGCATGCTCGTCCCCGCCGCGGTGTATCTGGCGCTGATTCCGCAAGGCCCCTGGCAACACGGCTGGGGCGTGCCGATGACCACCGACACGGCGTTCGCCGTCGCGCTGATCGTCATGCTTGGCCGCCGCGTGCCGGTGGAGCTGCGGGTGTTCCTCACCGCGGCTGCGATCGTCGACGACCTCGGATCGATCGTCGTCGTGGCGCTGTTCTACTCGAACGGGCTCGACGCCGCCTATCTCGTACTCGCGGTGGCGCTGGTTGGCGTGCTCGTCGTGCTCAACCGCGCGGGCGTGTACCGGGCGCTGCCCTACGCGGCAGTCGGTGCCGCGCTGTGGGGCGCCGTGCACGCGAGCGGGTTGCACGCGACGCTGTCCGGCGTCGTGCTGGCGATGCTCATTCCCACGCGGCCGCCGCCGAACCTCAAGGTGCTGCAGGCGCAGGCGGCGACGATCTTCGACGCCGAGACGAGCCGCGGCGGCGACGTGCTGCGACACGGTCCCGCGCTGCCGACGCTGCAGGCGATCGACGCGATCCACGACCGCCTCGAATCGCCCGCCGCCCGCACGCTGCGCGCGATCGAGCCATGGTCGAGCTTCGCCGTGCTGCCGCTGTTCGCGCTCGCCAACGCCGGGGTCGAGATCGGCGGCGACGTGCTCGGCGGACGCGAGCCGCTGGCGCTGTCGATCGGGCTCGGCCTGCTGGTCGGCAAGCCGCTCGGCATTCTCGCCGGCTGCGCGCTCGCCGCTGTCACGCGCGTCGCGATCAAGCCCGAGGCCTACACGTGGCGCCAGCTCGGCGGCGCGGCGGCGCTGGCGGGCATCGGCTTCACGATGTCGCTGTTCATTGCCGGCGTGTCGTTTCCCGACGCGGCCGACTTCGCGGCTGCCAAGGTCGCCGTTTTCGCGGGGTCGCTGTGCGCGGCGGCGTGCGGCGTCGCGCTGCTGTGGTGGCCGCGACGCGGGCCGCACGACGAGCACGCGTTCGGCGCCAGCGACGCCGCGCATGCCGGCACGCCTGTCTAGTGCATGCCGGCAGGAAGTTGCGCGGCGCGCGACTCTCATGTTCCAATCGAACGATCCACGCAGCCACGTCACGATCGAAAGGATCGACCCGATGAGCAAGCCGTCCTCCAAGAAAGTCGTCGCGCTGAAGAACAACCGCAAGGCGCCGCTGGCGACCCGCACCGACCTCGGCCGCGACGCGGCCCGCGACATCGCGGCGGCGATGAACGGCATCCTCGCCGACGTGTTCGCGCTGTACCTCAAGACCAAGAATTTCCACTGGCACATGAGCGGTCCCAACTTCCGCGACTATCACCTGCTGCTCGACGAGCAGGCGGACCAGATCTACGCGATGACCGATCCCATCGCCGAGCGTGTGCGCAAGCTCGGCGGCACGACGCTGCACTCGATCGGCCAGATCGCGCGCATGACGCGCGTGCTCGACAACGACGCCGACTACGTCGAACCGCAGGACATGATGGCGGAGCTGTGCGACGACTCGCAGGCGCTCACCGCACGCCTGCGCGCCGCGCACGACGTGTGCGACGAGCACCACGACATCGCCACGGCGAGCATGATCGAGGTCTGGATCGACGAGACCGAGCGCCGCACGTGGTTCCTGTTCGAGACGACGCGCAAGGCGGATTCGTCGGGGCGCTGACGGCCGCGGCGCGGCCGCCCGCATGACGGACGTGGCGATGGGCGCGGGCGGCGCCGTCGAGATGGTGGTGGTGCCGCGCACGAGCGACCTCGGCGACGGCTTCGTGGTGCGCCGTGCGCTGCCGTCGCAGTCGCGGCGGATGGTGGGTCCGTTCGTATTCCTCGATGCGATGGGGCCCGTGACGTTCGACGCGGGGCGCGGCCTCGACGTGCGCCCGCATCCCCACATCGGGCTCGCCACCGTCACCTATCTCTTCAGCGGCGAGATCCTGCATCGCGACAGCCTCGGCTCGACGCAGCCCATCCGGACGGGCGAGCTCAACTGGATGACTGCCGGCCACGGCATCGTGCATTCGGAACGCACGCCCGCCGGCGTGCGCGAGCGCGGCTCGACGCTCGCCGGGCTGCAGGCCTGGGTGGCGTTGCCGCATGCGCTGGCCGAGACGTCGCCCGCGTTCGCGCATCATGACGCTGCCGAGCTTCCGGTCATCGACGGCGACGGCGCGCATGCGCGCGTGATCGCCGGCGCGTTCGCCGGCGCGCTTTCGCCGGCAGCCACGCTGTCGCCGCTGTTCTATGTCGACGTCGCGCTCGAGGCGGGCGCGCGCGTGGAGATGCCGCGCGAGCACGACGAGCGCGCCGCGTTCGTGGTCGACGGCGCGATCGAGGTTACGGGCGAATCGGGCGTGTACGACGCCGGCCAGCTGGTGGTGATGAAGCCGGGCGCCGCGATCACGCTGCGCGCGCGCACGGCTGCGCAGCTGATGCTGCTGGGCGGCGCGCCGCTCGACGGGCCGCGCATCGTATGGTGGAATTTCGTCGCGAGCTCGCGCGAGCGCATCGAGGCGGCGAAGGACGATTGGCGGGCGCGGCGCTTTGCGCAGGTGCCGGGCGACGACGTCGAGTTCATCCCGCTGCCGCGGGACCGGCCGGTGCCCGACGTCACTTATCCGTGAACAGGGGCGGCGGTGCGTCGGCGTCGATCGCGCGCTGGCGCAGCAGCGCCGCGCGCGCCAGCAGCGTGGTGGTGATCGGCGCCGTCATCGCCACCAGCACGACGACCAGCCACGGGTAGACGGCGAGGCGCGAGCCGATCGCCGAGAAGTAGACGACCGTCGCCAGCGCAGCGCACCAGGTGGCGAGCGTCGACGCCAGTGCCGGCGGATGCATCCGCTGGAAGAAGCTGCGCAGGCTCACGAGTCCGATCGCGGCGGCGAGCGCGAGCGCGCCGCTCAGCATGAGCAGCACGCCGACGACGACCTCGATCGCGGCGGACGGCGCGGGGTTCATTCGATCACCTCGCCGCGCAGCAGGAACTTGGCGAGCGCCGTCGAGGCCACGAAGCCGAACAGCGCCGTCACCAGCGCCGCCACGAAATACATCGTGCTGGCGTGGCGGATGCCGAGCACGAGCATCGCCAGCATGCCGTTGACCGTGATGAAATCGAGCGCCAGCACGCGGTCCTGCGCCGCCGGTCCGCGCAGCATCCGCCATAGCGCCATCGCCATCGCCAGTGCGTAGAGCCCGAGCGACACGGCGATGGCGCCGGCGAGGAACCCGGTCATTCGAAGATCTCCTTGAGCGGACGCTCGTAGCGCGCCTTGTAGCGGGCGACGAAGGCGGCCTCGTCGTCGAGGTCGAAGACGTGCAGGCGCAGCGCGCCGCGGTCCTGCGCGAGCTCGCACCACACCGTGCCGGGGACCACCGTGGTGATCACCGCGAGCGCGGCGAGAGCGCCGGCATCGCGCAGTTCGAGCGGCACCGTGACGAAGGCCGGACGCAACGGCCGCCGTCCCGCCGCGAGCACGCCCGCGGCGACCAGCACATTGGAGACGATGACATCGCCGCCGACGACGAGCACGAGCCTCGCGACCCGCAGCGGACGGCGCAATGTGGCCGGCGTCGGTCGCAGCGGTGCGACGACGAGCGGCACGCCCAGCGCGAGGACCAGCGCGGTGGCGAGATTGGCGGCGCCGAACGATGGCTGCAGCACGAGCCACAGCACGCCGAGCGTGCAGCTCAGCAGCGGCGCCGGGACGACGCGCTTCATCGCGCCGCCGCCTTCGCGAGCGCCGGCGTGCCGATTGCGGGCGCGGCGACCGGCATCGCCGACATCACGGCGTCGATGTAACGCGCGGGATCGGCGATCTCGGCGGCGGCCGCACGCGTGTATTCGAGCACCGGTCCGGCACGCACTGCCAGCACCGCGAATGCCGCGAGGAAGATCGCGACCGGGACGCACTCGATCACGCGCAGGTGCGGTGCCGGGCGTCCACGCGGCGCCCAGAACCAGCGTATGCCGGCGCGCGACATCGCGACGAGCGTGGCGAAGCCCGACAGCACGAGCAGCGCGACGAACAATCCGTTCGCTGGCGCGATCGACGCGCCGGCGGTCGCGAGATTGCGGCTGCCGCCGGCGAGCAGCACGCCGATCATCGCGAACTTGGCGAGAAAGCCCGACAGCGGCGGCAGGCCCGCGATGAGAAGCGCGACCATGACGAAGGTCATGCCGAGGAATGCCGTCGCGGCCGGGATCGGCTGGCCGATCAACGGCGCGTCGCGGGTGTCGTCGAATGCGCCCGGTTCGCGCTCGTCGCGCGTGTCGAGGTAGAACGACTGGCGACCATCCGCGACATCGCGTGCGGGCGGCGCCGCCTCGTACTCGCGCGTGCGCTCGGTGAGCTCGGCCAGCAGGAAGAGCGCGGACGCGGCGGGCGTCGATCCGGCGAGGTAATAGAGCGCGCCGCCAATGAGCGGCGCGTCACCGAGGCCGGCGGCGGCGATGAGCGTGCCCGAGGACATGATCACCGCGTAGCCCGCGAGCGCGCGCAGTCCGCGCGCGGCAAGCATGCCGATCGCGCCGAAGGCGAGCGTCACGAGGCCACCGGCGAACAGCGCCCCGGCACCTTCCGCGATCATCGCCGCCGAATCGGTGGCGACGAGCAGCGTCCACAGGCGCAACACGACATACACGCCCACCTTCGTCAGGATGACGAACAACGCTGCGGCCGGCGGGCTCGCGGCACGGTAAGCCGGCAGCAGCCAGAAGTTGAGCGGCCACATCGCCGCCTTGGCGAGGAACGCGATGCCGAGAATGGCGACGCCGGCATGCAGGATGCCGCGGTCGCCGGCGGGAACCTGCGTGATCTTTTGCGCGATGTCGGCATAGTTGAGCGTGCCGACCGTGCCGTAGACGACGGCGACGCCGATCAGGAACAGCGAAGACGCGACGAGATTGACGGCGATGTACTTGAGGCCGGCGCCGACGCGGGCGCGACCCGAGCCGTGCAGCAGGAGGCCGTACGACGCCGCCAGCATCACCTCGAAGAACACGAACAGGTTGAAGAGGTCGGCGGTGAGGAATGCGCCGTTGACGCCCATCAATTGCAGCTGCACCAGCGCGTGGAAATGCACGCCCGCCTGGTGCCAGCGCGGAATGGCGAACAGCACCGCGGCGAGCGCGAGGAGGGCGGCGAGCACCAGCATCATCGCCGCCAGCCGGTCGACCGCCAGCACGACGCCGAAAGGCGCGCTCCAGTTCGACGCCAGGTAGACGCCGATCGCAGAGCTCGCGCCGTGGGTGCCGGTCCATGCGGCCAGCGCGACCGCGATGCCGAGGCCGAGCACGCAGGAGACGGTGTCGAGCACCGCCTTCAGGCGCCGGTTCGACTCGCGCAGCAGCAACAGCAGCACGGCGGTGGCGAGCGGCAGCGCCACTGGCGCGATCACGAGATGCGGCATCGCCGCGTCGACAAGCCTATTCATTGCCGATCGTCGTCGCCGTCGACGTGGTCGCTGCCGGTCAGCCCGCGCGACGCAAGCAGCACCACGAGGAACAACGCCGTCATCGCGAAGCCGATGACGATCGCGGTCAGCACCAGCGCTTGCGGAATCGGATCGGTGTAGTGGGCGAGGTCGGCGGGGACGCCCGCCTTGACGATCGGCTCATCGCCGATCGACAGGCTGCCCATGCTGAAGATGAACAGGTTGACGGCATAGGCCAGGAGCGCGAGGCCGGTGAGCACCTGGAACGTGCGCGGGCGCAACAGCAGCCAGACGCCGCAGCCCCCCATCACGCCGATCGCCAGTGCGATGACCGTCTCCATCAGGGGTACTCCGCGTCGACCGCCGCGCGTCGCGCGTCATCGTCGACGTGCCGCCGGCTGCGGATCGACTGGTGCGCCAGCGCGACCAGGATGAGCAGCGTCGAGCCGACGACGACGGCGAACACGCCGGCGTCGAACGCCACCGCGCTCGGGACATGCACCGCGCCGATGCCGGGCAGATCGACATGGAACGTGTGCGTGGTGAGGAACGGATAGCCGAACGCGATCGGCATCGCTCCGGTCAGCACGGCAATGCCGAGGCCGGTGGCAATCCAGCGCACGGGTCGCAGCGTCAGGCGATCCTCGACCCATGCCGCACCGGCCACGAAATACTGGACCAGGATCGCGATCGCCACGCACAGGCCGGCGACGAAGCCGCCGCCAGGCTCGTCGTGGCCGCGCAGGAAGAGGTATGCGGCGACGACGAGCGCCGCCGGGAGCACGAGTCTCGCCAGCACACCGGGAACGACGAGATAGCCAGGTGTATCGTCGCCGGCGCCGGTGGCGAGATCGCTGGCGGAACGCCGCGGCACCACCCGCTGCTGGCGCGGCAACGCGATCGATTCGCGCGGCGGCCGGAAGCGCCTAAGCAGCGCATAGATGGTCAGCGCGACGACGCCGAGCACGGCGATCTCGCCGAACGTGTCCAGCGCGCGGAAATCGACCAGGATCACGTTGATCACGTTGCGACCGCCGCCGCCGGGCAGCGCATGCTCGAGATAGTACGGTGCGATGCTGTGCGGCGCCGGCCGCGTCAGCATCGCAAACGACAGCGCGGCGAGGCCGGCGCCGGCGGCCGCCGCGATCACGAGGTCGCGGCTGCGGCGCAGCAGCGTCGGCGCGATCGCGCGCGGGGTGCGGTCGCGCACGCGCTTCGGCAGCCAGCGCAGGCCCAGCAGGAACAGCGACGTCGTCACCACTTCGACGGTGAGCTGGGTCAGCGCGAGGTCGGGCGCCGAGAACCAGACGAACGTCAGGCAGTTCACGAGCCCGACGGCGGCGAGCATCATCAATGCTGCCAGGCGATGGAACTTGGCGAGCCAGGCGGCGGCGAACGCCGCGAGCATGCCGATCAGCCAGAACACCACCAGCTCGAATGTCGCCGGCACGCGCGGCCGGTCACCCCAAGCGAGGCCGCCGGTCGCAAGCCCCGCAGCCGCGGCGAGCGTCGCCAGCACCACGACGGCGCGCAGCTGCGGCTGCAGGCGCGTCGCGGCGAGGATCGCGAGTGCGCGCCGCGACACCTGGGCCAAGCCTGCCAGCAGCGCCTCGAACAGGCGGCGGCCGTCGAACCGGTCGACGATCGGCGCGCGTTGCAGGCGACCTGCGGCGAACGCGCCGCGCAGCGCAAGATAGCCGGCGACACCCAGGGCGGTCGCCAGCAGGCTCATTTGCACCGGCAGGTTGAAGCCGTGCCAGATCGCGAGATCGTAGGCAGGCAGGTCGCCGCCGACGACCGGGCGCGAGGCTGTCGCGAGAATCGGGCCGATCGCGCGCGCCGGGACGATGCCGACGACGAGGCAGACGACGACCAGCACCTCGATCGGTACGCGCATGAAGCGAGGCGGCTCGTGCGGCACGCGCGGCAGGTTCGACGGCAGCCGGCCGAACAGGATGCCGACCGACAGGCGCAATGCGTAGACGATGCCGAAAGCGCCCGCCAGGATCGCGGCGACCGGCAGTCCCCACTCGATCCAGGGCAGCGACGAAATGTAGACGGTTTCCGCGAAGAACATCTCCTTCGACAGGAAACCGTTGAGCAGCGGCACGC
This sequence comes from uncultured Pseudomonadota bacterium, assembly GCA_963781395.1. Classification (GTDB taxonomy): domain Bacteria; phylum Pseudomonadota; class Gammaproteobacteria; order Burkholderiales; family Casimicrobiaceae; genus VBCG01. Next base: position 195,616 of record CAWAFO010000008.1, read on the forward strand.
CCGCCATAGCCGCGGCCGACACCAATGCGAGCGTGCCGGTGATCGGCATCGCATGGATGAGGCCGTGCAGGCGCCGGATGTTGCGCGTGCCGGTCTCGTGGTCGATCACGCCGGCGGCCATGAACAGCGACGCCTTGAAGGTGGCGTGGTTGATCATGTGGAACACGGCGGCGACGGCGGCGAGCGGGCTGTTGAGTCCCAGCAGCAGCGTGATGAGACCGAGATGGCTGATCGTCGAATAGGCGAGCATGCCCTTGAGGTCGCGCTGGAACATCGCCATGAATGCGCCCATCACCAGCGTGACGACGCCGGCGCCGCCGACGCTCCAGAACCACGCTTCGCTGCCGGCGAGCACCGGCCACAGGCGCGCCAGCAGGAACACGCCGGCCTTGACCATCGTCGCCGAGTGCAGGTACGCCGACACGGGCGTGGGCGCGGCCATCGCATGCGGCAGCCAGAAATGGAACGGAAACTGCGCGCTCTTGGTGAACGCGCCGCACAGGATCAGCGCCAGGATCAGCGGATAGTGCGGATGCATGCGAATCCGTTCACCGGCGGCGAGGACCGTGTCCAGGTCGTAGCTGCCAGCGGCCTGGCCGAGCAGCACGACGCCGACCATCAGCGCGAGCCCGCCCGCGCCGGTGACCACCAGCGACATTCGCGCGCCGCGCCGCGCATCCTTGTCGTGGTGCCAGTAGCCGATGAGCAGGTACGAGCAGAGGCTCGTCAGTTCCCAGAAGAAGGCCAGCTCGATCAGGTTGCCCGACAGCACGACGCCGAGCATGGAGCCCATGAACGCCAGCAGGAACGCGTAGAAGCGTGGCACCGGATCCGCCGCCGCCATGTAGTAGCGCGCGTAAATCGACACCAGCAGGCCGATGCCGGTGATCAGCACCGCGAACATCCAGGCGAAGCCGTCGACGCGCACGACGAGATCGAGGCCGGCAGCGCTCATCCACCCGTGCACGTCGCGCAGCACCCCGCCGTCGCGCACCGCGGGAAACATCAGCACGACGCCGGCGAGGGCGACCGCGGCGACGGCGGCCGCGAATGCCGCAGCGGCATTGCGCGCGTGCGTCGGCATCAGCATCGCGATCACGCTGCCGGCGAACGGCAGCGCCAGGACGAGGGTCGGCGCCATGGCCGCAGTGTAGCGGACGCCTTGCGCGGTGACGGATGCCTGGCGGGGCCGCGCCGGGTGGCGATCAAGCGCCGGCGTCACGCGCCGGCGAAGGCGTCACACGTGACCGTAGACCGGAATGGCCGCGCCGTGGATGGCGTCGGCATCGCGGCTGCAAAGAAACAGGATCACTTTGGCAATGGACGCCGGCTTGGGCCACGCGGCGAAATCGGCGGCGGGCATCGCCGCACGGTTGGCCGGCGTGTCGATGGTGCTCGGCAGCACGGAATTGACGCGCACGCCGCTGCCGGCCACGTCCGCGGCGAGCGCGGTCATCATCGCCAGCGCCGCTGCCTTCGATGCCGCGTATTCCGCCGCGCCGGCGGCGGGCGCGACCGCGGCTTTCGCCGCAATGTTGACGATCGACCCGTGGCCCGCGGCGAGCATCGCCGGCACGACCGCGCGCGCGAGCACGTAGCCCGCGCGCACGTTCTGCGCGAGCATGCGCTCGAGCGCGCTGCCGTCGCCCTGCCACAAGGGCGCGCCGCCGGCATAGCCGCCGACGGTATTGACGAGTGCGTCGATGCGCGTGTGCCGATCGAGCGTCGTGGCGACCATCGTGCGCACCGCGGCCGCGTCGGTGACATCGACGGCGTGCCCGTCGATCGCCACCCCGTCCGCGGCGGCGCGCTGGCGCAGCGCCGCAAGCTCGGCATCATGGCGATAGGTGACGACGACGCGTGCACCGGCAGCGGCGAACGCAAGCGAGACCGCTGCGCCAAGCCCGCCAGTGCCGCCGGCGACGATGACGGTGGTGCCGGCGAATGGCGTATCCACGATATCCCCTGGAAGTGCGCGCGCCCTCGGCGCAGGCGATGCTGGAGTCTACGCGCGCCGGCGCGACACCGCAGGCGCCGCGCGCGCTGCACTGCCGGCGCGTCGGCGTGCGCAGCGCGGCGTGCGCGCCGCGCAACGAGTGCTATACCGCCGCGTCGCCGCCGGCGCGCATCAGGTGGCGCACCTGGCTGCCGACCGAGCCCGCGTGGAACAGCGCGCGCAACCCGCCTTCCGCCGGCTCGAGCAGCACGTCGGCGCACCCGACGCGGGCGGCGAAGCGCACGATCGCCTCGGCGGCATGCCCGACCACCACGTGATCGCGGTGAGGAATGCCCGCGGCGTCGAGCGCGCGCATGGCGGGTGCCAGCACGTGCATGCCGGCGTCATGATGGAAACCCTGCAGCTCGCCGCGCGGAAAGAACCGCGCGACGTGCCTGGGCAGCGGCCGCTGCACGTTGAGCAGATGCACGTCGACGGCTTCGGTTCGATAGCGTGCAATCACCCGCTCGGCGGCGCGCATTGCTTCCGACGTCGAGCCGATCGGCACCAGGATGGCGTTCATCGCGGACCTCCGTTTCAGGCAGCGTGACCGGGGCGCACGTCCGCGTGCTGCGCACGCACGGTGGTGCGCTCGGCCAGTGCGCGCGACTTCCTGCCGGCAAGCAAGCGGCCGAAGCCCACCACGAGCAGCGCGCCGGCGATCGGCACGATCACGTCGAGGTACGGCGCGTGCGCCTCGACCCAGGCGGCGACCGCCTGGTCGCCGACCGCCATGTCGCCCGCGACGTAGCCGAGCAGTCCCGCGCCGAGCGTGACGAGCACGGGGAAGCGCTCCATCAGCCGCATCAGGAGCGCGCTGCCGAAGAGGATCAGCGGCATCGTGATCGCCAGGCCGACGAACAGCATGCCGTAGTGTCCCTTCGCCGCGCCGGCCATTCCCAGCACGTTGTCGAGGCTCATCACGATGTCGGCGATGATGATGGTCTTGACCGCGGTCCAGAAGTGCTCGGTGGCGTTGACGCCGCCGTCCTCGTCTTCCGGCAGCATCAGCTTGATGCCGATCCACAGCAGCAGCACGCTGCCGGCGAGCTGGATCCACGGCAGGCTCATCAGCAGTGCCGCACACGACGTGAGGCCGGTCATCAGCACGACGATGCCGACGGTGCCGACGATGAACGCGTTGCGCTGCTGCTTCGGCTCGAGCGAGCGGCAGGCCAGCGCGATGACCACCGCGTTGTCGCCGCTGAGGACCACGTTGATCACCGCGATCTTGAGCAGTGCGGTCCAGGTGTCGGGATTCGACAGCAGGTCGAGCATCGTCGGGTTCCTCCAGTGCGGCTGCGGTGAGCCGGAGGAACCAGAGTAGAGACCCGCGCTTACCCCTTGCTTGCTGCGGTCTTGCAGCGGGCTGAATGGCGGATGAACACGGGCTTACCGCAACCTTGCGCCAACCTTACGGCAGCTGAATGCGAAGACCGGCGACGGCTGCGGCGGATCGCCGCGGCGTCAGCGCGCGGCTGACGCGTCGGGGGCGGCAGGTGATGGGGCGCTCGAGGTTGCCAGGACACGCTCGATGCGGTTGACGAGATCGGGCAGCGTGAACGGCTTGGTGATGAGCTCCACGCCGGCATCGAGGCGGCCGTGATGGACGATCGCGTTGCGCGCATAGGCAGTGGTGAACAGCACGGGAAGGCCGGGAACGCGCCGTTGCACCTCGTCGGCGAGCTCGCGGCCGTTCATGCCGCCGGGCAGGCCGATGTCGGTGAACAGCAGGCACACCGGAGGCTCGTCCGCCAGCGCGTGCAATGCGCTCGCGCCATCGGCCGCTTCGCGCACGCGGTAGCCGAACTCGGTGAGCCCCTGCACCACGTGACTGCGCACGTCGTCGTCGTCCTCGACGACCAGAATGGGCCGGTCGGTGGCGCTGTCGCGGCGCGGCGCGATGATCGCGGGCGACGCCGTCTCGGCGCTGTCCTGCACGCGCGGCAGGTAGAGCTTGACCGTCGTGCCCTGGCCGGGCTCGCTGTAGATCTTGGCGTGGCCGCCCGATTGGCGGATGAAGCCGTAGACCTGCGACAGGCCGAGACCCGTGCCCTTGCCGACTCCCTTGGTGGTGAAGAAGGGCTCGAACGCCTTGTCCTGCACGTCACGAGTCATGCCGAGGCCGGTATCGCTGACGGCGAGCAGCACGTATTGGCCCGCCTGCGTGTCGCTGGTCGCCGCATATGCCTCGTCGAAAAACGCGTTCGACGTCTCGATCGTCAGCTTGCCTCCTTGCGGCATCGCGTCGCGCGCATTGACGACGAGGTTGACGAGCGCATTCTCGAGCTGGTTGACGTCGGCATTGACGCGCCACGTGCCCGCGGCGAGCACGGTCTCGACCTGAATGCGCTCGCCGAGCACGCGGCGCAGGAGCTCGGACATGTTTGTGACCAGCTTGTTGACGTCGAACGGCTTGGGATCGAGCGGCTGGCGGCGCGCGAACGCGAGCAGGCGCGAAGTCAGCGTCGCCGCACGATCGGCGCCGCGCGCCGCGGTCGTGAGCATCCGCCGCGCGTCGTCGCCAAAGGCCAGGTCGCGGCGCTGCAGCATCTCGAGGTTGCCGATGATCACCTGCAGCAGGTTGTTGAAATCGTGCGCGATGCCTCCGGTGAGCTGGCCGATGGCATCCATCTTCTGCGACTGGCGCAGCGCCATCTCCACTTTCTCGCGCTCCTCGATCTGCGTGCGCAGCGCCGCGTTGGCGCGCGCGAGCTCCGCGCGCTGGCCTTCGAGCTCGGCGTTGGCGAGCGTCAGCGTGCGTTGCGTGCGCACCAGCACGATGAAGCTCAGGATCGCCATCAGGCAGACGAGGCCGATCACGGCGTAGCGCTCGAGGCGCCGCGCCAGCGGCTCGATGATGGTCTGCAGGTAGACGGTGCCGACGGTGGCCGCCCCCTGGCGCACCGGCAGCGTCACCGCGATGCGGTCGCCGGCGTCCGTGCCGCGGGCGGCGCCGACGCTCGCCGGCAGCGGCTGCGTTCCCTCGTGCGAATAGCCGGCGAAGAGCTGGCCGCGCGCGTCGTAGATCGCAGCTTCGCGGATTTCCGGGTCGGCGGCGAGCGCACCGATATATTCCTGCGCCGCCTTGCGGTCGTCGAAATCGAGCGCTGCGGCGACGGTCGACGCCAGGATCGCCGCCTGCGCGTCGACCTGCTCCGTCTTGGTCTGGCGGTACGACCGTTCGTTGTGGAACACCATGTACGTGCCCGCCAGCACGAGCAGGAACACGCCCGCGGCGCTGACCAGCGTCGCGTACCGCGGCGAATCGTGCGCTTTCGGCATCTTCATCGGTGGCGCGTGGCGGACGGATTCATGGAGCGGGCCGCACTTGCGCGGCCAGGTTGAGGAGCTTCGAGCTGATCGCGAGGCGGTTCTGCGCGGCCGCCGCGAGGTCGATGTCGAATCGCACCCGGTTGTCGACGATCACGAACGCGATGATGCCACGCGCGGCGTCGCCGTTGCGGGTGTCGGTGATGGTGAGCACCGGCAAGCCGCGCGTGGCGCGCAGCGCTTCCAGCGTCGCCGCGTCCTGGCGCGTGGCGATGTAGAGCACGTGACAGCCGGCGTCGCGCAACGGCGCCGCCACGCGGCGCGCGACGACGGCACGGCCGCCGAGCGTGGTGTGCCCCGCGACCGCCGCTTCCACCAGCTGCGCGACGCCGTCGCTGCCGACGATGCAGATCACCAGCGGGTCTGCCGGTGCGCGGAACGTGCCTTCCGGCCAGTCGACGTAGTCCGCGAACTTGTAGAGATAGGTGGCCTTCACCGCGAACTCGAGACTCGCATCCTGCGCCTGTGCGCGGGCGCAGGCGAGCAGCGCGAGCGCAAGCGCGATACCCGCGGCAAGCCCGTGCCATGACGCTGCGGTGGAGCGCCAGATCGGCGGCGCAGGGCGAATCCGCACGTTCAGAAGCTCCAGCGGGCGCCGAGGTAGAAGCTGCGGGGAATCTCGTGCAGCGGCGGTGCGTTCGCTTCCGCGTGATAGGCGTGGACGAGATTGAGTCCCGTCAGCGACAGCTCGAGCTTCGGCGACACGTGCCAGCCGAGGCGGACGTCGGCCTCGAAGTACGCGGGCACGTTGACTTCGGGCAATGCGCCGATCTGGCGCAGGCCGATGTACAGCTGCAGGTCGTGCGCCAGGTCCATGTACGAGCGCAGGAACACCTGGTGGCCCGGGTCGTGCCCAAGCACCGATTGCGTGCCCGCGATGTCGCTTTCGCCGGGCTTGAGATGGAAATCCTTGCGCAGGAGGCCGACCCCGGGATCGATGCGCCACCACGCGAACGGACTGAAGCTCGCCCATGCGTCGATGCCGTAGGTGTGGCCCTCGAGCCCGTTGCCGAACGTCACCGGAAAGACGGTCACGGGCGCAGGGGAGGTCGTGCGCAGGTCATCGTAGTCGTTGTAGTACGTCGACACCGATATCGACGCCTTCGACGCGAATTGCGCGCGATAGCCCGCTTCGTAGGCGACGAGCTTCTCCGCCTGGAATCCTGGCGACGTGTCGACGATTCCGGGCGCGGAAAGATCGCGCTCGACGCGCGAGGGGGGACGCACCGCGCGCGAAATCGCCGCCCACAGGAAATCACGCGCACTCGCCTGCCAGCCCAGGCGCACGCTCGGCATCACGGCCGAGCCGCTGAACGTATTTCGCTCGTACTTGGCGCCAAGCGTGAGGTCGAGGCCCTCGTGCAACGCAATCGTGTCCTGGGCGAAGATGTTGGCGAGATTCAGCGTCTGGCTTTCGGGCACCAGGACGGCGATGTTGGTGGTGTTGACGAAGCGGTCGGTCCACGTGCGGTAGCCCGCGCCCCAAACGATCCTGTGCGCGGTGCCGATCCGGAACGAGTGCTCGGCCTCGACGTCGACGGTGCGTACGCGATCGGACTGCGAGCCGCCGTTTGCGCCCAGATCGGAGCGCGATTGCTCGTCGTAGTAGGCCTGCACATTGGCCGTCGAGCCGTCGCCCCACTGGCGGCTCCAGCGCGCCAGCAGGTTGCCGCCGTCGCGACGGCCGCCCGGCGCGTCGACGGTGTTCTCGTACATGTCGCCCTGCAATGTGACGTTGCCTTCGAGCGCAGGCGTGTCGGCACGAAACCCTGCCTGCTTGCTGCGCCAGGCGTCCATCGCACTGGCGCCGTCGGCGAGACGCGTGTCGCCGTCGTGCGTCGCCAGCGCGTAGACGCGGTACGTGCCACCCTCGCCGAAGCGTCCGCCCCAGCGCGTGTCGGCGCGTTGCATGAAATCGCCGGCCTTGGCGTCGACGAAGCCACCGCCGGTCTGCGCCGCCGACTTGGTGATGATGCTGACTACGCCGTTCATCGCGTTGGCGCCCCACAGCGAACCGCCCGGCCCGCTGATCACTTCGATGCGATCGACGTCCGCCAGCACGATGTGCTGCTGGTCCCAGAACACGCTCGAGAAGAACGGCGTGTACACGCTGCGACCGTCGATCACCACGAGCAGCTTGTTCGCCGCGTTGACCGAATTCATGCCGTGCGCCGAGATCGAGTAGGTCTGCGAGTCGACGCGCGCGACTTCGAGGTTGGGCGCGAGGCGCAGCGCCTCGGCGAGGCTCGTCGCCCCCGAGCGGCGGATTTCGTCGCTGGTGATGACGTACACGGCGGCCGGTGCGCTGGCGATCGGCTCCGGACGCTTCGACACCGATGTGATCTCGACGCCCGCCAGCTCCTCGATCGACAGGCCGCCCAGATCCTGCAGCGACTGCGCGGCGGCGGGGATTCCCCGCGCCGCAAGTGCCACTGCGCATGATGCAAGCGCGCCGCGCAGCGCCATGCGCGCAGCGCGGCGGCATGCGCCGCGGGACGCGGTGCGCGCGGTTTTTGGATTCATGGAGCCTCTCCCTGCACGTCGAGAACCGGCGTGCGGCCGCGGCGAGCCCGGCATCGATCGCCGTCGCACGACATGCCGCCGCGGGTGACGGCGTATGGTAGTCGAGCGATCGACAGTGGTCGAGCGCGCACGAAGGACTTCTGGTGTCGGGCTTGGACAGCTGTACATGGAAGCCGCGAGGCCCCACAATATGATCCGCTGCCTCGCGAATATGGCTGCGGCTCGCGCAGGTCTCTGCGGTATCACACCGCTCGTATTCCACAGCCGGCCGCCACGACGCAAGCGCAAGGCAACGACAATCCAATGACAAGCGATACGGCTTCGTCCTACTCGGTACTGGTCGCCGACGACGAACGCGACGTGGTGGACATCACCGCGGACATGCTGGAAACCTGCGGCTGCACCGTTTACCGTGCCTACTCGGCCGCCGAAGCGCTCGGCCACCTCGACGATCATCCGGAAATCGCCCTCGTGCTGTCGGACATCCGCATGCCGGAGGTCGACGGCTTCGACTTGCTGCGCGTCATCCGCTATCGCTTCGGCAAGCTTTCGGTGGTGCTGATGACGGGCCTGCCGGTGACCGAGGAGGATCATGTCCCGCCGGGCGCCGCGATCCTCAACAAGCCCTTCACTTTCGACGAGCTGAAGCGCGTGCTGCCGCCGCGCATGCAGAACGTGCGCCGCTAGGCGCGCGAAGCCGGGGCGGTGGCGACCGCCCCCGGAAAGCTCACGGTGAACGTGTTGCCCACGCCGTCGATGTCGTCGTCGAGCACGATCGTCGCGCCGTGCAGCGTGGCGATCTCGCGCACGATGGCGAGGCCCAGACCGCTGCCGGCGGCGCGCGTGCCGAGCAGGCGGTGGAAGCGCTCGAATACCCGCTCGCGCTCCGGCACCGGAATGGTCGGCCCATCGTCGCTGACCGACACGCGCGGCTGCGGCGCGGCGGCGACGCGCACGGTGACGCCGCCGCCGTCGCGGCTGTAGCGGATCGCGTTGTCGACGAGGTTGTTGAGCAGCTCGGCGAGCCGCTGCGCGTCGCCCGCGACCATCACGCCTTCGCGCGCGCCGTCGAAGCCGAGATCGATGTGCCGCCGATAGGCCTGCGGCACCCATTCGGTGGTGACGTCGAACGCGAGGCGGGCCAGGTCGACCGGCGCCAGCTCGAGCTGCTTGACGGCCGTCGGCTCGTTGCGCGCGAGCGACAGCAGCTGCGCGACGAGGTGCGACATGCGCTCGATGCCGACGTAGAGCTGCGCCAGCGAGCGCCGCACCTCCTGCGGATCCTCCTCCCGCAGCGCCAGCTCGACGTGCGCCTTCATGCCGGCCACCGGCGTGCGCAGCTCGTGCGCGGCGTCGGCGACGAAGCGGTTGGTGAGGCCCAGCACCTCGTCGAGCCGCGCCATCAGGTCATTGACCGCGCGCACCAGCGGATGCACTTCGCGCGGCACGTCGGGGACGTCGACCGGGCTCAGGTCGCGGTGCGAGCGCGCAGCGACCGCGCGCTGCAGCTGCGCCAGCGGCTTGAGGCCGCGCGCCACGCCCACCCACACGATGATCCCGGCGATCAGGATCAGCACGAGCTGCGGCAGGATCACGTCCACGACCATCTCGTCGGCGAGCGCGCGGCGCTTGTGCATGGTGCTGGCGACGTCGATGGTCACCGCGTGCCCGTCGATGCGCGTCGCCAGCCGCGCAATGCGCACGGCGCCGCCGTCCAGCTGCGCGTCGCGATAGGCGCCGGCGGACGCGGCCGCCGCGGGCAATGCCGCGTCGCCGGCGATCCGCGCGCCGTCGGCGCGCACCTCGTAATGCAGCTCGTCGGCGTCGTCGAGCAGCAGCGTGCGCTCCGCATCCTTCTCGAGGTCGAATCCGAGGACGCCGCCTTCGGCCCTGATGTGCAACGCGAGCTCGCGCGCGATCTCGTTGAGCTCGGCGTCGTGCACCCGCGCCGAGAGCCGCTGCGCGAGGATGTAGCTGCCGGCGGCGTCGACGAGGAACAGCAGCGACAGCGGGATCAGCAGCCAGCGCAGCAGCTTGCCGCGCAGCGTCGCGTCACGCGCCGCCATCGATCCGGTCGAGCAGGTAGCCCATGCCGCGCACCGTGCGGATCTCGACGCCGTAAGGCTCCAGCTTGCGCCGCACGCGGTGCACGTAGACCTCGATCGCGTTGCTGCCGACCTCGCCGCCGAAGCCGAACAGCTGGTCGATGATCTGCTCCTTGCTCACCACGCGTCCCTGGCGCGCGAGCAGGAGCTCGGTCAGCGCGAGCTCGCGTGCCGAGAGGTCGACCGGCGCGTCGTCGTGGAACAGGCGCCGCGCGGCGACGTCGAAGCGCAGCCGGCCGTGGGTCATGTCGTTGCCGGCGTTGAAGCGCCCGCGGCGGATCAGCGCGCGCACGCGGGCCTCGAACTCGGGAAGGTCGAACGGCTTGGTCATGTAGTCGTCGGCGCCCATGTCGAGGCCGGCGACACGCTCGTCGAGCGTGTCGCGCGCGGTGAGGATCAGCACCGGCACGCGCGAGCGCCGGTCGCGCAGCCGCTTCAGCACCGCCAGACCGTCGATCTTCGGCAGCGCGACGTCGAGCACGACGAGATCGTAGTCGGCGGCGGCGAGCGCCTCGTTGGCGGCTTCGCCGTCCTCGCACAGATCCACCGCGTATGCCGACTGGTTGAGCGCGCGCACCAGCGCCGCCGACAGCACGCTGTCGTCTTCCACCACCAGCACCTTCATCGTCCGCTCCGCATTGCCATTGCCGGCGCTCGCCGCCGCCGGCGGCCAGCAGTCATCATTGTGACGGGTTCCGCTGTCGTGCCGGTGTCAGCACCCGCACTTGAACCGGCAGTAGGCCGGCTGGTAGCCGCGCATGCAATCGCGGTAGCAGTAGGGATCGGGTTCGCACGCCGGCGCCGGTTTGGCGGCCGTCGCCGGCGCGTCGGCGGGCGGCGCCGGCGGCGGTGCCGCGCAGGCGCCGACGCCGATCAGCGCAACGACGACCGCCGTCAGCCGCAGTGCTTCGAGCACGGAGGGACTCATGGCGGCGCATCGTCGCACACTTCGCGGCGGCCGTGCGCGGACGTGCGGCCCGGCAGCCTCAGGGCCGCAGGGGACCGCCCTTGTCGGGCGGGTCGATCCGCTGGATCGCGTACGCGGCAATGTCGTTCGCCTGCTTGAGGATGTCGTCGCGCACGTAGCGCGTGGCGTCGGCGCCCGCGAGGCCCAGCCAGGTCATTCCCTCGGCCTCGAGTTCGGCGATGAACGCGCGATCGGCCAGCATGACGCCGACCGCCGACGCGAGGCGCGCGCGCGGCCCGGCCGGTAAATGGCTCGGCGCCACGATCGCCACCCAGAGCAGGAATTCGCGGCCGGGCCATGTTTCGCCAAACGCCGGCACGCTCGGCAGCAGCCGGCTGCGTGTGGCCGAACTGACGGCGATCACGCGGGTCGGCCGCGCACGCGGGGTGCCGGTGATGGCCAGCGCCGAGGGCAGGCCCACCATCGCGAAATCGATCTCGCCCGCAGCGAGCATCGGCATGATGCGCGTGACCGGCAGCGCCAGCTGCTCGATATTCGCCTTCTGCTCCTGGTGCAGGAACTCGCCGGCGATATGCGACGACGACGCGCTGGTGTACGTGCCGTAGCGCAACGGCCGCGGAGCGGCGCGCGCGACCTCGAGCCAGCGTGCGAACGACGGTGGCTCGCCGTCGCTGCGCACCACGAGCGCCACCGGATAGGTGCCCAGTACCGCCAGCCAGTCGAAATCGTCGATCGGGTTGTACTGGTCGAGAGAGGACAGCAATCGGGCGCCGACCATGGGCGTGGACAGGCCGAGTCCGATGGTCGAGCCGTCGCGGGGCGCGCTCGCCAGGGCGTTGGTGCCGACGATCCCCTCGACGCCCGGCAGGCGCTTGACGACGATCGGGGCATGCAGCGCGCGTTGCAGCGCACGCTCGACGATGCGCCCGATGCGATCCGCGGATCCGCCGGCTTCGGTGGGCAGGATCAGCGTGACCGGAGGAGCCGCAGCGCTTGCCTCGTCGGCAGCGATGGCCCGCACGGGCAGCGTGGCAAGCACGCAAGCGACGGCGCTCGCGGCAAGGGCGGTGGCGAGGCGACGGACCATGGTGGAGGTGATGCCGGCAGGCATTTCCGCCCTTCGGAATGTTGTAGGTATTGTCCTACATCATCACCGAACGGGACCGCACGGGGTTGCACGCGAGTCCAAGCCTGCCGCGTGCGGAAAGCCGCTAGCTGGCTTCGGCGCGGGAAGGATAGCGGCGCAGGATCGCCGCCGCAGGGCCGGCGCGCGGATGGGGCGGGTCGTCGGGTGCGCGCAATTCGTTGGCAAGGTCGGCGACGCCGCCGATGCGCTCGCCGAGCACGACGGCGAAGATGTGCCCGGCAGCGTGCGCATCGAGCGCGTCGGCGTTCATGCGCTCGGTGAGCTCCTCGTGCGCATGGATCGCATCGCGCAGCGCCACGCGCAACGCCGTCCCCGATTCGCCGCGCGCAAGCAGCATGTGCGCGGCACTAAGCTGGTCGAGGATCTGGCGGATAAGCGCCTCGATCGTGGCGTAGTCCGGTGCGTGCATGGTCTGGCCGCAAACTGGCTGCGACGACGCTGCACCGATCGCACGCGCTTGTCACGGCGGCGCGCCTGAGAACCGGCTGACAGCGTGTCGGCGACACGCCGACACGCCGATGGGGATTCGGCTGTCGGGATCGCGATGCGCATTCGCGGTATCGTCGACGTTCCGCAATCCTTTCCGATCACGCGCGATGCACGCCTGTCCCGTCGATTGTCACTGGTGCACCGAGCGGCAGTGCGCTGCCGAGGGCTGCATGTTGTGCGGCGAGCACGGCGAGCGCGTGCTGGCGCCGTGCGAGCACTGCGGCGTGCTGGTGATCGTCTCCGCCCGCGTCCACGTCTGCATCGAATGCGCGCGCACCGAGGCGCCGCACGGCGTCGGGGCCTGACGCGATGGCGCGCGCACTGTGGCGAGGCGCACTGAGCTTCGGCCTGGTGGAGATCCCGGTCGAGCTGTATGCCGCCGAGGACCGCAAGAGCTTCAGCTTCTCGATGCTCGACCGCCGCGATTTCGCGCCGGTCGGCTACAAGCGCTACAACAAGAAGACCGGGAGCGAGGTCGCCTGGGGCGAAATCGTCAAGGGCTACGAGTACGAGAAAGGCCAGTACGTGGTGCTGAGCGAGGAGGATTTCCGGCGCGCCAACGTCAAGGCGTCCGAGACGATCGACATCGTCGAATGCGTGGCGGCGACGGAGATTCCGCCGCCGCTCTATGAAACCCCGTATTACCTCGCGCCCGCCGGCCGTGGCGGCAAGGCGTACGCGCTGCTGCGCGACGTGCTGGCCGAGAGCGCGCGGGTGGCGATCGCGCAGTTCGTGATGCGCGGGACGCCGCATCTCGCCGCGATCCTGCCGGCGGGGAAGGGCATGGTGCTCAACACGCTGCGCTACGCCGACGAGCTCCGCGACATCGACGCGCTCGACCTGCCGGCGGCGAAATCGGCCCCCACCGCGAAGGAGCGCGCGCTCGCCAAGCGACTCGTCGACGACATGAGCGGACATTTCAAGGCAGGCGCCTTTCACGACACCTATCACGAGGATCTGATGAAGCGTATCCGCGAGAAGGTGAAGAAGGGCGAGACCCACGAGATCACCGCGCCCGACGCCAAGGGCGAGGACAAGCCGCGCAGCGCCGAGGTCATCGACCTGGCCGCGCTGCTCGCGGACAGCCTGCGCGGCGGCAGGCCGCGTGCGCGCGACGGCGGAGAGGCTGCGCCAGCGGCGCGCGCCAAGGCCGCGCAAGCGAAGCGCAGGGCACCGGCGCACCCCCGCGCGCGCGCGCCGGCTGCGACGCCGGCGCATCGCAAGCGCGCCTGACGGCTCGATGACGCTCGCGCGCTATCACCAGAAACGCGACTTCGGCGTCACGCCCGAGCCCCGCGGCCACCTCGGCCGGCGCAAGTCCGGGGACCTCGCGTTCGTCATCCAGAAGCACGCCGCTTCGCACCTGCACTACGACTTCCGGCTCGAGCTCGATGGCGTGTTGCTGAGCTGGGCCGTGCCCAAGGGGCCGAGCGTGGACCCGGCCGATCGCCGGCTGGCGATGCACGTCGAGGATCATCCGCTCGAGTACGGCGGCTTCGAGGGCACCATTCCGCCGAAGCAGTACGGCGGCGGCACGGTGATGGTCTGGGATCGTGGCCGCTGGATCCCGCAAGGCGACCCGCGCGAGGGCTACGCCAAGGGCCACCTCAAGTTCGAGCTCGACGGCGAGAAGCTGAAGGGCGGCTATGCCCTGATTCGCAGCCAGCCGGGCCGCTTCGGGGGAAAGTACGGCGGCAAGCGCGCCGGCGACGTGTGGTTCCTCATCAAGGAGCGCGATACGTTCGCGCGGCCCGGCGTGTCGATCGTCGACGCTGCACCCGACAGCGTGCAGACCGGTCGCTCGCTCGACGCAATCGCGGCGGGGCGCTCGCGCGTGTGGAACAGCAATCGCTCGGTCGCCGACAACGTGCGTGCCGGCGCGCTGGCCGGTGCGCGCGGCAGGAAGCCGGCAGCGACGCCGGATCGCGGCGCCAGGTCCGCCGCGAAGCGAACCGCCGGCGACGCCGCGTTGCCGGCTGCCGCGCGACGCGCGCGCCTGCCGTCGGCGCTGTCACCCATGCTGGCGACGCTGGTGAAGTCGGTGCCGCCGGGCGATGGCTGGCTGCACGAGATCAAGTACGACGGATACCGGATGCTGGCGCGCGTCGAGCGCGGCCGCGCGCGGCTGTTTTCGCGCAACGGCAACGACTGGACCACGCGCCTCGCGCCGATCGCAAGGGCGGTCGCTGCGCTGCCGCTCGCATCGGGCTGGATCGACGGCGAGATCGCCGTGGCGGACGCCTCGGGCCGCACCAGCTTCCAGCGCCTGCAGAACGCGCTGGCGTCGCCTGCCGAAGCCGACATCACGTTTTTCGTGTTCGACCTGCCGTTCGCCAACGGCTACGACCTGCGGCAGGTGCCGCTCGTCGAGCGCAAGGCGATGCTGCGCGCGTTGCTCGATCCGCCGCCGGCGCACGTGCGCTACGGCGTCGAGATCGTCGCCGAGGGCAGCACCGTATTCACGCAGGCGTGCACGCTGGGCCTCGAGGGCATCATCTCGAAGCGCATCGATTCGCGCTACCAGGGCGCGCGCGGCCGCGACTGGGTCAAGGTCAAGTGCGGCCATCGACAGGAAATGGTGATCGCCGGCTACACCGATCCGGCCGGCAGCCGCGAGGGGCTCGGCGCCCTCGTGCTGGCGATCCACGACGACGCACATGCCTTGCGCTACAGCGGGCGCGTCGGCACCGGCTTCGACGCCGCCACGCTGCGGATGCTGGCGTCACGCCTGGCGCCACTCGAGCAAGCGTCGCCGCCGGTGGTCAATCCGCCGCGCGGCGCGGCGGCGCGCGGCGTGCACTGGGTCAAGCCCACGCTGGTCGCCGAAATCGCGTTCACCGAATGGACGCACGACGGCACGCTGCGGCATCCGTCATTCCTCGGCCTGCGCGAGGACAAGAAGGCGGCGGACGTGACGCGCGAGCGCGAGGCGGCGACACCCGGTGCGCGCGTTGGCGGCGCCGTGTCGAAGCGCAAGGCGAAGGCCGCCAGGCCGCGCGCCGGCGCGAAGTCCGGCACGCAGGCTGGCAAGACATCGACGCCGAAGGCCAAAGGCGGCAAGCGCATGAAGCGCGTCGCGGCCAGGGCGGCGACGCAATCCAGGGCGAAGGTGGCGGCGAAGCCGGCCAGCACGCGCGCACCCCGCGCGGCGCCGACGCAGCCCGCGCGCGTACCGCGCACGGCGGTCGCTACGCGTGCCGCGCCGCCGACGTCCGCGACCGCGCGCGCACCACGCGCGGCGGTTGCGCGCGGTGCGCCCTCGCAAGACGAAGGTCCGGTCGAAGGGGTGACGATCAGCAACCCAGGCAAGCTTTACTACGCTGACGCCGGCATCACCAAGCACGACGTCGCACGCTACTACGCGCTGGCGGCGCCGCGCATGCTGCCGCATCTCGTCGGGCGGCCGCTGTCGCTGCTGCGCTGCCCCGAGGGATGGCAGGGGGAATGCTTCTACCAGAAGCACGCGCCGACGAGCCTGAGCAACGCGGTGGGTCGCGTCGCCGTCAAGGAGTCCGGCGGCGCCGCCACCTACGCCGAGGTGCATTCGGCCGAAGGCCTCGTGAGCCTCGCGCAATGGGGTGCGCTGGAGATCCATCCCTGGGGCTCGCGCAAGCCGCGTCTCGCCAATCCCGACCGCCTGATCTTCGATTTCGATCCGGACGATGCGGTGAGCTACGCCACGCTGGTGGAAGGCGTCAAGGCGATGCGCACATTCCTCGTCGAGCTCGGACTGCCGGCATTCGCCAAGACCACCGGCGGCAAGGGCCTGCACGTCGTCGTGCCGATTCGCGCGACGCTCGACTGGGACGTCGCCAAGGGCTTCACGCGCGCCGTCGCCGAGCTGATGGCGAAGACCTTTCCCGAGCGCTTCGTGGCCTCCATGGCGAAGGCACGCCGCAGCGGGCGCATCTTCATCGACTACCTGCGCAATGCCGAGGGCGCGACGGCGATCGCGCCCTATGGCCTTCGCGCGCGGGCGGGCGCGCCGGTGGCGATGCCGATCGCGTGGCAGGAGCTCGACCACGGCGTCGACCTGCGGCGCGATCACTTCAACTTGCGCAATGCGGCGTCGCGCCTGGCGGCGTCGTACCCGGACCCCTGGCGCGATTTCGCGGCGTCGCCGGCCACGCTCACGCAGGCGATGCGACGCCGCGTCGGCGCGACCTGATCAATCGCCTTTCAGGCTGTCGGGACCGTCGATATCCGGCAGCGAGGACTCGCGCAGTGGCGGCTCGGCACCAGGTGCAGCGTACAGCGACTTGCCGTCGCGCGCCGGGACGGCGAGCGACGGTTCCATCGGTGCCGCATGCGCGACGATCGTGGCATTGACGCCGGATCCGGACAGCGGCTCGACCTCGCCGCCACGCATCACGTACTGCTGCTGGCCCGCGCCGAAGCTTTGCATGCCGCCGGGCGTGATGCCCTGCATGCCGCCGGGGTCGGCGGGGAGGTCCGGCGCAGTCTTCGACAGGTTCGGGGCGGGGGTCACCGTGGTGACACCGTTGCTTGTCGTGTAGGCGTCGGCATAGGTATTGATGCTTTGCATGCTGAACGGCGTCACGACGTCCTGCATGCGCACGCCGCTCGCCGCGCCAGCCGGGGCCGCGAGCGGCAGCACCAGCGCCGCGGCGGCGGCGAATGTCGTCAATCGGTCAATCTTCATGTGCTACTCCTGTAGTGAAAAAAAGGCGCGCGCCTCCCTCACACGCGTCGACGCGTGCCGTTCTCGTCACTTTTGGAACGGTTCAAAACTTGGACGGCACGCAGCCCCCGCGCGTTCACTGCGCACGGTCAAATGATCGATTCGCGCGCGTGCGAAACACTCCGCCAAGAGCGAACAACGCGCTCGCCGCGAGATTGCAACGAGACGTTACAGGCGCGCAGCCAGCTCGGCGCCGTCGCGAATCGCCGCTTCTGCATCGAGCTCGCCGGCGCGACGCGCACCGCCGATCACGTGGATGCGCGGATCCGCGCCCATGGCGAGGTCGCGCGAGGATTCCTGGCCGGCACACACGACGATGCTGTCGACGCCGAGGCAGCGCTCGTCGTTGCCGACCCGGATGTGCAGTCCCGCATCGTCGATGCGTCGGTACTCGACGCCGCCCAGCATCGTCACGCCGGCGCGCCGCAGGGCGATGCGATGCGCCCAGCCTGTGGTACGCCCCGGTCCCGCCCCCATGCGCCGCGCGTCGACGCGACGCTGCAGCAGCCATACTTCACGCGGCGGCGGTGGCAGATTCGCCGGCACGAGGCCGCCGGCCTCGCGCGCAGAGACGTCGACGCCCCATGCGTCGCACCAGGCTTCGCTCGACATCGCATAGGGCATCACCAGGAACGTGCAGACATCGACACCGATGCCGCCCGCGCCGATCACCGCGACGCGGCGCCCGGCAACCTTGCGGCCGGCGAGCAGATCGGGGTAGGCGATGACCTTCGGGTGCCCGATGCCGGCAATCGACGGTACGCGCGGCGTGACGCCGGTGGCGACGACGACCGCGTCGAATTCGCGCGCGAGGTCGTCGTGCGCGATGCGCCGGCCGAGCTCGAGCGCGACGCCGGTGGCGGCGATGCGGTTACGGAAGTAGCGCAGCGTGTCGCTGAAATCCTCCTTGCCCGGCACCTGCATCGCCAGCCGAAACTGGCCGCCGATGTCGTCGGCCGCCTCGAACAGCGACACCTGGTGGCCACGCTCGGCGGCAATCGTCGCTGCCGCGAGTCCGGCGACGCCGGCGCCGACTACCGCCACCCGCTTGCGCTGCGGCGCCCGCGTGTACACAAGCTCGGTCTCACGGCACGCGCGCGGATTCACGAGGCAGGTCGCACGCGCATTGCGGAACGTGCGGTCGAGGCACGCCTGGTTGCAGGCAATGCAGGTGTTGATCGCGTCGGCGCGGCCCGCCGCGGCCTTGGCGACGAACTCGGGATCGGCGAGGAACGGGCGCGCCATCGACACCATGTCGGCGTCACCGGCCGCGAGGATATCCTCGGCGAGCTCCGGCGTGTTGATGCGGTTCGAGGCCACCACGGGAATGCGCAGCGCGCGCTTGACGCGGGCGGTGGCGGCACGGAACGCCGCGCGCGGCACCACCGTGGCGATCGTCGGGATGCGCGCTTCGTGCCAGCCGATGCCGGTGTTGAGCAGCGTGATGCCGGCATGCTCGAGCGCCTGCGCGACGGCGATCGTCTCCGTCATCGTGTTGCCGCCCTCGACCAGGTCGAGCAGCGACAGGCGGAACATGACGATGCAGTCGGCGCCCACGGCAGCGCGCACCGCGCGCGCGATTTCCACCGCGAAGCGCATGCGCGCGTCGATGCCGCCGCCCCAGCCGTCGCTGCGGCGGTTGACGCGCGGCGACAGGAACTGGTTGATCAGGTAGCCCTCGCTGCCCATGATCTCGACGCCGTCGTAACCCGCGCGCTGCGCGAGGCGCGCGGCGCGCGCGAAATGGGCGATGACGCGGCGGATGCGCGCCTCGCTCATCGCGCGCGGCGCGAACGGCGAGATCGGCGAGCGCGTGGCGGTGGCCGATTCGCACAACGGCTGATAGGCATAGCGCCCGGCATGCAGGATCTGCATCAGGATCCGGCTGCCCGCCGCATGCACGGCGCGCGTGACGCGGGCGTGCCATAGCACGCCGCCGCCGTGCGTCAGCGAGCCCGCGAACGGCGCGAGCCGTCCGCGCAGGTCGGGCGCGATGCCGCCGGTGACGATGAGGCTGGCGCCGCCCTGCGCGCGCTCGCGATAGAACGCGGCAAGCTTGCCGAAGTGCCACGCGTGGTCCTCGAGACCGGTGTGCATCGAGCCCATGATCGTGCGGTTGGGCAGCTCGACATGCGCGAGCCGGATCGGCGTGAACAGGCGCGGATAGGGCGAGGCGGCCATGGGCGCGCGCATTGTAGCCGCCCGTCACCGCGCATGCGGTACATTCGTGGCACGTCCCTCACGAGGTCACCATGCTCGAATCGCATCTTGCGGCCGCGGCCGTGCTGCCTGCGGACCACGCCGTCGCGACGCTCATCGGCCGCGCGTTCATTCCCGCCTTCGCCGGTCCGGCGCCGGTGCTGGTGCGCGCCGATGGCATCTTCGACCTGACGCCGATCGCGCCGACCGCGAGCGAGGTCTTCGCCCGCGACGACGCGGTGGCGGCGATCCGCGCAGCGACGCTGCCGAAGCTCGCCACGCTCGATGCGGCGCTCGCCAACAGCGATCCCGCGCAGCACGACGCCGGCGCGCCGTGGCTGCTCGCGCCCTGCGACTGGCAGCCGGTCAAGGCCTCCGGCGTCACCTTCGTCGCCAGCATGCTCGAGCGCGTCATCGAGGAGCAGGCGCGCGGCGACCCCGCGCGCGCCGAAGCCACGCGGCGCGCGATCACCGGCGTGATCGGCGACAACCTTGCGCGGGTGGTGCCCGGCTCCGCCGAGGCGGCGGAGCTGAAGCGCGTGCTGGTCGAGGCCAAGGCGTGGTCGCAGTACCTCGAGGTCGGCATCGGACCCGACGCCGAGGTCTTCACCAAGTGCGCGCCGCTGGCGGCGGTGGGCCTCGGCGCCGACATCGGCGTCCTCGCCAAGTCGACCTGGAACAATCCCGAGCCCGAGATCGTGCTGGCCGTCGCGCCCAGCGGCCGCACCGTCGGCGCCACGCTCGGCAACGACGTCAACCTGCGCGACTTCGAAGGCCGCAGCGCGCTGTTGCTCGGCAAGGCGAAGGACAACAACGCGTCGTGCGCGATCGGCCCCTGCGTGCGCCTGTTCGACGAGCATTACGGCATCGACGACGTGCGCCGCGCCGACATCGCGCTGCATGTCGAGGGGGAGGAGGGTTTCGTGCTCGACGACGTGTCGTCGATGCGCAAGATCAGCCGCGATCCGCTCGACCTCGTCAAGGCGGCGATGGGACCGGAGCATCAGTACCCGGACGGCATGATGCTGTTCCTCGGCACGATGTTCGCGCCCACGCTGGACCGCTTTGCGGCGGGGCAGGGGTTCACCCACGCGATCGGCGACATCGTCCGCGTGTCGACACCCACGCTCGGCGCGCTCGTCAACCGCGTCGACCACTGCCACCGCATCGCGCCGTGGACGTTCGGCGCCGCAGCGCTGGCGAAGAGCCTCGCCCGCCGCGGCGTGCTCTAGCGTTCGCGGTCGCGCACCGCGTGCCCGGGAGCGCCCGTGCCGCCGAACACGTGCCGCGGCGTCAGTCGAGGCCGCCGAAGCGCTGCGCGAACTCCGGTGACGGCGACTGGAAGTCGGCGCCCATCGTCGTCGCCAGCCAGCGGTCGGCCGGGCGCCACACCAGGCGGTAGAAGTCGCGTGTCAGCGCGTACGCCGCGGTGCCCGGCCAGTCGAGCGCGAGCAGCGCCGGCGGCAGCAGCGGATCGCGCAGCAGCACGCGGCGGAACGCGTGGATCATGAGCGTGCGCGCGACGAAGCACTGGCGCGGATCGGGCGCGCGTGCGTCGTCGCGGAAGAGGTCGATCGCGCGGCCGAAGCGCTCGAGGTACCGCCGGTAGCTCGCGGCCAGCGCGGCGAGGTCGAACGCGCGCGTGGCGAGCGTTCCCAATGCGACGCCTTCGCCGGAATCGCGCGCCGTCAGCACGGTGAGCCGCGCCAGCACCGCTTTCGGCAGCGGAATCGCCGCGCCCTGCGCGGCGAGCGGGCGGGCGTAAACGCCGGGCGCCGGCGCGCCGAAGCCGTTCCAGGCTAAGGTGTTGCGCAGCGACGCGCGCTCGCGCGCGCCGAGCGAATCGGGCGGCGCGACGACGATCTGCCAGCGGCCATCCCATGCCGCGTCGTGCGGATCGTAGATGCGGCGATAGGCGTCGGCGAACGCGCGCGCGCCGGTGGCAGTGAGCCGGTAGCGGCTGCGCCGCCCGTGCGCCTCGCCGGCGAGCCAGCCGTCGGCGGCGAGGCGGAACACGCTGGTGCGCGCCAGGCGCTCGCCGATGCCGAACGCGTCCATCAGCGCGAACAGCTCGCCGAGCCACAGCGCGCCGCCGTGCGGCGCCACGGCATCGCCCCACACGCTGACGATCAGCGACTTCGCGCGTGGCGGGTCGGCAGCCAGCGTGGCGGCGATCCAGCGCGCGATGCGGCGCTGCGCCGGCGGGTTGCCGCCAGCAACGGGCACTGCCCGATCTGATACGGAATTTGCCTTGCGCATTGTCAAAGTGTATCGTATCCACGGGCCTCTCCGCGAGGAGGAAATCGCGATGTACGCACAGATGGTCGATACCGGTCTCGCCCGCGTCGAGGACCTCGACGCGCTGCCGCCGGCCGAGCGCGCGTTCCAGGCGCGCATCGACGCCGACGTCAAGATCGAGCCGCAGGACGCGATGCCGGACGCCTACCGGCGCACGCTGGTCCGCCAGATCCAGCAGCACGCGCATTCGGAGATCGTCGGCATGCTGCCCGAGGGCAACTGGGTGACGCGCGCGCCCAGCTTGAAGCGCAAGGCGATCCTGATGGCGAAGATCCAGGACGAGGCGGGCCATGGCCTCTATCTCTATTCTGCAGCGGAAACGCTCGGCGTGTCGCGCGACCGCATGACCGAGGACCTGCTTGCCGGCAAGGTCAAGTACTCGTCGATCTTCAACTACCCGACGCTGACGTGGGCGGACATCGGCGCGATCGGCTGGCTGGTGGACGGCGCGGCGATCATGAACCAGATTCCGCTGTGCCGCTGCTCGTACGGCCCGTATGCGCGGGCGATGATCCGCATCTGCAAGGAGGAGTCGTTCCACCAGCGCCAGGGATTCGACATCATGATGGCGATGTGCGCGGGCACGCCGGCGCAGAAGGCGATGGCGCAGGACGCCCTCGATCGCTGGTGGTGGCCGTCGGTGATGATGTTCGGGCCGCCCGACGCCGAGAGCGTGCACAGCGCGCAGTCGGCGCGCTGGAAGATCAAGCTCCTGTCCAACGACGAGCTGCGCCAGCGCTTCATCGACCAGACGGTGCCACAGGCGGCATACCTCGGTCTGGCGATGCCTGATCCCGATCTCGCGTGGAACGAGGCGCGCGGCCACTACGATTTCGGCGCGATCGACTGGGACGAGTTCCATGCGGTGATCAAGGGACGCGGTCCCTGCAACCGCGATCGCATTCGCGCGCGCACCGAGGCGTGGGACAACGGCGCCTGGGTGCGCGCGGCGGCGCTCGCGCATGCGCGCAAGCGCGCGACGGCGGAGGCGGCATGAACGCGCCGGCGCAGGCGCGCGACGAATGGCCGCTGTGGGAAGTGTTCATCCGTAGCCAGCACGGCCTTGCGCACAAGCACGTCGGCAGCCTGCATGCGGTGGATGCCGCCATGGCCGTGAAGAACGCGCGCGACGTCTACACGCGGCGCAACGAGGGCGTGTCGATCTGGGTGGCGCGCTCGGCCGACATCCACGCGTCGGCGCCGGGCGACCGCGAGGCGCTGTTCGACCCGTCCAACGACAAGGTCTACCGGCATCCGACGTTCTTCCCGATGCCCGACGAGGTGAAGCATCTGTGAATGCGTCTGCTCCGATTCGATCGTATGCCGCGCCGGAAGGGCAGGGTATCGGTCGTCGCTCAAACACGCTTCGCGAACTTGCTTTGGACCGACACCCTGCCCTTGCGGCGGCTCCGGTGTTTGACGATCTGTCGATTTTTGTACACGTGGCCAGCGACGATGCTCACTGACGACGCCCTGCTGGAATTCACGCTGCGCCAGGCCGACAGTCCGCTGGTGCTCGCGCAGCGGCTGTGCGAATGGATCGGCAGGGCGCCGGCGATCGAGGAGGACATCGCGCAGACCAACGTCGGGCTCGACCTCGTCGGCCAGGCGCGGATGTGGTACGCGTACGCCGGCGAGATCGAGACGCGCCTCGGCCGCCCGTCGCGCGACGAGGATGTGCTGGCGTTCCGTCGCGATGCGCACGAGTTTCGCAACCTGCTGCTGGTCGAGCAGCCCAACGGCGACTTTGCGCACACGATCGTGCGCCAGTTCCTGTTCGACCACGCGCAGTGGCACGCGCTCTCCGCGCTCGCGCACTCCACCGATGCACGGGTCGCCGAGATCGCCGCCAAGGCCGTCAAGGAAGTCACCTATCACGCCGAGCGCTCCGCCGACTGGATGGTGCGCCTCGGCGACGGCACCGAGGAGTCGCGTGCGCGCATGCAATGTGCGCTCGATGCCCTGTGGATGTACACGGGCGAGATGTTCATCGCCGACGACATGGATCGCGTGCTCGTCGCCGCGGGCGTCGCGCCCGATCCCGGCGCGCTCGCGGCGCCGTGGCTGGCCGGGGTCGATGCCGTGCTGGCGGACGCCACGCTGTCGCGCCCGCAGGACGACTTCGCGCAGCGCGGCGGGCGCCAGGGTCGCCACAGCGAGCACCTCGGCCATCTGCTGTGCGAGATGCAGTTCCTGCAACGCGCCTATCCGGACGCGCGGTGGTGAGCCTGCACGGCACGGGCCTTCGCTCGGGGGACGGCGATGCCGGCGCGCGACAGCACGTCCCGGCGCAAGATGGCGATCACGCGCGCCGAAGCGCGTGGTCGCTGCTCGCCGACATCATGGATCCGGAGGTGCCGGTGATCTCGATCGTCGAGCTCGGCATCGTGCGCGACGTGCGCGAGGACGGCGCGCAGGTCGAAGTAACGATCACGCCGACCTATTCGGGTTGTCCGGCGATGGACGCGATCGCCGAGGACATCGGCGCCGCGTTCGCGCGCGAAGGCCGCGTCGCACGCGTGCGCACCACGCTGTCGCCGGCGTGGACGACCGCATGGATGGCGCCCGAGGCAAAGGCGCGGCTCGCTGCATACGGCATCGCGCCACCGGGCGCACCCGCGGCGCCCGCGCGCATCGACGTTACCGGCATCAGCCCGCTGCGCCGCGCACGCGCGCCCGTCGCGTGCCCGCGCTGCGGATCGCCGACGACGACGCTGCTCGCGCAGTTCGGCTCGACGGCGTGCAAGGCGCTGTACCGCTGCGACGCCTGTCGCGAGCCGTTCGACCACTTCAAGCCGCATTGAACGGCAACGGCTCCAATTGAGCAGGTTCCATTCGCTCGAAGTCTCGCGTGTCGATCGCGAAACGCGCGATGCCGTGGCGGTGACGTTCGCCGTGCCCGCGGCGCTCGCCGGCGAGTTCCGCTTCGAGCCCGGCCAGCACCTGACGCTGCGCGCGACCGTCGGCGGCAGCGAGGTCCGCCGCTCGTACTCGATCTGCGCGGCGCCGCGCGATGCGACGCTGCGCATCGGCATCAAGCGCGCCCCGGGCGGGATCTTCTCCAATCACGCCAACGACGCGCTGAAGGCGGGCGACGTCGTCGACGTGATGCCACCGATGGGACATTTCGGCGTTGCCGTCGACACGGCGGCCGCGCGCCATTTCGTCGCGTTCGCCGCCGGCAGCGGCATCACGCCGGTGCTGTCGATCGTCAAGGCCACGCTCACAGCCGAGCCGCGCTCGCGATTCACGCTCTTCTACGGCAACCGCGCCTCGTCGTCGGTGATGTTCCGCGAGGAGCTGGCGGCGCTGAAGGATACCTGCCTGGCGCGCTTCAACCTCGTGCACGTGCTGTCGCGCGAGCCGCAGGACATCGAGCTCCTGAATGGCCGCATCGACCGCGCCAAGGCGCTGGCGCTGCTCGACCATTGGATCGGCGATGCCGATGTCGCCGCCTACTACGTGTGCGGCCCGGACGGCATGATGAAGAGCGTCGCGGAGGCGCTGGCGGCGCGCGGCGTCGCCATCGAGCGCGTGCGCATCGAGCGCTTCGCGGCGAGCATTCCCGAGCACACGCACGTGCCGCGCCCGCTGCCCGAGGCCGGGCAGCGCGAATGCGAAGTGACGGCGATCATCGACGGCACGCGCCGCAGCTTCGTCGTCGCCAAGGGCGTCGACAACATCATCGATGGCGGCCTCGCCAACGGCATCGAGCTGCCGTATTCCTGCAAGGGCGGCGTGTGCTCGACCTGCCGCTGCCGGCTCGTCGAAGGCGAGGTCGACATGGACGTCAACTTCGCGCTCGAGGATTACGAAGTCGCGCGCGGCTTCCGGCTCGCGTGCCAGAGCTATCCGGTGAGCGACAAGGTGGTCGTCGACTTCGACCAGACCGGCACCGGCGTCGAATGACGCCGCGCGTCGCGTGCTAGAGTTTTGATCAAGGAGGAGTCCCGCGTGCCGCATCCCCTGTTCGACAAGCATCGCGCCACGCTCGAGCGCGCGCTGACGGCGATCGCCGAGCGCACGTACTGGAGCGCGTTTCCCGAATCGGCGAGTCCGAAGGTGTATGGCGAGGGCGCGGCGGAATCCGGCAAGTCCGCGTTCGACGCGCTGCGCGACAAGCCGTTCGCGCTCGATGCAGCACCCGCGGCCGCTGGAGGTCGCGGCGTCGGACGCGAGCGCTCGCCGTTCGGCTTCGACCTCGGCATCACTTATCCCGCGCGCGACCTCGACACGCTGTTCGCCGCGATCGCCCGCGCCGAGGGCGCATGGCGCAAGGCCGGCCCGGAGGCGTGGGTCGGCGTGTGCCTCGAGATCCTCGCGCGTCTCAACCGCGAGAGCTTCGTCATCGCCAACGCCGTCATGCATACCACCGGCCAGGCATTCATGATGGCGTTCCAGGCCGCGGGACCGCATGCACAGGATCGCGGGCTCGAAGCCGTCGCGTACGCCTTCGATGCGATGCGCCGCGTGCCGGCCGAGGCGCTGTGGGAGAAGCCGCAGGGCAACCGCGATCCGATCCGCATGCGCAAGCGCTTTCGCGTCGTTCCGCGCGGCATCGGCCTCGTCATCGGCTGCTCGACGTTCCCGACGTGGAACGGCTATCCGGGCATGTTCGCGAGCCTTGCCACCGGCAACGCGGTGATCGTCAAGCCGCATCCCGGCGCGATCCTGCCGCTCGCGATCAGCGTGCGCATCGCCCGCGACGTGCTGCGCGAGTCGGGCTTCGACCCGGACGTCGTCACGCTGGTGGCGCACGAGGCCGGCGACGATATCGTGCAGCGGCTCGCGTTGCGGCCGGAGGTCAAGCTGATCGATTTCACCGGCAGCTCGGCCAACGGCAACTGGCTGGAGCAAAACGCCCATCAGGCGACGGTGTTCACCGAGAAGGCCGGGGTCAACCAGGTGATCATCGATTCCGCCGACGATCTCGCCGGACTTGCGCGCAACCTCGCGTTCTCGCTTGCGCTCTACAGCGGGCAGATGTGCACGGCGCCGCAGAATCTCTACATCCCCGCGGCGGGCATCGATACTGCCGAGGGTCACCGCACGTTCGACGACGTGGCGAACGCGATCGCCGACGCGGTGAGGAAGCTGCTGGGCGACCCCGCGCGCGCCGTCGAGATCCTCGGCGCCGTGCAGAACGACGCCACCGCGGCGCGCGTCGACGCTGCGCGCGCGCTCGGCACGCCGGTGCTCGACTCGACCACGCTCGCGCATCCTGCGTACCCGGACGCGCGCATCCGCACGCCGTTGATCATCAAGCTCGAGGCGAAGGACCGCGACAAGTACCTGGCCGAGTGGTTCGGGCCGATCGCGTTCGTCATCGCCACGCGCGACACGCAGGAGAGCCTCGCCATCGCGCGCGACGCGGTGCGCGACAAGGGCGCGCTGACGCTGTCGCTGTACGCGACGGACGACGCCGTGATCGACGCCGCGGTCGACGTCGCCGAGGATGCCGGTGTCGCGCTGTCGATCAACCTCACCGGCGGCGTCTACGTCAACCAGTCGGCGGCGTTCTCCGATTTTCACGGTACCGGCGCCAATCCGGCGGCGAACGCCGCGCTGACCGACGCCGCGTTCGTCGCCAGCCGCTTCCGCGTCGTCCAGCATCGCGTCCACGTCTGACACCACCGCCGACCAGCCCATGGCCTACGCGAACATCCTCTTCGCGATCGCGGGCGGCGTCGCGCGGCTGACGCTCAACCGTCCCGATCGCCTCAACAGCTTCAACGACGCGATGCACGCCGAAGTGCGCGACGCGCTCGCGCTCTTGCGCATCGACGAATCGGTGCGCGTGATGGTGCTGACCGGCGCCGGCCGCGGCTTCTGCGCGGGACAGGACCTCGGCGACCGCGCCGTCTCGCCGGGCGACGCCACGCCGGACCTCGGCGCATCGATCGAACGCAATTACCGGCCGTTGGTGCTGGCGCTGCGGTCCTTGCCGATGCCCGTCGTGGCGGCAGTCAACGGCGTCGCCGCCGGCGCCGGCGCCAACCTGGCGCTCGCCTGCGACCTCGTGATCGCGGCGAAGAGCGCGAGCTTCATCCAGGCGTTCGCGAAGATCGGGCTCATCCCCGATTCCGGCGGCACGTACTTCCTGCCGCGCCTCGTCGGCGAGGCGCGGGCGATGGGCCTCGCGATGCTGGGCGACAAGCTCGGCGCCGAGGATGCCGCGGCCTGGGGTCTCATCTGGCGCGCGGTCGACGACGCGGCATTCGCTACCGAGGTCGACGCGCTGGCGCAGAAGCTTGCCGCGGCGCCGACGCGTGCGCTCGCTGCCATCAAGGCCACGCTGCGCGCGTCGGCGCGCAATACGCTCGAAGCGCAGCTCGATCTCGAGCGCGACGTGCAGCGTGAGCTCGGCGGCAGCGCCGACTATCGCGAGGGCGTTGCCGCGTTCCTCGCCAAGCGTCCGCCGCAATTCCGCGGCCGGTGAGCGGTGCCATGCCGAGCGGCCGTGCGGCCCGCACCTATCCGGCACCGGACGACCAGGCGCCGCTGCCGCCGGCGGCGGTGGTCGCCGTCATCGGTGCCGGCACCATGGGCAGCGGCATCGCGCAGGTGGCGGCGCAGGCCGGTCATCCGGTGCGCCTGCTCGACGTGCGCGATGGCGCCGCCGCCGACGCGGTGCGCAAGCTGCGTCTGCGGTTCGACGACCTCGCCACCAAGGGCCGCATCGCGCGCGACGTCGCCGATGCTGCCGGTGCACGGCTGTCGGCGGCGGCGACGCTCGACGCCTGCGCGGACGCCACGCTCGTCGTCGAGGCCATCGCCGAAGACCTTGCGATCAAGCGCGCGCTGCTGCGCGACCTCGATGCGCGGCTCGCCGCCGACGCGATCGTCGCCAGCAACACCTCGTCGCTGTCGATCACCGCGATCGCCGCCGGGTCGCGACATCCGGCGCGTGTCGCCGGCATGCATTTCTTCAACCCCGCGCCGCTGATGCCGCTGGTGGAGGTCGTCAGCGGGCGCGAGACTGGCGACGGCGTCGCGCGCATGCTCGCGGCAACGGCGGTGGCGTGGGGCAAGACCCCGGTACAGGCCCACTCGACGCCCGGCTTCATCGTCAACCGCTGCGCGCGGCCCTTCTATGGTGAAGCGCTGTTGCTGCTGGCCGAGCGTGCGGCCGACGCCGCCACGCTCGATGCCGTGATGCGCGAGGCAGGGGGCTTCCGCATGGGGCCGTTCGAGCTGATGGATCTCATCGGCATCGACGTCAATCTCAACGTGACGCAAAGCATGCATGCGGCGACATTCGGCGATCCACGCTACGCGCCGTCGTTCATCCAGCGCGAAATGGTCGACGCGGGACATCTCGGTCGCAAGAGCGGACGCGGCTTCCACGACCACGCCACCGGCGCCGCGCCGGCGGTGGTAGCGAGCGAGGCCGCCTGTCCGCCGCCGTCGCGGATCGTCGTCTATGGCGAGCTCGGCGCCGCCGCGGCGCTGGTCGAGCGCATGCAGGATGGCGAGGCCGCGATCGAGTTCGTCGACGCCACGCCGGCGTTCGCGGCCGGCGTGATCGGCGTCGGCGGCGCGTGGCTTGCGCCGACCGACGGCCGCACGGCGACGCAGCGCGCGGCGGCGACCGGCGCGCACGACCTCGTGCTGTTCGACTGGGCGCTCGATTACGCGACATGCAAGCGCCTCGCCGTCGCCCGCGCCGACGGCTGTGCCGACGTTGCCCTGGCTGCGGCCGTGGGCGCGCTGCAATCCTGCGGCATGGCGGTGTCGCGTGTCGACGACGTGGCGGGCCTGGTGGTGGCGCGCACCGTGGCGATGCTCGTCGACGAGGCGAGCGATGCGGTGAAGGAGGGAGTCGCCACGGCGGAAGCCGTCGACCTCGCGATGCAGATGGGTGTCAACTATCCGCGCGGTCCGCTGGCATGGGGCGACGCGATCGGCGCCGCGCGCGTCACCGAGCTCATCGCCCATCTGCGCGCGCACTACGGCACGCCGCGCTATCGGATCTCGCCGTGGCTCGCGCGCCGCGCCGCGGCACGCACGCCGCTGCGCGACACTGCGCCATGAGTGCCGACCACGACGCCCAGGCATTGGCCAGCCGCGTGGCCGAGTCGATGTTCGCGCGCGATCGCGCATCGCAGGCGCTCGGCATGCGCATCGTCGCGGTGGCGCCGGGACGCGCGCGCCTGGCGATGACGGTGCGCGCCGACATGGTCAACGGCCACGCGATCTGCCATGGCGGCCTCATCTTCACGCTGGCCGACAGCGCGTTCGCGTTCGCCTGCAACAGCTACAATCTGACGACGGTGGCATCGGGTTGCACGATCGAGTTCCTGGCGCCCGCGCGCGAAGGCGACGAGCTGACGGCGAGCGCGGTCGAGCGCAGCGCCGCCGGACGCACCGGTGTCTACGACATCGACGTCACGAACCAGCGCGGCGAAGTGATCGCGCTGTTTCGCGGCAAGAGCTATCGCATCAAGGGGCAGGTCGTCGACGACGGCTGACCGGCGCACCTTCCGGAGGAATCGCGTGACCGCACGACATCCGCAACCGGGCGACCTCGAGCCGATCGAGCGCGCGAGCGTGGACGAGCTTCGCGCGCTGCAGCAGGCGCGGCTCGCGTCGACGCTGCGCCACGCCTATGCCAACGTGCCGCATTACCGGCGCGCGTTCGACGCCGCCGGCGTGGCGCCCGGCGACCTGCGCTCGCTCGACGACCTCGCGCGCTTTCCGTTCACCGTCAAGGCCGACCTGCGCGACAACTACCCGTTCGGCATGTTCGCCGTGCCGCGCCAGCAGGTCGCGCGCATCCACGCCTCGTCGGGCACGACGGGCAAGCCGACCGTCGTCGGCTACACGCGCGGCGACATCGACACGTGGGCGACGGTGATGGCGCGCTCCATCCGCGCCGCCGGCGGGCGCGCGGGCGACGTGGTGCACGTCGCGTACGGCTACGGCCTGTTCACCGGCGGCCTCGGTGCGCACTACGGCGCCGAGAAGCTCGGCTGCACGGTGGTGCCGATGTCCGGCGGGCAGACGGAGAAGCAGGTGCAGCTCATCGCCGACTTCGCGCCATCGATCATCATGGTGACGCCGTCGTACATGCTGGCGATCGCCGAGGAGATGGAGCGCCAGGGCCGCGATCCGCGCGCCTCGTCGCTCGAAATCGGCATCTTCGGCGCCGAGCCGTGGACGCCGGCGATGCGCACGGCGATCGAAGCGAGGATGGCGATCGACGCCATCGACATCTACGGGCTGTCCGAAGTGATCGGACCCGGCGTCGCGCAGGAATGCATCGAGACCAAGGACGGCCTCACGGTGTGGGAGGACCATTTCTATCCGGAGATCATCGATCCCGAAACTGGCCGCGTGCTGCCCGACGGCGAGCGGGGCGAGCTCGTGTTCACCTCGCTGACCAAGGAGGCGATGCCGGTGATCCGCTACCGCACGCGCGACCTGACGCGGCTGTTGCCGCCAACGGCGCGCGCGATGCGGCGCATCGAGAAGATCACCGGACGCTCCGACGACATGCTGATCATCCGCGGCGTCAACGTGTTTCCCACGCAGGTCGAGGAGCTGATCCTGCGCGAGGCGGGCCTGGTCGCGCATTACCAGCTCGAGATCGCTCGGCCGGCGCATCTCGACGAGCTGACGGTGCTGGTCGAGCGCGCACCCGGCGCCGGCGCGGCCGACGGCGATGCCGCGGGCGCGCGCCTCGCGCATTCGATCAAGGACCTGGTAGGCGTCACCGCTGCCGTGCGGGTGGTGGCGCCCGGCGGCATCGAGCGCTCGGTGGGCAAGGCGCGCCGCGTCGTCGACAAGCGGCCGCGCGCGTGAGCCCGACATCACGCCACGCGCCGGTTGACGCGCGCGTGCCGCGCATGCTCCGATCCGTCGTGGCCGGTCGTGCGACCGGCGGGAGAACGCGATGCCAACGAGGCTGACGATGCACGCGATGCGTGGCGGCAGGCAGCGGCTCGCCGCGGTGCTGGCGCTGCTCGCGCTGGGCGCGGCGCCTGCGCTCGCCGAGGTCAAGGCAGCCGCCGCCGACGGCCTCACGCTGACGTATACCCGCACGGTCGATGTGCCGCTCGGCAAGGTGTATGCGGCGATACCGTCGATCGATCGCTGGTGGAACGGCGCACACACGTACTCCGGCAACGCGGCCAACCTGAGCCTTGCCCCGGAGGCGGGCGGCTGCTTCTGCGAGCGGTGGAAGGATGCGGCCGGCCGTGACAACAGCGTGCGCCACGGCGTCGTGCTGATGGCGCTGCAAGACCAGGCCATGCGTCTCGAAGGTGCGCTGGGCCCGCTGCAAGGCATGGGCGTCAACGCGGTGCTGTCGATCGGCACGCGTGCCGAGGGCGCCGGCACGGTGCTGACGATGATCTACAAGGTGAACGGCAGCGCGGCGAGCGGCCTCGACAAGCTCGCGCCCGCGGTGGACGCAGTGATCGGCGAGCAGTTCGCGCGCCTTTGCAGCTACGCGGCCACCGGCCGCGCGACACCGCCCTGATGGCGCAGGCGGCGCCGCGCATCGCGATCGTCGGCACCGGCGCCGTCGGCGGCTACCTCGGCACGCGCCTCGCGCGCGCCGGCGCCGATGTGACAGCGCTCGCGCGCGGCGCCACCGCCGAGGCGTTGCGCCAGCACGGATGGCGAATGGACAGCGGCGGCGAGCGTCTGGCGGCGCCGGCCATCGTCGCCACCGACGCCCGCGACGTCGGTCCGCGCGACATCGTGATCGTGGCGGTGAAGGCGCCGGCGATGGCCGTGGTGGCGCAGGCCGTGCAGGCGATGCTCGCCGCGGATACCGTGGTGTTGACGGCGATGAACGGCATTCCATGGTGGTTCGCGCATGACCTGCCTGCGCTCGCCGGCGCGCCGCTGGCGTCGATCGACCCGGACGGGCGCATCCTTGCCGCGATCCCGGCGCGCCACGCCGTGGGCGGTGTCGTGCATCTCTCGGCGTCCTGCAGCGAGCCTGGCGTCGTGCGGCATGCGCTCGGCAATCGCCTGATCGTCGGCGAGGCCACGGGGGCGCCGACGGCGCGCCTCACGCGGCTCGCCGAGGTGCTGCGTGCCGCGGGTGTCGACGTCGAAGTTTCGGCGTCGATCCGTCGCGACATCTGGTTCAAGCTGTGGGGCAACATGACGATGAACCCGGTGTCGGCACTGACCGGCGCGACGATGGATCGCATCCTCGATGATCCGCTGGTCAACCGCTACTGCCTCGCGGTGATGGCCGAGGCGGCGGCGATCGGCGCGGCGATCGGCTGCCCGATCGGCGACTCGGGCGAGGCGCGCCAGGCGGTCACCCGCAAGCTCGGTGCGGTGCGCACGTCGATGCTGCAGGACGTCGACGCCGGACGGCCGCTGGAGATCGACGCACTGGTGGCGTCGGTGCGCGAGATCGGCGAGCGCGTCGGATTGCCGACGCCGAACCTCGATGCGCTGCTCGGGCTGGTGCGGCTGAAGGCGCGCGTGCTGGGCCTGTATGCCGAGGAGGCGGCGCCAACGCCGCCATCGCGCGCGCACGGCGAGGCGGCCGCACCGGCCGCGGCGCCGTGACAGCGACAACGCGTGCAGAATGTCGACCGCGCACGACACCATGACGGAGCCGCGGCAGGCATGAGCGCAACGCTACGCGAGCAATTCGGCCGTCCCCTGCGCCTGGCGCTGATCGGCGGTGGCCCCCGCTCGTGGATCGGCCGCATCCACCAGAGTGCCGCCGAGCTCGACGGCGCGTGGCGCGTGGTCGCCGGCGTGTTCTCCGGCGACCCCGCGCGCTCGCGTGACGCAGGCGTCGCCGTGGGTGTCGATCCCGCCCGCGCGTACCGCGATGTCGGCGAGCTCCTTGCGCAGGAGCGCGCGCGCGCCGACGCCATCGACGCTGTGGCGATCATGACGCCCAACGACAGCCATTACGCTTATGCGGTGGCCGCCCTCGACGCCGGCCTCGACGTGATCGCCGACAAGCCGGTGACCCGCACGTTCGCCGAGGCCGCCGATCTCGTCACCCGCGCCCGCGCCGCGGGGCGCGTGTTCGCGGTTACGCACGGGTACTCCGCCTATCCGATGACGCGCCATGCGCGCGGCCTGGTGCGTGACGGTGCGATCGGCGCGGTGCGGTTCGTGCAGGTGGAGTACATCCAGGGCGGACTCGCCACGCGCATCGAGGACCATCCGCAGGACGCGCGCCAGCGCTGGGTGGTCGACAGCGCGCGCAGCGGCCTGGCGCTGGTGATGGACGCGATCGGCTGCCACGCGCAGCAGCTCGCGTGCGCCGTCAGCGGCGCGCGCATCACGCGCGTGGTGGCCGACCTCACGCCGCTGATGCCGGGGCGCACGCTCGTCGACCAGGCATCGGCGCTGCTCGAGTTCGACGACGGCGCGCGCGGCACGTTCACCGCCACGCAGGCGGCGGCAGGCGCCGAGAACGAGATCCGCCTGTGCGTGTTCGGCGAGCGTGGGCATCTTGCATGGTCGCACCGCGAGGCGAGCTACCTGACGCTCGCGCGCGAAGGCGAGCCCGCGCAGCGGATCGGACGCGGCGACCGCCACCTGCCGCCCGACATCGTCGCCCTGGGGCGCACGCCGCGCGGCCATCCGGAAGGGCTGCGCGAGGCGTTTGCCAACATCTACCGCGAAGTCGCCGACGCCTGCATCGCGCGCAATCTCGGCGTCGCGGCGCCGCCGGCGCCGTGGCCGCGCATCGAGGACGGCGCGCACACGATGGCCTTCATCGAGGCGTGCATCGCCTCGCATCGCGAGCGGCGCTGGGTGGACGTCGTCGCGTCGCCGCGCCGCGGCATGAGTCACGCCGCCGGCGCAGCCTAGCGTCCGCGGCGGCGGTTGATCCGGTTTTCGAGCATCCGCAGCAGGATGTCGATCGCGAAGCCGACGAGGCCGATGGCGATCATGCCGCTCATCACGATCGACGTGCTGATGTTGGCCTGCCCGCGCACCAGCAGGTAGCCGATGCCGCTCGACGCCACGATCAGTTCCGCGCCGACCAGCGATTGCCAGCCGAGGCCGGCGCTGATGCGCAGCCCGGCGACGATCGACGGCACGGACGCCGGCAGCAGCACCTCGGTGATCATGCGCCAGTGCGACGCGCCGAGCGTCTGCGCGGCTTCGACGAAGCGCGGCTCGACGAAGCGCGCGCCGCGATAGGCGTTGATCACGCACGGCGGAAACGCGCCGCTGAAGATGACCAGCACGGGACCGCCGATGCCGGTGCCGAACCACAGCGCGGCGAACGGCACCCAGGCGATCGGCGCGACGAAGCGCAGCGCGTCGAACAGCGGCGTGACGATGGCGTCGAGCCAGCGGAACCACCCCATCGCGAGGCCGAGGGGCACGCCGATCACCGCGGCGAGGCCGAAACCCATCGCGAAGCGGCCGAAGCTCGACCATAGATGCTGCTGCAGCGTGTAGCCGACGAACGGCGTCCGCGTCAGCGCGACGAACGCATCCAGCACGACCCGCGGCGACGGCAGGAATTGCGGCGCCACGAGGCCGCTCGCCGCCGTCAGCGACCATGCGCCGAAGAACGCGGCGAAGCCCGCCGTCGTCAGCGCGAGCCATCGTCGCCGTGAAAGTGCGCGCGGCGCGGCGTCCATCTCAGGCCTTGCGCCAGGGCATTGCACGCCGCTCGATGAAGCCCAGCAGCAGCGTCATCACCGCGGCCGTGAGCGCCACCGCCACCATGCCGACCACGATCATCGCCGGGAAGAGGTCGAGCGACGCCTGGTACAGCACGTGTCCGAGGCCGGCGATCGCGCCGATCAGCTCCGCCGCCACCAGCGTCGTCCAGCACGCCTGCAGCGACAGGCGCAGGCCGGTGAAGATCATCGGCATCGCACCGGGGATCAACACTTCGCGCACCAGCATGCCGCGCGAGACGCCGAGCATGCGCGCGGCCTCGATCAGGTAGGGCTCGATGCTGCGCACGCCCGCGTAGCTGTTGATCACCGCCGGCACGAACGCGGCGAACCAGATCACCAGCACCTTCGCGGCGTCGCCGAGGCCGAGCCAGACGATCGCCAGCGGAATCCACGCCAGCGGCGGGATCGGCCGCACCAGCAGGAACGTGGGATTGACGAACGCCTCGCAGGCGCGGCTCCAGCCCATCGCCAGGCCAAGCGGCACGCCCACGAGCGTCGCTGCCGCAAAGCCCAGCAGCACGAGGCGGGCGCTGTGCAGCGCGTGCGTGGCGAGGCGGGCGTCGGCATAGCCCTGCACGGCGATCTGCCGCAACGCGTCGAGCGCCTCGGCCGGCGACGGAAACCGTCCCGGCCCGATCGCTCCCGTCCACGTGGTCAGCGCGAACCACGCGACGATCAGCGCCGCGAACGTGGCGACGCCGATCCAGGCGGGCCGGCGCGCGGCCACCGGCCCCATGTGCCGCTCAGTCCGCGCGGTTGGCGAAAGCCTTGAGCTTGGGATCGCTGTCCACCATGCGCAGGTATTCGTCGGTGATGAACTTGCCGGTCGACGGCGCTTCGGGGAAGGTGCCGTTGACCTTCATGAAATCGGCGATCTTGGTGAACCAGCCGTCGACTTCCGACGCACCGCCGGCGGAGCGCCGCATGATCTTGAGCTGCTGCGCGAGGTCGAACGTCGGCCGCGTGTCGAATTCCGCCTTCATCGACGCCTCGCTGATCGTCACGCCGCCTTCCTCGTAGAACTTCTTCATCATCGCGATCGACTCGGGCTTGTGCGCGTTCATCCACTTCCATGCACGCAGGTACACGGCGAGGAACCTGGCGACGTTCTGCGGTTCCGATTTCGCGTAGTCGGCGCGCACGATCAATGCGCCGGGCACGGCTGCGCCGGCGTCCTGCCCGGAGCAGATCTGCTTCGCGCCCGTCTTCTCCTCCATCGTGTAGGTGTTCGGCGCCCACAGTCCGCCGAGCTCGGCGTTGCCGCTCGACATCGCCGAGATGACCTCGGCCTGGCCCATGCTCTTGATGGTCACGTCCGACTTCTTGAGGCCCCATTTGGCGAGGCACGACTGCACCGAGTAGTCGCCGGTCGAATTGGCGGTCAGCACGATCGTCTGGCCCTTGATCGAGGCCGGGTTCTTGACGAATCCCTCGGCCGACTTCGCCGTGGCCAGCAGCGCGTTGGCGTAGGACTCGTCATTGGTGATGCCGATCGTCAGCAGGTTGTAGCGCACGGCGCCGAGGGTGGCCGGCACCGACCCCGTGCCGCCGACGTCCCACGACTTCGATGCCGATGCCGCGATCTGCGGCACGCCCGCCGGAAAGGTGCTGAACTCCGGCTTGAGGCCGAGCTCGCCGTACCAGCCCTTCTGTGCCGCGACATAGAACGGCAGCGACCAGTACAGCGCGGGCTGGTAGCTGATCTTGATCACCGTCGGCTGCTGCGCGAGCGCGCCGATGGACGCGAACGCGAGCGCGACGCCCGCTGCGAGTGCTGCGATGGGCCTTTTCATGTTGCACTTCCTCCTCGAGATGACGGCGCGGGGTTTTCCGGCTGCTGCTCGCCGCGCAGCAGCCGCCAGATGTGGGTGCGCAGGTGCACGAACGACTCCTGGTCCATGACCTCCTCGGTGCGATCGAACCGGTCCCAGTCCTCGGCCTTGCGCACCGGTGCGACGTCGATGATCTCGCGAATGCGGCCGGGCCGTCGCGTCATCACCACCACCCGGTCCGCGAGGTAGACGGCTTCCTCCACCGCATGGGTGATGAACAATACGGTGCGCGGATTGACGCGCGCAAGCTTGATCAGCTCCTCCTGCATGACGACGCGCGTCTGCGCGTCGAGCGCGCCGAAGGGCTCGTCCATCAGCAGCACGTCGGGGTCGAGCACGTAGCTGCGTGCGATCGCCACGCGCTGCTGCATGCCGCCGGACAGCTGGTGCGGGTACGCCGATTCGTAGCCCTGGAGACCCATCAGCGTGACCAGCTGCGCGATGCGCTCGCGGCGCATGACCACGGGCAGGTGCTTGCCGCGCAGTCCGAAGTCGATGTTGTCGTAGACCGTCTTCCACGGGAACAGCGCGAACTGCTGGAATACCACGGCGCGGTCGGGCCCCGGCCGCGTCACCGGACGGTCGCCGACGCTGACCTGGCCGGCACTCGGGAACTCGAGTCCCGCCGCCATGCGCAGGCACGTGGTCTTGCCGCATCCGGATGGTCCGACGATGGCGACGAACTCGCGGTCGCGCACGGTGAAGCTGACGTTTTCCAGCGCGGGAAAGGTGCGGCCATCGCGGACGAACTCGCGACTCACGCCTTCGAACACGATTTCGCTCATGTGCGCGACGTTCGCGACATCGGGATGTGCGGATCGGTCATGGCCGCAGCAGGATCTTGGCGGCGGCGCTGCGCCCCGCGTGCAGGTCGCGGAACGCGCCGGGGCCGTCGGCGAGCGGGCGCTCCTCGACCCAGGCGAGATCGCCGAACACGCCTTCGTGCAACGCGGTCACCGCGGCACGCAGGTCGGCGGTGGTGTACGTGTAGCAGCCGATCAGCACGACCTCGCCGAGCGTGAGCTTGCGCATGTCGATCTCGCTGCCGCGATCGGCGAGGCCGACGTGGACGATCACGCCGCCCGGCTTGACCGCTGCGAGCGCGGCATTGCGCGTGGCCTTGGACCCGACGGCGTCGACGACGAGATCGGCGCTGTCGGCAGGCGCCGCCGCGTCCGCGGCGGGATCGAACACGCGCGCGGCGCATGCCCGCGCCACGCTGGCGCGCCGCAGGCCGTTGGTCTCCGCCAGCGCGATTCGACGCACACCCTGGCTTTGCAACAGCAGCGCCGCGAGGAGGCCGATCGCACCGCCGCCGAGCACCAGTACGTTCGCTTCCGGCAGCGGCCGCGCCAGCGCCCGCCCCGCGAGGGCGATGGCATGCAGCGCCGTCGCCGCGGGCTCGGTGAGCGCCGCGGCGCGCACCGGCATCGCCGGCGGAAGCTCGATCACGCTCGCCGCCGCCGTCGTCACGAGCTCGGCGAACGCGCCGGCGCGCGTCATGCCGATCATCGTGCGGTTGGCGCACAGGTTGTCGCGACCCTGGCGGCAATAGTCGCAATGGCCGCAGGTGATCAGCGGATTCACGGTGACGCGGCGTCCGGCGCCGGGTCCCTCGAGGATCTCGCCGGCAAGCTCGTGGCCGAGGATCAGCGGCGGCACGCGGCGCGCGTCGTGGCCGTGATAAGCGTGCATGTCCGAGCCGCAGATGCCGGCGGCGTCGACGCGGATCAGTACCTCGCCGGCCGCGCGCTCGGGCAGCGGCTCGTCGCGATAGGTGACTTCGTCCGGCGCGGTGTAGACGAGGGCCTTCATGCCGCCGAGTATCCGCCGTCGACGAAGATCGTCTGGCCGGTGACGTAATCCGACGCGCGGCTGGCGAGGAACACGGCAGTGCCGGCGAGATCGGCCAGCTCGCCGTTGCGGCCCGCGAACGTGCGCTCGGCATGCGCGCGCCAGCGCACCGGATCGGCGGCGACGCCGGCGGTGAGCGCCGTGGCGAAGAAACCCGGCGCGATGGCATTGGCGTTGACGCCATGGCGCGACCACGCCTCGGCCTGGGCGCGGGTGAGTTGCGCGATGCCGCCCTTGGAGGCGCCGTAGGGGCCGCTGTTGGCGAACGCGCGCAGCGACTGCAGCGAGGCGATGTTGACGATGCGTCCCCAGCCGCGCGCGATCATCGCCGGCACCAGGCGTTGCGCGAGGAAGAACGGCGCGTCGAGATTGATGCGCAGCACGCGATCCCAGTCGTCGGCGCTGACCTCTAGCATCGGCTTGCGCACGTTGATGCCGGCGGCGTTGACGACGATGTCCGGCGCGCCGAACGCGGCGCCCGCCGCCTTCGCGCAGGCATCGATCGCGCCACGATCGGCGAGGTCGCAGGGCAGCGCCGTGGCAGCGCCGCCGGCGCTGGCGATCGCCGCGGCGGCGGACTCCAGTTCCGCTGCGCGCCGCGCCACCAGCACGATGCGTGCGCCGGCCTCGGCCAGCGCGATCGCGATCGCGCGGCCGATACCCGAGCTCGCGCCGGTCACCAGCGCGACGCGGCCGTCGAGGCGGAACAGTGACAGCACGCTCATGCCTGCACCGGTTCGCCCTTGTCGAACGATTCGTCCGGAAAATACTTGGCGAGGCGCGCGTCGGCGGTGCGGGCGTGCGCCTCCATGCCCTCGAGGCGCGAGATGCGCGCGCTGACCTGCGCCACGTTGCGCGCAGCGTCGCGCGTCATGCGCTGCCAAGTCAGCGGCTTCATGAACTTGTGCACCGACAGTCCGCCGGAGTAGCGCGCCGCGCCCTTGGTCGGCAGGATGTGGTTCGGCCCGGAGGCCTTGTCGCCGAACGCCACGGTGGTTTCCTCGCCGAGGAACAGCGAGCCGTAGTTGGTGAGCCGCGCCAGCCACCAATCGAGATCGCGCGCCTGCACCTCGAGATGCTCGGAAGCGAGGCGATCGGATACCGTCGCCGCCTCCTCGCGCGTGTCGCACAGGATGACTTCGCCATAGTCGCGCCAGGCGGCGCCGGCGGCATCGCGCGCTGTCGGCGGCAAGGCTGCGATCAGCTGCGGCACTCGGCGCAGCACCTCCTCGGCGACGGCGCGCGACGTGGTGACGAGCCATGCCGGCGAATCGTGGCCGTGCTCGGCCTGGCCGACGAGATCGGCGGCCACGACGGCGGCGTCGGCGCTGTCGTCGGCGATCACGGCGACTTCCGACGGACCCGCGAACACGTCGATGCCGACCTTGCCGAACAGCAGGCGCTTGGCCTCGGCAACGAAGCGATTGCCGGGACCGACCACGATATCGGCAGGCTTGCCGGTGAACAGCCCATAAGCCATCGTCGCGATCGCCTGCACGCCGCCCAGCGTCATGACCACGTCCGCGCCCGCGCGGTGCATGGCGTACAGCACCTGCGGGTGCACGCCATCACCCTTGTAGGGCGTGGAGCAGGCAATGACGGTCGGCACGCCGGCCGCCTTGGCGGTGGCGATGCTCATGTAAGCCGACGCGATATGTGCGTAGCGGCCCGTCGGCACATAGCAACCCGCGACGTTGACGGGGACGAGGCGCTGGCCGACCAGCAGCCCCGGCCGGATCTCGGTCGCGAATTCGCGGATCGAGTCGCGTTGCGCCGCGGCGAAGCGGCTCACTTGCGCGGTGGCGAAGTCGATGTCCTCCCGCACGCCCGGCGCGATGTCGCGCGTGCGCTGCGCGATCTCCTGCGGCGACACCACGATGTCGCCGCGCCAGTGATCCAGCGCCGCCGCGTACTCGCGCACCGCCGCTTCGCCGCGGCGCGCGATGTCCGCGAGCATTTCGGCGGCGACGGCCTGCGCGTTGCCGGACTCCGTTTCCGCCGTCTTCGTTGCCTGCTTCAGATGCTCGATGGCCATCGGGTCGTTCCGCGGTTCGCGATGAAAGCGCTTTCATCCAAGAATATAGCGGGTAGCCCACTCGGTCAACGTGCGGCGCAGCATGCTTTCGCGAGAGCGCTTTCACAATGCTATTCTTGGGTGATGATGAAAAAGCCCGCCGCCCGCCTCGCGGACGTGGCGCGTGCCGCGGGCGTCTCGCTGTCCACCGCGTCGCGCGCGCTCGCCGACCCCGCGCTGGTGCAGGCGCGCACGCGCAAGAAAGTGGACGAGGCCGCGCGCATCCTCGGCTACGTTCCCCACGGCGCGGCGCGTGCGCTGGCGTCGCGGCGCTCGCGCACCGTCGGCACCGTGGTGCCCACGCTCGACAACCCGATCTTCGCGCGCGCAGCGCAGGCCTTGCAGCGCGCGCTTGCGGCGGCCGGCTACACGCTGTTGGTGGCGAGCCACGAATACGACGCCGATACCGAGTTCGACGTCACGCTGGCGCTGGTCGAGCGCGGCGTCGACGGACTCGTGTTCGTCGGCACCGATCATTCGCCGCGCCTCTACCAGTTCCTCGCGCAATCGGGCATCCCGTTCGAGCTGACGTGGGCGCTCGACCCCGACCGCCATCATCATTGCGTCGGCTTCTCCAACCGGCTGGGTGCGATCCGCATCACGCGCCACCTGATCGAGCTCGGCCATCGCGAATTCGCGCTGATTTCCGGGTACACCGAGCACAACGACCGCGCACGCGAGCGCTCGGCGGGCGTGCGCGAGGCGCTGGCGGCGCACGGCCTCGTGCTCGCCGCGCATCGCTATGTCGAGACGGCGTTCTCCATCGCCAGTGGCCGCGCGGCGCTGGCGCAGATCCTGTCGCGCACCCCGGCGCCAACCGCGATCGCCTGCGGCAACGACCTGCTCGCCTTCGGCGCGATGCTCGAATGCGCGGCGCGCGGGCTGCCGGTCCCGCGCGTGATGTCGGTGGCGGGGTTCGACGACATCGAGCTCGCCGCGGAAGTCGCGCCGCCGTTGACGACGATCCACATCCCGAGCGCCGACATCGGGCGGCGCGCCGCGGAACGGCTGCTTTCGCGCTTCGCCGGGCGACGCGTGCCCCGCATCGAGGAAGCCCCGGTCGACCTCATCGTGCGCGGCAGCACGGGTCCGGTGCCGCGCGGACGGGCCCGCCGCCCGGGCTAGGCGACCACCGGCGGCCGCCATCGCGCCGGGCTCCGCGCACGCGCGATCCGCGAAATCAGCAGGGGCGAGCGGCACGCCGACCGGAGCCGCCGCGGCCGCGCGCGTTCGCGCGACGGCTACAATCGCACCGTTCATATCCATCAGGATCGCAATGCCGCGCCCATCCGTGCTTGCCGCGCCGGCCATGATTCTCGCGTGCGCGTCGAGTCTCGCGTTCGCCGAGTCCGACGCCGACCGCTGGAATCTCGCCGACCTGT
This sequence comes from uncultured Pseudomonadota bacterium, assembly GCA_963781395.1. Lineage (GTDB taxonomy): Bacteria > Pseudomonadota > Gammaproteobacteria > Burkholderiales > Casimicrobiaceae > VBCG01. The sequence continues at coordinate 238,115 of CAWAFO010000008.1, forward strand.
ATGCGACGCCGCAGGCGTGGAGCGCCGACGCCGACAAGCTCGTCGCGCAATTCGCCGCGCTGGACGCGTGCAAGGGGCATCTTGGCGACAGCGTCGTGCGCTTCCGCGCGTGCATCGAGCTGCGCTATGACATGCGCAAGCGCTACGATCGGCTGGCCGTGTATGCCGACGAGACGCTCGCCGCCGACACGTCGTTGCCGTCGTCGATCGCGCTGGACCAGCGCAGCGACCTTCTCGGCAGCCAGCTCGGCGAGGCCGATGCGTTCTTCGATCCCGAGGTGCTTGCGCTCGGCAAGGCGCGCGTCGACGCGCTCGTCGCCGCCGATCCCGCGCTCGCTGCCTTCCGCTATCCGCTCGCCGAGACGCTGCGCGCGGCGCCGCATACGCTCGACGCGCAGGGCGAGGCGCTGGTGGCCGCCTTCGGCGCCATGTCCGATGCCGGCCGCAGCATCTATTCGACCCTCACCAACGCCGACCTGCCGTGGCCGACGGTGAAGCTCGCCGACGGCCGCGAGGTGAAGATCGATGCGCAAGGCTACGAGGACCAGCGCGAATCGCACAACCGCGACGACCGCAAGCGCGTGATGGACGCGTTGTTCGGCACATACAGGACCTACGAGCGCACGCTCGGCGTGACGTTGTACACCCAGCTGCGCCAGGCCGCGACCTTCGCCAAGGTGCGCAAGTACCCCGACTCGATCACCGCCGCGCTCGACCGGCGCGCCGTGCCGGTTGCCGTCTACGACACGCTGCTGGCCGAGGCGAACGCGAACCTGCCGACGCTGCATCGTTATTTCCGCCTGCGCGCGAAGATGCTCGGCGTCGCCGACATGCACTACTACGACATCTACCCGCCGCTGGTGCATGGCGATTACTCGTACACGCTGCCGCAATCCAAGGCGCTGGTGCTCGACGCGGTGGCGCCGCTCGGCCGCGACTACGTCGAGGCGATGCGTCGCGGCTTCGACAGCCGCTGGATGGATGCGTTTGTGCGGCCGCACAAGGAAAGCGGCGCGCACATGGCCGGCGCCGCCTACGACGTGCATCCCTATGTGCTGATGGGCTTCTCCGGCAACTACGAATCGCTGACGACGATCGCGCACGAGTGGGGGCATGCGATGCACAGCCATCTTGCCAACCACGCGCAACCGTTTGCCACCTCGGACTACGCCATTTTCGTCGGCGAGATCGCGTCGACGTTCAACGAGGAGCTGTTGCTGGAGAAGATGCTGAAGGCGGCCAGGGATGACGACGAGCGGCTGTTCTACCTGGGGTCGGCGCTGGAGGGCCTGCGCGCGACCTTCTTCCGCCAGGCGATGTTCGCCGAGTTCGAGCGCAAGATCCACGCGACCGCGGACCGAGGCGAGCCGCTGACCGGCGAGAGCCTGACGCAGACCTATTGCGGGATATTGAAGCGCTACCACGGCGTCGATGCCGGCGTGATGAAGATCGACGACATCGACTGCATCGAGTGGGCCTACATACCGCACTTCTATTCGCCGTTCTACGTCTACCAGTATGCGACGTCCGTCGCCGCCAGCTCGCTGCTCGCCGAGCGCGTGCTGGCGGGCGAGCCCGGCGCGCGCGAGCGCTATCTCGCGCTGCTCGAGGCCGGCGGCTCGGATTCGCCGTACGAGCTCGTCAAGCGCGCCGGCGTCGACCTCGCCACGCCGGCGCCGTATCGCGCGCTGGTCAAGCGCATGAATGCGATCATGGACCGGATGGAGGCGATTGTCGCGAAGCGCGGATAGACACGCCGCGCCGGCGCTAGAATCGTTCCATGCGCCGGGCGCGACCGCGCCTGCGGCATCGGCAGCGAGGATCGAGCATGGCTGACAAGGCATTCGCGTCGCAGGCGGATCTCGTCGCGAAAGAGGTGAGCTTCGATCGCCTGTCGGCGCACGCCTACGCGTACACCGCGGAAGGCGACCCCAACACCGGCATCGTCGTCGGCGACGATGCAGTCATTGTGATCGACACGCAGGCGACGCCGGTGATGGCGCAGGACGTCGTCCGCCGCATCCGCGGCGTGACGGACAAGCCGATCCGCTACGTCGTGCTGTCGCATTACCACGCGGTGCGCGTGCTCGGCGCGTCGGGCTACGCCGCCGAGCACATCATCGCCAGCCGCGACACGTACGACCTGATCGCCGAGCGCGGGGCGCAGGACATGCAAAGCGAGATCGAGCGTTTCCCGCGCCTGTTCCGCGCCGTCGAATCGGTGCCCGGGCTGACGTGGCCGACGCTGGTGTTCGAGGGCAGCATGACGCTGTGGCTCGGCAAGCTGCGCGTCGACATCCTGCAGCTCGGGCGCGGGCACACGAAGGGCGACACCGTGGTGTGGCTGCCGCAGGACAAGGTGCTGTTCTCGGGCGATCTCGTCGAGTTCGGCGCCACGCCGTATACCGGCGATGCCTACCTCGGTGCCTGGCCGGCGACGCTCGACCGCGTCGCCGCGCTCGGCGCGCACAGTCTCGTGCCGGGGCGCGGCGCGTCGCTCAAGTCGCCGGCCGAGGTCAAGGCGGGGCTCGACGGCACGCGCGCGTTCATCACCACGATGTTCGATGCGGTGAAGCGCGGCGCCGCCGCCGGCAAGGACCTGCGCACCGTGTATCGCGAGACCTACGCCACGCTGAAGCCGCGCTTCGGCGACTGGGTGATCTTCGACCATTGCCTGCCGTTCGACGTCACGCGCGCGTACGACGAGGCGACCACGCACGCCGATCCGCGGATCTGGACTGCGGAACGCGACAAGGAGATGTGGCGCACGCTGGAAGGCTAGGGGGATCGGCCGGCGTGGGCGCATTCGTGCATCCGCGGTTCGCGCCGGCGTCGCGCGCGGGCTGCGACGGCGCGCGGGTGCCTGTGGCGATCGTCGGCGCCGGACCGGTGGGCCTGGCACTCGCCATCGACCTCGCGCAGCGCGACATCCCGGTGATCGTGCTCGACGACGACGATACGGTGAGCGTCGGCTCGCGCGCGATCTGCTGGGCGAAGCGCACGCTGGAGATCTTCGATCGTCTCGGCGTCGGCGATGCGGTGGTGGCGAAGGGCGTGCAGTGGCACACCGGGCGGGTGTTCTTCGGCGAGCGCGAGGTGTTCCACTTCGATCTCGCGCCGGAGCCCGGATTCCACCGCCCGGCGTTCGTCAATCTCCAGCAATATCACGTCGAATCGATGCTGGTGGCGCGCGCCCGTGCGCTGCGGCAGTGCGCGCTGCGCTTCGGCCATCGCTGCGTCGGCCTCGAGCCGCGCGCCGACGGCGTGCACGTGGCGGTGGCAACGGCGGAGGGGACGTATGCGTTCGATTGCGACTGGCTCGTGGCCTGCGACGGTGCGCGCAGCACCGTGCGGCATGCGTTGGCGCTCGAGGCGCAGGGCCGTGCATTCCACGACCGCTTCCTGATCGCCGATATCCGCATGACCTCGGCGTTTCCGGCCGAACGCTGGTTCTGGTTCGATCCGCCGTTCCACCGCAACCAGTCGGCATTGCTGCATCGCCAGGCCGACGACGTCTGGCGGCTCGACTTCCAGCTCGGCGCGGACGCTGATGCCGAGGCCGAGCGGCAACCCGAGAGGGTTGCCGAGCGCGTGCGCGCCATGCTCGGCGCAGACGCCCGGTTCGACATCGAGTGGGCGAGCGTCTACACGTTCCAATGCCGGCGCATGGCGCGTTTTCGCCATGGTCGTGTGGTATTCGCGGGTGACGCCGCGCATCTGGTGTCGCCGTTCGGCGCGCGTGGCGCGAACGGTGGCGTGCAGGACGCCGACAACCTCGGCTGGAAGCTCGCGCACGTGATCGCCGGCACGGCGCCGCAGGCACTGGTGGACACCTACGACGCGGAGCGCGGCGCGGCGGCGGACGAGGACATCGGCCATTCGACGCGCTCGACCGACTTCATCTCGCCCAAGTCCGCGGCGTCGCGGCGTTACCGCGATGCGGTGCTCGAGCTCGCGCGGCACCATCCGTTCGCACGGCAATGGGTCAACAGCGGGCGGCTGTCGGCGCCGGCAGTGCTATCTGCGTCCACGCTCAACACGCCCGACGCCGACGGCGCGTTCGACGCGGCGGCGGATGCGGCGCGGCCCGGCGCAGTGGCGCCCGATGCGCCGCTGCACGGCGACACGCCGTGGCTGATCGACCGCCTCGGTGGCGGCTTCGCGCTGATCGCCTATGACGCCGCAATCGGCGCCGACGCGCGGCGCATGCTGCGCGAACGCGCAGCGTGCGAGGTCCTCGACGTGGGCGCGAGCCGGCAACACGGGCGCCTCGGCGAACGCGACGGCCACGTCGCCCGGCGTTACGACATGCGTGCAGGGACGTGCTACCTTGTACGCCCGGATCAACACGTTTGCGCGCGCTGGCGCGCGTTCGACGTCGCCGCGGTGTGCGCGGCCGTCGAGCGCGCGACGGCGCGCCGATGATGCCCATGGCCACGCTCGACACCCGGCCGCGCCTCGCTGGCGCCGATGCCATCTACGCGATGCTGGTCGATGCCCATCGCGATCTCACCGAGGCGCAGAGCGAGCGCGTCAACGTGCGGCTCGTGCTGCTGCTGGCCAACCACATCGGCGACCAGCACGTCATCGCCGAGGCGATTGCGGCGGCGCGCGCCGAGATCGCGGACGCGGTGCACTGATGGCCGCCGACGGCCACGCCGATCCGCGCGACGGCAGCGCGGTGGCGCAGGGTTCCGGCGCCGGCGTGGCGCAGGCGAAGAACGACGTGTTCGGCACGCTTGCGTACCAGAGCGGCTTCGGCAACACGTTCGCCACCGAGGTCCTCGCCGGCGCGCTGCCGCAGGGCCAGAATTCACCGCAGCGCGTCGCCTACGGCCTGTACGCCGAGCAGCTCTCCGGCACTGCGTTCACCGCGCCGCGGGCGGCGAACCGCCGCAGCTGGCTGTACCGGATCCGGCCGGCGGCGATGCATGCGCCGTTTCGCCGCATCGCCAGCGGCGGGGTCGTCTCGCGGTTCGGCGAGGTGCCCACGGCTCCCAACCCGCTGCGCTGGAGTCCGCTGCCGATACCGTCGACGCCGACGGATTTCGTCGACGGCCTCGTGACGATGGCGGGCAACGGGCTGCCTGCGGCGATGAATGGCTGCGCGATCCATGTCTACGCCTGCAATCAATCGATGCAGCGATTCTTCTGCGACGCCGACGGCGAGCTGCTGGTCGTGCCGCAGCACGGGCGCCTGCGCATCGCCACCGAGCTGGGACGCCTCGACGTCGCGCCGCTCGAGATCGCGGTGATCCCGCGCGGCATGCGCTTCCGCGTCGAGCTTGCCGACGGCGAGGCGCGCGGCTACGTCTGCGAGAACTATGGCGCGCCGCTGCGCCTGCCCGACCTGGGACCCATCGGCAGCAACGGCCTCGCCAATCCGCGCGATTTCCTGTCGCCGGTGGCGTGGTACGAGGATCGCGACGGCGATTTCGAGCTCGTCGCCAAGTTCGACGGCGCGCTGTGGGCGGCGCCGATCGACCATTCGCCGCTCGACGTCGTCGCGTGGCATGGCAACGACGCGCCGTACAAGTACGACCTCACGCGCTTCAATGTCATCGGCTCGACCAGCTTCGACCATCCCGATCCGTCGATCTTTCTCGTGCTGCAGTCGCAGAGCGACACGCCAGGCGTCGACATGCTGGACTTCGTGATCTTCCCGCCGCGCATCCTCGCCATGGAGCACACGTTCAGGCCGCCGTGGTTCCATCGCAACGTGGCGTCGGAGTTCATGGGACTCCTCAAGGGCGCCTACGACGCCAAGGCGGAAGGCTTCGCGCCGGGCGGCGCGAGCCTGCACAACTGCATGTGCGGGCACGGCCCGGACGCTGCGAGCTACGCGCGCGCGCTGGCCACCGACACCTCGCAGCCGGAGTACATCCGCGACACGATGGCGTTCATGTTCGAGACGCGCACGCCGATCCATCCCACGCCGTGGGCGCTCGCCGCACCCACGCTGCAGCAGGACTACTGGCGCTGCTGGCAGGATCTCGCCAGGCGCTTCGATCCGGGGCGCGCCTGACGCGCACGCACGCGGCTGCAATGACGGGCAGCGCGCCGTCGATTACCATGCACGCTACATTCCCGCCACTTCCGCGGACGAGCACGATGGCCTACGAGAACATCCTCACCGAAACGCGCGAGCGCACGGCGCTCGTCACGCTCAACCGTCCGGCGCGCCTCAACGCGCTGAACGACGCGCTCGCCGACGAGCTGGGCGACGCGCTGCGCGGATTCGACGCCGATCCCGCGATTTCGGTGGTCGTCATCACGGGCAGCGACAAGGCCTTCGCCGCCGGCGCCGACATCGGCGCGATGGCCGAATGGAGCTACGCCAAGGTGTACGCCGACAACTACATCACGCGCAACTGGGAGGCGATCCGCACCACGCGCAAGCCGGTGATCGCGGCGGTGGCCGGCTACGCGCTCGGCGGCGGCTGCGAGCTCGCCATGGCGTGCGACCTCATCATCGCCGCCGACACCGCGAAGTTCGGCCAGCCGGAGGTGACCATCGGCACGATGCCGGGCTTCGGCGGCACGCAGCGCCTGCCGCGCGCGGTAGGCAAGGCGAAAGCGATGGACTGGTGCCTGACCGGACGCATGATCGACGCTGCGGAAGCCGAGCGCTCGGGGCTCGTCGCGCGCGTCGTGGCGGCCGACAAGCTGCTCGAGGAAGCCCTGGCGATGGCCGCGAAGATCGCGTCGCATTCGCTGCCCGTGGTGATGAAGATCAAGGAGGCGGTCAACCGCGCCTACGAGAGCTCGCTCGCCGAAGGGCTGCTGTTCGAACGGCGCGAGTTCCACTCGACGTTCGCGCTCGACGACCAGAAGGAAGGCATGCGCGCGTTCGTCGAGAAGCGCAAGCCGGCATTCCGCAACCGCTAGTGCAGGCATCCAGAGTGACGGCAATCGCACCGAAGCGTCCACCCGCGGTCCAAGTCGAGGATCCGCCGCAGGGCGGCGCATGCGAAGGAGAGGCAATGACTGACCTATGGCTCGAACGCCCGCACCGGGTGCACGCGGTGCTCGTCGTGGCGGCGCTGCTGCTGGCCGCCTGTGCGTCGACGACGCTGAAGGACTCCTGGGCCGACCCGTCGTATGCCCGCGGCACGTTCAAGAAATGGATCGTCGTCGGCGTCGGCGGCGGCACCGTCAGCGAGCGCACGTTCGAGGACGTCATGGTGTCGAAGCTGCTCGCGCGCGGCGTCGACGCGCTGCCGGGCTATCGCTTCCTGCCGGAGGGCCGCGCCAGCGAGGCGCAACTCGACGGCGCCGTCACCGCCTCGGGCGCCGATGCGCTGATGATGGTGCACCTGCGGCGCGTGCAGACGCGCACCCAGGTGACGACGGCCATGGTGCCGGGACCGGGCTACGGCGGCTTCGGCTGGTACGGCGTCTACGGCGGCTGGTATGCCGTGCCGGAGGTGCGGCAATACGACATCGCCACCGTCGAGACTACCGTGTACGAGGTGTACGGCAAGAAGCTCGTCTGGTCGGGCGTCACGGAGACATTCGATCCGCGCTCGGTCGCGCAGGAAGCGCCGCAGTTCTGCGATGTCGTGCTCGGTGCGCTCGCAGCGCGCGCGATGGTGCCGGCGGACAAGGGATGACGCGCCGGCGCGTCGCGATCGTCATCGCCGCGACGCTGGCGCTCGCCGCCTGCGCCGCGATCACTTCCAGCACGCGCGTCACCCAGAGCGCCGGCGAGGCGAAGCATCCGTACCGCAAGCTCGCGGTGATCGCGATGAGCGCATCGAAGGCGGAGCGCCAGGTGTTCGACGACGCGCTGGTGGCGCGGCTGGCGGCAGCGGGCGTGAACGGCATCGTCGGCGACCGCTACATCGAGGACGCCGCCGTGGCCAACGGCATTTCGCCGATGGAGGCGATCAGGGCGGCCGGCGCCGACGGCGTGATCTATGTCTGGTTGCGCCCCGATGCGGCGGACGTGAACCTCGTGCCATCCGCCGGCGCATGGGGCTGGACCGTGTCGGGATCCGCGATCAACTGGTATCCGGCCGATGTTCAAGTGCGGCCCTTGTCGGTCAAGTTCGAGGTGCGCCTGTACGACGTCGAGACGCAACAGCTCGCGTGGTCGGCGTACGTGACGAAGCTGTATCCGAAGTCGCTGGACGCCGACGCGCCGCAGGTGGCCGATGGCATCGTCCGCGAGCTCGCGGGGCGCGGCTTTATCGCACGCTGAAAATCTTCGCGGGCGGGCACCGGACGCGGCCGCGAGCTCCAGGCGTCGGCATCGCATGACGCGTGCGCCGGATCGCCCGGGTCATTCTCCTATTGTCCGCATGCGAGAATGCAGCGATGCGCGCCGCCGCGATTCCGATGCCCGTCAGCGTGCTGGTGGTCCTGCTCGGCGTGACGCAGGTCGTGTCCTGGGGCACGCTGTTCTACGCGATCGGCGTGCTCGGCGAGCCGATGCGCGTCGCGCTCGGTACCGGCGAGATCGTGCTGTTCGGCGCGTTCTCCGGCGGCATGCTGCTGTCCAGCCTGGCCGCGCCTGCGGTCGGCCGCGAAATCGACGCGCACGGCGGCCGGCGCGTGCTCACGGCGGGCTCGCTGCTGGCCGCGGCGTCGATGGCGCTGCTCGCTGCGGCACAGAACACGCCGATGCTCGTCGCCGGCTGGCTGCTGGCCGGTGTCGCCAGCACGGCCGTGCTGTACGACGCCGGCTTCGCCACGCTGCACCAGGTGGCCGCCTCCGCGTTTCGCCGCGCCGTCACCGTGATGACACTGCTCGGCGGGCTCGCCAGCACCGTGTTCTGGCCGCTGTCGCGCTTCCTGCTGGAAACCGTCGGGTGGCGCGAGGCGTTCATGGTGTACGCGGCGCTGAACCTCCTGTTGTGCATGCCGGTGCATGCGCTATGCGTGCCGGCGGCAAATGCACCCGCACCGTCGGCACCGAGACCGGAGCCGCCAGCTGCGATGCCGATGCCGCGCGCGCTGCTGTGGCTCGCGCTCGCGATGTCGATCACCTCGTTCGTCGCGGTCGCCGTGTCGGCGCACCTGATGACGCTGCTCGGCGCCAGCGGGCTCGCCGCGCGCGATGCGGTGCTCATCGGCTCGATGATCGGCCCGATGCAGGTGGCGGGGCGCATCGTCGAATACGGCGCCGCGCGCAACGTCGCGGCCACCTCCACCGGCACGTTTGCGTTCGCGCTAATGGCCGTGGCGCTGGGCGTGCTCACGCAGGTGCACGGCACCTGGATCGTCGCACTCGCGTTCGTCATCGCCTATGGCTGGGCGAACGGCGTATTCACCATCGTGCGCGGCACCGTGCCGCGCGCATTGTTCGGCGCGCAGGGCTACGGCAGCCTGCTCGGGCGCCTCGCACGGCCGCAGTTCTTCGCGCGCGCCGTCGCTCCGGTCACGCTGTCGCTTGTGCAGGGCATCGATCCGTCGCGCCGCGTCGCGCCGTACCTGCTGGCGGCGCTCGGCGTCGCCGCACTCGTCGCCTATCGGCGCGCGCTCAGGCTCGCCGCGGGCGTCGCCGCGGGCGACGGATGAGTCGCAGCGCGTAACCCAGGGCAATCGCGACGACGCCGGCCCAGGCGAAGAGCGGAACGTCCGAGCGCCGCGCCGGAGGCCGCAGCAGATCCGGATCGCGCAGCGACGCCGGAAATTCGCGCGGGGGGACGGGCACGGTCTCGACGTCGGCGGGGTCGTGCGGAATCTTGCCGAAATACTCGCCCGGCGTCACCACCGGCCAGCTGCCGAAGCGCCGCGACGACGGCCATTGCGGAATGCGCAGCAGCTCGATGGCGACGACGTCGGTGGCGAGCTGACGCGCGAGCGCGCCGTCGCCTTCACGCGTGCCGTCTTGCGCGAGCCGCAGCAGCGTTGCCAGCGTGTCCTCGAAGGCCGCGGCGGGCAACAGGCGCGTGACATCCTCGGTCAGGTATTCGTAGGCCATTCGCGCCTGCGCCAGCGAGCGGTATTTCGCGAGCGCGTAGGGCACGCCGAGCCACGCTTCGACGTAGCTCGTCGCCCCGCGCCGCGGTATCGGCAATCCCAGCGCGCGCAACGTGTCGACGCTGATGCCGGCGCAATTCATCGTCGCGTGCTGGTACACGAGCTGGTGGCGCCAGAATTGCAGGTACATGCGGTTGAACGCGTCCTGCACCTCGCGCGCCGCGCGCGCGTCGTCGAGGACGGCGACCGCGACAAACGACGGCCGGTACCAGCCCTGGCCGCTGTTGAGATCGCCGAGATAGCGATCGAGCGGCGTCGGCGCGGCGAGGATGCCCTTTTCGCTGACGACGTCGAGCGAGTAGAAATTGTCGACCAGGATGTCGCCGATCGCGCCGCCTGCGCCGATGACGCCGGTGCCGATGGCGAAATGGCCGCCCCAGGCTTCGTCGTCGTCGCCTTGCGCGCCGTTGACCATGATCACGAGTGCCGGCTTGCCGTCGAAGCTTCGCGGCGCGCCCTCGCGGCGGTGGACCAGCGTCGCGGCGAACGCCTCGCGCGCGCCGCCGTCGGGCGTCGCCCGCATCAGCGCGCGTATCGCCAGCTGCGGCGAGGCGGCAGCCGGCAGCGGGGCCGCTGCGAGCGTTGCGTCGACGGCGAAGTCCTGCGGCCACAGCGAACGCAGCACGAAGGCGTCGCCGTCGCGCTCGCCGCGCAGCGTCAGCGGCCGCGCCGCGGCGAAGCGCGCGGAGCTCGCGTCGAAGTACGCGCGGTTGAGCGCGAGCTTGGGCGCGAGCATGAGTCGCAGCGCCGCGCCATCGGCTTTCACGGCGGTGCCGTCGGGCGTCATCCGCGCGTCGCGCAGGAGATGGGTTGACCCAATCCACACCATCGCCGGCCAGCCGGGCGCGACGTGCTCGCGCGGGGCGCGCGCGACGTCGTCGATCGCGCGCACGCCCGGCGTCATTGAGGTTACGGCAAGGCCCGCGCGCGGCGTCGCGATATACTCGTCGGCGAAATACCACGCGGCCGCGGGCTGGATTCCGGCCGCTCGGCCGGTCGTGATCCCGAAGTCGCTGGCGGCATAGGGGCCGACATGGTCGCCGGCCGCCACATTCGCCGCATCGCCGGTCCCAATGTCGGCAATTGCCGTGATCGGCAGCACCGTCACGAGCGCCGCCCACAGCGCGCATCGCCGGGTGCAGGCGCGAATCGGTCGCCATGCCGGCGCGAGCCATGCAGGCACGAGGCGCTGCGCATCCGGAGGGTGGCGCCGAAGCACGGCATTGAGCATCGTGGGCTATCCCGGAGTGTCATCGATGAAACGACGTGAATTCCTGCAACTATCCACGATCGGCGGCGCGGCAACAATGCTGCCGCGGTGGGCGATCGCCGCCGACGGCGCCGACGCAGCCTGGCGCGTGTTCGAGGTCACCACCACCGTCGACGTGCTGTTCCCGGCGGGCGCCACGAAAGTGTGGCTGCCGGTTCCGTTGCGCGAAGACACCGACTGGCAGAAGAGCCTCGGCGACCGGTGGTCGAGCGGGGGCAACCTCGCGCTCGCCGGCGATGGTTCCTGGGGCGCCGCGGTCGTGGCCGCGGATTGGCCGGCCGAGTCGCCGGCACGCGCGACGCTGGTGTCGCGTGTCGCCACGCGCGATCGCGCGGTGGACGTGACGCGGAAGACGGGCGCCGGGCTCGCGGCGGACGTGCGGCAACACTACCTGCGCGCGACGCGCCTCATCCCCACCGACGGCATCGTGCTGGCGACGGCGCGCGAGGCAACCAGGAGTGCGCGAGGCGACGAGGCGCAGGCGCGCGCGCTGTACGATTGGATCTGCGCGAACACCCAGCGCGATCCGAAGGTGCGCGGCTGCGGCACCGGCGATATCCGTTACATGCTCGAATCGGGCAACCTCGGCGGCAAATGCGCCGACCTCAATGCCCTGTTCGTGGGGATGGCACGCAGCCTGAGGATTCCCGCGCGCGACGTCTATGGCGTGCGCGTCGCCGACTCGCGGCTCGGCTACAAGAGCCTCGGCAAGGCGGGCGACATCACCCGCGCGCAACACTGTCGCGCCGAATATTTCCAGAACGGCGTCGGCTGGGTACCGGTCGATCCGGCCGACGTGCGCAAGGTGATCCTCGAGGAGGATGGCGGCAAGCGCGAGGACGATCCGGTCGTGATGGCAGCGCGCAAGCGCCTGTTCGGCGGCTGGGAGATGAACTGGATGGCGTTCAATTTCGCCCACGATGTCGAACTTGCCGGGGCCACGCGCGGTCCGATCGGCTTCCTGATGTATCCGCAGGCCGAGACGGCCGACGGGCGCCTGGACTCGCTCGATCCAAACAACTTCAATTACACGATGACCGCGCGTGAACTCACGTCTGCCTAGACGACGCATGGCCGCGGTGTTTGCGATCGTCGCCGCGCTGGCGTGCGTCGCCACCGATACCGCGCGAGCCATCGAGGCCAACGTGCTCGTGCCGTGGAAAGGGGGCGCCACGCCGAAGCTCGCGCTCGCAACGCTCGATGGCAGGCGCGTCGACCTCAAGTCGCTACGCGGCAGGACGGTGATCGTCAACTTCTGGGCGACGTGGTGCGGCCCCTGCCGCGAGGAGATGCCGTCGCTTGCGGCACTGGCGAAGGCGGAGGCCGCCGGCGTGGTGGTGCTCGCGGTCAACGTCGGCGAATCGCAGCCAAAGGTCCGGCAATTCCTGGCGGCGCAATCGCTCGACCTCGACGTGTTGCTCGACGCCCACGGCGAGGCCGCTGCCGACTGGCGGATCGCGATCTACCCGTCGAGCTTCGTCATCGCGCCCGACGGCCGCATCCAGTCTTACATCGCCGGTGCGCTCGACTGGAGCGATCCCGCCGTCGTGCGTCGCCTGCCGGCGACCCGCGCCTCTCACCGATGATGGACGGCGGACCGCGCCTCGTCGACCGCCTGCGCATCGATCCCGAGCGGGAACGTGCGGCGTTGATCGCCGGATTGCGCGCGCCGCAAGCCTGGGTGTCGCCGAAATATTTCTACGATGCGGTCGGCTGCGCGTTGTTCGGCGCCATCTGCGAGCTGCCCGAGTACTACCCGACGCGCACCGAGCGTGCGATCTTCGCGGCGCATCGGGATGCGATCGTGCGCGCGGCGGGCCGCGGCACGACGCTGGTCGACCTCGGCGCCGGGGACGGGCGCAAGGCGGCGGCGTGGTTCGACGCGCTCGCCACGCGACGCTACCTCGCGGTCGACATTGCGCGCGACGCGCTGTCGGCGACGCTGGCAGCGTTCCGCCACGACCACCCGGCCATCGACGCCGCCGGCATCGTCACCGATTTCACGCAGGGACTCGACCTCGACGCCGACCTGGGCGCCGGGCCCGTGACGTTTTTCTATCCGGGGTCGTCGATCGGCAACTTCGAGCCCGCAGCGGCGCGCCGCTTCGCCGCGGGCATCGCACGCCATTGCGCGACGCGGCCGGGCAGCGGGCTCCTGATCGGCGTCGACACGCGCAAGGACCCGGCGCGCCTCGTCGCCGCGTACGACGACGCCGCCGGTGTCACGGCGGCGTTCAACCGCAACATCCTGGTGCACGTCAACCGCGTGGCGCCTGCCGAATTCGCGCCGGCGGCCTTCGTGCATCGCGCCACCTACGACGAGGCACTGGGGCGAGTCGCGATGCATCTCGAGGCGTCGCGACCGCAGACCGTGGGCATCGACGGCACGGCGCGCAGGTTTGCTGCCGGCGAGCGCATCCACACCGAGGATTCGTACAAGTACGCGCCGGCGGAGTTCACCGCGCTGCTCGAAGGCGCGGGTTTCGGATCAGTGGAGCGCTGGCAGGACGCCGCCGGCGACTTCGCCGTCTACTTCGCGCGCTGACGCCTCCGCGCCTGCCTCACGCGTCGCGCGCGAGGCGGATGCCGCTGAATTGCCAGCGCGCGACCGGCGGGAAGAAATTGCGGTACGTCGCGCGCACGTGGGTCGGCGGCGTCGCGCACGAGCCGCCACGCAGCACCATCTGCCCGGACATGAACTTGCCGTTGTATTCGCCGATCGCGCCCGCCGCCGGATGGTAGCCGGGATAGGGCAGGTAGGCGCTCTGCGTCCATTCCCAGGCGTCGCCGTACATCTGCGCCAGGACGCCAGGCCCCGGCGCCGCCATCAGCGCCATCGGGTGCAGCGCCCCGCTGTCGACGAAATTGCCGCGCACGGGCAGCGTGCGCGCGGCGAGTTCCCATTCGTATTCGGTCGGCAGGCGCGCACCCGACCAGCGCGCATACGCATCGGCTTCGAAGTAGCTGACGTGCGTCACCGGCGCATGCGGATCGACCTCGGCCTCGCCATGCAGCGTGAACGTCGACCAGCGGCCGTCTTGTGCCGACCAGTACAGCGGCGCGGTCCACTGTTGCCGCTGTGCCTCGTCCCAGCCGGCGGAAAGCCACAGCTCGGGGCGCCGGTAACCGCCGTCGTCGATGAAGCGGATGAACTCGCCGTTGGTGACGAGCATCGACGCCAGCGCGAACGGCGCGACGAATGCGCGATGGCGCGGACCCTCGTTGTCGAACGCGAAGCCTGCGTTGCGCGCGTCGTGGCCGAATTCGTGCAGCCCCCCCGCGAACTCCACGAAACTTGCGCGCCGCGGCGTCACCGTGGCGAGCGGCCATGCCGGCGTGTAGCGCGGCCGCAGCGGGTTGTGCGCGAACAGATGCTTGACGTCGGTGAGGATCAGCTCCTGGTGCTGCTCCTCGTGGTGCAAGCCCAGCGTCACGATCTCGGCGAGAGGCGCGTCGACACCGTCGACCAGCAGCCGCGCCATCGCCGCATCGACGTGGGCGCGGTAGGCGCGCACGTCGTCGAGCGACGGCCGCGACAGGAGGCCGCGATCGGGCCGCGGATAACGGTCGCCCACCGCGTTGTAATACGAGTTGAACAGCATCCGGTAGGCAGGATCGAGCGCAGCGTAGTCGGGCGCATGTGGCGCCAGCACGAAGGTCTCGAAGAACCACGTGGTATGCGCGAGGTGCCATTTGACGGGACTGGCGTCGGGCATCGACTGCAGCGCGCAGTCCTCGGCGGACAGCGGCGCGGCGAGCGCCTCGCTCGCGGCGCGCACGCTGAAATACGCATCGGCCAGCGGCGAATGGGCCGCCGCCACGGGGCGGATCGAAGGCAGTTTCATGCTCAAGCCACGTTGATGGGTGTATCCACGGTACGCCGGGGGGTTGCGCGCGTCTGTCGGCGCATTCCTGCATCCATGTCTAATGCACCTCGACGAGCGCCGTGCCTTGCGCGACACGGCCGATGACTGCGGCTGCGGTGAACCCCTCGGCATGGAAACGCGCGAGGACGTCGGCCGCGGCATTGGGCGCCACCGCCACCAGCAACCCGCCGGAAGTCTGCGGGTCGGTGAGCACCGCCTGCGCCGCCGCGGGCAGCGACGGCGACAGCGTCACCTCGCTGCCGTAGCTCGCGAAATTGCGCGCCGACGCGCCGGTGACATGGCCCGCTGCCGCCAGCGCGTCGACGTTCGGGCCGCGCGCGATGCGCGACCACTCGAGCTCGGCGCGCACGCCTGAGGCGCGGCAGACCTCGAGCAGATGCCCGAGGAGGCCGAAGCCGGTGACGTCGGTCAGCGCGTGGACGTCGTCCATCGCGCCCAGCGCCACGCCGGGCGTGTTGAGGCGCGTGGCGATGTCGACCATCGCGCGATAGTCCGCCGCGTCGAGCGCGTCCTTCTTCAACGCCGCGCCATAGATGCCGACGCCGAGCGGCTTGCCGAGCACCAGCACGTCGCCGTCGCGCGCGCCGGCATTGCGCTTGAGGCGGCGCGGATCGACGACGCCGATGACGGCGAGCCCGTAGATGGGCTCGACGGAATCGATCGTGTGGCCGCCTGCGACCGGTATGCCGGCACGCCTGCACGTGCTCTCGCCGCCCTCGAGGATCGCCCGCACGACCGCGGGTTCGAGGCGGGCCAGCGGCATCGCCACCAGCGCCAGCGCGAACAGCGGCGTGCCGCCCATCGCGTAGACGTCGGAAATGGCATTGGTCGCGGCGATCGCGCCGAAGTCGTGCGGATCGTCGACGATCGGCATGAAGAAATCGGTGGTGGCGACGACCGCCTGCGTGGCGTTGAGCTGGTACACGGCGGCGTCATCGGAGGTTTCGGTGCCGACCAGCAGCCCCGGCGTGGCGATGCCCGGCATCGCCCGCGCGAGAAGGTCGCGCAGCGCGGCGGGCGCGACCTTGCAGCCGCAGCCGCCGCCGTGCGAAAGCGACGTCAGGCGCGGCGCGGCGTGCGGGCGGGGGGCCACCGCCGCCGGCGATGCGGAGGCGTCGTCCGCGGCCGGCATGGCCGGCGTGGACAGCAGGGTTTCGTGCATGCGATGCGATACGTTGTGGACTACCTGCATTCTACGCCGCCGGTGCAGCGCGACCGGCGCACGTCCCAGGGCATGGTGCGCCGCACCATCTGGTGGCGGCGTTGTGAAAATAGGACATCGCCGTTGCGTCAGGTCGCCTGTGGCTTCACAGTCCCCGCGCGATGGGCGTAGCATCGCCGCCAGCGACCTGGATGCGAGATTCGAGCCGGCGTGGGCCGGAACAAAAGGCCGCGGCGTCGATCCCAGTGACGCCGACAGCGGCATTTCGCCTTCGGCGCGCCCGCACGAACTGCCGGAGGGGCATTGAAGAGAACGGACATCGCAGCGCCCGCGTATTTCCACAAGGTCGTCGATTGCCAATGGGCGTGTCCCGCGCACACGCCGGTTCCCGAGTACATCCGCCTGATCGCCGCCGGGCGCTACAGCGACGCGTACCTCGTCAACTGGAAATCGAATGTCTTCCCCGGCATCCTCGGGCGCACCTGCGACCGGCCCTGCGAGCCCGCATGCCGCCGCGGGCGCGTGGAGGAGGGTGCACCGGCGCGCGCCGGCGACGCCAAGCCGGAACCCGTCGCCATCTGTCGGCTGAAGCGGGTCGCTGCCGATTTCAAGGACGATGACATCGCGACGCGCCTGCCGGGCAAGGCGGCCGTGCGCAACGGCAAGCGCGTGGCACTGGTGGGCGCAGGACCCGCGTCGCTGACGGTGGCGCGCGACCTGGCGCCGCTGGGTTACGAGTGCGTGGTGTTCGACCAGGACGCGCGCGCGGGCGGCATGATGCGCTCGCAGATCCCGAAGTTCCGCCTGCCCGACACCGTGATCGACGAGGAGTGCGGCTACATCCTCGACATGGGCGTCGAGTTCCGCAGCGGCGTGCGCATCGATTCGCTGCGCGACCTGCGCGGCGAGGGCTTCGACGCGATTTTCGTCGGCAGCGGCGCGCCGCGCGGGCGCGATCTCGAGATCCCCGGCCGCCGCGAGGCGGCGAAGCATATCCACATCGGCATCGACTGGCTGTCGTCGGTGTCGTTCGGCCACACGACAGCGATCGGCCGGCGCGTCGTGGTGCTCGGCGGCGGCAATACGGCGATGGACTGCTGCCGCAGCGCGCGCCGACTGGGCGGCGAGGATGTGCAGGTCGTGGTGCGCTCGGGCTTCGGCGAGATGAAGGCATCGCCGTGGGAGAAGGAAGACGCGATGCACGAGGGCATCCCCATCCACAACTACCTCGTGCCCAAGCACTTCACCCACGACGCCGGACGCCTGACCGGCGTCACGTTCGAAAAGGTCGCGGCGACGCGCGACGCCGATGGCCGCCGCACGCTCGCGCCTGCCGGCGAGCCCGGCGTCCACATCGCGTGCGACGACGTGCTGGTGGCGATCGGCCAGGAGAATGCGTTCGGCTGGATCGAGCGCGACATCGGCCTCGACTTCGACGCGCATGGGATGCCCGTGCTCGATCGTGTCACGCTGATGTCGACGCTGCCCGGCGTGTTCTTCGGCGGCGACGCGGCGCTCGGGCCGAAGAACATCATCTGGGCGGTCGCGCATGGCCACGAGGCGGCGATCTCGATCGACCGTCATTGCCAGGCCGGGGACATGCTCGATCGACCGCCGCCGCACGTCAATCTCGTGTCGCAGAAGATGGGCATCCACGAATGGAGCTACGACAACGCGATCGCGGTCGACGCGCGCTATCGCGTGCCGCTCAAGGACAAGGTGATCGCGCTCAAGAGCATCAAGATCGAGGTGGAGCTCGGTTTCGATCCCCAGCTCGCGTTCGCCGAGGCCCAGCGCTGCCTCAACTGCGACGTGCAGACGGTGTTCGCCGACCGCTTGTGCATCGAATGCGATGCGTGTGTCGACATCTGCCCGATGGATTGCATCACGTTCACCGCCAACGGCGACGAGCCCGATCTGCGCGCGCGACTTTCCGCCCCGGCGCTCGACGCGACCCAGGACCTCTACGTGTCCGGCGCGCTGAAGACGGGGCGCGTGATGGTCAAGGACGAGGACGTCTGCCTGCATTGCGGCCTGTGCGCCGAGCGCTGCCCGACGGGCGCCTGGGACATGCAGAAGTTCCTGCTGGAAATGGCGCAGGCCGACGATCGCGTGTCGCGGACGCCCAGCGCTGCGCCACGGGCGCCGGCGATGGCGGCGACGCGATGAGCGCCGCGCCGCGCATCAACGACTTCGTCGTCAAGTTCGCCAACGTCAATGGCTCGGGATCGGCATCCGCCAATGGCCTGTTCGCGCGTGCCATTCTGCGCATGGGCGTGCCGGTGGCCGCGCGCAACATCTTCCCGTCGAACATCCAGGGGCTGCCGACGTGGTACGAAGTGCGCGTGGTCGAGGCGGGATGGCGCGGCCGTCGCGGCGGCGTCGATCTCATGGTGGCGATGAATCCGCAGACCTGGGACAAGGACGTCGCCGAGATCGAGCCCAACGGCTACCTGTTCCACGATTCGACCAAGCCGCTGCCGCCGGCGAAGTTGCGCGACGACATCACCGCGATCGGTATCCCGCTCACCGCGATCTGCAGTGCCGAATACGACGACCCGCGCCAGCGCCAGCTGTTCAAGAACATCATCTACCTCGGTGCGCTGTCGGCGCTGCTCGGCATCGATGCCGGCGAGATCGAACGCCTGCTGGGCGAGCAGTACAAGGGCAAGGAAGCCCTCTACGATTCGAACCTCAAGGCGTTCCATCTCGGCCGCGACCACGCTGCCGACGAGCTCCCGTCCATCGGGCTGCGGATCGAACGCCGCAACAACGTCGGCGAGCGGATATTCGTCGACGGCAACACCGCCGGTGCGCTGGGCGCCGTGTACGGCGGCGCGACCGTGTGCGCGTGGTACCCCATCACGCCGTCGTCGTCGTTCGCCGAGGCGTTCGCCAAGCACTGCCGCAAGCTGCGCAGCGATCCCGCGGGCGAGGCCAACCGCTATGCCATCGTGCAGGCCGAGGACGAGCTGGCCTCGATCGGCATGGTGATCGGCGCCGCATGGAATGGCGCGCGCGCGTTCACCGCGACCTCGGGGCCCGGCATCTCGCTGATGCAGGAGTTCCTCGGCCTGGCGTACTTCGCCGAGATTCCGGCAGTGGTGTTCGACGTGCAGCGCGGCAGCCCGTCGACCGGCATGCCGACGCGCACCCAGCAATCCGATCTGCTGTCGTGCGCGTACGCGTCGCATGGCGACACGCGCCACGTGCTGCTGTTCCCCGAGGATCCGAAGGAATGCTTCGAGCACGCCGCGCTCGCATTCGACCTCGCCGACCGCCTGCAGACGCCGATCTTCGTGATGTCGGACCTCGACATCGGCATGCAGGACTGGCTGTGCGAACCGTTGGAATGGGACGACGCGCGGCGCCTCGACCGCGGCAAGGTGATGACGCGCGAGGATCTCGACGCCGGCCGCGACTTCGGCCGCTATCTCGACGTCGACGGCGACGGCATTGCGTATCGCACCTATCCGGGCACGCATCCGACGCGCGGCAGCTATTTCACCCGTGGCTCGACCAAGGACCGCTACGCGCGCTACACGGAGGAGGGTCCGGCGTACGTCGACAACGTGCAGCGCCTGTTGCGCAAGTTCGACACTGCGCGCGAGCTGCTGCCGGAGCCGGTGCTCGAACGCGCGAAGGAGCCGACGCGCGCCGGGGTCATCTGGTTCGGCTCGACCGGTGCGGCGATGGCCGAGGCGCTGGCGGAGCTCGCGCGGATGGGCATCCACCTCGACCGCCTGCGGCTGCGCGCATTTCCGTTCGCCGACACGGTGGCCGACTTCATCGCCGCGCACGAGCACGTATTCGTCGTCGAGCAGAACCGCGACGCGCAATTGCGCATGCTGATCGTCAACGAGTGCGAGGTCGACCCCGGCAAGCTGGTGCCGGTGCTGCATTACGACGGCACGCCGATCACCGAGCGGTTCATCACGCGCGAGATCGCCGAGAAGGCGCGGCTGTTCAACCTCGTTTCGGCCGGCAAGGTTTCCTAGCCGTCGCCCCGGGATCCTCCATGACCTACCTCGCCAAGCCGAAGCTCCACCATCCGTCGCTGCCGGTCAATGCGCTCGGCTTCACCCGCCGCGACTACGAGGGCGCCGTGTCGACGCTGTGCGCGGGCTGCGGCCACGATTCGATCTCGGCGGCGATCATCCAGGCGTTCTTCGAGCTGGCGATCGCGCCGCACCGCGTGGCCAAGCTGTCGGGCATCGGCTGCTCGTCGAAGACGCCGACCTACTTCCTCGGCGGCTCGCACGGCTTCAACAGCGTGCATGGACGCATGCCGTCGGTGATGACGGGCGCCGCGCTCGCCAACCGCGACCTCATCTATCTCGGCGTGTCCGGCGACGGCGATTCGGCGTCGATCGGTCTCGGCCAGTTCGCCCACGTGCTGCGGCGCGGCGTCAACATGGTCTACATCGTCGAGAACAACGGCGTATACGGCCTCACCAAGGGCCAGTTCTCGGCGACGGCCGACAAGGGCAGCCGCAGCAAGCGCGGTGCCGCCAATGCCGACGAGCCGATCGACCTCGTGATGCTGGCGCTGACGCTCGGCGCGACATTCGTCGCACGCGGATTCTCCGGCGACAAGGCGCAGCTGGTGCCGCTGATCAAGGCGGCGGTGGAGCACAAGGGTGCGGCGTTCCTCGATGTCGTCAGCCCGTGCGTCGCGTTCAACAACCACCAGGGGTCGACCAAGAGCTACGACTATGTGCGCGCCCACAACGAGGCCGTCAACCGCCTCGATTTCATGCCCGATCGCGAAGCCATCGGCGCCGATCCCCCGCCGGGCGGCGTGCAGGACGTCGTGCTGCACGACGGCGGCACGCTGAGGCTGCGCAAGCTCGCGGCCGATTACGATCCGCGCGACAAGCTCAATGCGATGACGTACCTCGAGTCGCGGCGCGCCGCCGGCGAAGTCGTGACCGGGCTGCTGTACGTGCAACCGGACAGCCATGACCTGCACGATGCGCTGTTGACGACAACCACACCGCTCAACGCGCTCGTCGAGAAAGACCTGGTTCCAGGGAGCCGCGCGCTCGATGCATTTAACGCTTCGCTGCGCTGAAACGCCCGATTCGTACACGCCGTAGGACGCCAACGGACGCCAGAAAAGGGCGGGCCACCGGCACGGCCCGACCGTGGCTGCGTGCTATGTTTGCGCCACCTTGAATACCGTCGCCGCGTTGTCCGGGCGATCCGCTACCCAATGCGCGAGTTCGTGCCACGAACGACACGTTATTGCGCCTCACTGCTGATGCTCGCCGCGGCGCGTGCCGCGCTCGCCGACCCTGCGTTGCCGTGGCCCGGCTTCGAGGGCGACCCGGCGCGCGGCTTCATCGATCGGCGCGCGTCGGTCGCCAAGCATCTCTACATGTTCGGCTCGCCCGCGCGCTGGAAGACGCCGATCGACTGGCGCTACAACGACGCCGGCCGGCCGACATCGCTCGACATCGACCTCGTCGCCGCCGGCATCGCCAACGCCGCGCAGAAGTGGATGGACGTCTGTCGCGTGTCCATCGTTCGCGGTGACGACACCACGTCGTTGCCGCAGAACATGGATGGCACCAGCACTTCCCCCGGCGAAAACGTCGTGGGCTGGGGCGATCTCACGCTCGGCGTCAACGGCAACGGCGCCACGTCCGCCATCACCTGGGACTACGAAGGCGCCGACTCGACGATCAACGGGTTCGACATCACGTTCTCGAGCACGTTCGTCAACTCCACCACCACGCTCGCGCGCGCCGCGGTGCACGAATGGGGGCACGCGCTCGGCCTCGCGCATTCGAACATCCAGAACGCGGTGATGTCGGGCCCGGACAGCGCGAACAATCCCGGCGTGCCGGACACCGCATACAACACCATTGCCGACCTGACCGACGACGACAAGCACGGCTGCCTTTGCCTGTATGGCCCCAGCGACGGGATGAAGGGACAGGGCTATCTGTGCGGTCTGCCGCCGGTGGTGGCGATGGATGCGACACCCATCGGCGCGTCGTCGGCGCCGCGCCCGATCACGCTCACCAACGCGTCGACTACCGCGCCGCTGACGATCAATGCGGTGTCGCTCGGAGGCGCCGAGCTTTCGCGAGGCGACGGGTGCAGCAACGGCACCGAGCTCGCCGCGGGCGAAAGCTGCAGCTTCAACATCGTCTTCACGCCCAAGGGCGCCGCCGGCGTGCGCGCGGCCTCCTACGTGAACATCGCCACGACCAACGGCGTGGGGACCTACTCGTTCCCGGTGACGGCGACGGCACTCGCGGCCACGAGCGGTGGCGGCGGCACCACGCCGCCGCCCGAGCCGCCGCAGGCGTTACTCGCGCCGACGGTCCTCACGTTCGGCGAGTCGGTGGTCGGCACCACGAGTGCGCCCGTGTCGGCCACGCTGAGCAATGCCGGCGGCGGATCTTTGACGATCACGGCGATCACGCCGCAAAGCGATCCTGCCGACTTTGCCGGCGGCGGCACGTGCGCGCCGGGCGTGGCGCTGGCGGCCGGCACGAGTTGCACGCTGATCTACCGCTTCACGCCGCAGTCACTGGGCCCGCATGGCGGCAGCGTCGAGATCGCCACCGACCAGGGCACGCTCGTGCTCGCGCTCGCCGGCACCGGCGGCAGCGAGGCCGGCGGCACGAGCAGCGTCGTCGAGTATTACAACGCCGCGCTCAACCATTACTTCATCACGGCCAGCCCGGCGGAAATCGAGGTGCTCGACGCCGGCCAGATCGCCGGCTGGGCGCGTACCGGGTATACCTTCGAGACGTACCTCACGCCGCAACCGGGGACCTCGCCGGTATGCCGCTACTACATTCCGCCGGCGCAGGGCAATTCGCATTTCTTCTCGGTGCTGCCGGCGGAATGCAACGCGATTCCGGCGATGTTCCCGACGTACATGTTGGAAGGCAGCGCGGTGATGTACATGCTCATTCCGGATGCCGCCAGTGGCGCATGCCCTGCGGGGACCGTGCCGGTCTTCCGCCTGTGGAATGGCGGTCCCGCCTCGAACCACCGCTACACGACCGACCGCGGCGTGCGCGCGACGATGATCGCCCGTGGCTACATCTCGGAGGGCTACGGCGCCGACGGCGTCGGGATGTGCGCGCCGCAGTAGTTTCGCGCTAGAAGAGATCCTGCTGCGGTGACCCGGCGACACCGGACGCCGTGAGGGCGTTTTCCGGCTCGGCCGCTTCCGCATCCGCGGCGACCGGCGCCAGCAGCGCGGCATCGTCGTTGCGTACCGAGTTGACGCGGGTCGACACGGGCTGCATGGCCATCGCTTCGGACGCGAATGGCGCGACGACTTCGATCGGCGGCGTGTCGCCGCTGACGTCCAGCCAGCGCTCGTAATCGCCCGGCGCGACGATCGCCGGCATGCGCTCGTGCACCGGCCGCAGCAGCGTGTTGGCCGCAGTGGTGACGATCGCGCACGAATCGATGACCTCGCCGTCGGCGCCGAGCCAGCGCTCGGCCACGCCGGCGAATGCGAACGGGCGACCATCCTTCATCGTCACGTGGAACGGAACCTTGCGGCCGCCCGGCAGCGTCTTCCACTCGTAGAAGCCATCCGCCGGAATGAGGCAGCGGTGGCGCTCGAACGGGCGCCGGAATGCCGACTTGGTGGCGATGGTCTCGCCGCGCGCATTGATCATGCGTGCCCCGATCGATGGATCCTTGGCCCAGCGCGGCACGAGGCCCCAGCGCACTTGCGCCAGCTCGCGCGCGCCGTCCGCGGCGCGGCGGATCACCGGCACGTTCTGCATCGGCGCGATGTTGTAGCGCGGCGTGATGTCCGGCGGGTGCGGCAGGCCGAACGCCAGCGCAAGCGCGGCGGGATGCGTATGCAGTTCGTAGCGTCCGCACATAGGGCGGGCACTCGCCTACGCGGATGCAGGCGGCTCGAGCAGCCGGTACGCGCTCTTCGCGACCTGCAGCGTATCCCAGTAGGCGTAGGCAGCGACGGCGGCGGCGCCGAGCGCCGGCACGAAGCGGCCGGCGGTAGTGCCGGCCACGCGTCGCGTCACGGCGACGCCGAGCGAGCCGACCACGCCGCGCAGCGCGCCCGCCGTGATCTCGCGCACGACGAAGCGCTCGCCGGCGCGCACGGCGACATCGCGCAGCACCTGGCTCGCCGCATGGCGGAACAGGCAATAGAGCATGTGCGTGCGCGTCAGGTCGGCGGTGCGGCCGTGGATTGCGAACAGATCGGCGACCATCTGCCGCTGGATGCCCCAGATCAGGTACAGGTCGGGGAGCACGGTGGCGATGCCCAGCGGACCGGGCGGCAGCGCCAGCGAGCCGGACACCAGCGCGGCGCGACGCGCGGCCGCGCGCATGATCTCGCCCGCCGCGGCTGGCGTGGCGGCGCGCGTCGCGTCGCGTGGCGCCGGTACGTCGGTGATGATGCGTTCGATGACGCCGCCGACGTCGTCGTCGGCAGCAGTTGCGTCGATGGCCATCGGGCGGATCGTCCCTCGTCTCGCGTTTGTCGCCGATCGTGCCTTCGCTGTCGGCACCGCCGGCTGTCCTAGCTTAGCCCCAAGGCGCAGATTGCGCCATTCGGCGCCGTTACAATGGCCGTTTGGCCGAGGCGACAATGGATATGGGGTGGTTGCGTTCGCTGCATCTCCTGGGCGCCGTGGTGTGGGTCGGCGGGATGTTCTTCGCGCAGTTCGCGCTGCGGCCGTCGGTGGCGGGGCTGCCCCCGCCGCAGCGCCTGGCGCTGCTGGCCGCGGTGATGCGGCGCTTCGTGGCGTGGGCCGGCCTCGCGATCGTCGTGCTCGTGGCCAGCGGCGGGGTGCTGCTGCACGCGGTCGGCGGGCTCGCGGGCGTCCGTCCCGGCGTGCACGCGATGATCGGTCTTTGCATCGTGATGATCGCCGTCTACGCGTACATCGCGCTGGTCGCGCTGCGCCGCCTGCGTGTGGCGGTCGAGCACGGCGACTGGAGCGGCGGCGGTCGCGCGATGAGCACGGTGCGCGTGCTCATCGTGGTCAACCTCGTGCTTGGGCTGGCGGCAGTGGCGCTGGGCGGATTCGCGCGCTGAGCATGGACGTCGGCGTCCCCTGCGAAACCAAGGACGGCGAGCGGCGTGTCGCGCTCACGCCCGATGCCGTCCACGCGCTCGCCGGCGACGGCCATCGCGTGATCGTCGGCGCAGGCGCCGGCGCGCGTGCCGGGTTCGGCGACGCGGCCTATGCCGCGGCGGGCGCCCAGGTGTCGACGTCCCCGGCCGAGGTTTTCGCCTGCGAGCTCGTGGTCAAGGTCAAGGAGCTGCAGCGGCCCGAATGGGACCTCGTCGCACCGCGCACCACCGTGTTCGGCTTCGCGCAACTGGCGCGTGATCCCGCGCTGCTCGACGCGGTGCTCGCGCGCGGACTGCGAGTCGTGGCCTTCGAGGCGGTGCGCGATGCTGCCGGCGCGCTGCCGATCCTGGCGCCGATGTCGCGCATCGCCGGCCGCCTGGCCCCCTTCGTCGCGCAGGAAGCGCTTGGCGGCAGTGCAGGCGCCGGCGTGCTCATCACCGGCGTCGACGATGTCGCCGGCGCGCGGGTCGTGGTCATCGGTGCCGGCAATGTGGGCGCGCAGGCCGCGCTCACGGCCGCGGCAATGGGCGCGCATGTCGACGTGTATTCGCGTGGCACGGCGCGGCTGGCTGCGCTCGCCGCACGCGATCCGCGCATCGTCACGCACCGGCTGGCAGCGGCGGGCGCAGATGCACTTGCGGCGGCGATCGCCGCCGCCGACGCGATCATCGGCGCCGTGCTCGAGCCGGGGCGGCTGTCGCCGCGCCTCGTGACGCGGGCGATGCTGACGACGATGCGGCCGGGCAGCGCGCTTGTCGACGTCGGCATCGACCAGGGCGGCATCGCCGAAACGTCGCGCATGACGACGATGTCGGCGCCCACGTATGTCGAGGAAGGCATCGTGCATTCGTGCATCGCCAACCTGCCCGCGCGGGTGCCGCGCACCGCGACCCTTGCGCTCGCCGCGGCGGCGCTGCCCCATGTGCGGCGCCTCGCGATGCAGGGCATCGAGGCCGCGCTCGACGCCGACCCCGGCCTTGCCGCGGCAGCGCTCACCTGGGATGGCAGGGTCGTCGCCTCCGGTCTCGCCGCGGATTTGCGGCGACCGCTCGCCGAGCGGGGCCGCGGCGGCCGCGAGCGGCACGCGAGGCACGCGGGATGACCATCGCGCCGCCGGCGCGTGTGTTCGGCTTCGCCGGCTGGTCCGGCAGCGGCAAGACGACGCTCGTCGAGCGACTGATTCCGCTGCTGGTGGCGCGCGGCCTGCGGGTGGCGCTCGTCAAGCATGCCCATCACGATTTCGACGTCGACCAGCCCGGCAAGGACAGCCATCGCCATCGCATGGCCGGCGCGGCCGAGGTCCTGGTGACCTCGGCGGTGCGCTGGGCGCTGATGCACGAGCTGCGAGGGGCGCCCGAGCTGCCGCTCGCCGAGGCGATCGCACGGCTTTCGCCCTGCGACCTGGTGCTCGTCGAGGGCTTCAAGACGGTTGCGATTCCGAAGCTCGAGGTGCACCGGCCGAGCCTCGGCAAGCCGCTGCTCTTCCCCGACGATCCGCATATCGTCGGGCTGGCGACCGATGACCCGGCCGCCTTCGCCGGCTCGTCCATTGTGGTGCACGACCTGGCCGCGGTGGACGCCCTTGCCACAGTGGTGGCCACCCAGGCCATGCCCATGCCACGGCACGTTTGACTTTGGCGGGGCCGGCGGGTAGCTTGATCGTGAGGCCGGCGGCGCCATCTGAGGGTTGTCGGCGGACGTCGCGTGACGCCCGCGTCTTGGCGCCAAGCTCTTGAATCAAATGAATAAATTCGCCCTCGCTGGCATTGTCGCCGCGCTCCTTTCAGGGGTCGCCGGCGCACAGGTGGCGGAACCGTCCGTGGCGGCGCACATCCCCGGGTTCTATGGCGGCGTGTCGTTGCGCGACGCGCACTCGTCCGGCTTCGGCGTCGACCTGGCGTCGGTGTCGTCGGCGTGGATCAAGTACGGCTCGACGATGGCCGACGATGGCGGACCGCACGCGCTGCTGTTCGGCGGATACCGCTTCGGCGGCAACGTGTCGGTGGAGGCTGCCGTGGCGCGCAGCGACGCGTATGCGCTCGTGCCGGGCCGGCCGGGCATGGGACTCGCGCTCGATGCACCGCACGACCAGTCGGCGCAGCGCACGCATGCCGACGTCTATACGAGCTACAACTTCGGCCCGGCGTTCGCGCTCTATGGGCGCCTGGGTTACCAGCAACTGGATGCGCTGCCGGCCTATCTGATGGTCGGCGCCGGCGGCGTGATCGTGCGCCAAGGCGTCAACTATGGCGTGGGATTGCGCTACGACATGACGCCGGCGCTCGGTCTCAAGCTCGAATACGCGCGCTTCGGCCGCCTCGGCTTCGACACGTTCAGCGGAGCGTTTCCGGAATCCGACCAGGTGCAGATCGGCGTCCAGTTCCGCTTCTGATCCCAGCGCGCCGCGCTCCCGCACGGCGGGACTGCCGCGTGTTTCTGCTATCGTTTGATCCATGCTCGCCGACACGACGACGACCGTGCGCATCGTCTATCTCGCGCGCCTGCGCGAGGCGCTCGGGCGCGACGCCGAGACGTGGTCGTTGCCCGCCGACCCCACCGATGTCGCCACGCTGGTCGCGGCCTTGCGCGCGCGCGGCGGCGCGTGGAGCCACGAGCTGGCGACGGGTCGTGCCGTGCGCGTCGCGGTGAATCAGGTGATGGCGTCGTCGTCGACGCCGGTGCGGGCCGGCGACGAGGTCGCGCTGTTCCCGCCCGTCACCGGAGGTTGACGGCATGCCGGTGCGCGTGCAGCAGGCGGCGTTCGACATCGGCGCCGAGATCGACGCGCTGCGCGCAAGCGACGCCCGCATCGGCGCCGTCGCCGCGTTCGTCGGCACGGTGCGCGACATCAATGACGGCGCCGCGGTGTCGTCGATGCTGCTCGAGCACTATCCGGGCATGACCGAGCGCGCGCTGGAGACGATCGTCGCCGATGCCCGCACGCGCTTCGACATCCTCGACGCCCTCGTCATCCATCGCGTGGGGCGGCTCGCGCCGCGCGACGCGATCGTGCTGGTGGCCGTAACCGGCGCCCATCGCGGCGCCGCGTTCGAGGCCTGCGCGTTCATCATGGATTATCTCAAGACGCAGGCGCCGTTCTGGAAAAAGGAAACGACCCCCGCAGGAGACCGGTGGGTGGAAGCGCGCGACAGCGACGATGCCGCCGCCGCCCGCTGGTCGGGTCCCGGCGACGGCGGTTGACCATGCCCGATGCAGTGTTGATCGGCCTCGACTGGGGCACGTCGTCCGCGCGCGCCTACCGGATCGGCGGCGGCGGCGAAATCTTCGCCACGCGCCATGCCGACCTCGGCCTCGCGCGCCTCGGTGACCGCACGTTCGCGGCGGCTTGCGACGAGCTCCTCGGCGACTGGCGCGGCGACCCGCTGCCGCGGATCGCCGCGGGCATGGTGGGCAGCCGCAACGGCTGGATCGAAGTGCCGTATGTCGCGTTGCCGGCGACGCTGGCTGTGCTCGCTGCCGGCATCTGCCGCACGCCAGGCGGCGAGCTCGCCATCGTGCCGGGCGTCATCGGCCGCGACTCGCAAGGCACGCCCGACGTCATGCGCGGCGAGGAAACCGAGCTCGTCGGCGCCCAGGACGACGCTGCGGCCGCGACGCTGTTCGTGATGCCGGGCACGCACGCCAAGTGGGTCGACGCGCGCGATGGCGGCATCGCCGATTTCGCGACGTTCATGACCGGCGAGATCTACGCGGTGATGCTCGAGCATTCGATCCTCGGCCGCCTCGCGGCGCGGACCGGCGCGCGGCGCGAGCCCGCGTTCGCGCGCGGCGTCGATCACGGTCTCGGCGCGGGCGCACTGGCGCACGACCTGTTCGCGGCGCGTACACTCGTGCTCGCCGGCGAGATGGGCCAGGACGACGTGGCCGATTACCTGTCCGGCCTGTTGATCGGACGCGAGGTGCGCGACGGGCTGCGCTGGGCCGATGCGCGCGACGCACGCCATGCCGACGTCGCGCTGGTTGGCGCCGACGCGCTCGCCGATCGCTACGCCATCGCGCTCGCACGCGCCGGCGTCGAGTCGCGCCGCACGCACGGTGCGGCCGCGCGTGGCCTGTGGCGCATCGCGCGCGCCGCGTCGATGATTTCCCGGGATTGAACCTTGACGAGGGCGCGATGAAGCTTGCCGATTACCTGATGCCGCTGCCGTTCTGCGCCGTGCTGCGCGGGATCGCGCCCGAAGAGATCGCCGCGGTTGGCGGCGCGCTCGCCACGACCGGCTTTCGCATTCTCGAAGTGCCGCTCAACTCGCCGCGGCCGTTCGACAGCATCCGCGCGCTGGCCGAACAGTTCGGGTCTCACTGCCTCGTCGGCGCCGGAACCGTGATCGATCCCGCCGACGTGGCGCGCGTCGCCGCCGCCGGCGGCAAGCTCGTCGTGATGCCTCATGCCGATACCCGGGTGGTCATCGAGGCGAAGCGCCAGGGGCTCATCTGCGTGCCCGGCGTGGCGACGCCGACGGAAGCATTCGCGGCGCTTTCTGCCGGCGCCGACGGCCTCAAGATGTTCCCCGCCGAAGCGTTGCCCCCGGCGACGCTGAAGGCGTGGCGTGCCGTGCTGCCGAAGGGCACGATCGTGCTCGCCGTGGGCGGCATGCGGCCGGAGACGCTTCGCGCGTATTGGGACGCCGGTGCCGATGGCTTCGGCACCGGCTCGAACCTGTACGCGCCGGGTGCGGCGGCGAGCGTGGTGGCCGAGGCCGCGCGCGCGTACCGCGACGCGGCGCGCGCGTTGCCCGTGCGCGGCTGAGGCGTGATGGAAGGCGGCCTCGACGTGCTGGCGATGGGCGAGGCGCTGGTGGAGTTCAACCAGGCGCAGCGCGACGACCCGCGCGTCTACCTGCAGGGCTTCGGCGGCGACACGTCGAACATGGCGATCGCCGCGGCGCGCCTCGGCGCGCGCGCCGGCTACCTGACGCGCATCGGCGACGACCTGTTCGGACAGTGGCTCATCGACCTGTGGCGCACGGAAGGCGTCGACACGCGCGCCGTGGCGGTCGACACCGCGCATCCCACCGGAATCTACTTCGTCACCCACGGCGAGCACGGGCACGCGTTCAGCTACCGGCGCGCGGGCTCGGCGGCGTCGCACATGGCGCGCACGACGCTGCCCGTCGACGCCATCCGTGCCACGCGCTTCCTGCACCTGTCGGCGATCAGCCAGGCGATCTCGGCGGGCGCTGCCGATGCCTGCGCCGCCGCCATCGCGATCGCGCGCGCCGCGGGCGTGCAGGTGGCGTACGACACCAACCTGCGCCTCAAGCTGTGGCCGCTGGCGCGGGCGCGCGAGGTGATTCGCGCCACGCTGCGCGACGTCGATTGGGCACTGCCGAGCCTCGATGATGCGCGCGAGATCTACGCGATTGACGACGCCGACGCGATCATCGACGCCGTGCTCGCCGACGGCGCGCGCAACGTGGTGCTGAAGATGGGTGCGCAAGGCTGCACGCTGGCCACGGACGGTCAACGGCGACATCTCGGCGGGCATGCGGTCGCCACGGTCGATGCGACCGGCGCCGGCGACTGCTTCGACGGCGCCTTCGTGGCGCGGCTGTGCCGCGGCGACGATCCTGCCGATGCGGCGGCGTACGCCAACGCCGCGGCCGCGTTGTCCACGCAGGGCTTCGGCGCGGTGGCGCCGCTGCCACGACCCGCCGCCGTCGCTGCCCTCGCCGGGATCGCGCGATGAGCGACACGTTCCGCGCCGACCTCCTGCGCGGCAGGCGCGCGCTGGTGGTCGGCGCCACGAGCGGCATCGGCGCCGCGATTGCCGATGCGCTCGCGGATGTGGGCGCCGACGTGATCGCCACCGGCGCCACGGCGGCCGAAGTCACGGCATTCGGTGCTGGCGCGCGGCGTGGCCGCGTCGCCGCCGAGGCGCTCGACGTGCGCGACAACGCCGCCGTGGTGGACCTTTTCGCGCGCTTGACGGGGCTCGACGTGCTCGTCAACTGCGCCGGCATCATCCGTCGCGGCGACGAGCACGATCCGGCGGTGTTCGACGAGGTCGTCGACGTCAACCTCTCGGGCACGATGCGCTGCTGTGCGGCGGCACGCCCGGCGCTCGCCGCGGCGCGCGGAGCGATCGTCAACATCGCGTCCGTGCTGTCGTTCTTCGGCGGCGGCCTGGTGCCGGGATATGCGGCAAGCAAGGGTGGCGTCGCCCAGCTGACGAAATCGCTGGCGATCGCCTATGCCGGCGACGCCATCCGCGTCAACGCGGTGGCGCCCGGCTGGGTGCGCACGCCGCTGACCGCGGCGCTGCAGGCCGACCCGGCACGCGACGCGGCGATCGTCGCGCGCACGCCGCTCGGGCGCTGGTCCGAGCCTGCGGACGTCGCGGGTGCCGTGCTGTTCCTGTGCACGCCGGCGGCGGGTTTCATCACCGGGACCGTGCTGCCGGTCGACGGCGGCTATATGATTGCGTGATTGCCACGCGCGGCCGGCCATCCGCTGTCCGCGCACGCTCGCGAAAGGACTCACCATGGCCATCGGCACTGCGATCCGGCACCTGCGCAAGGGCGACTGGCAGAAGGCGCACGTGATCGTGCAGAACGACGAGTCGACGCAGGGCTGCTGGGCGCACGGCATCGTGCACATGCTGGAAGGCGACATCGGCAATGCGCGCTACTGGTATCGCCGCGCGCACCGCGCGTTCCCGCGCGACTACGACGTCGAGCGCGAGATCGATGAGCTGATGGCGTCGGTCAGGGCGGGCCAGGAAGCCGCCAACGCGAGCCAGCAGGAACGCGCCGGCCGTCGCCAGGCCTGACGCCGTCGCGCGCTCGCGTGAAGTGCCGGCGAGCGCGCCACGCAAACCGCGGATCGCTGTCGACCGTGGCGTCGACCGCGCTGCGTGCCGCCCGCGTCCGCCGATTTGCATCCGCTGCGCGGAGTTCCCTATAATCGCCGGAGGGAGATGGCATTCCTCCCACGCCTCCGCGCGGCGCTCGCCGCGCTCTGGCCGAACCGCCGCAAGGCTGATGATGCCTACCCGATGCACCGTCGAGAAACGGGGCGGGTGGGTGCGCGATTCGACCGCATTCCTGCCTGGCTTGAGATCGCTTGCCGCCGTCGTGCGGCGGAGGAGGACCAATGTGGTCGTGGTCGGGAGCTGTTGCAGTCGGTGCCGGCGCTGCCGTCGGCGCGTGGCTGAGGTGGGCGCTGGGGATGCTGCTCAATCCCGTGTTCCCGACGCTGCCGCTCGGCACGCTCGCCGCCAATCTCGGTGGCGGATTGCTGATGGGCGTCGCCATGGAATTCATGGCCCGCGCCACGACGATGTCGCCGGAGTTGCGCCTCGTGATGACGACGGGCTTCCTCGGTGGCCTCACGACGTTCTCCACGTTTTCCGCCGAGATCACGAGCCTGCTGCTGCGCGGCGAGTGGCTGTGGGGCGCCATCGGCACGCTCGCGCATGTGGTGGGTTCGGTCGCATTGACGATCACCGGCATCCTGCTGGTGCGCGCGATTGCCGCGGCGGTGGCGGGATGAGCGGCCTTGGGTGCCGGCGCGATGCGGCGCGCAATATGCCAGGCCGATGAATTCCTGGCACTGCTGCGCGCCGAAAGGATCAGCATCTTCTACATCCGGATGCCGATCGAATTCGGCTCGATCGAGGGCGCGGACTGAATGGCGTCCGGGGAGTGAGTATCCTGATGCCGGAGATGCCGCGGAAAACGATGCGCCGGCCATCCCGGCCCGATGAATTGTCGATGATGAGGAAATGCACATGGCACACGCAGTGAGGATCCACGCAACCGGCGGTCCCGAAGTCCTGCGATACGAGACGGTGGAAGTAGGCGAGCCCGGGCCCGGCGAAGCGCGTGTGCGCAACACCGCCGTTGGCGTCAACTACATCGATACCTATCATCGCAGCGGCCTCTATCCGTTGCCGCTGCCTTCCGGCATCGGCAGCGAGGGCGCGGGCGTGGTGGAGGCGGTGGGCAGCGGCGTTGACTACATCGCGCCGGGGGACCGTGTGGCCTACTGCGTCGGCCCGACCGGCGCGTACGCCGATGTGCGCGTGATGCCGGCCGACCGCCTGGTCAAGTTGCCCGACGACATCGACGACCGCACCGCCGCCGCGATGATGCTGAAGGGCCTCACCGTGCAGTACCTGTTCCGCCAGACGTTCGTGTTGAAGGGCGGCGAAACGATCCTGTTCCACGCCGCGGCGGGCGGCGTCGGTCTCATCGCCTGCCAATGGGCGCGCGCGCTGGGCGTGACGATGATCGGCACCGTCGGCTCGGACGCCAAGGCCGAGCTTGCCAAAGCACACGGCTGCACGCACACGATCGTCTATACGCGCGAGAACTTCGTCGACCGCGTCAAGGCGATCACCGGCGGCAAGGGCGTGCCGGTCGTCTACGATTCGGTGGGCAAGGACACGTTTCCGGGGTCGCTCGATTGCCTGTCGCCGCGCGGACTGTTCGTCAGCTTCGGCGGCTCGTCGGGCCCGATCGCCGCCTTCAATCTCGGCATGCTGGGCCCGAAGGGGTCGTTGTATGCGACGCGACCGACGCTCTTCACGTATGCCGCGAAGCGCGCCGACCTGCTGGCGATGGCGAACGAAATGTTCGCGCTGGTGCGCGCCGGCAAGTTGAAGGGCGAGGCACGCCAGACGTTCGCGCTGAAGGACGCCGCCGAGGCGCATCGCGCGCTGGAGTCGCGCGCGACGACCGGCGCCACGCTGCTGATTCCGTAGCGCCGCGCGCGCGGCGCGCCTGCAGCGTCCCGGTGCGGTGCTGCCGCCGGGCCGTCAGCGGCGCAGCGACGCGGTCGCGGCGTTGACGAGGTCGCGCGCGACCTCGGCGATCGACGACGCCGCCACACCGAGCGGCCCTGTGCCGCGCGCCACCAGCGCATCGGCGGCCGCGCCGTGCAGGCACACCGCCAGTCGCAGCGCGTCGGCGGCATCGATGCGCTGCGCAACGAGCGCGCCGATCATGCCCGACAGCACATCGCCGGTGCCGGCGGTCGCCAGCGCCGGATTGCCGCTGGCGTTGATGTCGTAGCGGCCATCGGGATGGGCGAGCACGCTGCCGCCGCCCTTGACGACGACGTGCGCACCGAATTCGTGGGCGATCGCGCGTGCGGCGGCACAGCGATCGTGCTGGATGTCGCTGATGTCGGTGGCGCGCAGGCGCGCCGCCTCGGCGGGATGCGGCGTCATCACGCGCGGGGCGTGCCGCGATCGCAATGCGGCGCGCAGTTCGGCATCGGCGGCGACGAGGTTCAGCGCGTCGGCGTCGAGCACGAGCGGAACCGATGCGGCGATCGCTGCGGCGACGAGGCTGCGTGCCGCCGTCGAAGTGCCGAGGCCCGGGCCGATGACGATCGCATCGGCGCCGTCGAACGGGGCTTGCGCGGCGCGCAGCATCAATTCGGGACAGTTCAGGTCGACCGTGGGGTGCGCCGCCGCGACGAATCCCACGACCACCTTGCCGGCGCCGAGGCGCAATGCGGCGCGGGCGGCGAGCAGCGGCGCGCCGCACATTCCATCGGCACCACCGACGACGAACAGCGTGCCGAACGAACCCTTGTGCGCATTGCGCGCGCGGCGATGAAGTATCTCGGGCAGCGCGTCGGCGAGCGTGCGCCAGCGCAGGCAGTGGCCGCGGGTGGCCAACGTGTCGATCGCGAGGTCGAGCGGATGCACGCTGATCTCGCCGCAAAGATCCGGTCCGGCGGCCGTCAGCATGCCAGGCTTCAGGGCGATGAACGTCGCGGTCGCGTGCGCGCGGATCGCCGGTGCGGTGGCGATGCCGCTGTCGGCGTTGAGGCCGGTCGGCACATCGAGAGCGACGATCGGTGCGCCGCAGGCGTTGGCCCATGCGACGAGCTCGGCATGCCGCGCCGCGAGCGGGCGCGCGATGCCGATGCCGAACAGCGCGTCGACCACGAGCGCCGGCGTCGCCTGCGGCGGATCGGTTACCGTCACGCCGCCGGCAGCGAGCCACGCTGCGCGTGCGCGCGCCGCATCCGGCGGCAATTTCTTCGCATCGTCGCGGAAGAGCACGGCGACATCGTGGAACGCCTCGCGCAGCCGGCGCGCGACGACGAAGCCGTCGCCGCCGTTGTTGCCGGGGCCGGCGAGAACGACGACGGTGCCGCTGCGCGTCGCCAGCAGTGCCGCGGCGACGACCGCCGCCGCGCTGCCCGCACGTTCCATCAGCGGCGCGCCGCGCGCCGATTTCTCCACCGCGCGCACGTCCGCGACGGCGAGCACCGGCTCGAGAGCTGCGTCCATCGCGCGATTATAGGCACCGCGCGCCGCGCGGCCGTCACTGCGGGTCCGAGGTGTAGACTTCGCTTCCTTTGCGAAGGAGGGCTCATGCCACAAGCCAAGGCCCGCGGTGACATGCGCGTCGAGCACGACCTGCTCGGCGAGCGCGAAGTTCCCGCCGATGCGTACTGGGGCGTGCACACGCTGCGCGCGCTGGAGAATTTCCCGATCACCGGCACCAGCGTCGGGCTGTGGCCTGAATTCATCCGCGCGCTGGCGCTGGTCAAGCACGCGGCGGCGCAGACCAATGCGGAGCTGGGTGAGCTCGACGAGGCCAAGTCCAAGCTGATCATCGCCGCCTGTCGCGAGATCGCCGGCGGCGCGCTGCACGACCAGTTCGTCGTCGACCAGATCCAGGGCGGCGCCGGCACGTCGACCAACATGAACGCCAACGAGGTCATCGCCAATCGCGCGCTCGAGATCGGCGGAAAACATAAGGGCGACTACGCGTTCCTGCATCCGATCGAGCACGTCAACATGGGTCAATCGACCAACGACGTCTATCCGACGGCGCTCCGCCTTGCGCTGCGCTTCGCGATCGCCGAGCTGTGGACGTCGATGGACGAGCTGAAGCTCGCGTTCGACGCCAAGTCCCGCGAATTCGAGGCGATCCTCAAGGTCGGCCGCACGCAGTTGCAGGACGCGGTGCCGATGACGCTGGGCCAGGAGTTCTCGACGTTCGCGGTGATGCTGGGCGAGGACCAGCAGCGGCTGCAGGAGGCGGGCGCATTGATCGAGGAGATCAATCTCGGCGCTACCGCGATCGGCACCGGCATCAACACGCATCCCGCGTATGCTCCGATCGCCTGCCGCCATCTCGTCGACCTGTCCGGGGTCAAGGTGAAGACTGCGGAGAACCTGGTCGAGGCGACGCAGGACTGCGGCGCGTTCGTGCAGCTGTCAGGCGTGCTGAAGCGGATCGCGGTCAAGCTCTCCAAGACGTGCAACGACCTGCGCCTGCTGTCGTCGGGCCCGCGCGCGGGCTTCGGCGAAATCAACCTGCCGCCGGTGCAGGCCGGCAGCTCGATCATGCCGGGCAAGATCAACCCGGTGATCCCGGAAGTGGTCAATCAGGTTGCGTTCGAGGTCATCGGCAACGACATGACGGTGACGATGGCGGCCGAGGGCGGTCAGCTGCAACTCAACGCGTTCGAGCCGATCATCGCGTACAGCCTGTTTCGCAGCATCCATCATCTGCGCCAGGCGTGCATCGTGCTCGCGCGGCAATGCGTTGCGGGTATCACCGCCAATCGCGCGCACCTCGCCGAGACGCTGAAGAACACGATCGGCATCGTCACCGCGCTCAATCCGTACATCGGCTACGAGAAGACGTCGGCGCTGGCGCGCGAGGCGCACGCCACCGGTCGCGGCGTGTACGAGCTCGTGCTCGAGAAGAAGTGGCTGTCACAGGCGGATCTCGACCGCATCCTGTCGCCCGACAACCTGACGCGTCCGCGCATGCCGGTGCGTGGCTGAGGCGGGGCACCTGCCGGGCCGCGGCACGACAGGCCGCGCCGGTGGCGGCGGCTTGGACTTTGCGGGAACCGAACGTACAATCCGCCGGTCAGGCCGCCGCCAGTGGCTGGCCGCCGGCGCGGCCCGATAGGGCGCCGGAGGGCGCTTCGCCCGTTCTCATTCCATCCAGGGAGGTAGTTCGATGCATCGTTCACGCGTATTCGCCGCGCTCGCCATCGCGGCGTGCATCTCGGCGCCGGCGTTCGGCCAGGCGCTGACCGGCACCCTCAAGAAGATCCACGACTCCGGCACGATCACCATCGGCCACCGCGACTCGTCGATTCCGTTCTCGTACTACGACGACAAGCAGAACGTCGTCGGCTACGCGATGGACATCTGCATGAAGGTCGTCGACGCGATCAAGGCCGACCTCAAGATGCCCGGTCTCAAGGTGGCCCTCAATCCGGTGACGTCGGCGACGCGGATCCCGCTGATCGCCAACGGCACGATCGACCTCGAGTGCGGCTCGACGACGAACAACCTCGATCGCGAGAAGCAGGTCGGTTTCACCAACACGTACTTCGTCACCGCCAACCGCTATGTGGTCAAGAAGTCGTCGCACGTAAAGACGCTGATGGACCTCAAGGGCAAGACCGTGGTGTCCACCTCCGGCACGACCAACATCAAGTGGCTGACCGAGGAGAACGGCAAGCAGAACCTCGGCATGAGCATCATCCCGGCCAAGGATCACGCCGAGGCGTTCCTGATGGTGGAGACCGGCCGCGCCGAGGCGTTCTTCATGGACGACATCCTGCTCTACAGCCTCGTAGCGAGCTCCAAGGCGCCCGGCGACTACGAGATCGGCAGCGAGGCATACAGCGTCGAGCCGTACGCCGCGATGATGCCGAAGGACGACCCGGCGTTCGCCAAGGTGGTGAACGACGCGACGGCCAATCTCTACAAGAGCGGTGCCATCAACGCGCTGTACGACAAGTGGTTCCTGAAGCCGATCCCGCCGAAGGGAATCACCCTCAGCGTGCCGATGAGCCCGCAATTGAAGCGGGTGCTGGCCGATCCGACCGCGAACGGCGATCCCACGGTCTACAAGTAACCGGTACGCGCTCGATGCCGGCACGGATCAGCGAAACGGGGGGCCGCGGCTCCCCGTTTTGTTTGTTATAGTGCCCCGCGCACGCCGCCATCCGCACACGACATGAACTACAACTGGAACTGGCGAATCTTCTGGGAAGTGTCGGCGGACGGGCGCAACACGTGGATGATGACGCTGATCCACGGCCTCGGCTGGACGCTCGCCACCGCGCTGTGCGCCGGCATCATCGCGCTGGTGGTCGGCTCGATCATCGGCGTCGTGCGCACCACGCCCTACCGCTGGGCGGTGCGCCTCGGCAACGGCTACGTCGAGATCTTCCGCAACATCCCGCTCCTCGTGCAGCTGTTCCTGTGGTTCTTCGTGCTGCCGGAGGTGCTGCCGAAATCGATGGGCGACGCGATCAAGGCAATGAGCCCGCCATGGGCCTCGTTCGTACCGGCGCTGATCGGCATCGGACTGTTCACGTCGGCGCGCGTGGCCGAGCAGGTGCGCGCGGGCATCCAGGCGCTGCCGCGCGGGCAGCTGATGGCCGGCACTGCCCTCGGTCTCACGCTGCCGCAGACCTACCGCTACGTGCTGCTGCCGATGGCGTACCGGATCATCCTGCCGCCGCTGACGTCGGAGACGATGAACCTCATCAAGAACACGTCGGTGGCGCTGACGATCGGACTGATCGAGCTCACGGCGGCGGCGCGCTCGATGCAGGAATTCACGTTCCAGGTGTTCGAGGCCTTCACCGCCGCCACGGTCATCTACATCGTCGTCAACCTGATCGTGGTCACGATCATGCGCTGGGTCGAGAAACGCGTGTCGGTGCCCGGGTTCATCGGCCCGGCGGTCGCCGGCGGAGCGCACTGACGATGGGCGCATTCGACTTCGGCGTCATCGAGCGCTCGCTGTCGTACCTGTTCCTCGACGGCATGGTGTTCACGCTGAAGCTCACCGCGCTGGCGGCGTTCGGCGGCATCTTCTTCGGCACGCTGCTGGCGATGATGCGCCTGTCGTCGCACCGCTGGCTCTCGCTGCCGGCGACCGCGTACGTGAACCTGATGCGGTCGATTCCACTGCTGCTGGTCATCTTCTGGTTCTACTTCCTCGTGCCTTACATCGGGGGCTGGATCACGGGCTCCGGGCGCCCGGTGCAGGTGGGCGCCTTCCTGTCGTCGGTGGTCACGTTCATGATGTTCGAGGCGGCGTACTACTCGGAGATCATGCGCGCGGGCATCCAGTCGATCCCGCGCGGCCAGGTGTGGGCGGGCTTCGCGCTCGGGCTCGACTACTGGCAGTCGATGAAGGAAATCGTGCTGCCGCAGGCCTTCCGCAACATGCTGCCGATCCTCCTCACGCAGACGATCATCCTGTTCCAGGACACGTCGCTCGTCTACGTGCTGTCGATCACGGATTTCCTCGGCGCGGCGTCGAAGATCGCGCAGCGCGACGGCCGGCTGGTGGAGATGTACACGTTCGCCGCCGTCGTCTACTTCATCGTCAGCATCGCGTTGTCGCTGTGGGTCAAGCGGCTGCAGCGGCGCATCGCGATCGTCCGCTGACGCGCGTCAATCGAGGATCCGGGAGCCATCGCCATGCCGATGATCGAAGTCAGGGACGTATCCAAGTGGTACGGCGATTTCCAGGTGCTGACCGACTGCACGACCAGCGTCGACAAGGGCGAGGTCGTCGTCGTCTGCGGCCCGTCCGGCTCCGGCAAGTCGACGCTGATCAAGACCGTCAATGCGCTGGAGCCGTTCCAGAAGGGCGCGATCAGCGTCGACGGCGTGCTGGTCAACGATCCGAAGACCAACCTGCCCAAGCTGCGCGCGCGTGTCGGCATGGTGTTCCAGCACTTCGAGCTGTTTCCCCACCTCACGGTGCGCGAGAACCTGACGATCGCGCAGGTCAAGGTGCTGAAGCGGCCGCCGGCCGAGGCGGCGGAAAAGGGCCTCAAGTACCTCGACCGCGTCGGCCTCATCGCGCACAAGGACAAGTACCCGGGACAGCTCTCCGGCGGCCAGCAGCAGCGCGTCGCGATCGCGCGCGCGCTGGCGATGGACCCGATCTGCATGCTGTTCGACGAACCGACGTCCGCGCTCGACCCCGAGATGATCAGCGAGGTGCTCGACGTCATGGTGCAGCTCGCCAAGGACGGCATGACGATGATGGTCGTCACCCACGAGATGGGCTTCGCCAACAAGGTCGCGCACCGCGTGATCTTCATGGACAAGGGCCGCATCGTCGAGGACACCACCAAGGAGGAGTTCTTCGGCAAGCCGCGCTCGCCGCGGGCGCAGGAATTCCTCGCGCGCATCCTGCACCACTGATCGCTTCGCCGCCACGGGGAGGGCGGGAATGACCGCGCTGCCGCGGATGCTGACTGCCGACGATGCGGCCGCGATCGCGGGGCGCGTGCGCACGTGCGAGGCGCGCACCGGCGTCCAGGTGGTGGTGGCGCTGGTCGACCGCACCGATCGTTTCCACGGTCTGCGCTGGCGCGCGTTCGCACTCGGCAGCGCGGCGGCGGCGGTCGCGGTCGTCGCCGCCGACATGTTGCGCCCCGACTGGGTGACGGCGCACACCGCGCTCCTGACCGCCGCCGCGATTCTCGGCGCCGGCCTCGCGCTGGCGCTTGCCGCTTCGTGCTGGCCGCGCTTCGCGCGTCTCTTCCTTCAGCATTCGCGCGCGCACGCCGCCGTCAATCAGCGCGCAAGGGTGTTGTTTCTCGAGCGCGAGCTGTTCGCCACGCCACGCCGCGACGCGATCCTGATGCTCGCCGGCCGCTTCGAGCGCGTGATGGCGGTGATCGGCGACACGGCCTATCGCGAGCGCATCGGCGACGACGACTGGCGACGCGTCGTCGACGTGACGACTGCCGGTCTCGCCGCTGGCAACGCGCGCGCCGCGTTCGTGGCGGGCCTCGACGCGCTCGAGCAACTGCTTGTCGCGCGCGGCTTCGTCGCCGATGGCACGTCGGGCAACGCGCGGCCCGATGCGCCGCTCGAGATCGACGACACGCCATGAGCGCGACGCGCGGCGCGTCAGGCATCGCCACGGCATGGACGCGGCTGCGCCTGCTCGCCACGCTGCCCGCGCTCGCAGCGTGCCTCGTCGCGATCGGCGTGGCGCACGCCACCGATGTGCCCTATCTGAGTGGTCGCGTGGTCGACGATGCGGAGATCCTCAAGCCCGCGACGCGGCGCGCCGTCGACGAGCTCCTCGCTGCGCACGAGGCGAAGACGGGCGACCAGATCGCCGTGCTGACCACGCGCTCGCTTGGTGGCGATAGCGTCGAGCAATATGCCGGCGACGTGTTCGCCGCGTGGAAGCTCGGGCAGAAAGGCAAGGACAACGGCATCCTGGTGGTGGTCGCGCCCGCCGAGCACCGCATGCGCATCGAGGTCGGCTACGGCCTCGAGGGCCCGATGCCCGACGTCATCGCCGCGCGCATCATCCGTGACATCATGACGCCGGCGTTCAAGGCGGCCGATTTCGACGGCGGCGTCACCCGCGGCGCGGAGGCGATCGTCGCGCAGCTCGAGGGTCGCGGCGACGCGCTCGGCTTGTCGTCGATAGTCGCCGACACGCCGCACGCGGTGGTCAGCGTCAACTCGCCGGCCGACAGCATGTCGTGGCAGATGCGCATCCTCATGGGCTGCTTCATCTTCGGCATCCTCGGCCTGTTCACGGTGCTGGGCGTGCTGACGCCCGGCATGGGCTGGTTCCTGTATGTGTTCCTCATCCCGTTCTGGGCGATGTTCCCGTTCGTCATCGTCGGCCAGCAAGTGGCCGTCTACATCCTCGGCATCTACCTCGTCGCGTATCCGGTGGCCAAGCTGATTGCGCGCCGCCAGCCCTGGTACGCGAAGGCGGCGCAGGATCTGAAGAAGTCCGGCACCGCGCATGTGGGCGGATGGGTGATCAGCAGCGGGGGCGGATCGAGCGGCGGCAGCTCCGGCGGCGGGTTTTCGGGCGGCGGCGGCAGCTCGGGCGGCGGCGGCGCGTCGGGAAGCTGGTAGGTCCCGCAAACAGGCGTGGGTGAGGCGACATGGCGCGCCGTGGCCACATCGCCACAACGCGGATGGCGACGCGGCGGTCAGGCCGAACCGGGCAACGGCACGCCGCCGTCGA
Organism: uncultured Pseudomonadota bacterium; assembly: GCA_963781395.1. Lineage (GTDB taxonomy): Bacteria > Pseudomonadota > Gammaproteobacteria > Burkholderiales > Casimicrobiaceae > VBCG01. The sequence goes on from CAWAFO010000008.1 coordinate 280,504, forward strand.
GCAGACCTTCGTGCACGAGCTCGCTCCAGCAATCCGGCGCGATCAGAGCGCGCATGTGGCTCACGTTCTGCGCGACCTCGTCTTCGCTGCGCATGCCGGTGACCACGCTCGCCACGGCGGGGTGCCCCAGCGGGAATTGCAATGCCGCGGCGGGCAGCGCGACGCCATGGCGCGCGCAGACTCCGGCGATGCGCCGGGTGCGCGCGAGGATCTCGGCATCGGCGCCTTGGTAGAAATACGTCGCGCCGGGCACCGGGCCCGTGGCGAGGATGCCGGAATTGAACGGCGCCGCCATCAGCACCGAGATGCCACGACGCGCGCATTCCGGCAGGAAGCGCGTGCCGGCCGTGTGGTCCAGCAGCGTATAGCGGCCGGCGAGCATGAAGCAGTCGAAGTCGCCGTCGGCGGCGAAACGCAGCAGGATCTCCCAGTCGTTGACACCGACGCCGATGGCGTCGATCACGCCCTGCGCGCGAAGCTCGTGCAGCGCACGATACGCGCCCGCCATCGCCTCGGCATATCGCTCTTCGACGCGCTCGCCCTGCCAGCGGCGATTGACGTCGTGGATCAGCGCGATGTCGACGCGGTTGGTGCCGAGACGCTGCAGGCTGAACTCGAGCGAGCGCAGCGCGCCATCGTAGCTGTAGTCGTACGTGTATTCGAACGGATGCAGCCCGGCCTGCACGCCGGCCGAGGCGGCGATGGCGCCGGGTCGCAGCAGGCGTCCCACCTTGGTCGACAGCGTCAGCTCGCGGCGGTCGACCGTGTCGACGCAGGCGCCGAGGCGGCGCTCGGCGAGGCCGTAACCGTAGAGCGGAGCGGTGTCGAAATACCGCAATCCTGCGTCACGCGCGGTGGCGAATGCGCGCTCCGCGACGGCCGCGTGCATGCCGCCGTCGACGGCGCCGAAGGGCGCCGAGCCGAAGCCCAGCTGCGAGACGCTGGCACGCGTGCGGCCGATGACGCGCGCGGCAGCGGGATCCACGCCGGCGACGGCGTTCGCGCTCGACATGTCCTGCATCACACGTCGTCCCACGACTGCAGCGAGTCGTTGAGGACGCGCGCCTCGAGCGCGAGTTCCTGCGCCGCGATGCGGGCGGCGAGGGCGAGCGTCTCGTCGATGCGCGCGGCGGGCACCACGACGACGCCGGTCTCGTCGGCGATTACGTAGTCGCGCGACGCGATCGTCACGCCGGCGATGTCGACCGGCGCGTTGATCGAGCCGAAGGTGAACTCGTTGCGGCTGCGGCGCGGACACGCCGCCACCGCCCACACCGGGTAGCCGATGGCGCGGATCTCGTCGACGTCGCGACAGGCGCCCCACATGATCGTGCCACGCACGCCGCGCCGCTGGGCGATGCGCGAAGCGAGGCCGCCCCACGCCGCGGCGCGATTCGAGCCGCCCAGGTCCATGATCACGATGTCGCCGTCGCGCATCGTCGCCAGCACCTGCTCGAGCGGCTTGCCGACACCGCCGCCGAAGCGATACGCGCCGGAATCGTTCGACTTGGGTATGAGATGCACCGGCAATGCGCGCCCGGCCACGCGCCCCTGGCCGATGCGCTGCGCGCGGATGCCCGGCAACACGCCCTGCACGCCAAGCTCGTCGAGGGCATCGGAGATCACCGACGTCGGATGCTGCAGCAGGGATGCGAGGGGATCGGGCGGAGATTCCATGGCGCAGGAGGATTGAGCGATTGCGGGTGCCGGCACCGTCAGACCGATGGCCCGATGCGGCTGACCACTTCCGCGCCTTCGCCGACGATTTCGCCGAACGTGAGCGTGCCGCCGGCAATGGCGAGCAACCGCTCGAAGCCCTGGTGCGCCAGCGCTTCCGGCTCGCCCTCGCCGGCGGCGAAGTCGATCTGCTCGGTCAGGCGCGCGATCGTCGATGCATTGGCGCTCACTTTCACCGTCGGCGCGATCGCGCTGCAATAGCTGTTGCCGGCGCCCGTGGTGAAGATGACGAGCTGCGCCCCGGCGGCGACCATCGCCGTCATCGATTCGGGCGAGAAGTACGGCGTGTCCATCAGGAACAGGCCCGGGCCCTGCGGCCGCTCGGCCGGCTGCAACACGCCCTGGATCGGCTGGTTGCCGCCCTTGGCGATCGCGCCCAGCGCCTTCTCCTCGATCGTGGTGAGGCCGCCGGCCTTGTTCTGCGGACCCGGATTCTGCGCGCGGATGTCGCCGCCGGCATCGCGCACCCGCTGCTCGCGCTCGCCGACGGCGGCGAGGATGCGCGTCGCGACGTCGGCATTCACCGCGCGCCGTGCCAACAGGTGCTCCGTCCCCGTCCATTCGACGGTCTCGCTGAACATCGCCTGGCCGCCGCTCGCCACGAGCAACTCCATCATGCGGCCGACGACCGGGTTGGCGACGAGGCCGGAGCTCGCGTCCGAATGCCCGCATTCCACAGCCACGCACAGCTCGGCCACCGCGCAGCGCTCGCGCCGCAGCGCCGACGCGGTGGCGACGAGGCGCGTCGCCGCGCGCACGCCGAGGTCGACGAGTGCCAGCGCGTCCTCGTGCGCACCCGGCAGCGACAGCGCCACCACGGGCTTGCCGCTGGCGGCGATCGCAGCGGCATACGCCTGCGAAATGTCGTCCGCGGCGGACATGACCACCACCGCCGCGACGTTCGGATTCGCGGCGAGTCCCGCCAGCGTGCGCAAATGCAGGTCGGCATCGGCGCCGACCTGACCGCGCCCGAAGCCGGAGGTGACGGCGAGGGTGCCATGCACCAGGCTCGCCACACGCTGCGCAACCGCCGAGGTGAGGCCGGTCGGCGACAGCACGAGCACGTGATTGCGCACGCCGCATCGCCCGTCCCTGCGACGATAGCCGTCGAAATGACGTTGTGCAGCGGTGCTCAGCGCGCGCTCCTGTCCATGTCGCGCGGCCGCGCCCATCGCCGTTGCGCGAAACCACGCGCACCGACGTCGAGCGCCAGCACCTGTCCCGCAAGCGGATCGGCATCGACTGCGCCGGCCGGTGACGCGCGTCGCGACGTCGAGACGAAGAGGCGCGCATGGTCGACGCCGCCGAACACACAGGCGGTGGGCGCCTGGACTGGCAGGCGCAGCACGCGCACAAGCCGGCCCGCGGTGTCGATACGCAGCACGTACCCGGCGTCGGTGAGCGTGGTCCACAGGTTGCCCTCGACGTCGACCGCGGCGCCACAGGGCTCGCCGGGGTAAGGCGCGAGTTCGGCGAACGTGCGGGCGCGCAGCGATCCGGCGCGGCCGTCGATGTCGACGGCCTGCACGCGCGCCCGCGGCGCTTCCACCACATAGAGCGTCGTGGCGTCGGCGTTGGATGCCAGCGCGCACGGCAGCGTCAGGTCGTCGAGGATCGGCACCCAGTCGCCATCGTCGCGCACCTGCAGCTGCGCCTGCTGCGAAGCGTCGCGCGCGACGATTGCGAACAGGCGACCGCGCGCGTCGCAGTGCAGTGCGTGACTCGCGGGCAATGCGGCCATGACGACCGGCCCCAACCCGCAATCCGTCCAGGCGCCGGGCGCGATCGCGAGCGCGCCGTGGCGACCGCTGGCCAGCAGCGCGCCGTCCTCGGCGACGATCAACGCGTCGACGGCGTGCGGCAGCGGCCAGCGATGCAGTCCGGTGCCATCGATCTCGCGTCCGGCGATCGCGTTGTCGTCGCCGGCGTCGATCCAGCACAGGTGGCGGGTGGTGGTGTCGTAGATCGGCGCAGCCGTTGCACGCGGCGTCGCGGTGCTTCGCGTGCACGGCGTGACCGCGACGGACGTCTGCTCGCGCCACGCCTGTTCGTCCACCGCCGTGCGCCGCGCGCTGGTGGCGAGATTGTGCTCGTGCACCCACGCTCCGGTATCCACGGCGTCGCGCAGCGTGCCGATGAACTCGCCGTACTTGCGGATGCGAATCCCTGCCGGATGCGCGGCGATGGCGAACTTGTGACCCGCCGCGATCGATTCGCGCAACGTGACGTCGCGCACCTCGGTGCCGCACGTCAATTGCAGGCGCGTGGCGCGGGGCAGGTCGACGAGCGCGGTGGCGACGTCGTCGCGCACGTCGAGCCAGCGCGCGACGACCGTGCGGCCATCCGCCGACGCCGGCGTGCCGGCGGCGGCGTGCGGATGAGCGGACGATCGATTGGCCATGGCGACGCGCGGCAGTGGTGCGTTGAAGCGATGAATGCCCAGCATATCGGGGTTGACACTTTTGATCAAGTCGAAGAACATCTTATCTGTAAGTCATTCATTCACTACACACATGTCTGCCACGCCGGTGAAAAGTAGATCAAATTGGACCAATCACCCACGCCTCGGCGCAGGCGGTCCCACGTGTCTGCAGCCGCCTGCGCGTGACGGAATGCGGACCTTCGGTACGGCGGCGAAGGCCCGCGCGGCGGGACGGCCGCGCGCCGCCCCGTAGCGATGCACGACATCCAGCAACGGTTGCGCAACGACATCGTCGCAGGCGAGTTGGCGTTCGGCTCGCGCCTCGTCATCGAAGACCTCGCCGTCCGCTATGGAGTGAGCCCGATGCCGGTGCGCGAGGCGCTGCGCGTATTGCATGGCGAGGGTCTCGTCGTCATCGAGCCCAACCGCGGCGCGCGGGTGCGCCCCATTTATCGCGGATTCATCGAGGACGTGTTCGACGTGCGCGCGGCGATCGAGGCGATGCTCGCGCGGCGGGCGGCGGAGCGTCACGCGCCGCAGCATCTCGCGCGCCTGCGCGAGGCGGCTGCCAGGCTCGAGGCGCTGGTGGAGGCCGGCGAATTCGAGCGCGTGCCGCTCGCCAACCGCGAGTTCCACGCGACGATCAACGACGCCGCGGGCAACCCCGGGGCGCTGGCCGTGGTCGACAGCCACTGGCACCTGCTGTCCGCGCTGCTCAAGCGCTACGGCTACGGCGACGACCGCTTCGCGCGCGTGATCGAGGAGCACCAGCACCTGATCCAGGCGATCGAGCGCGGTGACGGTCATTCGGCGGCGACGCTGATGGGCGCGCATATCGAGAAGGCCAAGAACAACCTGCTGCGGCGGGCACAGCAGCAGGGAGTGCAGGCCGATGCAGCCTGACCCGCGCGGCGAGCCGCGCGTGGCGCCGGGCACCGTGGACACGGAGCTTGCGCGGACCACGGGTGACGCAGTCGCAGCGCCTGCCGCGAATGCGCCACGCATCGTGCGCGCGTTGCGGCAGGTGCTGAAGCCGTCGGTGGTGATCGGCACGCTGTCACTGCTCGTCGTCATCGGCCTCTATTGGATGATGGCGCTGCGTCCGGGCACCAATCCGGCGCTGGTGCCTGCGCCGCCGGCGATCCTGCACGCGCTCATCGACGAACTCGCCAGCGGCGACCTGCTGGTGAACGCCGCCGCCAGCCTGCAGCGCGTGGTCATCGGCTACGTGATCGGCGCGAGCCTGGCGCTGGTGCTGGGCGCGGTGGCTGGCTGGTTCCGTCTCGGCGGCTATATCCTCAACCCCCTGATCGACGCGCTGCGCCCCATTCCTGCGCTCGCCTACATTCCGCTGGTGATCGTGTGGGTCGGCATCGGCGAGCCGTCGCGAATCATCATCATCGTGCTCGCCGTGTTCAAGCCGTGCGTGGTCAACGCCCGCGCCGGCATGAAGGAAGTCGCGCAGATCTACGTCGATGCCGCGCGCACGCTCGGGGCGTCGCCCTGGCGCGTGTTCGCCACGGTGGCGGTGCCGAGCGCCATTCCGTATTTCATCGCCGGCCTGCGCACCGGCGTGTCGACGGGATTCCTCGCGCTGGTCGCCGCCGAGCTGATCGCCGCGCCGACCGGGCTCGGCTTCATGATCCAGAACGCGGGCCAGTATTTCCGCACCGACATCACCATCGTCGGCATCATCGCCATCGGCATCCTCGGTGCGCTGCTCGACCAGGCGGCGAGCCGCGCGGGGCGCGCGCTCACGGCATGGAGCGAAGTGAGGCGCGAGCCGTGAGCGGCGTCGCGTCCGTGGCCTCCCAGCGCGCGGCGGCGATGCCGAAGCTCGGCGTGCGCGGACTCACGCACCGCTTCGAAATGGGCGGCGGCGCAGCGCCGCTGGTCGTGCTGCGCGACATCAACCTCGAGATCGGACGCGGCGGCTTCATCTGCATCATCGGCGAATCCGGGTGCGGCAAGTCGACGCTGCTGCGGATGATGGCGGGCCTGCTCGCGCCGACCGAAGGCGAGGTGATGCACGACGGCGCACCGGTGCGCGGCATCGACAGCCGGCTGGGCTTCGTGTTCCAGCAGGACGCCGTGTTTCCGTGGCTGACCGTCGAGCGCAACATCGAATACGGGCCACGCGCGCGCGGCGTGCAGAAGGCCGAGCGCGAGGCGATCGTCGCCAGGTGGGCGGAAGCCGTCGGTCTCACGGCGTTTCGCAAGGCCTATCCGAAGCAGCTGTCGGGCGGCATGCGCAAGCGCGTGGATCTGGCGCGCGCCTATGCCAATTCACCCGACGTGCTGCTGATGGACGAGCCGTTCGCCGCGCTCGACGTGCAGACCAAGCAGGCGATGCAGGAATCCGTGCTCGAGTTGTGGCAGAGCACGGGCAAGACGGTGGTGTTCGTCACCCACGACCTCGACGAAGCGGTGTTCCTCGCCGATGTCGTGGTCGTGCTCGCGAGCCGCCCGGGCCGCGTGCATGCGCAGGTTGCAAATCCGCTGCCGCGCCCGCGCGACGCGTCGATGCGCGTCAGCGACGCCTTCGCCGCAGCCAAGCGCGAGCTGTGGATGCATCTGCAGTCGGCGCGTGGCGTGCCGGCTGTCCTGCCAGGTCGCGGTTAGCGCACCTTGCCGGCGGACCGGGCCGATACCCGGGACCATCCTTTCAACCACGGGAACTATCCATGAACGATCACGATCCGCGCATGCCCTCGCGTCGCCGCTGGCTCGCGCGTGGCGGCGCCGGCGTTGCCGCGGCGCTGGCCGCGCCCCTCGCGACCTGGCCGGCCGCGGCACGCGCGCAGGCGACCCGCCAGACGCCGGCGCTCACCATCGGCGTGCTGCGCGCGCCGGCGGCGGGCATCATCGACCTCACCGCGCACCACGGGTGGTTCGACGCGGCGGGGCTCAAGCTCGACACCGTGCTGTTCGCGGCGGCCGCCGGCCCGAAAATCATCCAGGCACTGGGTGGCGGCAGCGTCGCCTTGAGCTTCGTCAATTCCACGGCGGCGCTGCTCGGCCTGGCGGGCGGCGCCGTACCGTTGCGCTTCGTGTCGATCCCCACGGATCCGTCGCGGCTGTTCGCGCTGCTGTGCGCGCCCGGCATCGATTCCGTGCCACGGCTCGCCGGCAAGCGCGTCGCCGCCACCGGCGGCACCGCGCTGCACTACTTCCTGGCGCGCGTGCTGGCCAAGTTCGACATGACGTTCAAGGACATCGAGTTCGTCAATCTCGCGGCGGCCGATGCGCAGTCGGCGTTCGTCGCCGGGCGCGTCGATGCGATCGTGCCGTCGGTCAACGGCCGCTTCTACATCATGCGCACGAAGCAGGATACGCGCGAGCTCTTCACCTACGACGATTTCCGCAAGGGTCCGGGTCCGACGCAGGCGTTTCTCAACTACGATCTGTTCGTCACCACGGACGACGTCGTGCGCAACAACGCGGCGGGATTGCGCGCGTTCCTCGCGGCCTATCACGACCGCGGCGTGCGCTATCTCAACGATCCCGCGACGCACGCCGATGCCCTGCGCACGATCACGACCTACGTCAACACCGAGCAGAAGAATCCGACCGATGCCGCGATCATGGAGAAGATCATCGGCCAGAGCGGCTTCTACGACGCGAAGACGACCAGGGCGCTGATGACTCGCGACGATTTTCGGGCGAGCCTCGAGTACCAGGTCAAGTTCTTCATGGACCTCGGGCAGATCAAGTCGGCGCCGGACGTCGGGCGCAGCATCGTCACCGACCTCCTGTAACGCGGCGCCCGCGCGGCCGCGCGTGCGGCGCGCCGCCGCCTGTCCCGCTACGCCAGGCGGACCTTCACGCCGGCGGCCTCCTCGCGCATCTTCAACATGGCGCCGACATCGTCGTTGCCGATGCCCGACTTCATGCCGTCGTCGAGCGCGTCGAGCGTGGCATGGCTGACCGGCGAGCGCACCCCCAGCGCGTCGACCATCTGCAGCGCGAGGCGGCAATCCTTGTGTGCGAGCTTCACCATGAATCCGGGCTTGAAGTCGCCCACCAGCGAGCGCTTCGGCATGGCGATCGCGAGCTGGTTGTTCCAGGCCATCGTCGTGCGCAACACGCTCAGCATCGTGTCGAGCGTCAGACCGGCCTTCACCCCCGCCACCAGAGTCTCGACGTTGGCGGTGCCGATCGTCTGCGCCAGAAGGTTGTTGAGGAGCTTCATCGTCTGCCCGGCGCCGAGCTCGCCGCAATGGAAGAAGTCGGTGCCCATGCAGTCGAGCAGCGGCCGGCAGCGCGCGATGACGTCCGCCGGGCCGCCGACCATCAGCGTCAGCGTGCCGGCGACCGCGGCATCGGCGGTCTTGCCGACGGGGCTGTCGATCATCGCCGCACCCTTCGCCGCGATGGCGGCGCCGATGCGGCGGGTGGTTGCCGGATCGATCGTGCTCATGTCGACGTAGACAGACCCCGGGCGGAGGCCGGCGACGATGCCGTCGGCGCCAAGCGCGACGCGCTCGACGTCCGGCGCGTCCGGCAGCATCGTGATGACGATCTCGGCGCCGGCGGCGACCTCGCGCGGCGTGAGAGCGGCGATCGCTCCCGCCGCCGCGAGCGAGGCGACCGCTTCGGGCACGACATCGCACACGATGAGGGAATGCCCCTTGGCCAGAATGTTGCGGGCCATCGGTGCGCCCATCGTGCCCAATCCTATGAATCCTGCGATCATGTTCTCTCTCGCGGTTGCGTTGAAGGGGTCAGCTGCGATCGGCCCAGTGATCCATCATCCAGATCGGGTTGCCGCGCAGGTCGGCGGTGTTCTTGGCCTCGAATGCGGCGAGGTCTGGCTTCGCACCGGTCCTGTCGTAGGCGACCTTGACCGGCGCCGCCGAAGTTGCGAACGCGCCTTTCACCTCGCCCCATGTCAGGGGCTTCTGGATCAGCTTGCCGTCGACCATCGATTTCGAGGTCTCGAGCAGCGCCGCCGCGTCGCCCTCGGTGGGCCAGCACCAGCCGCGCTTGAACAGCACGTCGTCCTCGACGACCTTGGCGCCGAGGTCGGGCGGCAACTCCCAATACTTGACCGCGAGCTGCGACACCTTGCCGGCGTCCATCTTCGACAGCACGGCGACCGCCTCCTGCTGCGCCTGCACGAACGCGGTGACGATGGCGGGATCGCTCTGGATGATCTTCGCGCTGCCGATCCAGAACGAACGGTGCAGGTAATAGCCATCGGGATAGAACGGCGACTTCTTGACGCTCGGCAGCAGATGCCCGGCGCCTTCGCCGGCGGGACCCTTGTAGTGGGCTTCGGTGTACCCGAACGAATTCATGATGCCCACCGTGCCGAGCTCCTTCTGTGCCTTGAGGAACGCCGGATGGATCACCACCGCGGCATCCATGCCGCCGGGAATCGTCGCCGCCTGTGCCTGCGTCGGCGTGTTCACCACAGTGATGCCGAACGCCTTCGGATCCGGGTTGCCGAGCTCGAAGCGCAGCATCTGCGACAGCACGTTGTACGGGTCGCCGCCGAGCAGCGCGCCGACCGTCTTGCCTTTCAGGTCGGCGATGTTGCGGATCGGCGAATCCTTGCGCGTGGCCAGCACGAAGCGGAAGTGGCCTTCGCCGACGGTGAGCAGCTGGATCGGCTGGTGCTGGGCGATCAGCCGCACGATCGGCGTGTTGCCCCACATGCCGAAGTTGAGGTTGCCCGACACGAACGCCTCGACCATCGGCGCCGCCGACGGATAGTCGCGGTAGTCCACCGTGAGGTCGTAGCCCGCGGCCGCCGCGAGGCGCTCGAACGACTTCTGCTCCATCATGTACGCCGTCACCGGCGAGTTGCCGGCGGCCCATGGCTGCCGGCCGACCGAGATCTTCATCGTCTTGCGGCCCTGCGCGCGGACGATTGCCGGCGCGGCGAGCGCGAGCGATGCCGCGCCGGCGGTGGCGATGAAATGGCGGCGCGAGGCGTTGCTGGGGGGTTGGTCCGCGTTCATGCAGTGCTCCTCTCGAGTGGATCAGGTGACGGTGGCGCGATACGCCTCGTCGCGGATGAGGCCCCAGATGTGCTGCACGTGGGCCTGGAACTGCGGATGCGCGCGCGTGGCATCGCCACGCGGCCGCGCAAGCGGGATGTCGATGACGGCCTTCAGCCGGCCCGGATGCGAGGTCATCACCGCCACGCGGTCGGCGAGAAACACCGCCTCGTCGATGGCGTGGGTGATGAACACCACGGTGCGCCGCTGCGACGCGGCGCGATCCTGGCCCCAGATGCGCAACAGCTCGTCCTGCAGGATGATCCGCGTCTGCGCGTCCAGTGCGGCGAGCGGCTCGTCCATCAGCAGTACGTCGGGCTCGTTGGCCATCAATCGCGCGAGCGCGACGCGCTGGCGCATGCCGCCCGACAGCTGGTTCGGGTACTTGCGCTCGGCGCCGTTGAGGCCGACCAGCTCGATCGTGCGCCGTACGCGCTCGTCGCGGCCCCGCGCGTCGAGGCCCGCACCGGCGGGCCCGTAGCGCAGGCCGAACTCGACGTTGCCCCATACCGTCTGCCACGGAAACAGCGCGTAGTCCTGGAACATCACGCCGCGATCGGGACCGGGCGCGGTGATCGCGCGATCGTCGATCGTCACGCTGCCCGCGGTCGGCGCATCGAGCCCGGCGAGCAGATTGAGCACGGTGGTCTTGCCGCAGCCGGAAGGGCCGACGATGACCATGAACTCGCCCTGGCGCACGTCGAGCGTCAGGTCCGACACGGCGACGGTGTCCTGCGCACCGCCCGTGCTGAAGCGCTTGCTGACGGCGTCGAGGCGCAGCTTGGCGACACCGCTCATGTGCGTGCCCAGGGCATCATCGCGCGCAGCGCCGCCCGCAGCGCGCGGTCGAGCACGAGCGCGACGAGGCCCACGGCGATCATGCAGACGATGATGCGGTTGAGTTCGATGCTGTAGGCGTAGAACACGAACATCATCTGCCCGATGCCGCCCGATCCGCCGCCGCCCGCTTTCGCGCCCACCGCAAGCTCGGCTGCGACGATCGCCGTCCAGCCCACGCCGAGCGCGATGCGCAGCCCGACGCCGATCGACGGCAGCGCCGCCGGCACCACCACGGTGCGGATCGTGGTCATGCGCGCGAGCCCCATGGTTGCCGCGGCCTGGAGCAACGTGGGGTTGACGTTCTTCGCGCCGGCGACCGTGTTGACGACCATCGGAAAGAACGCCGCGTAGGCGACGATCATCACCGCCGCGGCGGTGCCGGTGCCGAGCCACAGGATCGCGAGCGGCAGGATGGCGATCGCGGCAATCGGCCTGAACGTCTCGACCACCGGGTCGACGTTGCGCTCGATCGCGCGCGCATGCCCCATGGCCAGGCCGAGCGGAATCGCGATCAGCGCCGCCACCACGAATCCGGCGAACACGCGGCCGAGGCTTTGCAGGATCGCCAGCGGCAGGTCGCCGGAGGCGATCAGCGTTCCGGCAGCGGCGACGATGCGCGTGGGCAGCGGCATGCGCGGGCCGCCGAATGCCGCGCCGGCGAGCTGCCAGGCGAGCAGGATCGCGGCGGGCAGCACGGCGCCCGTCGCGGCGTTGCGCGCATGGGCCACGGACATCGTGGCCGTCATGGACGCACCACCACCCACGGCGTGAAGCGGCGGTTGAGCCAGCGCACGCCGGCGTCGCAGATGTAGCCGATCACGCCGATCATCGCGATGAAGCTCATCACCTGCGGCGTCGCCAGCAGCTCGCGGTACCACTCCACCGCGTAGCCCAGGCCGCTCGGCGCGCCGATCAGCTCGGCGGCGACCACCGCGGTCCACGACAGCGCTACGCCGAGGCGCAGCGCGACGAGCAGGCTCGGCAGCGCGGCCGGAATGACGACGCGCGTGACGATCGTGCGATGCGGCACGCCCATCGTGCGTGCCGCATCGATCAGCCGGCGGTCGACCGCGCGCACGCCGCCGACCGTGCCGAGCACGATGGGAAAGAATGCGGCGTAGGTCATGATGAACACCGGCAGCGTGTTGCCGATGCCGAAGATGAACAGCGCGAGCGGTATCCACGCGATGCCGGAGATGGGCCGCAGCACCTCGAGCGTCGGATCGACCACGCGCTCGAAGCGGCGTGACAGTCCCATCGCCAGGCCGAGCGGAATCGCCAGCGCCGATGCGATCGCGATGCTGATCGCCATCCGCCCGAGACTGATCGCGGCGTGCTGGAAGAGCTCGAGGCTGCGCGCAAGGTCCACCGCCGCCTGCGCGACGTCGAGCGGCGACGGCAACAGGATCGGATTCCCGGTCCACCATGCCACCAGCGCCCAGACGAGCGCGAACACCGTCATCGTCCGCAGATAGACGAACGGGCCGGCAAGACGGCCGCGGGAACGTGCGCGCGCGCCGCCCACGACGCTCATTCGGCGACGACGTGGGCGTCGCGGATCACGCCGGCCCAGCGTGCGACGTCGGCGTCGAGGAACGCCGCGAATTGCGCCGGCGAGTTGGGCTTCACCGGATTGACGCCCAGCGCCACGAACTTGTCGACGATGTCCTTGGCTTGCACGATCTTCATCACCTCGGTGTTGACGCGCTGCACGATATCCGGCGGCGTGCCGGCGGGCATGAGCAGCCCGAACCACGTGCTGACGGCGAGATCCGGATAGCCCGCTTCGGCGATTGACGGCACGTCCGGCAGCAGGTGATGGCGTTCGCCGTCGAGCACCGCGAGCGGCGTCAGGCGCCCGGACTTGATGTGCGGCATCGCCGCGATGATGCCCACCGACATGAATTGCAGGCGCCCGGCGAGGAGGTCGGTGAGCGCCGGCGGTATGCCGGCGTAGCCGATGAACTGCATGTCGGTGCCGGTCGCATGCTTGAACATCTCGGTACTGAGATGGGTGACCGAGCCGCGCGAAGTACCGGCGTACGAGATCGCGCCCGGATGCGCCTTGGCGTAAGCGACGAACTCCTCGACACTGTGGACCGGCAGCGATGCGGGCACGCACAGCACGAACGAGCTCGTGCCGAGATTGGCGACCGCGACGAAGTCCTTGATCGGATCGTAATGCAGGGCCTTCGGTGCGAGGCTGATCTGGGTGGCGAAAGGCACGCTGGTCGCGAGCCACGTGTAGCCGTCCGGCGCGCTGCGGGCGACCGCTTCGGCGCCGATGTTGCCGTCCGCGCCGGTCCTGGTCTCGACGACGATGGGCTGGCCGAGCACCGGCGCCAGGCGCTCCGTCACGCTGCGCACGACGACGTCGAGCTGGCCGCCGGCCGGGAAGGGCACGACCACCTTGATCGGCCGCTGCGGCCAGGTTTGCGCCGACGCGGCGTGTGCCACGAACACGCACAGGCACGCGGCGCGAGTCAGCGCTGCACGGAAATTCATCGCGAGGCACTCCTCCATCCAGGGCGATGCGGTCGTGGGGCCGACCCGGATCGGCGTCCGGTTGCGGCACTACCGCTGCGCCTATGTTACCGCTAACATGGCGTTACCGACAAGAGCGTTGCCACAGCGGGCGCGCGCTGGCGTCCCGCCGCGGATGTGACGGTGTCCACGATGGCCCGGCACGCGACAGCGCATTGCCGGCATGAAGGCCCTATCGATGCCGATGAAAGACGCCGCTCCGCGCATCCGCCCGCGCCTTCGCGAGGTGGCGGATCGCGCGCGCGTGTCGACGATGACGGTGACGCGTGCGCTGCACTCGCCGCACAAGGTTGCCGACGCCACCCGCGCACGCGTCGAGGCGGCCGTGCGCGACCTCGGCTACACGCCGGACCTCACCGCGCGCGGCCTGTCGCTGTCGCGCACGGCGCTGGTGGGCGCGCTGGTGCCGCTGCTCACCAACTCGCTGATCGCCGAGATCGTGCAGGGCCTGGGCGACACGCTGGCGCGCAACGAATACCAGCTGCTGATCGGCGCCACGGGATTTTCGGCGCGCGCCGAGGAATCGATGATCCGCGCGTTCCTGTCGCGCCGCGTCGACGCAATCTACCTGACCGGCACCCAGCATTCGGCGCAGTCCGTGCGCATGCTGCAGCAGGCGGCGATTCCCTGTGTGGAAGGCGGCAACCTCGAACGCCACCCCATCGACATGGCGGTGGGCTATTCGAACACGCTGGCCGCGGCTGCGGTGACCCGCTACCTGATCGGCCGGGGCTATCGCCCGATCGGGTATATCGGCGCGTGGCCGCGCAACAACGACCGCGCACGCGACCGCCGCCGCGGCTTCGCCAGCGCGTGCCGCAAAGCCGGCATCACCGTCGACGACACGCTGTGCATCGAGACCGACCTCGACCTCAACGCCGGCGTGCGCGCGATGGCGACGCTGATCGAGCGCAGGCCGGATGTGCGCGCCGTGTTCTGCTCCGCCGACACGCTCGCGGTCGGGGCGATCTTCGAGTGCCAGCGTCGCGGGTTGCGCATTCCCGGCGACATCGCCATCGCCGGATTCGACGACCTCGACATCGCGTCGCAGATGGTGCCGGCCCTCACCACGCTGCGCGTGCCCCGCTACGAGCTGGGGCGGCGCGCCGGCGAGATGATCTGCGAGCGCCTCGCCGGCCGCCCGGTGTCGCCGCCCGTCTCGGATGTGGGCTACGCGCTCGTGCCGCGCGCGAGCGCATGAGGCGCGCGCTGCCGTAAACTACGCCGATGCGACTCGAAACCGACGTCAAGCTCGACTTCAAGGACGTGCTGATCCGTCCCAAGCGCTCGACGCTGACGACGCGCTCGGACGTCGACATCTCGCGCGAGTTCCGCTTCCGCCACACCGGTGCGGCGTATGCCGGCATCCCGATCGTGGCATCCAACATGGATGCCACCGGCACCTTCGACATGGCACGCGCGCTGGCGGCGTTCAGGCTCAGCACCGCGCTGCACAAGTACTACGATGTCGATGCCTGCGTCGAGTTCCTGCGCGCGCAGGAGCCGCGCGGCGCGGCCTACTACTCCCTGGGCATCACGCGTGCCGACGAGGACCGGCTCGACAAGGTGATGACGGCGCTCGGCGCCGCGCCCGCGGTGTCGCCGTGGTACGTCTGCATCGACGTCGCCAACGGCTACACGGAGGGCTTCGTGCGCTTCGTGGCGAAGATCCGCGAGCGCTATCCCAACCTCGTGATCATGGCCGGCAACGTGTGCACCGGCGAGATGACCGAGGAACTGATCCTGTCGGGTGCCGACATCGTCAAGGTCGGCATCGGCCCGGGCTCGGTGTGCACGACACGCAAGATGACCGGCGTCGGCTATCCCCAGCTGTCGGCGATCATCGAATGCGCCGACGCCGCGCATGGCCTGGAGGGTCACATCTGCGCCGACGGCGGCTGCGCGACCCCCGGAGACATCGCCAAGGCATTTGGCGGCGGTGCCGATTTCGTCATGCTGGGTGGCATGCTGGCCGGCCACGACGAATCGGGCGGCGAGCGCGTCGAGCGCGACGGCAAGATGTTCCGGCGCTTCTACGGCATGAGCAGCAAGGCAGCCATGGACAAGCACGCCGGCGGCGTGGCCAAGTACCGCGCGCCGGAAGGCAAGGAAGTCTGGCTGCCCGATCGCGGTCCGGTGGCCGACACGCTGCAGGAAATCCTCGGCGGCGTGCGCTCCGCGTGCACGTACGTTGGCGCGCGGCGACTGCGCGAATTGTCGAAGCGCACGACGTTCGTGCGCGTGTCGCAGCAGTTGAACGAGGTGTACGGCAAGTCGTAGCGGTCGGCGAACGCTATAATTCGGGTTTGCGCCACCCACGCGATGGCAGAAATCCTCTCGCTTACGGGCCGCCCGGCCCTTTCGACGTTCCGGATCGACAAGCTGCTGGCCGGCCTCGCGCATCGTCGCCCGGGCCATGACGTGCGCGCCATCACCGCGACTTACCGGCATTTCGTCGAAGTCGAGCGCTCGCTTTCGGCGGCCGAGATGGGCGTGCTCGAGCAGCTCCTCACCTACGGCCCCGCGGGCGCGCCCGCGCCCGAGCGCGGCGCGCTGCTCCTCGTCGTGCCGCGGCCCGGCACGATCTCGCCATGGTCGTCGAAGGCGACGGACATCGTCCACCACTGTGGGCTGGACGTGGTGCGCCGCGTCGAGCGCGGCGTCGCCTTCCATGTCGCGGGTGCGGGTGGTCCTCCCGCGGCCGCTGATCTGGAGACGCTCGCACCGCTGATCCACGACCGGATGACGCAGGCGGTGCTCACCGACGTCGAATCGGCGGCAGTTCTGTTCGCGCACGTCCAGCCGCGCCCACTCGCCACGATCCCGATGTTGCGCGACGGGCGTGCCGCGCTGGAGCACGCCAACCGCGACCTCGGGCTGGCGCTCGCCGGCGACGAGATCGATTACCTCGGCGCCAGCTTCCGCGCGCTGGGGCGCGACCCCACCGATGTCGAGCTCACGATGTTCGCGCAGGCGAACTCCGAGCACTGCCGGCACAAGATCTTCAACGCGCAGTGGACGATCGACGGCGTGGCGCAGGACAGGAGCCTGTTCGCGATGATCCGCGACACGCATGCCGCGCATCCCGCAGGCACGGTCGTCGCCTATGCCGACAACTCCTCGGTCATCGAAGGCCATGGCGCGGCGCGCTTCCACGCGCACGCCGACGGCCGCTACCGCGCGTCGCGCGAGCAGACGCACATCCTGATGAAGGTCGAGACCCACAACCACCCGACGGCGATCGCGCCGTTCCCGGGGGCGGCGACCGGTTCCGGCGGCGAGATCCGCGACGAGGGCGCCACCGGCATCGGCGCCAAGCCGAAGGCGGGGCTGGTCGGTTACACGGTCTCGCACCTGTGCATCCCCACGCTGCCGCAACCGTGGGAGACGACGTGCGGCTCGCCATCGCGCATCGCCTCGGCGTTCACCATCATGCAGGAAGGTCCGATCGGCGCGGCGTCGTTCAACAACGAGTTCGGCCGGCCGAACCTCGTCGGCTACTTCCGCACCTACGAACACGAGTTCCGCTTCGTCGAAGACGGACGCGAGAAGCGCGAGTGGCGCGGCTACCACAAGCCGATCATGATCGCCGGCGGCGTCGGCAACATCCGCGCCGAGCACGCGCACAAGCGGCCGCTGGCGGAAGGATCGCTGTTCATCCAGATCGGCGGCCCGGGACTCCTGATCGGCATGGGCGGCGGCGCGGCGTCATCGATGGCTGCCGGCAGCAACACCGCAGACCTGGACTTCGACTCGGTGCAGCGCGACAACGCGGAGATGCAGCGGCGCGCGCAGGAAGTGATCAACGCGTGCTGGCAGCAGGGCGAGCGCAATCCGATCCTGTCGATCCACGACGTCGGCGCCGGCGGCCTGTCCAATGCGCTGCCCGAACTGGCACACGGCGGCGGTGTCGGCGGCGCTTTCGAGCTGCGCGCCGTGCCTTCGGAAGAGCCGGGCATGACGCCGCGCGAGATCTGGTGCAACGAGGCGCAGGAGCGCTACGTGCTGGCGATCGCGCCCGACGACCTTGCGGGATTCGCCGCGATCTGCGAGCGCGAGCGCTGTCCGTTCGCAGTCGTCGGCCGCGCGCATGCCGATGGCCGCCTGGTGGTCGCCGATGCCCATTTCCACGACCGGCCGGTCGACGTGCCGCTCGATGTGATCCTCGGCAAGCCGCCGAAAATGCTGCGCGATGCGCGCCGCCTTGCGCGCACGCTGCCGCCGCTCGCGCTCGACGGCATCGACCTCGACCAGGCACTGCGCCGCGTGCTGCAGCTGCCGGCGGTCGCCGACAAGACGTTCCTCGTGACGATCGGCGACCGTACCGTCGGCGGCCTCTGCGCGCGCGACCCGATGGTCGGGCCGTGGCAGGTGCCGGTCGCCGATTGCGCGGTGACCCTGGTGGATTTCGGCGGCTTTGCCGGTGAGGCCATGGCGATCGGCGAGCGCACGCCGCTGGCACTCATCGATCCGGCGGCATCCGGACGCATGGCTGTGGGCGAAGCGATCACCAACATCGCCGCCGCCGCCATCGCGCGCCTGGACAACGTCAAGCTCTCGGCGAACTGGATGGCGGCCGCAGGTCATCCCGGCGAGGACGCGGCGCTGTTCGACACCGTGCGCGCGGTGCGCGACCTCGCGATCGCGCTCGGCGTCAGCATTCCCGTCGGCAAGGACTCGATGTCGATGCGCACGACGTGGCGCGATGCCGGCGGCGAGCACGCGGTGACAGCGCCGGTCTCGCTGGTTGTTTCCGCATTCGCGCCCTCGGTCGACGCGCGCGCCTGCCTGACGCCGCTGTTGCGCGACGACGCGGGCGACACATGCCTCGTGCATCTCGACATCGCCGCCGGGCGGCGTCGCCTCGGCGGCTCGGCGCTGGCGCAGGTGCACGCGCAGCTCGGCAACGCCGCGCCGGACGTCGATGATCCGGCGCGGCTGGCGGCGTTCTTCGCGCTGGTGCGCGCACTCGCGACGCGCGGCCGGCTGCTCGCCTACCACGACATCGGTGACGGCGGGCTCGTCGTCAGCCTCCTCGAAATGGCATTCGCGTCGCGCTGCGGCCTCGACATCGACGTCGACGGCGGCGACGTCCTCGCCGCGCTCTTCGCCGAGGAGCTCGGCGCGGTCGTGCAAGTAGGCGCCGCCGATGCCGACGCCGTGATCGGCGAGGCACGGCGCGCGGGCCTCGGCGCGCGCATCGCCGCGCGCCCCACCGCCGGCGAACGCGTCGTCGTGCGTCGCGGCGCCCAATCGTTGCTCGACGTCGGCCGCGGCGACCTGCACAAGCTCTGGTCGTCGACCACCCATGCGATGCAGCGGCTGCGCGACAATCCGCAATGCGCGGACGCCGAATTCGCACGCCTCGACGACGCCGGCGACCGCGGCCTCGCCGCTGCGCTGACGTTCGACCCCGCGCATGACGTCGCGGCGCCGTTCATCGCGCGCGGCGCACGGCCGAAGGTGGCGATCCTGCGCGAGGAGGGCGTCAACGGCCACACCGAGCTCGCCGCGGCATTCGATCGCGCCGGTTTCGATGCGTATGACGTGCACATGACCGATCTCGCGGCCGGGCGGCGTGCGCTCGGCGAATTCAAGGGCTTCGCGGCCGGCGGCGGGTTTTCGTATGGCGACGTGCTGGGCGGTGGCGCCGGATGGGCGAAGTCGATCCTGCACGTGCCGCGCACGCGTGACGAATTCGCGCGGTTCTTCGCGCGTCCCGACGTCTTCGCCATCGGCATTTGCAACGGCTGCCAGATGATGGGTAATCTGCGCGCGCTCGTGCCCGGCGCCGCGCACTGGCCGCTGTTCGTCCGCAACGCCTCCGAGCAGTTCGAGGCGCGGCTGGTGAGCGTCGAGGTGGTCCCCAGCACCTCGTTGTTCCTGCGCGGAATGGAAGGCAGCCGGATTCCGGTCGCAGTGGCGCACGGCGAGGGTCGCGCGCAGTTCGACGATGCGGCCCAGCACGCGGCGGCGCTGCCGCACGTGACGCTGCGTTTCGTCGATTCGCACGGCGTGCCGACCGAACGCTATCCGCACAACCCCAATGGCACGCCGCAAGGCATCACCGGCCTCACGACTGCCGACGGCCGCTTCACGATCCTGATGCCGCATCCGGAGCGTGTGTTCCGCAGCGTGCAGATGTCGTGGCACCCGCATGCCTGGAGCGAAGCGTCGCCCTGGCTGCGGATGTTCCGCAACGCGCGCGTGGCGCTCGGCTGACCGTGACCGAAGAGGAGCCCATGACGTCCCTGACCGTGTATGCGATCGATGGCGTGACGCCGGTCGTCGATCCTGCCGCCTACGTGCATCCGTCCGCAGTGCTGATCGGCGACGTCATCGTCGGACCCGGCTGCTACATCGGGCCCTGCGCCTGCCTGCGCGGCGACTTCGGGCGAATCGACGTGCGCGCCGGCGCCAACCTTCAGGACACCTGCGTGATGCACGGCTTTCCGGGCACCGACACGATCGTCGAGGAGGACGGCCACATCGGCCACGGCGCGGTCCTGCACGGCTGCGTCGTGCGACGCAACGCGCTCGTCGGCATGAACGCCGTGATCAACGACAATGCGGTCATCGGTGAGTCGGCGATCGTCGCCGCGATGGCCTTCGTCAAGGCGGGTTTCGAGGTCCCGCCGCGCACGCTCGTCGCCGGCATGCCCGCACGCGTCGTGCGCGACCTCACCGCGCAGGAGCTCGCGTGGAAGGTCGAGGGTACGCAGAGTTATCAGGAGCTCGCGCGGCGCTCGGCGGCGACGATGCGCGCAACCGCGCCACTGGCCGCGGTCGAGCCCGACCGGCGGCGCATCGACGTCGCCGATCTCCTGCCGCTGTCGACACTCAAGTCGCGCAGCCGCTGAGCGCGGCGGTGCGGCGCGCGCGGGCCGTTTAAGCGGCATGCCGCTGGCGTGGAAGTCTCGAAGTCGCCGCGGCCTGCGTGCGCCGCCGGCGCGCCGCTAGAAGCCGGTCGCCTGGCCGTCGCGCCGCGGATCGGACCCGCAGGCGTAGCCGCCTTCGCAGCGCACGATGAACTGCCCGGCGCCGAAATCCATGTAGCTGTCGATCGAATCCTCGATGCGATGGCCCAGCGCCTCGAGTCCGGCGCACAGGGTGGGCGCGGCGCTCGCCTCGACATCGATCGATGCGCCGTCGATCTTCCAGCGCGGCGCGTCGAGGATGGCCTGCGGATTCATGCCATGGTCGATGAGGCGCACCAGCGTCTGCACGTGGCCAGGTGGCTGGATCGGTCCGCCCATCACGCCGAACGCGGCGACCGGCGCGCCGTCGCGCGTGACGAACCCCGGAATGATGGTGTGGTACGGCCGCTTGCCGCCGGCGACCTCGTTCGGATGGCCGGGCACGAGCGAAAAGCCGGCGCCGCGGTTCTGCAGGCTCAAGCCGGTGCCGGGCACGACGACGCCCGAGCCGAATCCCATGTAGTTGGACTGGATCAGCGACACCATCATGCCGTGCGCGTCGGCCGCGGCGAGATAGACGGTGCCGCCGCCGGGAATCGCGCCGGGCCCGAAGTCCTGCGCGCGCGTCGGGTCGATCAGCTTCGCGCGCGACGCGAGATAGCCCGGATCGATGAGCCGTGCCGGATCGCAGGCCATCGCGCGCGGATCGGCGACGTAGCGATACGCGTCGGCGAACGCGAGCTTCATCGCCTCGATCTGCAGATGCTGGCTCGCCACGCCGTCGACGTCGAGCGCCGCCATGTCGAAATGCCCCAGGATGCCGAGCGCGGCCAGCGCCGCCACGCCCTGGCCGTTGGGTGGAATCTCGTGCACGTCGAAGCCACGGTAGTTCTGCGCGAGCGGGGTCACCCAGTCCGCCGTATGCTGCGCGAAGTCGGCCAGCGTGTGCACCTCGCCGTGCGCGTGCGCGTGGCGCACCATCGCTTGCGCGAGCTCGCCGCGATAGAACGCATCGCCATCGGTCGCGGCGATCTTTTCCAGCGAGTCGGCCAGCGCCGGATTCGCGAAGCGCTCGCCGGGACGCGGCGCGCGCCCATGCGGCAGGAAGTGCTCGGCGAAACCGAGGTCGCGCGGCAACAAGGCCTCCGCGCGCTTCCAGTAGCCGGCGACCGTCGGCGTGACGAGGAAGCCGTCGCGCGCATAGCGGATGGCCGGATCGAAGAGATCGGCGAAGGGCAACTTGCCGTGGCGCTGCGAAAGCGCGACCCATCCCGAGACTGCCCCGGGAATCGTGACGGCACTCCAGCCACGCGGCCCGATCGCCGATGCACCGGCGAAATGCGCTGGCGACCAGCCCGCCGGCGCGCGGCCCGAGGCGTTGAGACCCGCAAGCTCGGCGCCGTCCCAGACCAGCGCGAACAGGTCCGAACCAGCACCGTTCGAGCACGGCTCGACGACCGTCAGCGTGATGGCAGCTGCGATCGCGGCATCGACCGCGTTGCCGCCGCTGGCGAGCATCGCGATGCCTGCCTGCGCGGCGAGCGTATGCGACGTGGCCACGGCATTCGCCGCGAGCACCGGCGTGCGTCGCGACGGGTACGGCTGCTGCCAGTCGAAGGTGGGGAGGTGAGGCAATGCCGAAGTCATCATGCAGTCTCTTCCTGGAACGCCTGCTCGCGCGTCCTGCGGATGCTGGGCAGCGCCATGACGACGAGCAGGATCACGACGCCGGCGAGCATGACCGCCGAAATGGGTCGCTGCAGGAAGACCAGGGGGTCGCCGCGCGACAACAGCAGCGCCCGCCGCAGGTTCTCTTCCATCATCGGTCCCAGCACGAAGCCGAGCAGCAGCGGCGCGGGTTCGCATTCGAGCTTGACGAACAAAACGCCGAGGAGGCCGAACACGGCCGTGATCGTGATGTCCATCGACGTGTTGTTGACACTGTACACGCCGATCGCGCAGAACAGGAGGATGGCCGGATACAGCAGCCGATAGGGTACCGTCAGCAGCTTGATCCACAGGCCGATCATCGGCAGGTTGAGCACCACGAGCATCGCGTTGCCGATCCACATCGACGCGATCAGCCCCCAGAACAGGTCGGGATTGCTGGTCACCACCTGCGGTCCCGGCTGGATGTTGTGGATGGTCATCGCGCCGACCATCATCGCCATCACGGCGTTCTCCGGAATGCCAAGCGTCAGCAGCGGTATGAACGACGACTGCGCACCGGCGTTGTTCGCCGACTCGGGCCCGGCGACGCCCTGGATCGCGCCCTTGCCGAATTGGGAAGGATCCTTGGCGATCTTCTTCTCGAGCGTGTACGACGCGAACGACGACAGCATCGCGCCGCCGCCAGGCAGGAGGCCGAGGATGGAACCGAGGCCGGTGCCGCGCACGACCGCGGGCCACGCCGCTCGCCACTGCGCTTTGGTCAGCCACAGGCCGCTGACCTTGCCGCCGCCGACGATGCCGCGGTGCTCCTTGTGCTCGAGATTGCTCACGATTTCGGCGAAGCCGAACAAACCCATCGCCACGCCGACGATGCCGATGCCATCGACGAGCTCGGGAACGCCGAACACGAATCGCTGCGCGCCCGAGTTGACGTCGGTGCCGACGATGCCCAGCAGCAGGCCGAGGACGATCATCGCGATCGCCTTCACCAGCGAGCCGCTGGCGAGGATCACCGCACCGAGGAGGCCCAGCACCATCAGCGAGAAATACTCGGCCGGACCGAACTTGAGCGCGAATTCGGAAAGCGGCGGCGAGAACGCGGCGACGAACACCGTGGCGACGCAGCCGGCGAAGAACGAGCCCAGCGCGGCGGTGGCGAGCGCCGCGCCGGCCTGACCGCGCAGCGCCATCTGGTGCCCGTCGAGGCACGTCACGACCGACGAGGTCTCGCCCGGCATGTTCACCAGGATGGCGGTGGTCGAGCCGCCATACTGCGCGCCGTAATAGATGCCGGCGAGCATGATCAGCGCGGAGACGGGCGGCAGCGCGTACGTCGTCGGCAGCAGCATGGCGATCGTCGCCACGGGCCCGATGCCGGGCAGCACGCCGATCAGCGTTCCGAGCAACACGCCGATCAGCGCGTAGAGCAGATTGATCGGCGTCAGGGCCACGCCGAAGCCGGTAGCGAGATGCGCGAGTACGTCCATGACCGAGCCGCTATCGATTCCAGGGCCAGGGCCAGACCGGCAGCTGCAGCTTCAGGCCGAGGATGAACACCAGGACGGCGGCGCAGGCGAGCAGGATGCCGCTGGCGAGCGCTTCCCGCCAGCGGAATTCGTGGCTGGCGACGCTGGTGACGAAGATCAGCAGCACCGTGCCGAGCACGACGCCGCTGTGGGGAATCGCGAGCCCGAACACCACCACCGTGCCGAGCACGAAGACGATCGGCCGTGCCTTGAACGCGGCGAGCGGCGACCCCGTCACACGCACGCCGCGCGCGGCGACGACGGCGCCGAGGATGACCAGCAGCCAGCCAAGACCCCGCGGAAAATACCCCGGCCCCATGCGCGCTGCGGAGCCCATGTGATAACCGGTGCTGACGGCGATCGCGATGATTCCAAACGTGACGAACAGCACGCCCGACCAGAAATCCTTCGGGCTCCGTACCCTACCCATCGGCGTGTCCTCCCGTTTGCGCCTGCGGCAGTTCGCGAAGATACCATCGAACCGCGATCGCCTGCGCCGGCGCCGACCGGGCAGCGGAGTGCCGGCGTTGTGCAACGGACGACCGCCCAAAAAAAACGCCGTATCGCTACGGCGTTTTTGCGGAAGGCGCGGTGCGTCACACGCCGTTTTTCGCGCGCAGCTCCTTGAAGTATTTGTCGAGGTATTGCGGCTGCATGCGTTGCACGAGCTGCGGCTTCACCTCGTCGAACGACGGCACCTTGGCGGGGCGCACGTCCTCGACATAGATCACGTGCCAGCCGAATTGCGTCTGCACCGGCGTCGGCGTGAACTTGCCCTTCGGCGTGGCGATGATCGCGTCGGCGAACGGCTTGACGAAGTTGGCCGGCGCGTTCCAGTCGAGGTCGCCGCCCTTGTCCTTCGAGCCGGGATCCTTCGAATGCGCCTTGGCGAGGTCCGCGAATTTCTGGCCCTTCTGCAGGTCGGAAATCACTTCCTTGGCCTCGTCCTCCTTGTCGACCAGGATGTGCGAGACCTTGTACTCCTTGTCGCCGATCTGCGCCTTGATGCCGTCGTATTCCTTGCGCAGGTCGGCTTCCGGGATCGGGTTGTTCTTCACCCAGTCGGTGACATAAGCGCGCACCAGCACCGTCTGCGACGCGAGGTCCATCTGCGTCTTGACGTCCGCATTCTTGTCGAGGCCCTTCTTCTTGGCTTCGCGGGCGAGCAACTCGCGCGTGTTGAGCTCCTCGCGCACCGCATTGCGCAGCTCGGCTGAGTCAGCCGTGCCCTGCGCGAGGCGTTCCTTGAGCAGCAGGTCGTACTGCGACTGCGGATAGAGCGTCTTGCCCGCAGGCGCCGCAAGCGGCGCAGCCGGTGCGGTGGCAGCAGGTGCGGCGGCCTTGGGAGCGGGCGTTTGCGCCTGGGCGGTGGCCGCGAACACCACGAGCATGGCGGCGAGCGCGAATCGTTCGAAATTCATGCGAGTTTTCCTTTAAGACGGGATGAATTCTTCGGGTGCGTACGCCCTGACGGCGAGCGCATGAAGGGGGTGCGGAATCAGGTCGGCGACGCGTTGCATGACCGCACGCTGGCGCTCAAGGCGGCTCTGGCCGACGAACTGCTGTGACACGATGACAAGCGAAAAGTGCCCGGCGCCGGAGGCGGCGCCCGGGTGGCCGCGATGCTTCTCGCTATCGTCCGATAGCTCGAGGCGCGTGGGCTCGAGTGGCGCGAGCCGTGAGCGCAGGGTGGTCGCGACGTCCATCAGTTCTGCGACGCCTCGGAGTCGCTGACGTGGCGGGCGAGGAACAGGGCCTGCACGACGGCGAACAGCAGGCAGAGGCCGGTGGCGCCCCAGACCTTGAAGTTGACCCAGGTGGCGGTCGGGTAGTTGTACGCGACCCACAAATTGAGCCCGCCCATGATGGCGAGGAACGCCGCCCATCCCCACGTCACCCGCGTCCACGCCGCGGCCGGCAGCTCGAGACCCCGCAGCACGCCGGCGATGAGGTCACGCCGGAACGCAAGCTTGCCGCCGGCGAGAATCAGGGCGAAAGCCCAGTACAGGACCGTGGGCTTCCACTTGATGAACGTTTCGTCGTGCAGCAGCAGCGTGGCGCCGCCGAACACGACGATGATCCCGAACGACAGCCAGTGCACCGCAGTGAGCTTGCGCTTCCAGTGGAACCACAGGATCTGCACGATGGAGGCGGCGATCGCGACGCCCGTGGCGGCGAAGATGCCCTGCCATTTGTACGCCGCGAAGAACAGGATCAGCGGGAAAAAGTCGGCCAAAAGCTGCATAACCTGCCATTCTATCAGAGCCTTGGAGGCGGCCGGGCGGTGAGCGTCCGGCGCGTCGACGTCGCCCGCGTCGCACCCCGGAATGCGGCCCGACCGGTCGCCGCCGATCCTAGCGCGCGCTGCGCGGCGACAGCAGGCGGTGCAGCCGCGGCCAGTCGAATGCGGGGCCCGGATCGGTCTTGCGCCCCGGCGCGATATCCGAGTGCCCGACGACATCGGCGATCGGATATCGCCGCCGCAATGCCTTGGCGAGGCGGCTTAGCATCCGGTACTGCGCCGTCGCGTAGGGCAGCGTGTCCGTGCCTTCGAGCTCGATGCCGATCGAGAAATCGTTGCAGCGGGGGCGGCCGCGCCACGACGAGACGCCTGCGTGCCAGGCGCGCTGCGTGCACGCCACGAACTGGAGCAACGCGCCGTCACGCCGGATCAGGAAATGCGACGACACGCGCAGGCCGGCAATCTCCGCGAAAGCAGGATTCGCCGCCGGGTCTAGCGTGTTGGTGAACAGGCGCTCGATGGCATCGCCGCCGAACTCCCCGGGCGGCAGCGAGATGCCGTGCACGACGATCAGCGTTATCGACGCATCCGGCGACCGCGCGTCGCAGTTGGGCGAGGGGATTTGGCGCGCAACGCTGGCAATGCCTTGCGCATCGAGCGTCAGGCGGCGTGCCGGCGTCATGGGCAGCGCTTGGGCGCGCACGGCGCGAGTCGTGCCGTCGCCGTAACTGGTCGCCACGAAATCATGTCGCCGCGAAGCTCACGGCGTCGACGAGGAAATGCGCGACCATGTTGCAGAGCAGATCGCGCCGCCACAGGTACAGCAGCGCGAGGATCACCGCGCCGAAGCTCACGACGATCAATTGCGCAGCGCCCCATCCGGCGAGGTGGGCGAACGTGAAGACCGCCACGGACACCGCGAACGCAATCCACTTGCTGCCCGTCAGTTGCTGGATACGCTCGAGCGGATACCCGCGGTAGAGAATTTCCTCGACCACGGCCGCGCGCGCGAAGATCAGCAACTGGATCCAGTGCGGATGCTGTGTGATCCTCTCTACCGCGGCGCGATTCATCTGCAAGCCGAACAACGGAAATATCACGTTGTAGCTCAGCACGACGGTCGCGATCATCAGCACCGCCGCGAATACACCATAGACCAGTGTCCTCCAGCCGGGACGGCGTAATCCGATCGACGCCAGGGGCCGGCGTTCGACGCGCAGCACATACGCGATCAGCAGCGCGCCATACAGCCACCAGCACGCTTCGCGCAACAACGTCGCGCCGTCGCCATCGCCGGCGACGAGCCTGCGGCCGAGTTCGAGCTCCGGCAGCACGTACGCGATCAGGAGGCCGCCCGCCGCCAGCAGCCAGGTGCGGCGTGCGGGTGCCTGTGCGGCGGGATTCATCGCGGGCTGGCCTGGGCGGCAATCGACGGCCGCGCTACTTGATGCCGAGCCGCTCCATCCGGTAGCGCATGGCGCGGAAGGTGATGCCCAGCAGCTTGGCCGCGGCAGTGCGATTGAAGCGGGTCTTTTCGAGCGCCTCGTTGATGGCCGCACGCTCGACGCGATCCAGGTAATCCTGCAGCGGCCACTTTTCGCCGGGCGGCACCGAGACGTCGGATTCCTCGAGCGGCGGCGTGAGATGCAGGTCGGCCGCAGTGATGTGCTGCGGATCGGCGGCAAGCGACAGGCCGCGCTCGAGGATGTTCTCGAGCTCGCGCACGTTGCCCGGGAACGGGTACGCATTGAGCGCGGAAACGGCATCGGGCTCGAGCGAGGCCTGCTGGCCGCGGGCGAGTCGATTGAGGATCGTGTTGGCGATCACCGGGATGTCCTCGCCCATCTCGCGCAGCGACGGCATGACGAGCTCGATGACATGCAGCCGGTAGTACAGGTCCTGCCGAAACTCGCCGTTCTCGACCAGCGTCCCCAGCTTCTTGTGCGTGGCACTGATGAGGCGCACGTCGACCGGTTCCTCCGCCGTCGAGCCGACCTTGCGCACCTTCTTTTCCTGGATCGCGCGCAGGAGTTTCACCTGCATCGGCAATGGCAGGTCGGCGACCTCGTCGAGGAACAGCGTGCCGCCATTGGCTGCCTGGAAGAAGCCGTCGCGATCGGCTTCGGCGCCGGTGAATGCGCCTTTCTTGTAGCCGAAGAACTCGCTCTCCATCAGGTTCTCGGGGATCGCACCGCAATTCACCGCGATGAACGGCAGGTCGGCGCGCGGTCCGCCGAGATGGATCATGCGCGCGGCGAGCTCCTTGCCGGAGCCGGATTCGCCGTTGATGAACACGGGGGCCTGGTTCTTGGCAAGGCGATCGATCATGCCTCGCACCTGCTGGATCGCCGCCGATTCGCCGAGCAGCCGGTACGACGCCGGCGCCTGGGTCTTGTCAGGCACCTTGAGAGCCTGCTTGACCAGCGCGCGCAGTTGCTCGAGCGCGACCGGCTTGGCGAGATAGTCGAACGCGCCGGCCTTGAGCGCGGCCACGGCGTTTTCCGCCGATCCGTACGCGGTGATCACCGCGACCGGGACGTCCAGGCCGCGCTGGTTGATGTGCTCGACGACGCGCAGTCCTTCGCCGTCGGGCAGCCGCATGTCGGAGAGGCAGAGGTCGAACGGCTCCTTGTCCAGCAGCCTGATCGCCTCCGCGACCGATTCGGCACGCGTCGTGTCTAGACCCATCCGCGACAGCGTGAGCTCGAGCAGTTCGAGCAGGTCGGGCTCGTCGTCGACGACGAGGATCCTCGGTTGGCCACGGATACGGCGATTCATGTCGGTCCCCTTTGCCGCTTCGTCAGTTGACGCCGGCGATGATTCATCGCGGGCCCGCCAGGGCACGCCTCAATGTGATGCGGAAGTGTGCGCCCGGCCCCTTCGGCAGGAGCTCGAGCGTGGCGCCGTTGGCATCGGCAAGCTCGCGCGCGATGTACAGCCCGAGGCCGGTGCCGCCCGGCCGCGTGGTGAAGAACGGCTCGAAGATCTGCCCGCGCAGCTCGGCGGGTATGCCGGCGCCATCGTCCTGCAGCTCGCAGATCACCGCGTCGCCCATGTACCCCGCGCGCCCGGCGATGCGGATGCTGCCTTCCTTCTTCTGGCAATGCTGCCAGGCATTGCGCACGAGATTCCACAGGATCTGGTTGAGGTGACCGCGATCGAAGATGACGAGAAGGTCGTCGGGAATCTGGATCGCCACCGTCTGCGGCGGCATGTTCTCCGCCTGCATGATCTCGTCGGTCAGGCCCTGCACGAATTCCTGCAGCGAAAGGGTCTCGGGCTGCTGGCGGTCGCGGCGATTCAACTGCAGCACTTCGCCGACGATGCGGTCGATGCGCTTGGCATTGTTGCGGATCATCGACAGCAGTCGCTGGCCCTCGGGGGCCACGGAGCCGTCCTCCTCGAGGAGCTGCGCCGCCTGGTTGATCGCCGACAGCGGATTGCGCACCTCGTGCGCGATCGACGCGGTGAGCCGGCCCATCGCCGCGAGCTTCATCTGCTGCGCATCGCTCTGCGCGCGGCCGAGATCTTCGAGGTAGATCAGCGTGCCACCGTTGAGTCCGGAGCCGATGCGCACCAGGCGGACGCGCAGCAGTCGCTGCGTGGTCTCCACTTTGAATGCCGGCAGCGTCTCGGCGGCATCGTCCTGGAAGCGCCGCCAGTAGTCGTGCAGCACCGAGCTGAACTCGGCGAGTCGCATGCCGCCGCGCATGCGGCCGAATCCACCGAGGAGTCGCGTCACCTGCGCGTTGTGTCCCCGCACCACGCCCGTCAGGTCGACGACCAGCACGCCATCCTGCATGTCTTGGATGATCAGGCGGTTGACCTGCTCGAGGTTCGCGACGTCGATGCCGCGCTGCGCAGCGAGGTCCTCGGATGCCTTCGTGTAGCGGCCGAGTGCAATGGCGATGCCGACCGTGGCAAAGTAGCCGAAGCCGACGAGGCCCGTCTGGAACAGCTGCGCGCCGCCGATCTGCCCCTGGATCGCGCGAAACAGGTCCAGCCCGAGCAGCGCGACGGTGGCGAGCGCCGCGTGGAAGAACGCCGTGCGCGTGCGCAGCAGCCAGCCGCTCGACGCGAGCTGCGGGAACAGCACGATGGGCACCGGTGCGACGGCATTTCCGCCGGCGACGATGATCACTGCCAGGAAGAAGATGTCGCCGGCGAGAAGCCCCGACGCCACGAACGACAGCGACGGGGTCACGCGGTCGGACTGCACCCACCAGAACGCGATCAGCGCGAACACGAAGTACAGCGCGGTGCCGGCGATGAAAACGCTCGGCGTGGTGATCTGGATCGAATTGAGATCGACGAGGAGGGCGATGCCGAGCAGCACCGCTGCGCAGATCGCACGGTAGAGCGCGATGATCCACAGGATGCGGCGGCTCGAGTCCGCGACCGACAGCGGCATCGGCGGCGGCTCGAACGGCGGGATCGCGGGGGTCGACTGGGCCACGCTCGCGTTATGCGCGGGTGCGGCCGGTTTCGTCAATGGCGCGGGAGGCTTCATCGCCGGTTGCCGCAGCCGTCGCCACAACGAAAGTCATTGCCTGCCGCCACCGCATCGGCGCGCGGCAGGAACACGCCGCAATCGCGACACTTCACCATTGGCAGGCCGGGCGAGGGCGGGCTCTGTGCATTGCCGCGGCGGCGCGCCTTGGCGGCATTGGCGATCCGCAGCACGAACAGCGCCGCGAAGATCAGCACGAGCCAGAAGATCACCTTGCCCATCAGCCGAGCACCTTGCCGGGATTCATGATGCCCTGCGGGTCGAGAGCCGTCTTGAGCCGTCGCATCAGCGCGAGCTCGAGCGGCGACTTGTAGCGCGCGAGCTCCTCGCGCTTCAATTGGCCGATTCCGTGCTCGGCCGAGATGGAGCCGCCGAAGCCTGCGACGAGGTCGTGCACGATGCGATTGGCGACGGGGGCGTTGTGCATGAATTGCGCGGCGTCCTCACCTGCGGGCGCGGCGAGATTGTAGTGCAGGTTGCCATCGCCGAGGTGGCCGAATATCACGAATCGCACGCCTGGCAGCGCCTGCGACAGCGATTTCTCCGCGGCCTGCAGGAACGCCGGGATCGACGACACCGGCAGTGCGATGTCGTGCTTGATGTTGGGTCCCTCGCGCCGCTGCGCCTCGGAGATATTTTCGCGCAGCGCCCACATCGCGTCGGCCTGTGCCAGCGTCTGCGCGATGCTCGCATCGACTGCGACCTCGCGCTCCACGGCGGACGCAAGAGCGCCTTCGAGCTGGCGGTCGAGCGCACCGCCTTGCTGGCTATCGCTCGCCTGCACCAGCACGTACCACGGCATCCCCGGCAGCGGATCGGCGGCCGGGTGATGCTTGCGCGAGATCGCCAGCGCGGGCGCCGAGATGAGCTCGAAGCCCTCCAGCCGGTCACCGAGCGCGGAGCGCAGGTGGGCGAGGAGCGCCACCGCCGACGCCACGCCCGGCACCCCGACGAAAGCCGTGGCCGTCGACCGCACCGCCGGGTAGAGCTTCAGCACGGCGGCGGTGATGATGCCGAGCGTGCCCTCGGCGCCGACGAACCACTGCTTGAGGTCGTATCCGGTGTTGTCCTTGCGCAGCCCGCGCAGGCCGTGCAGCACCTCGCCGTCGGCCAGCACGACTTCAAGGCCGAGCATGAACTCGCGCGCGTTGCCGAACCGCAGCACGGCAGTGCCGCCGGCGTTGGTCGACAGGTTGCCGCCGATGGTGCAGCTGCCCTCCGACGCCAGCGACAACGGGAAGCGCAGGCCGGCGGCTGCAGCTGCCTCCTGTGTCGCCGCCAGCGTCACGCCGGCTTCCACGGTGATCGTCGCGTTGGCAGTGTCGAGTGCGCGCACCGCGTCCATGCGCGTCAGCGCCACCACCACCTGGTCGCGGGCCTCGATCGGCGTGGCGCCGCCGCACATGCCGGTGTTGCCGCCTTGCGTGACGATCGCCACGCCAGCCGCCGCGCAGGCGCGCACCACCGCGGCGACCTCGTCCACGCGCTTCGGGCGCACCACGGCCAGCGCCGGAGCGCGAAAGCGGCCACGCCAGTCGTTGACGTACGGCTCGACGTCGGCGGCCGCGATAAGCACGTTCGCGTCCCCCGCGATCGACGCCAGCGACGCGATCAAGGTTGCGCGCGAATCCGTCATGGAGGACGATATTACCGCGCCGCGCATTGCCGACGCGATGCGCCAGCGCAATCCTTTCCGGAGTCTCACGATGCCAGATCCCGACGACCGCAAGCCCGAGGCCGCACCGTTCGCGTATTCGGCACAGGACGCCGCCGAGTTCATGCAGCGGCTATGGAACCCGATGGGAATCGCGATGCCCGGCTTCGGCGCCGTGCCGGGGATTTCCGGCGGTGCCGGTGCGATGCCGTTTCCCAATCCGGCGGCGATGTTCGCCACCATCGACCCGGCCGAGGTCGAGCGCAAGATCGCCGAGCTCAAGGTCGTCGAGAACTGGCTGACGATGAGCCTGGCAATGATGCAGATGAGCATCAAGACGCTGGAACTGCAGAAAGCCGCGCTCGAGGCCCTGCAACCGTCGTCGCACGAATCAACCTCCCGTCCATCCAAAAAGTGAGATTGCAATGGCGTTGACGCTTTACTACGGATCCGGCTCACCCTATGCGTGGCGCGTGCAGCTCGCGCTGGAGTGCAAGGCGATTGCGTACGAGCGCAAGGTGCTGTCGTTTGCGGCGGGCGATACGCGCAAGCCCGAGTTCATCGCACTCAATCCGCGCCATCGCGTGCCGACGATCGTCGACGGCGATTTCGTGCTCTACGAGTCGAACGCGATCGTCGAATATCTGGACGAGGCTTACCCGGGGCGGGGCGCGGCGCTGTTTCCGGGCGATGCGAGGCGGCGCGCCACGATACGCCGCCTCATCAGCGAAGCCGACAGCTATTTCGACAAGGCCACCGACCCCATCGCCGAAGAGGCGTTCCACACCAAGCCCGAAGCGCGCGACCCGGCACGGCTCGCCAAGGGCATCGACGCGGTGAAGGAAGAGAGCGCGCTCTTCACGCGCTACCTCGCCGGCGATTTTCTCGCCGGACCGCTATCGGCAGCCGATTTCGCGCTCTACCCGATGGTGGCGTTCCTCGAGCGCTGCAAGATCAAGCTTCCGGACTTCGAGGGCGATCGGTTGCTCTCGCCGAAGCTGCGCGCCTGGAAGTCGCGGATCGAGGCGCTTCCGTATTTCGACAAGACCTATCCCCCGCACTGGAGGGCGGCATGAGGCTCGCCACCACGGCGTTCGCCGACGGTGGCTGGATTCCCGCCGAGTTTGCGTTCGGTCGCATCGATCCGGCTTCGCATGTCGCGCTTGCGCCGAATCGCAATCCCGATTTCACGTGGAGCGAAGTGCCCGACGCGACGCGCTCGTTCGCGCTGTTGTGCGTCGATCCCGACGTGCCGTCGCAAGGCGACGATGTCAACCAGGAAGGCCGCGAGGTTCCCGCGGCGCTCGCGCGCGTCGACTTCTTCCATTGGGTGCTGGTGAATATCGCGGCGCACCGGCGCAGCATCGCGCGGGGTGAGTTTGCTGACGGTGTCACCGCCCGTGGCAAGCCGGGTCCGGCGGCGCCCGGCGGCACGCGGCAGGGCATCAACGACTACACCGGGTGGTTCGCCGGTGATGCGGCGATGGCCGGCGACTACTACGGATACGACGGCCCATGTCCGCCGTGGAACGATGCGCGGATGCACCACTACCGGTTCACGCTCTACGCGCTGGACGTCGCGTCATTGCCGCTCGACGGCGCGTTCGGCGGAGCCGACGCGCGCCGTGCCATCGCCGGACATGTGCTCGCCGAAGCCGCCGTGACCGGCCGCTATACGCTCAATCCGCGACTGCGCTGATCAGACGCCAAGCCACGCACGCCGGCGCTCGCGGATCTCGTCGCCGGCATTGGGCGTCAGCGCGAGATACGCCGTGTCGAGCGGCGCCGCCGCGAGTTCGACTTCAAAATGATGGAGAACGTCGCGGCGAAACGCATCGATGCCAATGCGTGTGCCGGGCGTGGCGCGCGCGAGTGTGGCCGTCAGCATGTCATTGCCCGCCTTGAGCCCGTCGATCGCCACGACCACGTCGTTTGCGGACAAGCCCGCACGCGACGCCGGGCCGTCGCGGTGGACGGCCGAGAGACGCAACTCGCCGCTCGCCACCCATTGCGCCCCCAGCCAGGTCGCCGGCGGCTGCATCGTCGCGGGCTTGCCGCCGCGATCGCGCGGACCTTCGCTGGCGCGCAGGGTCAGCGTCACGCCGAACTCGGCGAGGAGCGCTGCGAGCGGCGGATCGTCGGTGCCGTCGACATAACGCCGGAAGAAATCGCCGAGGTCGCGCCGCGCAAGCGACGACGCCATCGCGGCGACCGTGCCTTCGCCGACGCCAACACCCGTGGTGCCGTGGCGTGACCACAATTCGCGCATGAGCGCGTCGAGGGAGCTGCCGTCGCGGCGCAGCGTCAGATCGAGCGCGAGCGCCACGATGGCACCCTTCGCGTAGTAGCTGACGCCGGCATTGGACGAGTTCTCGTCCGGGCGATAGAACTTGATCCAGGCGTCGAAACTCGAGTCGCCGAGGCTCTGCAGGTGACGCCCCGGCGTGCGCAGCACGCCTGTCAGCGTGCGACCGAGGACCTCCAGCACCCGCTCCGCCGGCACTACGCCGCTGCGCGACAACGACAGGTCGTCGTAATACGACGTGATGCCCTCGAACACCCACAGCTGCCGCGTGTAAGCCTCCCGCGCGAGTTCATAGGGCACGAATGCCACCGGCTTGATACGCTTCACGTTCCAGCTGTGGAAGTACTCGTGGCTCGCCAGCCCGAGGAAGCTCAGGTAGTCATCGCCGAGTCCAGGATCGGTGGCCCGCGGCAGCTCGTCGCGTTTGCACAGCAGGCTCGTCGACGCGCGATGCTCGAGTCCGCCGTGACCCTCGCCGACCGCCATCACCATGAACAGGTAGCGGTCGAACGGTGCCGCGCCACTGGCCTGGCCCGCAAACAGATCACAATGCCACTGGCAAATGCGCGCGAGATCGGCGGCGACACGCGTCATATCGACGTCACGTGCACCGGTGATGGCGATTTCGTGTGGCACGCCGCCGGCGTCGAAAGTCGCGGTGGTGAAGCGGCCGATCTCCACGGGATGGTCGATGAGCTCGTCGTAGTCTTCGGCACGGTAGGCGCCGAAACCGCAGGCGGGAGCTCCCGCTTGGCGCATGGATGTCGCCACGCGCGCCCCGGCGATCGAGGCGCCGAAGCTCGCATCGATGTCGAGCGTGCAGGTCTCGTGCGCGTGGCCTTCCGGCAGCAGGAACACGGACGCACCATTGAAGAACGCGCGCCCGGCGTCGAGGTAGGCGGTGCGCACCGACAGGTCGAACGCGTAGACCTGGATGACGACCTCCAGCGGACCGTCGCAGGCCGCCGCGCGCCAGCGGTCCTTGCCGACCTTTTCGATCGTCACCGGGGCCTGCGCGGTGCGCGCAACCACGCGCAGGACGTGTCGCGAGAATTCGCGGATCAGGTAGCTGCCCGGCGTCCATGCCGGCAAGCGGAAATGCTGTCCGGCGGGATCGGGATTGCGCACCGTGCATGCGACCTCGAGCAGGTGCGCGTGAACGTCGAGCGGTGCGATACGATAGTGCAATGGCGTCATGTCATGGGCAATGTCGATGTGGAGCGCCCCCCGGTCGCGCTTGCCGGGACCGCCGTGGCGCAGCGCGTGCGCACGATCACCTTCAAGGATTGGCGCCCCCGGCCGGAGTCGAACCGGCGACCTACCGCTTAGGAGGCGGTCGCTCTATCCACTGAGCTACGGGGACGCGGGTGGGTCTCGAGCCGCAGCGCCACGAGAACGAGCGCGGATGATAGCTGATGGCACACGAACCCGTACAATTCGCGGCGCCGCACGCGACATTCCATGACCTTCGATTCACTGACGTTCGCCGTCTTCCTCCTCGCCACGTGGGCCGTCTATTGGACCACGCCCGGCTGGCACGCGCGCAAGGTCATCCTGCTCGTGCTGTCCTATGTGTTCTACGCGGCATGGAATCCGTTTTTCGTGCTGCTCCTCATGGCCACGACCGGGTTCGACTGGTTGATGGGACGCAAGCTCGAAGGGGAAGTGCGCACGGGGTGGCGCCGCGTGCTGCTGCTGGCGTCTATCATCGTCAACCTGTGCGCCCTTGGCTTCTTCAAGTACGCGCAGTTCTTCACCGATACGGCTATCGATCTCGCCCGCGTATTCGGCATCGCATACCGGCCGCTCGACCTCGGCATCCTGCTGCCGGTCGGCATCTCGTTCTACACGTTCGAAAGCCTGGCGTACGTCATCGACGTCTTCCGCCGACGCTCGCGCGCGTCAACGAGCCTGCTCGACTACAGCCTGTACGTGACGTTTTTTCCGCATCTCGTGGCCGGCCCGATTCTGCGCTACAACGACTTCAATCCACAGACCGAGGCGCCCAAGGCCTTCGCCGAGACCGCACAGGGTCGTGGTCTCGCGCTCCTCGGCATCGGGCTCGCCCTCAAGGTCTGCCTCGCGGACCTCGTGTTCGCGCCGGTGGTGGACGCGATTTTCAATCCGACCGCACACCCTGGCGTCGGCGAAACCTGGCTCGGCGCGACAACATTCTCGCTCCAGGTGTATTGCGACTTCGCAGGCTACTCCCTGTGCGCGATCGGCGTCGCGCTGATGTTCGGCTTCCGCTTTCCCTCGAATTTCGAGAGCCCGTTCGGGGCGGTCGGCATGGTCGACCTCTGGAACCGCTGGCACATTTCCCTGTCGAGTTGGCTGCGCGACTACGTCTTCACGCCGCTCGGGCACTACCGCCGCGGTCGGCTGCGCGGCCATGCGAACCTCATCTTCACCTTCTTCCTCTGCGGCCTCTGGCATGGCGCGGCGTGGACGTTCGTGCTGTGGGGCGGGCTCAACGGGGTGCTGCTGGTGGCTGAGCGCATCGTTCGTGACCATGTCTGGGACTTCACGCGCGTCAAGTCGGAATGGGGCAGGGCCGTGCTGGCGCTCGCCACGTTTGCGCTGTTTGCGATCGAGGCCGTCATGTTCCGCGCGCATAGCGTGCGCCAGGCGCTGTCCATGATGCGCACGATGCTCGGTTTTGGCCGCGGCACCGACGCGTCGCTGGTATCTCCGCACGATGCTCGATTCGCGCTGGCGGTCGGGGCCGTGGTGCTGGCGGCGCAGATCGTCTCGGCGCGCGAGCGAGGCTGGGAATGGCTCGATCGCACGCCGACCCTGTGGCGCGCCGCCGTCGCCGCTGCGGCACTCGCCGCCGTGGTGTTCTCGCCGGGCCTCAACCCCGCGTTCATCTACTTCCAGTTCTGATGCCGATCCGCTGGCTCGTTACGTGGCTTTCGGCAATCGCCGTGGTGGCGGTTGCCGCGGCCCTGTTCGAGGGCGACCTGCGCCATCGCGGTTACGTGCCAACGGTCCAGGACGACGAGGACCTCTGGTCGCTGCAGGCCGATCGCCTGCGCGGCGTCGCCAATCCCATCGCGTTGCTCGGCGCGTCGCGCATCCAGTTCGCCGTCGACCCGGCGCGCGTCGAACGTGCGACCGGCCGCACGACGGCGATGCTCGCGATCAATGGCGCCTATCCGGTGGCGGCGTTGCGCTGGCTCGCCCGTGACACGTCGTTCCACGGCCTTGCGATCGTCGGCGTCGATTCGCGCGGTCTCGATCGGCGCCATTGGGAAATGCAGCAGCCGTGGATCGATCACTATGAACATCGCTGGACGTTCGCGCGCAAGGTGCATCGGCTGCTGCTGACACCGCTGCAGCAGTACCTCGTGTTCATGCGCTCGCCGTTCGCCTGGGTGGCGCTTGTCCGACGCGAGCTTGCCGGCCTCGGAATGCCTTTCAACGACTACCTCGTGATGCGCGCCGATCGCGTCGGGTTTCTCGACTACCGGCGCACGGATGTCGCCGCGATCAAGCGCCAGCGCATCGTCGACCTCGTCGAATACTATCGCGATTACCCACCGGCGCCCCCGGCGCGCTGGCTGCACGATCTCGATCAGGTGTCGGAGTGGGTGCGCACGATCCAGGCGCGCGGCGGCAACGTCGTGTTCTTTCGCGAGCCTTCGGCGGGCGAACATCTCGCGCTCGACGAGAAGAACTACCCGCGCGCCGCGTATTGGGACGCATATGCGCTAATTTCACCCGCGCCGATGATCGAATTTCGCGACGAGCCCGCGTTCGCAAGCATCACCTTGCCCGACACGTCCCACATCGACGGCGAAGATGTGCCGCGATTTACCGACGCACTGCTCGCAGCTCTTGCGCGCCGCGGCATTATCGCGGCAACAACGCCGTGATCGGTGACGCGCGAGATTGTGAATTCCGTCCCGTGATTCCGCGATTGTCGAGCACCGGCGGCTTTCCCCCCGTCGACCGCGCGCTGCGCGATCCTGACGGGTTGCTCGCGGTCGGCGGCGACCTGGGAGTGGCGCGACTGGTCGATGCCTATCGGCACGGCATTTTTCCGTGGTACGCCGACGGCCAGCCAATACTTTGGTGGTCGCCAGACCCGCGCATGGTGCTGTTCGTCGACGAATTCGCGGTATCGCGTTCGTTGCGTCGGCGTGTCAATGCGCGACAGTACGAGATTAGGGTCGATACGTCCTTTCGCGACGTGATCCGCGCCTGCGCGGGGCCGCGCGACGGCCAGAGTGGCACGTGGATCACGCCGGCCATGATTGACGCCTATGTGAAGCTGCACGCCGCCGGGTACGCGCATAGCGTCGAGACGTGGCACGAGGATTCCCTGGTAGGTGGTCTATACGGCGTGGCACTGGGCCGCGTGTTCTTCGGCGAGTCGATGTTCACGCGCGCGCCCGACGCATCGAAGGTTGCGCTCGCGCACCTTGTGGCGATGGCCAGGGTCCGGGGCGTCCCGATGATCGACTGCCAGCAGCAGACAGCTCACCTCGCATCGTTGGGCGCACGTACGATTGCCCGCAGGGAATTTGCAGCAAGGCTCCACGAGTTGATACACTCGATCGAGCCTCCGGCGGGGTGGACGCCCGGGCCGGTGGAACACTGCGAATTGTGAGTACGCGATGAGCAAGCTCAACGATCTGCCGATCGCAGCGCTGCAGTTCTACGCAACGGCGCCGTACCCGTGCAGCTATCTGCCGGAACGTGCCGCGCGCTCACAGGTGGCCACGCCCAGTCACCTCATCGACACCGGCGTCTACAGCGAGCTCGTTCGCCTGGGCTTCCGGCGTTCGGGCGCGTTCACCTACCGACCCTATTGCGATCGGTGTCAGGCCTGCGTGCCGGTGCGTGTGCCCGTCGCCGAGTTCCATCCCACGCGCACGCAGCGCCGCACGCTGCGCGAATACCAGAACCTGAGCGTGGTCCGTCGCGAGCTCGGATACGACACCGAACACTATGAGCTTTATCTTCGATATCAGCGCGCACGCCACCCCGGCGGCGGAATGGATCACGACAGTCGCGAGCAATACCAGCATTTCCTGTTGCACAGCAACGTCGCAACTGATCTGCTCGAGTTTCGCCAGCACGACCAGCTGAAGATGGTGAGCCTCGTCGACCGTCTCGAGGATGGGATGTCGTCGGTCTATACGTTCTACGACGCGGAAGAGCACGGAGCCAGCTATGGGACTTTTAGCGTCCTGTGGCAGATCGAGCGCTGCCGCGAACTAGGACTTCGCCACCTTTATCTCGGCTACTGGATCGCCGAGAGCGTCAAGATGGCTTATAAGGCGTCGTTCCGGCCTATAGAGGGGTTAATGGG
>CAWAFO010000009.1:0-139593 GCA_963781395.1 uncultured Pseudomonadota bacterium
CGCGCCCAGCTCGCCGACGCCGAGCGCATCGTGCAGCGGCGGCGCGCCAATGCGCTGATGCTCGGCGGCACGACGCTGGCCGATCCGGCGCGCATCGACGTCCGCGGCACGCTCACCGCGGCACCGGACACGTTCATCGACGTCGGCTGCGTGTTCGAAGGCGCGGTGACACTCGCCGAAGGCGCCGAAGTCGGGCCCTATTGCCTGCTGCGCGACACTCAAGTCGGACCAGGCGCGCGCATCCACGCCTTCTCGCACCTCGAAGGCGCCGAGGTCGGCGCGCATGCGCGCGTCGGACCCTACGCGCGGCTGCGCCCGGGCGCTGCGCTGGCCGAGGACGTGCACATCGGCAACTTCGTGGAGGTGAAGGCGGCCACGATAGGCGCGCGCAGCAAGGCCAACCATCTCGCCTACATCGGCGATGCCACGGTCGGCGCCGACGTCAACTTCGGCGCCGGCTCCATCACCGCCAATTACGACGGCGCCAACAAGCACCGCACGCTGATCGGCGACGGCGTGCACGTCGGCTCGAACTGCGTGCTGGTGGCGCCGATCGACATTGGCGCCGGCGCCACGATCGGCGGCGGCAGCACGATCACGCAAGCCGCTCCCGCGGGCGAGCTCACCATCGCCCGCGCGCGGCAGGTGTCGGTCGCGGGCTGGCAGCGGCCACGCAAGGCGAAGCCGTCGTGAGCGCGACGGTGATGCGCCAGCGGGCATCGTGCAGCGATGGCACGGCCCGTGCGTGGGGGCACTCATCCAGGAAAGGTTCATTCGCATGTGCGGCATAGTCGGCGCGTCCTCGACGCGCAACGTCGTTCCCATCCTGATCGACGGCATTCGCCGCCTCGAATACCGCGGCTATGATTCGACCGGCCTCGCGGTGATCGGCGCCGGCACGGCGCCGGTGCTGCAGCGCCTCGTCAGCGTCGCGCGCGTCGCCGACCTCGCGGCGCAAGCCGATGCGCGGCAGCTCGAAGGCACCACCGGCATCTCGCACACGCGCTGGGCGACGCATGGCGCGCCGACCGAAAGCAATGCCCACCCGCACACGTCCGGCGGCGAGATCGCCGTCGTGCACAACGGCATCATCGAGAACTACGAGGAACTGCGCACGCGCCTGAAGGCGCAGGGTTACGTGTTCGCCACGCAGACCGACACCGAGGTCATCGCACATCTGGTGCACGCGCATTGGCACGCGGCCGGCGGCGGCGACCTGCTGCGCGCCGTGCAGGCGGCGGTGCGCGAGTTCGACGGTGCGTACGCGATCGCGGCGATCAGCACGCGCGAGCCGGGCCGCGTCGTCGGCGCGCGCGCCGGCAGTCCGCTGGTCGTGGGCATCGGCGCCGACGATCACTTCCTCGCGTCCGACGCGTCGGCGCTGGTGCCGGTGACGCGGCGCGTCGCGTACCTCGAGGAGGGCGACGTCGCCGACGTGCGGCGCGAAGGCTATGCGATCTACGACGCACAGGGTGCGCGCGTCGAGCGCGAGGTCATCACCGTGGATGCGTCGAACACGGCGGTGGAACTGGGTCCGTTCCGCCACTTCATGCAGAAGGAGATCTTCGAGCAGCCGCGCGCCGTGGCCGACACGCTGGAAGCCGTGGCGACGATCACTCCCGAAAATTTCGGGCCGAAAGCGGAGGCGGTGCTGCGTGCCGTCGACCGCGTGCTGATTCTCGCCTGCGGCACGAGCTACTACTCGGGCCTCGTCGCCAAGCAATGGCTGGAGTCGGTGGCGCGTATTCCCTGCACCGTCGAGATCGCCAGCGAGTACCGCTATCGCGACAGCGTGCCCGACCCGCGCACGCTGGTCGTTGTCGTGTCGCAGTCCGGCGAGACCGCCGACACACTCGCCGCGCTGAAGCATGCGAAGTCGCTCGGCCAGTCGCACACGCTCGCGATCTGCAACGTCGCCACCAGCTCGATGGTGCGGCTGACGGAGATGGTGTTCCTGACGCGAGCGGGCACCGAGGTGAGCGTGGCTTCCACCAAGGCGTTCACCACGCAGCTCGTGGCACTGTTCCTGTTGACGCTGACGCTCGCCAAGCTCAATGGCCGGCTATCGGCCGCAGACGAGGCGAAATGGCTGCAGGGCCTGCGGCACCTGCCGG
Source organism: uncultured Pseudomonadota bacterium (assembly GCA_963781395.1). Lineage (GTDB taxonomy): Bacteria > Pseudomonadota > Gammaproteobacteria > Burkholderiales > Casimicrobiaceae > VBCG01. The sequence goes on from CAWAFO010000009.1 coordinate 2,115, forward strand.
CGGCAATGCAGGCGGCGCTGGCGCTCGAGCCGCAGGTGATCGCGTGGGCGCAGGCCTTCGGCAAGAAGCAACATGCGCTCTTCCTCGGCCGCGGCCTGCACTATCCGATCGCGCTCGAAGGCGCGCTGAAGCTCAAGGAGATCTCCTACATCCACGCCGAGGCGTACCCGGCGGGCGAGCTGAAGCACGGTCCGCTGGCGCTGGTCGATGCGCAGATGCCGGTGGTGGCGGTGGCGCCGAACGACGCGCTGCTGGAAAAGCTCAAATCCAATTTGCAGGAAGTGCGCGCGCGTGGCGGCGAGCTCTACGTCGTCGCCGACCTCGACAGCCACATCTCGCCGGACCCGCACATGCACACGATCCGCCTGACCGAGCACGCGGGCCTCTTGTCACCGATCGTGCACGTGATTCCGCTGCACCTGCTCGCGTATCACACCGCGGTGCTGCGCGGCACCGACGTCGACAAGCCGCGGAATCTCGCGAAGAGCGTCACGGTGGAGTAGGCGCAGTCTGCACGCAGCGGGTTGCTGCTAACAAGCGACGGCCGTGGCGGCATCCAGCGAAGAGCGATTCGCCGACCGCGTGTGATGCGCGCTCACTTGGCGCGTCGCGGATCGAGCGTGATCAGTGAGCGCGCTCCCGTCTGCGACGGGCATTGAAGCGGCTCTCGCCGCTCTCACCGCACGACCCCTTGCGGCCAGCAACAGGTCGACATCCAGGCGAAAGTTCTGCCCGAATTGCAGATGCCTTTGCAGGAGGCGCGCGGTCTGATCCTCGAGCCACACGTCGCCGAGGTCTGCGTATGCGCCATGCACGATTCCCTTGATTGACACGACAGCTCCTTGCGAGAAGGCAAGCCGAGCGCAATGCCAAGACGTCTGGGCAGAGACGCGCCGCGCCTCACCCGGACCAAGCGTAGTGGTCCGACGTCGCTAACGCGCTCCGCTTCTTGCGCTCGAATGCGCGGCGATCTCACTTCACGCGCGCCGACCGATGGCAGGTGATGATTCGGAAGCAAGGATCGGAGTTCGCCCCGGCGTTTGCCCGCCTACGCTCCTGCCCGGATCATCGAGCTGATTCGATGGCCTTTTCGAAACTTCCTGTGAGGACAATTCAAGTGAGTGAAGAAGAGAGCAACAAGGCCGTCGTCGGCCGCTGGTTCACGGAGTTCTGGGGCAAGGATGTCAACCTGGCCGTCGTCGACGAGATCGCCGCCGCGAACATGCTGCTGAAGTATTCGCTCCATGAGCCTCGTCGCGGTCGTGACGACATCAAGGCGTTCATGACCGATTTTCGTGCCGCGTTTCCCGATCTCAATTTCCGGGGCACGGCGGAATTGATCGCGGAAGGCGACTACGTCGTCGGCCAATGGGAAGGCGGCGGCACGCACACGGGGCCCGCGTTCGCCGATTTTCTCGTGGGCGGACTGCCCGCTTCGACCGGTCGCAGGATGCACTTCACCGGCACGACCGTGCTGAAGGTGCTCGACGGGAAGATCGTCGAAGAAATCGGTCTCGACGATGGGGTGGCCGCGCTGACGCAACTCCGTCTGATCAAGGCAGCCACATTGCGCGACGCCGCTTGACGGTTTCGGGCTGTCGGGCATTGCTCCGTGGGCCACCGGCTCCGGGTGTCAGTCCCGCCATTCGACGTTGAAAGCCCGCTCGGAGGTGCGGGCTTCCTTTTGCTGGCGGAGCGATTGGAGATCGTTCGACACGTGGATCAGATCGACATTGCCCAGCCTGGCCGCCTTGGTTGACGTAGGCGAGGCCCTGCCGTACGGTTCGCACTCCCCCCGACGGTTCTCCGCCATGGTCGATGTCGACGAGCTGCAGCGACTCCTGTCGCGCGTTGCGCTCGGCGACCGCAAGGCGTTTCGCGCCTTGTATGACGCGACCTCACCGTCTCTGTTTGGCGTTGCCGTCCGTATATTGAACCGGCGCGACCGCGCGGAGGAGGCCATCCAGGACGCCTTCGTGAACGTCTGGCAACGCGCGGCCAGCTATTCGGAAGGCAAAAGCCGCCCCATGACGTGGCTCACAGCGATCGTACGCAACCGCGCGCTCGACATGCTGCGCAGCGAAGGTGCGCGTCCGGCCGAGTCGTTGTACGACAAGGAGACCGGCGAGGCGCTTGACCCGGTCGACGAACGACCCGACCCGCTCGGCCTGCTCGAGCGCGCGGTGGACGAAGTCCGCATCCGCGACTGCCTTGCCGATATCCGCGGCCCGCAGCGCCAGTGCCTCGCGCTCGCGTACTACCACGGGCTGTCGCATTCCGAGGTGGCGTCGCAACTCGCCGCGCCGATCGGCAGCGTCAAGGTCTGGATCCGGCGCGGACTCGACCGTCTCAAGCGCTGCCTCGATCGAACGCCGTGAACTACGACGATCCCGAGCTGCTCGATCGCCTGGCCGGTGAATATGTCTTCGGCTCGCTGTCGTCGCGCGCGCGCCGGCGTTTCGAGCGCCTCCGCCGGGAGCTGCCCGCCGCCGAAAAGGCGGCGCTCGAATGGGAACGCCGGCTCATGCCACTGTCCGGTTCGGTGCCCGCCGAGCGGCCACCCGCGCGCGTGTGGAGCGCGATCGACGCACGCACCGGCGGCCGTGCGCGCCGACCGGCCGCGGCCGCGTGGTCCTGGCGGCGCCCGGCGATGGGATTCGCGTTCGGCATCCTGGCGACGATCGGCGTCATCGGGCTCTTTCCGCCGGCAACGCTGATCGAGTCGATGGCCCAGCAGCGCGGCACGTTGCCCCAGAGCTATGCCGGCCTGCTGACGGATGCGCAGGACAACGTGGTGCTGGTCGCCAGTTCGTTGCGCTACGGGCGCATGCTCTCGGTCAAGTGGTTGCGACCCATGGCGCCAACGTCCGGGCGCGTCGCCGTGCTGTGGGCGTTGCCGCGCGAGGGCGTGCCCTTCGCCGTGGGCGTCGTGCCAACTACCCAGACGGCGAACGTCGCGCTCGCGGATACGTCCGACAAGCTCTTCTCCAATGTGGATCGGTCTGGCGGTGTCGTTCGAGACCGGCGTGCCTGCAGCTGGGGCGACGCCGTCGCCGTTCGTGTTGACGGGGCATTGCGTCAAGCTCTGGTAGCTCCGTTGTCCGGCAGTCCGCTGTCTCCGATTGCCGCTCCCCTCCGTATATCGGTGTGAAAGCGAATCGCGCTTTCTCAATCGCCTTCATTCCTTTGCAATCGGAGAAGAACATGCAAACGTGGTTACGCAATTCATTGGTCTCTACCGCGCTGGTGCTCGGCGCTGCGCACATGGCCCACGCCGCGCAGCCCGACTTCGCCCGCACGGGTCCCGACATCGCGCGCTGGCAGTCGGTGATCGGCATCATCCAGGGTGGCAACGTCGTCGGCAGCGGAACGGGCGCCGCCACCGGCGCCCCGGGTCCGTGGTCGGCGCAGGGCGGGCACGTCACGGTGGACCTGGCGCGCGGAAGGGTCCAGTTCGACGTCACCGGCCTCGTGTTCGCCGCCGGCAATGCGATCGGCAATACCGGAACCGTTGCGCAGGTCAAGGGCACGCTGGTGTGCGACACCGATGGCAGCGCATCCGCCGGCAATTCGATTCTCGTCGACACGCCGCTCGTCGGTCTCGACGAGGAAGGGAATGCGCACTTCAACGGCAACGTGTCGATGCCTGTCGTGTGCGAAACGGAACCGGATATCGCTTTCCTGATCCGCACCGCCAGTGGCCGCTGGATCGGCAACGCCACCATCCTCCGCTGAATCGAGCGGTCTTCCAGCCAACGATCGATACGGGGGTGAAGGCACCTCCGGATCGATCAAGGGAAAAACATGCATCGCAAATTTCTTGCAATACCGCTTGTGCTCGCGATTTCGGCGTGCGCGCAGGTGCCGGCGCTGACGTCCGCAGTGCAGGTTCCGGACATGATCAAGGGCGCCGCGAACGAATCGCTCGCCGTGATCGCCGCCGCGCGCGGCGTGCAGATCTACGAATGCCGCGCGGGCAAGGACACCGCAAGCGCCGATTGGGCCTTCGTCGCGCCCGAGGCGGAGCTTTTCGACGCGAGCGGAAAAAAGATCGGAAAACATTTTGCGGGCCCGCGTTGGGAATCCATCGATGGCAGCGTGATCGCAGGCACCACGAAGGCGCGGATCGACGCGCCGCAAGCCGATGCCATTCCCTGGCTGCTGCTCAGTGCCAGGTCGGTCGGCCCCGAGGGCGCGTTCAGCAAAGTCGAGAGCGTCCAGCGCGTGAACACCGTCGGCGGCAACGCACCCGCCACCGGATGCTCGGCCGCCACCGTGGGACAGGTCGCCCGGGTGCCGTACACGGCGGACTACTATTTCCTCGTGGCGAAACCGTCCTCAGCATCGGTGCAGCCAACGGCGGTGCGTGGCTATGCAGGAGGCGCCTACTGAGGCGTAATGTGTGTGAGCCCGCCGGGTCGGAGGGCGCGCGCGTCTTCGATCGGCGGCGAGGAGGCCCTTCGACCGTTCACACCTCCTTGTAGAAATACGTCGTTGCGCACATCTCGCCGTCGGGCATGAGCGCGTAGCGCGGGATCTCGCCCACGCGCTGCCAACCGGCACGCGCATAGAGGCGTTCGGCGTCGCCACCCGTCACGGTATCGAGCACCAGCAGCGTGCGGCGCTCGACGCGGGCGGTGGCGTCGACCGCGCCCATCAGCCGCGCGGCGACGCCGTGGCGGCGTGCGCTGCGATGCACGAGAAGCTTGACGACGTCGGCGCGATGCGGCTGGTTGTCGGGCAGCGCCAGGATCAGCTGCACCGTGCCGACGATGCGTCCCGCGCCATCCTCGGCCACCAGCAGCGCACGCTCGCCGCGCTTCACGCCGTCGGCGATCTCGCGCCAGAAGGCCAACGCCCGCTCGCGCGGCAGCGGCCACATGAAGCTGACCGACGCGCCGCCGGCGACGCAATCGATCAGCACGTCGGCGAGCGGCTCGACGCAGTGGTCCACGTCGTCGGCGCCGACGCGGCGGATGGTGACGGTATCGTTCATCGGGTTCCTCGTGATCGGCATCGCCGCGCGCGTCCAGCGAGCGTACGGCCCGGCCGCCCCGCGTCTGCGAGGGGCAGCCTTGCCTATGGTATGTTGTGCCGCGCCGCATGCAATCCTCCCGGCTGTCGGCACCGAGGAGATCACGGTTGACCCCTGCGTTGCAGCCAATATTCGACGTCGGCATCGTCGTGCCGACGATCGTGCGCCCGTCGCTCGTGCAGGCGGTGCGTTCGATCTACGCGCAGCGCTTTGGCGGGCGCATCCAGATCCTGATCGGCATCGATCGCTGGGTCGGCGAGCGCGCGCTGCTCGAGCAGCTCGTTCGCGAATGCCCGTCGCACATGGCGGTGACGACGGTGGATCTCGGCTACTCGACGTCGCAGCGCCATGGCGGCGTCTATCCGAGCCACTACGGCGGCGCACTGAAGACGATCCTGAGCTACGCGGCCAACAGCCGCTATGTCGCGTACCTCGACGACGACAACTACTATGCGCCGCAGCACGTGGCGACGATGGTCGCCGCGGTCGCCGGCAAGTCATGGGGCTTCGCGCTGCGCCATTTCGTCGACGACAATTCCGATCGCCTCGTCTGCGTGGATACCTGGGAATCGGTGGGACCCGGGCGCGGCGTCTATCGGACGGCGCACGGCGGCTTCGTCGACACCAACTGCTATTTCCTCGACACGCTGGCGTGCGCCGACGTGTTTCCGGAGTGGGCGTTGACGCGCTATCCGGGCGGCACCGGCGGCGACCGGCAAGTGCTGGAGAAACTGCGCGACCGGCCGTTCGCCAGCAATGGCGCGTCGACGGTGTTCTACCGCATCCGCCTCGCCAGGCAGCACCCCTATCAGCTGTGGCAGATGAAACGCGTCGGTGTCGATCTCGCGACCCTCATGGCGCCTGGCGACATTCCCGGCGATGCCGTGTGGCAGCGCTGCGCCGAATTCGACCGTCGCCAACGCGCCGCGGGCGCGGGCGGCGACGCGCGCGGGGTGGCATGATCATGGCGCCGGGCGCGCGCCTGTACGCACGCGCGCTGCCCGCGACCTGCAGCGCGGCGATGCTGCGCGCGCAACTGCGCGGGGCCACGCTCATCGGCGACGGCGCGACGGCGTTCGACGGCGTGGCCGCGCTGTCGTCGTCGGCCCCGCATACGCTTACGTTCTGCGACGCCGCCGGCGCCACCGACGTGCTGGCGGCGACTGCAGCATCGGTCGTGATCGTCCGCCAGGACGTCGTGCATGCACCGCGTCCGGGCCAGGCGTTCATCGCGGTCGCCGACGTGCGCGCTGCCTTCATCGACGCCGTCGCGTGGCTGCTGCCCGGCGCCGCGCGGCCCATGGCGCCCGCCGGCATCGACCGCCGCGCGCGCATCGACCCGACGGCGACGGTGTCGCCCACTGCATTCGTCGGCGCCGACGTGACCATCGGCGCACGCACCTGCGTCGGACCCGGCGCGGTGCTGTACGACGACGTGCATGTCGGCAGCGACAGCGTGATCGGCCCGCAGGCGGTGATCGGCTGGGTGGGGCTCGCCTATCACGACGACGCCCAAGGGCGGCGGCAGTTCTTTCCACATCTCGCAGGCGTGCGCATCGGTGAGCGTGTCGACATCGGCGCGCAGACGTCGGTCTGCCGCGGCATGCTGTCGCACACCGAGATCGGCGACGACGCCAAGCTCGGCAGCCTCGTCTACGTCAGCCACGGTGTCGTCGTCGGCGCGCGCGCGTGGCTGTCCGCGGGCACCGCGGTCGCGGGACATTCGCGCATCGCCGACGGCGCGCTGCTCGGCATCGGCAGCATCGTCGTCGACAACGTGACGATCGGCACCGGCGCGCGCGTCGGCGGCGGCAGCGTCGTCATCCGCCACGCCGGCGCCGGCGAGAATCTGCTGGGCGTGCCCGCGGCGGCGGTGCCGGCGATGCGACGCTTCGGCCCGACGCCCCGCGATTGAGGTGGCGGCCGGGGAATCGCGTAACCGCCTAGAATGGCGGCGAGTGGACGCGCAATCCCGCCGTCGACGTCGACGCGCCGGCCGCGATGCGAGCGGCGCGATCAAGGAAGCGCCATCGCGACGCTGAACGACCGGCATGCCCATGTCACCGCCGCGGCGGCGCTGACCATGGCGCTCGCGACACTCTGCATGGCGTGCATGGACGCGACCAGCAAGTATCTCGTGGCCCGATATCCGGCGCCGTTCGTCGTCTGGATCCGCTACGCGCTGCAGACGCTGGTGCTGGTGGCGGTGCTCGCGCCGCGGATGCGCGGTCGCCTGGTCGCCACGCGCTCGCTGTCGCTGCAGATCGTGCGCAGCGTGACTTTGGTGGCGACTTCATTGCTGCTCGTCGCGGCGTTCCGCGCGATGCCGCTGGCCGATGCCACGGCGATCAGCTTCGCCGCGCCGTCCATCGTCACGATCCTCGCGATCGCGCTGCTCGGTGAACGCATGACCGTCGCGCGCGTGGCGTCGATCGTCGCCGGGTTCGCCGGCGTGGTGCTGATCGTGCGGCCGGGCAGCGACGTCTTCCGCGGCGCGGCGCTGCTGCCGCTCATCGCCGCCACCACCACCGCCGCGTATCAGGTGCTCACGCGCAAGCTGGCCGGCGACGATACGCGCTCGATGCTGTTCTACAGCTCGGCGGTGGGCGCCGTGATCCTGTCGCTGTTCCTGCCGTGGCGCGGATTCGCGCACGACTTCGCCCCCGGCGACATCGTCGCGATGGCCGCCCTCGGCCTGCTCGCGATCGCCGGGCACTTCCTGTTCATCCGCGCGCTGCAGCTCGCGCCGGCGTCGGGACTGGCGTCGATCACGTATGTGCAGCTCGTGTTCGCCACGCTGATCGGGCTCGTGGTCTTCGGCGACTTTCCCGACACGCTGACACTGGTCGGCATGGCGGTGATCCTCGCCAGCGGCGTGTTCCTGACGTGGTACGAGCGGCGGCGGGGGGGTGCGCCGGTGGTGTCGCCGGTGCGAGCAGCGGCGGTGGCGTCGTCCTCTCGGGCGCCCCCGGCAACGGTCGACTGAAGCGACGGGCCGTTACGCGCCGACGAGCCGCAGGACCGCCTCGCCGTACTTGGCGAGCTTGGCGCTGCCGATGCCGCTGATGTCGCGCAACGCCGCGGCATCGCCGGGCCTGCGCTGTGCGATTTCGGCGAGCGTGCGGTCGTTGAAGATGACGAACGCCGGTACGCCCTGCTCGCGCGCCTCGTTCAGCCGCCACGCCTTGAGCCGCGCCAGCAGCGGCGCGTCGATGCCGGCGACATTGGCGGCACCGCGGGTGCCACGCGAGCGCGCGCCTCCACGCGGGCGCGCCACCGCGCGCCGCATCGACACCGCTGCCTCGCCCTTGAGCACAGGGCGCGCGGCCGCGCAGAGCTTCAGCGCCCCATACGCGCCGTGGTCGACTTCGGCGAGGCCGAGCGCCACGAGCTGGCGGAACACGAGCCGCCACGTCGCCTCGTCGGTGTCGGCGCCGATGCCGAATACCGAGAGCCGGTCGTGGTCCCAGCGCGCGACGCGCTCGCTCGCCTTGCCGCGCAGCACGTCGACCAGGTGCAGCGCGCCGAAGCGCTGGCCGGTGCGGTAGATCGCCGACAGCCCCTTCTGCGCGAGGTCGGTCGCGTCGAACGTCACCGGCGGCGCAAGACAGGTGTCGCAATTGCCGCACGGCGTGCTGGACTCGCCGAAATAGGCGAGAAGACGCACGCGGCGGCAACCGGCGGTCTCGCACAAGCCGAGCAGCGCGTCGAGCTTGGCGCCGGACACACGCTTGTAGTCGTCGCTGGCTTCCGAGAGGTCGATCAGCCGGCGCTGCTGCACGACGTCGGCGAGGCCGTAGGCCATCCAGGCGTCGGCCGGCTCGCCATCGCGGCCGGCGCGGCCGGTTTCCTGGTAATAGCCTTCGACGCTCTTCGGGATGTCGAGGTGCGCGACGAAGCGCACGTCGGGCTTGTCGATGCCCATGCCGAACGCGATCGTGGCGACGATCACCACGCCGTCCTCGCGCTGGAAGCGCATCTGGTTCGCCGCGCGCGCGGCGTTGTCCATGCCGGCGTGATAAGGCAGCGCGAGGACGCCCTTGCCGGCGAGCCACGCCGCCGTCTCGTCGACCTTGCGGCGCGACAGGCAGTAGACGATGCCGGCATCGCCCGCATGCTCGCCCGTGATGAACGCGAGGAGCTGCGCGCGCGCATCGTCCTTGTCGACGATCGTGTAGCGGATGTTCGGCCGGTCGAAGCTCGCCACGAACGTCCGCGCGTCGCCGAGGGCGAGGCGCTCGACGATCTCCGCGCGCGTCTGCGGATCGGCGGTGGCGGTGAGCGCGATGCGCGGCACGCCGGCGAAGCGCTCGTGCAGCAGTGAGAGCTGCAGGTACTCCGGGCGGAAGTCGTGCCCCCATTGCGACACGCAATGCGCCTCGTCGATGGCGAACAACGCGAGCGGCACGCGCGCGAGGAGGTCGAGGCAGCGCGGCGTGGTGAGGCGCTCCGGCGCGACGTAGAGGAGATCGAGCTTGCCGGCCACCAGATCGCGCTCGACGGCGCGCGCCTGGTCGGCATCCTGGCTCGAGTTGAGGAACGCCGCGCGCACGCCGAGCTGGGTGAGCGCCGCCACCTGGTCCTGCATCAGCGCGATCAGCGGCGACACCACCACCGCGGTGCCCGCGCGCACCAGCGCCGGTATCTGGTAGCACAGCGACTTGCCCCCGCCGGTGGGCATCAGCACCAGCGCGTCGCCGCCGCCCGCCACGTGGTCGACCACGGCTTCCTGTGCGTGGCGAAACCCGGTGTAACCGAATACGTCGCGCAGGACTTCGCGGGCGGGTGAGCGTGAATTGCGATCTTCGGGCATCGGTCAGTCAAGCATGATTTGATGGGGGTGTCACTGCGTCCTTGCGGTTGCCGCGCCGGCGGCGCCGGGGCGACGACTGTGGCACCATTTGTGTCGAAACGGCGTGCCGGTGCCGCCACCGCGCGCCGCCGGACCCTTGTGTGACGCAACATTTGCGTCGGCCGGTCATCCAAGCCATTCCGGCCGCCCGCATCCATGCCTCCCTACCGCCCCTGGTTCGACGACCCGCAGCGCCGGACCGACGTCGTCACGATCCCGCTGTTCTGGCTGGCGCTCATCCTGTCGCTGCTGGTGCATGTGGCGGCGCTCTGGTATTTCGCAATGCGCCAGCCGGTGCTGCTGCCCGGGCTGGAGGAGAGCGACGTCAACATCCCGATGTCGGTGCGGCTCGCCGAGTCGCGGCCGGCATCGCCGCCGCCCAGCGGAGCCCAGCCGCCCCCGCCTCCGCCGCCGGCCGCGTCGCCGCCGCAGCGTGCCCCGAGCGTGACGCGCCCGCGCGTGCCCCCGGTGATTGCCGCGCTGCCCAACGTGCCGAGCACGGAGCGCCTGCCGATGGCGCCCGCGCCGATCGCGCCGCCGACCGTCTCCACGCCGCCCGAGCCGATGGCGGGCGACCTGTCGTCGTACATCGAATCGCAGCGGCGGGCGCGTGGCGAGCGACCCTCGCAGCCCTCCGCCAATCCGGCCGACGACGCCGAGGCGCGCCGCGACCGCGCGATCGCCGCCAACCTCGCGTCGGCCAACGACTCGCCGACCTACTACGGCGAGCCGAAGAACAGCGGCGGCATCTTCAACATCACGTACATCGGGTACGACGATGCCGAGTTCGTGTTCTTCGGCTGGATCAAGGAGATCCGCCGCCGCGCGCCGCAGAAGATCGAGGTGCGCACCGGCGACAACGCCAACATCCGCATCGCGATCGTGCGCAAGATGATCGACATCATCCGCCAGTACGAGCAGGGCGACTTCACGTGGAAGTCGGAGCGCATCGGCCACGAGGTGACGCTGTCGGCGCGACCGGGCGACCAGGCGACGCTGGAGGATTTCCTGATGCGCGATTTCTTCGACGCGCAGCCGCCGCCCGATCCGCGCTCGATACGCGGCCGGGGACGCGCGGCGCGCTGAGCGGCGGCGGACCCGCGCTTCGACCGCAGCCAGCCCGCAAGCCCGGGATTGCCGTCAGCGTTGCGCATGTCCCGCGTCGGGGTCCCTGCACGGGCGTGCAGCCGCCAATGCTGCACCCGGCATCGATGCGCTAGGATGCCGTCATGGACGTGGCATTCATCGTCGACCCGCTGACCGGCCTCAAGCCATACAAGGACACGAGCATCGCGATGATGCGCGCGCTCGCGCGGCGGGGGCACCGGATCTACGCGATGCAGCAGGACGCGCTGTGGTGGCGCGGCGGCGGCACGCGCGCGACCGTACAGCACCTGACGCTCGGCGCGAGCGACGACGACTGGCACCGCGCCGGCGACGCGGAAGTGCGCGAGCTCGCGCAATTCGCCGCGGTGATGATGCGCAAGGATCCGCCGTTCGACATGGAGTACGTGTACTCGACGTACATCCTCGAGCAGGCCGAAGCTGCCGGCGCGCGCGTCTTCAACCGCCCGCGCGCGATCCGCGACAACAACGAGAAGATGGCGATCGCGCCGTTCCACGAGTTCATCTCGCCGACGCTCGTCACCCGCGATGCGGACCTCGTGCAGGCGTTCATCGACGAGCACGCCGACGTGATCGTCAAGCCGCTCGACGGCATGGGCGGCACGTCGATCTTCCGCGTGCGTGCCGACGATGCCAACCGCAACGTCATCGTCGAGACGGTGGGCGGTCTCGGCGCGCGCACGATCATGGTCCAGCGCTACATTCCGGAGATCGTCGACGGCGACAAGCGGATCATCCTGATCGCCGGCGAAGTCGTGCCGTACGCGCTGGCGCGCATCCCGCGCCCGGGCGAAACGCGCGGCAATCTCGCCGCCGGCGGCCGCGGCGTCGCGCGCCCGCTCACCGCGCGCGACCGCGAGATCGCCGAGGCGCTGGCGCCCAAGCTGTGGGCGCAGGGCCTGCTGGTGGTCGGCCTCGACGTCATCGGACCGTACCTCACGGAGGTCAACGTCACCAGCCCGACCTGCTTCGTGGAGATCAGCGAGCAGTCGGGATTCGACGTCGCCGGCAAGTTCGCCGAGGCGCTGGAGACCGTGGTCGCGAGTGACGTCCGTCGCGCGTGATCGCGGGCGGCGTAATGCCGCGTGATTTCTGCTTGCGCGGCCATGCCGGCGCGCTCCGGTTGCGCCTGCGAATGCATCGACCCGCGACGCGGCGACGTGCCACGCGTCCCCGGCGCAACGCGCGGATCGCTGCTGGCACGGGCGTTGCGTCATCCGTGATCGCGCTTCCGCTACCATAGCCGGAATTACCCGACGCCCATCATGATCGGCATCCTTCTCATCGCCCACGACACGCTGCCGCAAAGCCTGATCCACACGGTGACGCACGTGCTCGGCATGCACCCTCCGCAGTTCGAGGGCATGTCGGTGGCGGCGCGCGACGACCCGCTGAACCTCGTGCCGCGCGCGCGTTCGCGACTCGCCCGGCTGGACGACGGCAGCGGCGTGCTGATCGTGTCCGACCTCTACGGCGCGTCGCCATGCAACCTCGCGGTGAAGCTGCTCGACCCGCCGCGCGTCGAGGGCGTCGCCGGCGCCAGCCTGCCGATGCTGATCCGCGCACTGACCTACCGCGACCGCGACATGGCGACGCTGGTGAAGAAGGCGATTTCCGGCGCGCGCGACGGCGCCCTGCATCTCGAGCCGATCCATGCAGCAGCGCGAGGTTGAGATCGTCAACAAGCTCGGCCTGCATGCGCGGGCGTCGGCCAAGCTGACCCAACTCGCCGCCAAGTACCAGAGCGACGTGCACATGGCGCGCAACGGCCGCAAGATCAACGCCAAGAGCATCATGGGCGTGATGATGCTGGCGGCCGGCAAGGGCGCGAAAGTGACGATCGAGGTCGAAGGTCCCGACGAGGACGAGGCGATGGCGGCGCTGTGCGACCTCATCGGCAACTATTTCGGCGAAGGCCAGTGAGGCGCCGATGATGGTGAGCTTCGCCCTCAACGGCATCGGCGTGTCGAGCGGCATCGCCATCGGCCGCGCCAAGCTCATCTCGCATGCGACGCTCGAGGTCGCGCACTACCGGCTGTCGCCGGGGCAGGTCGACGAGGAGATCGCACGCTTCGATTCCGCGGTGCGCGACGTGCAGAAGGAGCTCGAGGGCCTGCATGGCGCGCTCACCGCGGGCGACGTTCCCGGCGAATTCGGCGCGTTTCTCGACGTGCACTGGATGATCCTCAACGACCCGGTGCTGGCCGAAGCGCCGCGGCGGCTGATCGCCGAGCAGCACTGCAACGCCGAGTGGGCGCTGATGCAGCAGATGAACGTGCTGGTCGAGCAGTTCGACCAGATCGAGGATCCGTACCTGCGGGAGCGCAAGACCGACGTCGTGCAGGTGGTCGAGCGCGTGCTGAAGCGGCTGCTCGGCAGCCACGGCACGATGCATCCGGCGGCCAACGAGGCCAACACGATCCTCGTCGCCCATGACCTGTCGCCGGCCGACGTGATCCAGTTCAAGTCGCATCACTACGGCGCGTTCCTCACCGACCTCGGCAGCGTCACGTCGCACACGGCGATCGTGGCGCGCAGCCTCAACGTGCCGGCGGTGGTGGCGACGCACAACGCGCGGCAGATGATCCGCGACGGCGAGATGCTGATCGTCGATGGCGGCAACCACGTCGTCATCGTCAATCCCGACCGCGCGATACTCGCCGAATACCGGCTGAAGCAGTCCGGCATCGAGCTCGAGCGGCAGAAGCTGAAGCGCCTCAAGGGCAAGCGTGCGGCAACGCTCGACGGCCGCGCGATCGAGCTGTTCGCCAACATCGAGCTGCCCGACGACGTTGACCACGCGCTCGACATGGGCGCCGACGGCATCGGCCTGTTCCGCTCCGAGTTCCTGTTCCTCAATCGCGAGGGCCTGCCGACCGAGGACGAGCAGTTCGAGGCATACCGTGCCGTGGCGCAGGGCATGAAGGGTCGCTCGGTGACGATCCGCACGTTCGACCTCGGCGCCGACAAGACCAAGGAGGGGTTGGGCGGCCTCGCGCGTGTCGCGCCCAATCCGGCACTGGGCCTGCGCGCCGTGCGCTTCTGCCTGGCCGAGCCGCGCCTCTTCCAGACGCAGCTGCGCGCGATCCTGCGCGCGTCGCATCACGGCAACATCCGCATCCTGCTGCCGATGCTCGCCAGCATCGGCGAGATCGTCGCGTGCCTGACGGCGATCGACATCGCCAAGGAGGCGCTGCGCGAGCGTGGCGTCCCCTTCGACGAGGCAATCGAGGTCGGTGGCATGATCGAGATCCCGGCCGCGGTGCTCGCGATCGAGGCGTTCGCCGCGCGCCTCGACTTCCTGTCGATCGGCACCAACGACCTCATCCAGTACACGCTCGCCGTGGACCGCGCCGACGACACGGTGTCGTACCTGTACGACCCGACCCATCCGGCAGTGCTGCGCCTGCTGGCGATGGCGATCGGCGGCGCACACAAGGCCGGCAAGTCGATCGCCGTGTGCGGCGAGATGGCGGGCGACGTCGCGATGACCCGGCTCCTGCTCGGCCTCGGCCTGACGAATTTCTCGATGCACCCGGCGCACCTGTTGCAGGTCAAGCAGCGCGTGCTGGCGAGCAGCTACGACGCGCTCAGGCAATCGGTGTCGCGCGTCTGCCGCCAGGACGACCCCGTCAAATACGCGGCGATGCTCGAAAAGCTCAACGCCTGACGCTGCAGCGCGGGGCGCGGGAATGGGCGTGCGCGCGGCGCTGTTGGCAGGCATGCCGCGCCTTCGCGCATTATGCTAATGTCATGAACATGAAACGATGGCTGATCCTCGGCCTTGGCGCCGCCTGTCTTGCGCCCGTGGCAGCGCGCGCGGTGGACGTCGGCGCACCGGCGCCCGCGTTCGCGCTTCCCGATGCGGCCGCCAAGACGGTGTCGCTTGCCGCGCTCAAGGGCCGCGTCGTCTACGTCGACTTCTGGGCATCGTGGTGCGGGCCCTGCCGCAAGTCGTTTCCGTGGATGAATGCGATGCAGCAGAAATACGGCGCGCAGGGCTTCACCGTGATCGGGGTGAACGTCGACAAGCGTCGCGGCGACGCCGATCGCTTCCTGGCGCAGGTGCCCGCGCAGTTCACCACGGTGTTCGACGCCAGCGGCACGACGCCCACCACCTACGACGTGAAGGCGATGCCGAGCTCGGTGCTGATCGACGCCGCGGGCAACGTCGCGCTGGTCGAGGAAGGCTTTCGCGACGAGCGCCGCGATGCGCTGGAGGCGCGCATCCGCGCGCTGCTCGCGCACTCGTGAGCGCCGCCATGCGTCTGCGCCGCGCGATCCTCGTCGCATCGTCCATCGCCATCGCGGGCTGCGCGTCGATGTCGCCGCCCAAGCCCTGGGAAAAGGGCGACCTCGCGCGGCCGTCGATGCAGGTCGGCAGCGACCGCCTCGGAGCCAAGTACACCGATCACATCTATCAGAGCAAGGAAATGACGAGCGGCGGCCAGGGCGTGGGCGGGGGCGGCTGTGGCTGCAACTGAGGACGCGCAGGCCGCGGCGCCACGCTCGCGCCGCACCTCCGCGTCTCGAGCGCCGGATCGTGCGGCAGGCCCGCGCACGCGCGCCAATCCGTTGCTGGCCGCGGCGCTCGCGCTGCCGGGGATCGTGCCCACCGCAACGCTCGCGCAGTCGATGCCCGACCAGGGGATCTTCGCACTCAAGTACCTCGACTACCGCGACTGGCAGCCCGGCGCCGACCGCATGACGGTGCGCAGCCCGTCGCTGTACGTGCTGGCGCCGTTCGCAGGCCAATGGACGGTCGAGGGCTCGCTCGTCTACGACGCGATGTCCGGGGCGTCGCCGCTGTACTTCAACACGCTGTCGGGCGCCTCGGGCCTCGGCGTCACCGACTATCGCACCGCGGGCGACGTCAAGGTCACGCGCTATTTCGACCGCTATTCGATCGGCGTCGGCAGCGCGTATTCGCATGAGCGCGACTACATATCGCGGGCGGCCTCGCTCGACGTCCGCTGGTGGACCGCCGACAAGAACGTCACGCTCGACTTCGGCTTCGCCGGCGACGCCGACTACATCCATCCGTCGGCGCGCGAGCTCGACAACGGCCGGCGCGACACGCTCGACTTCCTCGCCGGCGTCACCGTCAACCTGTCGCCGCTCGACCTCGTGCAGTCGACGATCACGTATTCGACGGGGCACGGCTACTATTCCGACCCGTACAAGCCGCTCGACACGCGGCCCGGCGAGCGCCGCGTGTTTGCATGGCAGACGCGCTACAACCACTACTTCGCTCAGCCCGACGCCACGCTCCAGCTCGGCTACCGGTATCTCGGCGATTCGTTCGGCGGCGAGTCGCATGCGTTCGACGTCGCCTGGGCGCAGGCCTTGCCGGGCAGCGTGACGCTGACGCCGAGCTTGCGCTATTACACGCAGTCGGCCGCGGATTTCTGGTTCGGGCCGCCGTACCCGCAGGGCTTCGTCGTCGGCCAGAATTTCACCGCCGACACGCGCCTGTCGGCATTCGGCGCCTTCACCGCCGGCATCGGCATGGTCAAGGCGCTGGCGGACGGCTGGACCGTCGACCTGCGCTTCGATTTCTACCGCCAGCGTGCGGGCTGGCGCGTGTTCGGCACCGGCAGCCCGGATATCGAGCCGTTCTCCGCGCGCTGGATCGCCGCCGGCGTGTCCAAGACGTTCTGACGCCGTGCTGCACCGCCGCGCGTTCCATGCGATGGGCGGCGACAACGAGCTCCTGCTGGGCGGTGGCGATGATCTCGACGCCGTGGCATCGCGGGCGATCGCGGATGTGTTGCGCATCGAGCGCAAGTATTCGCGCTTCCGCGACGACAGCGTGGTAGCGGCGATCAACCGCGGCGCGGGTGATTCGCCCGTGGCGATCGATGCCGAGACCGCGGCGCTGCTGGGATACGCGCAGACCTGCTACGAGCAGAGCGGTGGCCGCTTCGACATCACCGCAGGCGGCCTCTCGGCGCTATGGGACGTTGCGCGCAAGTCCGCGCAACGTCCCGCGCGCGCGGCACTCGACGCCGCGCGCGCCGATGTCGGGTTCGACGCCGTGGAGTGGGATGCGCAGCGCATTCGCCTGCCGCGACGCGGCATGCGCATCGACTTCGGCGGCATCGGCAAGGAATACGCAGCCGACCGCGTGGCGACGATCGCGCAGGAAGGCGGCGCACGGCACGGCTGTGCCAACCTCGGCGGCGATGTTCGCGTGTGGGGCGCACGTCCCGACGGCGGCGCGTGGCGCGTCGGCATCCGCCACCCGCGCGCCGGCACCGGCGCAATCGGCGGCGTCGATCTCGCCGACGGCGCCGTGGCGACGAGCGGCGATTACGAGCGCTTCGCCGAGATCGACGGCGTGCGCTACTGCCACATCATCGACGCGCACAGCGCCGAGCCGGTCGCCGCCTGGCAATCGATCAGCGTCGTCGCGCCGCTGGCGGTCGTGGCGGGCAGCTACGCGACGATCGCGATGCTGCTCGCGCAGGCGGCGCCGGCGTTCCTCGACGCGGCCGGATTGCCGTGGCTCGGCGTCGGCGCCGATGGCGCGTTGCACGGCAAGCTTGCATGACGGGTCACGCGCGCCGCGTCACGGCGCATTGTCGTCGACCTGCCGGTAGAGCCACGCGCCGATGGCGCCGCCTGCGATCGGCGCCACCCAGAACACCCACAGCTGGCTGATTGCGGCCATTCCCGCATAGAGCGCGACGCCGGTGCTGCGCGCAGGATTCACCGACGCATTGGTGACCGGGATGCTGACCAGGTGGATGAGCGTGAGGCACAGTCCGATGGCGATCGGCGCGAATCCCGCGGGTGCGCGCCGGCCCGTCGATCCCATGATGACGAACAGGAACATCGCGGTCATGACAACCTCGCACACCACAACCGCGCCGAGCGAATAGCCGCCGGGCGAGCGCTCGCCATAGCCGTTGGATGCGAAGCCCCCCGCAGTGTCGAAGCCTGTCTTTCCCGACGCGATCACGTACAGCACGCCGCCCGCGACGAGGGCGCCCAATACCTGCGCGACGATGTACGGCAAGACTTCGCGTGCCGGAAAGCGGCGCCCCGCCCACAGTCCGACGGAAACGGCGGGATTCAGGTGGCAGCCCGAGATGGGGCCGATGGCGTAGGCCATCGTCAGCACCGTCAATCCGAATGCCAGCGCAACGCCGGTAAATCCGATGCCGAGGCCCGGAAACGCTGCGGAGAGCACCGCGCTGCCGCAGCCACCGAGGACGAGCCAGAACGTGCCGATGAATTCTGCGCCGTAAGCCTTCAAGGGAGCCTCCTTTGCAGTCGACGTAGCGCGGATGCGCTGCGGACGGGCCGCCCGCCGCGCCATTCTGGATCGAAAAGGACGCGAGGTCGACTGCGGCGAAGGTTGCCGCGAGCGCTTACTGCGGGGCGCACCAGCCGACGCCGATGCCGTAGCCTTCGGGCGCGTAGCCCTTCGCGATCATCTGCTGGCGCACCGCCGGGTCGGTGGTGAAGCGATGGTTCGGCGCACCGCCCATGCCGTTGTTGAAGAGGCGATACACGGGCACGTTGCCGGCAGGGCAGTTGCCGGCGTTGTCCGGCAGGCTCGCGTAGAAGAGCTGCGGGTCCTCGAGCGTCCAGTCGGGGAACTGGCTGATCGTGGTTTCGCATCCGAGCCCGTGCGGCGCGTAGAAATGCGTGCTGACGCCGAGGAAATGATCGTTGAAGAAGCGGCACACGCCCACGCTGCCGGCGGGCGCGCCGGCCGGCGCCCACGCCGCGAACGACAGCCCGGTCGGCTGCCATGCGTCGAACGGCGGCTTGCCGAGCAACTGGATCTCGCCCGCGTTGGACGTGATGAAGTAGTGGTCGAGCGCAGCGTTGTAATACTCGATCACGTTGACTTTCGTGCCGCTGCTGCTCGTGTCGCCGATGCCGCTGCCGGACAGCGCGATCGTCAGCGGATTGGTGGCGCCATCGTTGGTGATGGCGAGCGTGGCCGTGCGCGTGCCGGCAGCCGCGGGCGCGAAGGCAACGCTCGCCGTGCACGTCGCGCCGGGCGCGACGATGCCGCACGTCGACGACAGCAACGGGAATTCGGACGAATTGCTGCTCGCGAGCGCGGTGACGCGCACGGCGAGGCTGCCGGCGTTGCGCAGCGTCAGCGTCTGCGGTGCGCTCTGGGTGAACAACGCCTGCGCGGCGAATGCCACCGGGCCGGGTCCCGACAGGTTGCCTTGCGGGGGCGCGCTCGCGCCGCCGGTGCCGGAGAGCGCGATCGTCAGCGGACTGGGCGTGCCGTTGCCGATGATCGAAAGCGTGCCCGAGCGCGCGCCGGCGACGCCGGGCGCGAACACGACGTCCACCGTGCAGCTGGTGTTCGGTGCGATGTCCGCCGGCGTCGCGAGGCACGTGCCGCCGGCCAGCAGGAATTCCGCGTTGTCGCTGCTCGCCACCGAGCTCAGCGTGCCGCTCGCGCCGCTGACGGAGATCGTGAACATCGTCACCGCCGATTGGGTGCCGACCGCGACGGTGCCGAAGTTCTTCGACGCCGGCGACGCCGTGAAATTCGGGCCGCCGCCGCCCGGGTTGATCACGCTGTCGATGTACGCGGCAATGTCGGCTTCGTCATCCGCCGACAATGGATAAAGACCGGCGGGACCGAACAGCGGGCGCATGTCGGGCGCCGAATCGGGGTTGGTGTTGATCGCGAAGTCGATGAGCCCGGCGTCGTTGGCCGCGCCGCGGAACAGCACGTTCATCGGGCTCGTCGTGTCGTTGACGTTGTGACACGTGTTGCAACCGGCCGAGCCGCCCGGAAACGATGCGCTGGGCTGGCCCTGGTAGAGCTTCTTGCCGTTGCCCGCGTTCTGCGCAGCCGCGCTCGTCGTGGCAGCGCAAAGGACGATCGCGGCGAGGGCGATGAAGGAACGCACGTAGAAGATCCGGCACGCCGGCCCATGCCAGCGTCATAACGGCACTATGACATCGTCATGGCGCTGCGGCAAGTCGCGGGCGGGCGGCGACGACGAACGGTTGCCGGTGGGGATGCCGTGGGAAGGGTCGCACAGGCGTCGCTGGCGCCCGCGTCGCGCCGCGGCTACTGCGGCGCGCACCACCCCACGCCGATGCCGAAGCCTTCCGGCGTGTAACCCTTGTCGATCATTTGCTGGCGCACCGCCGGATCGACCGTGAAGCGATGGTTCGGCGCGCCGCCCATGCCGTTGTTGAAAAGACGGTAAACCGGAATCTGCCCGGAGGGGCAGCTGCCGGTGGTGGCATCGGGCAGGCTCGCATTGAACAGTTGCGCATCCTCGAGCGACCAATCGGGGAATTGCGCCAGCGTCTGTTCGCAGCCAAGGCCGTGCGGCGCGTAGAAGTGGGTGCTGACACCGAGGAAATGGTCGTTGAAGAAACGGCAGACAGCCACGGTGCCCGCCGGCGCGCCGGTGGGCGCGTAGGCGCCGAACGCGAGTCCCGTCGGTTGCCACGCCTCGAACGGCGGCTTGCCGAGCAGCGAGATCTCGACGGCATTCGACGTGATGAAGTAATGGTTGAGCGAGGCGTTGAAAAACTCGATCACGCTCACCTTGGCACCCGGTCCGCCGCCGCTGCTCATGCTGGCGCCATTGCCCGCGAGCGGCACGCTGACGGGATTGGTGGCGCCGCTGTTGATCACATCGAGCGTGCCGGCGCGGGCACCGGCGGCGCCCGGTACGAACTTGACCATCACCGTGCAACTCGCGTTCTGCGCGATGCTCATCGGCAATGGATCGCAGCTGCCGCCGACGACGGGAAATTCCGCGGCGTTGCTGCTCGACACTGCGCCGATCGTGCCGGACGCGCCGCTGTTGGCGATGGAGATCGTCTGCGTGGCGGACTCGTCGCCGATGCTGACGGTGCCGAAGTCCACGGCCGGCGGCGCCGCCGCGAACGCAGGGTCCATGTTGCCGGCGCCGGGGTTGGCCACTTGCGCGAGATAGACGGCGATGTCGACGAGCTGCGAGTCCGACGTGATCGGGCCGTTCGCGTTCGGCGCGAGGAATCGCATCGGCGCGTAGATCTGGATCTCGGCGCGGATGACGGCCGGGTTGGCGCCCGCCAGCACCGCGAATACGTTGGCGCTCGCCGGGCCGTGGCAGACGCTGCAGTTGTTCGTATACAGCGCCTGGCCGTTGGCCGCGTCCTGCGCGAACACGAGGGGACTCGCGAGCATGAGCAGGGCGAGCAATACCGGCGCGAATGGCTTCACGAAGAATTTTCCATGCGGGTGAGGCGCGCACGGAAGGCGCGGCCGCTCTGATGTAGCGAACAGACACGCGCGCAAAGTTCTTCCGGCGACGAACATGCCTTCGGCGCGGAAGGGACTCGCGCCCGCACGTCGTAAAGCGTGCGCGCGCGCGTGCAGGGCAACGCGCTAGACTTCGCGTTCCGCGCCGATTTGAGCCAGCTTGCAGGCGCGTTACAAATTTCGCTAAAGCGGTTGGGTGAGCGTTCTCGAACCCGACTCGCGCAAGAGGGCTGGTCGGGTTTTTTGTCGGGCGCTTGATCCATGGCTTCCTTTTCCGCTACCACCGGCGGCACGCCGCCGGCCTCGGCCGCAACCGCGACCACCGCCCGCTCGGTGGGCGCCGTGGTGTCACAGCGCGCGCGCTTCGAGCAGCCCCTCAAGCTGTCGAGTGGGCGCTCACTGCCGAGCTATGAAATCGCCTACGAGACGTACGGCGAGCTCAACGCCGCGCGCTCCAACGCCGTGCTGGTGTGCCATGCGCTCAACGCGTCGCATCACGTGGCGGGCTACTACGCCAGCGATCCGGCGGACATCGGCTGGTGGGACAACATGGTCGGACCGGGCAAGGCGCTCGACACCGACCGCTTTTTCGTGGTCGGCGTCAACAATCTGGGCAGCTGCTTCGGCTCGACCGGCCCGGCGTCGATCGATCCATCGACGGGCGAGCCGTGGGGCGCGCGGTTTCCGCTGATCACCGTCGAGGACTGGGTCGATACCCAGGCGCGGCTGGCCGACGTTCTCGACATCGACGCGTGGGCGGCCGTCATGGGCGGCAGCCTCGGCGGCATGCAGGCCATCGCATGGGCGATCCGCTATCCGCGACGCGTGAAGCACGTGCTCGCGATCGCCGCGGCGCCCAACCTGTCGGCGGAAAACATCGCATTCAACGAAGTCGCGCGCCAGGCGATCCTCGGCGACCCGGAATTCCACGGCGGCGACTTCTACCGGCATCACGCGATACCGCGCCAGGGACTGACGCTGGCGCGGATGATCGGCCACATCACGTATCTGTCAGGCGAGCAGATGGAAACCAAGTTCGGCCGCCAGTTGCGCGAGGGGCTCAACTATTCGTTCGCCCCCGAATTCCAGATCGAGTCGTACCTGCGCTACCAGGGCGACAAGTTCGCCGACTACTACGACGCCAACACCTATCTGCGGATCACCAAGGCACTCGATTATTTCGACCCCGCCGCGCGCACCGGCGGCGAGCTCGCCGGCGCCTTCGCCGGCGTCGACGCCCGTTTCCTGCTGGTGAGCTTCACCACCGACTGGCGCTTTCCGCCGCAGCGCTCGCGCGAGCTGACGCGCGCGCTGGTGCAGAATCGCATCGACGTCTCGTCGGCCGAGATCGACGCGCCGCACGGCCACGACGCGTTCCTGCTCGACGATGCGCAATACCATGCGGTGGTCGCCGCGTATTTCGAGCGCATCTTCGACGGCATCGAGACCGCGCAGCCTGCCGCCGCCACGACGGCGACGGCATCCAGCGCGCCGAGCGCGGAAGCTCGCGGCCCCGACGACGGTACCGGCGACGCACTGCGTGCCGACCACGCGATCATCGCGCGCTGGATCGCGCCGGACGCGCGCGTGCTGGACCTCGGCTGCGGCGATGGCAGCCTCCTCGGCCACCTCGCGCGGGCGCGCGGCGCCACGGGCTACGGCCTCGAGATCGGCGACGCCGGCGTGCTGGCGAGCATCGCCGCCGGCGTCAACGTCATCCAGCGCGACCTCGAAGGCGGGCTCGCCGGCTTCGACGACGCCTCGTTCGATTGCGTGATCCTGTCGCAGACGCTGCAGGCGATGCGCAGGATCGAGACGATCGTCGACGAGATGCTGCGCGTCGGGCGCGAGGCGGTCGTGTCGTTTCCCAATTTCGGCCACTGGTCGCACCGGCTGCAGATCCTGCGCGGGCGCATGCCCGTTTCGGATGCGCTGCCCTATCAGTGGTTCGACACGCCGAACATCCACCTGTGCACCGTGGCCGATTTCGACGCCTTCCTGCGCGAGCGCGGCTGTCGTGTCATCGAGCGTCACGTGCTGGCCGCCGGGCGCGCAGTGGCGTTCGCGCCCAACCTGCTGGGTGAGCTCGCGATCTACCGCTTCCGCCGCGCCTAGCGCGCAAGCTGCGGCACGCTGCAAGCCCGCGAGTGCGGCGTGGCGATGCGGCACAATGCGCCCACCCCAACGATGGTGGTGGCATGCGGACACGCGAAACCTGGCGCGAGGCGCTTTTCAACCGGCGGATGCTGATATGCATCTTCACCGGCTTCAGCTCCGGCCTGCCGCTGTACGTGCTCATCAACCTCATTCCCGCGTGGCTGCGCAGCGAAGGCGTCGACCTCACCGCCATCGGCCTGTTCACGCTGATCCAGCTGCCGTTCACCTGGAAGTTCCTGTGGTCGCCGCTGATGGACCGCTACGCGCTGCCGATGCTCGGGCGGCGCCGCGGCTGGATGCTGGTGACGCAGATGCTGCTGCTCGTGACGATCCCGCTGTTCGGCCTGCTGCGCCCGCAGCCCGACCTGTGGACGATTGCCTGGCTCGCGGCCGCGGTGGCGCTGTTCTCGGCGAGCCAGGACATCGTGCTCGACGCCTATCGTCGCGAGATCCTGCCCGATGCCGAACTGGCGCTCGGCACGTCGATCCACGTCAACGCCTACCGGATCTCGAGCCTGGTGCCGGGGGCGCTGGCGCTGATCCTCGCCGATCACCTGCCGTGGAGCGCGGTGTACATCGTCACCGCGCTGTTCATGCTGCCCGGCATCGCGATGACGCTCGCCGTCGACGAGCCCGCACAATCGAGGTCCGCGCCACGCACGTTGCGCGAGGCGGTGGTCGAGCCGTTCCACGAGTTCGTCACGCGCGCCGGATGGCGCACGGCGCTGACGATCCTGGCGTTCGTATTCCTCTACAAGCTCGGCGACTCGATGGCGACCGCGCTCGCCACGCCGTTCTACCTCGACATGGGCTTCAGCAAGACGGACATCGGCGTGGTCGCCAAGAACGCCGGCCTGTGGGCGAGCGTGATCGGCGGCCTCCTCGGCGGGCTGTGGATGGTGAAGATCGGCATCAACCGCGGGCTGTGGCTGTTCGGCGCCGTGCAATGGGCGTCGATCCTCGGCTTCGCCGCGCTCGCCCATGCGCACCGGCCCGACCGCCTGCTGCTCGCGTTCGTCATCGCCTTCGAGGCGCTCGGCGTGGGCCTCGGCACGGCGGCATTCACCGCCTACATCGCGCGCGAAACCAATCCCCGCTACACGGCAACCCAGTTCGCGCTGTTCACCAGCCTCGCCGTGGTGCCGCGCTCGCTCGTCAACGCCAGCACCGGATGGATCGTCGAGCGGCTGGGGTGGGTGGACTTCTACCTGCTGTGCGCGCTGCTGGCGGCCCCGGGCATGGCACTACTCTTGCGTGTGGCTCCCTGGTTCGGGGGCGAGGGGGGAGGAGAGGGTCATGAATCCGCAGAAGTTCAGCGCGATCGCGCATCGCGATCATGACTACTGCAATCCATTGTCGGCCGCCAAGATCGAGCGCCTGCTCGACCTGCTGCCGCTCGGCGAGTCCTCGCGCGTGCTCGACCTGGGCTGCGGGCGCGCCGAGCTCGCGCTGCGGATCATCGAGCGCTTCGGCTCGCAGGTCGTGGCGATCGACAATTCGTCGCTGATGCTCGACGCCGCGCGCGAGCGCGCGCAGTGGACCGGCGCGCTCGGCCGGCTGCACCTCGACAACGTCGACATCCGCGATTTCGTCGCCGATCCTGAAACGTTCCATCTGGTGGTCTACCTTGGCGCGGGCGGCATCGACGGCGGCATCGCCGGCATCCTGCGCAAGCTCAAGGACTGGACCCAGCCCGGCGGCTACGTGCTCGTCGGCGACGGTTACTGGAAGCGCAAGCCGGCATCCGAATACCTCGCGGTGCTCGAGGGTGGCGAGGCCGAGGTCCACGACCACCGGGGCAACGTGC
Organism: uncultured Pseudomonadota bacterium; assembly: GCA_963781395.1. Lineage (GTDB taxonomy): Bacteria > Pseudomonadota > Gammaproteobacteria > Burkholderiales > Casimicrobiaceae > VBCG01. The sequence continues at coordinate 27,340 of CAWAFO010000009.1, forward strand.
AGGCCGGCATCGACGCCGGCCTCGTGCCGATGCACGCGGCGGTGGCGTCCGACGACGAGTGGGACGAGTACGAGTGGAAATACGCGCGCTCGATCGAGCGCTACGTGCGCGAGCAACCCGACGACGCGGACGCCCCGGCGATGCTCGACCGCATCCGTCGCTGGCGCGATGCCTATCTGCGCTGGGGTCGCGACACGCTCGGCTTCGGCGCCTACCTGTTCCACCGCACGGCGCCGCGCTGAAACTGACGCCGGCGCGCGCGCCGGCGGCCGTGCGGCGGGCGCCGTCGGCCCCAACCGCGCCGCGCGCGGCGCGCGTTCCGCGCTAGACTCGCCGCCATGAAACGTCGCGAAGCGCCCGTGAAGGCGATCCTCGCGCTGCTGGCCGGCGGCGCGCTGGCGGCTTGCGCGTGCCTCGCGCCCGGCTACGCCGACATGCGGCTCGAGGATCTGTTCAATGCGGAGCGCACGTTCGCACGCGACGCGTCGCGGATCGGGGTGCGTCCCGCCTTCCTCGCGCACTTCGCCGATGACGCGATCGTGTTCATGCCGGGGCCCGTGCGCTACGTCGAGCATGTCAAGGCGCATCCGGCGACGGGCGACCCCATGGCGACGCTGCTCGAATGGGGTCCGCAGGCGGGCGCGGTGTCGCGCGCCGGCGACCTCGGCTTCACCACCGGGCCTTCGCGCTGGAGCCGGCGCGGCGATCCCGCGGGCGAGGTCGGCTACGGCTATTACTTCTCGGTGTGGGAGCGCGTCGGCGGCGCCTGGAAAGTGGCGATCGACGCGGGCGTCGCGCTGGGGGCGCCGGCGCCGACGGAGGGCGTGCCGAACATGCGCACGCCGATCGTGTGGCACGCCGAGGAACCGCGACTCGACGCCGTGCAGCGCGCGGCGACGCTCGAGGCGCTGCTGGCGATGGAGCGGATGCCGCGCACGCGCGCGGCGGTTGCGGGCGGCGGCGCCGCGTCCGAGGCCGGCACGCCATGGGGCGACCTCCTCGCGCCGTCGCCGATCGTCGTGCGTGACGGCGCGCCGCCGCTCACCGGCGACGCGGTCGCGCACGACGCCGTCGCATCGCCGCCGACGCGCATCGAATGGTCACCGCAGGCGGGCGCCGTCGCCGCCAGCGGCGACCTCGCGTATACGTATGGCACGTCGCGGATGACGACGGCCGCCGCGTCGACCGTGGCCGGCTACTATGTTCATGTCTGGCAGCGCGAAGGCCGGGATACATGGCGGCTGCGTGCCGAAGTCGACTTGCCAGGCGGCTGATCGCCGCACCATTGGCATCCCCGCGCGAGCGGCGACCCACCGCACAGTCATCCCCGCGAAAGCGGAGGAGCCACCATCCGTCGTCCCCGCGAAAGTGTCAGGTGTCATCCCGGCGAATGCGTCAGGTGTCGTCCCGGCGAATGCGTCAGGTGTCGTCCCGGCGAATGCGTCAGGTGTCGTCCCGGCGAATGCGTCAGGTGTCGTCCCGGCGAATGCGTCAGGTGTCGTCCCGGCGAATGCGTCAGGTGTCATCCCGGCGAATGCGTCAGGTGTCATCCCCGCGAATGCGGGGATCCAGTCGTACCGCTGTCTTGCCAGGCGACCTTCGATGCTGCAGCGCCGATGCTGGATTCCCGCTTTCGCGGGAATGACATTGGGTGACCTCGTCATCCGCGCGAATGCGGGGATCCCGTGGTGACGCGTACCGCAGCGACCGGCAAATGCCCGCATGGGCATGCAGAATGGCGCGGCGCGCGCCTCGTCATTGCGACGACGCCGTCGGCGCCTCCAGCGCGTCGAGCCTTTCCTGCGCCTCGAGCCACGCGCTCTCCGCGCGCGCGAGCTTCCACGTGACTTCGCCCTGGCGCTCCAATGCCACGACGAGCCCGTCCTTGGCCGCGGCGTCATAGGCTTCGCTGGTGGCGAGCCAGTCGTCGAGCTCGCGCTTTTCCATGCTCAGCGCCTCGATCTCGGCCTCGAGGCGCGCCTGCTCCGCCAGGTGCGGCTTGCGTGCGGCGTGGCGCTTCTGGCGCATGAGCGCCTCGTCGCGCTTCTGCTGGCGGCGGTCGGGTACCGCGTCGCGCGCGGTGTCGGCGGCCGCGCCGCGCGAGCGCGCGGAAAGCACCCAGTCGCGGTAGTCGTCGAGATCGCCATCGAACGGCGTGACGCTTCCGCCATCGACGAGCCACAGCTCGTCGGTGGTGGCGGCGATCAGGTGGCGGTCGTGCGCGACGACCACCAGCGCGCCGTCGTAATCCTGCAGCGCCTCGGTCAACGCCTCGCGCATCTCGATGTCGAGGTGGTTGGTGGGCTCGTCGAGGATCAGCAGCTGCGGACGCGCGCGCACGATCAGCGCGAGCACGAGGCGCGCCTTCTCGCCGCCGGAAAAGCGCGCGATCGGCGCATGCACGGCATCGCCGCGGAAATCGAAGCCGCCGAGAAAGTCGCGCAGGTCCTGCTCGCGGGCTGCGGGATCCCGGCGCTGCAACATGGCGAGCGGCGTCGACGCGGCGTCGAGCTGCTCCAGCTGGTGCTGCGCGAAGTAGCCGATCGCCAGGTTCTGCGCGACATAGCGGCGTCCGCCGGCCAGCGGCAGCTCGCCGGCCAGCGCCTTGACCAGCGTCGACTTGCCGGCGCCGTTGGGGCCGAGCAGGCCGATGCGCTCGCCGTTGTGGATCGCGAGATCGAGGCCGGCGAATACCGGCGGCGCATCGGCGTAGCGCAGCGTCGCCGCGTCGAGACGGACGAGCTCGCGCGCGGTGGCGCCGGAAGGCGCGAATTCGAAGGCGAACGGGCTGTCGACGTGGGCGGCGGCGATGACCTCCATGCGCTCGAGCGTGCGCAGGCGGCTCTGCACCTGGCGCGCCTTCGTGGCCTTGGCGCGAAAGCGGTCTACGAACGACTTGAGATGCGCGATGTTGCGCTGCTGGCGCGCGAACGCCGCGCGCTGCGTGGCGAGCTGTGCGGCGCGCTCGCGCTCGAACTGCGAGTAGTTGCCCGTGTAGAACTTGAGCTTCTGCGCGTCGAAGTGCACGATCGCCTGCACCACGGCGTCGAGGAAGTCACGGTCGTGGGTGATCAGCAGCAGCGTGCCCGGATAGCGCGCGAGCCAGTCCTCGAGCCACAGCACGGCGTCGAGGTCGAGGTGGTTGGTGGGCTCGTCGAGCAGCAACAGCTCGGAGCGCGCCATCAGCGCCTGCGCGAGATTGAGGCGCATCCGCCAGCCGCCGGAAAAGCTCGCCACCGGATCGCCGTGACGCGCGTCGGCGACGCCGAGTCCCGCGAGGAGCTCGGCCGCGCGTGCCCGTGCGGCGTAGCCGCCGATCGCCTCGAAGCGATGGTGCAGCTCGGCGATCAGGTGCCCGTCGTGGGGCTCCGCCGCCTCGGCGGCGGCGAGGGCCGCCTCGATCTCGCGCAGCTCGGTGTCACCGTCGAGCACGTACTCGCGTGCCGGCGTGGCGACGGCCGGCGTCTCCTGCGCGACGTGGGCGATGCGCCACGACGCCGGCAGCTCGACGTCGCCCGCCTCCGGTGCCAGTTCGCCGCGCAACAGCGCGAACAGCGTCGACTTGCCGCAGCCGTTGGCGCCGATCACCCCCACCTTCTGCCCGGCGTGCACGGTCAGCGACGCGTGCTCGACGAGGCGCGCGGCACCGCGCGCGAACGTGACGTCGCGCAGGCGGATCACGACGGCGTCGCGCAGCCGGCACTCATGCCGTCAGCGCATGGTCGTAGTCGACGATCAGCGGCGCGTGGTCGGAGAACCGGCGGTTGCGATAGATGGCCACCGCGTGCGCGCGTGCGGCGATGCCGGGCGTGGCGATCTGGTAGTCGATGCGCCAGCCGACGTTGTTGGCCCACGACGCGCCGCGATTCGACCACCACGTGTACTGGTCGGGCCGCGTGTCGACCTTGCGGAACACGTCGACGAAGCCGAGCTCGTCGAACACGCGCGTCAGCCACGCGCGCTCTTCCGGCAGGAAGCCCGAGTTCTTCTGGTTGCTGCGCCAGTTGCGCAGATCGATCGGCTGGTGCGCGATGTTCCAGTCGCCGCACAGCACGATCTCGCGGCCGCGCGCGCGCAGCGCGGCGAGGTGCGGCAGGAACGCTTCGAGGAAACGGAACTTCGAGGCCTGGCGGTGCGGCCCCGCCGACCCCGAGGGCAGGTAGACGGACACCACGGTGACGTCGCGGAAATGCGCCTCGACATAGCGCCCTTCGGCATCGAACTCCGGATGGCCGAAGCCCGTGGCGGCGACGTGCGGCACCTTGGAATAGATCGCCACGCCGCTGTACCCCTTGCGCTCCGCGCAATGGAACGTCGCGGCGCTCTTGCGCGGCGCGCGCATCGGCCGCGGCACGTCGTCGGGCATGCACTTGATTTCCTGAAGGCAGACGACGTCCCAGGGCTCGGCGCGCGCGAGCCAGCGCGCGAGGCCCTTGCGCTCGGCGCTGCGGATGCCGTTGACGTTGAGCGTGATGATGCGCATGGGCGACTGACGAAGCGGAATCCGCCATTTTAACGGGGCGACGTGCGTGCAAGGCCGCAGCACCTTGGCGCGGCACCGCGGCGGACTTTCCGATGCGCGGGACAGCGGTGTCCCGCGCCTGCGGCGGTATACTCCACGCCGTCCCATGGGTCCGTCCGCATCCGATTTTCGCCAGGATTTCCTTGCGTTCGCCTTGGCACGCGACGTGCTGCGTTTCGGCGACTTCGTCACCAAGGCCGGCCGCCGCACACCCTACTTCTTCAACGCGGGATTGTTCAACGACGGTGCGAGCCTTGCGCAGCTGGGGCGCTTTTACGCGGATGCCCTCGTCGCTTCGGGCGTCACCTTCGACATGCTGTTCGGACCGGCGTACAAGGGCATCACCCTGGCGGCGGCGACGGCGATCGCCCTTGCCGAAAATGGGCACAATGTGCCATTCAGTTTCAATCGCAAGGAAGCCAAGGACCATGGCGAGGGCGGCGACATCGTGGGCGCACCGCTCGCCGGCCGGGTGGTGATCGTGGACGACGTCATCACCGATGGCGGCGCCAAGCGCGAGGCGATCGAGCGCGTGCGCGCGGCCGGCGCCACCCCTGCTGCCGTGATGATCGCCTTCGACCGCAAGGAGCGCGGCCGCGGCGAGCTGTCGGCCGTGCAGGAGATCACTCGCGACTTCGGCGTGCCCGTGGTGGCGATTGCCTCGCTCGACGACCTTGCCGTCTTCATCGACCGCGAGCCGCAGCTTGCGGCGCGAGCGTCGGCGATCGGCGCGTATCGCGACCAGTACGGCGTGCGATGAAGACGCTTCCCACTGTCGTGCTGGGCGCTTGCATCGCCGCGGCGGCCCTGAGCGCGCCGTACGCCTTCGCCGAAACCTACAAGTGGACCGACGACAAGGGCGTCGTCCACTACACCGACAAGATGCCGCCCGAGGACGTCAACAAGGCGGCGACGGTGCTCGACAAGCAGGCGCGGCCGATCAAGCACATCGACCCGCCGCTCACGCCCGAGCAGCGCGCCGCGCGCGACGCCGAGGACCGGAAGAAGCAGGCGCTCGCCAAGTCCCAGGAAGAGGCCGAGCGCCAGGACCGCGCGCTGATGCAGTCGTTCAGCAGCGCCGAGGAGATCGAGCTGTCCAAGTCGCGCGCGCTCGCGACGATCGACGGCCAGGTGCAGTCGTCGCACGCGTACATCCAGCAGCTCGGCAAGCGCAAGGAAGAGATCGAGGTGCGCAAGGCGGCGCTCGGCAAGAAGCCGGTGCCCGACGCCATGGAGCGCGAGCTGGCGTCGATCGACGCCGAGGTTGCGCGCCAGGAAGAGCTCATCCAGCAGCGCCAGCAGGAGCGCACGCAGACCGCGGCGCGCTACGACGGTTTCGTCACGCGCTGGAACAACCTCAAGGCGGCGGCCGACGCCAAGGCCGAGTCAGCGGCGCAGGCGCGGACGATTCCGGCCGCCGGCAAGGCGCCACCGCACTAGGCGCTTCGCGCGCAGCCGCGCGCGTCATCGCATCGAATCGTACGGCGCCGCGTAACCGCGCAGCGGACCTGCGCATGCGCGCCTGCGATAATCGCGGATTCCGCGGGAAAAACCAGCACATGGCTCAATACGTTTACACGATGAATCGCGTGGGCAAGCTCGTGCCGCCCAAGCGCGTCATCCTCAAGGACATCTCGCTGTCGTTCTTCCCCGGCGCCAAGATCGGCGTGCTCGGGCTGAATGGCTCCGGCAAGTCGAGCCTGCTGCGCATCATGGCGGGCGAGGACAAGGAATACGAGGGCGAGGCGACGCCGATGCCCGACCTGCGGATCGGCTTCCTGCCGCAGGAGCCGCAGCTCGATGCGCAGAAGACCGTGCGCGAGGCCGTCGAGGAGGGCATGGGCGAGGTGCTGTCGGCCAAGGCGCGCCTCGACGAGGTGTACGCCGCGTACGCCGAGCCCGACGCCGATTTCGACGCGCTCGCCGCCGAGCAGGCGAAGCTGGAGGCGATCATCGCGAGCTCGGGGGCCGATTCCGGCGTGCAGATGGAGATCGCCGCCGACGCGCTGCGGCTGCCGCCGTGGGATGCGAAGATCGGCACGCTGTCGGGCGGCGAGAAGCGCCGCGTCGCGCTGTGCCGGCTGCTGCTGTCGAAGCCGGACATGCTGCTGCTCGACGAGCCCACCAACCACCTCGACGCCGAGAGCGTCGAATGGCTGGAGCAGTTCCTGCAGAAATTTCCCGGCACCGTGATCGCCGTCACGCACGACCGCTTCTTCCTCGACAACGCCGCCGAGTGGATCCTCGAGCTCGACCGCGGCTCCGGCATCCCGTGGAAAGGCAACTACAGCTCGTGGCTCGAGCAGAAGGGCGAGCGCCTGCGCACGGAATCGAAGCAGGAGGCCGCGCGCATCAAGGCGATGAAGACCGAGCTCGAGTGGGTGCGTGCCAACGCCAAGGGTCGCCAGGCCAAGAGCAAGGCGCGGATCGCCCGCTTCGACGAGCTGGCCTCGTACGAGCATCAGCAGCGCAACGAGACGTCCGAGATCTTCATTCCGGTGGCCGAGCGCCTCGGCAACGAGGTGATCGTGTTCGACCACGTCAGCAAGGGCTACGGCGATCGCCTGCTGATCGACGACCTGTCGTTCCGCGTGCCGCCGGGCGCGATCGTCGGCGTGATCGGCCCCAACGGCGCGGGCAAGTCGACGCTGTTCCGCATGATCACCGGCAAGGAGAAGCCCGACCGCGGCACGATCACGATCGGACACACGGCGCAGCTCGCGGTGGTCGACCAGTCGCGCGACTCGCTGCCCAACGACAAGACCGCGTGGGACGCGATTTCGGGCGGCCAGGACATCCTGACGATCGGCCGCTTCGAGATGCCGTCGCGCGCCTATCTCGGGCGCTTCAACTTCAAGGGACCCGACCAGCAGAAGAAGGTCGGCACGCTGTCCGGCGGCGAGCGCGGGCGACTGCACCTCGCGGCGACGCTCCTCAAGGGCGGCAACGTGCTGCTGCTCGACGAACCGTCCAACGACCTCGACGTCGAGACGTTGCGCGCGCTCGAGGAGGCACTGCTCGAGTTCCCCGGATCGGCGCTCGTGGTGTCCCACGATCGCTGGTTCCTCGACCGCATCGCCACGCATATCCTCGCCGCCGAGGACGATTCGAAGTGGGTGTTCTACGAGGGCAACTTCCACGAATACGAGGACGACAAGAAGCGGCGCCTCGGCGAGGAGGGCGCGCGCCCGCACCGGCCGCGCTACAAGGCGCTGATGTAGGAGAGCGGCGTCGAGTCTGCCATGCGTGGTTGCGCGGCATGCGCGGGCGAGCTACCCGGATGTCGTCGTCGCTCGAACACGCTTCGCGAACTCGCTTTGGACCGACATCCGGGTAACTCGCCCGGGTCGCGGCAAGCGGGTTGTTACTGACGAAGCCTAGATTTTTGGTGTGCCGCGGCCGGCGGCGTGCAGCACCAGCACGTCGTTGAGCGCGCGGTGCACGGGCGTGGGCACGCCGAGGCGCTTGCCGCGCGCGACCACGTCGCCCGACAGCCAGTCGAGCTCCAGGCGGCGGCCATGCTCGAGGTCGCCGTGCATCGACGATGTCATCGTCACCGGCAGCGAGTCGGCGAACGCCATGCGGTCGTCGACGAACGCATCGGCAATCGCCACGCCTTCCGCGCGCGCCACGGCGACGGCCTCGGCGAGCGCATCGCGGAACAGCGCGCGCGTCACCGGATTGCCGCGGATCGCGCCGATCGGCAGGCGGATCGCACTGGTCGTGCCGGCGAGGCAGGCGAGGAACACGAATTTTTCCCAGATCACGCGCGCGATTGCGTCCGACAGCGCGGCATCGATGCCGGCGCGCTGCAGCGACGCCAGCAGCGCGCTCGCGCGGGCCGAGGCGCGGCCGTCGTACTCGCCGAACACGATCTTCTGCATCGTGCCCACCTGGCGGATGACGCCGGGCGCCTCGAGATACGCCGAGATGTAGCAGACGCCGCCCATCACGTTGCCGGCGCCGAGCATTTCGCGCAGCGCGTCGTCCTTGCGCACGCCGTTCTGCAACGACACCACGGCCGTGTGCGGCCCCATCAGCGCACGCGCCATCGCCGCCGCGGTCTCGGTGTCCCACAGCTTGACGGCGATCAGCACCGCATCCACCGGTCCGATCGCCGCGGGATCGTCGGTGGCGCATACCGGGTGCACGTCGAGATCGCCGCCGTCGCGGCGCACGCGCAGGCCGGCCGCGCGCATGGCGGCGAGCTGCGCGCCGCGCGCGACGAATTGCACGTCCTCGCCGGCCAGCGCGAGCCGGGCGCCGAAATAGCCGCCGACGCCGCCGGCGCCGATGATCGCGATGCGCATGGGGCTCTCCTTCAGAGATCGACGGGCTTGCCGCCGCGGAACGCGTCGGTGATGGCGCGCGTGATGCGCGTGTTCTCGGTGGCGTCGGCGAGCGTCAGCGGCAGCGGCCTGTCGTCGCGCGCGGCGTCGACGAACGCCTGCGCCTCGATGGCGAACGCGTCGGCGAAACGCTCCCAGAACGTCGCCAGGCCTTCGCTGCGCGCGCCGTGGGCGTCGGCGATGTCGATGCCGCCTGCCTTCAGGCCTTCGCCGATCGCGATGCGGCCCTGCGTGCCGTACACCTCGGTCGTCGCCTCCATGCCGTGCGCAAGCGTGCGCGACACGTAGATCACCGCGAGCTTGCCGCCGTCGAACTCGACGGTGGCGACACCGTTGTCGACGTCGCCGCAGGCGGCGAGCCCGCCGTGCACGGCGATGACGCCGGACGCGTACACGCGCTTCGCCTTGGGTCCGCCGAGCAGGAAGCGCGCGCAGTCGATATCGTGGATGGCCATGTCGAGAAAGATGCCGCCCGATGTCGGCGCGAAGCGCACGAAGAAGCCCGACGGATCGTTGCGATCGAGGGTCTGCGACCGCACCATGAACGGCGTGCCGATCGTGCCGTCGCGGATCTTCTGCATCGCCGCGCTGTACGAGGGGTCGAAGCGGCGCACGAAGCCGACCAGCACGCGCTGGGCGGGATGGCGAGCCGCCGCGCTTTCCACGCGCACGCAATCGGCGACCTCGAGCGCCAGCGGCTTTTCGCAGAACACGTGCTTGCCGGCGTCGAGCGCGGCGATCACCTGGTCGGCGTGCAGCGACGTCGGCGTGACGATCACCACGGCGTCGACTTGCGGCAGCGCGAGCAGCTCGCGATAGTCGGCGACGAGCGTGCCGATGCCCAATGCCGACTGCGCCCATTCGCGTTCCTCCGCGACCGGACTTGCGGCCGCGACGACCTCGGCGCCACGCACGCGCCAGCGGAAGATCTCCGCATGGCGGCGTCCCAGCCGGCCGAGCCCTGCCACCGCGATGCGCAATGCGCGTTCCATGCCTTGTCTCCCTTGTCGATGATGTCGCCGCCTTCCCGGCGGCATGCGCAATCTGCTATTGTCCCATTCCCGGACGGCCCGGTCGCGCGCGAATCGGCGCACAGGCAGTGCCCGTCGCCTCGCCGTCGCCGATCGTCGCACCCCGATGCAAAACACCACGTCTTTCGTCGCCGGCCGCCGGTTCGACATCGTCTGCCTTGGCCGCCTCGCGGTGGATTTCTACGCGCAGCAGATCGGTGCGCGGCTGGAGGACGTGACGTCGTTCGCCAAGTACCTCGGCGGCTCCTCGGCGAATACCGCGTTCGGCTGCGCGCGCCTCGGCCTCGAGGCGGCGATGGCCTCGCGCGTCGGCGACGACGCGATGGGCAACTTCCTCGTCGAGACGCTCGCGCGCGAAGGCTGCGACGTGTCGCACGTGAGCCGCGACCCGGCGCGCCTCACCGCGGCGGTGGTGCTCGGCATCAAGGACAGGGACACGTTCCCGCTGATGTTCTATCGCGAGAACTGCGCCGACATGGCGGTCACCGCGGACGACGTCGCCGAGGACTTCATCGCACAGGCGAAGGCGCTGCTGATCACGGGCACGCACTTCTCGACGCCGCACGTGCACGGCGTGAGCACGCTCGCGTGCGAGCGCGCGCGCCGGCACGACGTGCGCACGGTGCTCGACATCGACTACCGCCCGGTGCTGTGGGGGCTGACCCGCCGCGGCGACGGCGAGACGCGTTTCATCCCCGACGCCGGCGTCACCGCGCACATGTCGCGCATCCTGCCGCTGTTCGACCTCGTCATCGGCACGATCGAGGAATTCAACATCGCCGGCGGCAGCGAGGACATCATGGCGCTCGCTGCGCGCAGTGCGCGCGCTGACGAAGGCGGTGCTGGTGGTCAAGCGCGGTCCGCTTGGCTGCGCGGTGATCGACGGTGCGATTCCGGCGTCGCTCGACGCCGCGTTCAACGGCAAGGGCGTCAAGGTCGACGTGCTCAACGTGCTGGGCGCCGGCGACGCCTTCAGCGCGGGCTTCCTCTCCGGCTGGCTGCGTGGCGAGGACTACGACGCCGCCTGCCGATACGCCAACGCCTGCGGCGCGCTGGTCGTGTCGCGCCACGGCTGCGCGCCGGCGATGCCGACGCGCGTCGAGCTCGACCACTATCTCGCCAACGCCGCGGCGATCCCGCACCCCGATCGCGACGCCGCGCTGTCGCGGCTGCATCGCGTGAGCGCGCCGCGCCAGGTCTTTCCCGAGGTGTACGCGTTCGCGTTCGACCACCGGCCGCAGTTCTACGAGCTCGCGCGTGAGGCGGGCGCCGACGAATCACGCCTGCCCGCGCTGAAGCGGCTGCTGGTCGACGCCGTCGCGCGCGTCGAGACGGACAAAGGGCTCGACGGGCGCATCGGCGTGCTGATCGACGACGTGTACGGCAGCGACGCGCTGGCCGCGGCCACGGGGCGCGGCTGGTGGATCGGGCGACCGGTCGAGCTTCCCGGCAGCCGGCCGCTCGAGTTCCAGCACGGGCGCTCGCTCGGCACCACGCTCGCGAGCTGGCCTGCCGAGCACATCGTCAAGTGCCTCGTCGCATTCCATCCGGACGACGCCAACGACCTGCGCCTCGAGCAGGAAACGGCGCTGCATTCGCTGCGCGACGCCTGCGACGCGAGCGGCCACGAGCTCCTGCTCGAGGTGATCCCGCCGGCGCAGCCGGCGCTCGCTGCCGACACCGTGCTGCGGGCGCTGACGCGGCTCTACAACATCGGCATCGCGCCGCAATGGTGGAAGCTCGCGCCGATGTCCGCCGCGCAATGGAGCGGGGTGGCGGCGCTCGTCGCGGAGCGCGACCCGTTCTGCCGCGGCATCGTGCTGCTCGGCCAGAATGCGCCGCTCGCCTCGCTGATGCGCGGATTCGCCTCGGCAACGGGTGTCGCCGGCGTGCGCGGCTTCGCCGTCGGCCGCACGCTGTGGATGGCGCCGTCGCGCGACTGGCTCGCCGGCCGCATCGACGACGCGGGGCTGGTCGCGGCGGCGGCGGCGAACTTCGGCGCGCTGATCGACGCCTGGCGCGAGGCGCGGCCATGACGATGCCGCGCAAGCTGCGCCTGACCACCGCCCAGGCGCTCGTGCGCTACGTCGCCGCACAGCGCACGCGCGACGCCGAGGGGCGCGACACGGCGCTCTTCGCAGGCGTGTTCGCGATCTTCGGCCACGGCAACGTCGCGGCGCTCGGCGAGGCGCTGTACGCGGCACGCGACACGCTGCCGACGTTGCGCGCGCACAACGAGCAGGCGATGGCACACACGGCGATCGCCTTCGCCAAGGCGAGCCGCCGGCGACGCATGATGGCATGCACCACCTCGATCGGCCCGGGCGCCACCAACCTCGTCACCGCGGCGGCGCTGGCGCACGTCAACCGCCTGCCGGTGCTGTTCCTTCCCGGCGACGTCTTCGTGTCGCGCGCACCCGACCCCGTGTTGCAGCAGGTCGAGTCGTTCGCCGACGGCACGGTGTCGGCCAACGACTGCCTGCGTCCGGTGTCGCGCTATTTCGACCGCATCGTGCATCCGCAGCAGCTGCTGACTGCGCTGCCGCGCGCCATCGCCGTGCTGACCGATGCTGCGCAGTGCGGACCGGTGACGCTCGCGCTGCCGCAGGACGTGCAGGCCGAGGCGTTCGACTATCCCGAGGACTTTTTCGCGCCGCGCGTCGTGCTGCCCCGCGCGGCGCCGGCGGCGGCTGCCGATCTCGAGGCCGCGGCTGCGCGGCTGCGCGGCAAGCGCCGCCCGCTGATCATCGCCGGGGGCGGCGTGCTGTACAGCGACGGCGGCCCCGAGGCGTTGGCGCGCTTCGCCGACGCACATGGCGCCGCGGTCGCCGAGACGCAGGCCGGCAAGAGCGCGGTGGCGTTCGACCATCCGCTGCAGGCCGGCGCCATCGGCGTCACCGGCGCCACGGCGGCGAACGCGCTCGCGCGCGACGCAGATGTCATCCTTGCCGTCGGCACACGGCTCTCCGACTTCACCACGGGCTCGCATGCGCTGTTCGGCGATGCCGAGATCGTGTCGATCAATGTGCAGGCATTCGACGCGCTGAAGTCCCATGCCGCGGCGGCGGTCGTCGGCGACGCGGCGCTGGCGCTCGACGCGCTGTCGGCGGCGCTGCGCGACTGGCGCGCCGACGCCACGTGGACGGCGCGCGCGAAGCAAGCGGCGGCGCAATGGCACGGCGAAGTCGATGCGATCGTCGCGCGCAATGCGGTACCCCGCGGCGCGTTGCCGTACGAGGGCGACGTGATCGGCGCCGTCCAACGCTCGCACCCGCGCTCGCCCGCGCAGGACGTCGTCGTGTGCGCGGCGGGCACGTTGCCGGCGGAGCTGCACAAGCTGTGGCGGGCCGCGACGCCGGGCGGCTACCATCTCGAGTACGGCTATTCGTGCATGGGCTACGAGATCGCCGGCGGACTCGGCGTGAAGATGGCGTTGCCCGACCGCGAGGTCGTCGTGATGCTGGGCGACGGCAGCTACCTGATGATGAACTCCGAGATCGCGACGTCGGTCGCCATGGGCAGGAAGCTCGTGATCGTCGTGCTCGACAACCGCGGATTCGGCTGCATCAACCGCCTGCAGCAGGCGTGCGGCAGCCCGCCGTTCAACAACCTGCTCGACGCCGCGGCGCCGGCCGTCGATTTCGCGGCGCACGCCCGTGCATTGGGCGCCGACGCCGTGCATGTCGACTCGGTCGACGCGCTCGAGGCGGCGATGCGCGACGCGCGCCAGGCGACGCGCACGCAGGTGATCGTCATCGACACCGACCCCGCGCGCACCACCGCGGCGGGCGGCGCGTGGTGGGAAGTGGCGGTGCCCGAAGTCTCGGCGCGCGCCGAGGTTGCCGCGGCGCACGCCGCGTTCGAGGCCGCCAAGGCGGCGCAGAAGGCCTGAGGCGATGGCGCTCGACGTGCGCATCGGCATCAACCCGATCTCGTGGAGCAACGACGACCTGCCGTCGCTCGGCGGCGAGATCCCGCTCGACACGGCACTGCGCGAGGGCGCTGGCATCGGCTTCCAGGGCTTCGAGCTCGGCAACAAGTTTCCGCGCGAGCCCGCGGCGCTCGCGGCGAAGCTCGGCGAATTCGGGCTCGCCTGCGTCTCGGGATGGTATTCGGGGCGCCTCGCGCGCCGCGCGGTGGCCGAGGAGATCGAAGCCGTGGCGTCGCACCTCGAGCTCCTCGCGCGCAACGGCGCCACGGTGATGGTGTACGGCGAGGTGGCCGACGCGATCCAGGGCTTGCCGGTTCCGCTCTACAAGCGGCCGCGCTTTCGCGACGACGCCGCCTGGCGTGAATACGGGAAGCGCCTCGACGCGTTCGGCGCGCATCTCGCGCGCCACGGCGTGCGGCTCGCGTATCACCATCACATGGGCGCCTACGTGCAGTCGCCGGAGGACGTCGACACGCTGATGGGCGTCACCGGCAGCGACGTCGGCCTGCTGTTCGACACCGGCCACATCACGTTCGGCGGCGGCGACGCCGTGAGCGTGCTGGCGAAGCACGTCAAGCGCGTCTGCCACGTGCATTGCAAGGACGTGCGGCCGTCGGTGATGGCGCTCGCGCGCAACCGCCAATGGAGCTTCCTCGACAGCGTCCTCAACGGCGTGTTCACCGTGCCGGGCGACGGCATGGTCGACTTCGACGGCGTCGCCCGCCTGCTGGCGCAACACGCGTATCGCGGCTGGCTGGTGGTCGAAGCCGAGCAGGATCCCGCGGTGGCGCCGAGCTATCGCTATGCCGAGATGGGTTACCGCGCGCTGCGCACGCTGGCCGATCGTTACCGGGAGAATGGGCGATGAGCGCGACTGCGCCGGCGGCGCTCGTCAAGGCGCGCGCCGACCGTGGCGGCAGTGTCGAGGTCACCCCGGCGTCCGGCCTGCGCTACGTGAATTTCGCCGCACGCCGCCTGGCCGCGGGCGAATCGCTGCGGGCACGCGAGACCGACCGCGAGTCCTGCATCGTCATCCTCACCGGCACCGTCGACGTGCATGCGGGCGACGTGGCATGGCGCGGCATCGGCGGGCGCGCGAGCGTGTTCGACGCGCAGTCGCCGTTCGCGGTCTACGCGCCGCCCGGCGTCGAGTACCGCGTCACCGCGCGCGACGCAGCGGAGATCGCGATCGGCTCGGCACCCGCGCGCGGCACGTTGCCGGCGCGCCTGATCGAGCCCGCGTCGATGAAGCGCTCGACGCGCGGGCGCGACGCCAACACGCGCTATGTCTGCGACATCCTGCCGGAGACCGAGCCGGCGGAATCGCTGCTTGTTGTGGAGGTGCTGACGCCCTCCGGGCACTCGTCCAGCTATCCGCCGCACAAGCACGACACCGACGCGCTGCCCGGGGAAAGCAGCCTCGAGGAGACGTACTACCATCGCGTCGACCCGCCGCAGGGCTTCGTGTTCCAGCGCGTCTACACCGACGATCGCAGCGAAGATGCGAGCTTCGCCGCCGAGGACCGCGACGTGGTGGTCGTGCCGCGTGGCTATCATCCGGTGTGCGTGCCGTACGGGTATCGCTCGTACTACCTCAACGTGATGGCCGGGCCCAAGCGCGTCTGGTCGTTCCACAACGATCCGCGGCACGCATGGATGCTCCAGCGCTGATCGCGGCGCGCCTCGCGTTCGCGCGGACGATCGCGCGCGAGGCTGGTGCGCTGGCGCTCGCGCACTATCGCCGGCCGGGCGGCTTGGCGGTCGAGTCGAAGGGCCTGCAGGACGTCGTCACGCTCGCCGACCGCGAGGTCGAAGCGCTGCTCGTCGCCCGCATCGCCGCCGCGTTTCCCGGCGACATCGTGCTGGGCGAAGAGGGCGGCTATTCGGCGCCTTACGACGGCGTCGCACCGCTGTGGGTGGTCGATCCGATCGACGGCACCGCCAACTTCGCGCGCCGCCTGCCGCTGTGGTGCGTGTCGATCGGCCTCGTCCACCAGCGCGAGGCGGTGGCGGGCGTCATCTACAACCCCGTCACCGACGAGCTGCACGCGGGCAGCGCGGAAGCGGCCGCGACCTGCAATGACCGCGCGATCCGCGTGTCGGATGTCGACGACCCGCATCGGGCGCGCGTGAGCCTCGGATTCAGCTATCGGCGCGACCCGTCGATCCACGTCGCGGGCATCGCGCGGCTGCTCGCCGCGGGTTGCGAATACAGCCGGCTCGGCAGCGGCGCGCTCGGCATGGCGTACGTCGCCGACGGCCGCTTCGAAGGCTATTTCGAGCCGCATATCAATGCGTGGGATGTCGCCGCGGGCATCGCCATCGTGCGTGCCGCCGGCGGCTGGACCAGCGACTTCTTCGCCGACGACGGCCTCGATCGCGGCAACGCGATCCTCGCCGCCGCCCCGGGCATGCGCGATTTCCTGCAGGCGGAACTATGGCCGACACCCTCGCAGCCGAGCCGCCGATAACCGACCCCGCGCCGGAGTATTCGCTGTGGCTGCTGCCGGAGCGCGCCACGCACGAGCGCATGGCTGCGCTGGTGGCGGCGCTCGCCCCGCGCTTCGCCACGCGCGCATTTCCGCCCCACGTGACGGTGCAAGGCGACCTGCGACGCCGGCTGAAGGACATGACGGTGGCAGCGGCGGCGCTGGCGGAGGGCATTGCCGTGCAGCGCGTGCGGGTGCGCGGCATCGAGCAGTCGATGCATTATTACCGCGCGTTCTACCTCGCGTTCGACGGCTTCGAGGCATTCGCGCCGCTTGTGCGACGATCGGCGCAGCACTTCGGCACCGAGCACGGCCTGTCGCCGTTCCCGCATCTGTCGCTCGCGTACGGCACGCTGGGGGGCGACGCCAAGGATCGTATCGCCACCGAATTCGCCGCGCACGTGCCGCCCGAGATGGTGTTCGACCGGCTGGCCGTTTCATTGTCGGGCAGCAGCGTCGGCATCGCCTCGTGGCGCGTGCTGCAGACTTTCGCATTGGCGCCATCGGCGCCAGGCTCTCAGGGGGAATCCTCGCCATGATCGACGTCGCTCTGCTGGGCGCCGGCCGCATCGGCCGCATCCATGCCGGCAATCTCGTGCGCCAACCCGGCGTACGCCTCGTCGCAGTCGCCGACGTCAATGCCGACGCGGCGCGCGCGCTCGCCACGCAGCACGGCGCCAAGGTGATGGCGGCCGACGCCATCTTCACCGACGCATCGATCGGCGCCGTGGCGATCGGGTCGTCGACCGACACGCATGCGGATTTCATCGTGCGTGCCGCGGCCGCCGGCAAGGCGATCTTCTGCGAGAAGCCGGTCGATCTCGACCTCGCGCGGGCACGCGCCTGCGCCGAGGCGGTGAAGCAGGCCGGCGTCACCTGCATGATCGGCTTCCAGCGGCGCTTCGACCCGACCTTCGCCGCCGTCAAGGCGCGCCTCGACGCCGGCGAGATCGGCACGCCGGAGATGCTGGTGGTCACGAGCCGCGATCCGGGCGCGCCGCCGGTCGATTACATCCGCAAGTCCGGCGGCATCTTCCGCGACATGCTGATCCACGACTTCGACATCTTCCGCTGGATCCTCGGCGACGACGCGTCCACCGTGCACGCGCACGCGAGCTGCCTCACCGACCCTGCGATCGCCGATGCGGGTGACGCCGATTGCACCGCGGTGACCATCCGCACCCGGAAGGGCCGCCTCGCCGTGATCAACACCAGCCGTCGCGCCGCCTACGGTTACGACCAGCGGTTCGAGGTGCTCGGCAGCGGCGGCATGCTCCAGGCCGGCAACCACCGCCCGACCGAAGTCACCGCGTGGGGCGCGAAACAGATCGCCACCGATCTGCCCGAGCATTTCTTCCTCGAGCGCTACCGCGTCGCATATGCCGACGAGATCGCGCACTTCTTCGCCGCGCTGCGCGAGCGCACGCCCGTGCGCACCACGATCGACGACGGGGTCGCGGCGCTTGCCCTCGCCGACGCCGCGGCCACGTCGTGGCGCGAAGGACGGACCGTCGCGTTGTGAGCGGGGCGGCTGCGCGCGGCCTCGTCATCGTCCGCGCCGGCGATACGTCCCTGCATCCCGGCTGGACCCGCGATCCGGCGACGCGCGACTGGGACCTGGTCGTCAGCTACTTCGGCGACGATCCCGGACGCTTCCGCGAGGCGGATTGCCGACGCATCGACGACAAGGGACAGAAATGGTCGGGTCTGCACGCGCTGCTGACGCGCGAGGATTTCTGGCACGATTACGACTACATCTGGCTGCCCGACGACGATCTCGCGGTCGACCAGGACACGGTCAGCTCCCTGTTCGCGAGAATGGCGCTGATGGAATTCGCGCTGGCGCAGCCGGCGCTGTCGTGGGCGAGCTACTACTCGCACCGCGTCACGCTGCGGCACCCGAGCTTCACGCTGCGCATGACGAACTTCGTCGAGGTGATGGCACCGTGTTTCGCGCGACCGTTCCTCGAGCGCTGCCTGCCGACGTTCGTCGAGAACCTGAGCGGCTGGGGCCTCGACGTTCTGTGGCCGCGGATGCTGCCGCGCCCGTTGCGCGCGTGCGCGATCGTCGACGCGCTGCAGATGACGCACACGCGGCCGGTTGGCGGCCCGACGTACGACAAGCTGCGCGCGGCCGGACTCACCGCCGCCGACGAAGCCGACGCGCTGATGGTGAAGTACGGCATACCGCTCGACAGCCGCGCCCTGGTGTACGCGGGCATCGACAACGACGGACGTGTGCTGGATGGCCGCGATGCGGAAGAGCGGACCACGCTGCGGCGGCTGATCGACGCCGACCGCGCCGCGTTCGCAGCAGCCGTGGCTCAGAACATCATTTTCGACGGCAGCGCACGCTCGATGAGCGCGCGATAGCGGTCGATGCGCCGCGCCGGCACGTTGAACGGCGATTTCGTGCCCTGATCGTAGCGCGCGAACGGCTTGAGGTAGCGCCGGCAGTAGTCGAGGTCGCGCGCGTCCATGTAGCGTATGCAGCCGCCGGGCATGATGCTGTGGTAGCGCACCAGCCATCCGAGATGCTCGGGCAGGTGGTCCTTGAGGCGCGACCAGGCCCACTCGTCGTGATTCCACTGGAACACGCAAGCGTCGAGCCCGCCATCGGGCGGGCCGGCGGCGACGGGCAGGTTCATGCACACCACGTTTTCGGGCGCCTCGTCGGTCAGCAGCAGCACCTTGCCGATGTCGTGCACCAGCGCCACCAGCAGCATCTCGTCGGTCGCGGCGCCTTCGGCTTCCATCGCATCGATGACCTGCAGCACGTGCAGCTGCTGGCTCGCGCCATACAGACCCTGATCGGTGGGATCGATGCATTGGCCGAGCATCTCGATCAGGCTCCACGGGCTCACGCTGCCGAACACCGGCGTGGCATATTTGTCGCGGAGCGCGGCCACGGCGTCCGCGGTCTGCGCGTTGTGGCGGGCCTCGATCGCCCGCGCGCGCACCGCATAGTGCTGTGCCAGCACGTCGTGGGCGGCCACCGGTCGCGCCGGTGCGGTGGAGGACTGGGCAGTGGCGAGCGGAGGCGTCTGAACCAAGGCCATGGCGATTGCACCAACTCGACGGAATCGCCGCGATGGTAGCACCGGCGACGCCCGCGTTGCGGCCACTCGTCGCAGGACGGCTGCGGTGAGCACACCCGACGTGCTGGTCGTGGGCGCGGGCTTCGCCGGCTGCACGCTGGCCCGCCTCGTGGCCGAGCGCGGCGCGCGCGTGCACCTCGTCGAGCGCCGTGATCACGTCGGCGGCAACGCCTGGGATTGCCTCGACGCGCACGGCGTGCGCGTGCATCGCTACGGCCCGCACATCTTCCACACCAATGCGCCGCGGATCGTCGATTTCCTGTCGCGGTTCACGGCGTGGCGCCCGTATGAGCATCGGGTGCGCGCCGCAGTGGGCGGCCGGCTGCTGCCGTTCCCGATCAACCGCACCACGATCAACACGCTGTACGGACTCTCGCTCGACGCGGCAGGCGTCGAGGCGTTCCTCGCCAGCGTGCGCGAGCCGCGCGGCGAATGCCGCACCAGCGAAGACGTCGTGCTGGCGAGCGTGGGCCGCCAACTGTGCGACACGTTCTACCGCGGCTATACGCGCAAGCAATGGGGACTCGAACTGTGCGACCTCGCAGCCTCGGTCGCCGCGCGCATCGGCGTGCGTGTCGACGACGACGACCGCTATTTCGGCGACCGTTTCCAGTGCATGCCCGCCGAGGGCTATGCGCCGATGTTCACGCGCATGCTCGACCATCCGCTGATCAGCTGCGACATGGGGGTCGATGGTCTCGCGGCGCGGCCTGGCGCGGACGCGCGCCACGTCGTGTTTACCGGACCGATCGATGCCTGGTTTGGCCACCGCTTTGGCGCACTGCCCTATCGGTCGCTGGAATTCGCACATGAGCACCTGGCCGGCATCGACCGGTTCCAGCCGGTCGGCACGGTCAACTTTCCCAACGACCACGAGTACACACGGATCACGGAGTTCCGCCACCTGACGGGCCAGGCGCACAGCGGGACGTCGATCGTGCGCGAGTACCCGCGTGCCGAAGGCGAGCCGTTCTACCCGATCCCGCGTCCCGCCAACCAGGCGCTCTATGCGCGCTACCGCGTGCTCGCCGATGCCGAGCCCGACGTCACGTTCGTCGGGCGGCTGGCACAGTACCGCTACTACAACATGGACCAGGCGGTCGCCGCGGCGACCACGGCGGCGACGCGCGTCGCCGAGCAGCTGGGCCTGCACTGATGGCGCGCGCGGCGCCTACTTGCCGATCATCGCCAGCACGTCGGCCTTGAGGAATCGCTCCACCGCGAGCATGAAGGCGATCGACGGCACGAGCAGCAGCATCGCCGTGATCGACGCGATCTGGTAGTTGCCACCATTGCTGGCGTTGAAGAGCAGCAGCGGCAACGTCGTCACGTCGGGCACGCCGACGAAATACGTGCCGGTGAATTCGTCGAGCGACTCCAGGAACACGAAGATCGCGCTGGCGATGAGCCCCGGCAGCGCGAGCGGCAGCGTGACGCTGGTGAAGCAGCGCCACGCCGACGCTCCCATGTTGCGCGCGGCCTCTTCCAGCGAGACGTCGACGGCGGAGAATGCCGCCGAGGCGATCCACACGGCGAGCACGAGGCCGTGCGACGTGTGCACGAGCACCACGCCGAGGATCGTGCCGTTGAGGTTGAAGCTGTAGAACATCCGCGCGATGTTGACGTAGACCGGCAGGTTGGGGAACGCCTGCGGCAGCAGGAACAGCAGCAGGATGAACGCGCGCGCCGGCAGTCGCAGGCGGGCCAGCGCGTATCCGGCCGGAATGGCGACCGCGAGCGACAGGGCGACGGTCAGCAGCGCGATCCAGATGCTGGTGACGAGCGAAGCGATCGCGCCGCCGCGCGGGCTGAACACGCGAAACCAGTAGGTGAGTCCGTAAGCCTGCGGCAGCTTGTTGGGGAAGTACCAGCGCTCGGTGAATGCCCACAGCACGAGATTGAGCAGCGGCCCGAACACCACGAACGCGAACAGGGCGATCACCACGGCGCGGACAAGCGTGGCGCTGCCGCGGCCGAGCGGACCGCGCCAGTCGCCGCTGCCGGCGAGCGCCGTGCTCAAGGCTCCCCCCCACAGCGAGCTGCGCTCGCCTCCCCCCAAGGGGGGCGAGCACCTCGGGGCGGCCCAGCGGTGCTCAAGGCTCCCCCCCGTAGCGAGCTGCGCTCGCCTCCCCCCAAGGGGGGCGAGCACCTCGGGGCGGCCCAGCGGTGCTCAAGGCTCCCCCCCGTAGCGAGCTGCGCTCGCCTCCCCCCAAGGGGGGCGAGCACCTCGGGGCGGCCCAGCGGTGCTCAAGGCTCCCCCCCACAGCGAGCTGCGCTCGCCTCCCCCCAAAGGGGGCGGGCAACTCGGGGCGGCCCTTCTGTGCTCATGCGACGCTCTCCTGCTGGCGCACCGCGTGGCGCAGGTAGAACCATGCGCCGAAGGCGGCGATGATCAGCGAGATGAGGCACAGCGCGTTGGCCACGCCGTAGTCGCCGTGCGAGGCGATGCGGTAGGCGACGTCGACGGTCAGCATCGTCGGCGAGTTGGGATTGATCATCATCGGCACCGACAGCACCGACAGCATCGCCACGTACGACAGCACGAGCCCGACCAGCAACGTGCGCCGCGACTGCGGCAGCACGATTTCCCACAGCACGCGCAGCCGCGACGCGCCGAGGTTGCGCGCGGCCTCGATATGCTGGATGTCGACGCCGGCCATCGCGCCCGCGAGCAGCAGCGTGACGAACGGCGTCTGCTTCCACACGAACGCGACGACGATGCCGCGCCAGTCGAGGAGGCTCTGCGCCGACAGCGGATCGATGAGGCCGCCGCCGATCAGCACGTGGTTGAGCATGCCGTTCTTGGCCAGGAACGTGCGCATCAGCTGCGCGGTGACGATGAACGGGATGAACAGCGGCCAGCGATAGAGCCAGCGCAGCGCCGCGCGCGTGCGCGGGTGCTCGCCCAGCGTCAGGTAGCCGGCGATGGCGATGGCGAACACGGCGATGAGCAGCGTCGACCAGACGACGATCGCCGCGGTGAAGACGAGGTCCTTGGTGTAGAAGTCGAATGCCTTGCGGAAATGGTCGAGGGTGGCATGGCCGGCGCCGTCGCTGAACGCGGACACGCACGACACGACGAGCGGCAGCACGAAGAACAGCGCGACGATGGCGAGCGCCGGCAGGGCGAGCAAGAGCCCGCCCCAGCGCGAACGCGCCGCGGCGTTCATCCGCGGCGCGGGTTGGCGCGTTGCGCCGACCTCACTTCAGCACGACGCGCTCGTAGCCTTCCAGGATGTCGGTGAAGTATTCCGACAGGGGGAACGGGCGGCCGTAGGCCTGCAGCGTGTCGGGCGGGACGTCGGCGAAGAGCTTGTCCCAGCTCTTGGTGTCCATCTTCGCCTGCACGTACTTGGCGTCGATGCCGGGGTACCAGTTGAACTGCTTGACGATGCCCTCGGCCTGGATCTCCGGGCTGGCCGCGAAGTCGATGAACTTGCGCGCCAGTGCGGCGTTGGCCGCCTTCGCCGGCACGACGTAGTACATCGGCTGTCCCGGCAGGCCCGGCTTCGGCAGTTCGAGCTTCACCGCCGGATTCATTTTGCCGTCCGCCACCCACGTGTAGAACATGTCGACCCACACCGGCCCCATCGCGATCTCGCCGCGATTGAGCATGTCGAGCGTGCCGGCGTTGCCCGGCGTCATCACCACGTACTGGTTGAAGGCCTTGAGGCTTTCCAGCGACTTGTCGATGACCGCCTTCTTCGACGGGTCGTACGGGCCGTGCTCGAGCTGCTGCGCCATGCCGCTGTACGCCTCGACCCAGCCGGTGACGAAGCCCACGCCGGACATGCCGCCCTTGACGCCGTTGTAGCCGAACTGCTTCGGATTCTTCTGCACCCAGGCCTTGAGGTCGTCGAAGGTCTTGGGCGGCGTCTTCACGACGTCCGAGTTGTACGCCAGCACGATCTGGCTGTGGAACATCGGGATCACGTAGCCCTCGACGTTCTGCCCGAGCGCGTTCTTCGCGCTGTCGCGCGAGATGAGCTTGCCGGCGGCGATCTGCTTCGTGTACGGCTCGAGCAGCGAATCCTTGACCATCGTCGCGGCGCCGCGCTGGTGCACGACCGCCACGTCGATGTCCCACGCGGCGACGTTGGCGCTCTTCTCGGCGGAGAGCTTCTCGAGGATCTTCTGCGAGCCGGCGTCGCCGGGGCCGGTGCCCACGGCCTTCACCTTGACCCCGGGGTTCTGCGCCTCGAACTTCGGGCCGAGGAAATTGTTCACGTAATCGACCATGTTCTGGTCGCCGGCGGTGACGACGTTGAGCGTCGTGTCCGCCGCTGCCGGCAGCGTGTACATCGCGAGCGAGGCGGCGACCATCGCGGCCACGCCAAAGCCAGTTCTGCGCATGATTCTCTCCTCCAGTGGTTAAGCTGCGGCGGATGTGCCGGCCTCGCGGCCGGCGCCCTGCCGATCTTTGAACAGCAATAGTGCGTCGGGCGCCACGGCGACCTTGACGTGCGCGCCCTCGGCGCGCGACGCGTCGTCGTCGACCCAGACCTCGTCGCGGCCGGTGCGAATGCGGTAGCGGAAGCCGTTGCCGAGGTAGATGCGCTGCGCCACCACGCCATCGAAGTTGAGACCGCCCGCCTCGGCACGCGCGGAGTCGTCGACGAGTCGCGCGCGATCGCCGCGGAAATGCGCCAACGACGCGCCGGGCGCCGCCGCGCCGGCGGCGCCCCATGCATCGCCCACGCGCACCACCGCCAGCGCGTTGTCGGCGCCCATGAAGCCGGCGACGAACGACGAAGCCGGGCGATGGAAGATTTCCTCGGGCGTGCCCAGCTGGGCGATGCGGCCGGCGTCGATCACGGCGATGCGGTCGGCGAGCGTCAGCGCCTCCTCGCGGTCGTGCGTGACGTATACGGCGGTGATGCCCACGCGCTTCTGCAGCGCCCGCAGTTCGTGGCGCAATTCGATGCGCACCTTGTAATCGAGATTCGACATCGGCTCGTCGAGCAGCAGCACGGACGGGTCGACGGCCAGCGCCCGGCCGAGGGCGACGCGCTGCTTCTGGCCGCCGGAGAGCTGCGAGATCGAGCGTTTCTCGTACCCGTCGAGCTGCATCAGCTTCAGCATCTCGCCCACGCGCGTGGCGATCGCGTCCTTCTTCCAGCCGCGCATGCGCAGGCCGTAGCCGATGTTGGCAGCGACGTCGAGGTGCGGCCACAGCGCGTAGGACTGGAACATCATCGCCGTGCCGCGCTTGTCGGGCGCCAGGCCCGTCAGGTCGCGGCCGTCGACGACGATGCGACCGGCGGTGGGCGTGACGAACCCCGCGATCGAGCGCAGCAGCGTGGTCTTGCCGCAGCCGGAGCTGCCCAGCAGTGCGATCAGCTCGCCCTTGTCGACGGACAAGGAGACATCGTCGAGCACCTTCGTCGCGCCATACGCGGCCGAAACATGCTGGATGTCGAGATAGGGGGTGCGGATGGGTTGGGCGGCGGTCGTCATGCGTCGAATGCGCAAGCATCGCCGGCGTCGATGACCTCGCGATGATTCGCCCGTGACAGGCGGATGTCAAGGTTTGACGCGGCGTGCCCGGCCCGCGCTGCATTGCGCGGCAACGTCATGGGCGTGTGCGAGTGTATGCTGGAATCGACGGGCGGCAGGTCGCCTGCCGACGACGCCGAACGCGGCGCCAATCAACGGGAGACGGACATGGGCCTGATCGATTTCATGAAGGATGCCGGCGAGAAGCTGTTCGGACACGCCCAGGCGCAGGCGGCAGCCCCGGCGGCCGATCCCGCGAAGACTGCCGCGGCGAATTCCGCGGCCGGCGATGCGATCCTCAACTACATCAAGGCGCAGAACCTTTCGGCGACCGGCCTCACGGTGACGTTCGACGGCGCGACCTCGACGGTCAGCGTCTACGGCGTCGCGCCCGACCAGGCGACGCGCGAGAAGATCGTGCTGTGCTGCGGCAACGTGGCCGGCGTGGCCAAGGTCAACGACATGATGAGCGTCGACCAGAGTGCCCCCGAGTCGAAGTTTTACACGGTGGTGTCGGGCGACACGTTGTCGAAGATCAGCAAGCAGTTCTACGGCGACGCCAACAAGTACATGAAGATCTTCGACGCCAACAAGCCGATGCTTTCGGACCCCAACAAGATCTACCCGGGACAGAATCTGCGCATCCCGCCGCAATGACTTCGGCAGCGTCGCCGCGGACCGCACCGCCGTGCGCGTGGCAACGCGCGGACGGCATCCCCGTGCCGATCGGCGACCCGGAAGAAGACGAAGGCTACGGTGACGACGATGACGACGAGGACGACGAAGACGAGGACGAGGACGACGAGGAGCCGTGGCAGGTCGCAGGCGCCGCAAGGGACGCCATCCGTTTGATCAGGGTGCAATGCGCCGTGCACGGCCGCGTGCACTCGACACGCACATCGCCTGGATCGCGCTCTGACGCGGCGGGCTAATTGCCGAGGCGGCGCTTCAGGATCGCGTTGACCTCGGCCGGGTTGGCCTTGCCGCGCGTCGCCGCCATCGCCTTGCCGACGAGCGCATTGAATGCCTTGTCCTTGCCGGCCTTCACTTCGGCGACGATCGAGGGATTGGCGGCGAGCACGTCGTCGATGATTTTCTCCAGCGTGCCGGCGTCGGAGATCTGCGCGAGGCCGTGCGCCGAGATGATGGCGTCGACGTCGATCTCGCCTTGCCACAGCGCATCGAACGCCACCTTGGCCGTCTTGCCGGACAGCGTGCCGTCGGCAATGCGATCGACGAGGCGCGCCAGCGCCGGCGGTGCCACCGGCGAGCTCGCGATTTCCTGGTCGGCCCGGTGCAGCGCGGCGGCAAGCTCGCCCTGCATCCAGTTGGCGACGAGCTTGGCGCGCGCGGCATCGCGTGAAGTCAGCGCGGCAACGGCGTCCTCGAAATAGCGCGCCGTCTCGCGCGTCTGCGTCAGCGCCGCGGCGTCGTGCGGCG
Organism: uncultured Pseudomonadota bacterium; assembly: GCA_963781395.1. Lineage (GTDB taxonomy): Bacteria > Pseudomonadota > Gammaproteobacteria > Burkholderiales > Casimicrobiaceae > VBCG01. The sequence goes on from CAWAFO010000009.1 coordinate 53,696, forward strand.
CGAGGGCGTACCGTTCGACCATCCGTGCGCGCATGGCCTGCGGCAGCTCCGGCATCGCCGCCTGCACGCGCGCAATCCAGGCGGCGTCGATCGCCAGCGGCGGCAGGTCGGGATCGGGGAAATAGCGGTAGTCCTGCGCGTCTTCCTTGCTGCGCATCGGCCGCGTCTCGTCGCGATCGGCATCGTAAAGCCGCGTTTCCTGCACGACGCGGCCGCCATCCTCGATCAGCTCGACCTGGCGGCGCACCTCGAACTCGATCGCCTTCTCCAGGAAGCGGAAGCTGTTGAGGTTCTTGATCTCGCAGCGCGTGCCGTATGCCTGCTGCCCGAGCGGACGCACGGAGACGTTGGCATCGCAGCGGAAGCTGCCTTCCTGCATGTTGCCGTCGCAGATGTCGATCCAGCGCACCAGCGCATGCAGTGATCGCGCATAGGCGACCGCTTCCGCGGCGCTGCGCATGTCGGGCTCGGACACGATCTCGAGCAGCGGCGTGCCGGCGCGGTTGAGGTCGACGCCGGTCATGCCGTGGAAGTCCTCATGCAACGACTTGCCCGCATCCTCCTCGAGGTGGGCGCGCGTCAGCCGCACCGACTTCTGCACGTCGCCGACGATGAATTCGATGTGGCCGCCCAGCACCACGGGAATCTCGTATTGCGAGATCTGGTAGCCCTTGGGAAGGTCGGGGTAGAAGTAGTTCTTGCGCGCGAACACGCTTCGCGGCTGAATGGTGCCGCCGACCGCGAGGCCGAAGCGGATGGCGCGTTCGACGGCGCCGCGGTTGAGCACCGGCAGCACGCCGGGCAGCGCGATGTCCACCGCCGACGCATGCGCGTTGGGCGGCGCGCCGAACGCCGTGGAGCCGCCGGAGAAGATCTTGGACGCGGTGGAGAGCTGCGTGTGCGCCTCCAGGCCGACGACCACTTCCCAGCGCGACCGCTCGGCGCTCATGCCAACGCCTGCGTGCCGAATACGCGTGGCGTGCGCACGTGCCAGTCGCTCGCCTGCTGGTAGCGATGCGCGACGTTGAGCACCTGCGCCTCGCGGAAGTAGTTGCCCTGGATCTGCAGGCCGATGGGCAGGCCGTCGCGCGTGAAGCCGCAGGGAATGGAGATCGCCGGCGTGCCGGTGAGGTTGCCGGCGATCGTGAATATGTCGTTGAGGTACATCGCCACCGGGTCGGCGCTCTTCGCGCCGAATTCGAACGCGACGGAAGGCGTGGTCGCACCCATGATCACGTCGCATTGCGAGAATGCGCGGCGGAAGTCGTCGGCGATCAGCCGGCGCACCTTCTGCGCCTTGAGGTAGTACGCATCGTAGTAGCCGTGCGACAGCACGTAGGTTCCGACCAGGATCCGGCGCTTGACTTCGGCGCCGAAGCCTTCCGCGCGCGACTTCGCATACATGTCGGCGAGGCCGTCGTAGCGCGCGGCGCGATGGCCGTAGCGAACGCCGTCGAAGCGCGACAGGTTCGACGACGCCTCCGCCGGCGCGATCACGTAGTACACCGGCACCGACAGCTTGACCGCGGGCAACTCGATGGCGACCGTCGTCGCACCTTCGCGGCGGAACAGCGCGATCGCCGCATCGATGGCGGCGGCGACCTCGGGGTCGATGCCCTCGCCGAAATACTCCTTCGGCAGGCCGATGGTGAGGCCGGCGAGCGGTCGTGCGAGGTCGCGCGTGTAGTCCTCGGCCGGCCGCGCCAGCGACGTCGAGTCGCGCGCGTCGTGGCCCGCCATGGCATTGAGCAGCAGCGCGCAGTCCTCGGCGGTGCGCGCGAACGGACCCGGCGTGTCGAGGCTCGAGGCGAACGCTACCAAGCCGTATCGCGAGCACACGCCGTAGGTGGGCTTCATGCCGCAGATGCCCGAAAGCGCGGCGGGCTGGCGGATCGAGCCGCCGGTGTCGGTGCCGGTTGCCGCGGGCACGAGCCGCGCCGCCACCGATGCCGCGGAGCCGCCCGAGCTGCCGCCGGGCACGCAGTCGAGGTTCCACGGGTTGCGCACCGGGCCGAAATGCGAAGTCTCGTTGGACGAGCCCATCGCGAATTCGTCCATGTTGGTCTTGCCGACCAGCACCGTGCCGGCGCGCTTCAGGCGCTCGACGACGAAGGCGTCGTAGGGCGCGACGAAGTCGGCGAGCATCCGCGAGCCGCAGGTCGTGCGCAGTCCGGCGGTCATCAGCACGTCCTTGTGCGCGATCGGCACGCCGGTGAGGGGTCCGGCGTCGCCGCGCGCGCGCGCGGCATCGGCCGCCTTCGCCTGCGCCAGCGCACCGTCGCGGTCGATGGTGACGAAGGCGTTGAGCGCGCCTTGCGCACGCTCGATGCGGTCGAGCGTCGCCGATGTCAGCTCGACCGACGAGATCTCGCGCGCGGCGAGCGCCGCCGCGAGGCCGGCCACGGTGTCGGCATGCGCGCTCATCGCCTCTACTCGACGACGCGCGGCACGAGGTAGAGGCCGTCCTCGGTCGCGGGTGCCCCGCGCTGGAAATCCGCGCGGTGGTCGGCTTCGGTCACGCGGTCGTCGCGCAGCGGCGTCGTCATGTCCTGCGCGTGCGACATCGGCTCGATGCCGGTGGTGTCGATCGCGTTGAGCTCGTTGATCATCGCGAAGATCGCCGTCAGCTTGGCGTGCACATCGGCCGCTTCGCGCGCATCGATCTCGATGCGCGCAAGCTGGGCGATGCGCTCGATGTCGTGAAGCGTCAGGGGCATGGCGGCAAGGGCGAAGGCGGCACGCGGCCGCCGGGGTCGCGGGGCGCGCGGCTATCGGGCGACGGGGCGCGTCAGGCGGCCGGTTTTCGCGCTTTTTCGATGCGAAACAAGCACCGTAGAGTATCATAGCCGCCACCAAAACGAGGCGCCGTCGCTCCTTCGCCGAAGGATGCGCGGCGGCGACCCATTCGCGCAGACTCCGCTTCATGTTTGATTTCTTCAAAGGCTACTTTTCCAGCGACCTCGCCATCGACCTCGGCACCGCGAACACGCTGATCTACGTGCGGGGCAAGGGTGTCGTGCTCGACGAGCCGTCGGTCGTCGCCATCCGCCAGGAAGGCGGCCCCAACGGCAAGAAGGTGATCCAGGAGGTGGGGCTCGCGGCGAAGCAGATGCTCGGGCGCACGCCGGGGAACATCACGGCGATCCGGCCGATGAAGGACGGCGTCATCGCCGACTTCACCGTCACCGAGCAGATGCTGAAGCAGTTCATCAAGAAGGTGCTCGATTCGCGGTTGTTCTCGCGCAGTCCGCGCATCATCATCTGCGTGCCGTGCGGCTCGACGCAGGTGGAGCGCCGCGCGATCCGCGAGTCGGCGCTCGGGGCCGGCGCGTCGAAGGTGTACCTGATCGAGGAGCCGATGGCTGCGGCCATCGGCGCCGACCTGCCGATTTCCGATGCCACGGGCTCGATGGTCGTCGACATCGGCGGCGGCACCACCGAAGTCGGCGTGATCTCGCTGGGCGGCATGGTGTACGCGGGTAGCGTGCGCGTCGGCGGCGACAAGTTCGACGAGGCGATCGTCAACTACATCCGCCGCAACTACGGGATGCTGATCGGCGAGACCACGGCCGAGGTGATCAAGAAGACGATCGGCTCGGCGTTCCCCGGGTCCGAGGTGAAGGAGATGGAGGTCAAGGGCCGCAACCTGGCCGAAGGCATCCCGCGCAGCTTCACCGTGTCGTCGAACGAGATCCTGGAGGCGCTCACCGATCCGCTCAACAGCATCGTGTCGGCGGTGAAGAGCGCGCTCGAGCGCACGCCGCCCGAGCTCGGCGCCGACATCGCCGAGCGCGGCATGGTGCTCACCGGCGGCGGCGCGCTGCTGCGCGACCTCGATCGACTGTTGATGGAGGAGACGGGCCTGCCGGTGATCGTCGCCGACGATCCGCTGACCTGCGTGGTGCGCGGCTGCGGCAAGGCGCTGGAGAACATGGAATCGCTCTCCACGATCTTCACCACGGACTAGCCGCATCGCCGTGACGGTGACCGCATCGCCCGCACCGCAGGCCCGGCTGGCGGGGCGTGCGTCGTCAGCCGAACATCCTTCGCGTGCGCCCACCGCTGTCGAGGTCCCGGGATCACGCCACGAAATTCATTTGCAATCGCGCGAGCCATCCGCTGCCGCAACGGCCGGGTATCGGTCGTCGCTCAAACACGCTGCGCGAACTCGCTTTGGACCGATACCCGGCCATTGCGGCGAGGTCACGCCGGCCGCAACGTCACTGCATTCTTCGCGGATACGCGCGCAGCAGCGCAACCAAAGCCGGTTTCCATGGCACGGTCCCGCCGGGATGGTGGGGTGTCGGCACAAAGCGAGTTCGCGCAGCGTGTTTGAGCGACTGCCGATACCCCACCAGCCCGGCGACGCTTGGCACGGGTTTGACCGACCGGGTCGCCAGACCGGCGACGCACGGCACGGGTTTGACCGACCGGCAATCCGCCCGCCCGGTGGCGCACGGCCCGCCTTCGGTCGCTGATCAGCGATGCTGCACACCGACCCGCCGCCGTTCTTCCACCGCGGCCCGAGCCCGCTCGCGCGGCTCGCGTTCTTCGCGCTGCTGTCGATCGCGCTGCTGTTCGCCGACACGCGCTTTCGCTACCTCGAAGGCATTCGCCACGGCGTCAACATCGTGATCGCGCCGTTGCAGCGCGCCGTGCTGTGGCCGGGTGCGGCGTGGCAGGCGACCAGCGTCTATTTCGCGTCGAAGGAGGCGCTCGCCACCGAAAACAGCGAGCTGCATTCGCGTCTGCTCGCGCAGGGTCCGGCGATGCAGGGCGCATCGCGGCTGCAGACCGAGAACGCCCACCTGAAGTCGCTGCTCGACATCCGCCAGCAATACGCTGGTGCCGCGATCAGCGTCGGCGTGATGTTCAGCGGTCGCGATCCGTTCGCGCAGAAGGTCTTCGTCGACAAGGGCAGCGACGCCGGCATCGAGGCCGGCTCGGCGGTGATCGACGAGTCCGGCGTGGTGGGCCAGGTGACGCGCGTGTTCGCGTCGATGGCCGAAGTGACGCTGCTCACCGACAAGGATCACGCGGTGCCGGTGGCGAGCGAGCGCACCGGCGTGCGCAGCGTCCTCTACGGCGCAGGCGCCGGCCGCGCGCTGGAGCTGCGCTTCATCCCGCCTTCCGCCGACGTCGTGGTGGGTGACCGGCTCGTGACCTCCGGCCTCGACGGCACGTATCCGCCCGGACTTGCGGTGGCGAAGATCGACGCGGTCGAGCGCGACAGCGGACAGATCTTCGCGCGCATCGCGTGTTCGCCGCTGGCCGGCGTCGCCCGCAGCGGCGAGCTTCTGGTGCTGGGCCGGCTGGCCGCGATGCCGCCGCGCCCGGACGAGCCGCCGAGCCCCGAGGGCGCGCGCAAGCCCGGCCGCGGCAAGGCACGCCGGGGCGGCTGATCGGAAATCGACGATGCCCTCGCTCGCCGCACGTCCCGAGGAGATCCTCAAGCCCGCGCGACCATGGTTCGTCGCGCTGACGATGCTCGCCGCGTTTGTCGCCAACCTGGTCCCGGTGAGCGGCTACGCGGCGCTGCTCAAGCCCGACTTCCTGGCGTTGGTCATCCTCTACTGGTGCATCCAGGAACCGCGGATCGCCGGTGTCGGCGTGGCGTGGTTCGCCGGTCTCTTCATGGACGTCGCCGACGCCACGCTGTTCGGCCAGCACGCGCTCGCCTACGCGCTGCTCGCGTACGCGGCCGAGTATTTCCGCCGCCGCGTGCTGCGATTCACCCTCTGGCACCAGGCAGCGCAGGTGGCGGTGCTGCTCGTGGCGTGCGCGGGGCTGGTGCTGCTGGTGCGCGTCGTCGGCGGTGCGCCGGCGCCGCGCTGGGTGTACTTCGTGCCGTCGCTGGTCGGCGCGCTCGTCTGGCCGCCGCTGTCGATCCTGCTGCAATTCCCGCAGCGTCCGACGCGAACGTCGTCGAAGCGTTAGTGTCCGAGTCCCCGTGATGCCCGGCCGCTTCCTCTTCATGTCGCGCCGCCGCCGCTTCGGCGGCGACCGCAGCTTCAACTCGCCCGAGCTGCGCAACCGCGAGCGCGAAATCTTCCACTTCAAGCGCCGGCTGGGCCTCGCCGCCGTGTTCATCGTGCTGGCGTTCGGCGGCCTGGTGGCGCGCTTCGTCGACCTGCAGGTGCTGCAGCACAGCCATTATCAGACGCTCGCCGAGACCAACCGCATCGCCATCGTGCCGGTCACGCCCAACAGGGGGGTGATCACCGACCGCAACGGCGTCGTGCTGGCGCAAAGCTACTCGGCCTATACGCTCGAGATCACGCCGTCGCGGGTGGCGAGCCTCGATGCCACGATCGATGCGCTGGCCGACATCGTCGAAGTGCGCGACCGCGACCGCCGCCGGCTGCGCAAGCTGATGGAGGAGTCGAAGAATTTCGAGAGCCTGCCGCTGCGCACCAAGCTTACCGACGACGAGGTCGCACGCTTCGCGGTCAATCGCTACCGCTTCCCCGGCGTCGAGATCAATGCGCGCCTGTTCCGCCAGTACCCGTTCGGCGAGCTCGCGTCGCACGTCGTCGGCTATATCGGCCGCATCAACGACCGGGATGTCGAGCGCATCGCCGACTGGGACGAGACTACCAATTACAAGGGCACCGACTACATCGGCAAGACGGGGGTCGAGCTCGCGTACGAGCGCCAGCTGCATGGCGTCACGGGCAACGAGGAGGTGGAGGTCGATGCCTCGGGACGCGCCGTGCGCACGCTGTCGCGGCGGCCGCCGACGTCGGGGCAGAACGTGACGCTGACGATCGACATCGCGCTGCAGCAGGCGGCCGAGGAGGCGTTCGGCGACCGACGCGGCGCGCTGGTCGCGCTCGACCCGGCGAATGGCGACGTGCTGGCGATGGTGTCGAAGCCCGGCTACGATCCCAACCTCTTCGTCGACGGCATCGATTCGGCGAACTGGCAGGAGCTCAACGAGTCGATCGACAAGCCGCTGCTCAACCGCCCGCTGCGCGGCGCCTATCCGCCAGGCTCGACGATCAAGCCGTTCCTCGCGCTCGCCGCGCTCGAATCGGGCAAGCGCACGCCGACGCAGACGATCTTCGATCCCGGCTACTACCAGATCGCCGGGCAGGCGCACCGCTTCCGCGACGACAAGCCGGGCGGACACGGCACGGTCGACATGGCGAAGTCGATCATCCAGTCGTGCGACACGTATTACTACATGCTCGGCGCCGAGACCGACATCGACGACACCGCGCGCTTCCTCTCGCAGTTCGGATTCGGCGCGAAGACCGGCATCGACATCGACGGCGAGCTGACCGGCATCCTGCCATCGAGGACGTGGAAGCGCGAGCGCTTCGGTGCCGCCAACGGCAAGTGGTACCTCGGAGACTCGGTCTCGGCGGGAATCGGGCAGGGTTATAACGCATTCACGCCGCTGCAGCTCGCGCACGCCATCGCGGCGATCGCCAACGACGGCGTGGCGTACCGGCCGCACCTGCTGCGCGCGATCGGCGGCAGCGAGGACGCTGCGCGCGCGCTCGTCGACCTGCGGCCGACGCAGATCGCGCTCAAGCCGCAGAACGTCGCGACGATCAAGTCGGCGCTGGTCGGCGTCAACCGCGAGGGCACGAGCCGGGCGGCGTTCGTCGGCGCCGCGTACACGAGCGCCGGCAAGACCGGGACCGCGCAGGTGTTCTCGCTGAAGGGCGAGAAGTACACGGAGAAGAACGTCAACGAGCGGTTGCGCGATCACGCGTGGTTCATCGCCTACGCGCCCGCCGACAAGCCGCGCATCGCGCTCGCCGTATTGGTCGAGAACGGCGGCTTCGGCGCGTCCGCCGCGGCGCCGATCGCGCGCCGGGTGCTCGACTTCTACCTGACCGGCGCCAAGCCCGCACCGGCCACCGACGTCGAGCCGAACGCCGGCGACGACGAGAGCGACTGATGATGAGCGCGCCGGGCCGCCCCAAGCGCGAATCAGCCCCGAAGCGCGCCGCGCGGGGGGGAGCGTCATGCGCGCGTCCGGCTGTCCGCAGTGCGGATCAGCCCAGGAGCGCATGGCGCAGAGGGTAGTGCAGTGACCGTCACCGATCTCCTGTCGCGCGGCTGGGAAGGGTTGACCCGGCGCATCGACACGTTCCTGTTCGTCGCCGCGGCGGCGGTCGTGCTGGTGGGCCTGGTCACGCTGTACTCCGCCACCGACCAGAGCCTCGCGCGCGTGCAAAGCCAGGTGATGAGCCTCGCTTTTGCGCTGGTGCTGATGTGGGTGGTCGCCAATATCGCGCCGGAGAAGCTCGCCCGCATCGCGGTGCCGCTGTACGCCACCGCCGTGGCGCTGCTGGTCGCAGTGGCCCTCGCCGGCACCGTGGTCAACGGCTCGCGGCGCTGGCTCGACATCGGCGTCGCGCGCTTCCAGCCCTCCGAGCTCATGAAGATCGCGTTGCCGCTGATGCTCGCGTGGTATTTCCAGCGCTTCGAAGGGCGCATCGGCTGGCGCGACTTCCTGCTGGCAACCGTGATGATCGTGATACCCGTGTACCTGATCAAGCGCCAGCCCGACCTCGGCACCGCGATGCTGATCGCCGCCTCCGGCTTCTATGTGCTGTTCCTCGCCGGCCTGTCGTGGAAGGTCATCGTCGGCCTCGTCGGCCTCGCCGGCGTCGTCGCGCCGATGCTGTGGCCGCTTCTCCATGACTACCAGCGCGAGCGCGTGCTGACGTTCCTCGACCCGTCGCGCGACCCGCTCGGCGCCGGCTATCACTCGATGCAGGCGTCGATCGCGCTCGGCTCCGGCGGCCTCGTCGGCAAGGGATGGCTCAACGGCACGCAGGCCCACCTCGACTTCCTGCCGGAACGCCATACCGATTTCATCTTCGCCGTGTTCGGCGAGGAGTTCGGCCTCGTCGGCAACGTGATCCTGGTCGTGCTCTACCTGCTGCTCATCGGCCGCGCGATGGTGATCACCGCCAACGCGTCGACGCTGTTCGCGCGCCTGATGGCCGGCACGACGACGCTGATGTTCTTCACCTACGCGTTCGTCAACATGGCGATGGTGAGCGGGCTGATGCCGGTGGTGGGCGTGCCGCTGCCGCTGGTGTCGTACGGTGGCACCGCGCTGATCTCGCTCTTCCTTGGCCTCGGCATCCTGATGAGCGTGCAGGCGCACCGCAAGCTCGTCGCCGGCTGACGCGCCGGCCGCGACCGCGAACCTGCGCCGGCGCAAGGCTTCGACAGCGGCAGATGCTGCGGCGCGGCCTAGCCGGCGTCGCGCAGCGGTCGCGGCGCGAGCCCGGCCGCCGATCGTCGCGGCGCCTCGGCCTTCTGCTTGCGATAGCCGTCGACGATCTCCAGCGCGGAACGCGGGCACGGCGGCAGCTCGACGTCGCTTGCATCGACGGGGGTCGTGCGCTCGCCCCACCGTATCACCTGCGCGCACCACGTGAGGCCGCCGCCGAAGGCCGGTGTGAGCACCAGGGAACGCGGCGCGATGCGGCCCTGCGACAGCGCATCGGTGAGCGCCACCGGCACCGTGGCCGCCGACATGTTGCCGTAGCGCTCGATCGTCAGGTGCACGCGGGACATCGGCATGCCGGCCTTCTTCGCCACGGCCTCGATGATCCGCAGGTTGGCCTGGTGGGGAACGACGACGTCGATGTCGGCTGCCGTGACGCCGCCGCGGGCGAGTGCCTCCGCCGAAGCCAGGCTCATGCCATTCACCGCCTGGCGGAAAATCTCCGGACCGTCGAAGTCCCATTCGGTGTCGCCATAGATGACACCGCGATTGGCGTACGCGGTGCCGACGCCGCGCACGCGCAGGATGTCGCGCGCATCGGCATAGCAGCCGAGCTTGTCGGCGATGACGCCGCCCTCGACGTCCGCCGCCTGCAGCACGACCGCCGCGCAGCCGTCGCCGAACAGCACGGCGACGTTGCGATTGGTCCAGTCCATGAACGGCGTCACGACCTCGACACCGATGACCAGCGCATTGTCGACGGTGCCGTTGCGGATCAGCGCGCTCGCCGACGACAGACCGTACAGGAAGCTCGTGCACGCGCTGTTGACATCCATCGCCGCGGCGTGGCCGGCGCCGAGCAGGCGCTGCACGCCCGAGGCCGAGTTCGGCACCTGCTCGTCATGGCTGCAGCTGCCATAGACGATGAGGTCGAGAGCGTCCGCGACGAGCCCGGCGCAGGCCAGCGCGCGGCTCGCGGCGACATGCGCGAGCGTCATCCCGGGGACGTGCGACACGCGGCGCTCGCGGATGCCGGTGCGCGACGCGATCCACGCATCGTCGGTGTCGAGGAACGTCGCCAGGTCGGCGTTGGCGAGCACGGCGGGCGGCATGCACTGGCCCCAGCCGGTGATGGCGGCATATCGCATCGTCCAGTCGCTCCCTGTTCGTCAGTTGCGCGTGCGCAGGTAGAAATTGGTGTCGATGTCGCCGGGCTTCATGACGATCGTGCGCTGGAACACGAAGCCGAGCGACGCGAGGAGGCGAATCGAGCGCACGTTGTCGGGCGAGGTGATCGCGGCGACGCGCTGGAGCGCGAATTCGCGCTCGCCGTGCTCGAGCGTGGCTTGCGCCGCTTCGCGCGCGTAGCCCTCGCCGCGGTAGGCCGGCAGGAAGGCGAAGCCGAGGTCGACGTCATCGAGACTGTCGCGCTTGATGAGACCGCACAGGCCCATCGTTGCGCCATCCGCCTTGCGCACGACCGCATCGAGCGCGAAACCGTGGCGCGCGCGCATCGCCTGCGGGCCGTCGGCGATATAGCGTGCGGCGTCCTCGTGCGACCGTATCTTGCGATCGCCGATGAAGCGCAGCCAATCCGGGTCGTTGAGAAGCGCGAGGATGAACGCGGCGTCATCCGTGGTCAGCGGGCGCAACACCAGGCGGGCGGTTTGGCAGACGGTCACGCGGGCGACTCCGGGTTCGCGCCGAGGGTGCGGCCGGCGCGGTTGCCGCGCGCGAGAGTGTGAGCGCCGGCGCGGCGCGGATCAATAGCCGCGGGCGAGAAAGTCGACCAGGCTCAGTGCGACGAGGAAGCCGAGCCAGAGCAGGCCGGCGGCGGCGGCGATGCGCACTGCGGCGTCGCCGCGCCCGAGATGCATGAAGAACACCACGACCAGCGCCGCCTTGACCGCGGCGATCGCGAAGTTGCTCACCGCGTTGAAGGCGCCGAGCGGCAGCAGGGCGCTGCCCGCCGTCAGCGCGAGCAGCACGAAGAGCGCGAGCCCGACGAGAAGATGCCGGCGCAGCGTCAGCGGCTTCACGATCGCGACACGAGATAGAGCGCCGGATACATGAAGATCCACACGATGTCGACGAAATGCCAGTAGAGGCCTGCGTTGTCGATCGCCGCCGCGGAGGGGGCGGTGGCGACGTTGCGGGCAAGGCGCCATGCCATGAATGCGACCAGCGCCACGCCGATCGCGAGGTGCAGCGCGTGGAATCCCGTCATCACGAAATAGAGCCAGAAGAACGTCTGCGCGCCTGCGGCGTGATCGCCTTCGAAGCGGAAGCCGGTTCCCGGCCACAGGTGCTCGAGGTACTCGCGGCGATATTCGTAGCCCTTGACCGCGAGAAACAGGAGCCCGAGCACGAGCGTCGCCGCGAGCAGGCGCGACGCAAGTCGCGCGCGGCCGAGCGTCGCGGCTTCGACGGCAAGCGCCATCGTGACGCTGCTTGCCAGGAGCACCGCCGTGTTGAGGGTGCCCATCAGCATGTCGGTATGGCGGCTGGCCGCGGCGAAGCCTGCGGGATGCGCCAGGCGCATCACGAGGTAGGCGAAGAACAGCACGCCGAAGAACAGCGTTTCCGTCGTCAGGAACACCCACATGCCGAATGCCATCGACTGCGCGCGATGGGGCCCGGCGCCCGACAATGTCGCTGCGGGCGCGGTCATGGCGATGGCGCCACCGCCGCGGGAGCGGGCGGCGTTTCCTGTGGATAGGCGTACGGCTCCTCGGTGACGGCGGGTGGCGTCGCGAAGTTGTGCGTCGGCGGCGGCGACGGCGTCGTCCACTCGAGCCCCGTGGCGTGCCACGGATTCGCCGGCGCGCGCGCGCCGCGCCTGAGCGACCAGCCGAGGTAGACGAGCGGCAGCAGATAGCCGAGCGCCAGCACCACGGCGCCCGCCGACGACAGCACGTTGAGCGTGGTGAACTGCGGCGCGTACTCGTGATAGCGGCGCGGCATGCCGGCGATGCCGAGCAGGTACTGCGGAAAGAACGTGAAGTTGAAACCGAGGAACAGCAGCACTGCAGCGAACTGCGCCCACCGCGCAGGGTACAGGCGGCCGGTGATCTTGGGCCACCAGAAGTGCAGCCCGGCGAGGTAAGCGGTCACCGAGCCGCCCACCATGATGTAGTGGAAGTGGGCGACGACAAAATACGTGTCGGTGAGCTGCACGTCGAGCGCGAGCGCGGCGAGGAGCAGTCCCGACATGCCGCCGAACATGAAAAGGCCGACGAAGCCGAGCGCGTAGAGCATCGGCGCGTCGAAGGTGATCCGTCCCTTGTAGAGCGTGGCCGTCCAGTTGAACACCTTGATCGCCGACGGGATCGCGACGAGGTAGGACAGGATCGAGAACACCATGCCCGCATAGACCGACTGCCCGGAGACGAACATGTGGTGCCCCCACACCAGGAAGCCGACCACGGCGATGGCGATGATCGCGTAGGCCATCGTGCGGTAGCCGAAGACCGGGTTGCGCGCGAAGCACGGAATCACCTCGCTGGCGATGCCCATCGCCGGCAGCACCATGATGTACACCGCAGGGTGCGAATAGAACCAGAACAGGTGCTGGAACAGCAGTGGATCGCCGCCGAGCGACGGGTCGAAGATGCCGATGTGCCAGATGCGCTCGATGCCGAGCAGCGCCAGCGTCATGCCCAGTACCGGTGTCGCCAGCACGAGGATGACGCTGGTCGCATAGATCGCCCACACGAAGAGCGGCAGGCGAAACCACGTCATGCCCGGCGCGCGCAGCCGGTGCACGGTGACGATGAAATTGAGCCCGGTGAGGATCGACGAGAAACCGACGATGAACACGCCGGCGATCGCCGCGATCACGTTGGTATTGGAGAACATCGTCGACAGCGGCGTGTAGAACGTCCAGCCGGTATCGATGCCGCCGGCGAAGAGTGCCGCGAGCGTGAACAGCGCGCCACCGACGTACAGGTACCAGCTCGCGAGGTTGAGGCGCGGAAACGCGAGGTCCCTGGCGCCGATCATCAACGGCACCAGGAAGTTGCCGAGTGTCGCCGGGATGGACGGGATCAGGAAGAACCACACCATGATGACGCCGTGCATCGTGAAGAGCTTGTTGTACGTCTCGGCGGAGACGAGGTCGCCGGCCGGCGTGGCGAGCTCGATGCGCATCAGCGTCGCGGCGGCGCCGCCGATGAAGAAGAAGAACGTGATCGACAGCGCGTAGAGGATCGCGATCCGCTTGTGGTCGCGCGTCGCGAGCCAGGACCGGATCGTCATGCCGTCGTCGAGGTAGCTCGGCATGGAATCGGCGGCCCGCGTCGCCGCGTGCAGGGCGGGAGCGCTCACCGCGGCGCCTCGGCGCCGCCGAGCCGGCGAATGTACGCGATGAGGTCGAGGATGCCGGCCTCGTCCACCTGCCCCACGAACGACGGCATGATGGGCGCGTAGCCGGCGGTCACTTCGCGTGCCGGCAGCAGGATCGAATCGCGCAGGTAGCGGTCGTCGGCGATCACGGTGCTGCCGTCGGCGAGCGCCACCGCGCGCCCGTACAAGCCCTCGAGCGGCGGTGCGCGCACCGCGGCGTTGGCGCCGTGGCAGCCGCTGCAGCCGAGCTCGCGAAACAGCGCCTCGCCATGCGCCGCCATCGGCGACGTGGCGCCCTGCGCGTCGAGCCAGCGCTGGTACTGCGGCGGATCGAGGGCGATGACGTGGCCGAACATCCGCGCGTGGTCGACGCCGCAGTATTCGGCACAGAAGATCTGGTAGTCGCCGGCGCGCGTGGCGGTGAACCACAGCACCGTGTAACGCCCCGGCAGCACGTCCTGCTTGACGCGGAAAGCGGGCACGAAGAAGCTGTGGATCGCGTCCTGCGACGTCATCACGAGCTTGACCGGCACGTTCACGGGCACGTGCAGCGCATCGATCTCGCGCTGGCCGCCGGCGTGCTCGAGCTTCCACATCCATTGCTTGGCGACGACGGCAACCTCGATGGCGCCGGCGGGCGGCGTCGAGCGGTCGAAGTAGATCGATGCCGCCCAGGCGAAGGCGCCGACGAAACAGAGGAGCGGCACGCCGATCCACGCGATCTCGAGACGCCGGCGCATCCGCTGCTGCTGGAGCCACGGCGCGCGCAGGCGGCTGGCGGGCGAGCTGCGACGGTAGCGATACGCGAACACGAGCAGCACGGCCACGACCAGCGTCGACACGGCGGTGGTCAGCATCACCATCGCCACGAACAGCGTGTCGTAGCGTGCGGCCAGCGCCGATGCCGGAGGCGGCAGGAACGGCAGGTTCATGGCGTCGTCCCGGCGTTGCCGGACCGCTCGCGGCGGCGCAGGCGCATGAACATCACGCCGAGCACGGCGAGGCACACCAGCCCCAAGGCGCGGGTCGCGGCGACGACGGCGTTCGTGTGGAGGCCGATCGCCGGGTCGTAGTGCAGGCACCGCAGCAGCAGCGCGCGCACCGGCGACCCGATATCGTCGTCCGCGGCGGCGACGAGGCTTGCGCGCAGCGCGCGCGGTGGATAGTCGACGCCGAAGAAATAGCGCGAGACGCGGCCGCCCGGGGTGATGACGACCACGCCCGAGGGATGCGCATATTGGCGCAGCTGCGCGTCGTAGACGTAGTGGAAGCCGATGGTGTCGGCGAGCGCACGCGTCGCACTGCGAGTTCCGGTGAGGAAGTGCCAGCCGCGCGGCGCCGGCGGCGCGCCGACGCCGATGGCGCCGTCGCTGGCATCGAGTGCGGCGCGCGCGTGCACGGCGTCGGCAACTGTTTCGCCAGGGTCGATGCTGACGGCGATCACCCGGTAACGCGCGTCCGCGGCGAGGTCGACCCGCGCGAGGCTCGCGCGCAGCGATTCGCGCACCGCGCTGCAGAGGTTCGGGCACTCGTAGTAGCCCGGCACGAGGATCGCCGGACGCCCGTCGAGGAGGGCCGCGAGCGTCGTCGCGCCGCCGTCGGTGTCGACGAACGGCGCGTCGAGCTGCACCCGTGCGCCGAGGTGCTGGTCGAACGTGATCCCCGTCGGCGGCGCCGGTTGCGCGACGGCCAAGGGGGCGAGCACCGCGACGAGGAGCGCGCGCAGCGCCGCATGTGCGGCGGCAAGCGTCCGGCGCCCGGCGCTCATTGCGGCGGCCTCCGGGCGTGCGCAGCAGAAGTCGCGGCGCTCTGCGTGGCGACGAGGCGCATCGCCACGTCGATGGGAACGCGCGCGACACCGTGCGCGCGATCAACCCAGCCGTACCCGTCCAGGAGCGCCGCTTTCTGCGCACGAAACTGCGCGAGCGTGGCGGCGGGGTCGGGCTCGAGTGCAGGTCCGGCGGTGGCCGGCAGCGCGGTCGGCTGCACGGCCGGCGGTCGTGCGTAGTGTCGCACCAGGTTGTGGGCGAGCCAGAAGCTCACACCGATGCATGCGGCAAGCAGCACGCAGAGCGCCAGCGCGACTTGCGCCACACGGCGACCGTCGGTGGCGTCGCGCTCGCGCAGCGAAGGATCGGGCGCGAGGAGCGCGGGCTCAGCCATGCTCGATGCCGAACTCGCGGCCGCGCGGCGCAGGCACCGCGCGTGAATGCGCGAGCATGTAGGCATGCAGCCACAGCGCGCCCACTGCAAACAGCGCGAGCGCCGCGAGCCATGGCGGCGTGGCGGGGGATGCGGGGAGCACTTCCCAGGCGATCTCCAGCACGTGTGCCGCCAGCACGACGCCGCACAGCACGCCGAGCCGCGCCGGATCGCGCTTGAAGCGGCGAAAGAGCATGGCCACGAACGGCACCGCGAATTGCAGCGCGAATACCGCGATGGCAAGCGCTTTCCACGGCGGCGTCGCGCGGACGACATACCAGCCGATCTCCGCGGGAAGGTCTTCCGCCCAGATGACCAGGAACTGCATGAACGCGAGATAGGCCCACAGCATGGCGTAGGTGAGCAGGATGTTGCCGAGGTCCTGGGCGTCGCGCGCGGCATTGGGGCGCTCGACCATTGCCGCATTGCGGTCGTCGTCGACCGCCCGCGCACCGCGCATCGCGCCGCCCGCCGCGCTCACCGCGACGGCGAACGCGAATGCGCCGAACGCCTGGCTCGTCAGCACCAGCAGCCCGAAGCCTGTCGAATACCAGTCGGCGGACAGCGCCATGATCCAGTCGACGGCGGCGAGCGTCATCGTCACCGCGTACAGGACGAGCCCGGCGATCGACAGCACGCGTACGGCAGGTTGCGGCGTGGCGGCCGCGTTCGTGCGATGGCGGGACCACTGCCGGCGCAACGCCGTCGCCAGGGCGATCCAGATCGCGAAATCGAGCGCCGCGCGCATGACGAAGAACGGCGTGTTGAGGTACCAGCGCTTGCCGGCGAACGCCGGATCGCCGGCGTGGGCCGCCCATGGGTAGAGATGGGCGAGGCCGAAGACGAGCGGCACGCCGAGGAGCGCGACGACCGGCAGCGTCGCCAGCGCCGCCTCGAGCGGGGCACGCACGACGAAGCCCCACTCGCCGCCCGTGAGCTCGTGGATCATCACGTTGGCCATCGCGCCCAGCGCGATGCCGAGCACGCAGAGCCATGCGAAGAGCCACGCCGCGAAGAAGTGCGCGGGCTCGGCGGTCCCGGCGAGCGCGGCAAGCACGGTGGCGCCGATGCCGACGCCGAGGCATGCGCGCCGCGCACGCGGATCGGCGAATGCGCGCGAGGTCATGGCAATGCCTCGAGCCGCGCGCGGTCCTGCGCCGGCAGCGAGTCGAGCGGTGCATGCTGCGCGAGCTGCAGCGCGCGGATGTAGGCGACGATCGCTCGCCGGTCGTCCGGCGGAATGCGATTGGCGTACGGATACATGGCGCCATAGCCGTCGCGGATGACCGCGTAGAGATGGTCGTCGGGGGCATCGCGCAGGCGCTCGCTGTGGAACGACGGCGGATGCGGGAATCCGCGGCGCGCGATCATGCCGTCGCCATCGCCGGCCACGCTATGGCAGGGCGCGCAGAAGATGTCGTAGCGCGCGCGGCCGCGCGCGATCATGGACAGCGTCCATTCGCTGCGCGACACGGGCGCTTCGGCCGCGACGTCGCCGAGCCGCCCGCTGGAAGTGTCGGCGCGCGTGCCGGCGCTGCGCGCTTGCGTGCCAACGACGGGATCGCGCGCCGAGCGCGTGTCGCTCCACAGGGGACTCGCCGCGAGCGGCTTGTCGCGCGGCTGGTCGTACATGTTGCGCGCGGTCTTCTCGCAGCCCGCACAAAGCGCGAGCGCCGCCAGCGTCGCGGCCGACACCGCGCGGGCGATCATGGCGCCTCCCGCTGCGCCGGCAGCACGCGCACGGCGTCGAGACTGGCGAGCAGGCGCTCGGCCCGCGCGGCGTCGTACGCGGGGTCCGTCGCACGCACGCACAGGAAGAAGCGGCTCTTCGACGCGAGATCGAAGTCGGGGACGTCGAACAGCGGATGGTTGAGCCGCGGCAGACGACATAGTGCAAGGAAGCCGAAGAACGCGGCGAGCGCGGCACCGAGCACGGCGAGCTCGAACGTCGCCGGGATGAACGACGGCCAGCTGTGCAGCGGCCGGCCGCCGGCGTTGATCGGGTAGTCGACCACCGCGCTGTACCACTGCAGGAAATAGGCGCCGATCGCGCCGACGATGCCGCCTGCCAACGTCACCGCGGCGACGCCGTTGCGCGCGAAGCCGAGTATGTCGGCAAGGCCGTCGACGGCGAACGGGGTGAACGCCTCGACGTCGCTGAATTCCTGGCGGCAGCGGGTTGCCGCGGACAGCAGCGCTTCGGGCGTCGCGAATTCCGCGACCACGCCGTAAGCGCCCGGCTCAGGCTTCGCCATGCGCCTTCTCCCGCGCGAGCTTGCGCATCTCCGCGATCGAGATCGCCGGCAGCACGCGCAGGAACGCGAGGAACAGCAGCGCGAACAGGCCGATCGAGCCTGCCAGCGTGGCGAAATCCCAGAACGTCGGCACGTACAGATGCCAGGACGACGGCAGGAAATCGCGGTTGAGGCTCGATACGATGATCATGAAGCGCTCGAGCCACATGCCGGTGTTGACGACGATGGCGATCGCGAACAGCGCGGCCGGGCGCGCGCGCACGCCGGCCCACCACAGCGCCTGCGGAATCGCGACGTTGCACAGGATCACCGCCCAGTACACCGGCGCGTACGGTCCGTGCAGCCGGTTCTGCGTCATGGCGATCGCAAAGGGATCGCCACTGTAGTACGCCATGAAGATCTCGGTGAGATAGCTGTACGTGACGATGAGGCAGCACACCAGCATCAGCTTCGCCATGTTGTCGAGGTGGCGCTCGGTGATGAATGCCTGCAGGCGGAACACGCGGCGCATCGGCACCGCGATCGTCAGCGCCATCGCGAAGCCGGAGAACAGCGCGCCCGCGACGAAATAGGGCGGGAAGATCGTCGAGTGCCAGCCCGGCGTGTTGCCGATCGCGAAATCCAGCGAGACGACGCTGTGCACCGAGATCACCAGCGGCGTCGCGAGGCCGGCCATCAGCAGATAGGCGCTGTCGAAGCGCGCCCAGTGCCGCGCATCGCCGCGCCAGCCGAGCGCCAGCAGGCCGTAGGCGATTTGCTGCCAGCGTTGCTTCGCCGCGTCGCGCAACGTCGCGAGATCGGCGATGAGGCCCATGTACCAGAACAGCAGCGACACGACCACGTACGTGCCGATCGCGAAGATGTCCCAGATCAGCGGGCTGCGCCATTGCGGCCACAGGTCCATGATGTTGGGATAGGGAATCAGCCAATAGAAGAACCAGGGCCGCCCGAGGTGCAGGATCGGCATCAGGCCAGCCATCGCCACGGCGAAGATGGTCATCGCCTCGGCGAAGCGGTTGATCGACGTGCGCCACTTCTGGCGCAGCAGCAGCAGGAACGCCGAGATGAACGTGCCGGCATGGCCGATGCCGACCCACCACACGAAGTTGGTGATCGCGAACGCCCAGGCCACCGGCTGGTCGACGCCCCAGATGCCGACGCCCTCGATGAACAGCCAGCTGACCGCGACGAGGAACAGGATGGCGAGCGCGCCGCTGACCAGCGCGCCGGCGATCCACGCCCAGTGCGCCGGGCGCACCAGCACGATGTCGGCGATCTTGTCGGTGATCGACGCATCGGTGTAGCGTCCGATCAGCACCGGCGTTGCCGCGAGCGTGGCTTCGTCGGTCACGATCCCTTCTCGGCAGCCGGGGTCTCTGCCGCCGGGTTGCTCACCCGCGGCAGGTAGGTGGTGCGCGGGCGGGTGTTGAGCTCCGCCAGCAGCGCGTAGTCGAGCGGCGACGCCTTGCGCGCATTGACGGCGCTGGCGGGGTCGTTGAGGTCGCCGAAGACGATCGCCTGCGTCGGGCACGCGGCCTGGCACGCGGTGACCACTTCGCCATCGGCGATGCGACGGCCTTCGCGATCGGCATCGATGCGCGCGCGCTCGACGCGCTGGATGCAGTACGAGCACTTTTCCATCACGCCGCGCATGCGCACGGTGACCTCGGGATTGCGCTGCGCGTCGAGCGCGGGCGCCTGTCGCGCATAGCCGAACCAGTTGAAGCGGCGCACCTTGTACGGGCAGTTGTTCGAGCAGAAGCGCGTGCCGACGCAGCGGTTGTAGACCTGCACGTTGAGTCCCTCGGCGTCGTGCACCGACGCCTCCACCGGGCACACTTCCTCGCAGGGCGCGCGCTCGCACTGCATGCAGGGCACCGGCTGGAACAGCGTGCGCGGCGCGTCGCGGCCGCCTTCGTAGTAGCGGTCGACACGGATCCAGTGCATCTCGCGCCCGCGCAGCACCTCGTCGCGGCCGACCACCGGGATGTTGTTCTCCGCCTGGCAGGCGATGGTGCAGGCCGCGCAGCCGATGCACGCGTTGAGGTCGATGCTCATCCCCCAGCGGTAGCCCGGGTAGGCAAAGTCCGGGTAGAGCGATTGCGCGGGATCGCGCGCGTGCGCAGGCTCGCAGGCCCCCTCTTCGCAGCGCGCGGCCGCATCGCGCGCGACGAGGCGCACGAGGTCGCGCCCTTCCATCCGGTTGTGCGTCTGCGCGACGGCGAGACCGGTGCGGCCGTCGACCCTGGACACCTCGACGCTTTCGACGATGCCGCGCGTCGTCGAATCGAGCAGCGCGTAGGCGTCGACGCCGACACGGTCGCCGACGCGGCCGGCGCGGGTGCGGCCATGGCCGAGGTGCAGCGTGACCGACGCGTCGGCATGTCCGGGCACGATCCACACCGGCACGCGCACGCGTGTTGCGCCGGCGCGAATCTCGACCATGTCCTCGTTGGCGAGTCCGCGCGCGGTGGCGAGACGCGGCGAAATCCAGGCGGCGTTGCCCCAGGTGAGCGTGGTGATCGGCTTCGGCAGCTCCTGCAGCCACGCGTTGTTGGCGTGGCGGCCGTCACCGAGCGTCGGATCCGCCGCCAGCACGAGCTCGACACCCGCGGCGGTCGCTTGCGTGGAGAACGGCACGGCGGGCGCGCGCGCGACGACGCGCCGCGCGCGCGCCGCCGGCGCGGCCACGGCGACCCCCGACTGCAGCGCAACGCGCCAGAACGCGTCGAAGTCGTGTGCGCGATCGCGCTGCCAGAATTCGCGCACGAGGTCGTGACCGCCGCGCGGATTGCCGTCGACCAGCACCGACAGGACCTCGTGCGCCGACTTGCCGTCGTAGAGCGGCGCGATGGCCGGCTGGCGGATCGTGACGCTGCCGTCGTAGGCGCGCACATCGCCCCAGCTTTCGAGCGCGTGCGCCGCGGCGACGTGCCACGTGCAGGCGGCGGACGTCTCGTCCCGATACGGCGCGAGATGCGCGGTCCACGCCACGTGCGCCAGCGCGTCGCCAAAGCCGAGGTCGCGCGGCGCCGCGTACACCGGATTGCCGCCCAGCATCAGCAGCGTCGTCACGCGGCCGCCGCGCATCGCCCCGACCAGCGCGCGCAAGGCGTCGACCTGGTCGTGCGTGTCGTACGCCACCGGCGCGCGCAGGTCGACCAGCGCATCGTTGCCGAGCGCCTGGTTGAGCGCATGCACGCCGGCGTGCACCGCCGCCGGCTGGCGGTCACCGGCGACGACGATCGCATGCCCGCGGTTGCGCTCGAGATCGGCGGCGACCGCGTCGAGCCACGCACGCGCTTCGGGTGTCGCATCGCCGTCGGCCCCCGCCGATGCCGAGCCGCCGAAACGCGCGGCAAGACGCGCGGTCAGGGCGGCGATGTCGCGGGTGCGCACGACGAGGCGGTCATCGGCCAGTGCACCTGTCAGGCTCGGCGTGCCTTCGGCGACGTACAGGCGGCTCATCCGCGACGCATGCTCGATGCGACGTGCGCCGGCGATGTCACGCGCATAGCGCACCGCACCCGGCATCGCGGTCACGACGTCGGCGTCGAGCGCGACGATCACGCGGGCCTCGGCGAACCGGTACGTCGGCTCGAGCGCCTCGCCGAACGCGAGACGCGCGCCGGCGTAGACGGCGTCGCGGTTGATCGGCTGGTACTGATGCCACGCCGCGCGCGGGTACCGAGCGAGCAGCGCGGCGAGCTGGTCGTGCAGCGTCGGCGACGTCACCGTTTCGGTGAGCACGACGACGCCGTCGCCGTCGGCAGACCCGCGCAGGCGCTCCTGCAATTCGCCGGCGAAATGGGACCAGGTGTCGATCGCGCCGCGGCGCCAATGCGCGGTGGAGCGATCGGGGTCCCACAGCTCGAGCACCGCCGCCTGCGCGAAGATGTCGGTGGCGCCAAGGCTCGCGGGGTGCGATGGATTGCCTTCGATCTTGGTCGGGCGCCCCATGTTGGTCTCGACCAGCACGCCACAGCCGTAACCGTCGCGCTCGAGCGCCGAGGCGTAGAACACCGGCTTGCCGTAGCCGTCCTGCGCAGGGCCGTCGCGATACGGCACGATCTTTTCGAGCGGCACGCGACCGCAGCCGCCGGTGGCGAGCGCGAGCGAGGCGGCCATCACCTTGAGCACGTCGCGCCGCGCCAGCGTCACCGGCGGTTCGGCGGCGACTGGGGTCGGCGTCGACGCCGCAGCATCGAGCTCCTCCAGGCTGCGCCAGAAGTGCAGGTGCGCGGCGTCGTTCAGCGCAGAGGCAATCGCGTCGGCCATGGTCGTCAGCGGTGGCAGGTCGAGCAGCTGGTGAGGACGTCGGCGCCACGGATGTGATTGGCGCTCGCCAGCGCGCGGCCGAGCGCCGCCTGGTCGGCGGGGGGCGTCCAGTGCATGTCGTAGATGCGGTCGGCCGGTCGCAGGTACGCCTCGGGCTTGCGATGACAGGCGATGCACCATTGCATGTCCAGCGAGGCTGCGCGCCACGTCAGCGGCATCGTGTCGACGGCGCCGTGGCACGTCGAGCAGCCGACGCCTTTGGCGACGTGGATCCCGTGGTCGAAATAGACGAAGTCCGGCAGGTCGTGCACGCGATTCCAGGCGAGCGGCCGGCCGGTGCGATAGGCATCGACCAGCGGCGCCAGCACCGCCTGGTCGGTGAAGAGCTGCGAGTGACAGGTCATGCAGGTCGACAGCGGTGGAATGCCCGCGAACGCCGAGGTCTCGACGGCGACATGGCAATAGCGGCAATCGATGCCGTCGTCGCCGACGTGGTGCTTGTGGCTGAAGGGCACCGGCTGGTCGATCGGGGCGCCGATTGCGGCGTCACTGCGCGCGTTCACGCGGTACGTCAACAGGGCGAGCGCGACGAGCACCAGCAACGCGGTCGCGACGACGCGCAGGACGAGCGTGAAACGCGTGGAGAACACTTGCGCCACACCGGCAACTCCCTTGAACGGGCCTTGCGCGACCCGTGAACTTGCTACTGCTCGACGATGTGCTCGACCTTGCCGCGGATGCCGCCCACGGTGGAAGCGGACACCGGCGACGCCGCGTTGCCCCAGGCGCTGCGCACGTAGGTTGCGAGATCGGCGATCTCGGCGTCGGACAGCTTCCAGTCGAATGCCGGCATCGCGAAGCGGTTCGGCCGCGCGCGCGTCACCGCCGCGCTCTCGCCGGTGAGCACGAGATGCACCAGCGTCTCCGCGTCGCGCGCCTGCACGATGCCGTTGCCCTTGAGCGGCGGAAATGCGCCCGCGAGACCTTCTCCATGCGCCATGTGGCAGCCTGCACACTGGTCGAGGTAGAGGCCGGCGCCGCGCGTGGCGGCATCGCTGGCGGTTTGCGCGACCGGGCTCGCGCTGCCCGTTTGGGGCGCGTCCTTGAGATAGACCGCGATCGCATGCAGCTGCGCGTCGTCGAGGTGCGATGTCGACTCGCGTACCACCTCGGCCATCGGGCCGAACGCCGTCGCCTGCTTGTTCGCGCCGCGCTTGAGGAAGTCGACGATGTCCTGCTCCGACCAGCTGCCGACGCCATCCCGCACGTCGTTGGCGAGGCTCGTCGCGTACCAGTTCTCGCCATAGCCGCCGGCGAGGGCGTCGCCGTGTTTCGGCGCACCGGCGAAATTCTTCGGCGTGTGACACGCCCCGCAATGGCCGAGACCCTCGACGAGGTACGCACCTTCGTTCCAGGCGTCGCTCTTTTGCGCGTTCCAGGCATAGGTGCCGCGATGGAAGAACGCCGCGTTCCAGACGGCGAGACCCTGGCGCAGCGTCAGCGGCCACGGCAGCTTGTTCGGCCGCGGCGGCTGGTGCACCGGCGGCAGCGTGTCGAGGTAGGCCTTGATCGCGTCGCTGTCCTCGCGCGTGACCTTCGTGTACCACGGGTACGGAAATGCCGGATAGAGATGCTGCCCTTCGCGGTCGATGCCGTCGTGCATCGCGCGCCACAGGTCGTCGGCCGACCACGTGCCGATGCCGGTGGCCGGGTCAGGCGTGATGTTGGTCGAGTAGATCGTGCCGAACGGCGTCGGTACGGCGCGGCCGCCGGCGAACGGCTGTCCGCCATCGGCGGTGTGGCAGGCCTTGCAATCGCCGGCCAGCGCGAGGTTGCGGCCGCGCTCGATCGCCGCGTGCGAGCCGTCGCCGGGAATCGGCGCGGGCACGGCGGCGGCCGCGGCCGCGGCCGCGGCCAGCGCCGACGCGGCGACGATGCCCAGCAGGTGTGCGCGCGTCATCGTCACATCGCCGACATCAGCGGCCCGGGCTTTTTGAGGTACTGGCTGCGGATCGCGTCCGCGGCCCAGTACGTCAGCGCGCCCACGGTGCCGGTGGGGTTGTAGCCCGCGTTCTGCGGAAACGCCGATGCGCCCATCACGAACACGTTCGGCACGTCCCATGCCTGCAGGTAGCGATTGACCACGCTCGTGCGCGGGTCGGTGCCCATGATCGCGCCGCCGGTGTTGTGCGTGGTCTGGTAGGGCACGATCGAGTACGGCGGCTTGCGCTCCTTGACGTGCATCGACCGTGGCTTCATCGCCTTGGCGATCATCGCCGCCTTGTCGGTGAGGAACTTCGACATCCGGATCTCGTTGTCGTGGAAGTCGAAGGTCAGCCGCAGCAGCGGGTTGCCGTAGACGTCGCGGTAAGTGGGATCGAGGTCGAGGCAGGCGTCGCGGTAGCTCATCACGCTGCCATGCGTGGCGATGCTGACCGACTTGAGGTAGTTCTCGGCCATGGCCTTTTTCCAGCCGCTGCCCCATTTCGGCGTGCCGTCCGGCACCAGGCTCTGCAGGATCGGGCGGCCGCCGGTCGTCCACAGCGCGAGGTAACCGCCGCCGATGAAGTTGTGCGGGCCATGGTCGAAGTTGTCGGCGTTGAAGTCGTCGACCGCCTGTCCCAGCGCGCCGGCGCCCATGAACGGGTTGATCAATTCGTCGACGAACACGTCGACCCCGGACGTGATCTGGTAGGCGTAGTTGCGGCCGGTGACGCCGGTGCCCGACTTCGGGTCGTACGGCTTGCCGATGCCGGACACCAGCAGCAGGTGCGTGTTGTGCGTGGGAAACGCGCACAGGATGACGAGATCGGCCGGCTGCTCGAATTCGCGGCCCTGCGCGTCGACGTAAGTCACGCCGGTGGCACGGGTCTTCGACGCGTCGAGGTTGACGCGCGTGACTTCGCAACGCACGCGGTACTCGAAGTTGTCCTTGGCGAGCAGCACGGGGAAGATCGTCGTCTGCGGGCTGGATTTCGAATAGTTGCCGCAGCCGAACCATTCGCAGTAGCCGCAGTACGTGCACGCGCCCATCTCGACGCCCAGCGGATTGGTGTACGCGCGCGAGGTGTTGGAAGCGGGGCAGGGGAACGGATGGAAACCGACCTCCTTCGCCGCGGCGTCGAACTTCATCTGGCCGAGCCCGCGCTTCAGCGGCGGGTTGGGATACTCGCGGCGCCGCGGCGCCTCGAACGGGTTGCCGCCGTCCTGCGGCTTGCCGCCGAGATTGCCGGCGCGACCCGACGTGCCGCACAGATACTCGAAGCGGTCGAAGTGCGGCTCGAGCTCTTCGTACGTGACGCCCCAGTCCTGGATCGTCATGCCTTCGGGTATGAACTTGCGGCCGTAGCGCTGCTCGATGTGCGAGCGTTGCAAAAAATCGGAGGGCTGGAACCGCCAGTGCTGGCCGTTCCAGTGCACGCCGGCGCCGCCGGCGCCGGCCGCCGGCCGGAACGATCCCAGCTGGCGCATCGGCAGCGCCGTCTGGTCGAGCGAATTGCGAAACGTCAGCGTCTCGCGCTCGGGTTCCTCGAACAAACCGTTGCGCACCGCGTAGCGCAACTCGTCCTGGATCAGCGTGGTCGCGAAGTCGGGAACGGTGTCGCGAAATCCGCCGCGCTCGAGCGCCAGCACCTGCAGTCCGGCGTCGGTCAGCTCCTGACCGAGGATGCTCGCCGTCCAGCCGAATCCGACGAGCACGACATCGACCTTCGGCATGCGCGTGGCCATCTCAGGCGTCCTTCACGCGCGTGCCGTCGCGGCCGAGCAGGCCTACCGTCGGCTGGCCATAGCGCCTGCCGTGCTGCTCGATCTCGTCGACATAGTTGTAGCGCGGGCCCGGAAAGCCGATGAGCTTCCAGCCGATGAAGTTGCGATTGCCGTGGTACATCGGGTCGGCGAGGAAGCCTTCGATCGTGTTCTGCAGCAGCATGTCGAAGAACGCCTTGGCCGGCACGTGCGCCAGCTCGACCTTGCCGTCCTCGAGCGCGTGCAGCAGCGCATCCTGCGTCCCGGCGTCGAGTGCGACGAACGCCTTGCCCTGGTACGCGTCGCGGCAATGCGCGTCGACGTCGCCGATCGCGGCGCGGTACAGCGCCGCCGGGGTCAGCTTCGACTGGTAGCCCTGCTGCTCGGTGCCCTGCTTCCACGGGCCCTGCATGTACCACGTCTCGGCGCGGCCGTAGGCGCCCGCGAGCTGGCGATCGATGAACACCGCGACGCCGGCTTCCCTGGCGCCCGGGCCGAGCGCGTCCTGCGGAATCAGCCGATCGACGGCGGCTTCGATCCAGGCGAATTCCGCGGCAGTGAAATACTTCCGGGACGCCGGCGGGAGCGAATTGTCGGCCGCAGCGTCGCGCACGAACGCAATCGGCGCGACCCCGGCGGCGGGAACGATCGCTGCCTTCAGAAGCTGGCGGCGGCCGGCGACGAATTTCATCGTGATTCGCCGCGCCGTCGCGGCGCGCGCGCGCTTGTAAAAAATACAAACGCGCGTCGAGTCCCGATCGCGCAATCGCGAGCCTCGGGGAAGTGGTCGTACATCCTTGAATCCTCCAGCTTGTTGCACGGGTTGCGCAGTCGGCGGCGCTATACTCGAAACGCCGCGACACGAAAAGGCTCGTGCGCTGTCGCGACATTCCGATTGCCGCATCCGCACGCCTTGTCATGTTTCGACGACAGCTTGCCTCAACGGTTCGACTGCCGCGCGTTGCCTCCGGAACAACTGTGTTTTCCACGCTTCGACAATTCAGATGAATCTGGTGGCCATGGAAATGTTCGTGCGTGCCGCCGAGGCGCGCAGCCTGTCCGCCGCGGCGCGCCGACTCGGCGTGTCGAAGTCGGCCGTGAGCAAGCACATCACGCAGATGGAGCACGAGCTCGGCGTTTGCCTGCTGCATCGCACGACGCGCTCGGTGACGCTGACTGAGATCGGCGACGCATTCTTCGAGCGCTGCACGCAGATGATCACCGCCGCCGAGGAGGCCGAGAACGTCGCGTCGCATTTCCAGGCGGCGCCGCGCGGACTTCTCAAGGTGCATGCGCCGGTGGATTTCGGCGTGCATCACCTGACGCCGGCGTTGTCGCAGTTGCTGGCGGCGTACCCCGAGCTGCGCGTCGACCTCGTGTTCGACGATCATCCGGCCAACCTCGCCGAGGATGGCTTCGACGTCGCGATCGTGGTCGACAAGGAGCCCAACGGCGGCCTGGCGGCACGCCGGCTGGCGCCCATCGGCCGCAGCGTCTGCGCAAGCCCGGCCTACCTGCGCCGTCGCGGCGCACCTTGCACGCCGCAGGACCTCGCGCGCCACGACTGTCTCGTGTTCGCCCCGCACGGCGTCGAGCGCCAGTGGTGCTTCGGCACCGGCGAGGGCGAGATCCGCGTCACCGTCGATGGGTCGGTGCGGCTCAACAACCAGAATGCGATCCGCCAGGCGGCGTTATCGGGCCTCGGCATCGCGCTGCTGCCGACGTACCTGATCGGCGCCGACCTGCAGCGCGGAACCCTGCAGCAGCTGCTGGACGGCTTTGCGCCGCCCGGGCTCGCGATCTGGGCGGTCTACCTGCGCAATCGACACCTGTCGCCGAAGGTGCGCGCGTTCATCGACTTCCTTTTCGACCGCTTCCAGTTGCAGCCGCCCTGCGACGTGTCGTAGCCCGTCGCGTCGGCCACGCCGGGCGCTCAGCGTCGCGCGAAGCGCTTGCCGATGCGCGCCAGCAGCGAGCGCGGCCGCAGCAGGGCGTCGGGCAGCGCGTCGTAATAGCGGTGATGGACGTAGCACCAGCTCCAGTTGCCGTTGCGCTCGAGCGGCACGATCAGCGGATGCGCGGTTTCCCTGAAATGCGCGAGCGCATGTGCGTGGCGCGAGTCCTCGCAACAGCCGACATGGCCGCAGGTGAGGCATACGCGCAGCGCGGTCCACGGCTCGCCCAGCGCCATGCATTCCTCGCATCCGCGCGTGCGTGGGGCGACCGGCACGATGCCGGCAAAATGCTCGCAGCGCTCGCTCATGACATCGCCCTGTCGCGAGCCTCGCTCGCCAGGCGGCCGGGCATTGCAGGCTGCGCAAGCGTGGCGAACCGGGCGTGCATCGCCCGCTCTCCGGGCGGCGTGAACGCGACGACGCGCGAATGGCGCACGCGGCGTGCCCAGCCCTGTTCCATGATACGGCGCAGGAGTGCTGCGCCGAGCGCGCCGGCCAGGTGGTGGCGACGCATGCTCCAGTCGAGGCACGCGCGGCACAGGGGCCGGCGCTCGCGCGCCAAGGCGTCGATGTCGATGCCGAATTCGGCGAAATACGCGCGGCCCTTTGGCGTCAGCACCGGGCCGTCGCCATCGTCGCGCAGCACACGCGTGGCGAGCAGCGCGTCGTAGACCCCTACCCCCATCGCGCCGGCGAGGTGGTCGTAGCAGACCCGCGCTTTGCGCAATGCCGGTTCGCGCGGTCCGGGACGCACGCGGGTGGCGCCGGTGCGCGCGGCAACATCCATCAGGCTCTCCAGCGCATGGGCGACGTCGTGGCCGGCGAGGCGGAAGTAGCGGTGCCGACCCTGGCGCTCGACGCTGAGCAGCCGCGCGTCGACGAGCTTGGCGAGATGCGTGCTGACGGTCTGCGGCGTGACACCCGCTTCCTGCGCCAGCTCGGTGGCGGTGAGCGCCTCGCCCGACAGCAGCGAGGTCAGCATGTGGGCGCGCGCGTGATCGCCGATCAGCGCGGCGATGCGGGCGATGCTCGGGCCGTCGTGCATGCTTCGATCTTAG
Source organism: uncultured Pseudomonadota bacterium (assembly GCA_963781395.1). GTDB lineage: Bacteria > Pseudomonadota > Gammaproteobacteria > Burkholderiales > Casimicrobiaceae > VBCG01. The sequence goes on from CAWAFO010000009.1 coordinate 82,734, forward strand.
TCGAATCATTCGCGTGTGGCAACCGGTAGTCTCGACGAATCGCGGCGCCCACGCCGCGCGACCCGCGTGCGGCCGTCGGCGCACGCGCCTTGCGCACATTCCGGAGAGCAACGATGATCACCTGCGTCATTCGCTACCAGATCGACCCGTTCCAGCGCGCGGCATTCGCCGAGTACGCCGCCAGCTGGGCCCGCATCATCCCGCGCTGCGGCGGCGACCTCGTCGGCTATTTCCTGCCGCACGAAGGCACCAACGACGTGGCCTGGGGGCTGATCGCGTTTGCCGACCTCGCCGGCTACGAGGCGTACCGCGCGCGCCTTCGCGCCGATGCCGAAGGTCGCGCCAACTTCGAGTTCGCGCAGCAGAGACGCCTGATACTGCGCGAGGAGCGCACGTTCACCGACGCGGTGGCGGCGACGTTCCGACGTCCGGCGCCCTAATGCCGCGGCGCCGTGCCGGGTCGCGGCCGGGTCGCCGCGAGGCGCTCAGCTGCCGATCACGCCGACGCCGCGCGCCATCAGCGATGCGCACAGGATCATCAGGACGACCAGCGTCGCTTCGACGTGGATCACGAGGCGGATGCGCCGCTGGTGCGCCAAGTGCAGCGCGGGTGTGCCGCCCTGACGCAGCACCGGACGCATCCGCAGGAACTGCAGCGTCGGATAGATGGACAGCAGGCCGACGGCCACGAACAGCGCCATCTTGGCGATGAAATAGATGTCGTGCAGGTAGTAGGCGGGCCCCTTCGCGAACCACAGCACGCGCGCGATCCCGGCCAGCAGCACCACAGTGGCGCTGATGCCGAACACGCCGTCGACGACGAGCAGGCGCCGCGCCGTGAAGGCGTCGAGCGTGCCACGCGTCAGCATCAGCTCGACCGCGAGCGCCGCGAACAGCGCGAAGGCGGCCAGGAAGTGGAGGAAGGCGACAAAAGCGGACATGGGATTGCGCGACGAGCCAGGGGCGAGTGGGCCGCCGATTATGCTACGGCCGCGTCCCCGCCGTGCGCTGCAACTGCAAGCGCACGACCGGGCGCTGCGGCTTGCGTCGCGCCACCTCGGCGAAGCCCGCGTCGTCGAACATCGACTTGGCGCCGAACCACATCGCGTCGTCGTGCCCACGCTCCTCGCGGTCGACCGGATAGGCTTCGAGCAGCGTCACGCCGCGCTTGCGTGCCCAGGCGATGGCGGCGGCGAGGAGCGCGCGCGCCACGCCTTGCCCGCGATACGCCGACGGCACGACGAAGCAGATGATCGACCACACTGGCGCATCGTCGACAGGCTTCATCACCGGCGAGCGCGCGAGCTTTGCAAAATCCTGCCGCGGGCCGAGCGATAGCCATCCGATCGGCGTGCGCCCGCGATAGCCGACGAGGCCTGGTGGCGTCTGCGCGCGCGCGAGCGCCGCGAGATCCGCGCGATTGCGCGCGGCGTGGGTCATGCCGGCAGGCGGCTTGGACGTGGCGCCGCTGCGCCGGTAGTACATGCACCAGCAGCCGCGTGCGACGGAGCAGCCACGGGCATTGAATATTTTCTCGAGATCGGGCCAGTTCTCGGGCGTCAACGGCTTGACCGTGAGCTTCATCGGCGAAAGGCGTCATTCCCGCGAAAGCGGGAATCCGGTCGTGGGGCCGCGTTTGCGGCAGTCGATGTCGAGCTCATCGGCCTTCTTGCCTGCGCCGCGCCCGCAATGCCTCGCGGCGCTCGAGGCTCGCGGCCGACCATACGACCTTGGCGTCGTAATACTCGGGGACGGCACGCGCGCCCGGCGGCAGCACCACCCACGGCTGCTTGGTCGACGTGAAAATGTGGATGTCGGGCGGCAGCGCATCGGGGTCGGCAAGCGTGCCCACGCGCACGAAGCGCACCGCGTCACCGCCACCGGCGTAGTGGCTCCAGACGGCGATCCGGCACGACGGGCAACGGGCGATGCGCTGGCCCTTGCCGCTCGCCGACGGCGTGAGCACGATTTCCGGCTCGCCACGGGTCAGCACGACGTATTCCGACTCGACCATCGCATTGAGCGCGAACGCGGTCCCCGATTCGCGCTGGCACCAGCGGCAATGGCAGCAATGCACGATCAGCGGCGCGCGCATCAGCTGGTACTGGACGGCGCCACAATCGCAACCGCCGGCGAGCGGAAACGCGACGTCGGCGCTCATCGCGGCGCCTGGAGGTCGGCGCGCCACGCTCCGTCATCGCCCTCGCGCGGCACGCTGGCGCGGACAGTGTGGTCGACCTTGACGCCGATGATCTTCATGCGGGCGAATACCGGGGCGACGCCACCGCGAAGTGCACGAAGTCAGCGTGCTGCCTTCGCCGTCTGCACCGCACGTGCGAAGAAATCGTGGACGCCGGAAGCGCTCATCGTGCGCGCGTCCGCCAGCTCGCCGGCGTGCGTGGCGTACAGGATCCTGGCGTCCGGGGCAACCACGACGGCGGAAGGAATGCCCTTGGAGACCGCGTCGCCATAGGCCGCCGCGATGTCGAGATTGCGGTCGAAATGGCCGACGTCGATCTTCACCACCTTGAATTCGCGCGCCATCAACGCGGCATTGTCCGGCTTGCGCAGCGCCGCGTCGAGCGCCCGGCAGTCCTCGCACCAGTTGGCGCCGAACACCAGCAGCACGTTCTTGCGGGTGCGCGCGGCGTCGGAGAGTGCGTGGCGAATGTCGGCATGCGCATCGGCGGACGCGTCATAGGGCAGGTTCGCGGCAGGCACGCCGCCGAAGGCCGCCGTCACCAGCAACAGCAGCGCGCACACCAACGCGCGTGGCGGCGGACGGCGGGACAGGATCGGCATGCGCATCACGCGGTGGCCGTGGACGCCGGCTGCCGCGCGCCCTTCACCGCACGTAGCGCCAGATCACCAGCAGGATGATGGCGCCGAGCAGCGACATGAAGAACCCCGCGGGATGGAACTTGGCGCCTTCGGGCGGCTTCGACACCATGTTGCCGATCACGCCGCCGATCAGCGAGCCGACGATGCCGACGACGGTGGTGGCGATGAATCCCATGGCGTCGAGGCCCGGCACCAGGGCGCGCGCGATGAGCCCGACGACGAAGCCCACGATGATCGACCACACGATGTGGATGAGTCCCATCACCTCTCCTCGACGTTGAAGGCCGGCGCTATTCTGCGCCGCGCGGCGCGCGCCATGCAAGGCGCCGGCGGCAGGCACGCATCACCGGTCCGGCGGGCGATCGGCAGGTTCGCCGCGGTCGCACTTGCGGCAGCCGAGGCGCGTGCCGAGGTGGCGCCTGCGGCCGGCCTCGGTGGTCACCCATGGCCGCGACACCCACGGCGGGTCGTGGCGCACATGCTGGTTGTGGCCGCAGTCGAGCTCGGCGACCCAATGCGAGAGGTCGTCGAGGTGAAAGCCGACGATCGCGCGCTGCATGCGGCGACGCGGGGCGTCCTAAAACCCGCGCGACCACTTGCGCAGCCAGATGCAGGCGAATCCCGCCACCACCCAGCCCAACCCGACCATCGGCATGTCCGAGACGAATGTCCACACCAGCGCGTTGACGAAGCACAGCATCATCGCGAAGATGACGATGAAGATATCGGTCATGCCGGCCGCCGCGGCTCAGGACTCAGACGAGCTTTATCTCGCCGTCGAAGGTGACTTCGAGCGCCAGGCCGGCGATCGACAGGGTCATGGTCGCCGGCAGCGTCTCCGTGCCGGCGATGCTGCGGTCGGCGGTGGCCTTCGCCACTGCCTGCTCGATCTCGCGCTGCGAATTGACGCCGACCATCTTCAGGAACTTGCGGATGCTCAGGTTGAATGTCTCTTCGTTCAAGGTGCTCTCCAGTTGAACCGGCGTTGCCGCGCGAACGCGCCGCGGCGCAAGTGACGCCAATCTACCTTTACGCGGTGAAATTGTGAATCGACCCGTGCAACAACGGCCGTCGCGGCAGCGCGAGCCGCAGGCCGGTGCGCGGCGTCTGTGCCGCTACACGCCGGGCGCCGGCGACTCGATCGCGGCGAGGTCGGCGGCGGCGAATGGCTGCTCGTCGTCGGCGAGGCTCTCGTAGAGCGCCAGCGCGCGGGTGCGCGCGTCTTCGAACGCGGCATGATCGCCGGCGGCGCGGTGTGCCAGCGCCAGCGCCGCGTAGCCGAAGAAAAACTCGAACGGCGGCGCGTGGTTCGTGTCGCACAGCGCGATGCAGTGCGCGGCGCTTGCGACCGCGCCTTGCGCATCGCCCGCGCACAGCCGGCTTCGTGCGAGACGGTAATGCGCGCGCTCCTCTTCCACCCACGTGCCGGCGACCTTCCAATGCACGAGCGCACTTTGCGCCGCATCGAGCATCGCCTGCGTCTCGCGTGGCGAGCGATCGCGCTTGCCCTCGAGCGTCACGGCGAGATTGTTGCCCGCCACGGCCAGCGCGCGATTCGCCGGCGAGTCCTTGGCGATGCCCGCGGCGGCGAGCGCGCACGCGGCGACATGCGCGTCGATCGCGCGCTCGAAAGCCTGCCGGCCGGCGAGCGCGGAGGCGGCAGCGGCCAGCGCCGCCGCCTGATCGTCGCGTGCGAGCGTGCCGAGCGCGTCCGCATCGCCGGCGGCATGGCGCAGCGTCGCGACGTGACGAGCCAGCGCCCGCGTGGCGTCGCCGCCGCCGTCGAACGCAGGCGTCGTGCGCAGCGCATCGAGCAGCAGCACGCCATCGCGCCAGCGTCCGAGATGCTCGCCGTACACGTGCGTCGCCAGTGACGCGAATCGCTGCAGTTGCGCGGCGTCCTGCGGCAACGTGAGCGCATCGGCCAGTTGCGCGGCGACGTCGTCGGGGCGCTCGCCATGCGCGGTCCACGCCGATTCCATGAACGCGTCGAAGCTCGAGATCGATTTCTCCAGGTTCGCGGTCATCGGCGCACCTCCGGTCCGTGCGGGTCCGATCGTCGCCACCGCGCGCCAAGGCCGACCAGCAGCCAGAGCAGGTACGGCATGAAGAGGAGCCCGCGCGCGATCAGGCGGTCGGCGTCGTCCCAGAACTCGTTCTCGAGGAACCCGGCGGCGATGAGGCCGGCCGCGCACAGCACGATCGCCGTCAGCCGCACGCCGCCACCGAATGTGGCAAACCGCGGCGCGGCCATCGTCGCCGCGGCGACCACGCCGAACGCGTAGAACGTGTACAGCACCAGGAGCTTCATGCCGTAGTCGCCGAACATGTCGCGGTACCAGTCGTCGACTACCAGCGAATACGCAATGTACGCGCCCGCGGCGAGCGGAAATGCGACGAACGGCGCCGACAGCAGTCCGGCGAGGATGACCGGCAGGCGCGGCAGCACGCGCCTCACGTCAACTGCGACCCCATGCGCGCTCACCGCGTCCGGTCGACATCGCCAGCGCTATCCCGGCGCGTGGCACACGGCCTCGACATTGTGGCCGTCGGGGCCGATGACGAATGCGCCGTAATAGTCGGGGTGATACTGCGCGCGGATGCCGGGAGGGCCGTTGTCCTTGGCGCCGGCGGCGAGGGCGTGCCGGTAGAACGCGTCGACGTCGGCGCGAGTCGCGGCGGCGAAGGCGATATGGATCGGCGCCGACGGCTTTTCGCCGGCGCCGAGCCAGAATGCGGGCTTGCCCGGCCGGCCGAGGCCCACGCCTTGCGGGACTTCCATCACGACGCCGATGCCCAGCGGCGCGAGCGCGCTCACGAAGAACGCCTTGCTCCGCGCAAGGTCGCTGACGCCGATGCCGATGTGGTCGAACACGCGATCCTCCGTTCAGCGCGACATCGCGACGCCGCGCGCTAGACCGCCGGCTTGAAGTTGCGCAGGATGTTGGCGGCGAACACGTAGAGACCCAGCAGCACCGTGAGCGAGCTCACCACCACTACCGGCAGCACGGCTTCGTTGCCTGAAAGCATAACGCCGAGGCTGATCATGAACACCGGCAGCCCGAGGTTGTGCAGCCAGAAATGAATGCGCGCCAGGCGAGTCTGCGCGGCCTGCGGATAGAGGTGATAGGCGATGCCCGCGATCGCCAGCGTCGCCCAGCCGAGAAGGCCGATGTGCGCGTGCACCGGCACCAGCGCGAAATTCTGGCGGATGCCCATGATGATTCCGAGCGTCGCGCCGACGATGAGATAGACCACTGCGATCCGGATGAAATTGAGTGCCACTCCCGTCTCCCCTTTTATGATTGTAATGACCCCAAGCGCGAAATGTACTCCTCGACGGCATCGTCGACGAGTCCGTCGCCGCGCGCCGCCGGCCGGGGGCGCGCGGCGGGTCCGTCGTGGAGTGGATGGGTTGCGCGCCGCGCCGCGGCGCGGCGTCAGGCGAGCGGCTTGCGCACCCGTTGCGCGGGGTCGTAGAAGAACTGTTCCTCGGCGATGCGCTCCCCCTGCCAGCGCTGGTGGGCGAGCTCTTCCATCTCGGTGAACGTGCCGTCGGGCCACTCGAAGCGGAACCACCAGTGAACGACGACGAAGTCGCCATGGACGAGCGCCGGTCGCAGGCATCGTGAAGTGACGCTGGCCGCGCGTGCCAGCACCGCACGCTCGTGGGCGACGAGCAGGTCGCGTCCGGTGCGCGGCGGCGCCTGGTTCTCGCGCATCGACGCATTCTCGGTGTAGAACTCCTCGATCGCCTCGGCGTGCGCGTTGGATTCGACGCGGGCGATGAAGCGCTCGAGCGTGGCGGGCAGGGGCATCGCTGGAGATCCGTCGGGCTGGCGAAGGGCTATTTCACCACGAGTTCGTCGACGACCGCCTCGACGTCGTCCACCCTGCGCACCAGCTTCTCCAGTGCAGCGGCGTCCGCCTTGCGGCGCACGCAGCCCTTGAGCCAAACCCATCGACGCTGCCCCTCGACCCAGACGCTGGTGCCGGCGAAGCGGCCGTCGGCGAGGATGGCCTTCTGCACGCGTGGAATGATCTCGCGGTCGTAGAGGTAAGAGTTGGGCAGGCGGCAGAATCCCGAGTCGAAGCAGCGCGTGCCGCGCTCGGCGCGCTCGTGCGCCTCGATCTGCATTTCCTCGCGCGTGACGAGCGGGCCCGCCGGCACCGGGCAGTCCTTGATCGCGGCGGTGACCTGCAGGAACGGATCGTTGAAGTAGTTGGAACGTGGGGGTGCGGCCGCGGATGCGGCGCTGCCGGTCTGCGCGAGCGCGGAGCCGGCTGTCAGGGCGACAGCCGCCAGCAGCACCTGCGCGACCGCGCGGTGGCGGCGTGCACGGCGCGGCGAGCCTGCCGTGGACATTGGCGTCGCGGTGGTTGCGCGCACCCCCACGCTAGACGATGTGGCGCAGCACCCGCAGCGGCAGCGCGATCACGAGATACGCGAGATAGGCGAGCGCCGCGAGTACCGCCGCCACGGCCGCCAGCGGCAGCAGCACCAGCCAGAAGATCGGCGCGAACGCCAGCGCGAGCAGCGCCAGCGGCAGCGCGGCGACGGCCAGGACGACGATGGCGAGGCACAGGAAGAGGAGCTTGAGCATGCCCTAAATCCTCCGGGGTATCGGCTGCGATCGTACGCCGCCGGTGCGCGCGCAGGCAGGGATTGCGCCGGCACGCACGGGGACGCGATCAACGGCGGCTGACGCCGACGAGCGCCGCGCGCGGCGCTCGGATGCGCGACGCCGGCGCTCATCGCAGCGCCTTGCGCACGACGAGCTTGAGACCCGACCAGACGTCGCTCACCGCGCAGACCTTGACGTCGACGAACCCGAGCGGCAGCCCGATTTCGCGCACCGTATTCTCCGTCACCTCCGATGCCACGCCCGAGGCCCGCTTCGGCCACGACACCCACACCGCCGCGTCGGCACGCAATTGCGTGCGCAGCCTCGCCAGGTGCTTTTGCAGTTCGGCCTTGCGCACGACGAAGACATGTGCGATGTCGACGGCATCGCTGGCGCGCAACTTGAAATCCACGCGCTCGGGCAACGGTGCGAGCAGCGCGGCGTAGTCGGCGGGTGCGGCGATGGCGAGCACGCGGCTGCCGGCGACGACACCAAGCTTCTTCGCCAGCGGCGTGCCGGAATAGCCTGCGGCTTTGCGACCGGTGGCGGGGCTCACGCGAGGGCGATCCGGTAGCGCAATCCCGGTGCATGGTCGAACTGCGCCGGCTTGGTGAATGTCTCGACCAGTACGCCGCCGTTGGCGAGGATGACACGCTGCGAGGCAATGTTGCCGGGATCGGTGGTGATCTCGACGCAAGGAAGTCCCTCGCCCTTCGCCGCCACCAGCGTCAGCTGCAACGCGCGCGTCGCATAGCCGCGATTCTGCTTCCACGGCACCACGGCGTAGCCGATGTGGCCGAGGCAATGCGGCGGCAGCGCCGTGGTCCCCGGCACCCAGCGCAGGCCGATGGAGCCGCAGAACTCGCCGTCCCACATCCAGCGGCGATAGCCCGGGATGCGAGCTACCTTCGATCCGTCCGGCAGCGTCACCGGGGCCCCCTTGCCTTCACGGTCGACCATCGCGGCGAGGAACGCTTGCACGTCGGCGCGGATCTTCGCGAGCTCCTCCGTTGCCGCCGGTGCGCCGCGCACGTTGTCGGGGGACCAGCCGCGCTCGAGCGCGGCGACGTAGCTCGCGAGGTGCTCATGCGACGGCCAGACCAGCATCATCGCGGCCGAGGATGCGGGCATCGCCAACCTTGCGCGGCGCGCAGTGGCGCGACCGCGTCAACCCGCGGATTTCCTGCGTGGCTCATGCGTGCAGGATGCGCCCGCCGCCGAACGCCCAGTTCTCCCACGCCGTCTCCTTGAAGCACACCATCACGTTCTCCGGGTCCAGGCCTGCGGCGGAAACCCCCTGCATCAGGGTTTCGAGGAACGTGCGCTTGATCTTGACGCTGCGGCCGACCGACCACAGCACCTCGATCAGCGCGAAGTCGTCGGTGCGCGGCGTGCGCAGCTCGGGATAGGTCGGGTCGTAGCGGAAATCCGCGGCGTCGAGCTCGATCACCCGCTGGAACTTGTCCGCGGCCGGTACGCCCACGGCGATGAGCGCGGCGTGTGCCGCATCGAGGATCGTGCTCTTGAACGCCGCCGTTTTCGGCCGGCGCACGGTCAGGGTGATGAGTGGCATGGTGACTCCGGTGGACGAAGGATCGATCGAGGCTGGGTCGCGGCGCGTACCACGGGCGCGCGAACCGGAATTGGCTTCATTCGCGCGGGGTGCCGCCGTGCCTGCCGCGGCCGGCGGCGACGAAACCGCCGATGAAGGCCAGGATCGCGCCGATGGGTCCGAACACGAACGCCGCGGTCATCGCCGCCTCCACCGAACGGTCGTGCATGTTCGGGGAGAATAGCGACACGAGGAAATAGCCGGCCGCCGCGATCGCCACGTAGCCGACGAGCGCGCACAGCACGCCGATCGCGAATCTTTTCATCTTCGTCTCCCCGGGGCGGACACCGATCTGCCGCGCACGCTACCAGACCCGCGGCACCAGCGCCGGCACGCGCGACGCGTACTGCCGATAGGCGTCGCCGAATTGCTGCTGCATGAACCGCTCCTCGACGCGCAGCTTGCGCCACAGCGCGACCAGCACGATCGCCACCGCCAGCACGCCCCGCCATTCGCCGCGGGCAAGGGCCGAGCCGATGAAGCCGAGCAGCAATCCGGTGTAGATCGGATGGCGCACGATCGCGTAGGGCCCGCTCGTCACCAGCTCGTGGTCCTCCTTGATCGTGACGATGCCGCTCCAGTTGCGCCCGATGTGGACGCGTGCCCAGACGCTGAAAAGCAGGCCCGCAGCGGTGAGCAGCGCGCCGAGCACGAACGTCCACTCGGCACGCGGCAGGAAACGCTCGCCCAGCATCCACGCCGGCATCCGGTCCGACCACAGCAGCAGCACCGCGAGGACGAGCGGCAGCATGTGCGCGAGGCGCGAGGCGACCGGTTCGCGCTGTGTCTCGCGCTTGACGTTGCGCGCCAGCAGCCACCAGTACAGCGCCCACCCGATCCACATCGCGGCGAATAGATGGCGGTGGAGGAAGGTCATGGTGTGGCGTGCATGGGCATGGCTGGTCGGGTGTGTTTGCGGCCGCGAGCGAGTGCCTCAGCGCGCGCCGGTCGGCGGCACGGCCTGCGGCGATCGCGTGTTGTCGAGCGCCGGCCAGCGCTCCGCGGGAACCGGGAGCGGCGTCGCCTTGCCGGTGATGCGCTCGGTCGTCAACGCATAGACCGTCACCTGGTCGAGGCGGGGGAAGAACCCCGGCGGCCGGCCGGGATCGTCGCGAAAATACTTGGCCATCAGCGCGTCGAAGAAGCGTGCCTTTTGCGCGCGATCGTCGACGATCGCGATGCGGCCGAAGATCACGACGCTGCGGTACTCGATCGACGTGTCGCACTGGAAGCGTCCGTACGGGAAGACGTCGCCAGGCGCGTCGACTTCGAAGCATCCGCGAGCATCGTGGCGCACGTTGCGCTGCAGGTGGCCGATCGCGCTCGTGTTGTGCAGCCAGACGCGGCCGTCCATCCACACGAAGAGCAGCGGGCACACGTAGGGCTCCCCATCCGGTCCCACCGTAGCGATTCGGCCGCAATAGCCGGTGACGAGGAGATCCTCGACCGCGGCATCGGACATCAGCTTGTCGGCCCTGCGGACTGCGGGAGCGCTGCTCACGGATTTGCCTGTCGCGCCGCGCGCGGTCGCGCGAGCCACGCCGGCCCGCCCCTGCATTCTAGCGGCGGCGCGCCGCTACAGCGCCAGCACGACGACGCCCGCGGCGACCAGCGCGATGCCGAGCCATTCGTGCAGTGCCGGCCGCTCGCCGAGGAACGCGAACGCGAACACCGCCACGAGCACGACGCTCAGCTTGTCCACCGGCGCGACTTTCGAGGCGTCGCCGGCTTGCAGCGCGCGGAAGTAGCAAACCCATGAGGCCCCGGTGGCAAGCCCCGACAAGCCGAGGAAAAGCCAGGTGCGCGACGGCAGCGCCAGCGGATTGGACCATTTGCCGCTCCAGGCGATGAAGGCACCCAGCACGCCGACGATGACGAGCGTGCGCACCAGCGTGGCGAGGTCGGAGTCGACGCCCTGCACGCCGACCTTGGCGAAGATCGCGGTGAGGGCGGCGAAGGCGGCCGACAGCAGCGCCCAGGCGAGCCAATTGCCGGCGGCGGGCATTATCACGCTTGCGGCTTTCGCGAAATCGCGTACTGCGGCGGCGACGAAGTTTCAGGCATCGACGACAGGCATTGCGCGAGGAGACGATCGGAGGTGCGGGTGCCCGCAGACACGCGCGACGCGGGCATCAGGATAATGCGCCAGCGGCGGATGCGCCGCGATCGAGCACGCGAACCATCATCGCTTCGTCGTGCTCGACACCGGATGCGGCACAGCGCGCCGGCGACGCCGCCGCGAACTCGAGTCGCTCGAGCAGCCGGCGGGAGCGTCGATTTTCGGCCTTGAAGATGGCATTGAGCTCGCGCACGCGATAGCGCGCCGACAGCTCGGCGATCATCGCGGCGACAGCCTCGTGTGCAAGCCCGCGACCCCACCACGCGCTGCCGAGCACGTAGGCGATGGCCGCGCTGCCGTCGCCAGGCACGGTGGCCTGCACGTAACCCGCGAGCTCGCCGGGTGCGAGGCGGATCACCCAGTTGAGCCATTGCTGCGTGCCGTCGCCGGACCATCGCGTCTCGAGACGCGTGAACCGGTCGCGCAGCCACGCCACCGACGGCGGCGGCGTGTTCTCGAACGCGTAGATCGCCGGATCGCCAAGGACACCGAACATCGCCTCGGCGTGCGCGGCGACCTGCGGCTCGAGCTTGAGACGCGGCGCGCGTATCACGCGCATGGGCGGCACTCCGTCGCGCGTGCGCGGTGCCGCAGCGGCGTGGTCACGGCTGGCGTGGCAGAAGCAGGGAATGGTCGCGCAACAGGGCGCGGCCTACGGCATGTCGCGCCGCGCGTGGCGCGGCGGATCGAAGCGGCCATCGCACAGCAGCGTCGCCGCCACGGCGAGGGCGATCGACAACGGCAGCACCATCAGCCCGGCGATCCAGTTCCAGGAGTCGCCGCGGTCGAGGACCTGCACGGCGAGGCACGTCAGCACCGCGGTGGCGACGACGGCCACCAGCGATGCGCGGCGCGGCTCGCGAAACAGCGCCTCGGCGGCGACGCCGACCAGCAACGGGAGCAAGACCAGCACGATCAGGGCGTTCACGGTCGATTGCGAGTCCGGGTTCGCGCCGCGAGTCGCGCCATGGCCGGCAAGGCGCCAGGCGGGCTGCCGCGACATCCGCAAAACACTATTTCTACGCCGATCCGCGCAGCGCGCCAAGAGGCAGGCCAACCGCGCACGCGTGCGCCGCTGCCGGCCCCAGCGCGTCGCGCGAGGCGGGTCGGCGTACCGCCACGGCTGGGTATCACGGCATGTCGTCGCGGCAATAGAGGCCGAAACCCTTGCGCGGCCGCAGGCGCTCGTAATACGCCTGCACGGCGGCGAGCCTGGCATGCTCGATCGGCGTATTCAGCCAGCGATGCACGGTGAGCCCGAGGACGATGTCGGCGAGCGTGAACGTGTCGCCGGTGACGAACGTGCCCGTATGCACGAGCTGGGCGTCAAGCATCGCCATATGCCGGTTCCAGGACGTCGCACTGGCGTCGATCGCCGCACGATCGGTGTGCGCGGCACTCTTGCGCACCAGCGCCATGAAGGCGTAGCGCCAGGCCGTGTTGAGGTCGCCGGCCTGCCAGTCCATCCACTGCTCCACCAGCGCACGCGGTTGCGGGTCGCGCGGCAGCAGGTCGTCCCGCTTGTCGCGCGCGGCGAGGTAGCGGCAGATCGCATTCGACTCCCACAGCACGAACGCCCCGTCGCGGACGACCGGCACCAGCGCGTTCGGATTGAGCGCGAGGAATTGCGCATCCCGGGTGTCGCGAAAACCGGTGCCCCACCATTCCTGCTCGAACGGCACGTCGAGCTCCGCGCAGGTCCACAGCACCTTGCGCACGTTGATGGAAGACGTTCTGCCGAGGATGTCGAGCATGGCGATGGTGGGTCGAGCCCTAGCGTAGATGGGGAGGCAGCTTGCTGATCGCGGCGGCGAAGCGCGCGTGAGCCGCGGGATCGACCGGCCGATGACGCGGCTTGTCTCCCGGCGGATCCTTGCCGAGGTAGTTGTCGCCTTTCCAGTTGGTCGCCGGCCGTATCGGCCGCGGCTCGAAGCCGCCGCCGCAGTTCGGGCACACGTTGTCGAGGATTTCGTCGACGCACGCGGCGCAGAACGTGCACTCGTACGTGCAGATGCGGGCTTCGCGCGAAGCCGGCGGCAGCGCCTTGCCGCAGTTCTCGCAGGTGGGTCGCAACTCGAGCATGGTTCTCCTTCCGGCCTGCAGGATCGGGAGCGTCGCGACGGATCCCGCCGATGCGTGAGCGGCGCGGACACCACGGTCACAGCCACCGCAGACGCTCTGCCGCTTCGCCGCACCGCGCAGATTAACCGATGCCGCGCGCCGCCAGGGTGTCCGACCAGCCGCGCACGGCCCATGCGCGCGCGATGAGTGCAATGGATCCGTCGGCACGCACCGGCAGGTCTTGGCGAATCCGCTCGCGCAACCGCTCGCGTGCGGCCGCGTCCAGCGCCATCGCGTACGCCGGCGCCGGCCCCTGGCCGCCGAGGAATGGCGTCCAGTAGTCGTGGAAATCGCGGAACACGGTGGGTACGTCGATGGGCACGACCTCGACCGACTCCAGGCCCGCTCCATGAAAGGCCGACTGAAGCGCCTGCGGATCGCACAATGGAAACCGCGCGCCCTCGTCGAGTGCGCGCGCGGCAGGGTCGAGCGCCATGGCTGCGTTCCAGAAGTGGCGAATGAGCGCCATCCTCGCGGCGTAATCCCACACGTAGGCGGCGACGACGCCGCCCGGCGCGCACACGCGTCGCATCTCGGCGAGGCCGCGCCCGGTATCGGCGACGAAGTTGAGCACGAGGCCGGAGACGACGACGTCCGCCGCGGCGTCGGCCAGCGGCAGCGCGAGCGCATCGGCGACGCGAAACGTGGCGCCGGGCACGCGCTCGCGTGCCTTGGCGAGGAATCCGGGCGAAGGATCGACGCCCACGAGCGTTGCCGGGTGCGCTTGCGCGGCGATCGCTGCCGTCAGCGCGCCGGTGCCGCAGCCGACGTCGAGCCAACGCAGCGACATGGGCCGGTCGAGCCATGCCAGGAACGCGGCCGCGACCGGCCTGCTCCAGCGGCCGATGTAGCGCTCGTAGGGGTCGCCCTCGTGCCAGTGGTCGTCGGGCGGCGAGGGGTTCATGGGCGGCGGTACACGCAGGAGTGGCCGCTGCGCGCACGCGCGGCGCACAGGCGCAGGGCCGGGCTCATGTCGCGTGCGGCGACGCGCCACGTACCTCGCTGACCGAAATGGCGAGCCCGTCGGGATCGCGATAGCGCGCGATGCGCGCGCCGAAGATCGATTTGGGGGCTTCGATGCAGGCGACGCCGTGCTCCGTCATGCGCCGATGGAACGCGTCCAGATCCGCCACGCCGAAGCCCGGCTGGCATTGTCCGGCCGGCGTTTCGTCCGCGCCGCCAGTGCGGGAGTCTGCGGCCTCGGCCGCATGCAGCGCCAACGTCGCCCCCTCCGTCGCGAACTCGGTCCAGCCCGGCGAATCGAATCGCAGCGGCAAGCCGAGCGTATCGCGGTAGAACGCGGTCGAGCGCCGCATGTCGCTGACGAAGACGATGGCGTATTGGATGCGCATGGGATCTCCCCAGGGGCCACATGCCGAATGAGCATTCTGCGCCGGCACACGCGGCCCGAACAGCGACTATTCGCGGTCCGGCCCCGCACGGCGCGCGCTGCGCCAGGGCGCCACCAGCTCGCGCCATGTCAGCAGCCGCGCGCGCGCGGCCGCACGCCACCACAGGAGCCCGTAGACGATTGCCGCGATCGCGACAGCACCCGGCAGCATGCGCCGCTGCGTCAGGGCGAAGGCGAGCGCCAGCACCCCGGTGGCGAGCCACGTCGCCGCAAGCGCGAAGGCCACGACTCGACTCGTGCGCGACAGGCGCTCGTTCATGCGCGGCCGGGCGCGGCGCAACGCTGCCGGCGCATCAGGACGCCGCGTAGCTCGACACTTCCACGAGGTTCTGGTCCGGATCGCGAAAATACACGGACTGCATCGGGCCGGCGGCACCGGTCTTGGCGACCGGGCCTGCGACGAGGCCGACGCCGCAGCGCGCGAGATGCGCGATCGCCTCCGCCAGCGGCACCGCGCTGATCAGGCAGAAGTCGGCGGCGCCGGGCACCGGATGCGCGGCCCTGGGCTCGAACTCGTGTCCGGCCAGGTGCAGGTTGATCTTCTGCGCGCCGAATGCCAGCGCCTTGCGTCCCGCACCGAACGACACGACATCCATGCCGAGCACCCGCGCGTAGAACTCGCACGTGGCCTCGATGCTGCGCACGGTGAGCACGAAATGGTCGATATGGTCGATCTTCAATGGCGATCTCCGTGCGGCGCTGCGGCGTGGGCGGCACGCACGGTGCGCTCACAGGTCGACGACGAACGGCACCGCGGCGAGCGCCGCGCCGACGAGCCACAGCACGAGGGTGCTGTCGATGAAGTACGGGTAGGCGCACAGCGCGATGCCGCAGAGGAGCGGCGCGAAACGCTGCTGGCGCCGGCCGTAGACGATGTATGCGAAGCCGAGCGCGCCAGTGACGATGCCGATGAAGAGTTGGGCCATCCGGTGATTCGCCCGCATGCGCCGTCGCATGCTGCGCGTGGTCGTTGCACGGCGGCTTTCGGGCCGCCGGCGTCAGGGCGTGGGCTTCTCGCCTGTCCCGGGCGGCGCGGTGTCCGCCGGCGCCTCGGGTTGCGTCGCTGCAGCCTTCTTCTGGCGCTTCGCTTCGTTCTTCTGCTTCTTCGCGAGGTCTCGTTGTCGTTTCGCAAGTGCGTAGTTGGGCTTTGCCAAGTGAGCTACTCCTTTTCGGGTGGGCGGGGTTGAGTGCCGGCCGGCATGCAGCGCGTGGCAGGCGCCACAGTGTCGTCCAGCGGCGAATCGGACGCAAGCCGCACCGCGCCCGGGCTCGTCGCGCTGCTGTGGCGCCGGCTCATGCGGGATCGCGGGCGGCGGGCAGGCGCAATCCATAGTAGCGCGTGCCCGGCGCGGCCTGTCCGCCATAGGGCGCGATCGTGCGGAAACCGTACCGCTGGTACAGCCGCTGCGCCGCCGTCATCGATTCCAGCGTATCGAGCCACAGCGCGGCGTATCCGCACGTGCTGGCGGCGGCGATCGCGGCCTCGACGAGGCGCGGCCCGACACCGGCGCCGCGATGCAGCGGCCGCACGTACAAGCGTTTCATTTCACCGACCTGCGTGTCGAGCGGACGCATGGCCACACAGCCGGCCAACGCACCGTCGACGCGCGCCAGCAGCAATGCGCCGGTCGGCGGCCGATACGCGCCGGGCAGGTTTTCGAGCTCCGCGGCGAAGCCCTGGTATTCGAGGTCGACGGGCAGCGCCGCGGCGTATTCGCGGAAGAGCTCGCGAGCGCTGGCGATCGCCTCGGCGTCCAGCGCGGGAACGACGTTGATCATCGGCGATGCCGGCGGCCGCCGCGCATCGCGAATGCGGCGGCGGCGTGCGGCAGCGCGCGGAATTCAATACGGCGAACCATCCTTGTGCGTGAAGTGCCATCCATCTTCGCGCGCCACCGCCTTGAGGTCGTCATCGGGATAGGTGCCTTCGTCGCCCTGCGTGCGGTCGCCGACCTCGAGATAGACGACCTCCGCCGCCGTCGCGTTGACCAGGTGATGGCCGTTGCCGGTGCCGGCCTTGAAACCCGCGCACATCCCCGGTGCGAGCAGGGCGCGCCCGTCATCAGTGACGAGCGTCGGCGTGCCCTCGAGGATGTAGACGAATTCGTCCTGGCGCGAATGCGCATGGCGCAGCGCCGAGACCGCGCCGGGCGCGAGGCGCGTGAGATTCACGCCGAAGTTGGCGAGGCCGAAGAGATCGCCCAGCGGATGCTTGCGCCTGCCCGCCATCCGGGACGCGAACGGCTGCGGATAGTTCGACGGCTTGATGCGCGGCGGCGCGTCGATGGCGGCGATCGCGACGGGATGCTTCGGCATCGTCATGGGGCCGCCCATCAGGCGCGCTTGCGCAGCGTCACGTGAGTGGCGCGCTCGCCGGCGACGGACTCCGTGCATTCATAGCCGAGCGCATGCAGGTCGATGCCCTGCATCAGGTGCTCGCCCGCGCCGAGCACGATCGGGCGCGTGGCCAGCCGCAGCTCGTCGATCAGGCCCGCGCGCAGGTATTCGCGGATGGTGGCCACGCCGCCGCCGAGACGGACGTCGCGGCCGCCTGCCGCGGCCTTCGCCTGCCGCAGCGCCGATTGAATGCCGTCGGTGACGAAATGAAATACCGTGCCGCCGGCCATCGTCAGCGGCGCCCGGGCGTGATGCGTCAGCACGAAGACCGGTGTGTGGTACGGCGGCTCGTCACCCCACCAGCCCTTCCATGAATCGTCCGGCCACGGGCCGCGCACGGGGCCGAACATGTTGCGGCCGAGGATCCATGCGCCGATGTTGTCGAAGCCCTGTTGGGCCATCGCATTGTCGACGCCGGTCTCGCCGTCGCCAGCGGCTTGGCCGTGCATCGTGCGCCAGACGCGCGTCGCGAAGAACCATTCCATCAGCGCGGGGCCGCGCACACCGAGGGGGTGCTCGAGGTCCTGGTCCGGCCCGGCGCCGAATCCGTCGATCGAGATCGCGAAGCTCTGTACGCGCAATTTCGACATGCATTCCTCGCTAGGGGGTTGCCGGTCCGGCAGTGGCGCGCCATCGAAACATGAACGCCGCGGTCGACGCTGATGTGGACGCAGGCGTCACTTCGACTTGGGCTCCCACTCGGCGTACGACCGCACGTCCGTCGTGTAGTCGAGCCACGCGACTTCCTGCGAGACCCAGATGTGTGCCTGCGGGCGTTGACCCGGGTCGTCATCCAGCGTCGCTACGCGCAGCGCAATCATCGGGCTGCCGTCACGGTGCGCGATCAGCTGGCTGCCGCAATTGCCGCAGAAATATCGGCGCTTGCCCGGCGACGACTCGTAGGCGCGCAAAACCTCCTCGCCTTGCAGCCATTTGAAGCGGCTGCGGCTGACGCCCGCCGACGTGTTGAACGCCGCGGCATGGGCCTTGCGGCACATACTGCACGAGCAATGCCTTGGAGGGGAGTCGAGCGCCTCCACTTCGTACACGACCTTGCCGCAGAGACAGCTTCCGCGCATCGTGCGACCTAGCGGGCGTCCAGGCGCTGGGCGACTTCCCAGCTGTGTCCGGCGGGGTCGACGAAATTCGCCGTGCGCATGCCCCACGCCCGGTCCTGAGGGCCGGTGAGCGGTTGCACCCCGCGCTGGCGCAGCGCCGTGCACACCGCGTCGACGTCCGGCACCCAGATGCTGAGCTGGAAACGCGAGCCCGCGGCCGGCGTGGCCACGGCGCCGGGCGCGACGAGCTCGCGCGCATCCTGCGCGCGCAACAGGTTGACGATCAGGTTCTGAAACCTGACCGCGACCGAGCTTTCGTCCTCGAACACGATCGGCACGTCGAACACGTCGAGATAGAACGCGCGCGCGGCCTGCAGGTCCTCGACGAACAGGCTGATCGCGTTGACGTGATCGAGAGTGGATGTCATGGGCGCTCGGGATCCGCGGTCTGGCGGTTGCGGATCGCCAGCTGCCGCGATTTGCCCAATGCGGCGAATGCGCGCTGGTACGATCCTTCCACCAGCGTCCGCAGGTACGCCGATGGAAAGTCGGACACGTCGACGATGGTGATCCAATGATAGCGCCCGCGGTAGCGGGCGGGCTTCACACCCGGAACATCGGTCAGCTCGACGAAACGATCCGGCGCGACCCACATGCTGAAGCGCCATCGCTCGGGATGGCTGGTCTTGAAGTACGCGAATTTCCTGCCGCCGACCGCATACACGAGGAAATTGTAGGGCTCCCCGTATAGCGTTTCGAGTGCGCCGGGGAAGTGGCGACAGAATGCCTTCACCTGTGCGGTGTTCATGGCCGCATGGCGACCTCGTCAGTCCGGAATATCAGGCTCGACGACCCTGGCGAGCTGCGCGAGGGATTCGTGCCACCCGAGATAGCACATCTCGAGCGGAATGGCCGCAGGCACGCCTTCCTGCACGATGGCGATATCGGTGCCGCACGACACCGCCTTCAGCGTCACCGTCGTCTCCATCTCCCCCGGCAGGTTCGGATCGTCGAAGCGGTCGGTGTAGCGGATCTTCGCGGACGGCACCAGCTCGCGATACTCGCCGCCGAACGCATGGCCGTGGCCCGTCGCGAAGTTCGTGAACGACATCTTGTAGGTGCCCCCGACCCGGGCGTCGAGGTGATGCACCTTGCAGGTGAAGCCATAGGGCGGCAGCCATTTGGCCATCGCCTCCGCATCGAGGAATGCCTTGTAGACGCGTTCCGGCTTGGCTCGCAGCACGCGGTGGAGCCTGATGGTGCCCGCAGTCATGATCGTTCGCCTCCTGGTTCTGCGACAGGTGAAAAGGAATCGACGCCGCCGGTTGCAACGGGAAGCGGGCCGCACGCACTGGAATCACGCATCCGGCATTCCCAGCCGCTTGCGGAAATACCCGCGCCAGGCCGCCGGCAGCGACGGGTGCATGCTGGCATTTTCCATCAATGCCTTGTTGTGGCGATCGGTGGCGTAGAGCGCGACGACGTCCGCGACCGTCAGGCGCACGGCATCGCGTGCGAACCTTTCGATCGCATCGCCGGCGCCCACGTCGCCTTCGCGGGCGACCGAAAAATAGAATCCGCTGCGGCCGCTGTGCAGAAACCGCCTGACCATGTCCGGATCGCCGAAGCGGATCGCGAGCTTGTGGCAGGGCATGCGCGGCTGCGTGACGACGAGCTCCATCGAGCCCACGCGATAGCGGTCGCCGATCCAGACCTCGTCTTCGAGCATCCCATGCGTGGTCAGGTTCTCGCCGAACGATCCCCAAGGCAGTGGCACGTCCGGGAGCTCGCCACGCCAATGATCGTAATGCTCCTGCGGATACGCATACACGGCCTTCAGCGGCCCGCCATGCACCGACAGGTCCGATTGCTCGTCGCCCTCGAGGTTGTCGCGCGCGACGCCCACCCGATGCGACACCGGCGTCTTGAAGATCGAAGTCTTCACGATCTGCCCCCGCCATTGCACCTCGCGCGGGCCTCCGATACTGACCGCCACAACGTTCATCACCGCTCCTGCGCCAGGTGCGCGATCGGGTTCGCCGCCACCATCGCGTTTGCAGCGTGCCGCAACGGCGGCGCCGGCCGGCGCGTCGCATGCGATGTCATGTTAGGACAGTGCCGATCGTCGAAGTTCGCGGGCGCTACAAATACCCGAGCCCGCAGATGAACCGGACATTGGCAGTTAGTATGCCGATGATCCACGCGCCGGCGCCGAGCGCCACGAACGCCAACGCCCAGGCAACGTGGGCGATCCACGAGACACCGATGGGGGTCGCAAACGGCAGCCCGAACAACAGGACCAGCGCTGCGCAGCCGATCCAGAAATACAGCTCGAACCCGCCTTCGCACGCGTGCGGCGCGACCAGGAATGCGAGGCCGACGAGGCCCGCCAGGATCGCCACGGCGATGATGAATCCCGCTTGTGCGCGCGACATGACCTAATGACCGTCGCCTGGCGCGCGAAGCCGACGGCGCGGCGGCGTCACGCGCAGTGTTTGGGGCACCAAGCCTCGGCGATCACCGCGATCGACACCTTCATGCCGGGAATTCGCACGGGCAGCTTGGCGGCCTGGCGGGCGGGCGGATCTCACGTCATAAGGGCCCGTGCCCGAGACGAAAATCAACCCGCCGGCGGCTACGGCCTGGCTGTACGTGGGTGGCGGCTTCGGTGCATTGGAAGTAAAAACGATTCTGCCGGCCATGGTGCTCCCCCAATTGGTCAAATGCCGGACGGACCGCACCGGCCATTGCTGGCGTCCGATCGGGCGTGGTTCTGGGCGACCCAGCGCAGCTCGACATCGGGCTCGGACTCCGGCGGCGGGCTGATGCCGAATGCCAGCGGCCTGAAGCCGTGCTTCGCATAGAAAGCGCGAGCCGCAGCATTGCGCTGGAACGTGAAGAGCCGCAGCTCATCCGGCGACGACTCCCGCGCGCTGCCCAGCAGCAGAGTGCCGACGCCCTGGCGTTGTGCTTCCGGAAACACCGCGAGCTGGCGTATCCATGGCGCCTCCAGCGCGAGCATTCCACACAATTGCCCGGAACGCGCAGCGACCCAGACGCGGCATCGGTCGACAACGTGATCCCGGAAAAAGTCACGCGCCTCGGCCAGCGTGTGCCGCTGATGCTCCGCGACGTAGCGATAGCTCACGCGATTCGTCTCGTGCCATCGCGCGACAAGCGCGTCGAAATCGATCGCCGCATAAGGGCGTGCAATCGTGGCTGGCGACGTGCTCATCGTTGCCTGCATCCGTCATTCGGGGGCAAAGTGTCGGCATCCGGCACCGGCAGCGAGGTCCGGCATCGATAACCTGCCCACGTCCCTCGTCCCGCCAATGCCATGAGCCATCCACGCCTGACGATCGGCGCGCAAGCCGTCGTCGTCGCCTTCGACATGTGTTCGTCGTCCAACATCATCGACGATCTGACGCGGCGCGGGAATGTCCAGCCGCTGACGAAGTTTTTCGGCGAGCTCACGCGATACCTGACGAAGCAGCAAAAGGGCGACGCTCCGTTCGATCCGTACAAGTTTACGGGCGACGGATGGTTGCTGCTGTTTCCCGCCAACACGGACGGCGCGAGCCTGCTGCGCTTCCTGGAAAGCCTTTGCCTGTACTTCGCCGTGGCGTTTCGCCGCACGTTGCTGCCGCATCTGTCCCACAAGCCGGCGCTGGTAGGCATCACGTTCGGCATCGAAAAAGGCGAGCTCATCCCGGTGACTCTGCAAGGCCAGCAGGAATACGTCGGCCGCGCCATCAACGTGGCATGCCGGCTGCAGTCGGCACTGAAGGAAAAGGGGAGCTCGCCCGCCTATAACGCATTGGTCTCCAACCGCGTATACAACGACTATTTTGCCGGGGCCGAGCCGCATCGCGTCAGCAAGGTCACCCGCAACCTGCGCAACATCGGGCAGGGCGCGGAGTTCGAATGCCGGCGGCTTTGGTTGCTGCGCCCCTTCCTGACCGACGACGACCCCGGCTGACCGATCGTGCGCCTCAGGCTTTCGCCGCAGGTGCCATGGCGATGTCGAAGTGAAGCACGTCCTCGCGCAGGCCGAGCCTCGCATACAGCGCGATGGCCGCGTCGTCGCCGTGATCGGCCTGCACGAAGATCACATACGCGCCCCGCAGGCGGCCGACGCGCTGCAGCTCGGCGATCATCGCGGTGGCGACGCCGCGTCGCCGGTGTGATTGCGCGACCGCGAGATCGTAGAGGTAGATCTCGCTGCGCTCCTGCTCGAATTTGGGCAGCACATAGGCGGCGATGCCGCCGACCACCCGGTCTTCGTCCGTGGCGGCTATCGCGATGAACGTGTCGCGCCGGAGCAGGCGCTCGAGGTAGGCCGCGCCGGGCCGCGCGTCACGATAGACCTGCGGCTCGCGGAACGCCTCGCCGAACATCGCCAGCACCGATCGCATCACCGCGGCATCGCCGGGACCGAGCGTGCGTACGGAAGCGGCTGGCGTCATCCGGGCATGCGATGAGGCCGAGGTTCAGCTTCGTGCACGCCACGGGTCCTTACTTGAGCTCGCGTCCGTTGAAGTGCTTGACCTTCAAGGCCGCCAGGTCGATGCCTTCGAGGCAACGCACGTTGATCGCCGCCATCTCCTGTCCGGACGGAGCCGCGCCTTCGCCAAACGGATGCATGCCGCACGTCGGGCAGAACCGATGCTTGATCACGTGCCTGTTGAACGTATAGGTGCTCATCCTTTCGGGCGGCGTCAGCAGCGTCAACGCCTGCCGTGGCACGAACCACATCAACGTGCCCTTGCGTTGGCATATCGAGCAATTGCACGACGTCACCTCCGCAGGTTCGCCCTCGACGTCGAAGGCGATCTGGCCGCAATGGCAACTTCCGCGGTATTTCATGTGGCTTCACTCCGTTTCACGATGCCGGCAGCGCATTGTCACATGCACCTCGTCCGGCTTGCCGTCACGCATCACGAGGCATTCGAGCGGGCACGGGCATCCGGCGCGGTCAGCGTGTAATGCATTTGGTAGACGGTGTCGGAAACGCCTGTGCCGCCGTGTGCCGCGATCTGATCCTGGCCGAGGTCCGTTTGCGCGAGCGGCGCAAGGGCCTCTTCGCTGTAGCCCGTGACGAAGAGCGCCCAGACGACGCCGGCGTCGGCGCCGCGGATGCTCTGTTCGGTGGTCATTGGGGCCGTCAACGCGCGCTCGAACAGATACGCGCTGCCGAGTCCGCGCCTGGACGCCAGCCGGGGAAGGGCGGCGTCGACCAGCCATTTGCGCAGCGCCGACTCATGTCCGGTCCGAGGCTCGAAGCGGATCAGCAGGCCGGCCGGACCCAATCCCGCGCCCGAATGGCCCGTCATCGCGCACAACCCTCGCGTCATGCCTCGGTAGCTCGGCATCATCCTCGATGTCCACGGACTCGGATGGTCGAGCTGATCGATATACGCGTGCGACTGCAGGGTCGCGAGCGTCTCGACCTCGTACATGACGAAATACCGCGGCCGCCCGCGAGGCGACACCCACCGCGTTCCGCGCAGGAACCCCGGAATGGAAAGCCGCTCCGGAAGATGCTCGTGCGTATGCCAGTCATCGTGCTCGGCAACGGCGTCAGCGACGATGTCGAACATCAGTAGCATGGCGGCCGTAGCGGAAGGCAGCATGTAAACGCTCAATTTTCCGCACGCATCACGCGCGCGTTGACCCTGAAGGACGCATTATCCGACGCCTCCCGCGAACTGCTCATTGATCGGTGGCGTAGAGATGGACCGCGAGCGCGACCAGCGCCACCGCGATGACCGCGACGAGGATCCAGCCCAACGGCACGCGCGGCTCGAGGACCGCTTCATCGGGCCGGGCGGGATTGAAGCGCACGTCGACGGCGCTGCCGGCGGGGTAACGCGCCACGGTTTTCTCGGCGAACACCGGCGCACCGCGATCGAGGCCGGGGCTTTGCGCGATGCGCTTGCCTTCGAGGCGCCGGCCGGCGACGACATATTCGTAGGTGACGGTGGCCCGGTAGAGCACCATGCGCGACCGGGCCGTGCCGAAATCGCCGGCCCCCGCCACGGCTTTGTATTGCTCCACCTTGGACGACAGGATCCGTCCCTTGGCGACGGGCCAGCGTTTCATCGCCACCGCCTCGCGCAACGCGCTGGCGACGAGCAGCAGCATGAGGATGCCGAACCCGCCGCTCACGTATGCAAGCATCGCCCGTTCCTCCTGGTCCGATTCCGCAATGGCCGCAGTGGCAATGCCCTGCGACCTGCGCCATGGCAGGAAAACGACAGTACGCCGGCTCCGATCGCCGGGCAAGATTGCCTTATGGCGACGACTGCCATGGCGTCTCCACGGAGCCATCGATGCGCAACGCATGCCGCTCGAAGCACGTGGCATCCGGCGGGAAGATCATCCACGGCACGGCCGACCCGGTGAAGATGTGCCTGTCGGGCCTGAACCAGGCGGGGTCGTCGAACGTGCCGCCGCACACGCCCTGCATGCCGGGAAAGCGTTCGAACAGAAGACTCAGATGGGTCCCGCACCGCGGGCAGAAATGGATGCTGAGAGTCCGGCCGTGGTCGGGTGAGCGGTGGTCGTAGGTGCTTGCTGCGCCACGCTCGATTTCGACATTCGACGACAGGAAAACGGGCTCGATCAGGAAGGCGCTGCCGGTCAGCCGCTGGCAGAACGTGCAATGGCAGATCGTCGTGCGAATCGGATTGCCGAGCGTTCGAAAACGAACATTCCCGCACAGGCAACCGCCCCGATGGATTTCGGACATCGCGCTCTCCCGAATGCGTGAAATGGCCGGGCATATTTGGCGGCTGCGGACAAATGCTTCCGAGCTGAGTCCCTCGACTGGAGACGTGTACCGCTGCCGCCAGGCTGCTGGCGCGTACCGGATCAGGCGCCCGCGACCACCGCGGCCACGAACGCCGACTTCGCTTCCGAATAGGCTTCGCGGTCGTGCCGGTATTTCACGGCCAGCACCGATTTGAGCTCGGCATACTGCAGCGCCAGGTCCGCGCTTGCACGAAGCATGTCACGAAAATGCAGGCGCACCGCCCAGGCCTCGCTGTCGAATACGACCACGTGGAGATGATGCGTGCGTCGTCCGTTCGACGACCGCATGAACCAGCGCCGATCCGCAAGCATCGCGTTGAACGCGCGGGACGTCGTGTAGCCGGCCGCGAGGATGGGCTCGAAGAGCGCGTCCGCGACGGCCATCGATTCGACACCCGCCAGAATGTCGATGATCGGCTTGGCCGGCATCCCCGCGACGGCCGTGCTGCCGAAATGCTCGATCCGCAGCAACTGTGGAAATTCCAAGCGCAGGCGCTCTCGCTCCGCGACGAATTGCGTGGCCCACGTTGCATCGTAGGCGACGAGGCTGACTGCTTCGTGGATTGCCTTGTTCACGCCCGCATCGCCGGGCTAGCGCCTTGCCGCCGGCAGCAGGCGGCGCACGATTCCGGCCATCGCGACGGCGGCCCAGACTCCCTCCAGCAGCACGAAAGGCATGAACATGATGAGATACGACGAGTAGCAGGCCAATCCTGCGCCGACGCAATTGAGCCCCAGGTAGACCGATCCATCGGATCGCAGGACCTTCACCAGATTGAGCAGGAACGCGAGCAGCAGCAACGCCACCCCGACGAAGCCGATGGCCGTTGCCAGATTGTCATGGGCCATGATTTCGCCCGTCACTGGCGCGGGTGCGGTTGTGGTCTAGCGGCACGGGATGACTGTCGTGCCGCGCGTGAAACTCAGAATGGGCATCGCAGCACGCACGTCGATGGCCTCATGACGCACGGCCCTCCTGCTGCAGGTACTTGTGGACGAACGCGATCGCCATGCTGCCCTCGCCGACCGCCGAGGCCACGCGCTTGACGGGACTCAGCCGCACGTCGCCGCAGGCGAAGATCCCGGGAGCGCTCGATTCGAGCAGGTAGGGGTCGCGATTGTGCGACCAGCGACCGGCCTTCACCACGCCATCGCCGGTCAGGACATAGCCTCGATCGTCGCGAGCGATGCCGTCCGGCAGCCAACCGGTCTCCGCGTCGGCGCCGATGAAGATGAAAAGGCCGCCGCAGTCGCGTCGCAGCACCGTCTCTTCGGTGCCGTTGCGAATGTCAATCGCGGCCAGGTGGGTGTCGCCGTGCGCGGCGACGACTTCGGAATGCGGCAGAACCGCCACGTTGGACTTCGTTGCGAGCTGCTCGATGAGGTAGCGGGACATGCTGCGCTCGAGCGAGTCGCCGCGGACGACAAGCGTGACCGAGCGCGCATGGTTGGCGAAGTGCAGCGCGGCCTGCCCGGCCGAATTTCCGGCGCCGATGAGGTGGATGTCGAGCCCGTGCGTGGCACTCGCTTCGCTGCGCGCCGCGCCGTAGTAGATCCCCTTGCCGATCAGCTTGTCGAAGCCGGCGACGTCCAGGCGACGCCACGTCACGCCCGTGGCGAGGATGACGGTGCGGGCGCCGAGGAATTCGCCGCCGTCGAGGCAGATCCTGCGCGTTGCCGGATCGATGCCGGTGACGGCGCGCGTGACCAGTATCTCCGCGCCCAGCCGCCTGGCCTGCTGGAGTGCGCGGCTCGCGAGCTCGTCGCCGGAAACGCCACTCGGGAATCCGAGATAGTTCTCGATGCGCGACGACGTTCCGGCTTGGCCGCCCGGCGCCTCGCGCTCCACCACCACCGTGTGCAGTCCTTCCGACGCGCCGTAAACGGCGGCTGCGAGCCCGGCCGGGCCGCCGCCGATGATGACCGTGTCGTATTCGGCAAGCCGCGCGCGCGTTTGCAGGCCGAGGCGCTCGGCAACGTCGCGTGTCGCGGGCCGGCGCAATACCGTGCCGTCGGTGAGGCGCAGCGCCGGATAGTCGTCGTCCGCCGTCGGCGCCCCCGGCCAGCGCGTCGCGAGCTCGGGCGCGTCGGGTGTCATCCAGTCATAGGAAATCTGGTTGCGCGCGAGGAACTGTCGCAACGCGACGCAGGCGGCGTCCCATCGATTGCCGACCATCACCACGCGCGCCTTTGGCGCCTCGGCCGCGAGGCCTTGCAATCCCCCCATGCGCTCACGTGCCAGCGAGCCGACCTTCACGGCGACTTCCGGTGACGCTGCCGCGACGGTGTAGTACTGCCTGGGGTCGACGCGGAACACGCGCGACGGCTCCGACGCCCGGTATCCGCCGACGAACGTCGTGCCGAAGGCGATGGGGACTTCACCGAAGATCGTGCCCGGAATCCGCCAGCCCAGCGTTCGCTCGATGCCGTCGAACAATTTGACGACCTCGATCTTGCCCGAGAGGACCGCGTACAGCGCGCGGTCCCCCCCTTCGTGAACGGCAAACTCTCCGGCGCCGAGATGCAGATCGGCGGAGGTGGCGGCAAGACGCTCGAGCTCGGCGACCTGTAGCGCTGAGAACAGCGGAATGGAGCGCACTTCGTCGATGGTCAGCATCTGCGCCCGCTCATGCGCTCGCCTCGAACAGTTCGACGGGATTGCCGGACGGGTCGCTCACCAGAATCTGCCTGCCGCCCGGGCCGGAAACCACTTCGCCGCGAAAACGTGCGCCGGAGGCGGCCAGCTTTGCGATCAGGGCGTCGAGCTTGTCCGTCTCCAGCACCACTCTGTTCCAGCCGCCAGCGGTTGGCTTCGAGCCGTCGGCAAGATCTCGCGACGCCGAGCTGCCGGGACCGCTCAACCATAGCGTGAGGTCGCCGCGCGTCACCATGGCGAACGGCGGACCCCATCGCTCCGAGAGTTCGAATTCAAGGACGCTGGTATAGAACGCCACCGCGGCATCCACATCGGCGACGAGGTATCGGACAACGGCCATTCGCTATCTCAGATCGCTGCAGGCGTACAGCTTGACCGTCGCGCTGCCGTCGGCGCACGCCGAATGCAGGCGGCATTCCGGCGCGACGGGATGTACGCCATGTCAGGCCGCGGCAACCGGTCAGAACCGGTACGCCGCGGACAACAGGATCGACGTGCGCAGACCGAAACCCCCCTCGAGGAGAACATAGCCATCCTTGCCGAACTCGATCAGGCCGCCCAGCAGCGTGTTCCACGGATTCGTCGGCGACTGGACCACGACGAATTGAAGGTCCGTGTTGGCGACGCTCCCCGCCACCGTTTGCTGGATGCGCTGATGCATCGCGCCGATCCACACTGCCGCGCCCATCGACGGACCGATGGTGCCATGCAAGCCCACTCTCGCGGAGAAGACCGTTGCCACAGGCTTGGTATTGGCGATCAGCGATTCGTTTTCGAACGACAGCTTCGTCTGGGTGCGATTCCAGTCGGCCACCCCGATCGCCGTCAGGTCACGCCATTCGCTGACCTTCGTGCCGCCCTGGAGGGTCACGCCTGCGCCGTAGGTCGGGCCGTTGAAGGCGGCATTGAGCTGGAGTTCCCTGGGCTCGATGATGCCCAGTACGGGATCGCCGGGGACCTGAATGAGTCCCCTGGTGGTGCCCTGCGTGTATCCGAGCAGGCCGTAGACGTCCAGGAACGGGAACACCAGGACGTCGAGCTTCGCCGAGACGTTCTGCTGGGACGTATCCACCCGATTGATCTGCAGGAAATTCGTGACCGACACCGGGGCGTTTCCCTTGCGGCCGAGCTGCAGGTCCTGGATGTCCACCGGCTGCCGGGCCGAGTAGGCGGTGACGCCGATGCCGAAGGGAAGCGGAAGCTGATAGCCCCTTGCCTCGGCCTCGGCGCCCCAGATCGGCAAGCCCGACCAGTGCGGCTCGGGTGCCGCGGGATCGGCAGCGCGCGCGCCATGGGAAACGATGGACAACAGCAACCAGCCGCCCGCAACGAACAGCGGCGATAAGGGCGAAAATATTTTCATCGTCGATCTCCCCTGCGGTCCCGTGTCGCTGCGGCGGGTTCCGCGCCAGCCAAAATACCTCAAAGTCCGCCGCGTGGGGAGTTGGATTCGTACTCCCGGACCCGTCGGTGAGGCCGGTTTGACGGGCGTTACCGTCCGCGGGCCGAAGCCTTGCGTTGGCCCGCTTTCGAAATGGCACCGTCGGGATTGCGCGCCATGGATTTGATGTGCTCGACCCGGCGAAAGCGCAACGCCGACCAGTCGTCGTCGACGGCGACCATTCGAACCGGTTCGAACCCCGCGTCGCCAAGCACGCTCCAACCCGAATCACGATTGAATTCGCACTTGTAGTTTCGCGACGTGCCCTTCGGATAGACCATCCACAGCACGGCATCGCCTTCGCAGGCGCGCGCAAGCTTGTCGCTTGCAGCGTGCAGCTGCGCCTGGGTGATGACGAACGCCAGTGCGAACGAACATCGGCCGGAAACCGACCGCCTGACGGCAATGCCTTGCAGGGAGGCGAGCTCGGGCTCGAACGACGCCGGCGCATTGAGCACATGAATGACCGTATGCGCGCCGAGATTGAGCTTCTTGAATAGCGGTGACATGTTGCGTGGGGCTCCGCGAGCGGATTCCATCACCCTGTCGAATCGGATGAATCACGTGATCTCGAAAGGCCCGTGTAGACGGCGCCCATCGGCACGGCCACTATAGACTACGCACAGCCCTCGGGGAGTCGATCCGGACAATGGAAGCCCGCACGACGCTGTCTGGCCGCGTCACCGTCGCCATGCCGGCGGTTGTTTGCGCAGTCGTCTTCTTTCTCGCATCGGCCGACAGGCTGTTCGCCTTCCGCACGGGGGCGGTCAACGTGCGGTTCGCGGCCGTCCTGCTGCTCGCCGCCGTTGCCGTGTTTGGCGTGACGCGCGCGCGGCAATCGATGGACGACATCAGGACGCTGGCCATCGCGTGGCTGCCGTTTGCGGTCCTGTATGCGGTTGCCGTGGCATCCTCGCCATCGCCCGCACCGGGACTGCTCAAGCTCGGCTGGTTCGCATTCGACTTCGTCGCCGCGTTCGCGGTGACTGCGCTGTTCGACGCGCGCGACGTCGGACGCGGATATTTCCTGTCGTTCCTCGTCATCGGATCGATCATCGTCATCGACTTCGTGACCGGCTTCACGCGCGGGCCGGACTACATGATCGGATACGGCCAGGAAAACCGCATGGATTCCTGCATGCTGGTGTTTCGGCCCCATGCCTTCTATTACGAGCCCTCGTTCGCGGCGAGCGGACTCGCGTTCGCATGGGCGCTTGCCCTGACCCGCCTGCGCGACGTCGCGCCGAAGATCGCGTCCGCAGTCGTGGCGATCGGTGCGATCGCGCTCGTGGTGATGACCTCGCGGATCGGCTGGATCTATGCAACGCTGGCAAGTTTGGCGGTCCTCGTCCATCGCATTCTTGCGCGAACGCTGACGCTTTCGTCGTTGGCGCGAGCCTCGATTCCGGTGGTGTTGATCGCCGGCGCCCTGGCGGGAGTCATCGCGTTCTCGGACAAGCGCGAGTCGTTCAGCGGCTTGTTCGGCACGCTCGGATTCGCGAAAGCGTTCGAGCGCATATGTCCGCTCGTCGCGGATCAGCTCGCCGCCGACATCGGCTGTCTCTCCGGCGATGCGCGTCGCAAGTTCCTCGGCGCATGCCAACCCTATAGCGCCGGCCTGACGACCGAGGGCACGCGGATCGTCGCGATGCGTGGAGCGGTGGCGACCGTAGTCGCGCATCCGTGGCTGGGCGTGGGCGTGGCTCGCGGCGACGATCGCTTCATCGCGGCACCTGCGGTCGCCGATCTCTGGCTCGAGATCGCGCTCGACGGCGGCCTCCTCACGCTCGCCGCATTCGCATTCGGCGTGACCTTCACGAGCAGGCGCTGGGGCCTGTTCGAACCGCGCCACCGCGATGTGCTGATCGTGTTCGCGCTGTGGCTGCTGATCGTGTGGCAATTCATCCAGACATTTCCCCGCCTGGACCTGTGGATCGCATTCTGGGTCGTCCTGGTATGGACACGGCAGGGCAGGCGGCCTGGCGCATCGCGCCAAGCCGGGCGGCCATTTACTGCATGACGCGAATCTCCCGCCCGTTCAGCGGTTGCGTCGGACGCGCGTTCATCGGGTAGAGTTGCGCGAAGCGCGCCACTTCGCCACTGGAAACGGACGATGGCGACTTCATCACGAACCACGTGACGCCTTCGCTGCAAGGCGGCGTCGTCAGCGACCCCGCGAACGTGTAGTACGCGGTCCGGTTCGCCGGCAGCAGATCCGCCGCGTTGACCTCGACACTCTCGACGGCGACTTCCTTCTCCTTCTGCCGCGGCAGATACTTCCAAAGCGTTTCGACGAGCCTGTTGGGCTGACCGCTCCTGAGCAGGACCGCGACCACGGCAAGGTTGCCGTCGGCGTCCTTGTGCACGAGGTGGGCCACCATGTCGGCGCGCTTGCCGTTGATCTTTTCTTCGCTGGGCTTGTGGAAATGAAACTGCACGAGCTCGTAGCGCTTGCCTTGCACGGTGATGAAGCTCCCCGGCGCATAGTTGACCTGGATGGTGTGGCCGTTGTCGATGACCTTGAGCGCCGACGGCTTGTAGTCGAAGGCGATGGCTGGCAGGGCGCTCTTCGTGGCGACACTGTCGCGAATGTCGATCGGCGACTGCAGCTTGCCCAGCCCGCAGGCGCCATAGTCGGCTTCAACGGCCGCCCAATGCGCCGGACCCGTGTCGCCGGAATAGCTCCAATGGTGCTCGCCCTCGGCGTGCAATCGCGGAGCAGCCAGGATCGATACCGAGAAAGCCAGCAGTCCAAGGCCGCGCATCGTGCTGATCATGGTGATTTCCTTTCTGAGACGATGTGGATGTGAAATGGGGGCGAATTTCAGCTCGGGATGGTCCAGTTCGCGGCGTCCGGGCCGTCCTCGTCGAACTCGATCTTCACCGGATATTTTGTGCCGCAGCCGGACACGATCCACAGCTCCGTCCAGTGTCGCCGGCCCACCGCGCCGCTCGGCATGGCGACGATGAAAGGCTCGACTGCGCCCGGCTGCGAGCAACCCATCGTCGCGACCTTTGCCGCGACGCCGAGCTTCGCGTCCTGTGTCAGCTTCGCGTTCGCGAGGCTGCCTCGCATGATCGCGCCGGCCGGGAGGCCACCTTGTGCGAAGGCGGTCGCCGTCATTGCAAGGAAAATGGCAGCGAGCGGAAAAGCGTTGCGCATCGTTTCCTCCCATTGCAGCAATGTTGAACGATTCTGGTCGACCTGGCGTGCTGGGGTCGATCTATTCGACGACCGGAGTGCCTTTTTGCGACGAGACGAATATCACCGCGTCCGCAACCGCTACCACGTCGTGCTCTTCACCCGCGCTGGTGAACAGGTAATCGCCCGCGGCCAGCGCCACGCCGCCAATGGTGACGGCCCGTTCGAGAACCACGACTTCCTCGGTCCCGTGATGGGCGTGGCGGGGAAATCGAGATCCTCTGGCCAGGCGCACGACGGACGACCGGCCACCGCCGTCGTTGTTGCGGAAGAGCCTGCGCTCGATGCCGGGGTAGTCGGTGGCTTTCCACTCGTGACTGGCTGTTTTGTTCACCAGCATTGGCACCTCCATGCGGTCGCGACCGAGCCGCGCCGCCCGCGACTAGAACCAGTAGTCCGACACGCACCGGCCATCCGACGGCAAATCTTCGAACGTGTCGAGTCCGTCGAAGTGACGGATGGGCACCTCGGCGACGGCGTCGGGGTCGGCGAGACGCAGATTCACGGCAATGCGACGGCGCCCATCTGCGTGAGGTCGCAGGCCCCGCCAGTAGGCGACACAGCCGCAAGACGGACAGAAGTGGAACCCTATGCCTTCGCCCCGGACGTACGCCTGCGTGGGTCCCGAGACGCGGATGCCTTCGCCTTCATAGTCGTACGCCCAGAGCACGCCATAGCGGCGACACACGGTGCAATTGCACGCGGTCGCCGACTCCGGCGTTGGGTCGAACTGCCAGCTGACGGCACCACAATGGCAGGATCCCGCGAGCATGTCAGGCACCGTCCAATTGCAACCTGGCGAATTGAACGGTCAGCCGCCGCCAACTGCCACTTCGGCCATCAACGCCAGACGATTGCCATCCGGGTCCGTGAACTCCGAGAGCCATAGCTCCGATTTGGCGGTCCGGTTGACCACGTGCGGGGCGGCAACAAACGACACTCCTTTCGCACTCAGGGAAGCGTAGACCGCCTGAACGTCGGGCACCTTGAAGTAGATCGTCGAACCGCGTTGTGCGCTTTGGCCCGCAGGCATGACACCGACGAGCAAACGCACGGGCCCGCATGTGAAGAAGGCCATTTGCGGGGGAGCCGCGAACAGAAATGGAATCCCGAGGACATCCCGGTAGAAGGTAACGCCGCGGTCGAAATCCTCGACGGGAATCAGTAGCTGAGCAACGGTGGCTTGCGCCAGGTTCATTCAACGCTCCCGTTTGGCACGCCTGATGCACGCGGCCGCTCCATTGCAATCTGGGATTTGACGAAGCCGAGCTTCTCGTAGAACGCCGATACACCCCCGCGGCCGGCGCGCAACACCCACGTCATCTGCGTGTCTTCACCCATTGCCGCCTTGACCAGCGCCGCCCCGACGCCACGGCGCCGATGGGCCTGCGCGACGACAAGCATGGAAATATACCCGTTGGTCACCCCGTCGGTGAGTGCGCGCAGGAAGCCGACGACCTCGTCGTTCTCGACCGCAACCAATTTGACCTGCGATCGCGAAAGCAGCTCGCGGAATTGCCCGGGATTTGAAACGCGATGCTCCCAGCCATTTGCAGCAAGGAGCTCGCGTGCAGCTTCTGTCTCCGCGGGCAGGATGTTGCGAATCTCCACGGGCGCCTAGCGCAAAACGGTGATGGCCGACCCACGGCTCGTGCAAGGCATCGCGGACTTGGCGGGCCTGCCGAGCACCGGGGTCAGGCATCTCCGGTCGGGATGATCGCCGACGTTTCGACCATGAGAATGACGGCACGCTCGGGTGCGCGTGTGCGGTGAATGACGCCCTTCGGCACGACGAATCCCTGTTGCGGGCCAAGGTCGATGGACCTGCCTTCCAGGTCGATGATGAAGCGGCCCTCGAGGACGAAGAAGAACTCGTCGTCGTTGTCATGCTTGTGCCAGTGATACTCGCCCTGCATTACACCAATCCGCACGACGGAGTCATTGACTTTGCAGAGCGTCTGGTTGTACCAGCGGTCGGTACATGCCTCCACCAATGCGCCGACGTCGACCAGGCTCAATGGCGGGAACTTGACGTCGAGGTAGGTGGCGTAAGGGTATGTCTGCGTCGCTGTCATTGCGCTGCTCCATGGCGATGCGGCAGGACCAAGGTTACTGCGGACGCCGGATGTCTGTCGAATGCCGCCGTGCGCGAATTTAATGCCGGCTGACATGCCTGGAATGGAGCCCGCCACTGTGGTCTGTCTGCAACGGTGCGTGCCGGCGTGGACGGTTGGCCGTCCACGTGCGTCTCATCGGAAGCCTTTCGCGAGCCGGCGGACCAACCCGACGATTGGCGGCGCGCCAAAGCCGTGCGAGAGGTCAGGCTTCTTCACGACCCTGAGAGGGCTGAGCACCTTGCCCCTGAGCGAACGGTTCCGGCGCAGCAGGCCAACGGCGTACCAGGCGTAGTAGCCCGCAAGCGTGCCGACGATCAGGAGGGTGAGCGGACTGCGCGCGAAACTGGTTGGCGGTTCGGTAAATCCGGCGGTCGAGAAATACGCCTGTATCCACCGATACGCCACGCGCGCCACCAGCAGCAGCGACAATGCGACGCCGATGTGCACGCTGGGCGTGTAGTACAGGCCGCTCGGTGTGAGCTCGAACTTCGTCACGCGAATGCCGTAGACGGCCAGGCCGACGCCGCTCGCGACACCAAGCAGTTCTGCCATGCTTTGTCCGGGATGATCGGGCGATACGATGAGCAGACCAATCACGAGGACCGCGAAAAACGCGACCGTTAGCCAGCAACGGAGCGGTCGAATCGGTTGACGGCCGACGCACCGGCGCACCCGGGCGCGCACGCGCCAGACGACCAACACGCAACTGGCCAGTATTGCAACGAGCGAGAGATCGATCCTGGGCGGAGCCATGCGAATCGTTGAGACGCCTGACGGGCAATGTAACCGGCACGCCGCGCCGATGCGCGCGCCGTGGAAGTCATGAACATGCGTGGCCGGCCGGTTGCCGCGTCAGGCTTCAGGCGTTCAATTGACCAAAACGACGTCATCCTTGGGTTGTGGGGGGATCTTGATGGCGATTGCCTTGACAGGGCCGCTGGCGACGATCGTCCCTCCATGCGCTGTGCCCTTCGGGATGATGATAAGCGTTCCCGGCTTGAACTCCTTGCGCTCGTTTCCCAACCACATTGCACCGCTTCCCTCGATGATGTATTGGATTTCATCGGTCTTGGGATGAATGTGCTTGGCGACGTTGCCCGATTGAATCGCAATCGTTGCATTGTCCGTGTTGACCAGGAGCTTGGAATTCATTTCGGGGTTCGACGTCGTTGGAATATCGGCGTGCTTCATCGACGCGAGATCGATCATCATGGGAGTCAGGCCAGCAGGCTGTGCGCGTGCGTCGGAAACGACATGTCGCGCCAATGGAGATAGCACGAAACCTGCCGCAAATGCGGCAGTGACGGCGGTTGTCAGGACTACGGTGTTGTAGCGCATGAAAGTATCCTCCAGCGTGATGGGGTCGGTTGGTCGCTACTGGGTGACGGAGACGTCAAACGATACATGTTTTCCAGCGCGCGACCACAGGCGCTCGCCAGGGTGATCGCCACCGGTCTCGGCTGGACGGTGAGTGTCATTTGGCGCACGATCAGGGTCATCAATCCGCCGTGGTGCCACAAGGAGAAACAGCATGATCAAGGTGAGTGTCATGTACCCGAACAAGCCAGGTGCCCGTTTCGATCACACCTACTATCGCGACAAGCATATGCCGCTCGTGAAGGCCCGGATGGGTGACGCCTGTCGGTTCTATACGGTGGACAAAGGTCTTGCCGGAGGTGCCCCCGGTGAGCCGGCCACCTACGTCGGCATGTGCCATATCTACTGTGACTCGGTCGAAACATTCCAGGCAGGCTTCGGCCCCCATGCCAAGGAGATCCTGGCGGATATCGCCAACTATACCGATCTGGCGCCGGTGATCCAGATCAGCGAGGTGGTCGTGGGTCAGCCATGACGTGCGTTGCCGATATCAAAGGTCATTGCTCGTCGCCACCGGTTACCGCCGTCAACGCCTTCACTGCGATTGCGGCCACCAGCGCCGTCACCAGCACGCCGCACACGCCGATCAGGATCGCCAGCGTGCGGGCAAGAAATGCCTTGGGAGCGAGATCGCCGTAGCCGATCGTCAGGCCGGACACAAAGGCAAAATAGATCGAGTCGTGTATCGACCAGCCTTCGATCACGCCGACTACCAGGCCGAGCGTGACGATCAGGCCGAGCAGAACCGACAGGATTGGCCAGACGACCCGCAGTCCCATGAACAGCCCGGCGACGAATTGCCTTCTCAGCGTCCGCGAAGCCATGCAGCCTCCATGATTTGAGTTTCCACCTTGCCCCGATTGTTCAGCCGGCCTGCGCGGCAATACGGCGGCAATGGTCCAGCGCGGCGCTGATCAGGTTGTAGTTGGCCTCGGCGGTCCGGAAACCCGAGTGGGCAGACAACGTCACGTTGGGCAGGGTCGTCAGCACATGGCCCGCCGGCAGCGGCTCGATCGCGAAAACGTCCAGACCGGCGTGGCGCAGATGACCGGAGCGCAAGGCATCGACCATCGCGTCCTCGTCCACGAGCGCGCCGCGCGCAGTGTTGATCAGGATCGCACCCGGCCGCATCGCCGCAATGCGCTCGCGCGACAGGAAGTTCTTCGTATCTTCGTTCAACAGCAGGTGCAATGACAGCACGTCGCTTTCGGCAAGCAGCCGGTCGACATCGACGAACTGCACTCCCGGAAAGGATTGCGGACTTCGATTCCATGCCAGCACGTTCATGCCCATGCCGGAAGCGAGACGGGCAACCTCCTTCGCGATGCCGCCGAAGCCGATCAACCCGATCGTACGACCGGTGAGCTGAAGCGAATCGGAGCGCACCCAGTTCCCGGTGCGAATTTCGCGGTCCATCCTCGCGAATCCGCGCGCCGCGGCCCACATCAGGCCGACCGCGCATTCGGCGACCGCCGTGTCGCCATAGCCCTTGATCGTGTGCACGGCGATCCCGAGCTCGCCCAACGCTTCCGGACTCATGTAGCTGCGCGCACCCGTGCCAAGAAAGACGACGTGCTTCAGGCCCACGCACTGGCGTGCGATGCGGGTAGGCAACTGCGTATGGTCGATGACGGCGATGCCGGCACCGGCAAGCGTCGCCGGAATCGCTTCACTGGGAATGTCGGGTTGCCGGTTGATCACGAAGGGAAGGTCGATCGTTCCCGCCAGGCTCTGCGCAACGTCGCCAAGCGACGGGTTGGCGTCCACGAACACCGCGCGCAGGGTCATTTTCGAACGGCGACGCAGTCGATCTCGATATCGAACGGTCCCGGCCATGCGGGAACACAGACGAAGATGCGTGCCGGCGGGTCCTTCGGGAAATAGCGTGCGTAGACGGCGTTGACCACGGCGAACAGCTCGACCGACGTGCAATACACATTGCACTTGAGGACGTGTTCCATCGACGAGCCGGCGGTCTCGAGGCAAAGCTTCATCTGCTCCAGCACGAGCTCGGTCTGGCGCTCGATCGGAACCTTGACCACGGTGCCCGTCTGGGGATCGAATGGCGGAAAGCCGGAGACGAAGATCATGTCACCGCTCCGCGTCACCGCGGAGGTGGGAGCCTTCCAGTTCTCGAGGTAGGTCGAAAGCGGCTCTACCCGGATGACTTCCCGCATCACGTAAATTTCCTTGTCGCCGGGCATGCTAGTCGGCGCATTGGATTCTCGTTTTGGCCAGTCCAATGCGCAATTCGGAATGCCGCGGCCTTCATGAGCGCATCAGGAGCCGCGCAAACGCTCGCGCTCCAAAGAAAGTACGGCCCGCTTCAGACCCACTTCATGCTTCTTAGAGCCTCCACCAGCTCAGGGCGAAGTGTCCACTGATAGTTCGCGTTGCTGGCATCGTCATCCGTCGATCCCAGCGCCGCCGCTTCCCACCATCGCAGGGAGCCGTTCTTGCGCCGAGTCGGCGTGTAGTTCAGTGACTTTCCGATTCGCTGGGCAAGCAAACCAAATCGCAGATTCGATTCGTTCCAGGTGCCTAACTGGCAAACCTCCGCCAACTGCGTAGCCGTGAGAGTGTTAGACGGAGCGTCACAAAATGCCTTGAAGATCGGAATGTCGAGCGATTGGAGCTTCTTGTCGCGGAGCCGCAGTAAGGCTTCCTGAAATTGTCTGGGCGTCGCGACTGAACTGCTATTCGGCATATGTGAGTTCGCCATGCGGATTCAACTCAGCGATCGGATCAACCGAACGTTAGCGTTCAGCGGCCGCCATAGGCGGTGGCCCAGAACGATGGATTAGCTGACAAATTTCCGACGGACACACGACCACTTTGCATCCTGAGTGAGCTTCAAGCAGCGGGCGCAAGTGAGCATCATCGGTTGCACAAAGCGCGACAGATTCGATACTGCTTGGCCCCATCGCCTCGAGCAGTTTCAATGTGAATAGTGTTTGCCCCATCAAATACATGCCAAGGCGGCTGTTCTTGGTCTGAATGGCAACCACGTTCTTGTCCCGAATGTCGACTCGTCGTTCACCTCGAGGCAATAGGCGATTGTCGCCATCCAGCAAAATCAACCCGTCGATTAGCCGTTGAGCGCGCTGCGGACCCCGCTTCACAGCCATAAACTCTTCAATCAACGTCCCTCCACGTTGATTCCAATACCAACGCGTCATCTCGGTTTCGCGGCTGCTCATAGTTGCCAGGCTACGGATTGAGCCCGCCCTCTCCGCGTCTAGCGTCGCTTGAAATCGAACGCGTCAGTGCGCGCGAGATCCGCGTTGACATCGCCGCGCGCGCGTTCGTAGACGATTTCGCGCCCCATCGCATTTCCGACGTAGGCCATCCCGTTACGCGTGGGCGAAAGGCGGCATCTCACGCTGTGGGTGCCTTCGCCGAGGACGACCTCGATCCCGTCGGCACGCTTACTCACGACGACCACCTCGAGGGTTTGCCCCGTTGCGGTCACGCGAACTGTAATTTTTTCGACGTTCATGCGATAGCCTCGATGGAGATCCTGCCCGCCATTCCGCTAGATCGCGGAGAAACTGACTTCGCTGGCGGCAACAGCGCTGTTCTTCCGCCCCGGGTACTCGAGCCAGGTCATCGCGATGTTGAGCTCCTTGACGACGCTGGCGGCTTCGATCGTCACGCCGTCGTCGAGTTGCATCGACCCGGTCGTATGCGCGTCCTTCACCAGCGTGAGATCGTACCCGCGATCCAGTGCGCCGTAGGCCGTGGCGCGAATGCACCAGTTGGTGGCGGCTCCGGCCAGCACGATGTGCGTGGCACCGAGTCGGTCCAGCTCGGATTCGAGGGAGGTCTCTTCAAACGACGAGTTGAAGCGCTTGTGGACCAGGACTTCGCCGTCGCCCGGGGCGAGTTCCGGCACCCATTTCCACTGGGCGGATCCCGTCGGCAGGTCGTCGCTGGCGTGCTGAACCCAGATGACGGGCACTCCTGAGCTCCGTGCGCGTTCGACCGTGCGCGCCACGTTCTGAATCACTCGTCCTGCATCCCAGGCCTCCTGCATGACGCCGACCTGCACGTCGACGACGACGAGAGCCGCCTTGCTGCCTTCACGTACGGTTGCCATGCGAGAGACCCTGAGGTGGCAGGCCAAGTACGGCCTGGCAAACGAGCTGGGTGGGACCACCGGTGAGCGCGTGGCCCGCGAGACGCATGATGAACCATGGCGCATCGTGGGCCAAGCACTATGGCGTTGCGTGCCTCCGTGCGTGGGATCAGGCCGCGGCTGGCGCCGGGAGCCTGAGCCACATATGCACCTTGGATTTGAAGCCCTCTGGCGTTGCAATGGCCATGGGCTCGATACCGAACGACTCGAATCCGCACGATTCATAGAGCGCGATTGCCTGCGCATTGCCTTCCGTGACGGTGAGCGTGACCACCTGCACGCCCGGCCGCGACGCGGCGGCAGCCAATGCAGCGTTCACCAGCGCTCTGCCGGCGCCAAGCCCGCGCGCAGACTCCCGGACGAACATGCCGATCAGGTGGGCCTTGTGCCTGGTTTTCGGCTTCGCGGCGAACTCGACCGTCACCGTGCCAACAAGTTCGTCACTGTCGAACGCGCCGAACGCCTGGCTGAGACCCTTGGGATCCGCGACGCGCGAGATCCACCACGATTCCGGCTCCGCAGCCCGCTCTTCCACGGTCGAGGTGAACGCATCGGCGGCGGCTGCGTACGCGTGGAGCATCAGCGCCCGGTAGCGAGGGGCGTCCGCAGCGTTCAGGCGGGTGACGTGCATACCACGCGCTACTCGAAGCGACTTGTGGAATCGCGGTCGCGCTCGTGGCGTCGCGCGAGCGGAAACGGTGGCAACCAGGACTCGCGACGGATGATCCAGCTTTCGTAGGTTGGCACCAGCTGATCAGGGGCGTCCAGGGTCCCGAGGTTCACTTCGATTTCGTCGGCGGTGCGCCCGAAAACCGACGAGCCGCAGCGGGGACAGAAAAACCGCCCGGCGTAGTCGCGAGTTTCGCCTGTGATCGTCACCGCATCCTGCGGGAATATCGCGGAAGCATGGAAAAGCGCGCCGTGATGCTTGCGGCAGTCGAGACAGTGACAAAGTCCGACCCGGTAGGGAAGTCCCGACGCCACAATTCGGACGTCGCCGCAAAGGCAACCGCCCGTGAATCGGTCCATGCTGCGTCTCCTCTGAAAGCAAGCAGTCGGCAAAACTCCAACGAAAACGTATCGGGCGCCGATCAAAGGTGCGGATCGTCGCCCGACGAATCAAGGCCGCCGGCGACGGCCAACGCGCGAAGGGACGCCGGCTGGCGTCGTGTCGACCGCGGTGTTGACACCGATGCCGTGCTTATTTGGCAAGCCGTTGCGGCGAACTGGCAGACCACGAAAATATTTCCGTCGTGGGAGGCCCAAGCGGTGTGGTGTTCGGATCGACACCCGTCAGGGATCGCACCTGGGTTTTGAACCACACCTCGAAATCGGCATTGGAACTGGCATATCGAGGCGCCGCTTCCTGGGGATCCTGCAGCTCCGTAACGGCGATCACCCATGGGCCATTCGGCGTCTGTTGAAAATGCCACGATTCGTGGCTGACACCGTATTCCCGGAAGAACTGAATGGCTGACGCTCTACGCTGACCCTTGAGCTGTTCAGCGAATGCCTGCAGTTCCGACAACGGTCCATGAAGCGGAAATGCGCGAACGGTTAAAGGCATGGGACTCTCCCGGAATGAATACTTGGGCGGATGAGGCTTGTAACGGCCCCTGACGTTTTAGCAGACCGGCGGCCAATGGGCGGCGAACGCGGTCGTTGGGCGTTCGGTTGGGCGAAGGGTCAGACACCAGCCTTCCTGGCGAGTAGCCGGCCTTCATTGCCCTTCTGGCGGCTGCCAGAGTTCGACTTTGTTGCCCTCTGGATCCATGACCCATCCGAACTTCCCGTACTCCGAGTCGTCGGTCTTCTCGAGCACGTTGCAACCTTCCTCGCGCAGTGCTTTCAACAGTGCCGCCAGGTCTTCGACCCGATAGTTGACCATGAAAGTCGACTGGCTCGGAGCGAAGTGATTGCCGTCTGCTGCACCGATGGACCACACCGTGGTTCCCGAGGTGGGCTTTCCGTCGGCGTCAGCCCATGTGAACGCTGCTCCGCCCCAGTCCTGGACGTCGATCCCCAGATGCTCCTTGTACCAGGCACACAGCGCCTTCGGATTCGTGGCGCTGAAGAAGATGCCGCCGATTCCTGTGACTCTTCGCATTCGGACCTCCGATTTTGCGTGTGGGGATTCTTAAGCCATGTGTTCGATGTCTTTCGGCATCCGGACCCACGAATGCATGCGTTCCTCGTAGACCGAGAATCCTGGTCCCGGGAAAGTCGGGTCTGCGAATGCCCCGATGGGGATGGCGATGCGTTCTTCGCGGCCTTCGATTACGTAGTAAACCGTAGCGCCGCAGGTGGGGCAGAAGTTGAAAATGGCCCGGCTGCCGCCATCGCCGACGCGGACGAATTGCTTCGACGATCCCGTGATGGTTACCGACTTCGCCGGAAAGCGAGCCTGGGCACCAAAGACACTGCCGGTGCGGCGCTGGCACGCAAGGCAATGGCAAACGGAGATTCGAATGGGCTCCGCAGAGGTGACGGCGGAGAGCTCGCCGCACGAGCAGGACGCGGTTCGGATTGGCATTGGCGGCCTCGGTTGCAAAGCGGGGTCTGCGGACGCCTAACGATACAACGTAATCGGCGCATCGCCACGTCGGCCCCGCCAAGGTGCCGGCGCGCCCCTTTTGACCGCCGGGCTAGGCGCCGCGTGGCGAGGGATCGACGGCTACGGCGCCGCAGCAGCCGGACGACAACTGGATCGGCGGGCACTTGACCGAACCATACGAGCAGAAGACGCAACAGTCGCCCGGCGTCGGCCGTAGCAGTGTGCGGCAGTTCGCGCATTCGTGGAAGTAAACGCACGAATCGGTCGGCATGGTTTCGACGGCCGTGACGCCGCAATGCGGGCACGTGAGGATCGAACGCAGAACTGGCATCGGTTCCATGGAGCGGCGCCTAGCGAACAGACGGTTCGAACATCAGATTACGTGTCGGAGAGATTGCGCGCGGCAAGTTGGGCATGTGCAGACGCCTCTCGGTCGGCCGACGCGTCAGGCGCCGTGCGCTACCGCCACATAGAACACACCCGCCGCTAGCAGCAAGCATAGCGGCGCGTACACGAGCGTGTCGAGACGCGCGAATGCATTGCCTCGAACCCGTTTGAAGAATCCGACCAGACGAAAGTCACCCACGGCGCGTCCCAGCAAACCCAAAGCCAGTGCAAAACACAGCCACCTGAGCGAGGCGGCGGAAACGGGCGACGCGATCCATTGCGCGGTGGCAGCCACCAACAACGCACACAAGGTCAAGCCGATCGCGACCGCAAATGTCGCGACGGCCGATGGCGCAAACGCGGGACGACCGGATACGTGGGGTATAGCCGCGGATTTTCCGGAACGGCCACCCAGCGCCCAATAGAGATGAACGAGCGCAAGCACCGCAAATACGGCAACCACTGCGGCTGCGACGGTTTCGCCCATGGCGTCTGGTGTTTGACTTGAGTGGCGGTCGCACGCTGGCGAAGGCCGTCGTGGACATTCCCTCGACGGACGGGTCAGCCTTCGGGCACGCTGCAAACCGCTTCGATGTTGTGCCCGTCCGGACCAATGACGAAGGCCGCGTAGTAGTTCGCGTGGTATTGCGGGCGCAGGCCAGGCGCACCATTGTCTTTGCCACCTGCCTCCAGTGCCGCACGATAGAAAGCTTCGACTTGCTGGCGATTCGCCGCGGCGAATGCCAGGTGAAGATGCGCCGGTTTCTCTTCGGTTTGGAACAGGCACAGCGAGGCCTTGCCCTTTGCGCAAAGCTCGACACCGTACGTCGGCGGTCCCTCCGCGATAACCGCGACGCCGAGCGGTTCGAGTGCCTTGAGAAAGAAAGCCTTGCTCGCCGGATAGTCGCTGACTCCGAATTTCACGTGGTCAAACATGAGTTCTCCAAAAGGGCATGCACCTGTTCAGCGCGCCTCGAGCGGTAGGGCGCGCCAGGCTGGCCAATCGATGTCTCTGCCCGGGAACGCGACCTTCTTGAACGGCCAGACGGTGTGCAGCCAGTCCTGGATCGTCCGGTAAAGCCGTGTCTCGAGACCGCCGGCGACCTCGCTCTGCCTGGCCCAAAGAAATACTTCAGCGTCAAAGCCGGACCTTCGCGTCGGATCGATATATACGCACCCGATTACCCGTGACTCGGAAAGCGTGACGACCGTATATGCAAACGAACGCCGGGTTTGAAACTCCTTCTGGTGCCATCCGAGGTCGATCAGATCCTGCTCGAACGTGAGGCCATCGGGCCATCTGGATCCGGGCCATACGGTCTTGAGGTGCTCGACGCTGGTCATGACGGCGTCGTAATCCTTGACAACGTCATTCACGGTAAGCATGCGAATTCGAAACTCGGGCGTTTCCAGTTTCTCCGGGACGTTGAAGTCGGCCGGTACGAAAGGCTGAGGGGACTTGGGCGAGGTGGGCATGAATGTAGCAACCGTGTCGTGACGCGATGGAGTAAATGCGTGGAGTGGGAGTTCGGGATTGGGCCGCACTTGTGTCGCGCCAGCGCGACACGGATGGGAGCGGTGCCCAGGCGGAGCGACTCGGTGCCCCATCGTCGTGCTCTCGTAAGGGGGAAGTTTTAGCCGAGGGGCTTGCCGAAGGCAAGTACCCTGGATCAAAGGGTCAGGAGGCGCTTTCTCTCCACTGCGCACCAGTAATGCGGTACAGGCAGTGGCGGCGCAGCGGATGACCCTCCGTGATCGCAGGGTGCTCGAAGTCCTGATTGGCGTTGCGCAAGCCGATGCGCTCCATCACCGCGCGCGACCGCACGTTGCCCGCAGCAGTGAACGAAACGACCTCTGGCAATGCCAGCTGCTCGAACGCAACCCGAAGCGCGGCGCGTGCGGCCTCGGCGGCGAGGCCCTTGCCCCAGGCGTTGCGCGCAAGACGCCAGCCGATCTCGACGCACGGCGAGAACGAGAACGTGCG
Source organism: uncultured Pseudomonadota bacterium (assembly GCA_963781395.1). Lineage (GTDB taxonomy): Bacteria > Pseudomonadota > Gammaproteobacteria > Burkholderiales > Casimicrobiaceae > VBCG01. The sequence goes on from CAWAFO010000009.1 coordinate 127,587, forward strand.
CCGCGGCACGGACAGGCCGGTGAACCCTATGAACGCTCCGGTTTCGCGCAGCTCGAGTGCCCAGTTGCTCCAACGCTGCGCGGCAAACTGCGCTTGCCAGGCGTCGATGCTGGCGTCGCTGGCCGCTCGTGACTGCAAAGACTCGAAGAACTCCATGACCGCGGGGTCGGCGTTCATCGCGGCGAACGGCTCACGATCGCCGTCGCACCATGGCCGCAACCTGAGCCGCCGTGTTTCGAGCTCGATCGCCTGTGGCATGCCAGCGATCATGCGAGTGCCTCGAGAGCAAGCGCCATGAGCGCACGCGCTTGCGGTGGAACGGAGTCCGGCGAGACCCGGACCGAAGTCCGCTGACGAAGCTCGGCACGCGACAACGACTCGGTGCTCAGTACCGGCAATGAGTCTTTCAGCAGATCGAAGCTGTTTTCGCGCGCTTTTTTGGATCCATGCAGCCATTTGACGACAGACGCATGCTTTCCAGTTCCATCCGTGGCGCAGAAGGCGGCGCCGGTTGCGGACAATCCCAGGACAGCCATGAGGCCCGAGTCAGCGTGCACCAGCAGCACGTGCTCGGCGTCGGCAAACTCGCGCTTCAGGAGTCGTTGCACTCGCCTGCCCCGAATGCTGGTCATTCCTTCCGCGTACCGGCTGGCGAGCGCCGAAAGCGTGTCCGGGTTGATTGGCATCGCAAATACTCTCGGGATTGGCGCCGGAAAATCAGTCAATCGGCTCGGCGCCAGCGCGGCCCGCGACACAGCGTCCGGGCGGACGCACGGTCAGGCCTTGGCGCCCTCACGCGGTGGCTGACCAAACGCGAGGAGCGCGAACAAGACGGCAAAAATCGTATAGGCGGCGGCCCCGATGATCAATTCTGGCGCCAGCTGGCCGGCGACGATGGATTTCAAAAGACAGAGCGCGCCTATGGTGAAGTGGGCCAGGTTGCCGATTGCCACCGGACGGCCATAGATTCCCCCAATGATGTTGCCGCGAGCCATCCAGTTCAGCATGCCGAAGCCCAAATACAACGCACCGGCGATCTGGACGAGCACCACGATGAATCTGGCCGGCGCAGTTCCCGCACGCGCGAGAATCTCCTGAGGCAGGAAGATTGCAGACGCGCCGAGGACGCCCAGAAAAATGGCGCTCGCGCACATGAGCAGTATGGTGTTCATCGATTTCGGTAAGCGCTTGTCGTTAGCCTGACGAAACAAGGTAACCGGCGACCACCAAGGCGCGCAGCGCCGCCGGTGGGCGTCGGTGTTGACCGCGCGATTAGGCCGCACACGGCACGCTTCAGCCGGGATTCATACCTCCCGCCTTTATCACCCTGGTGGCGGCAGGGGTCTTCAGATAGGCGATAAACGCCTTGGCGGCTTCGGATTCCTTCGTGTTCGCAGCGACGGCTGCCGTGAAAACTATTTCCTGTTGTAGTTCGGCGGGGAATGGCCCGACCACATCGAGGCCGGGCGCCGTCAGTACGTTGATGAGAAACACGCCGAGTTCGGCCTCGCCTTTGGCAACCACCTCAACGATCTGTGCGGGCCCGGACTGCACCTTGGTCTTGGCTTTCATCGCCTCGCTGATGCCGAGACTTTCAAATACCCGCAAGACCTGGGCGCCAGCTGCGCTTGCCGGTATGGTGGCGATGGATTGCGCTTTGAGCAACGTCTGCTTCAGCGCTTCGGAAGTGCTGATGTCGGGCTTTGGGGCACCCGAGCGGACTGCGATGCCGAGGCCTACGCGAGCAATATCGGTTGTCGCCCCGGAGGCGAACTGAGCCTGAGCCGCGGCATTCTTGAACACCTCCCGAGGGACGACAGCAAGGTCGAACGGATTGCCGCTCGTCGACAGTTTGACCAGTTCGGGGGTAGTGCCGAAGCGAAAGACCAGCTTGTGGCCGGAAGCGATCTCGAATTGCGCAGCGAGCTCTCTTAACGGCCCCGCCATGGCGCCGCCCGCCAAGATCTGAAGTTCAGCAGCGCGCACATCGGCAACGGGCGATAGGACGAGTGCCAGGCCGAGAATTGACTCGGCTACAACGAATGAATAGTTCTTCATGCTCCCCCCGTTGATGGTGGTGCCCCTAAACCACGATGCTCTCAGCACTGTGCGGCCTAACGATACAAGGTAACTGGCGAGCCGCCACAGGGGCTCGCCAAGTTGAAGACGCGTACCGGCGCGTCCGCGTTGACCGGTGGGTCAGGCAACTTATGCAGCGAGGCGAGTTACGTGCAATTGCTTGCGCCCTTGCTCGGCATGCCACAGATCGAATTGTGTTTGTTGGAAAAGCCAGCTCTCAGCGGTCGTATCGAATGCGATCGACAGCCGAACAGCCATCTCCGGACTGATGCCGGCGCGACCATTCAAAATCGCAGAGAGAGTCTTGCGACTCACGCCCAGTGCTTTGGCTGCATCGGTCACCGTGAGGCCAAGCGGCTCCAGACACAGTGCCTTAAGAATTTCGCCCGGATGAGGGGGGTTGTGCATGCGCATCATGTTCGTCTCAGTGATAGTCCTCGTAATCCACGACCTCGGCATCGGCACCCACAAATTTGAATGTAATGCGCCAATTCCCGCTTACCCAAACAGCCCCAGAGCCTTTTCGAGTGCCCTTGAGCGGATGGAACCGAAGACCAGGAAGGTCCATGTCGTCCGGTGCCGCGGCCGCGTTCAATCGACCAAGGATCAAGCGCAGCCGTTCGGCATGTTGAGGTTGAATTCCGGACTTCGATCCGGTTTCAAAGTACCTCGCCAAGCCCTTGTGCTTGAAGCTTCGGATCACGGCATCATTGTAACCTATATCGTTACAGGTTACAAGATGCCTAACGATACAAGGTAACCGGAGCGGCGCCACAGGCGCTCGCCAGTTTGCTGGCACGTACCGGCGCGTCCGCGATGACCGACGGGTTAGGCCGCGATCTCGACGTATTGGACGGAACTCGAGGGCGGCGGGATGGGATCCCCATCCTCGCGCATGCCCTCAAGGTGGAGCTCGATGGCCTCGCGGATTTCTCGTTCGACGTCCTCGACGCTGGGACCCGTGGCGACGCACCCGGGTAGGTCCGGAACATATGCCGAGAAATTTGGCCCAGCATTTTCAATAACGATGGCGTATCGCATCATTTGCCTCACTTTTTGAATCCGGCCTGTTTACGGATGCTGTTGAGCGTGCCATGAGCAACTTCATCACTCGGCTTGCCCGGAACGGTGACACGGCCGGGTCCTGTCGGATGCTTGAATTGGCGATGACTCCCGCGCGTTACGGCGAGGAACCAACCGTCGTCGATGAGCATACGGAGCACTTCGCTAACCTTCACCGAGCAATTATCCTCCGACCCTTCGGCCTGACAAGGGTCGCGGCCTAACGATACAAGGTAATCGGCGCGCCGCGACAGAGGCTCGCCAAGTTGAAGACATGTATCGGCGCGTCCGCGTTGACCGACGGGTTAGGCCGCACTGGGTATCACGGAACTTTGCTCAAACGCTCGGCAATACGCGTTTGCCAGCCCGGCCCCGTAGCCTTCCAGCGCTCGATGACGTCAACCGGCAGGCGAATGGAGATGAGCTTGCGCGGATTCGCAGATCGCGGCCGCCCCCCCTTGTTCAGAACTGCTCGCGACAACGCCTGTTCGGTGAGCTCGGGCAGCTCCTTGTACTCGTGCGGTCGAATCACATGGGCATCGACCTTGGCGAGTTCAGATTTCAAAGTACGGCGCGAGACGGGCTTTCTCACGATCGTTGGCCTTTCGCATGCTGAAGATGTGGCGCGATGCGCCTCTTTGCGTGTAGCCGATCACGACGAGACGACCGCTGAGCAGGCCGTAGCAAATGATTCGGCGTTCACCATAGTTCCTACGCGTATCTTCGATCTCGATCGTCGACCCTCGAAAGACGAGGGCGGCGTCTTCGAAGTCCAAACCGCGGTCCGCCAACGTGCGGTCGCGCTTTGCCGGGTCGAAGGTGATGCGCATCGGTTATTGTAGCTACAATAACCATCGAAGGCAAGTTGACCTGCCTGGGTATTTTCGTACCAGTTGAAACTTGGAACAATGGCTCCTTGGGTCTGCGAGGGGCATATGCGCAAGAGTCGTTTCAACGAGCAGCAGATGGTGAAGATTCTGCGGGAGGCGGATACGGCGCCGATCGTGGCGGTGGCCAAGAAGTACGGGATCAGCGATCAAACGATCTATATCTGGCGGAAGCGATTCGGCACTTTGCAGGCTGAGGATGTGAAGCGGTTGCGCAGCCTCGAGCAGGAGAACGCCCGGCTGAAGAAGATGGTGGCGGAGCGGGATCTTGCGCTGGAAGTGATGAAGGAGATCACCGCAAAAAAAATGGTGAGCGCGCCCGCCCGGCGCCGGCAGGTGGACTACGCGAAGCGGCGTGGGTTGTCGGAACGTTGGGCGTGCGCGCTGCTGTCGGTGGCTCGCTCAACGCTGCGCTATGCGCCGCGGATGCCGGCGCGGGACGCTCCGATTCTTGCCGCGATGGCGGGGTTGTCAGCGCAGTACCCGCGCTTCGGGTATCGGCGTATCCAGGTCTTTCTAGCGCGGCAGGGCCATCCGATGAGCGCAGACCGCGTGTGGCGGCTATGGCAGCGGGCACAGTTGCAGGTGCCAAGGAAACGACCGCGGCGACGGGTGGCCTCGAGCCGGCCACGTCCGATGGTCCCGACTGGCGCGAATCAGGTGTGGGCGTACGACTTTGTGTTCGATGCCTGCGCCAACGGTCAGCAGCTGAAGTGCCTGACGGTGCTGGATGAATATACCTGCGAGAGCCTGGCGATCGACGTATCGGGCTCCTTGCGATCGGCGCGCGTGATCGAAGTGCTGGCACAGTTGATCAGCGTGCGCGGTGCGCCGCGGTATCTGCGCTCGGACAACGGCCCGGAGTTCGAGTCGCGGGCGTTGCTAAAGTGGGCGGCGCAGAATCAATGGAAATGGCATTGATCGATCCCGGCAAGCCGTGGCAGAACGGCGTCAACGAAAGCTTCAACGGCAAGTTTCGTGACGAGTGTTTGAGCATGGAATGGTTCCGCAACCGGGCTGAAGCCAAGGCAGTGATCGGTACCTGGCAACAGCACTACAACGACGTACGCCCGCACTCCAGGCTGGGCCAACGAACGCCGGGCGAATTCGCCCGGGCGCTGCAATCAACTAACCAACCCGAGACCATCTCCCAAGATTGAATTGGTCCGAAGAAATCCGGCAGGTCACTCCCCCCTTTGACTTTTGTTGGCGAAACGACGCTGCCAACCGGCTTCCCCATGTTGGGGCGAAGCCACGCAAACTGAGACTTTATTTCAGCGCTGCGAGGATCTTCTCGTTGTCGAACAACTGGTCGAACTTGCTGGCGAAACCCGAAGCGACTCCTGCATCGGGAGTCAAGCCCAGATTCCCCAAATTGTCCTTGCCCTTGATTTGATTGGTGGCAAGTGAATTGCCGCCCTCATCCATCACCTCGACTTCAATGTCGTAAAGGAGCGCCGTCTGCATATACGTATCGCTCTTCCATTCGCTCAGTGTCACCAGCACTAACCGGCGTGATTTGGTGACAAGTAACGTTTGTTTCGCTCCGCTCAGCGTCGCGGAGGAGCCGATGGTCACCGGGGTCACGCTGATACCTCGGTTTTTCAGCGACTTTACAAGCGCGTCGCGCGCTTCCACGGCTAACGGTGCGCCGGACGCCGTATTCACATCGAAAGGATTGCCGAAGCCGCCGCGCATAAGTCCCACGAATTTGTCGGGTTTGCTGCCGGAAGTGACGTAGGGCCGTTTATCCAGCACGCCGACGGCCATCGTGCCGCTAGAGGAGACGCCGCCAAGGGCGATGGGTACGTCGGTATAGCTGTAGGTACGGCCGAATGCGCAGCCGCCGAGAACTATGGCCAGTGCAAGGGCTATTACGACCCTCGAATAATTCACATGGCAGGAGGTTCCCATTGTTTCCACCTTTCGATTCATTGCTTTATCGGAGACGCTAGTTGGCGTCTGATACCCCACCGAACACTCCATCCAAGCGCCCGCACGCCCCGTCTTGTTGGCCGTGCGACGCGGCATAATAACCGTGACCCATGCCTAACGATACAAGGTAACCGGCGCGCCGCCACAGGGGCTCGCCAAGATGCAGGCGCGTACCGGCGCGTCCTGGTTGACCGACAGGTTAGGCCATGCGCCTATGCGACCTCGAGAAGTGCCTGCGGATTCTTGGCCGCCACCATCAGCAGAGTGCGCGCCGCGCCGGACGGGGCGCGGCGACCTTGTTCCCACTCCTGGAGTGTGCGCACTGATACGCCCAATAGTGAGGCAAACTCGGCCTGCGACAGCCCAGTACGTTCACGAATGGAAGCTACCGCCGGCAATGTGATTACGCGACCCACGTGACCGCCCTTGAGCTCGCGCAGGCCCTGCAGAATCTCTGCGCCGACGTTTCGCTTTGCTACGGTCTTAGCCATCAATCTCTTCCTTGATCTGCTTAAGCACGTGAGCGGAAATGTTGTCCGCTACGTTCTTGGGATAGAGCGTCAACATTCTCACTTGACCTTGGCGAGTTCGTAGAAAATAGATGACCCGCAGACCCCCACGCTTACCACGGCCCGCTAGGCCCCAGCGCATCTTGCGAACGCCGCCAGAGCCAGGAATAACCGAACCAACCTCTGGATTTTGAATCAGCTCCTGCTGGAGCAGCGAATACTCTTCGTCTGTGAGGTACTCCTCCACCAAGCGGGTAAACAGCTTGGTTTCGACGAAGCTGATCATTCTGCAGTATACGGCAATGACGTAGTACGTCAAGGACGGAGTGCGGTTGGCGTGTGCCCCAACGATACAAGGTAACCGGCGCGCCGCCACAGAGGCTCGCCGAGGTGGCGACGCGTACCGGCGCGTCCGCGTTGACCGACGGGTTAGGCGTGATTAGAACTGTGCACATCGCTTCCGTCCAGGGGCAGCGTGCCCGCGTCAATCAGCGAAAAGTAGCCTTGCTCCTTTCGCAACAAGACGTCGACCCAAACTTTAGTCGAAGCAACGCCTTTCGGAACCGACTGCAACGCGACGCGGACATTCAAATTCACGTCGCTCGTGGACGAGGGACGGATAGACTTTTGCAATTCACGAAGCGCTTGCCGTGATGCGTCAGTAAGACGCAATACGTACTCAGTCGCAGGTTGAGACAGTGAAAGTAATCCGCCTGAAACTGACCGCGTTTGTGAACTTTCGATCTCCAAGTGAAAAGTGCCGCCGTGGCTGCGCCCAGAGGAAACTACTCGTAGAGAAAGTTCGCTGTCTTTGGCGTTGAGAGGATAGGCAATGGGAAGCGCGACACGAACCCTTATCTCGCCAGCATCCAGGCTCGCCAAATCACGTTCATCCAAATGGCTGAGACGGCTTAGCGTAGACAAAGGAATTGAGGAGCAGGAAGCCAACCCCAAGAGCAGTGCAAGTGTAAGGAAACGTCGCACTTTGTTAATCACGCCTAACGATACAAGGTAACCGGCGCGCCGCCACAGGCGTACGCCAAGAAGAAGACATGTACCGGCGCGTCCGCGTTGACCGCCGGGTTAGGCGCCGCCAACATGGCGTCTCCTACTTCCAGGTCAGATTGAGCTTGCGGTGTGAAATTGCGCAATCTCGCAGGTAGAGATTGATCAAGCTCTGATACGGGATTCCAACTTGCTCCGATACACCCTTGAAGTAAGTTATGGAGTCTTCGTCAAGCCGAATCGTGATTTGCTTTTTCAACTGGGGCGCGTACGGATTTTTCTTTGCTTTGGAGAAGTCGTATTCGTTCCGCATGAGGATCACCTTATGTATATGACTTGGATTCTTGGCGGGTAGCCTTCCGCGCGGAAATTATGCGAATGACGTCATCAGGTGCGCGGTAGCAGTGACACACGACCAGCATTCGAAGCGAGGCGCTCAAACCGAGCAGAATGAAGCGGTTCTCGTCATCCGAATGATCCGGGTCGTCGATGAGTTTGGCGTTCTCGTCAGAGAAAGCGGACTGCGCCTCTTGGAACGTGACGCCGTGCTTCGACGCGTTCGCAGTTGCTTTCCTTTCATCCCATTCGAATCGGAGGCTTGCCATGAACCATTGTAACTACATTGTAGTTACACGTCAACGCGGCGATGGAGCGCGCATTTGCGCCGCCTCGGCGCCTAACGATACAAGGTAACCGGCGCGCCGCCACAGGGGCTCGCCAAGTTCCCGCCATGTACCGGCGCGTCCGCGTTGACCGACGGGTTAGGGCTCATCACTGCCCATTTGCCGCAACAACGCAACTGCTGCGTCCAATTTCCTTCGAATCTCCGCCAACTCCCATACAGCTGTTAAGCCCAATATCAGTCCTGGCCCAGACGCTACTAGAACCATGGGCGTCAGCGAATGCAAATAGAATGAATATATGCCGGCAGCAACAACTACCAATCCGACAGTTGCGACCATCAGATGCAAACGCCAAGCCGGTAAGTGGCTGGTCCGTTGGCCGAGCGCCTCGAGCGCTTGCGCGCGAGTGTATGCGCGGGCCGCACGCATTTCAGCGATGACGTCCGGAACGTCACCTGTGATTCGATCAATGTCAGGATGCATGCGTATGAACCCTAACGATACAAGGTAACCGGCGCGCCGGCACCACGGTTCGCCAAGTCGCCGGCATGTACCGGCGCGTCCGCGTTGACCGACGGGTTAGGCGGCATGGGTTGCGCCTATGCTAAACAATGCAATTGCCCAGAAAATTAGGGCACAAGCCAGACCAAGCAGGGCACAAGCGACAAATTGCGACGCCTCCATGTGAGGCATCAGCGATGCCCTCGGGTTGTACTGAATGATTAGCACCGCGATAGGACCGAGCAGCGCGCCAGCAATTGCAAATTGCCACCACCGACGAAGATTGTAGAAGCGAAAGAGCAGCATGATAGGTACGCCCAACACGAGCGTAATGGCGTATGTAAAGTAAAGCGCCATGGCAAATAGAGAGTCGTCGATATGCGAAGGATTGAGCATTCGATCACCCAGTACGAAAAGCAACAAGCCCGCTGGCGGCGCGACAAGTAGGCCCACAAGGATTCGTGCGAGGTTCATGCCGCCTAACGATACAAGGTAACCGGCGCGCCGCCGCAGGCGTTCGCCGAAGTGAAGACGCGTACCGGCGCGTCCGCGTTGACCGACGGGTTAGGGCCCAAGTGATTTTGAGAACCACGCATGCGTGGCTAAGGCGACTAGGCTTCCGGCCGCTATTGCCCAGATCGCCAGTTCCGGGATTAGGAGCAGTAACAATAGCCCTGGAAGGACTCCGACGACAACCGCCAGTACGGCTCGATAACGAATTCTTTGCTCAAGCGCCGCATAAATCGGAGCACCAAACACCACAGCGGGGATCAAACCGATCGCGATGGTGTATTCCGCCACCACTAGTGCGGTGTCGATTGGCCCAAGCACTGAAGAAGGACCAGTGCCGGTGAGCAAGGCTTGGAATATCCCAAATCCGGCGCCGCACAGCACAAGCGCAACTACGGCTCGCCACTCGACGCTCCAAAGTGTTCGCACGAAGCGCACCTGGGCCCTAACGATACAAGGTAACCGGCGCGCCGCCGCAGAGGCTTGCTAAGTCGCCGACATGTACCGGCGCGTCCGCGTTGACCGACGGGTTAGGCGACTGCATGGGAAAGGTGCTTCTCTGCGAATGCGCGGATCAGGTTGTATCCCCAGTACGTTAGGACGGGATATCGCTCGAAATCTTCTGACCTCGCAATACGTAGCCGATCGGCGCCGCGGAGAACAAGCGTGCTTGGACCGCCGTGAGCCGATAAGAATGTCGGCATTTCGAATGAATCGAGCTCCAACGCGCGTTCGCCGAGAATCTCGCCTCCGGTACGCAGTATGGCTCGAATGTGCATCGCTCCGAAGCGAAAGTAGCCTAGACCGGCGACGTCGTCGTCGCAAGGCGGCGCTATGCCGGTCCATTTGTGCAACGCGCCAAAGAACTCACGCGATGGTGTCGGATGCCCCGATCCGCCAACCTGTATCACACGGCAGCACGCGAACCTATTGTTCGATAGCGGAACCGCCCAATACTGCCCGGGTCGCAACGCAGCTGTTGACTTTGGGACAAAGGGGTACCGCACGAGGCGCCTAACGATACAAGGTAACCGGCGCGCCGCCACAGGGGTTCGCCGAGTTGCCGGCGCGTACCGGCGCGTCCGCGTTGACCGACGGGTTAGGCACCAACCACCTGCCGAAGGCGTAACCATCCGCCCAAGACAGCGCATGGCGCCATGAGCGCAAGTGCGGCGACCTGCGACCAGACGGCGCCTTTGCCCATGGTGATTAGCAATGAGATCGCAGCGCCGAGAGCCAGAACTGCACCAACCGCAATACCGTGGGCGAGTGGCTGACGCCGAGCGAGCCATGCGGCGACGAACCCACCGAGCAGCGCGAAGACCATGCCGGAGGCGATACCTCCCATCATGATTGGCACAGGTGCGTGCTGGTGAGGTGGCTGTCCTGAGATTTGAAAAAACGCGAATGCCGAGACCGCGAAGATTAAGTATCCGAAGAGGACGGCGATAACGGATCTGGCCACGTTGCGGTCCCGGAGGAGGGCTGGTGCCTAACGATACAAGGTAACCGGCGCGCCGCCACAGGGCTTCGCCAAGTTGAAGGCACGTACCGGCGCGTCCGCGTTGACCGACGGGTTAGGCGTCAACACCTTTGAAGGAACCATCGGCCCAAGAAAGCGATGGCGCCATGAGCGGAAGTGCGGCGACCTTGAAGAGGTGAGAATTGCCATGTGCTTAGCAATGACATCGTAGCGCCAAGAGCCAGAACTGCACCAACCGCGATACCATGGGCGAGTGGCTGACGCCGAGCGAGCAATGCGGCGACGAACCCACCGAGCAGCTCGAAGACCATGCCGGAGGCGATACCTCCCATCATGATTGGCACAGGTGCGTGCTGGTGAGGTGGCTGTCCTGAGATTTGAAAAAACGTGAATGTCGGGACCGGAAGATTAAGTATCCGAAGAGGACGGGATAACGGATCTGGCCACATTGCGGTCCCGGAGGAGGGCTAGCATATCGATCCAGGAACCGGGTGCGCCACAGCTTCACCGAGTTGAACACGTCGGCGCTCCGCGTTATCGACGGGTTGTGCACAACCTCGAAGTGAGTACCATCGTTCGATGAGACTTGGCGATTCCACGCGAGACGTCCGAACGCTATGTCCTTGCCTGTGACGTCGTTCTGATACGTACGTACGGGCCGACCTGCCCAACCTCGAGCTCTCGGCGAATTGATCCAAGGGCCATTCTGCGACGAACCCAGAGTGGCGAAGCCAGCTAGGCGATTCCTCCCAAAGGGACAGGTGCGTTGAAGAAAATGGCGCTCCTGAGATTTGAAAACGCGAAGCGAGACACAAAATTAACTTCGTACTGGACGGTCATAAAGTATCTCCATGCGTTCAGGAGTTGATGCCTAACGAATCAAGGTAACCGGCGCGCCGCCACAGCAGCTCGCCAAGTTGCCGCCATGTACCGGCGCGTCCGCGTTGACCGACGGGTTAGGCGCCAGGCTGGTAGGACATGTGCACATGAGGCGGAAGAACGAGCGGAACACCTTGCTGAACATTGGCAGCCGGTCTCGCACGACACGAGTGGCGTGAGATTGCGCGAAAACGCTAGCGTCTGCAAGACCTCCGATGGCCGAGACGACGCGCTTAGCCAAGACAGCCTCGGCGAGCGTTGGCGGGAAGGCGGGGACGCGGGACGCAGGGCGAGTACAGAAAGCCAACCGGCCTCGCGAACCACCGCCACGCCAAGCCGGCCGATTGCAACGAAGAGCACTAGGCGATTGGCAACAACGAAGGCCGCATCGCGGAACGCGACGGGTAGCCGGAACAAAGAATCGCGACGTTCGCGCAGCCTGACGCCTAACGAATCAAGGTAACCGGCGCGCCGCCACAGGCGTTCACCGAGTTGAAGACACGTACCGGCGCGTCCGCGTTGACCGACGGGTTA
>CAWAFO010000010.1:0-117001 GCA_963781395.1 uncultured Pseudomonadota bacterium
CCGACGTCACCTTAGAATCACGGGATCAGCATCTCGTAGCTGCTGATGTTGCGTTGGCGTCTCGATGCTTGAACTCGTCGGCCGAATGACACGTGCGATTGATTGCTCAGGTGCTCGGCGTGTACCGACCCGGTCTCGACGCCATTCGCTTGCGGATGCCGTGTGCCGCTCGAAGAACAAGCAAAGCGATGCCAATCATGAATATCGTCGCGGGTTCTGGTACTTGGGTAGATCGGAAAAAAACGAACTGATCCATATGCTTGAGCGCCGCCTGGATGCGTTGGAATCGCAGCGCGCGTTGTCGCCACCGACCCCTTGACCAAATTGCGCGATGCGCGGCCGCCACGAACTTCACACGCACCCGGCCGTCCTGGCGCTTGCCTATGGTGTGCCGGCTCCCGTTGGCCTGTGGGGATCGATAGCCGCTCGCGAGCAGAGTGTCATAGTCGACAGATATTTCGCGGCCCCCAATTCGGAGAACGTTCGGGAAAAGCGGCGTACTCGCTGGCGCCGCGTAGGAGATCGCCTACAGAAAGGATTACGCTGCGGCTCCCACGTCGCCTACGACGTTTGACGGCAGTTGCCGTCGCGCCTACTTGAGGTCGCGCATTCCTCCGCTCGACTTCGAATTCAAATGGCGTAAGGTCGTTATGGCCACTCGGCGAACTATCTCAGGAGCAGTTCATGCAGAACCAACTTCGAATGTTCATCCTCGCGACCACCATGACCGCCGCCGGTACGGCGTTTGCGCAGAACATCAATCCGCAGCTCGCCGACCCCTCATTCAATTCGTGGATGACGACCCACAAGGGCAACATCACCAAGCAGGAATACATGGACGAAGCGGGCCGTCGCTGGGACCGAATGGACAATAGCGGGCAAGGACTGACTCCCGCCCAAATCGATTCAATGTACGGACGCGCGCCCACACCAAATATGGTGAAGCGCAGCACCAACAAGACTAATCCGACGGGCACCGAATCGGCGGGTCAGAATAGCGGCGGCAAGTAGATCCGAAGCAAAGAGTCCCCACGATAGAAGGCGCATCGCCTTCACGGAGGACTACGAAGGTCGTATTGGACCACGGAGCTTTGTGGCAACGACGCCAGCTCCGCCAACCAATTGCGGGGCGGTATGCGAGCGTCAGGCGAATAGCAGCTCAAGGCGCCAATGGCTAAACCCAGAACGGTCATCCAAGAGAAGCGTCCTGCCCGCATCTTAGGTGTCAGACCGTGGGTGCTTCTCGTCGGAGGACTTACTTTGGCAGCGACGCACGCAATCGCAAAAGCAAAAATACGACGACGCGCGTCGGCCGATAAGGTCGACATTGCCGGCCTTGATTCGTTTCCAGAGGACAATTCGCCTTCTAGGGATTCGGGTGCCGAACCCGAAAAGGACTAGAGCTGGACTAGAGATCCGGCTTTGTAACGGACCTTCTTCCGTTTCGAGCGACTGTCGGGAACCTCAGACCAAATATCCGCTAAGTCCTATGAAATACCAGGGAGCACTTGTGTGGATGAAGTAGCGGCTAATCGGCAGTCCAAGGACTCGATTTCGGGGAGAATTTGATTGTCGCCATACACAAGGGTCTGATCGCCAAGGGGCTCCTTCTCGAGCGCGGTTTCGCGTAAGCAGCGCTTCGTGCGTTTCCAGCGAGGTGAACGAGTCTGACTAACCAGCGCATTTGATACTGAACCGACGTCGCACGATGCGAGCGTCGAACAGTATGGCGAACTACGCCTAAAGACTTCTTACCTCGAATTGCATTGAGTCGAGGTCACCCAGGATCCACGTTGTCGGCGCGGCGAGGCCGGCGACCGTGCCGGGATTGACAAGCCAGGTGCTGCCGCCCTTGATGTTCGCCACACGCTCGACGGCAGCGACATGCGAGTGACCGCAGCACACGAGATCCCAATTGCCCGTGCAGGCCATCGCGTGGCCGTACTCGGGATAGTGCACGATGAATATCTGGCGGCCGGCCAGCTCGATTCGCCCATCCGCGCCGTGATAGCGCAGCATGCCGTCGCTTTCGTAGGCCCATCGGCTCAACGACACCGGGTCGCCCAGGTTGTTGCCGTGGATCACATGGAGCGGCAATCCGACGCTCATCGCGGCACGCAGCGTCTGCGTACCAATGATGTCACCACAGTGGATCACGGCCTTGGCGCCGTCGGCGGCACCGGCGCGAACCGCCTCGGCGAGCGGCTCGGAGCGATCGTGGCTATCCGAGACGATGCATATCCTCATCGAGCCATTCTAGCGCAAGCAGCGCGCGTTCCTGGATGTCGCCCGGGGCATCTGCAACGTTGGAAACGACATCGACGACGTTTATGGCCCCATCAACAATTTCATCGCACGATTCCGGAGTCCTGCGGTAGCGTGACATTTCGATTGGTTCACCAGGCAGGTAATTGATATGGCCGGACTCGTACCGCCACACGGCAGCCGCGACTTGCGCCCCCTTCAGGTAACCGATGGCGCTCGCACGGCAGCGCTTCGTCACGCCGAGACGCTACGGCGGTTGACGATCACATCGCGCGAAAAGGGGGATGTCGTGATGCTCGGCATCGGCGGCTTCACGCCGCTGCCGGGCTTCATGACGCAGGCGGATTGGCAGGGCGTCTGCGATGACATGCGCATCGCGGACGGAACGTTCTGGCCTATCCCGATTACCTTGTCGACCGATTCCGCCACTGCCGATCAAATCGCGATCGGCGAGGAGGTCGCGCTAGTCGATCCGGACGACGGGGCGCTGCTGGCGGTGCTGACCGTCAGCGAAAAGTACCGCATCGACAAGGCTTACGAGTGCATGTCCGTGTTCAAGACCAACGACGCAGATCATCCTGGTGTGCGCATGGTCATGCAGCAAGGCGATATCAATCTCGCCGGCGCCCTGCGTGTGCTCGGCGACGGCGGATTCAAGGCGCGCTATGGCGCTCTGTTCAAGACGCCCGAGGAGACCCGGGCGGAGTTCGCCCGGCTCGGCTGGTCGCGCGTGGCCGCGTTCCAGACGCGCAACCCCATGCATCGGTCGCACGAGTATCTCGTGAAGGTTGCTGTCGAGGTGTGCGACGGCGTGCTCGTGCATTCATTGCTCGGCAACCTCAAGCCGGGTGACATTCCCGCCGCCGTGCGCACTCGCGCCATTGCCGAGCTCATCGACAAATACTTTCGCGCCGGGACCGTCGTGCAGGCGGGCTACCCGCTCGACATGCGTTACGCCGGCCCGCGCGAGGCGCTGCTCCATGCGCTGTTCCGGCAGAACTATGGCTGCGCGTACCTGATCGTCGGTCGCGATCACGCGGGTGTCGGCAGCTATTACGGTCCGTTCGACGCCCATCGCATCTTCGACGAAATTCCCCGCGATGCGCTGGCGATCCAGCCGTTACGCCTGGACTGGACCTTCTGGTGCTATCGCTGCGGTGGCATGGCATCGGCGCGGACTTGCCCGCACGACGACGCCGATCGACTCCTCGTATCAGGGACGAAACTGCGCAAGTGGCTGTCCGAGGGTGCCGAAGTACCACCCGAATTCAGTCGACCGGAGGTGCTCGACATCCTGCGCGCGTATTACGCATCCCTCGAGGCGCACGAAAAGGTGGAGGTCAGGCTCAGCGGGCACTCTGCACGCTAGCGGTCGGTCCCCATGGGCCGATGATCTCTGGCAACCGGCGCAGACCACATCAGGCAGCGGTGAGCTGCCGCCTGGTAAGCGCATTCTGGGCAAGCTCCGCCTTGGCGAAGCGCACGAACTCGCTCACGGCCTTCGAGTGGATTCGCTCGCGCGTGTAGACGACCGCCAGATGCCGGACCAGGGGAGGAACGAGTGGAATCTGAACCAGATCGCCCAGTCGCACCTCCTTCTCGGCGGTCACACGCGACATGATGGCAAATCCGAGGCCTGTCGCCACCAGCCGTTTGAGAGCTTCCGGACTGCTCGCCTCCATGACGATTTGCAGCGAATCGGAGGCGAGGCCGGCTTTTTCGAGGTGCCGATCGATGACCTCGCGCGTGCCCGATCCGACTTCACGGCTGATGTATTGATGTTCGGTCAGCGTGTTGACGGCCAGGACTTTGCAGCGCGCCAGCGGGTGCGTTGGCGCGCAAACCACCTGCAACTCGTCTTCGCAACAGACGTCGGTGACGAGGGTTCCGCGGTGGGAATCGCCTTCGATGAAGCCCACATCGAGCGTGCGATCCCCGACGCGAGTCTGCACTGTATCGGAGTTGGCCACGATGAGCTGAGGCACGATGCCTGGATGGCGAGCCTTGAACTCACCGAGGATCTTCGGCAGGAGAAATTCCGCGATGGTGGTGCTCGCGCCAATCAGAAGCACGCCGCCTTCCTGTCCGGTCAGCTCGCGCACTTTCTCGTCGAGCTCGCCGTAGAGCGCGAGGATGCGATCGACGTATTCAAGCGCAACGATTCCAGCGGGTGTCAGCTGGATGCCCCCGCTGCCGCGGTCGAAGAGACGTGTATTGAAATGCTCCTCGAGCTGGCGGATCTGGAACGTGACGGCCGGCTGTGTCATGCACAGCGCCTCCGCCGCCTTGGTAAACGAGCGGTGCTTCGCTACGGTGTGAAAGGCCTGAAGTCGGCGGTCGGCCATCGGCAATGGCCCTCGGTGGCATGAAACATCGATCTTACGCTGAGTGGGCAGGCCGCCTGCTGCAGCGTCCGTTTGTGCGGTGCAGCACGGGCTTTCTTATCGAGCGATAAGGGACTTCGATTGGCGTCTTGCGCGCTTACATGTCAGATTCGGGAGATAACGGCAAGCCCCGTGGGCGTGTCGGGAACATTCGGAGAATTGAGGGAAAAACCCATGTGGAGTGTCAATCCGTTCGCCGTCGCCGGCGCCTCTCTACCGGCGGGCTTCCTGCAAGGGTTCCTCGTCGTCATGGTCGTTGCCGTGGTGGCCGGCACTGTTTTTGACATCATCCACAAGGGCAGTGCGCGGTATTTCTTCGCCAACATGCGCAAGGCAAAGCGCAAAGGACGCAACATCAATGGCGGTGAATTCGCCTCGATCGCGCTGCGGACGGCGGTGGTCGACGTTCTCGCCTCGGGAGAGTTCTGCAACCCGAAACGCCGGCTGGCGCACCTGCTCGGCATGTATGGGTTTGTCCTCTACGTCGTCGCCACAGCGGCAATGGTTTTCGGCTACCCCGCCGATGTCACGGCCACGCCAGCGGTGTGGCCGGCGCTATGGTGGATTGGCGCACTCATGGTGATGTTGGGCGGCTACTGGTTCTGGTTCTTCATTCGCGTGGACGTCGCCGCCGAAGGCCACTCGCCGTTTCGTCTGGTCAGGGCGGATCTCTTTGTGCTGTCGCTGACTGCCAGCGTGACCCTCGGTGTCGCCTGGGCTGCGACCGGCGGTGGTGTCGGACTGCTGTTCTGGCTCTACATCATCGCAACGATCGTGCTCTTCGGCGGAGTCCCGTGGTCGAAGCTTGCTCACATGTTCTTCAAGCCGGCGGCCGCCCTAGAGAAACGAATCTCCCGGGCGAACGGAACCGCGGAGAATCTCCCGACGCAGACGCGCGACGATCCTGAACAGCAACAGCGGCATTCGATGGAGCTGCTGCGCGACGCTCCGATGGACATGGGACTCGGCATCAAGCGCGAAGCGCCCCGTCACTACTAGAAGCCGGCGTCACACCCAAGCGGAACAGCTCAAGGAGTCGAATCAATGCCCACCTTCGTCTATATGACCCGGTGCGACGGATGCGGACACTGCGTCGACATCTGTCCATCGGACATCATGCACATTGACCCAGTCCATCGCCGGGCTTACAACATCGAGCCGAACATGTGCTGGGAGTGCTATTCGTGCGTCAAGGCCTGCCCACAGCATGCGATCGATGTGCGCGGCTATGCCGATTTCGCGCCGCTCGGTCACAGCGTTCGTGTGGATCGCGACGAACGCAAAGGCACGATCGCCTGGAAGATCAAGTTTCGGGATGGCACGGAGAAGAATTTTCTTTCCCCCATCACCACCAAGCCCTGGGGCACGGCGATCCCCAAGCTCGCCGATGTTCCCGCGCCCAGCCGCGAGATGCGCGACGGCCAGCTTCTGTACAACGAACCCAAGTACATCCGACTGGACGAAGGCGGCTTGCGCACGCTCGAAGATGCGGGACTCAAGCTCAAGAAAGGCGTGTACTACTGATGGCTTACAACACGATCGTCGAAGACGGCATCGATATTCTGGTCGTTGGTGCGGGGCTCGGCGGCACGGGCGCCGCGTGGGAAGCGAGATTCTGGGGCCAGAACAAGAAGATCGTCATTGCCGAGAAGGCCAACATCGATCGCTCCGGCGCCGTGGCCCAGGGCCTGTACGCCATCAATTGCTACATGGGCACCCGCTGGGGAGAAAACAATCCGGAGGACCATGTCCGCTACGCGCGCATCGACCTGATGGGATTGGTGCGTGAAGATCTGCTGTTCGACATGGCCCGTCATGTCGACTCCACCGTTCACCAGTTCGAGGAGTGGGGTCTGCCCATCATGAGGAACCCGAAGACCGGGCGCTACATGCGTGAAGGGCGATGGCAAATCATGATCCATGGCGAGTCGTACAAGCCCATCGTGGCGGAGGCCGCCAAGAAATCTGCGGACAAGGTCTTCAACCGCATCTGCGTAACTCACCTTTTGATGGATGAAAGCAAGCCGAACCGGGTGGCCGGCGCCGTCGGCTTCAACGTTCGCACGGGTGACTATCACGTCTTCAAGGCGAAGACGGTGGTCTGCGGGGCGGGCGGCGCCTCCAACATCTTCAAGCCACGTTCAACCGGCGAAGGCGCCGGCCGCACTTGGTACGCGCCCTGGTCGTCCGCGTCCGCCTACGGGCTGATGATCGACGCCGGCGCAAAGATGACGCAGATGGAAAACCGGATCGTACTGGCACGTTTCAAGGACGGTTATGGTCCGGTCGGCGCCTACTTTCTGCATCTGAAAACCTACACGCAAAACGCCTTGGGCGAAGAGTACGAGTCCAAGTGGTTCCCGGCGCTGCAGAAAATGGTCGGCAAGGAGTATCTCGACCCTGAAGCCTCGCATCTGACTCATCGGCCCATCCCGACTTGCCTGCGCAATCATTGCATCATCAGCGAAGTGGCCGCCGGCCGCGGTCCCATCCACATGGTGACCATGCAGGCGTTTCAGGATCCTCATCTGGAAGAGGTCGGCTGGGAAAATTTCCTCGGCATGACGGTCGGTCAGGCGGTTCTATGGGCCGCCACCGACGTGGATCCCAAGAACGAGAATCCCGAGCTGACGACTTCCGAGCCTTACGTCATGGGCTCTCACGCAACATGTTCGGGCGCCTGGTGCTCGGGTCCGGAGGACATTTCCCCGCCCGAATATTTCTGGGGCTATAACCGCATGACCACGGTGGAGGGCCTGTTCGGCGCAGGTGATGCGGTCGGCGGCACGCCCCACGCCTTCTCGTCCGGCTCGTTCACGGAAGGTCGCCTCGCCGCAAAGGCCGCCTGCAAGTACATCGACGACGGCAAGGGCGAAGGCATCGTCGTGTCCGCCGCGCAAATCGAGCGGCGCGGGAAAGAGATCTACAAGCCCCTGGAGCATTACAGGATCTACCGCAACGCCGTCGTCGCGGGCACGGTCAATCCGCACTTCATCAATCCTCAGCAGGGCCTGGACCGCCTGCAGAAGCTCATGGACGAGTATTGCGGCGGCTATACCGTTGGTTACATGACCAATGAAAAGCTCCTCAACATCTGCCTCAAGAAGCTCAGGATCATGGAAGAAGATCTCCAGAGCGTGGCCGCCAAGGACCTGCACGAGCTGCTTCGCGCCTGGGAGCTCAAGCATCGTCATCGCGCGGCGGAGTGCGTCACGCATCACACGCTGTTTCGCAAGGAGACCCGCTGGCCGGGCTACTACTATCGGGGCGATGCCATGAAGGTGGACGACGAGAACTGGCACGTGTTGACGGTTTCGCGTCGCGATCCTGAATCCGGCGAATACACGATGGAACGGGCGCCTTGCTATCACCTGGTCGACGACGACGAGGCGTCGACAGGCAGCGACGCGCCGGCAGAGAAGCTGTTGGCTTGAACATCATCGAAATGAGCGACGACGAAGTCCGCGCGGTGGCTGATCCGCTTTGGCGCGATCTCCTCAAGCATTCCAACGAAGGCAAATACGGTGAGTTCGTCAAGCGTTTCGCGAAGCCGCTGGCGCTTGCCATGAATCAGGTCGTGGCAAACCATCAGTTCGCCAATAGCGAGCTGGCCAGGAGCCTCTCGGAAGAGGCCGACTATCTGGGCATCATCCGCCGCGGCGAGCACGTGACGGTCCTCTACCGGCAACGGAGCTCCAGGAAGCCGGGCGAATGGCTCGGTCGTCTCGTCCTGGGATACGAGGACGGCGAAGTCCGGATTTTCGCAGCGTCGATCTTCTGAGGCCCGCAGGCGGATTCGTCATGAGACAAGTCATCCAGGACGGCAAGTTCGTCGAGCTCACGTACAAGGTCATCGACAGGAAGTCGGGGCAGGTGCTCACGAGTGTCGAATTCCCGATGGGCTATGTGCACGGGCACAACGAAATTCTGGCACCTTCCGTTCACAAAGAGCTTGAGGGCATGTGTGCTGGCGACGTGATCGAAGTGCCCATTGATGGCGCCCGCATCTTTGGGCCCAGAGACGAGTCCCTGGTCTTTACCGATCGACTGGAGAACGTGCCGGAGGAATTCCGCCAGATCGGCGTTTCCATCCTGATGCAGGGCGGCAGCGGTCAAACCCGCAGTTTCACAGTGACGCGGATGGACGACGGAACGTTGACGGTCGATGGCAACAATCCGCTTTGCGGCAGGGAAGTCATCTTCCGGCTCGAAATCCTGATGGTGCGCGATGCAACCGACGAAGAAACGAACACCGGCGGAGCAATCGTCAGCCGCGCAAACATCGACCCGTCATTGATGAAAGCCCTCTGAGAAGCGCAGACGAATCACAGGTGGCAAACCCGCTAGTCAGCCTAGGCCTGCAGGGCCGCCTCGCGATAGCAAGGAGTAACCGATGAGCGATCAAAAGCCAGTCAGCAAGGTTCCCGACGGACACACGCCCTACTATACGACGCGCCAAAAACCTCCGACCGAAAAGGGGTTTGTCGGCTATGAAACCGTATGGAAGCCATTGCAGAAGGAACTGGAATACAAGACGCCAAAGAAGCCCTAGGCGCCAAACGAGCGCTTGACTGGGCTGCTCTGCCCTCATTGCTGCGCGCCGTGGAGTCCAGTCTGCGCGCACCTAGCTCGGACCCGACCTGCGCCGCGCTTTGCTGCTCGCCGAGGCTCGCGCCTAGGTCGCCGCACAATGATCAAGGTCGGCGCCGTCGACGCGCGCCGACGAACGCCAGCAACGCCGCGCCGCTCGAGAAAAGAGCCAACGAATCGGGCTCAGGTACCGGCGTCACGGTGCCGCCACCGTCACCGCCGGCGCCACCGATGTCGGCGACGGTGATGATGTCGGAGAACGCGTAGAGAGGATGCAGGTTTGTCGCATCGACATCGACGCCGAAGTTGAGCCATCCTATGGTCGGGACGTCGAAGCCGACCTCGCTGCCACCATTGCCAAGGCCGCCGAGCCAATAGTCCTCGAAAGGATTGCCGATGACGTTCGTGCCGGTCCAGACCAGGCCGCCATAGACCGCGCCACCATCGGTGAGGATGGACGCCAGCGGCCGGGTCGGATTGAAGACGTTTCCCCAGATCGGGTTGCCGGCATCGAACAGCAGCTGGTCGGCGACGTTATAGATCGATATCTGCGAGCTCGACAGGCTCGAATGGGCGGCTTCGCCAAACGTGCTGCCGAGGACGTGCCAGGCAACCGGCTGGCTGTCGTACTGCGTCAGTCCGGACGCCAGGGCGCTGAACTCGGCGAACGCGTCGTAGACGGCGATATCGTCGGACGTCGCGTCGTGGCCGAAAGTCGTCACGAACATCAGGCGGAACGGGTCCCCGGGCTGCAAGCCCGCTGGCACGACGATGTCGGCTCGCACCGTGCCCGCTGCCAGCAACAGTGCGGCGGAGACAAGAAAGCGGTGTAGCACGGACATGAAAGCTCCCCGTCGTTCGGACCCTATGTAGGAAATCGCAATTCGCGTTCGAAAGCCGACACCCGCGCGCAAAAAAGCGCAGGCCCGTGGACGCTGCCGCCGTCAGCGCTCGTTGCGTAGCAAAGGGAAGACGATCACGTCGCGGATGCTCGCCGAGCGCGTTGCACGCCGTGGTCGCCAGCGAGAACCACCTGATCGGTTCCACGGATTTATTTCAGCCAGCGGCGCCCGGGCCGGCCGGGCTCAGCCAGCGAACGTCGGCATCATAAGGGACCCGGGAACGACGGATCGCCGCGGCCTGGGCTAGCCCACGGTTACCGGCGGACCTTTATTTCCATGCGCGCTAGTCGAGCGGCCATGGCACCGTTTTCGGCATCGTCATTTCGTGTAATCGCTCGGCTCGATGGGAAACGCCGGCGTGATCCACGTCGCGCCACCAAGGCACAAGCTTATGCTCGTGCGCGGGCTCGATCGCCTCGCCAAGGCGCGGCATCAACAGATTCGTCCCTTGCGCGGGACCCGAGGCCAACAGCACTTCCGCGGGTTGATCCCAATCGTGCATGGCCAGCGCAAAGGTGCCCCAGTGGATCGGAAGAAATACGCCGCCGCCGAGCAGTTGCAGCGCTTTGAGCGCATTCAAAGGGCCGAGATGAATGTCGCCCCATGCCGGATGCATGGCCCCGACCTCCAGCATGACAAGGTCGAATGGCCCCAGGCGCTTTCGAATCGTCTCGTACTCGGTGGTCAGGCCGGTGTCGCCGCTGAAAAATACCTTGTGGCGCGCGGAGGCCACGATCATCGACGACCAGAGCGTTGCATTCCGGTCCTTGAGTTCACGGCCGGAGAAATGCTGCGAGGGTCCGGCGGTGATGGACAGCTCCGTGTCGGGCAAGGTATAGCTTTGCCACCAATCGAGCTCGACGACGCGCTCCGGTGGCACGCCCCAACCTTCGAGGTGCGCGCCGACGCCCAGTGAGGTCACGAACGGCACGTCGCGCTTCGCGAGCTCGCGGATCGTCGGATAATCGAGGTGATCGTAGTGATCGTGCGACACGACCACCACATCGATCGGAGGCAGCGATCGCAGGGCGACAGGAACCGGTTGGAAGCGCTTCGGCCCGAGCAGGCGCGACGGCGACGCGCGCGGTCCCCATACCGGGTCGGTCAGTACGCGGTGCCCATCCATCTCGATCAGAACCGTGGAATGGCCGAGCCAAGTCACTCGCAGTCCGCTGCCGGATCGCTTGGTCCAATCCTCGCGCGGATCCTTCGCAGGCAACGGCCTGCGCGGAACTCTGCGCTCTCCGCCGCCACACAGGAAATCGGATATCGAGGGCATGCGAGCATTCGGATCGCGCAGGCCGGGCAATACCGGATGGACGTTGCGGAAACCGTCGCCCAGCCAAAGGGGCGAGCTCTTCATCCGCTCGAGACGCAGACCATCCGCCTTGCTGCCTAGTGATCGCATTTATCGCCGGAGTGTCGAGTCTGAGGCATTCCGCGAATTAGTTTAGTCCACACTGGAGTGACCCAACTGTGAAAGCGAGTGCCATGCTGATGCGACGTTGTGGTTCCGGGATCCTGGTGGCGATAGGGGTTTTGTCGATGCTCTGCATTCCCACATACGCGAAGGGGGAAACGGTACTCACGATCAAGGATCGCTATACCTCGGTCAACGGCGTCAACATCCACTATCTGGTGGCAGGGAAGGGCGATCCGGTCATCCTGCTCCACGGGTATGCCCAGAACAGCCACATGTGGCGCCCGCTGATGAAGGAGCTCGCCAAGAGCCACCAGGTAGTCGCCCCTGATCTGCGTGGCTTCGGCGACTCCGGCAAGCCGGAGACCGGCTACGACAAGAAAACGATGGCGCAGGACGTGCACGCGCTGGCCCAAACGCTGGGCATCCGCAAGGCAGGTGTTGCCGGACACGATATCGGTTTGATGGTGGCGTATGCCTACGCGGCCCAGTACCCGGCCGAGGTCGAGCGCCTGGCCTTGATGGACGCCTTCATACCGGGCGTTGGCGATACGACGGGCTTGTTCCTGCTGAAGGACCTCTGGCATTTTCACTTCTACGGCCCGACGCCACTGGCTTTGGTGAAGGGACGTGAACGCATCTACTTCGAGCACTTCTGGAACGACTTTGCTGCAGACGGTACGAAATCGGTATCCGAGGCGGATCGACGCTTCTATACGCAGAAGTACGCGCAAGCAGGGGCGATGAAGGCCAGCATGGAGGTGTTTCGCAATTTCGACCAGGACGCCAGGGACAACGCCGTCTTCGCCGCGACCAAGCTGACCATGCCCGTACTGGTGCTGGGCGGGGAGAAGTCGGGTGGCGAATTTCTCATTTCGCAAGGGAAGATGGTGGCGACGAATGTCGAGGGTGTGATCATCTCCGGCTCCGGACATTGGCTTATCGACGAGGCTCCCGGGCAGGTCATACCGAAGCTGGTGGAGTTCTTCGGACGCTAGATTTGCGCATGCGGGGATAGCCGGATTCACAACCTCGAAGTTCTTTTCGGTTGTTGCTCGCCGCGGTCGTGCTGGCCTCCGCCTCGCCAAGGGCCGCTCGTCGCCAATCGCGACTGCGACGAGATTGACGACGATGCATGTTGCGGCACCGAACGCGAGCTGGACTGGGGCGGGATGTCCGTCGGCGTCATCGAGTGACCGGCCCACATGCTGATTGGATTCATGGAGTTCCCGTGTCGACGGGCGGCGAGAATTCACCAGCTCCAATCGTTCGAGTCGATTCATGCGAACGAAAACCGGAAAACGTTTGCGCTTGCTCAAGTAATTTCACCGCAGTACCATCCTCACAGCCACCGAGTTGTTCCCCTCCCCGGCCAAGCCGCATGTGAACGGCCGGAGACTGCCGTCCCGACCGAACGTGCTTCACGATCCGGGAGATCGACATGCTTAGAACGATTCTGGGTGCCGGACTGCTGGTCACGGTGCTCGCGGCGCCAGGCGCGCACGCGCAAGCCCCGGCGGCCGGTACCGCCCGGCCCGCGGCGAACGCCGTCGATTCGAGCGCGATCCAGGCCCTGAAGGACATGGGAGCGTACTTGCAGACGCTCAAGCGGTTCGGGGTGTCCACCGAAATGACCGGGGAGCGCGTGCTGGCCGACGGCCAGAAACTGCAACACGTGGCGACGGCCGACCTGGATGTGGATCGTCCGAACCGGGTGCGCGTTCACATGACCAGCGCGCGTGCGGAGCGCCAGCTCTTCTACGACGGCAAGAACTTCACGCTCTATACGCCGGCGCAGAAGTATTACTCGACTGTCCCGTTTACCGGCACGCTTGGCGAGGTCGTCGCCAAGCTGAAGGAAAAGTACGATCTGGAAATTCCGTTGTCCGACCTTTTCGTCTGGGGTACGCCGGCCGCGCCGCTCGACAAGATCGAATCGGCGATGAACGCCGGCCAGGATTTCATTGCCGATCAGCTCTGCGATCACTACGCGTTCCGTGAGGGCCAGATCGACTGGCAGATCTGGATCGCGACCGGCAGCAAGCCGCTGCCGCGCAAGATCGTCATCACCAATCGGGCGGACGAAGCGCGCCCGCAGTCCGTAAGCCTGATCGACTGGAACCTGAAACCGGCCTTCACGGACGCGGTATTCAAGCTTGTCCCGCCGAAGGGTGCGCGCGCCATCGACATGGTTTCCCGACCGTCCAAGTAAAGGAGCACGGACATGCAGACCTCTTACAGCAAGTGGCTCCTGACTCCCCTGATCGTCTTCACGCTGACCAGCTTCGCCCTGGCGCCGGTGGCTGAGGCCGCGGGTCGGGGCGGTGGTGGTGGCGGCGGCGGCGGCGGCGGTGCGCGGGCCGGCGGTGGAGGTGGAGGCGGTGGTGGTGGTGGCGGCGGCGCGCGTACCGGCGCCGCGAGCGGCGGCGCGCACAACGCGCAAGCCAACAACAACCGCGCGGATGCGCGCACCAACGACGTCCGCAGCACCAGCGTCAACAATGTGAACGTCAACAAGAACGTCAACGTGAATGTCGAAGGCCATGGCGGCTGCTGCAACAATGGCTGGGACAACGACTATCACCCGGTCGCAACGGCCGCCGCGGTTACCGCGACGGTGGCGGTGACGTCCGCGATCGTGGGCTCGATGGTGCGCACGGTGCCGGCCGGGTGCGTGCCGGTGAATTACGCAGGAATGGTCTACCAGCAGTGCGGCAGCACCTGGTATCAGCCGCAGGGCGGGCAGTACGTAGTCATCAACCCGCCTTATTGAAGCGGCTCTTCTCGGCACACCGGCGCGCTGGTCGGCACGGCGCGATGGCGTATTTTCGAAAGCCGTTCGACAGCGGCGCGCTGTTGGCCAGCATTGCCGAGTGCGTTGCGCCTCGTTGAAACCTGCAGTGCGTTGGAGCGGGCCGCGAGGTAACGACGGTCAACGCGATTGTCGTCACGTCCTGTGCCGGCAGCCGGTCCTGCGTCGGGGTCTCCCCGGGAAGTCAATTCCGCCGATACGTTGTGCAATGTGGCCGCGTTCCCTATAGTGACGCGCACAACAATCGTCGCGGAGGGCGTCTTGGCGCGGGACCATCGGCGACTGGCTGCGATCGTCTCGCTTGATGTCGCGGGCTACTCGCGCCTGATGGGCGTGGACGAAAGCGGCACTTTGGCGGCGCTCAAGGCCCACCGACGGGAGTTGATCGATCCGAAGATCAGCGAATACGGTGGCCGGATCGTCAAGACGGCGGGTGACGGTCTGCTGCTGGAATTCCCGAGCGTCGTCGATGCGGTGCGCTGCGCGGTGGACGTGCAGCGCGGCATGGCTGAGCGCAACGAATGCATTGCCGCCGATCAGCGACTCGACTTCCGCATCGGGATCAATGTCGGCGACATCATCATCGACGGCGACGATATTTTCGGCGATGGTGTCAACGTCGCTGCGCGACTGCAGGCGTTGTCCGATCCCGGTGGAATCTGCGTCAGCCGCGTCGTGCGCGACCAGGTGCTCGACAAGCTGAGTTTTGCGTTCGAGGACCTCGGCGCGCAACAGGTCAAGAATATCGCCCGTCCGGTCGACGTATTCCGGGTGGATCTGGGAAACGGGGTGCTGCGGCCACCGAGACCGTGGCGCGCGCGCTGGGACCACGCGACCCCACGCCGCCGATGGGCCCTCGCGGGCCTGCTCGCCGTTGGGATTGCCGGAATCCTGGCGTGGTCGCTGCCACGTTTTGCGCAAGCGCCGCCAAGTACCGGACCGCCTGCGCTATCGATTGCGGTTCTGCCGTTGGCGGCGCCACCCGGCGATGCCGACGCGTCCCGATTTTCGGAAGCGTTGACGCGGTATCTGCAGACCGGTCTGCCGACGAAACGCGAATTCGGCAACGTGGTCGTGGTTTCCGCGGCCCCCGCGACGAGCGCCGATACACGTGCGATGGACGCGCCTGAATTGGGCCGCCGATTCAACGTCCGCTACGTGCTCGAAGGCGACGTGCAGCGGGGCGGCAAGTCGAATATCGTCAATCTCCGCCTTGTCGATTCGGCAACGCGCTCACAGGTCTGGTCCGGCCGCGAATCATTGCAGGATGCCGACGTGGCATTCGAGTCCTCGGTGCCACTTCGGGACATGGCCTGGCATGTGCTCACCGCCCTCATCGACGCCGAGATCCGCCGCGTCAAGGTGCCATCGGTCGCTGCGCTGACTGCTGCGGAGTTGGTGTTGCGTGCGTTCGCCCTCGGCGGCGAGGACCCGTCGCTCGTCGGATTGAGCAGCGCAGGCAAGCTGGTCGACGAGGCGCTTCGTCGTGAGCCCGATCTCGTTCCCGCGCTGGTGCTGCGCGCCGCGCTGATCAACAACGAATTCGAGGTCGACCCCAACGCAGACCGCGATCGCATGACGCACGAGCAGGACCGGCTGACGGCGCGGGCCGTGCAACTCGACTCGACGGACCCCGCGGCATGGGCCTGGCGCGCCGCCGCCCTGGCATCCCTCGGTCGATGGAATGCGGCGCTCGAGGCCAGTGCGATGGCGATCAAGATCGACCCCTACGAGCCCCGGTGGTACCTGCTGCGTGCCGACGACTTGATCCGGATGGCACGCCTCGATGATGCGTTGGAGATGGCCAATCGCGCGCTTGCGCTCTACCCCGGGAGCGCCATCGCCACGGCCGAAGTGTGCGAAGTACAGGTCCTGCGAGGCCGAACCGAGGAGGCGATCGCTGCTTGCGAGCGGGCCTCGGGCCACGAGGACTATTGGCCGATCCACCTCGCGTTGGCGGCGGCCTATGCGAATCATGGCGAGATGGCCAAGGCCGTCGCCGCCAAGGCCGAGGTGCTGCGCATCATTCCCGGTTTGACGATCGCGCAACTGCGCGCCAAACGAGCGTCGGGCAATCCGGAATACGTGACGCTCGCGGAAACCTATTGGTACGACGGGCTGCGCAAAGCCGGGCTGCCGGAAAAATAGCCTGGGACGCCGGTCCATCCAAGGACCCCAGCTCCGCGTCGCGGCAAGACACCGCCGGTGTGCATTGCAGCAAACCAGCCCGGAAGCCTGCGCTTGTAAACGCTGGGTGCGCCCGTTAGCATCGGCGCTCTTGAGAGCCCGGTCACCCACCGACCGGTTTGCAGGCGGTGGGCACGGGTCCCGGTCCGGCATCGACAGAATGTCCCGAGGAGGAACCATGCGTTGCAATGGTCATCGTGCGGTCTGGCTGGCGCTGGCGGGCGCCTTCTATGCCGGGGCAGTTGCGGCGGACGTGAAGATCGCGTTCATCGATCCGTTGTCGGGGGGCGCGGCCAGCACCGGTATCCTGGCGCAGAAGACGCACCAGTTCTACATCGACGCCATCAACGCGGGCGGAGGCCTCAACGGCGAGAAGCTCGAGCTCCTGTCCTACGACAACAAGGTCAACGCGCAGGAATCGCTGATCCAGCTGAAGAAGGCGCTTGACGAGGGGGCACGCTATGTCGTGCAGGGCAATGGCAGCGCGGTGGCGCTGGCGTTGACCGAGGCGGTGCAGAAGTACAACGAGCGCAATCCGGGCAAGGAGGTGCTGTACCTCAACTACGCCGCGGTCGATCCGGCGCTGACCAACGAGAAGTGCAACTTCTGGCACTTCCGGTTCGACGCCGACGCCGACATGAAGATGGCGGCGATGACTAACGCGATCGCGGCGGACAAGAACATCAAGAAGGTCTACCTGATCAACCAGGACTACTCGTTTGGCAAGGCCGTCGCCGCGGCGGCGAAGAAGATGCTGGCCGAGAAGCGGCCCGACATCCAGATCGTCGGCGACGAGCTGCACCCGTTGCAGAAGGTGCAGGACTTCTCACCCTACGTGGCAAAGATCAAGGCCTCCGGCGCCGATACGGTGATCACCGGCAACTGGAGCAACGACATGGTGCTCCTGATCAAAGCCGGCAAGGACGCGGGCCTCAAGGTCAACTGGGAAACGTACTACGGCGGCAGCCCGGGCACCGTGACTGCGGTGCGCGAGGCAGGCGTGGACACGCTGAAGCAGGTGTCGGAATACCACAAGAACGTGCAGCCGGAGCTCGACAGCACGGTCGCCGCCTTCGACAAGCGCTTTCCCGGCGCCGAGAACGAATACGCCTACTGGCGCGCCAAGACGATGTGGGAGATGTTCGCGGCCGCAGCGAAGAAGGCGCACTCGAACGATCCCGTCAAGGTCGCCCGCGCCCTCGAGGGCATGACGATGGCGACGCCGCTCGGCGAGGTGGAGATGCGCGCCGACAATCACCAGATCCTGCAACCGCTATACGTCTCGACCCTCGAGCGCGGCCAGAAGTACGACGCCGAAGGGACGGGACTCGGCTGGCGCACGGACATCAAGGTGGACGGCAAGGCCACCGCGTTGCCGACCACCTGCAAGATGGAGCGACCCAAGTGACGGTGCAGGTCCGTCGTCCCGGCGCACGCGGGGACGTGGGGGCCTCGACGACGATCCGCCCGGAACGACGCTAGGTTCCCGGTTCCGCGGGAACGACCAGGGTCGCCGATGCTCGAGCTCGCCACGATCTCGCTGCTGAACGGCATCGTCTATGGCCTGCTGCTGTTCATGCTGAGCAGCGGGCTCACGCTGATCTTCAGCATGATGGGCGTGCTCAACTTCGCCCACGCCAGCCTGTTCATGCTGGGCGCCTACCTCGCGTACCAGCTCGGGCGCTGGGTCGGGTTCTGGCCCGCGATCGTATTGGCGCCGCTGCTGTGCGGGCTCGCCGGCGCCGCGATCGAGCGCTACGGGCTGCGTCGCGTGCATCGCGGCGGTCACGTGGCGGAAATCCTGTTCACGTTCGGGCTCGCCTACGTCATCGAAGAGCTGGTGACGATGATCTGGGGCCGCAACGCGGTCGCCAACCCGGTCCCCGCGGTTATCGATTTTTCGCTTTTCAGCGTGTTCGGCACGCAGTTCCCGGCCTACAAAGGCCTGATGATGGCGATCTCGGTCGCCATGTTCGTGTTCATGTACCTGATGCTGACGCGTACGCGCATCGGCCTGGTCATCCGCGCCTCGCTGACGCATCCGAAGATGGTCGGCGCGCTCGGTCACGACGTGCCCGGCGTGTTCGTCCTGGTGTTCGCGGTGGGCAGCGCGCTCGCGGGCCTGGCCGGCGTCATCGGCGGCTTCATGCTGCTCACCCAGCCGACACTCGCCAACGCGGTGGGTCCCATCGTATTCGTGATCGTCGTGGTCGGCGGGCTGGGCTCGCTGTCGGGCGCGCTGATCGCGTCGATGCTGATCGGCATCGTGCAGACCTTCGCGGTCGCCATCGACTACTCGCTCGCCGATGCATTGCGCGCCGTCGGCGTCGCCGTGTCCAGCGCGTCGCCACTCTACGAAGTGCTCTCGATCAAGCTGGCAACCGCGGCGCCGGTCATACCGTACCTGCTGCTGGTGCTGATGCTCATCGTCCGGCCGCGCGGTCTCCTCGGCACGCGCGACGTATGAGCCGCGCAGGGAACTGCGCGTGAGCGAGGCCGATGCCGTCGCGTCCGCGCTCGCGACCGCGCGGCGGGACGCGCCGCTCGGCCGCGAAAGCGCCGTGTGGCTTGCGATCACCGCCATCCTGCTCGTGTTGCCCTACGTTCCAGGGCTGGCGAGCGACTTCGGCCGCTCGCTGTTGAGCCAGATGGGCATCGCGGCGGTGTTCGCGTTGTCCTTCAACGTCCTGTTCGGGCAGACGGGCCTGCTGTCGTTCGGCCACGCGGTGTACTTCGGACTCGGCGGGTACGCGGCCATCCATTTCATGCGCGCGATCAATCACGGATTGCCGATCCCGATCGCCCTGGTCCCGCTCGCCGGCGCCGCGGGCGGACTGGCGTCGGGTCTGCTGATCGGGGCGCTGACCACCCGGCGCGCGGGCACGATCTTCGCGCTGATTTCGCTGGGGGTGGGCGAGCTCGTGTACGCGGCGACGTTCATGCTGCCCAGCATCTTCGGCGGCGAGGAGGGCATCACCGCCAGCCGCACCCGCGCCCCGGCACTGTTCGGGCTGGACTTCGGCTCGCAGGTGCAGGTGTATTACCTCATCGCCTGCTGGGCGCTCATCGCCGCGGCGCTCATGCGCGCGTTCATCGGCACGCCGGTCGGCCGCCTGTGCAACGCCGTGCGCGACAACCCGGAGCGTGCGCAGTTCGTCGGCTACGATCCGCAACGCGTGCGGTTCATCGCGTCCGCCGTGGCGGGCCTGTTCGCGGGGCTCGCCGGCGGATTGCATGCGATCAACTACGAGATCGTCGCGGCGGACGCCGTCGGCGCGCAACGCTCCGGCACGGTGCTGGTGATGGCCTATCTCGGCGGCACGGGCTATTTCGCCGGCCCCGTGTTCGGCGCCGTGGTGCTGACGTGGCTGCAGACCAGCCTCAGCGCCTACACCAGTGCGTGGCTGCTGTATGTCGGACTCGTCTTCATGGCGGTCATCATGTTCGCGCCGTCGGGTCTGTGCGGGCTCGCGGTGATGCACGGGCCGATCCTGCGCACGCGCGCATTCCGGCGTCTGGTGGCCAGCTACGCGGTTGCGCTGCTGCCGGCGATCGTCATGATCGCGGGTGCCGCGCTCATGATCGAGATGAGCTACCGGCTGTCCACGCAGCGCGAGCTCGGCACCGTGCTGAAGTTCGGGCCGGTGGCGGCCGACGCCGCGACAGTTCCGCCGTGGATCGTCGGCGTGCTTTTGCTGGCCGGCGGTTTCCTGCTGTTTCGCGCGACGTGGCACCGGGTCGCGGCGACGTGGCACGCGGCGGTCGTCGAAGCCGCGAACGCAAACGGCAAGCCCCTGGCTTCGCCATGAGCGACGCGCCGGCGATCGCGCTGGAATTGCGCGACGTCCACAAGCGCTTCGGCGCGACGCCGATCGTGCGCGGCGTCTCGCTGTCGATCCCGCCCGGCGAGCGGCACGCGCTGATCGGGCCCAACGGCGCCGGCAAGTCGACGCTCTTCAACGTGGTCAGCGGCCGCTTCCCGCCGACCCGGGGATCGATCCGCCTGCATGGCCGCGAGATCGCCGGCGCGCGCGCCTACGAGATCAACAGGATGGGTCTGTCGCGCAGCTTCCAGGTCACCAACATCTTCCCGCGCCTGTCCGTGTTCGAGAACGTCCGCTGCAGCGTGCTGTGGTCGCTCGGCCATCGCTACGACTGCTGGCACCGCACCGACCGGCTCGGCGACGTGCGCGAGCGCACCGAGCGCACGCTCGAGCAGATCCGCATGACCGGGCGGCGCCATGCACCGGCGGGCGTGCTCACCTACGCCGAACAGCGCGCGCTGGAGATCGGCATCACCATCGCCAGCGGGGCCGACGTCATCCTGCTCGACGAGCCGACCGCCGGGATGAGCCGCAGCGAGGCCGACGACGCGGTCGAGCTGATCCGGTCGGTGTCGCAGGGCCGCACGCTGCTGATCGTCGAGCACGACATGAGCGTCGTGTTCGATCTTGCCGACCGCATCTCGGTGCTGGTCTATGGCGAGATCATCGCCACCGACCTGCCGCAGCGCATTCGCGACAATCCCGCGGTGCAGGCGGCCTACCTTGGAACGGCTGCCCATGCTTGAGGTGCGCGACCTGCACGCGTATTACGGCAAGAGCCACATCCTGCAGGGGGTTAGCTTTCGCGTCGGCGACGGCGAGATCGTGAGCCTGCTCGGCCGCAACGGCGCCGGCCGCTCGACGACGGTCAAGACGATCATGGGGGAGGTCACGCCGGTCGGCACCATCCTCTTCAAGGGCGAGCGACTCGACGGCCTGCCGCCGCACCGGGTTGCGCGCCGTGGTGTCGGCTACGTGCCCGAGGATCGCGACATCTTCCCCGCGCTGACGGTGCGCGAGAACCTGATGCTCGGGCAGAAGTCGGCGCGGGCGGCGGGGCGCTGGTCGATCGACGATGTCTTCAGCATGTTTCCGCTGCTGCGCGAGCGCGCCGACACGCCCGGTGGCGTGCTCTCGGGCGGCGAGCAGCAGATGCTGACGATCTGCCGCACGCTGATGGGCGACCCGGACCTGATCATGGTCGACGAGCCGACCGAAGGACTCGCGCCTGCGCTGGTCGAGAGCGTGCGCAACCTCCTGCAGGCGATCGCGCGCCGCGGTGTCGCCATACTGCTGATCGAGCAAAAGCTGACGATCGCCCTCGAGATCTCGCACCGGCTATACGTCATGGGCCATGGACGGATCGTGTTCGACGGCACCGCGCAGGCGCTGCGCGCCGATGACGCGATCCGGCGCGAATGGCTCGAGGTATGAATCGCGCTGGCATACAGTAGCGGTCGCGGCCGCCGTTTTTGGAGGAAGGATCATCGCTACCCGATACGAGACCCGCGGCGACGTCGCCGTGATCACCCTCGACAATCCCCCGGTCAACGGCCTCGGGCATGCCGTGCGGTCGGCGCTGGCGGAGGACTTCGACCGCGCGCGCGACGATCCCGCGGTGAAGGCGATCGTCCTCACCGGCGCCGGCAAATCATTTTCCGGGGGCGCCGACATCCGCGAATTCAACACACCCAAGGCGCAAGCCGAGCCGACGCTCGCGACGCTGATCCGCATCGCCGAGGCGAGCGCCAAGCCGATCGTCGTGGCCATCAACGGCACCTGCATGGGCGGCGGCCTCGAGCTCGCGCTCGGCTGCAGCCACCGCGTGGCGGCCGCCGCCGCGCAGGTCGCGCTCCCCGAGGTCAAGCTGGGCCTGCTGCCAGGGGCCGGCGGAACGCAGCGGCTGCCGCGTGTCGCGGGGGTCGAAACCGCGCTGTCGATGATCGTGAGCGGGGCGAGCGTGCCGGCGGCGCAACTCGCCAATAGCGCGCTGTTCGACGACGTGGTGGACGGTGACGTGGTCGACGCGGCGATCGCGCTGGGCCGCCGCGTGGCGGCGGAAGCGCGCCCGCCTCGCCGCGTGCGCGACCTGCGCATCGATTATCCGAATGCCGAAGGCTACTTCCAGTTCGCGCGCAACACGGTCGCCGCGGTGTCGAAGGGCTACCCGGCGCCATTGAAATGCGTCGATGCGGTGGCGGCCTCCGTCGCGAAGCCGTTCGATGAGGGCCTGCGCTACGAGCGCTCGCTGTTCCTCGAGCTGGTACAGACCCCGGAATCGAAGGCCCTGCGCCATGCGTTCTTCGCCGAGCGTGCCGCCGCGCGCATCCCGGGTATCGCCGACGACACGCCGGCACGCAAGATCGCGCGCGTGGCGGTCATCGGCGCCGGCACGATGGGCGGCGGCATCGCGATGAGCTTCCTCACTGCCGGCATCCCGGTGACGCTCGTGGAATCCACAGCGGAAGCGCTCGACCGCGGCGCCGCCACCATTCGCCGCAACTACGAGGCAACCGTGAAGAAAGGACGACTCGCGCCTGAAGCGCTGGCGCGCAATCTGGCGTTGCTGTCGCCGACGCTGTCGCTCGCCGATGTTGCGCAGGCCGATCTGGTCATCGAGGCGGTATTCGAAGACATGGACGTCAAGCAGGCGCTGTTCCGGCGTCTCGACGACGCCGCGCGTCCGGGCGCGATCCTGGCGACCAACACGTCGACGCTCGACGTGAATCGAATCGCAGCCGCCACGCGGCGTCCGCAGGACGTGCTCGGCGCGCATTTCTTCAGCCCCGCCAACGTGATGAAGCTGCTGGAGATCGTGCGCGGATCGGCGACCGCGGACGACGCGCTGGTGACCCTGATGCAGACGGCAAAGCGCATCGGCAAGACCGCCGTCGTCGCCGGCGTGTGCGACGGCTTCATCGGCAACCGCATGCTCGAGCAGTATGTGCGGCAGGCGATGTTCCTGCTCGAGGAAGGCGCGTCGCCGCAGCAGGTGGATCGCGCGCTCGAGGGCTTCGGAATGGCGATGGGACCGTTCCGCGTGGGCGACCTCGCCGGCAATGACGTTGGCTGGCACATCCGCCAGCGGCGATATGTCGACAAGCCGCAGGTGACCTATTCGCGGGTCGGCGACCGCCTGTGCGAGCGCGGGCGCTTCGGGCAGAAGACCGGCGCCGGCTGGTACCGGTATGTGGCCGGAAGCCGCGACGCGATCCCCGATCCCGAAGTGGACGCGCTGATCGCCGCCTACCGCAAGGAGATCGGCGTCACGCCGCGCACGATCGGCGCCGAGGAGATCGTCGACCGCTGCATCCTCGCGCTGGTCAACGAAGGCGCGCGCCTGCTGGAGGAAGGGATCGCAAAACGCGCGTCCGACATCGACGTGGTCTACCTGACCGGCTACGGCTTTCCGCGCCAGCGCGGGGGTCCGATGTTCTACGCCGACACGCGCGGGCTCTACAACGTCGTGCGTATGCTCGATCGTCTCGCGGCGATGCCGCGCGCGGACGCCGCGTTCTGGCAGCCGGCGCCGCTGCTGGCGCGCCTCGCGGCCGAGGGCCGCACCTTCAATGGCTGAACGGGACTCCCGCAAAATGCGCGACGCCGTCATCGTTTCCACCGCCCGCACGGGACTCGCCAAGTCATGGCGCGGCGCCTTCAACATGACGCATGGCGCGACGCTGGGCGGCCACGTCGTGCGCCACGCGATCGAGCGCGCGCAGCTCGATCCCGCGGAAGTCGACGACGTGGTGATCGGCTGCGCGTTTCCCGAAGGCGCCACAGGCTCCAACATCGCGCGCCAGATCGCGCTGCGCGCCGGCTGTCCGGTGAGCGTGCCGGGCATGACGGTGAACCGCTTCTGCTCGTCGGGACTGCAGACCGTCGCCATCGCCGCGCAGCGCATCCTGGCAGGCGAGGGCGACGTGTTCGTGGCCGGCGGCGTCGAGTCGATCTCGTGCGTGCAGAACGAGGCCAACCGCCACATGGCGCGCGAATCATGGCTTGCCGAGCACAAGCCCGCGCTCTACTGGACGATGCTGCAGACGGCCGAGAACGTGGCGCAGCGCTACGCGATCGCGCGCGAGCGCCAGGACGAGTTCGGCGCGCGCAGCCAGCAGCGTGCGGCCGCAGCGGCGGCGGCCGGCCGCTTCGCCGACGAGATCGTGCCGATGACCGCGACGATGGGGGTCGCCGACAAGGATTCCGGACGCATCTTCACCCGCGAGGTGACGATCGCCGCCGACGAGGGTATCCGCGCCGACACCACCTACGAAGGCGTGGCGAAGATCAAGCCAGCGCTACCAGGTGGCGTGATAGCGGCCGGCAACGCCAGCCAGTTCTCCGACGGCGCGGCGGCGTGCGTCGTGATGAGCGCCGAGGCCGCCGCATCGCGCGGCCTGCGGCCGCTGGGCACGTTCCGCGGCTTCGCCGTGGCCGGTTGCGATCCCGACGAGATGGGCATCGGGCCGGTGTTCGCAGTACCGAAGCTGCTGGCGCGCGCGGGCATGAAGGTGGACGACA
Source organism: uncultured Pseudomonadota bacterium (assembly GCA_963781395.1). Lineage (GTDB taxonomy): Bacteria > Pseudomonadota > Gammaproteobacteria > Burkholderiales > Casimicrobiaceae > VBCG01. Next base: position 24,906 of record CAWAFO010000010.1, read on the forward strand.
TCGGGCTGTGGGAGCTGAACGAGGCGTTCGCGGTGCAGGTGATCTACTGCCGCGACAAGCTCGGCATCGCCGACGATCGGCTGAACGTCGACGGGGGCGCCATCGCGGTCGGCCATCCGTACGGCGTGTCCGGTACGCGCCTCACCGCGCACGCCCTGATCGAAGGCCGTCGCCGCGGCGTCAGGCACGTGGTGGTCACGATGTGCATCGGCGGCGGCATGGGCGCGGCCGGACTGTTCGAAATCGGCGCCTAGCGGGCGCCTCAGGCGTCGAGCTTGACGAGCTGCTTGCCGATGTTCTCGCCCTTGAGCAGTCCGATGAAGGCGCGCGGCGCCGCATCGAGACCGGTCGCCACCGATTCACGGTAGCGCAGCTTGCCGGCACCGACGAGGGCGGCGAGCGCGCGACGCGCCTCCGGGTAGCGCTCCTTCCAGTCGAACACCAGCATGCCCTGCACGCGGATGCGGTTGACCAGGATCGCGCGCAAGCCCTGGTAGCCGTAGGCCTCGGTCCGGCTGTATTCGGCGATCATCCCGCACACCACGATGCGCGAATAGCGGTTCATCTGCTTCAGCACCGCCTCGAGCACGCCGCCGCCGACGTTCTCGAAATCGACGTCGACGCCGTCGGGACACGCCGTGCGCAAGTCCTCGACGAGGCGCCCGGCCTTGTGGTCGACGCAGGCATCGAAGCCCAGGTCGCGCACCACGTGATCGCATTTCGCGGGACCGCCCGCGATGCCGACCGCGCGGCAGCCGTGCAGCTTCGCGAGCTGGCCGACGATGCTGCCGACCGCGCCGGATGCCGCCGACACCACCACGATTTCGCCGGGCTTCGGCATACCGACCTCGAACAATCCGAACCACGCCGTCAGTCCCGGCATGCCGAGCACGCCGAGGTAGTACGACGCGGGCGCGATCGTCGCGTCGACTTTTTCGAGTTCGCCCCCGCGCGCCACGCCATGCGATTGCCACCCGAGCGAGGTCAGCACGGTGTCGCCGGCCGCGAAGCGCGGATCGTTCGAGCGCTCGACCACTCCGACCGTCTGCCCGACCATCACCTCGCCGAGCGTCGCCGGCGGCACGTACGACTTGGCGTCGCTCATGCGCCCGCGCATGTACGGGTCGAGCGACAGCCACTGGTTGCGCACCAGCACCTCACCCGCGCCCGGCGAAGGCACCGGAGTTTCGACGATGCGAAAATTATCCGCGGTCGGTGCGCCCTGCGGCCGGCTGGCGAGGAGGACCTGGCGATTCATCGCGACTCCTTGCGTGGATCGATCAATCCGCGGCGAAGCGCTGCAGATGGTGATCGGCGTCGCCGAACTGCTGGGTTATCATGGTCAGCCGGCGGAACGTGTGACTGATCTTGAGCTCGTCGCTCATGCCCATGCCACCGTGGAGCTGGACCGCCTCCTGGCTGACGTGGCGCGCCGCATCGGCGATGCGCACCTTGGCGGCGGAAACGATGCGCCGCCGCCGTGCCGGGTCGCGCTCCGTGTCGACCGTCGTGCAGGCCAGCGCCGCCATCGACTTCGCCTGCTCGTACGAAAGCGTCATGTCGACCATCCGATGCTGCAGCGCCTGGAACGTGCCGATGGGCACGCCGAACTGGCGCCGCGCCTTGAGATAGTCGAGCGTCGCCGCGTTGGCGTAGCGCAGCGCGCCGACGGCCTCGGCGCACAGCAGTGCCGTGGCGTGGTCGACGGTGTCTGCCAGCAGCGCCCCGGCGGCGCCTTCGTCGCCGATGCGATCTTCGAGGCCGACGCGCACACCCGCCAACGTGACATCCGCCGCGCGCATGCCGTCGAGCGTGCGACACGCGCGCAGTGACACGCCGGCGGCGGCCGGATCGACGAGGAACACGCCGACGCCATCCGACGGCGCATCGGGTGCCGACGTGCGCGCGGTCACCAGCAGGAACGTCGCGCCGGGGGCGTGGACGACCACGCGCTTGTGACCGTCGAGGACATAGCCGTCACCGTCGCGCCGGGCCCGAGTCGCAACGCGGGCGAGGTCGTAGCGCGAATCGTCCTCGGTGGTCGCCAGCGCCAGCGTGACGCGCCCCTCCACCACGCCGGGCAGGATCGTCGCGGCCCGCGCCGGCGCGGCACCGCGAGCGATGAGGCGCGCGCACAAACCCACTGTCGCGAGATAGGGCTCGACCACCAGGGCTTCGCCGATGGCCTCCATCACGCTCAGGGTCGCCATCGCGCCGCCGCCGAAGCCGCCGTGATCCGGCGCGATGCCGAGACCGAGCAGGCCGAGCTCCGCGAACGCGTTCCAGACCTCGCCGCTCCAGCCTTGAGCGGACGCGAGGATCGCGCGCCGCGCCTCGAAGGTGTAGTCGCGCGCCAGCAGGCGCTGGACCGACTCCGCGAGCAGGCGCTGCTCGTCGTCGTAGTCGAACTTCACAGCCCGAGCGCCTGCTTGGCGATGATGTTGCGCTGGATCTCGTTGGATCCGGCGTAGATCGTCGTCTTGCGGTAATTGCAGTAGCGTTGGGCCAGCGCGGCGGTGACATCCGCGTGGTCGTTGCCATCGCCTTCCGCGCGCACGGCCGCAGCGAGCGGCCCCGCCGCCTGCATCATGAGCTCGGTGAGCATCTGCTGGATCTCGGTGCCGCGGATCTTAAGCATCGACACTTCCGCGCCGGGCGCGCGCCCCGCGCGCAGCGCGTCGAGGAAGCGCAGGTTGGTGATCGACAGCGCCATGATCTCGATCTCGAGGCGCGATACCTTGTCGCGAAAGCGCGTGTCCTGCAGCAGCGGGCGCCCATCGAGCATGCGCGTCGCCGCGTACGCCTTGAGGCTCTCGAGCTCGCGTCGCGAAGTGCCGATGCGCGCGGTATTCATGCGCTCGTGGCCGAGCAGGTACTTGGCCACCGTCCATCCGGCACCCTCGTCGTGCACGCGATTCGCGACGGGCACCTCGACGCCCTCGAAGAACACCTCGTTCACCTCGTGACCGCCGTCCATCAGCGTGAGGGGGCGCACCGTGATGCCCGGCAACTTCATGTCGATCAGCAGGAACGAGATGCCTTCCTGGCGGCGCTCGGTTTCGCGACTGGTGCGCACGAGGCAGAAAATCCAGTCGGCGAAATGGGCATGGGTGGTCCAGATCTTCTGGCCGTCGACGACATAGTGATCGCCCTTGCGCACCGCGGCGGTCCGCAACGAGGCGAGGTCCGATCCTGATCCAGGCTCGGAGTAGCCCTGGCACCAGAACTCGTCACCGCCGTAGATGCGCGGCAGGAAGCGCTCCTTCTGCGCCTGGGTGCCGAACTTGAGAAGCACCGGGCCGCACATCAGCAGCCCGAACGGCGAGAGCGGCGGGGCACCGGCGTAGCCGCATTCCTCCTCGAACAGGTAGCGTTGCACCACATTCCAGCCGGTGCCGCCCCATTCCACGGGCCATGCTGGGGCGATCCAGCCCTTGGCGGCTAGAATCCGGTGCCAGCGCGCGTAATCATCCCGTGACAGCGCTTCGTAGCGGGCGACCCGCGCGCGCAAATCGGCGGGCAGGTTGGCGCGCAGCCAGTCGCGCACGAGGTCGCGGAATGCGAGCTCGTCGGTGGAGTAGTCGAGATCCATGGCCGCGCGCAGGTCAGGAGGGGCTCCCAAGGATACGCGTCCCGCGTATCCCGGGGAAAGGAAGGGACGCGAGATGGGCGTGAAGCAATTGTTCGATCTGGGTGGCAGGACCGCGCTGGTGACGGGCGGGTCGCGCGGGCTCGGCCTGCAGATCGCCGAGACGCTGGTCGAGCTCGGCGCGCGCGTGGCGCTGGTGGCGCGCAAGGCCGACGAGCTCGACGCCGCGGTCGCGCACCTGCACGATCGCTTCGGTGCGACAGGCACGGTGCCGCTGCGCTGCGATCTCGCCGACACGGCCGCGATCGCGCCGATGGTCGAGCAGGCGGTGTCGGCGCTCGGCCCGCTCGATATCCTGGTGAACAACGCCGGCGCCACCTGGGGCGCCGCCACCATCGACATGCCGCTCGAGGCCTGGCAGAAGGTCGTGAATCTCAACCTCACCGCGACGTTCCTGGTGACGCAGGCGGTAGGCCGCCGCTGCATGGTGCCGCGCCGGCGCGGCAAGGTGATCAACATCGCGTCGATTCTCGGACTCGTCGGCGGCGGCGACCAGAACCGTCCCGCCACGCTCGCCTACAACACCACCAAGGGCGGCATCGTGAACTTCACCCGGTCGCTCGCGGCCGAATGGGCGCAGCACGACGTCAACGTCAACGCGATCGCGCCGGGATTCTTTCCCACCAAGATGACCAAAGGCGTGCTGGAGATGGCCGGCGACGCCGTGGCGCAGAAGGCGCCGCTGCGGCGCATCGGCGGCCCCGAGGACCTGAAAGGCGTGACCGCGCTGCTCGCCTCGGATGCGTGCGCGTTCATCACCGGCCAGATCATCGCCGTCGACGGTGGCGTCACCGCGGTCTAGCGACCCATGTCCGACATCGACATTCCCACCGCCCTGGCGACGGCGCCGGCCCAGCCGTTCGCGACGGTGCCCGAGCTGATCGCGATCGCCGCGGCGCAGCGCCCGGCGCAACCGGCATTGCTGCACGACGCGCGCGTCATGACGTTTGCCGAGCTCGATGCGCACGCGGGGCGCGTCGCCGCCGCCCTGCAACGCGACGGCGCGGGACGCGGCGACGTGGTGGCGATCAGCGCGTCCAACTCCATCGAGTACGTCGTCGCGTTCGTCGGCGCGTTGCGCGCCGGCGCGGCCGTGGCGCCGGTTCCGCAGTCGTCGGCGCCGGCGACGCTGGCGGCCATGGTCGCGGATTCGGGCGCGCGCCATCTCTTCCTCGACGAGGGCGTGGCGCGCACGCTCGCGGCGACGGATGCGGTAGCGGCGCATCGCATCGCACTCGACGCCTCGGCGGCGGGCCAGCCGCTCCACGCCTGGCTCGAGGGCGCGTCGTCGCCGCCGCAGCCCGCCGAAGTGGGCCCGCAGGACGCGTTCAATCTGATCTATTCGTCGGGGACGACGGGTACGCCCAAGGGCGTCGTGCAGCCGCACGGGATGCGCTGGACGCACGTGCAGCGAGGCTCGACCTACGGCTACGGCCCGACGGCCGTCACGCTCATCTCCACGCCGCTGCATTCGAACACGACGCTCGTCTCGTTCTTCCCCGCGCTGTCGCTGGGTGGAACGGTCGTGCTGATGACCAAGTTCGACGCCGGCCACTATCTGGCGCTGGCGGAGCGCCATCGGATCACGCACGCCATGCTCGTGCCGGTGCAGTACCAGCGAATCATGGCACGCGAGGATTTCGGCCGATTCGACCTCGCGTCCTTTCGCGTCAAGTTCAGCACCAGCGCGCCGTTCGCGGCGGCGTTGAAGCAGGACGTGCTCGCGCGCTGGCCGGGCAGTCTGATCGAGTTCTACGGCATGACCGAAGGCGGCGGCACATGCGTGCTGCCGGCGCACGAGTACCCGGGCAAGCTCCACACCGTGGGGCGACCCGCGCCGGGCCACGACATCCGCATGATCGACGAAGCCGGCCGCGAGGTTGCGCGCGGCGAGCTCGGGGAGTTGGTCGGCCATTCACCCGCGATGATGACCGGCTACCACAACCGTGCGGAAGCGACCGCCGGCGCGGAATGGTTCGACGCCGAGGGCAGGCGCTTCATCCGCACCGGCGATGTCGGCCGCTACGACGAGGACGGCTTCGTGATCCTGATGGACCGGCGCAAGGACATGGTCATCTCGGGCGGCTTCAACGTCTATCCGAGCGACCTCGAAGCCGTGCTGCAGGCGCATCCGCACGTCGCCGAGGTCGCGGTGGTGGGCGTGCCGTCGCCGCAGTGGGGCGAGACGCCGGTCGCCTTCGTCGTGCCGGCGCCGGATGCCCAGATCGATGCCGGCGCGTTGCGCGAGTGGGCGAATGCCCGGCTCGGCAAGCTGCAGCGCATCGCGGAGGTGCGCGTCGTCACCGCGCTGCCACGCAGCCACATCGGCAAGGTGCTCAAGCGCGAGCTGCGCAGCGCCTACACCGCCGGCATCGGCCCGGCGGGGCCGGGGCTGTAGCAACGGTCGCACGCCAGCGGTACGCGCATCGGGTCGGGGGAAGCGCGCGAGCGTGGCGGACGCGCGCTTTCGTTGCGGTGCAACATTTCGGCGCGCGCGGGGCGCCCGTCCTCCGTCACGTTCAGCAACAACCCCCCGCGAACGTCGCCGACGCGGTATTGTCTATGCGTTGGAGGACGAACATGGTTACACGTGCCATCCGTGCAGGCATCCCGTTGCTGGCGATGCTGCTCGCCGCGCCGGCCGCCCGGGCGGACATCTACACGTGGGTCGACGCTTCCGGCACCCTCAACGTCAGCAATCTCGCGCCGCCGAGCGGCGTGCACGTGATCGACATCGTCGTGCATCACGACCCGCCGCCCGCTCCGCCAGCCCCGCCCAACGCCGCCCTCGACGCCGCCCGCGATGCCGAGCTGCAGGCGCTCAACGCGCGCGTCGAAGCGCTGCGGGACGAAGTCGATCAGGCGCACCGTCGCCTGGCGGCGCAGGCCGACTATTGGTCTGCGGCGCCACCGCCGCAGGAACCGGTCTACGACACCGGCGATCCTTCGGGCTACGGCTACGACACCGGTGCGGTCACCCAGGCATCGGTGGGCTGCGACCCTTCCTGGTGGGGCTGCGCGTTTGGCTATCCGTACGGACTCTACGGCTATCCGGTCGTCGTCGTGGCCGCCAACGCGCGCAACGTGCGGCGCGGACATGGGGTGCATCCTGCGCCGGTGCGACCGCCGCATCCCGGGCATGCGCCGGGCCCGCAGCCACATTCGATGGGCCCGCCGACACGTGTGATGGGATCGCCGACACAGGCGATGGGACCGCCGCCACGTATGATGGGAGCGCCGATAAATGCGATAGGCGCACCGCCGCAGTCCCTGCACCCGTCGCCGTCCGCCCCGGCGCGCATGGTGGCAATGTCACGCCATCCGTAGTCGCCCGGTAACCCGTCGACTGGCGCGCACTGCCACGTCCAGAACTTCCTCGTCGGCGCACATTCCGAAGGTTCTTCGCGTGCGCCTGCCTGAGTCCCCGATGCGTGGCGTCAACGCGCAGTCCGGACTCAGCTCGCGACCGGTATCCGCGCCGCGTTGGAATCCAGCCATGCGCTGAAATCCTGCAACGCCGGGTTGAGCGTGCGCGACGCGACAGGGTCGCGATCGCGCAGGAACGCATCGCCGCGGATGGCCTGGAACTGGAACATGTTGCCGAGATCGTCGGCGCCGGGGAATCCGAGTCCGCGGAACACGTCGAACGGCACGTCCTGGAACGCGACGTCGCGGTTCATCGCCCGACCCACTTTCGCCGCCATCTCGGCCCCGGACAGCACTTCGCCGGCGATGCCGAACCGCTGGCCGACGGCGTCTTTGCCGCGACGAAACACGCCATACGCGCATCTGCCGATGTCTTCGGCGCCGATGCCGGGAAGCTTCGCGCCGCCGAGCGGAAGCGCCAGCACGAGCTTGCCGTCGCCCGCGGCACGCGGACCCATGCCGAAGTAGATGAAATTCTCCCAGTAGAACGCCGCCATGATGTAGCTCGTCGGCGCGGCCTCGGCGGCGAACACGCGGTCGGCTTCACCTTTGGCGTCGAAGTGCGGGACCTTGTATTTTCCCTGCAGCGTCGGCAACCGCTTGTCGTCGAGGGGAATCCACCGGCGCGTGTCTTCGAGCGTCGACCAGACGACGTGCGCGACACCGGCCACACGCGTCGCGCGCGCCAGCGCCGAGGCCTGGGCCAATTCGCGCTCGGTGGACAGGTGCTCCCAGAAATTGGTGACGCAATACGCGCCATGCGCGCCGGCCATCGCACGGGAGAGGCTCGGCGGATCGTCGGCATCGCCGGCCACCACTTCGACACCGAGGGCGGCCAGCGCCTTCGCCTTGTCCGAATCGGGCTTGCGCGTGATCGCGCGTGCGCGGAACGGCCCGGCGCGATCGGCGACGATGGCGCGCACGAGACCGCCGCCTTGTGCGCCGGTGGCACCGGATACCGCGATGATCTTCTTGTCCGTCACGTTACGCTCCCCGAGGTCGGGCGTTGGAAATGGCCAGCGATGCGGGCTGCTGACTTGCCAGTATCGCAAGCCGGGTTGCGCCCCGCAAATCCCACCGACTTGAAGCGCCTGCGAGGCGGATGCTCACAGCAGTTTCTCCAATGTGGCGAGGAGCCGCTGCATTTCCTGTTTCGGCAAGCGTTCCAGCGCGGCGGGCGGCGGGTCGGTGATCTTGTCGACGATCGCCAGCATGCGCTTGCCGGCACTCGTCAGCGCGACCTCCTTCGCGCGCCGGTCGACGGCGTGCGGCGTGCGCTTGACCAGGCCACGTGCTTCCAGTGCGTTGATCAGCACCGTGGTGGCCGGGGCATCGGTGCCCATGACGTACGCCAGCTCGGTCAACGTGAGGGCTCCGCGCTCCAGCCGCCAGAGCGCGCGCACGCGACTGAACGGCAAGCCGGTCGCCTCGCCGACCTTGCGACGCCACTCGCCTCGCGTTTCCATGACGAGCTCGACCAGCAGGCGCCAGGTGCGCTCCGCGTCGGATCGCGGCACCGAAGCAGGGCGCGCCGGGCGCGTCATGCGTCGGCGCCCGCGTCGGGATCCCGCAGAAGATGCGCGATGCGCGCCGTGCTGGCCCGCGCGTACGCACCGGTCGACCACACGGCCAGCACCAGGATCAGCACGCCACTGCCGGCGACGATCCACCAGAAAGCGTGCGTCGCCTGCACGAAACCGACGGACGCACGATCGGCGCCTGCCACCGGACTGCCCGCCAGCGCACCGGCCAGCGCCACGCCCACCGAGACGCCGATCTGTCGACTGGTGGAGGCCACCGCCGAAGCGAGCCCCGCCTGTGCACGCGGCATCCCCGACACCGCCGCGTAGGTCACCGGCGCATTGACCATGCCGAAACCGACACCGAAGAGCGCGTACACCGACAGCAGCTCGACGATCGGCGTCTGCGTATCCAATCGCGCCAGCATCAGCGCGCTCAACGTGAGCATCGCTCCGCTGACGAGCAGCGAAGGGCGCGCCCCATGTGTGGCCACGAGGCGTCCCGACAGCGGCGATACGATCATCACCGCTATCGCCGTGGGCAGGATGCCCATGCCGGCATGCAGCGCCGACCATCCACGCACATCCTGCAGGTACAGCGAGTTCAGGAACAGAAAACCACCCAATGCCGCGAACATGCAAACGGCGATCACGGTTGCCGCGCTGAACGGCAGGCTGTGGAAGAAGCGCACGTCCAGCAGCGGCTCATGCCGGCGCCGCTCGTAGGCGACGAGCCCCGCGAACGCGATCGCCGCCAGCAACGCCGCCGCGTACGTCACGGCGCCTCCGCGGTTGCCCTCGATCACCGCATAGACAAGCGCCGCCAGGCCGGTCAGGAGCAGCGCCTGTCCTACGGGATCGGGCTGCCGCGCCTGCGGCGCACGCGACTCGGGCACGTAGCGCGCCGTCAGCCAAAGGGATAGCACGCCGATCGGCACGTTGATCCAGAAGATCGCGTGCCAGCCAAGGGTTTGCGTCAGCACGCCGCCCATCAGCGGCCCGAGCGCCATGGCAAGGCCGGCCACCGCAGCCCAGATGCCGATGGCGCGAGCCCGTGCCTTCGGCGCGCGAAAGGTGTGGACGATGATCGACATCGCCACCGGATTCATCATCGAGCCGCCCAAAGCCTGGATCACTCGCGCCGCCACCAGCCAGCCGATGCTGGCTGCCAGGCTGCACAACAGCGATCCCGCCGTGAACAGGGCCATTCCCACCTGGAACACCCGCCGCCGGCCGAAGCGATCGGCCAACGACCCGCCCAGCATCAGAAAGCTGGCCAACACGATCGTGTAGGCATCGATCACCCACTGCAATCCGCTGAGCGAGGCCTGGAGGTCCTGGCGGATGTCCGGCAGCGCGACGTTGACGATCGTGGCATCCATCGACACCGCGAGCAGGCTCAGGCAGCAAATGCCCAGAATCACGTTCTGGCGTGCCGGCGAGAACGCCCGTGGAGCGGCAGTCGGCGGTTTAATTGTATTCATACAATGATTATATAAACACAAGCACTGCCAGGTCAAGGCGTGCGCGATCCCGATCTCCGGGAGTCGGACGGGCTGGACTCGACGCCGCCCACGCGCACGCCGGAGGAGGCCGTGGCGGTACGCGTCGCGGGGAGACCGCTCGATGTTCCCACCGATGCAACCATCGACTTCGACCACCCGGGTGGAAGAGAATGGTCGAGGACTCATGACCCTGGGTCCAAACGCGCTCGCAGCGCGCAATCCGAACTCGTCACGGAGGAGAAGTTACATGAACGACTCGAATCGCCTGGTTCGCCTGGCTGCCGCGATTGCGTGTGCAGTCCTGTCGGGCGTGTTGTGGGCCGCCGACTATCCGGCGCCTGTCGAAGGCAATTGGACCGCACGCGATTTCCGGTTTCACACGGGAGAGGTCATGGCGCAGATGCCGATCCACTACCGCACGATCGGCGCACCCACGGGCGAGCCGGTCCTGATCCTGCATGGCACGGCAAGCAGCAGCGCCGGCATGCTGACACCCGCCTTCGCCGGGCAGTTGTTCGGGCCGGGTCAGCCGCTCGATGCGTCGCGCTACTACATCGTCCTGCCCGACGCGGTGGGGCACGGCGGCTCGGCCAAACCGTCCGATGGGCTGCGCATGAAGTTTCCGCAGTACGACTACACGGACATGGTCAACGCCGACTACCGGCTGCTCACCGAACACCTGAACATCAAACACGTGCGATTGGTGATGGGGAATTCGATGGGCGGCATGGAATCCTGGCTGTTCGCCGAGAACTATCCCGGCTACATGGATGTGGCGGTACCGATGGCGTGCCTGCCGATCGAAATGGGCAGCCGCAACTGGATGCTGCGGCGCCTGATCATCGACTCGATCCGCAGCGATCCGGCGTGGATGGACGGGCAGTACACGCAGCAGCCCAAGAGCGCACATTTTGCGTCGGTGTTTTTCGGTATCGCCACGAGCGGCGGCAACCAGGCGTATTACAAGGCGGCGCCGACGCGCGACACGGCCGACCATTTGCTGGACCAGCGGCTGGCCGCGCCGTTTACGGCGGACGCAAACGACGTGCTGTACCAGTGGAGCTCATCGGGCGATTTCAATCCGTCGGCAGATATCGGCAAAGTCACGGCGACGGTGCTGGCGATCAACGCCGCCGACGACGAGCGCAATCCGGCGGAACTGGGCATCCTCGAGCGCGACATCCGGCGGGTTCCGAACGGCAAGGCGGTGCTGATTCCCGCCGGTCCCGATACCGCGGGCCATGGCACCACCGCCAACGCGCGGTTCTACCTGCAGCAATTAGGCGAGGTGTTGCAGACCGCGCCGCGAATCTAGTTCGCGCCTGAAGTCAATGGTGATGATGGTGCTCATGGGATTCATCATCGAACGCGGAGCGGTGGCGGACTTCCATATCGATGGCCACCGTCTGGCGCGCACCATTGGCGGTCTCGATGGTCAGCGTGAGAGGCACGTGATCCCCGAGCTTGAGCGTCCGGTCGATGTGCGCGAGCCGCAGCCGATACTTCCCCGGGGCCAGCAGGATCGGCTTGCCGGGCGGCAGCGGCAAGCGGTCGAGCGATGACTGCTTGGCGCCGGGTCCGATGATCACGGCACTTGCGGCATAAGGGCATTGCACGCTGAGCAGCTCCGCACCTTCGGAACTTTGCAGCAGCATGAAAGCCTCGGTCGTCTTGCCCTTGACTGCCGGCAGCACCCAGGGCAGGTTGACCACAAACACCGGGCTTGCCATCGCGGTGGCGTGGGCGAGCGCGAGCGCGCCGCACACGATCAAGCAGCGGTAAGCCCGCGCGGCGCGACAACCAGACGCAATACCAATCATCCCCGAATGTTAGCCTTTCCTTCATCAGCTTACCCATCCCCGGTTGCATCGGCGTCGTCGAATCGGAATTCGATCCGTGCAACGGCGGCCACGGCGATTTTGACAACGCGTTCAATTACACCGGCGGTCTGATGCCTGCGACGGGCGGGCTTGTTCGCCGCCCGCTTGGCGTCAAGTTGTCGACCTTGTAGTCCGCGAAACGAGGCGGCCAAAGCCGCCCCGCCCGGGACATCGCAACGGACAGGGGCCGGAGAGCCTTTGGAGGCTCGAAATGACACGGGTCCATTGCATTTTGCGGCGTCGACAAGTTTTACAACGCACGGAGGTCCAATTGCGGAAGTGATTGATTAGATGTTGCCGCACGCTTGTTGCTTGCCTTTATCCTGCCTTTGCAGCTTCAATCTTCGCGCCCGGAAATCCCGAGTGCCTGGAAATGAAGTCCGAACAATCCATCTTGTTACCCCAAGAGGAGAGGACGATGAAGTCACATCGAGTATGTGCAATCAGCTTCGCCATCATGCTGCTCGGCCTGCTGGCCGCAGACGCCTCGGCTACGCAGCTGGGCGGCCCGGTGAAATTGACGCTTCAGAAAGTAGGGACTAGTTCATTCGGGTCGGCGCCAGCCACCAACGACCATGCAACGCAGCCTGACGAGATCGATTCCGCAACGCTCGGGGACACCGACAGCGGCAACGGTGACGACGAAGGTTCGGGGGTGAACCGGACGCTTCCCGGAGCGGTCACTGGACACGGAAAGCCGGTGAAGGCCAATGCGAAGCCGAAATCGAACCCGTCGCTCGGGACACATTTTGAGGGGCTCAATCTGTTCAACCAACGTTTCGCCAACGGCGGCAACCAATTCTCAGTCGAGCCGCCGGACCAGGGTCTTTGCGTCGGCAACGGATTCGTGGTCGAGACGGTAAACGACGTGATGCGCATTTATCACGGCGACGGCACGCCGGCCACCGGTGTCGTCGACCTCAACACGTTCTACAACTATCCGGCTGCGATCAATCGAACAACTGGCGCGCGAGGGCCTTCGATTACCGACCCGTCGTGCATCTACGATCAGGTGATCGGCCGCTTTGTCCACATCGCCCTGGTCGAGGATCATGTAGGCACGACCGCGACACTGACTGGCAAGAACCATATCGACATCGCGGTCAGCGACACGGGCGATCCGACGGGCAGCTGGACGATCTTCAAGCTCGCGGTGCAGAACGACGGCACTGACGGCACGCCGGATCACGGCTGCATAAGGAGACTGGGACCGCCGCTCGTGTTCGGCCCTTGCCTCGGCGATTACCCGCATATCGGTGCCGACGCGAACGGTATCTATCTGACGACCAATGAATTCGACTTCTTCGGACCGTTCTTCGAAGGCGCCCAGGTTTACGCCATCGGGCACAGTGTCCTGACCGGCGGCGTCGGTAGCGTGGTTCTGTTCAATACGCTCGGTGCAGGCCCGGACGGCGCAGGTTTCACGGTGTGGCCGGCGCAAAGCGCGGGCAACCAGTTCGACACTGCCAAAGGCGGCACTGAAGACTTCCTCAGTTCTAGGGCCGTTTTTTCCGATGATGGAACGAGCACGAGCATCCTGATGTGGCAGCTGACGAACACGTCGTCACTCAACACGGCGACGCCATCGCCGTCGCTGTTTCTGACGACGCTTGCCGTGGATACCTACGCCGTTCCACCCCGCGCGTCACAGCCCGCGGGGAATCATCCGCTGGGCGATTGCATCGCGGACGTCGTGATCAAGCCCGATTGCAACACAACGATCGCCGGCATCGGCACCCACGACAACACGACCTTCACGACCGAAGACGGGGTTCCCTATGCCCTGAACTCGAATGACTCCCGAATGCAGCAGGTGTTCTACGCGAATGGCAAGTTGTGGGGAGCGCTGGACACCGCTGTCAACGTGGGCGGCGAGGATCGCGCAGGTATCGCCTATTACGTGGTCAACCCGCACTCGGGGAAGGTCGATCTGCAGGGGCAGGCAGGAATAGCAGGCACAGACTTGACATACCCGGCAGTTGCCGTCGCTCAGAGCGGTCGCGGCGTCATCGCCTTTACGCTCACCGGCGATTCAAACTACCCAAGTGCCGCCTTTGCCGGTATGGATGACAAGGTCGGGATGGGCGACATTCAGATTGCGGCTCCAGGGGCCGGCGCGTGGGATGGGTTCACGAGCTACGTGGCATTCGGCGCTGGCCGGCCGCGCTGGGGCGACTACGGTGCGGCAGCCGTCGACGGCCAGACCATCTGGATCGCTTCGGAGTACGCGGCGCAAACCTGCAGTTATGCGGCTTATCTGCTGGATACCACGTGCGGCAATACGCGTGCGCCGTTAGGCAATTGGTCGACACACGTCAGCCACATAACGCCGTAGGCGAGATCACGAGGCGTCTGCCAAAGGATGCAACATCGCCTGTTTCGTGAGACCCACATGCCGCGTTAGAGCCATGTCAGCACGCGCCTGAACCATCAACGGCCCGCTTTGTGCGGGCCGTTTTGTTTTGCCTGCTCGTTTCGAGCGCGACCTGGCGCGACAAGCCGGAATTTCGGAATCCAATTTGGACGCGGGCACCTGGGTCCGCGTCGGACACTTTCGCAGCGATATGCTGTCAGGTTTTCGGCGCCGGTTTGCGCGCCACCGGCACGCGCCGCGCCGACGGTTTCGCCTTGAAGCGCTGCCGGTACCACCGCGAGAATCCGCTGGGTGCAGCAAATCCCAGCAGCGATGAAACCTCCGCCAGCGATCGGTGCTGCTCCTTGACGTAGCGCTCCGCGAGTTCCCGCCGTACCGCCTCGACTACTTGCGAATAGGTCGTTGCCTCGCGCGCCAGATGGCGATGGATCGTTCGGCGGTCGACGCCGAGGTGCTGGGCGACGCGATCGACCGTGCATGTGCCGCCGCCGAGCAGCATCACCACCAGCTCGCGTACACGCGTCGCCATGTCGGGGGCCTTGCTCACGGGCTGCGCCGCGAGCATCTGGCGCGCAAGCCGCGCGACCTCCGGATCGGCGTCCGGATTGACGACTTCGAGGTCGGAACTGGCGCAGACGATGCCGTTGAAGTCGTGGCCGAACTCGACGTTGCGGCCAAACACCCGCTCGTGGGTCGAGCGGTCGGCCGGCGCATCGTAGGCAAAGCACACACGCCGCGGTCGCCATTCGGATCCCAGGAACGTGCGCAGCATCCGGAATGCGACGCCGATCGCGAGCTCGGTCGACTGGCGCACGGATCCCGAACGCCCGACGATCAGCTCCTCGCGCAGCACCACCACGTCGCCGGTTTCCTCGATGGTCAGGAACAAAGCCTCGTTGAGGCGGTTGCTGTAGCGCACGAACTCGTCGAGTGCCTGGCGCATCGTCTGTTGCTCGCGGATCAGCAGGCCGAGCGGGCCGAGGTTCGACAGCCGGCGCGCCTTGGCCATCAACAGCCCGAACGCCTCTACGCCGCTGCGTTCGGCCGACGCCTCCAGCAGCCGGCGCACCGCGTCGATCGAGATCATCAGCTCGGGCTGCCTGAGGCAGCGCTGCGGTAGCCCGAATTCGCTCAACATGCGGTAGGGATCGAGGCCGGCGTGGCGCGCGACCTCGGCGTAATGTGTGAGGCTGGCGCTGCGGATCAGTCCGATCATCGGTCGACTGGGGTCGGTCCCGGATAGGTAAGTTTATGTCACGCCAGGGAAAGTCAAAAGCGGCGCGTTCGCGCAGAGTCCACCCGCTCGAGAGCCGGGGAGACGGCCTCGATTTTGGCGGAGCCAACGCAGCTTCCGCATCGGGAAAGAGATAACCATGGCATTCACTGCGCGCCACGTCGCCTTCGACACCGCAGACGCTCATGCGGCGCCGCGTCGCTACGCGTGGTCGGTGTTCGCGGTGCTGTTCGCGCTGATGGTCGTCGATTACATCGACCGCCAGGTCGTGGTGTCGATGTTCCCGCACTTGAAGTCGCACTGGAATCTCACCGACAGCCAGCTCGGCGCGCTCGTCTCGATCGTCTCGATCTCGGTCGCGCTCGGCGCGGTTCCATTGTCGCTGCTTGCCGACCGCTGGAGCCGCGTCAAGAGCGTGTTCCTGATGGCGCTGGTCTGGAGCCTGGCGACGATCTCCTGCGCGTTCGCGGCGAGCTACGGCCATCTGCTCGTGGCGCGGGCACTGGTAGGCGTCGGCGAAGCGGCGTACGGCACGGTGGGCGCCGCGCTGCTCGCAACCCTCTTTCCGGCCAGGATGCGCAGCACCGTCCTCGGCGCATTTCTCGCTGCAGGGATGCTGGGATCGGTGCTGGGTGTCGTGCTCGGTGGATACATCTCCGAGCACTGGGGCTGGCAGGCGGGCTTTGGCGCGGTCGGTATCCCGGGGCTTGTTCTGTGTGCCGTCTTCCTCTTCGTCGTGCGCGATTACAGGACCGTGGCGCTGCCCGCCAGCGTTGCACACGATGGCCGGCACGGACTCACCGCACGCGCCGTGGTCGCCGAGCTGCTGCGCCCGCGCACGGCGCTCATCACGTGCATCGGTGCGGGTTTGAACCTGCTGGTGGTGTCGACGACCTGGGCATGGTTGCCGAGCTACCTGAATCGCTACTACGGCCTTGCGGCAGACCAGGCCGGGCTCAGGACCGGAATCGTGGTGCTGGTCGGCGGCCTGGGCGCGCTTGTGTGGAGCACGTTGGCAGACCGGCTCAGCGCACGGATTCCGAGCGCGCGCCTGATCGTGGCTGCAGTGGCCGCGGTGGCGACCACGGCGTTCATGTGCGTCGCCTTCATCGCGCTGCCGCCGGGCAACGCGCAGTTCCTGCTGATCGTCGCGGGCGGCTTCGTCATGGCCGGCAGCATCGGTCCCACGGATGCCGTCGTCATCGACGTCATCCATCCCAGTCTGCGGGCAACGGCCGCGTCGGTGCTGTCGCTCACCCGGAACCTGTTCGGGCTCGCCGGAGGACCGCTGTTGACCGGCATGCTCTCGGATGCCTACGGATTGCATTTCGCGATGTCGGTGGTGCCGGTGATTTGCCTGGCGGCGGCCGCCGTTTTCATGCTGGCGGCGCGGACGTACGAATCCGATCGCAAGCGCGTGGGGGACGCCGAGCCTGCGCTCGATGCGAACCGCCTGGATGTCCAGCCGGCTTGACGTCGGAACGCCGATCAACGTGGCCACCAAAACCAACGCACTCGCCCAGCCGGCGCGTCCCGCCCGCCCACGCAAGAAGGCGAGCGGCAACTGGAATCCGGATTGGGAGCCCTTTGCCAAACTCGATCCCGCCTGGACGGAAAAATTGATCGCCATATCGCTGGCACCGGTCATCTCCGGCGCGCTCGACGCGAAGACGATCGAGCTGATCGGCATCGCGATCGACGCGTCGTGCACGCACATGTACGCGCCCGGCGTGCGCCGGCACATCCAGCGCGCGCTGAATGCGGGCGCCACGCAAGCCGAGATCACGGCCGTGTTGCAGCTCACGAGCCTGCAGGGGATCCACAGCATCTGTCTCGGTGCGCCCATTCTTCTCGATGAGATCGAATCGCGGGAACAGGCACCAGGCGGGCTGTCGTCCAACTCATTTCAAAAGAGGTAACGCCATGAACTTCATCGACGGTTCGCTGTTTCCGGAAAACCAGGAGAAGCTGGTCATCACCTGCGCGCCTTACGGCCCGGAGTGGATGCCCTCCGACTTTCCGGAAGACATCCCGGTGACCATGGCCGAGCAGGTGCAGAAGGCGGTCGATTGCTACGACGCCGGCGCCACCGTGCTGCACCTGCATGTGCGCGAGCTCGACGGCAAGGGCAGCAAGCGCCTCTCCAAGTTCAACGAGCTGATCGCCGGCGTGCGCCAGGCGGTTCCCGGCATGATCATCCAGGTCGGCGGCTCGATCAGCTTCGCGCCTGAAGGCGAAGGCGAGACGGCCAAGTGGCTTTCCGACGACACGCGCCACATGCTGGCCGACCTGAACCCGCGGCCGGAGCAGGTGACGATCGCGATCAACAGCAACCAGATGAACGTCGTCGAGCAGATGTGCGACGCGGACCTGGCCGGCACGTCGCTGGCCGAGCCGGCGATGTACCGCGCCTACCGCGAGATGACCATTCCCGCCGGCCCCGAGTGGGTCGAGGAGCACATCCGGCGGCTGTCGGCCTCCGGCATCCAGACGCACTTCCAGCTCGCCAACGTCACGCAGATCGAGACGGTCGAACGCATGATGCGGCGCGGCACCTGCAACGTGCCGCTGATCCTCACCTGGGTCGCCATCGGCGGCGGTTTCGACGCGCCCAACATCTACAACCTCGCCAATTTCGTACGCGCGGTGCCGGACGGCGCGGTGCTGACGCTCGAGACGTCGATGCTCAACGTGCTGCCCATCAACATGATGGCCATTGCGATGGGCCTGCACGTGCGCTGCGGCATCGAGGACAACATCTGGACGCAGGACCGCAAGGCCAGGATGAGCAGCGTCAGGCAGATCGAGCAGCTCGTGCGCATCTCGCGCGAGTGCGGCCGCGAGATCGCCGATGGCAACGAAGCGCGCCGGATCTACCGGATCGGCGAGTTCTACGCGAACGCCGACGAGACGCTGGCGCGCAACGGTTTTGCGCCGAACCGCCAGCCGCGGCTGCCCGGCACGCGCATGCGCGTGGCGGCGTGACGCGCCCGGCCGCGCGACGAGGACGATGAAGATGGCGCACGCGATCCGGTTTCACGAAGCGGGCGGACCCGAGGTCCTGCGGTGGGAGGAAGTGGCCGTCGGCGCCCCCGGTCCCGGGCAGGTGCGGATTCGCCATGACGCCGTCGGCATCAATTTCGCGGACACGTATTTCCGCACCGGGCTTTATCCGGTGGCGCTGCCGGCCGGGATGGGCGTCGAAGCCGCTGGCTGCGTGGAAGCAGTCGGCGAGGGGGTGACCAACGTCGCCGCCGGAGACCGGGTGACCTACACCGGATTCATCAACACGCTGGGCGCGTACAGCACCGAGCGCGTCATGCCGGCCGCACCGCTGATCAGGCTGCCCGATCCGATCGCCTGCGAGACGGCGGCCGCGATGACCATGCGCGGTCTCACGTCGGCCTACCTGATGCGCCGCATCCATCCATTCAAGGTTGGCGACTCGATTCTGCTGCATGCCGCAGCGGGTGGCGTCGGGCTGATCGTGTCGCAGTGGGCGAAGCTGCTGGGACTGACCGTCATCGGCACCGTTTCATCGGAGCAGAAGGCGGCAGTGGCGCGTGCCCATGGCTGCGACCACGTCATTCTCTACCAGCGCGATGACGTCGCGAAGCGCGTGCGTGAGCTGACCAACGGTACGGGCGTAAACGTCGTCTTCGACAGCGTGGGCAAGGACACTTTCGCAAGCTCGCTCGACTCGCTGAAGCGCCGCGGCCTGCTGGTCTGCGTGGGCACCGCCTCCGGGCCGGTACCGCCCATCGATGCGATGCAGCTGGCGCTCAAGGGTTCACTGTTCGTCACGCGTCCGGCGCTGGCCGATTACATCGCCGATCCCGTCGAGAAGCATTCGCTCGCCGGCGAGCTGTTCGGGCACGTCGCCGCGGGGCGAATCAAGATCGAGATCAACCAACGCTACACGCTGCAGGACGCGGCGCAGGCGCACCGCGACCTCGAGTCGCGCAGGACGACCGGCTCGTCGATCTTCGTCATCTGACGCTCTCGAACACCACGACCCGAACATCGGGCGCGAACCCGCAACAGACAGGAATCGCCGTACCGACGCCAACGCGACGCAGGAGGACTGGCCATGATCACCGAGACGAAGACCGCACCGGCTACGCAACGCGCAGCGACGCGGGGCGCCATCAAGGTCGAGCAGCTGACCTGCTCGATCGGTGCCGAGCTGTCCAACGTCGACCTCGGTGCGGCGTCGCGAGACCGCGGGCTCGCTGCGGAGATTCGCGCGCTGCTGCTCGTGCACCGCGTGCTGTTCTTCCGCGACCAGAACATCACCCGCGCGGAACACGTCACCTTCGCGCGGCACTTCGGCGAGCTCGAGGACCATCCGGTCGCAGGCAGCGATCCGGACCATCCGGGACTGGTGCGGATCTACAAATCTCCCGACGTGCCGGTCGACCGCTACGAGAACGCGTGGCACACGGACGCGACGTGGCGCGAGAGCCCGCCGTTCGGCTGTGTGCTGCGCTGCGTCGAGTGCCCGCCGGTGGGCGGCGACACGATGTGGGCGAACATGGCGCTCGCCTACGAGAAGCTGCCGGGCGACGTCAAGACGAGAATCGCCAACCTGCGTGCCCGCCACAGCATCGAGGCCACGTTCGGTGCCGCGATGCCGACCGAAAAACGCCTCGCGCTCAAGGAGATGTACCCCGACGCCGAGCATCCGGTCGTGCGCACGCATCCGGAAACGGGCGAGAAGATCCTGTTCGTCAACGGATTCACCACGCACTTCACGAACTATCACACGGCCGCGAACGTGCGCTACGGTCAGGATTACAGCCCGGGGGCCTCGCAGCTGCTCAATTACCTGATCAGCCAGGCGTTCGTTCCGGAGCACCAGGTGCGCTTCCGGTGGCGGCCGAACAGCGTGGCGATGTGGGACAACCGCAGCACGCAACATTACGCAGTGATGGATTACCCGCCCTGCCATCGCAAGATGGAGCGCGCCGGCATCATCGGCGATCGTCCTTTTTGATCGCCAGGGAGAGCAATGCGAAGCAAGCGCCATCGCAGGTTGAGCCAGCTCGACGCGCGGATCCTCGACGTCGTGCCGATCCAGCTGGCCATCAACGCGCCGTCAGGCAGTCGGGCGGCCGCATGCCGCGCCCTGGCCGCCGCGAGCACGCGGTCATGACAGCGATCTTGTAACCATCGCCGCAACAGGGAAGTGAAGAACAGCCGCTGGAAATCAGCGGAGGGGCCGGCTTGCGCCAAGCGCCCGTGATGCCGATGCCAGAAACGAATGCACTACGACACCAACCAGGGAGACTGAACAGTATGCGGAGCTCATCGAATCATTCATCCGGCAGGATCGCACTGCGGCGCGGGGCGGTTTCGCTCGCGATCGCAGCGCTGCTCGCGGCCGCCGGCGCTGCCCAGGCCTTCGAATTCGACACCGGCAACGACGACCTGGCGCTTCGCTGGGATAACACGATCCGCTACAACCTCGGCGCACGCGCCGAAGGCCAGGACGCGGCAATCCTGAAGAACCCGAACCTCGACGACGGCGACCGCAACTTTTCCAACGGCTCGCTGGTGACCAATCGGATCGACGACCTGTCCGAATTGGATCTGGTCTGGCAGCGCAAGTACGGCGTGCGCTTCAGCGCCGCCCTCTGGGCCGACGGTGCCTACAACAATCTCGACAATGCGAACACGGCGACCGCCAACACGCTGGTCAACGGGCTGCCCGTCGCCGGCCAATTGAGCCCGTATACCAAGCGCTACGCGAAGGGCCCGTCCGGCGAATGGCTCGATGCCTTTGCCTTCGGCAATTTCGACATCGCGGGCGTGCCGGTGAGCATCAAGGCGGGCCAGCACACCGTGTACTGGGGCGAAAGCCTGCTGCTGGGCGGCGCCGTGCACGGGGTGTCGTACGCGCAGAACTCGCTCGACCTCTTCAAGGCGTTCTCCACGCCGGGTGCCGAGGCCAAGGAGCTGTTCCGTCCGCGTGGCGGCCTGACGATCCAGGCGCAGCCGACCAAGGACTTGTCGATCGCCGGGCAATGGTTCTACAACTGGCAGGCGGTTCGCGTGCCGGAATCGGGTTCCTACCTGACGATCAACGACGGTCTGCAGTTCGGCGCCGATTCGGCGATCGTCGCGGCGAACCCGTTCGCCGCGAGCATTCCCGGTGCACCGGCGATGCTTCGCGCCTGGAATGCGAACGCGGTCGCGCCTTCGCGCTACAGCGCCGGCATCGGCGACTTCGGGCTCTCGGCGCGCTGGAGCCCGGCGTGGCTCGACGGCACGCTGGGCTTCTACGCCCGCAACGCGACCGACATCCTGCCGCAGCAATACCTGACGCCCGGTCTCGCCACCGGCGTTCCGGCGGCGACCTGCACGGCCATCGGCGGCATCGTCGTGGCACCCGGCGCCTGCATCATCAATCAGAAGGCGACCACCGTCGCCGACCTGACGAAATACGGAAAGTACGGCACCTACGGTCTCGCCTACGGCAACAACATCCACATCTTCGGCCTGTCGCTGTCGAAGGAACTGGCCGGCGTCTCCGTCGGCGCCGAGGCGTCCTACCGGCAGAACATGCCGCTGCTCAGCAACACGGTCGCGGTGCTGCCGGCACCGCTGGTCAACCGCGCGACGGGCCAGATCTCGACCACGGAATTGGCGTCCAATGGCGATGCGCCGGGCGCGCGCGGCGACACGTTCCATGCGCTGCTGAACGCGCTGTACATCATGCCCAAGACTCCGCTGTTCGACACGGCGTCGATTGCAAGCGAGTTGACATTCATGCGCTGGCTGTCGGTGTCGCAGAATGAAGCGGCATTCAAGGGCGCCTCGACCTACGTCAACGCCGACGGCACGGCACCGCTCGACAAGGTGACCAAGAACTACGCCGGCCTGGGCATCAACTTCACGCCCACCTGGTTCCAGGTCTTTCCGGGCGTCGACCTCTCGGCGCCGCTCGCATGGAGCCAGGGAATTTCGGGCAACTCGGCGGTGCTGCTCGGCGGCACCAAGGGCGCCGGCACGTATTCGGTGGGCGTCGCCGCGGACATCTACCAGAAGTACAAGGTGTCGCTGCAGTACATCGGCTACTACGGCGACTTCACCACCAATCCCACCACCGGCGCCCTTGCCATCGCCAACGGTTCGTACGCTTCGCTGTCCGATCGCGGCTGGGTCTCGCTCACCCTCAAGGCCACGTTCTAAGGAGAGATGCAATCATGTTTCACAAGTCACTCATGGCACTCGCCATCGCGTCGCTGGCCGCCGGCTCGGCGCTGGCGGCGGTCTCGGCCGACGAGGCCAAGCAATTGGGAACGACTCTGACGCCGGTTGGCGCGGAAAAAGCCGGCAACAAGGACGGCACGATTCCCGCCTACACCGGTGGCATCAAGCCGCCGGCAGAATTCAAGGCGGGCGACACCATGCGTCCGGACCCGTTCGCCAGCGAGAAGCCGCGCCTCGTCATCACCGGCAAGGACATGGCGGCGCAGGCCGACAAGCTGACCGAGGGCACGAAGGAGTTGCTCAAGCGCTATCCGACGATGCGCGTGGATGTCTATCCGACGCACCGCACGGTAGGCGTGCCGCAACGGGTGCTCGACAATACGGCGAAGAACGCCACCGGGGCGAAGACGGTCGACGACGGTGTCGCGCTCGACAACGTCCTGCCCGGCTATCCGTTCCCGATCCCGAAGACAGGCGCCGAGGCGATCTGGAATCACCTGCTGCGCTACAGCGGCCTGGGTTACGACGGTCCGCGCTACGACAACTGGAACGTCGACTCCGCAGGCGTGGCGA
Organism: uncultured Pseudomonadota bacterium; assembly: GCA_963781395.1. Classification (GTDB taxonomy): domain Bacteria; phylum Pseudomonadota; class Gammaproteobacteria; order Burkholderiales; family Casimicrobiaceae; genus VBCG01. The sequence goes on from CAWAFO010000010.1 coordinate 48,282, forward strand.
CGCTGGCCGTGAGCGCCAACGCGTTCTGGGCATGGCCGATCTACGATGCGAAGCGCACGAGCGTGATCAGCGCCAGCGAGCCGTATTGGTACAACAAACTGCTCTATGTGGGGCCGGCTCGCCGCAATGGCGAAGCACTGCTCATCGTCGATGCCGTCAACCCGCTGCAACAGCCGCGTCGCGCCTGGCAGTACCTGCCGGGTCAGCGGCGGGTGAGGCTCGCGCCGGACCTGGCCTACGACACGCCGAACCCCGGGTCGGCCGGTGCCGGAACCTACGATGACGTGTCGGTCTTCAACGGCGCGATCGACCGTTTCGACTGGAAGCTCGTCGGCAAGAAGGAGATGTACGTTCCGTACAGCAGCTACCGCCTGACGTATCACGAGAACCCTGCGGATATCACGAAGCCCAACCACCTCAATCCGGATCTTGTGCGCTGGGAGTTGCACCGCGTCTGGGTGGTCGAGGCGACGTTGAAGCCGGGCAAGCGCCACATCTACAGCAAGCGCGTCTTCTATCTCGACGAGGACAGCTGGACCGCGCTCGCCAGCGACCAGTACGACTCGCGTGGCCAGCTCTACCGGGCAAGCTTCGCATTCGAGTCGTATAGTTACGACGTGCAGGCACCGTTCGGCGATACGTTCGCCATCTACGACTTCAATTCGGGCGCCTACAACATCAGCGGACTGTTCGGCGCGCACAAGGGCCTGAAGTACATGACCGAATTGCCCCGCGATACCGCCTGGTCGCCGGACGCGCTGGCCGGAGCAGGTGTACGCTGATCCGGAGCATTGCCGCAAATCGACACGGTCAACCGGCGGGGCGCCATCTCGACGCCTTGCCGGCAAGACCGGCATGCAACGCCGAAACATGATGATCTTCCGTCTCGTCGCAAGCGCTTGCGCTGCCGCGCTCGTCCTGTCGCTCGCCGTACCGGCACACGGTGCAGCGTTCGTCGACGTGCTCGACACCCCATCGCAGGCATCGCCGCTGGCGAGCAGGAGCCTGTTGCAAGGCGTCGCGAAGGCGGGCAATCGCCTGATCGCGGTCGGACAGCGCGGACACATCGTCGTCTCGGACGATGGCGGCACGACCTGGAAGCAGGCGAGCGTGCCGGTGAGCTCGGACCTGACCGCCGTATTCTTCGTCGACGCGAATCACGGCTGGGCGGTCGGACACGACGGTGTCGTCCTCCACAGCGACAATGGTGGCGAGAGCTGGCAGCTGCAGCTCGATGGTCGCCACGCGAACGACCTCCTGCTGGCAGGCCTGCAGAGCCGGGCAAAGGCGGATCCGGGCTCCACGGCAACGAAGGCACTGCTGACCGAGGCGCAGCGCTACAAGGAACAAGGGGCGGACAAGCCATTTCTCGACGTGTGGTTCGTCAATCCCGGCAGCGGCTACGTCGTCGGCGCCTACAACCTCATTTTCCATACGGCCGACGGCGGCAAGACCTGGCAGCCCTGGTTCGACCGGACGGACAATCCGAAGTTTTTCAATCTCTACGCGATGCGCGCGGTCTGCGGTGAGCTCTACATCGCCGGTGAAGGCGGGCTCATCATGAAGCTCGACGACACGGCGCAGCGGTTCAAGGCGCTCACGGTCCCGTACAACGGCAGCTTTTTCGGCATCGCGGCGGCGGGAAACGCGGTTGTCGCCTTCGGCCTGCGCGGCAGCGTCTATCGCAGCGACGACGCCGGCGCGACGTGGGCGAAGGCCGATGCCGGGCTGCCCGCGACGATCGTCGGCGCAACACGTGCTGCGGACGGCGCGCTGCTGCTGGCGGATGTTGGTGGGCGCATGGCGACAACGCGCGATGGCGGGCGCTCGTTCCACCCGCTCGCATCCAGGCAGGCGGTGCCGCTCACGGGCGTCGTGGACATCGGCGACGGCAAGCTGGTGGTCGTCGGCCCGCGCGGAGCGACTGTCGTCGAGTCCGCCGCGCGCTGATCCGGCGCGCATAACGGGGAAATCCAGATGGTGGCAGCCACATCCACCACGCTCGAGCCGATGCCGGTCATCCGTGACATCGCGGATTTCGACCGGAACTCGGGCAATTGGCTCGAACGCCTGGTTTTCAACCATCGACTGGCGATGGTCGTCGTCTGCGGCGTACTGACCGTGGTGCTGGGTTACGCGGCGGCGACGCGGCTGGTGTTGAACGCGAGCTTCGAGCGGATGATTCCGCAGAGCCAGCCGTATATCAAGAATTACCTCGCCTACCAGAAGGATCTGCGCGGACTGGGCAACGCGCTGCGCGTGGTGGTCGAGAACGTCGACGGCGACATATTCGATCCCGCGTACCTTGAGGCACTGAAGCAGGTCAACGACGAGCTCGTGCTGACGCCGGGCGTCGACCGCGCGTGGGTGAAGTCGCTGTGGACGCCGGGCGTACGCTGGACCGAGGTCACCGAGGAGGGCTTCCGCGGCGGTCCGGTGATGCCGGACGCGTACGACGGCTCGGCGCCGACCGTCGAGCAGTTGAAGCAGAACATCGCGCGCTCGGGTATCGTCGGCGGCCTCGTCGCCACCAACTTCAAGTCGAGCATGATCTTCGTGCCGCTGCTCGACCGCGAGGCCGGCACCGGCCGGCCGATCGACTACCGCGCGCTTTCGCACGTGCTCGAGGAGAAGATCCGCGGACATTACGAGCGGGCGAAGAGTGCCGGTGCCGCCGCCGGCGGCAAGCCGGCGACGAACATCCGCATCCACGTCATCGGCTTCGCCAAGCTGATTGGCGAGCTGATCGACGGGCTGGTCAAGGTCATGGCATTCTTCGGCGTCGCCGCCGTCATCGCCATCGGCGTCATCTACGGCTATACGCGCTGCGTGCGCAGCACGGCGCTGGTGGTCGCCTGCTCGTTGATCGCCGTGGTCTGGCAGCTGGGCCTCGTCGCACTGGCCGGGTTCGAGCTCGATCCGTTCTCGATCCTCGTGCCGTTCCTCGTATTTGCGATCGGGGTGTCGCACGGCGCGCAGAAGATGAACGGCATCATGCAGGACATCGGCCGCGGCACGGTCAAGCTGGTCGCCGCGCGCTACACGTTCCGCCGGTTGTTCCTCGCCGGCCTGACGGCGCTCCTCGCGGACGCCGTCGGCTTCGGCGTGCTGATGGTGATCGACATTCCGGTGATCAAGGAGCTCGCGCTGACGGCGAGCATCGGCGTCGCCGTGCTGATCTTCACCAACCTGCTGCTGCTTCCCGTTTTGCTGTCGTATAGCGGCGTAGGCAGGCATGCCGCCGAGCGTAGCCTGCGCGAAGCCAGGGAGGATTCCAGCGGCAAGGGCATCGGCCGGGTGTGGCGGGTGCTCGACCATTTCACCACACGACGGTGGGCGCTCGCCGCCATCGGCGTGTCGGCGGTGCTCGCCATCGGCGGCTTCGCCGCGAGCCTGCACCTGAAGATCGGCGATCTGGACCCCGGAGCGCCCGAGCTGCGGCGCGATTCGCGCTACAACCGCGACAATGCGTTCATCACCGCCAATTACGCGCTGTCTTCCGACCAGTTCGCGGTGATCGTGCGCACGGCCAAGGAGGGTTGTCTCAAGTACGAGACACTGGTGGAAGCCGACCGCCTGGCATGGGCATTGAAACAGCTGCCCGGCGTGCAAACCACGGTCTCGCTGGCCGACGCGGCCCGGCAGATCACCGCCGGCTCCTTCGAGGGCAATCCGAAGTGGCTGACGATCAACCGCAACCAGGACGTGCTGAACTATGCGGCGCAGCAGGCATCGGTGAACAATCCCGACCTGTTCAACACCGAGTGCTCGGTGATGCCGGTGGTGGCGTACCTCGCCGATCACAAGGCGGATTCCCTCGACCACGTCGTGAACGTCGCCGCGGACTTCGCCGACAAGCACAGCGACAAGGACCGGCAGTTCCTGCTCGCCGCCGGCAGCGCCGGCATCGAGGCCGCGACGAACCTCGTCGTTCGCCACGCCAACCGCACGATGCTGCTCTACGTGTACGGCGCGGTGATCCTGCTCTGCTTCGTCACATTCCGCAGCTGGCGCGCGGTGGTGGTGGCGGTCGTTCCCCTCATGCTGACGTCGATTCTCTGCGAAGCGTTGATGGTCGCGCTCGGGATCGGCGTCAAGGTGGCGACGCTGCCGGTGATCGCCCTCGGCGTGGGCATCGGCGTCGATTACGCGCTGTACCTCCTGTCCGTGCAGCTCGCGCAGCAGCGCGCCGGCGTTCCATTGAAGATGGCGTACCGGAACGCCGTGCAATTCACCGGCCGGGTGGTGGCGCTGGTCGGGATCACGCTGGCCGCGGGAGTGATCACCTGGGCGTTTTCCCCCATCAAGTTCCAGGCCGACATGGGCATCCTGCTGACGTTCATGTTCGTATGGAACATGGTCGGCGCGCTGGTGCTGATACCCGCGCTGTCGCACTTCCTGTTGCCGACGCCGGTGGTCCTCAGGCGCCGCACGTGGAGCGGCATCGCCGCCGCTGCCTGACGCGTGACCATCACTCCAAGGGAACGAACCATGAATCCTCGGAACATTGACCGAACGCCCTCAGCGCATGACTCGCCGCTGTCCATCGGCCAGATTCTCGAGCAGGGCGTCGCCAAGGCGCCGGCGCAGGAGATCGTCTATGGCGAACGCCTGCGCTTCACCTACGCCACGCTCGCCGAGCGGGTTCGTCGCCTGGCGTCCGGACTTGCCGCGCTGGGCGTGGCGCCCGGCTCGACCGTCGCGATGATGGACTGGGACAGCCACCGGTATCTCGAATGCTTCTTCGCGGTGCCGATGATGGGCGCCGTGCTGCACACGGTGAATGTCCGTATCCCGCCGGAACAGGTGCTCTACACGATCAATCATGCCGCGGACGACGTGATCCTCGTCAATGCGGAATTCCTGCCGCTGCTCGGAGCCATCCGCGACCGCATCCGGCCGGGCGTGAAATTCGTGCTGATCAACGACGGCGCGTCGCTGCCGGAATGCGGGATCGAGTTCGCGGCGGAATACGAATCGATGCTCGAGCGTGCGGCCGCGGATCACGTGTTTCCCGAGTTGCCCGAGGATACCCGCGCGACGACGTTCTACACGACCGGCACGACCGGGCTGCCCAAGGGCGTCTACTTCAGCCATCGCCAGCTCGTGCTGCATACGCTTTGCGCCAGCCATGTCTTCGCCAACGCAACGCATGCGACGTTCGCGGCGGGCGATGTCTACATGCCGATCACGCCGATGTTCCACGTCCACGCGTGGGGCCTGCCGTACGTGGCCACGCTGCTTGGCGTCAAGCAGGTTTACCCGGGGCGCTACGTGCCGGACATGCTGCTTGGTCTCATCAGGCGCGAAGGCGTGACGTTTTCCCACTGCGTACCCACGATCCTGCAGATGCTCTTGGGCAGTCCCGCCGTGCGGGATACCGACTTGTCGGCCTGGAAGGTCATCATCGGCGGCTCGGCACTCCCCATTTCGCTCGCGCGCGCGGCGATGGAACGTGGCGTCGACATCGTCGCCGGCTACGGCATGTCGGAAACCTGTCCCATCCTCACCACCGCGCATCTCGTCCCTGCCATGCGCGATTGGGATGTCGAGCGCAGCCTGGCCCACCGGTGCAAGGCGGGGCGCCCGATTCCGCTCGTGCAATTGCGGATCGTCGACGCCGAGATGAACGACGTCGCGCACGACGGCACCAGCCAGGGCGAAGTGGTGGTGCGTGCACCCTGGCTGACGCAAGGCTATCTCGGAGAGCCCAAGCGCTCCGAAGAGCTATGGCATGGCGGCTGGCTCCATACCGGCGACGTCGGCGTCATCGACAGCCACGGATATCTCAAGATCGTCGACCGCATCAAGGACATGGTGAAGACAGGTGGCGAATGGCTGTCGTCGCTCGACCTGGAGGAGATCATCCTGCGCTGCCCGGGTGTCGCGGAGGTCGCCATCGTCGGCGTGCCGGATCACAAATGGGGAGAGCGGCCCGTCGCACTCGTCGTGGTCAGGAGCGGAGGCGATGCCCCGACGGCGGAAGCGATCTGCCGCCACGTCGCCGAGCACGCGGAGCGCGGCGCGATCTCGCGCTACGCAATCCCCGACCGCATCCACTTCGTCGATGCGATTCCCAAGACCAGCGTGGGCAAGCTCGACAAGAAGACCATCCGGGCGAACCTCGTCGGTGCGATTTCTTGAAGTACGGCGCTTTGTCATCTCCGACCGTTCTGTTCGTCCCCGGCCTGCGCGGGCATGTGCCCGACCATTGGCAGACGCTTCTCGAGCAGAAGATGCCCAAGGCGCGGTCGGTGCCGCGAATGGAGAACGACAAGCTGTCCTGCGCAGCCTGGGTAGCGATGCTCGACCGATCGCTGGGCGAGATCGAAGGCCCGGTTGTCCTCGTTGCCCACAGCGCGGGGGTGATGATGGTGATTCACTGGGCGCAACGGCATCGCCGCCCGATCCAGGGCGCGTTGCTCGCGACGCCGCCCGATTTCGAGGTGCCGCTGCCGGACGGATATCCGACCCACGACATGTTGCTGCGCAATGGCTGGCTGCCGACGCCGCGCACGCCATTGCCGTTTCCGAGCATCGTCGCGGCGAGCACCAACGACCCGCTGGGACGATTCGAGCGTGTGGCGGAACTCGCCGCAGCGTGGAGAAGTCGCCTCGTCGATGTGGGTGCCGTCGGGCATCTCAATCCGGCGGCCGGGTACGGCGAATGGCCGCGCGCCGAGGAATTGGTCGTCCAACTTTCCGCTGACACGCCGCTGAGCGCAGCGCCTTGATTCCGTTGCAGACCGTCGCGACGACGCCCCGCGACAGGGCTTAACGGGTGTGCAATGGAAGCTGTATACTACTTGCGCACGAAGCCCGAGGCCCGGTTATGCTTGCTGTGGCGCAAACGACTTCGCCGATCGTCCGCGTTGCAAAACGAGCGCTTGGACAGCGCCAGGCCTAGGGATAGGTGCTCGAGCCTTCTGGTCGCGGTTTCCACTATGGGCATGCTCGGCTAACCGATGGGAGAAATTCGATGAAGAAATCGACGTTCCGGTCTGCTGTTGCGGATTCCACGATCGCAACCGGAGGATGGTTTTCGGCTTTGATCATGACGCTGGTGTTGGGGCTTGCCTTCGCCGGCGCCGCCCTGGGGCAGACGTCCACCACGTTCACCCAACACAACTTCGAGGTGATTTCAGTCAGCGGCAATACGCTCGTGGTTCGCGATGAACGAGGCACCAACGCGTATACGGTGCCGGACGACTTCCGCATGACCGTCGACGGCAAGAAGATGGCCGTTGCGGAGTTGAAGCCCGGTATGAAGGGCACCGCGACGGTGACGACCACCACCACCAGCAAGCCAGTCTTCGTCACCGAAGTGAAGGAAGGCGTCGTGCTGGACGCGGGACCCGGGTCCATCACCATTCGCAATGCGGACGGCACGCGCAAGCGCTTTACGCGCGACCAGCTGGACCAGCAGGGTCTGCAGATCGTCAAGGATGGCCAGGTGATCCGCATCGACGAAGCGCAGAAGGGCGACACGATCACCGCGACGATCGTATCGAAGGCCGAGCCGGTGGTGGTCACGGAGAAGGAAGTGCAGGCGACGACAGCCGCTCAGGCCAAGCCGGAAGCCGCGGCACCCCCGGCACCCCCGGCACCCCCGACGCAAGTTGCGAAGGCCGATACGCCGCCGCCCGCTGCCGAACCCGCGAGCACCCCCGCCATGCAGTCCGCCGCCACGCCGCCCGCAGCAGCCCCGGCGAGCGAATCGACGGGCCTGGGAATGATGTGGTGGGTGCTGATCATCGCGCTGATCGTGGTGGTGGTGTACGCCATCTCGCGTCGGCGGAAGCCTGCTTGAGCATCGTGCCGGCGCCCATATCGGTGCTTATCGCGAGGAATCTGTCTAGCCAGAGACATGTCATTCCGGTCTTTGCGGACTAGCGATCGGGATCCGAATTCCGCCGGTCACGCCAGTCGTACCAAGGGCCCGCAGCAATGCGGGCCCTTTTGCTTGGCGTGATCCGTCATTTTCCGACGCGAGGAGGGGACGATCGTGAAATCGAAACTTGCCATTGCTTTGCAGTGTTGCCTGCTCGCGGGCTGCTATAGCGCGCCGACCGTGACGGGCAAGCAACAGACGATCAATCTCGATACGAGCAACAACCGGGTCCTGTACTTCCGCTTTCCCGCGGGCGCCCAGCTCAAGATCGCGGAGCTCAACTGCCCGGTGGGCGCATCCGTCAACGTCGTCTGCAGGACGGCAACGAATGCGCCATGCGGCTCCTGGAATTTGCAGCAGGACGGCGCTGCGACGGCGGGCGCCAGCGCCGAGACCGGGGTTGCCAACCTCAATTACGGCGGACCCGTCGAGGCTTGCAGGGCCACGATCGTCGTGAAAAGTCCCTGATCTGAACCTGTCCCCGCCAGCGGTGGGTTACCGCGACGTCGCCAATGCCACGGTTTCCGGCTGCCGACTTGCCGCGTCCCATGCTCGGCGAACCTCCGACAGCACGCGCTCGACCGGCAATCCGTGCAGGCACGCGTGCCTGGGCGCGTCGTACGTCTGCCCGGGTGGCGTGATGCACGGCCCGCGCGGCATCCGCGACAGCTTCGGATCCTCGCGAAAGCAGGGCTGGCACGGCAGGCCGATGCTGATGTTGACGTTGTGCGGATAGCCGGCGGCGCTCGCCTGCGTCGATCCCCAGACGATGACGCCGGGCGTGCGCGACAGACCGCCGTCGCTGCCGCGCCAGCGATAGTGCGTGAGGTGGTTGGCGAACGAATCGACGCCGATGTGCAGCGTGGCATTGGCAACGAGTGCCACCGCAGTTGACAGCGGGGTGCCGAGAAAATCGTGGCGAGCGCCGGCGATCGGCGGCTCGTCCGCCGCGCCGAGCTGGAACACCGGGATGTCGGCGCACGCGCCGAGCAGCGCTTCCCAGCGAGCGCGCGGCCAGTTCTTGTAGACCGACCAGCCCGCCTGCGCTTGCAGCGTCGCATAGTGCGCGGGCACGCCCGGGGGACGCGCCGGGCGCGGCAGCGTGAACTCGGACAACGCGTCCGACGGCAGGCCCATCTCCGCGGCGAAGTACTGCAACAGGTGCCGGCGCATCGGCCGTTCCGGATAGCCTTCATGCAGCGGATAGCCGATCAGGTTGATCGCCCGCGCGTAGCGTTCCGCGCGCGCCGGATAGTCGGCGGCGTCGGCGACGACGTCGATGCCCGCCGCGCGCATGACGTCGGCCAGCGCTGCGCCGAGCGCCGGCGCGCAGAAATAATGGATCGCGTGTCCGGGGTGCGCGGCGCGCAGCGCGGGAACGCAGTTGAGCGTCATCAGTATGTCGCCGATGGCGCCGGGCCGGTGCAGCGCGATGGCGGGTCCGCTGTCCGGCTTGACCGCCGCCTCGAGACGGCGCACCCGTGCGTCCCACTCGGTATCGGCCGTCCCGATCCGCTCGCCTGCCCGCCGCGCCCACAAAAGCGCCTGCGCGAGATCACCCGCGAGTTCGTGGCACCACGAGATGAGCCGCGGCGGCTGGTCCGTGTATTTGTTCGTCTCGCGCCACAATTGCGTCGCCGGCACCGTCGCGTCGGCCGCCTGCAGCGCGTAGCCGATCGCATGCGGGTAGCGGCGCTGGTCGTAAGCGAGGTACGCAAGCTCCATCCAGAACTCCGCCCAGCCCGGCTCGCGGCTAGCGGCCTCGAGCAACGTCTTCTCGGCCGCTGCGACGTCGCCGAGCGCACGCTCGCAGCGCGCGCGGTACAAGTACGCGAACAGCCACTCGTCGCGGAATCCCTCGCCCATCGCGATCCTGCGGGCGAACATGTCGGCGGCTTCGCGCCAGCGCCCGCCGTCGCGATGCGTGGTGGCGAGGTAGAACGCCGTGCGCGGCGTCGGCCGTTCGGCGAATTCCTCGGTGAGGATCCGCAGGTTGCGCTGGTTCGACGATTCGCCGGCGCCCGGCGCCGCATCGTGCCGGATCACGCTGTCGATGAGGTCCAGCGATCGATGACCGCCGATGGTCGGGTACTCGTGGCAGCGGCCCTCGAACCGGATGCCGCGACCGGCGCGCCACAGCCGGTGATGGGTCCAGCGCTGGCCGCCGCTTTCGATCTGCACGCCGAACACGTCGTACTCGCTCCAGTACAGCGCGCGGCGCAGATTGGCGGGCGTCAAGAGCTCGTCGTCGGCGTCCATCCAGAGCACGAAGTCCGCGCCGCGCCGCTCGATTTCGTCAACGAACACGTTGCGCGCCTTGCCGAAATCCCACAGCTTCCAGTCGCCGCTCGCATCCTGCCGCGACGCGCCGGTGTAGACCTGCGTGAACACGGGAAGCCCGCGGGTCGGGGCCACCGCGAGCGTCGCGTCGGTCGAGCCGGTGTCGACGATCACGGCAGTGTCGACGACACCGACCAGCGACGCGAGGCAGCGCGGCAGGTCGCGCTCCTCGTTCTTGACGATCAGCCCGGCGCAGACAAACGGCTTGCGCGTCAGCGGGCGCAGCACGACGTCGCGCTGTCCGGCACCCGCCATCGGCACGGCCGACTCGATGTCGAACAGGTCACAGCCCTGCACGCACAACTCGAGCAGGCTCGGCAGCGCATGGAAATACGGATGGATCGTGAAATGGCCGGGCGTCAAGTCGCGCTCGAAGCCGGCGACGCCATGATCGGGCAGGCGGATGAACACGCGCCCATCGTCGGCGACGAGCCGCCGCAGCTTCGCGAGCGCCGCCAGCGGGTCGTACATGTGCTCGAACACGTGGACCATCGTGATCAGCGCGAAGCGCTCGGTCGCGGTCCACTCGCGGATCTGCGCATCGGTGATGGCTTCGAAATCGGCCATCAGCATCGGCACGCCGAAGCGCCCGCGAGTAGTCGGGCACGACCTCGATGTTGTCCATGCCGAACGCCTTCGCAGCCGAGCTCGCGCAGGCAATGCGCGAGGTACGGGTACTTGGAGCCGACGTCGAGCGTGCGCGCGGGTGCGCCATGCAGCACCGTCGCGAACAGGTGTTGCGCGAGCGCGCGGTTGACCGCCTGGTCGTGCTCGGACATCAGGTGACCGGCGAATCCGCCGGCGGCGTCCTTCTCGTGCGCCGCCTCATACAGCTTTGGCGGCAGCGGCGACTGGAACCACACGTCGCAATTCGGACACGTCCAGTACGGCGTGTCGCGGAAGCGCTGATGCGCGGGCGTCGCGCAGATCGGGCAGTCCGGCATCGCGCGTCGTTACATGCGCGGCGCGCGGTACCGCTTTGCGAATGCGACCGTCATGGCATCGTTATTGCGGCTGATTCGACAAGTATAATCGTGCGCTCTCGAGGAGGCTGTTGCGATGATCCGTGCGAAGACGTGCTTTCTTGCCGAGGGAGTGACAACCGATCGCGACACCGGGCAAGTCTCCGCGTTTCGCCTTATCCAAAACTTGCGCGCGGTGGCCTACCCTGTGTCGATGCCGAAGTTCGCATTTTTCTGCTTGTGGGAGCGCGACGGCGCCGACCCTTCGCGCTCGCTCTCCGAGTTTTCGATAACGCTCGATGGCCAGGATGTCACGCGGCAACCTGTCGACATCGATTTCGGGCAGCAGTTGACGAACTGTTGCACGATCTGGCTCGCCGATCTGGAGATTGCGGGACCTGGCCATGTTGTCTTCCGGGCGGCAATTTCCGGGCACGGAGCAGCCGAGTGGTCGCTGGCTGCGGGCATCGTCGCAGGCGCGCCGCCTGCACCCGCTACGTCGCACCACGTCTACGATTTCGGTCCCGTCTTGATCAGCGCCGGCAAAGCTTAGCGTCATCCGGTGGTGGGATGAAGCCGAAGGGGTGCACCGGGATCGCGCAATGATGGGAGTGCGCCGCGCGCCGCGCGCGCGCGCATGTCTTCCTGGAACTCGGGCACCCCAAAGGCGCGGTAATACCCGTCGATCGAGTAGAGGAACGGACTGCCGGTCGCCGTGCTGAATTCGCGCATCCAGTCGAGCAGGTTCTCGTCCGGATCGCGACCCGCCGAAATAAGCTCGTAACCCTGCCGATCGCGCCACTGCCTGGCGATGATGATCACGCCCAGCCGGTCCGGTCGAAAGGATTCCGGAAACGGATTGCCTTCCAGTCGCCAGGCGCAGAAGAAGCCGCGGCACGGATTCGCGGGCCGCTCCTCGTAGATCGTGCAACCGCCGGCCCCGAGGAAGTGGCACGGAACGCCCGGCTTGATTTCCTGGCCACGCACCGTGCAGGTCAACCAGCCGCCGCAGCAAATGGTGCACGTGCCACAGCTGCGCGTCGCGTCCAACAAAACCTCGCGCCCCAAGTGCACGGTTTCGGTGGCCGCCTGCACGGTGTAGTCGGGTGATCTCGCTCTGGATGCCCTCAGCCGTGGTTGAGGGACGGCGTGAATTGGGATCACCGCCCCGCAGCAGTGCTTGAATTTCCTGCCACTGCCGCAGGAGCAGGGCTCGTTTCGGGCCGGAAGCTTCGACGCCGGAAATGGAATCATCATTCGACTATGCCAGTCTTCGCGAACAGCCGGCGCATGCGTCACGGTCTGCGCCAACAAAGCTTGCGCCGGTCCACGCTGTCGCCCATCGTCGGGTTACTCCTCTGGACCGGTTAATAGAGGAACGTGGCCCTCCATTTTACGGAAGGCGCGCTGTTGAGATTCGTGACCCGGATCTGCAAGAAGGACTCGCCCGGAACGAATGCAGAGGTGTGATCGGAGCACGTCGGGCCGTTTCTGGCGTCGAGTGTGCAAGAGAGGAGCACTTGGCTTGAGTCCCCTTCGGAAATGCTGAAGACCACGACCTGGTACAGGCTGTTTACCGGGTCGAAGGCTCTAGCGTATAGACCCGAGATGGTCATGCCGCCGATCGGGGTGGGGCCGAAACTGGTGTCCGTGCTGTCGGTCATGAAGCCGAGAAACGAAAGTTCGCACACGGTGGGGTTGCTGACGTTGTGCAGCGACAAGCACTGGCCGTTGTTCACGTTCTTGTTGTGACTGCCCCAATCCAGGACAGCGTTCGCCGTAGCAGCGCTTGCGACTGTCCACCAGGCGGTGCCATCCGACTGGATGATCACGCCGACGGTCTGTGTGCAGCGAGCTACTACTCGGCGGCGCATTGAGTACCACGTTCGCCCAAGGCCGTCGACGTTCGCCACCTGGCACCTGTCGTTAGTTCCGCCGACATCCTCATTGACGCGCTTGAGGATGTATACGCGACCCTTGTTCGATAAAGCCGCCGGCGGCGGCGTGATGGTGACCGTCCCCAGGTTAGCGACGTTGTTGCACAGCACCGTGTGGTCGTCGTTTGCGAGTGTGTGGCTGGTGGTGATAGATGCGGATCGGGGTAGGACGCCGATCCGCCGAACTGCGCATTTGCCGTTTGCGCGGCGCCGATGCCTGCGGTATTGCCCAATTTCACGTTTGTAGACGGTCCCGGCCCCACGTTGTCGCCCAACGACAGCGCGAAGTTGCTGGCGCCGCCGAATGTCACGCTGGTGTTCTGGTTCAGCACACCTCCGAGTTGAACGGTCGGGCCCGGGGCCAGCGTCAAGCCGTTGTTCGCGGCCGAAGACCCGGTTGCGCCGGTTGCGCCGGTCGACCCGGTCGCGCCCGGGGCACCCACCGTGCCGACTCCAGTGGATCCTGTCGAACCCGTGTTGCCCGCGACACCCGCGGTCCCGGTTACGCCAGTCGTACCGGTGACCCCGGCGCCGGTCGCACCGGTGGTGCCCGCGACACCCGCGGTTCCGGTTGCACCAGTCGCACCGGTGACGCCGGCACCAGTTGCACCGGTGGCGCCTGCGGTACCCGCGGTTCCGGTTGCACCAGTCGCACCGGTGAACCCTGCGCCGGTTGCACCGGTGGTGCCTGCGATACCCGCGGTTCCGGTTGCACCAGTCGCACCGGTGACCCCTGCGCCGGTCGCACCAGTCGCGCCCGCTGTGCCGGCCGTTCCCGTTGCACCGGTCGAGCCGGTAACACCGGCAACGCCTTGGGTTCCCGTCGCGCCGGTCGAGCCGGTAACACCCGCGACACCCTGGATTCCGGTCGCGCCGGTCGAGCCGGTAACACCCGCAACACCCTGGGTTCCGGTCGCGCCGGTCGGGCCGGTAACACCCGCGGCACCTTGGGTTCCGGTCGCACCGGTCGAGCCGGTAACACCCGCAACACCTTGGGTTCCCGTCGCGCCCGTCGTCCCGACGAGGCCGGTTGCGCCAGTCGCACCGGTGGTTCCAGCAATGCCGGTCGCCCCTACCGTTCCAGTGTTCCCCGCCGTGCCCGTCGCACCGGTTGCTCCGGTCGTGCCGACCCCTGTGGCGCCAGCAAGACCGGTGGCTCCGGTGACACCCACGCTACCCGTCGCGCCTGGAGCACCGACCAGCGATACCGGCGCGGGCCACGCATTGGCTGCCTTCGGGCCGTACAGATTGTTGGTGGCCGTATCGAGGTAGAAGTCGCCGTTGTCGCCGAGGGCGCTGCTCGGAGGGCCGACCCCGTTCAGTACGCTCGTGCCGTCGGTTCCCGTTGCACCGGTCGCGCCGGTCGCCCCAGCGATACCCGGGGTGCCAGCGGTTCCCGTGGCACCGGTAGTGCCCGCAATGCCAGTCGCACCTGTGGATCCCGCCGCACCGGTTATGCCGACCGCTCCTGCAAGACCTGTCGCGCCGGTCACGCCAGCGACACCCGTGTTGCCGGTCGTTCCCGCGATGCCGGTTGCGCCGCCGACGCCCGTCGCGCCGGTAATCCCGGCGATACCCGTGGCGCCAGTGGGTCCGGCAATCCCGGTTGCTCCTGCCGTGCCCGTCGTACCTGCGGTGCCTGTCGCACCGGTTGCGCCGGTCGTTCCGAACCCTGTCGCCCCGGCGACGCCGGTGGCCCCTGTCATGCCCGCGCTGCCGGTCGCGCCCGGCGCACCGACGATCGAAACGGGCGCGGGCCACACACCACCGGCCTTCGGTCCGTAAAGACTATTGGTCGAGGTGTCGAGGTAGAAGTCACCGTCGGCGCCGAGTGCACTGCTCGGAGGGCCGACGCCGTTCAGCACGCTCGTGCCGTCGGTTCCGGTCGCACCCGTGGCGCCGGTCGTGCCCGCGGATCCGGCCGTGCCCGTCGCACCGGTGGTGCCGGCGATACCCGGCACACCCGTTGTTCCCGCAATACCGGTTGCACCGGTGACGCCGGTGACCCCGGCGGCACCCACTGAACCCGTATTGCCCACTGAACCCGTATTACCTGCAACACCCGTATTTCCCGCTGCGCCGGTATTACCTGCAACACCGGTGCTTCCAACTGCGCCCGTGTTGCCCACGGCGCCGGTATTCCCCACGGCACCGGTGTTGCCGCCAGCACCCGTCGAGCCTGTTCCCCCGATGGCACCCGTCGTGCCCGTGACACCTGTTGTTCCAGCGACGCCGGTCACGCCCGCGGCACCCGTAACACCTGCTGCACCCGTGACACCCGCAGTGCCGGTGGCTCCGGCGGTGCCCGTCGTTCCAATCGCGCCCGTCGCGCCCGTCGCACCAATCAACGTTACGAACGGACCCCACGCACCTGCAGTCTTCGGTCCGTAGAGATTGTTGGTGGCCGTGTCGAGGTAGAAGTCGCCGTCGACGCCAAGCGTGTTGCTCGGCGGGCCGACGCCGTTCAACACGGTGTTCCCCTCGATTCCGGTGGCGCCCGTGGTGCCGGTCACGCCGGCAACTCCAGCTGAGCCCGTCGCACCGGTGGTGCCGGCGATGCCCGGCACGCCCGTGGTTCCGGCGATCCCCGTATTACCTGCTACGCCGGTATTACCGGTAGCGCCCGTGTTCCCTACTGCGCCCGTATTACCCGCGGCACCGGTGTTCCCAACTGCACCCGTCGTTCCAGCGATACCGGTCGTGCCAGTTGCACCTGTGGTTCCTGCAATGCCAGTCACACCGGCCGTGCCGGTGCTGCCGGCCGCGCCCGTTACACCCGTTGCACCCGTCGTACCGATGCCCGTCGCACCGGCGACACCCGTGGCGCCGGTGACGCCCGCGCCCCCGGTCGCGCCCGACGCACCCACCAGCGAGACGGGCGTGCCCCACGCACCTGCAGTCTTCGGTCCGTAGAGATTGTTGGTGGCCGTGTCGAGGTAGAAGTCGCCGTCGACGCCAAGCGTGTTGCTCGGCGGGCCGACGCCGTTCAACACGGTGTTCCCCTCGGTTCCGGTGGCGCCCGTCGTGCCGGTCACGCCGGCAGCTCCGGCTGAGCCCGTCGCACCGGTGGTGCCGGCGATGCCCGTATTACCTGCGACGCCGGTGCTGCCGGCAGCACCTGTGTTACCTATGGCACCTGTGTTACCTATGGCGCCTGTATTACCTGCGGCGCCCGTGTTACCTAGCGCGCCCGTGTTCCCCACTGCGCCAGTGTTGCCTGCAGCACCCGTCGAGCCCGTTCCACCGATGGCGCCCGTCGTGCCAGATGCACCTGTGGTTCCTGCAATGCCAGTCACACCGGCCGTGCCGGTGCTGCCGGCCGCGCCCGTTACACCCGTTGCACCCGTCGTACCGATGCCCGTCGCACCGGCAACACCGGTGGCGCCGGTGATGCCCACGCCTCCAGTCGCGCCCGACGCACCCACCAGCGAGACGGGCGTGCCCCACGCACCTGCAGTCTTCGGTCCGTAGAGATTGTTGGTGGCCGTGTCGAGGTAGAAGTCGCCGTCGACGCCAAGCGTGTTGCTCGGCGGGCCGACGCCGTTCAGGACGGTGTTCCCCTCGGTTCCGGTGGCGCCCGTGGTGCCGGTCACGCCGGCAGCTCCAGCTGAGCCCGTCGCACCGGTGGTGCCGGCGATGCCCGGCACGCCCGTGGAGCCTGTAGTGCCCGCAGCACCGGTGTTCCCAACTGCACCCGTCGTTCCAGCAATACCTGTCACACCGGTTGCACCGGTGGTTCCTGCAATGCCAGTCACACCGGCCGTGCCGGTGCTGCCGGCCGCGCCCGTTACACCCGTTGCACCCGTCGTACCGATGCCCGTCGCACCGGCGACACCCGTGGCGCCGGTGACGCCGGTGACGCCCACGCCTCCAGTCGTGCCCGACGCACCGATCAGCGATACCGGCGGGCCCCAAACAACGCCAGCCTTCGGGCCGTACAGATTGCTGGCCGCGGTGTCGATATAGAAATCGCCGTCGCTGCCGAGGCTGCTGTCCGGCGCACCGATTCCGTTAAGCACTGTCTGCCCATTGGCGCCCGTGGCGCCGGTGAAGCCCATCGCGCCCGGCGAGCCCGGTGCACCTGCAGCACCGGTACTGCCAGCGGACCCCGGCGCTCCGATCGAACCGGTCGTACCCGTGGATCCGATGGCACCGGTGGCGCCGGCACTGCCGGTGCCGCCCCCGGGACCCGTCGCCCCGGTCGCGCCGGCCGCACCAGGGCCTCCCGTTGCACCCGCAGGACCCGTCGCCCCTGTGACGCCGATGCTGCCGGTGAAGCCTGGGCCGGTGGCACCCGTGGCGCCCGTTACGCCGATCGGCCCCGTGGCGCCGGTGGCGCCCGGTGCGCCGATCGCGCCAGTCGCGCATTCACCGAGCAGCCCGGTACCCGGCTGGAAGCACACCAGACTCGCCTGCACCGGTGCTGCCGTGAGGAACGGAATCGTGACTTGGCCGTTCGTGCCGTCGACGAGCAACCCGAGCAACGAGCCCGTGCTGTTGCGCACGGCAAAGTTGCCGCCGGGCGGCGTAAGAATCACGACGTCGGCTGCGAGCACCTGCTGGCCGCTGACCGCGAGGGCGAGCGCCAGTGCCGCCGTCAGCGGCCGCTTTGCGAAGCGATTCATAGCACCGTAGCTGGCCGTTAGGGTGCGCCTCCGATGATCCACCACTGAGTGCCGTCCGACTGGATTATCACTGCCGACCGTTGTGTCGCAAATAGGCCGGAATTCGGCGCGACAAGTGCCACTGTCGCCGCGCCATCGACGTTCGCCACTTGGCAATTATCGTTGGTTGTTCCTGTCACGTCCCCATTGATGCGCTTGATGACGTACACGCGTCCCTTGTTCGATACATTCGCGGCAGGCGGTGAGATCGTGACCACGGCCGTCGCGGTGGCGTTGTTGCACAGCACGGTGTAGTCGTCGTTGGCGATCGTGTAGTTGGCGGTGATGACGCGGAGCGGATTCGAAACCGAACCGCCGAACTGCGCGTTCGCTGTCTGATTGGCGTTGTTGTTGACGATGGCTGACGTGTTATTCAGTTTCAGGTTTGCCTGCACTCCCGGACCCACGGTGTTGCCGAACGACAGCGCGAAGTTGTTCAGAGGGCCGCCGAATGTGACGCTGGTGTCCTGGATCAACGTGCCGCCGAGCTGAACCGTAGGTCCTGCGGTCAGGGTCAGCCCATTGTTCGCGGACGCGGGTCCCGTCGCGCCGGTGGTACCCGTCACGCCAGTCGTACCCGTTGCCCCGGTCGCTCCGGCTATGCCCGGCGCTCCGGTCGTGCCGGCACCCGTCGCGCCGACCGTGCCCGTTGTTCCCGTACCTCCGGTCGCGCCCGCTGTTCCCGTGGCGCCGGTCGTGCCTGCGCCCGTCGCGCCGGTTGCACCGGTCCTGCCTGTCGAACCGGTGGCACCTGCGGTGCCAGCCGTTCCCGTGGCGCCCGCTGCACCGGTGGCACCCGCCGTGCCAACCGTTCCTGTTGCACCAGTCGCACCCGTAGTTCCAACACCGGTTACGCCGGTCGCGCCCGCGGCGCCGGTTGCGCCCGCCGTCCCGACACCGGTCGCACCCGTGCCGCCAGCCGCGCCCGCATTGCCCGTTGCGCCCGTGGTACCCGTCAGGCCAGCTGTTCCTGTTGCGCCCGCTGCACCCGTGGTTCCAGCGCCTGTCGCGCCAGTCGCACCGGTCATCCCGGCACCGGTCGCACCAGTGGAGCCGGCCACGCCAGTTGCACCAGTGCCGCCTGCCAGCCCTGTAGATCCTACCGCGCCTGTATTGCCGGCAGCGCCCGTGTTCCCGGTAGCTCCCTTAGCTCCGGCCGTGCCCGTGTTGCCCACTGCGCCCGCGCCTCCCGTGGCACCCGTGCTTCCGGCAGCGCCTGTATTTCCTGCAGCGCCCGTGCTTCCCGCGGTGCCCGTGCTTCCCGCCGCGCCTGTGCTTCCTGCCGCCCCCGTGCTTCCTGCGGCGCCCGTGCTTCCCGCGGCGCCCGTACTACCAGATGAACCGGTGTTTCCAGCAGCGCCCGTATTCCCCGCAGCGCCGGTGTTGCCTGCCGCACCGGTCAAACCCGTTCCACCGATGGCGCCCGTTACGCCACCACTGCCGGTCACGCCCGCTGCACCAGTGGCACCCGCGGTTCCTGTGGTACCGGCGGCGCCCGTGGTTCCATTCGCGCCGGTATTGCCCGCAGCGCCCGTGTTGCCGGTGGCTCCCTTGGCGCCGGCCGTGCCCGTGTTGCCCACCGCGCCAGTACTTCCCGCCGCACCGGTGTTCCCTGCAGCGCCTGTATTGCCTGCGGCACCCGTGTTACCTAGCGCGCCCGTGTTCCCCACTGCGCCAGTGTTGCCTGCAGCACCCGTCGAGCCCGTTCCACCGTTGGCGCCCGTCGTGCCAGATGCACCTGTGGTTCCTGCAATGCCAGTCACACCGGCCGTGCCGGTGCTGCCGGCCGCGCCCGTTACACCCGTTGCACCCGTCGTACCGATGCCCGTCGCACCGGCGACACCCGTGGCGCCGGTGACGCCCGCGCCCCCGGTCGCGCCCGACGCACCCACCAGCGAGACGGGCGTGCCCCACGCACCTGCAGTCTTCGGTCCGTAGAGATTGTTGGTGGCCGTGTCGAGGTAGAAGTCGCCGTCGACGCCAAGCGTGTTGCTCGGCGGGCCGACGCCGTTCAACACGGTGTTCCCCTCGGTTCCGGTGGCGCCCGTCGTGCCGGTCACGCCGGCAGCTCCGGCTGAGCCCGTCGCACCGGTGGTGCCGGCGATGCCCGGCACGCCCGTGGTTCCGGCGATCCCCGTATTACCTACTACGCCGGTATTACCGGTAGCGCCCGTGATCCCTACTGCGCCCGTATTACCCGCGGCACCCGTATTCCCAGCCGCACCCGTATTCCCAGCCGCACCCGTATTCCCAGCGGCGCCCGTGTTCCCAACTGCGCCCGTATTGCCCAATGCGCCGGTGTTGCCTGCCACACCTGTCGAACCTGTTCCACCGATGGCGCCCGTCGTGCCCGTGGCGCCCGTCGTTCCACCGACGCCGGTCACGCCCGCGGCACCCGTGACACCCGCGGTGCCGGTGGCACCGGCGGTGCCGGTCGTTCCAATCGCGCCCGTCGCACCGGTCGCACCAATCAACGTTACGAACGGACCCCACGCACCTGCAGTCTTCGGTCCGTAGAGATTGTTGGTGGCCGTGTCGAGGTAGAAGTCGCCGTCGACGCCAAGCGTGTTGCTCGGCGGGCCGACGCCGTTCAACACGGTGTTCCCCTCGATTCCGGTGGCGCCCGTCGTGCCGGTCACGCCGGCAGCTCCAGCTGAGCCCGTCGCACCTGTGGTGCCGGCGATGCCCGCCACGCCTGTTGTTCCCGGATTACCGGTTGCACCGACTGCGCCTGCGACGCCGGTGGCGCCTGTCGTCCCAGTGACGCCTGTAGAGCCGGTCGGACCGGCGATACCTGTCGTGCCCGCATTGCCAGTCGAACCGGTCGTTCCAGCAATGCCGGTCGCGCCCGTAGCGCCTGTGGTTCCCGCGGTCCCGGTCGTTCCCACCGTGCCGGTGCTACCCGCTTGACCCGTTACACCCGTCGTTCCGACACCTGTCGCGCCCGCGGTGCCCGTCGCTCCGGTCGCGCCTTGCGTGCCAACCAACGAAACCGGCGCGCCCCACACACCGCCCGACTTCGGGCCGTATAGGGCGTCTGCAACAGTGTCGATGTAGAAGTCCCCGTCGACACCCAGTGTGTTGGCAGGCGCGCCAGTCCCGTTGAGCACTGTCTGCCCATTGGCGCCCGTGGCGCCGGTGAAGCCCATCGCGCCCGGCGAGCCCGGTGCACCTGCAGCACCGGTACTGCCAGCGGACCCCGGCGCTCCGATCGAACCGGTCGTACCCGTGGATCCGATGGCACCGGTGGCGCCGGCACTGCCGGTGCCGCCCCCGGGACCCGTCGCCCCGGTCGCGCCGGCCGCACCAGGGCCTCCCGTTGCACCCGCAGGACCCGTCGCCCCTGTGACGCCGATGCTGCCGGTGAAGCCTGGGCCGGTGGCACCCGTGGCGCCCGTTACGCCGATCGGCCCCGTGGCGCCGGTGGCGCCCGGTGCGCCGATCGCGCCAGTCGCGCATTCACCGAGCAGCCCGGTACCCGGCTGGAAGCACACCAGACTCGCCTGCACCGGTGCTGCCGTGAGGAACGGAATCGTGACTTGGCCGTTCGTGCCGTCGACGAGCAACCCGAGCAACGAGCCCGTGCTGTTGCGCACGGCAAAGTTGCCGCCGGGCGGCGTAAGAATCACGACGTCGGCTGCGAGCACCTGCTGGCCGCTGGCCGCGAGGGCGAGGGCCAGTGCCGCCGTCAGCGGCCGCTTTGCGAAGCGATTCACGGGCGCATTCTCCTGTCGCCAGGGCGTCGCGCAATCGTTTCCGCTGTCGGCGTTGACGTGCGGCGGCGCAAGCCGAGACCTGCGGCGAGCGCGAGCAATCCGGCAAGGACGCCCTGCATCAGCGTCGACAATGCAGGCACCGGGATTACCTCGGTAATCGGAGGAGGCGCGCTTCCGAACCAACGCTTCGCATTGCCGCCTCCGCCGTCATTCTTCTGACCCGGCGCCAGGAACTGGCCCGTCGCCCACACGTCAGTGACCCCGACGTGAGCGATCTGTTGCGTGCCGGCTGCGGCCAGGTTGATAAAGGCAACCTGACCGGCGGAGGCGCTGCGGAACTGGATCGGACTAGACGCCGTGCCTGTGATCTCGAGGACGCCGCTGATCATCTGCGTGCTGCCGACCGCAAACACGTAGTTCTTGCCGATCGACGAGACGAAGCGCGCATTCGCGAACGAAGTGCTGCCCGAGATCGTCGCGCTGGCATTCGCGCACAAGTCCAGGAATCGGACGGTACCGGAGCCGGCGACGAAATTCCCGTTGTTGAACCAGTCGCCACCGACCTGGAGCGTGCCGCTGCCGCCATCGAGCACACCGCCAGCCTGGAGCGTGACGTTGCGCGCATTGAGCACCTGGCCGCTGCCGATCTGCAGCGTTCCGCCGATGATCAAGTCGGTGCAGCCGAGGTCGAGAGTGCCACCGTTGAGGCTGACGACCGCGTTGGCCGGCACGTTGTAATCGGCCGCCGCGAACGCAGGGTGAAGCAACAACACGCCCTCGATGGCACGAAGCGCGAAATGGACAAATTGCCGGTCGATCCGCGTCGCTGGTCCGTTCTCACGCTCTCCGTGCACTTCCGCGGCCCTCTCTCCCACGCGGATCCCGAGGCATTTCGCCCATTTATATGAGTGTGACGTTATGTGGGCGCGTATGCGCTGTCAATTGAATTACGCGAGACATGGGGCAATTGCCGCCGCACGTAACCAAATGCACGACAGACGCGGCGCGACGGACCGCTTGGCTTTGCCAATTTGCGCCCGCCTGGAGACCCGCAACGAGCCGCCCTGGCGGACGGCAAATCGACGCGTGACGGATAGAACATGGAATTTGCGCCGGTTGGGATATTCCCGGGATGTCATACGGAAACCATTTGCATATTGTGACGATGCGCTTCGACGCGCCGTGCCCCCGAAGCTTGACCGACGTATATTGGGCGTCCTTGCCGCGTGTGTGGACGCGGTTGAATGGGCGTCGCGCGCGTGGACACGTCGAACATTCCGCCGGTTTCCGTCATCATCCCGTGCTACAACGCCGCGCGCTTCCTGGCCGAGACGATCGACAGCGTGCTGGCGCAGACGCTCACCGCATTCGAGCTGATCGTCATCGACGACGGTTCGACCGACGGCACCGCCGCGATCATCGAGCGCTATGGTCGTCGGCTGGGGGGACGGCTGATCGCCGAGTCCGGCCCGAATCGCGGCGTCAGCGCCGCGCGCAACCGCGGGACGCAGCGCGCGCGGGGACGCTACCTGCAGTATCTCGACGCCGACGACCTGTTGCGCCCCGACGCGCTGCGTTCCAAATTCTCGGCGCTGGAATCCTCGGGCGCGGACATCGCCTACACGGATTGGCAAAAACTGGTCGAGTCATCGCCCGGATGTTTCGTGCCGGGCGCGACGCAGACGCGTCGATGCGACGAGGTGCATGCGATCCCCGAGATTGCGGTGCTGATGGATTTCTGGGCGCCACCGGCTGCGCTGCTCTATCGCCGGGAGATCGTCGATCGCGTCGGCAGCTGGAATACGAGCCTGCCGATTACGCAGGACGGACGCTTCCTGTTCGATGCGCTCCACTGTGGTGGCCGGCTGCAGCACGTTCCCGGCATCGGCGCCGACTATCGGGTGATCCGGGACCGAACGAGCCTGTCGAAGCGTGATCCCGCTGCCTTCATGCGTAACTGGGCCGAGGACGCATTCCAGATCGAAGCCCTCTGGCGGCAAGAAGGGGGGCTGACCGACGCCAGGAAGGGCGCGCTGCTGCGCAGGTTCGGCAAGACCACGCGCGCGCTCTACGAGCTCGACAGGTCTGCGTTCTGGAAGGTCTATGGGCGCATGCAGGCCCTCGACCCCGGCTATCTCCCGGAGATGCGACGTTCAATTCGCATTGCCGCCCGCGTGTTCGGTTATCCGCGTGCCGAAGCCCTCGCACTGCTGGCGCGGCGGTGCCGCAATGCCCTTCGTGGTGCGCCAAGAGCGACGTGATCGGTAGGCTCGACGACACTCGCATGCCGCCATTGAGAACTACAACTCCGTGAAATACGTCACGCACTGTTACATTGGCAGGCGCCGCGCGAGTCTCGGTGCGGCGCCAATTTTGGCGGCGATTTTGCGTACCCGGGGAATTCCGGGATCGAGAGACTGTTAACGACACTTCGGAGGAGTTGAATGCGCAACCTCGTATTGGCGTCACTATTGGTTTGCGTCGTGGCGATCATCAACGCCCAGGTTCAGGCGCAAGCGCCTGCAACGTCGACCGCCCCGCCGGCGCAGCCATCGGGAGGCGGCACGGCAGACGGTGTCCCCTTCGACATTCCGTACGGCATGCCGATCGACCTGGAAACGGCGAAAAAACTGGTGGCTGCCGTCGAGGCCGAAGCGGCCAGGCACCACTGGAAGCTGGACATCGCCGTCGTCGATACCCATGGCGAACTGGTTCACTTTTCTCGCATGGACGGTGCCATGCTCGCCTCCGTCGCCATTTCGCAAGGCAAGGCGCGCACGGCCGCACGTTTTCGTCGCGAGACGCGCACGTTGTACAACGCCTACGAAACCGGGCACTCGTACGTGCAGACCCTCGATCCGGCCATGGTTGCGTCTCCCGGCGGCTGGCCGCTCATCCAGGGCGGCAAGATCATCGGCGCGATCGGTTGCAGCGGCGGCACGGGCGACCAGGATGCCGCCGCGTGCAAGGCGGGTGCCGACCTGGTGAAATGACTTTTCGGGATTTCCCCCACGGTGAAGCGTCTTGCCACGCGCGAACGCCAGTCCTGACGTCGCGCTGGCATGTTGACTTTGGTCACCCAACTGCCTAGGGTGCGACGCTAGACACGGCGGCGACAGCGACTCTGGTCGTCTGCGCCGCCGATCCTCTCGACGGCGAATGCTCCGCGAAACCGGGTCCGGCGGGGCACGCGACGCGGACTGGCTTCACGGAGACGTCCATGCGTTTCGCCATCGGCGGGTCCGCCCGGTGAAGTGCTTCGCGCGCGCCGCCGCGACGTCAATTCTGTTTTTTCTCGTCTCTCTGCCGTCCGTCGCCGACGATGCGAGCGACGCCGCCGTCGTCGCGCGCACGGTGCAGGCGCAGTCCACCAAGGCGCAAGCCGAGGCCGACAAGGCCTACGCGCCGGCGAAGCGCTCGATCGAATTTGCCAATGAAGCGATCAAGAGCGCGGTGGACGCGCGCGCGCATGCCAGGGCTGCGCAGCAAGCTGCCGCGATCGAGGCGGACAGCGTTGCCACCGCGATCGCCGAGGCTACCGAGGCGAGAACTCACGCCGCAGCCACCCAAGCCGCCGCCGGCGCAGGCAGGTGCGACGAGGCTCGTGCGGAAGCCGCCAAGGCCGCCGAAGCGTATGCGGCGGCGACGGCGGCTTACAAGGCCGGCTATGCGGCCAAGGATCAGGCAGCGGCACAATCGGCCCAGGCAACCGGTCCGGCGAGCGATTCGCAAGCGGCGGCGAAATCCGCCGACGATGCCGCGGCATCGGCGTTCGCGGCAGTTGCCGCAGCATCGAAATCCGCCGATGCGGCTGCAGCGGCGTTCGCCGCCGCGTTCGGACAATCGATGACGATGTCCGACGTTGGAAAGAGCACGGGTGACGGGACCATCGCGTTTTCGAAGGCCACCTACGAATCCGAGACGACAGCCAGTGGCGATGTCCAGGATGCCAACGCGGCAGTCGGCAACGCGTTCGCGGTTGCATCGGACGCATCGATCGCATCAATCGAAGCGAACCGTGCGTCCAGGGCGGCTGCGCGGGCGGCAACGGTCGCAGGCACCGCCGTGGCGCGCAGCGACGTGGCTTTTCGAAGCGCGTTGCGCGCGACGAACGAGGCGCAGAACGCGGCGGAGAACGCCGCCAAAGCCGCTGCGGCCTGCAGGCCCTGCGCGTGCAATTGCGCGGATGTCAATCGCTTGGTCAGCGGTGTTTTTACCGGCGACAAGTCCGCGGTCGCGTGCGTGATGGCGTGCTCGCAGCAGCTGAAATGTTCGCCGCCTGCAGCCACCACGGTACCGGCAGGTCCTGGCAACACGCGACAGACCGGCAAACCCGATACCCCTCCATCCGCGGGCGCGACTACTGCGCCGACGACGACTGCTGGTAGCGGTGGCATCGCCGGTGTAACGCCTTCAATGCCGCTGCCACCGCATGCAGCAGCGGTTGGTAGAACAGCTGCAGCGTCGAGCTCGCCACCGGTGCAGGAGAGCTTCGCGAGTGATTGTGCCAGCGCACGCGCGGCTTATGCTGCGGCCAGTCACACCTATGATCTCGCCGCGCGTCATCTCAGCACCAGTGACCATGTCGCCGACCTGGCCAACCGGAGTGCGAGCGAAACCGATGGCGCTTATGCTGGCGCACTGGGCGCGCTGAATCGCGCGGCCGCTGCGGCGAACGCCGCGCGCTCCGCTGATGAGGCGGCAAAGCGCAAGGCTATGTTCGCGAGCGCCAAGGCGTTATACGACAACATTGGCATAGCGTTAGCATTCTCGGCGGAGGCGGTCGCCGACCGGGCGGCCTCCGATGCTGCCGCCGTGGAAGCGCGGGCGACCGACAAGGCGCTCGCGGACGCAACGATTGCGGCCGATAAGGCGCGCTCCGTAGCCGACGATGCGCGCACGGCCGCCGCAGATGCACTCGCCGAGCGAGACCGCGCGGATACGATCGTGCAAGCGGCACAGATCGCGCTGGCAGTGGCCGAGCGCGCGCTGGACGCCGCGAAGGCCGCAGTCGACGCGGCGTGCGGACCCAAGCACGCCAGCGCCGAACCCGGCGGCACGACCGCGGGCGAGGGCGCCGCGCATGCGGGCGGAAAGTGTCCGCTGTGCGACGGCCTGCGCAAAGCGCTAGCCGACGCCGAATCAGATCTGGACGACTATCGGGATCTCTTCAGGCAGCTCAGCCAGCAGATAGACGCCATCACCGACAAGCTGGACACGTACACGAAGGCCACACGGAGCAGCACGCAAGCGGCCGCCGATCGGGCGCGACTGAACGAGCTCAACGTTTCCCGCCGGACGATCGAAGCCAAGATCTACGAGCTCGCACGCAGCGCCGACAATCTGCGCGCTGCAATCGACCGGTGCGAGCGCTCGTGCGCGCCACCAGCACGAGCAGCCACGTCGCCCGACCACGCTGTCGACCCCGAATCGCCAAGATCCACAACACCCGCCGGCCCGACCGCGGAGGAACTGCGCCGCGCCGGACAACTCTTCGCCGATCCATCACAGAATTCCGGCATCTACGTGCCGCTGCCGCAGCCGCAACCGGCGGCGCCAAGCGCCACAATTCCGCTATCGCCGCAGCCCCTTCCACCCGCGGGATCGGCCACGCCCAATCCGCAGCTCAAGGCACCTTCCAACTCGCAAGCGTCGCCTCAACCCGTGCCGTCCTCGCCCGCGACGCCAGTC
Organism: uncultured Pseudomonadota bacterium; assembly: GCA_963781395.1. Lineage (GTDB taxonomy): Bacteria > Pseudomonadota > Gammaproteobacteria > Burkholderiales > Casimicrobiaceae > VBCG01. Next base: position 75,483 of record CAWAFO010000010.1, read on the forward strand.
GTACCAGCGTCGCCGCCGAGCGCGACGCCGAACGCGCCAGCCAAGCCGCCGTCGGTCGCGCCTCCTGGCGTTCCCAAGCCGGCGGGATTCGCGGGGACTTGGGGCGGAACCGGCAGTTGCGGATTCTCCGGATTTTCCGTCGTCGACCAGGGCGGCACGCTTCTGCTTCAGGGACTTCCGGGCAACGGCACGATCGTAGCGACGAGTGACGGTTCGCATGCGCAGGCACAAGGCGTCGTGATGTTCGGCAAGCCGGGCCACGTCATCGCGCTGACCCTGCAGGGCAATCAGTTGACGTTCCAGGCGAGCAGCAGCACCGGCTCATGCAGCGACAAATTCGGCCGGCGTTGACAGGCGCAGAACGGCAATCTTCGCGATGGCAGGCGACCGACGGAGGAGCCCGATGATCGGCAGGCATCTTTTGGCATTGACAGTTCTTCTCGTGCTTGCACCCACGTGCAACGAGGCGTGCGCGCAATCTCCCGCGTCCTCCGTGGCGGACGCTCAATCCGCGCCCGCGCCCGCTCCAGCGGGACCCAAGCGGCGTATATCGGTCGCGAAATTCGACGCCAACGGCGCGTTCGTCGCTGTGTACGGCGGCTGGGACGTCGGAGGCGGACTGGCCGCGCAGCTGACAACCGCGCTCGTCAACTCCGGCCAATTCATCGTCGTCGAGCGCCCCGAACTTGCCGCCGTCCTGCGCGAGCAGGAGTTGGCCAAGCTCAACGTCACTGCTCGCGATTCCGGCCCGCAGGCGGGCAGGGTGCTGGGTACGCAGCTCATCGTCCACGGCTCGGTCACCGAATTCGAGCAGAGTTCCGCCGGCAACAACGCGCACCTCGGAGTGGCCGGCAACGCAGGCAATGCATTGAACATGCTCGGTGCCGCGGTTGCGCGCAACGACACGAGCGGCGTCATTGCGATCGACGTGCGCGTGATCGACGCGACGACCAGCCAGGTTCTTGCATCCCGGCTCATCGAAAAGCGGCTGTCCGCGACGGGAACATCGATCAATCTCGTGGCCACCGAAGTGACATTCGGCGGCGAGCAATTCGACAAGAGCGTGCTGGGACAGGCGACGCGTGCGGCGATCGACGACGCGGCGGCATTCGTCGCCGCGTATTCGTCGAGTGTGCCCTGGTATGGCGCGCTCACCGATGTCGACGGGTCGACCGTCCTGATCAATGCGGGCAGCGATACGGGCATCGTCATCGGCGACCGATTCGCCGTGCTGGCATCGGGCAAGGAGGTCACCGATCCGACGACCGGCCTGAGCCTCGGCCGGATCGAGCGTCAGTCCGGCATCGTCCGGATCACTGGCGTCGAGCGCGCATTCAGCACTGGAACGATGGAACGGGCGTTTATCGCCTCGCGGGGCGACATCGTCCGCTGGCTCGGTCACTGATCGGTGGATGGAGTCAGCAGCGGTGCGTCAAGGCGTGCCAAACACAATGCCGCTCGCCGCTCCGAGCACGACCACGAGCACTGGCGGAGCGCGCCACACGGTCAGTAGCACGAAACCGACGAGTGCGATCACGAAATCCCGGAGCGTGCCGACCGAGCTCGTCCACAGGGGTTGGTAGAGCGCCGCGCCCAGCAGTCCCACCACGGCTGCATTTACGCCGCGCACCGCGGCCTGGGCCCACGTGAAGTTGCGGAACGTTTCCCAGAACGGGAGCGTGCACACCAGGATCAGCATGCCTGGAAGGAAGATCCCCGCGAGACCCAGCGCGGCACCGGTTACACCCTGCGGCAAAGGACCGGCGATCGCGCCCAGGTAGGCGGCAAACGTGAACAGCGGTCCGGGGATCGCCTGCGCGGCGCCGTAACCGGCCAGAAACGCGTCGTCGCTGACCCATCCGGGCGTCACGAATGCATCGTGCAGGAGCGGCAACACGACGTGGCCGCCGCCGAACACCAGCGCGCCCGAGCGATAGAACGCATCGAAGTGCGAGACAACTCGGGACGCGCCAGGATCAGGCATGAAAGGCAACCCGAAGAGCAGCAGGACGAACGCGGCCAGTGCGGCGAATCCCGCGGCGCGCGACACGGGCATGGCGACACGATCCGTCGATCGAAGTGGCGCCATTCGACAGGCCCACGTGCCCAGGATGGCGCCGAATAGGATGGCGACGATCTGTGCCACGCCGGAGGCGCTTAACAGGACGATCAGGGCAGCAGCGACGGCGATCGATGCCCGCCGCAGGTCGGGGCATAGTGCGCGCGCCATTCCCCACACCGCCTGCGCGACGATCGCCACGGCGACCAGCTTGAGACCGTGAATCAGGCCGGCGCCCATCGGGCCCGTCAGGGCTCCCGCGCCATAGGCGACGAGCACCATCGCGATCGCGGAGGGCAGCGTAAAGCCGGTCCACGCCGCAAGTGCCCCCGGGTAACCCGCGCGCATGAGTCCGATCGCAAATCCGAGCTGGCTGCTGGCCGGCCCGGGCAGGAATTGACAAAGGCCGACGAGCTCGGCAAAAGCCTGCTCGTCGAGCCAGCGGCGGCGCACCACGAACTCCCTGCGAAAGTAGCCGATATGCGCGATCGGGCCGCCGAACGAGCTCAGGCCCAGTTTGAGGAATACGCGCAGCACCTCGAGCGCGGAGCTTCGCCGAGGTTCATCGGCGCGTGTGCCATGGTCGGCACGCGTCATGGTTGTCCGGCACTTTGCTGCCGGATTACAGCAGCCACTCGATCGGCAGTATCGACAGCATGTCCACCTGCCGCCGCAGCAACCAGGTCGTGCCAGGATCCGCGTCGTAGCGCGTTTCACCGGCGGCAGTGCGCTCGATCCAGTACAGTCCGTTGCCATCGGGCGCCAGGCTAACTTCGTACGCGACCATGGGCACGTCGACATCGAAATAGGCATTCAGGCGCCGTGCGAGCACCGGGCTCCCGATGACGACGCCCATCTCGGTGTTGAGCAGTGCCGAGCGCTGGTCGAAATTGAATGAGCCGACGAACAGGCGGTTGCCGTCGACCGCAAAGGTCTTGGCATGCAGCGCGGCGGACGAGCTTGCGGACGGGCCGCTCTTGTCGTCGCGGGAAGTCGAGGTGACGCCTGGCTTGATCTCGAACAGCCGGACGCCGGCGCGCAGCAGGTCCCGCCGCCGCTTCGCATAGCCCGCATACACGGCCTTGACGTCTGACGCGGCCAGCGAGTTCGTCAGAATGCGCACCTTGACGCCGCGCATCGCCAGCGCCTCCAGCGCGGCGGTGCCGTCGTCACCGGGCACGAAGTAGGGCGAGACGAGATCGAGCGACGCGTCGGGCCGGCCAATGGAGCGTACGAGCTCCGGGAACAGCAGGACGTCCGTGCGGCCCGACGTGTCGAGCGTCTTGGCGGGGTCGTCGTACAGCACCGTTGCGGTCGTCCATTCGACGGGGAGTCGCTTGCCGAGCAATTCGGCGATGAGCGGGGTTGCGCGCACGGCGCCGAGGTAATCGGCCGATTCGCGATCACTATGTGTGGCATCGAATGTGGCTTGCAGCTTGGCGGCAGCGTCGGCAGTTGACGCACCGACCAGTCCCGTTGCCGAAAAGGCGGACGGGCTGTTCCAGTAGAGGTCGAACTCCTTCGACACGTCGCGAACCGCAGGCCCGATGATCATCGCGTCGAGATCCATGAACGCCACGCCGCTGCCCGCCGCGAAGTATTCATTGCCGATGTTGCGCCCGCCGACCACGCTGACCTCGTTGTCGGCAGTGAATGACTTGTTGTGCATGCGCCGGTTCACCCGCGCGAAATCGGTGAGGAAATTCATCGCGCGGGCATCGCGTTGCACGAGCGGGTTGTAGAGCCGAACTTCGATGTTCGGATGCGCGTCGAGGGCGGCGAGCATCGGGTCCAGCCCGCTGGTATTGAGGTCGTCGAGCAACAGCCGCACGCGAACACCGCGCTGCGCAGCCTGCCACAGCGTCTCGAACATCAGGTTGCCCACCTGGTCGCCATGCCAGATGTAGTACTGGACGTCGAGGGAGCGCTCTGCCGTGGCGGCCAGCAGGACGCGCGCGGCGAAGGCATCGCGCGGATCGGAAAGTCCATGGATCCCGCTCTTGCCCGGATGTTCCAGCGCGATGGACTCGACGGCCTCGCCCAACCGCGTCCCGCGCGTGTCGGTGAGCGCCGAAGTTGCAGTCCGTCCTTGCAGCGAAGGCAGGCCCGCGCACCCGGCGATGCAGGCGGCAAGCGCAAGGGCGGCGAGATGTTGGATCAGGCGCATTCCGCCGGGCATCAAGGAACGGAGACGGCGATTCTATTGAGCCACGAACCGTTACCCAAGCCACGGCGCGTGGCCGCGAGCAAACAACCACGCTCGCGTCCATCGTTGGGCGAAGCGTGTTGCAAGGACCGTGTGCGGTGGCGCACAGACACGATATGGTTTACCTGTTCCAATTCGCGCCATGACCGATGCGCCCATTTACCGAAACGGCAACTTCCTTCCCGATCCTGTTGCGCAGACCCTTCCGTGGCGGCCTTCGAGCCGCGACAAGGCGGAAATCATCATCGCGGATTCGATGCTGGGAGCGGTGATCTGCGCGATTTTCTATATCTCCTTTCGCGCGATGCTGTTGTTCAGCTAGGGGCCGGCGCGTTCGTGCGGCCGCACCCGCGACCCCGAACGCCTGATTCCGGAAAGATGCGCGCGGGCGCGCCGCCGCGATCTGCGCGACGAGCCACTTGCAGGTCAATGCTTGATCAGCGGTACCGGGTCGCCCGCGTGCTTCTTCTCGCGCTTGAGCGCCTTCTTCTCCTTCGGCGTGTGCAGCGATTTCTTCTTGTGTTCCTTGGGCGGGTGGTGGGACATGGTGCGGCTCCTCGGTGAATGACGCGTATCGCGCTCACACACTATAGGCCAATGGCACCCTAAAGACAGCGCTCGCGAAGCGCACGCGCTCGCCAGGCCGGTAGACGCCGGGCGTCAGCGCCGGCCGTGCCGACAGCGGGGCACGCGGCATCAATCGGTGCGCTAGCGGACAAAGCGCCCGACAACGCCTAGACTGTGGGCATGGCGCTGGTTTCATCGAGTCGCACCACTCCGAAAAAACCGTCTCCCGCAATCAAGGCGGGACCTCACAAGGCGGCCGCCACGGGCCTCGACGCGCGTGACAATCACCTGCTCGCGGCCATGCCGGCGGGCGACTTCGCGCGCATCGCCGCGCACCTCGAGCTCATCCCGATGAAGCTGGGCGATGTCCTCTACGAACCCGGCACGCGACTGCGCCACGTCTACTTTCCCACTACGGCGATCGTATCGCTGCTCTACGTGATGGAGAACGGCGCGTCTGCCGAGATTGCCATCGTCGGCAACGATGGCATCCTCGGCATCTCGCTGTTCATGGGCGGCGAGTCCACCCCGAGCCGCGCGATCGTGCAAAGCGCGGGCCATGGCTTTCGTCTCAGGGCCCAGCTGCTGAAGGACGAGTTCGGGCGGTTCGGCTCCACGCTCCATCTGCTGCTGAGGTACACACAGGCCCTGATCACGCAGATGGCGCAGACGGCCGTCTGCAACCGGCATCACTCCGTCGACCAGCAGCTCTGCCGCTGGCTGCTGCTGAGCCTCGATCGATTGTCGTCCAACGAGCTCGCCATGACACAGGAACTGATCGCCAACATGCTGGGCGTCCGTCGTGAGGGTGTGACCGAGGCGGCTGGAAAGCTTCAGGACGCTGGCCTGATCCAGTACCGCCGCGGGCGCATTATCGTGCTGGATCGCGCGGGCCTGGAAGCACGCTCGTGCGAGTGCTATCGGGTGGTCAGGAAGGAGTGCGAGCGGCTGTTGCCGTACATCCGGCGCTAGCGCGTGGCGTGGGCCAGGGCTTGAGCGAAACGGGCGCCGGGAGCGGGTTATGTGCGTTAGCGCGCAGACGGCGCGGCGGCGCCTGACTATGCTCGCCATTCCAGTCGGGACGGAATTGCCCTCCACGCGGATCGCATCGACCAGCGACGACGATGCCATCCGGCGCCTGAAGGCACGTTCATTCGCGCTGGAATCCGAGGAGGGCGTCGTTGCGCCAACACGAGAAGTCGCCGGTCGCCAATCGCTTGTTGCATGCACTCGAGGGCAGTGATCGGCAGCGCATGTTGGCCGCTTGCGTGTCGGTCAACCTTGCGGCAGCCGATGTGCTGCATGTCGCGGGTGAACGCGTCCGCTTTGCCTATTTTCCTACCGGCAGCTTCATTTCGCTCGCCATGCCGGTCGACGATTCCGGACTGCTTGAAGTCGGACTGATCGGCAACGAAGGGATGCTCGGCGTGCCACTTGCGCTCGGCGTGAACGTATCGTCGATGCGCGCCGTGGTGCAAGGCGCAGGGTCGGCATTGCGCGTCGACGCCGCACACTTTCGCCGGGAACTGCGGCGCAGCGACACGTTGCGGCAACAGGTCGATCGCTACGTGGTCGTGCAGTTGCGCGAATTCGCGCAACTTGCTGCCTGCACGCGATTCCACATGGTCGAAGCGCGGCTGGCACGGCGCCTGCTGATGACCCAGGACCGGGCGCACGCGAACGACTTTCATGTGACCCAGGATCTCCTGGCGTTCATGCTGGGTGTGCGGCGCGTCGGCGTCACCAAGGCGGCGAGCGCGTTGCAGAAGCGCAGCCTGATCCACTACCGGCGCGGCAACATCACCGTGCTCGACCGGCGCGGGCTCAAGGCCGCCGCCTGCGGATGCTACAAGGCCGATTGCGATTCGTACGACAGCATTTTCAGCTAGGTGGCTGAACGCCAGCGTTTCGCGCGGTATGTGCCTTCGCGCCACGCAATGCCTCTTGCGGCGGCGAGGGAGATAAGCCCTGCGTTACGCGCGGCTGCAACAGGGCCATGCGCGGCCGGACATCTACGGCAACCATTCATACGCCGCGTCCGGGCGTTTGTGTGTGCGCTACCGCGCTTAGCTCCGATGTCGCGGGCCGCTGCTCCGGTGTTCGCGGGTCGCGGCCGCGGACCGGCGAATGTGCGCTAGCGTACTGACGCCGCCTGCTCAACGGCGCATGCTGACGGAACTCACGCTCGGCTGCGCGAGAATCCTCACGACCGCGCCATTGCAATGCCGAGAGGTTCTCGCCGTCCTTTGACCATCGATTCTCCTCACTCGCATCCTCGAACTTTGAAGGCGAAGGACAACGCGCTCGATCGTCGGTGGTCCTGGCTGCGCGTGCCTTACTGGGGCGCCCGCGCGTGGCGCCCGCGGGCGGACGAGCTGCCGCTGCGGGCGGAGCTTTTCAGCGCCGACCAGATGGAGCAGCACGGCCGGAGACTCGCCGGCGCCCATCGCCTGACGCCGCGACGCGGGCCCGACCAGCTTCTGCCGCGGCTCGCCGCCAACGAAGCCATCCTCGTCGACGCCTGCAGCCTGCTCACTGCGGCGGTACAGGCGGATCGCCGCATTACCCCGGCCGGCGAATGGCTGCTCGACAATTTCTACCTGATCGAAGAGCAGGTGCGCACGGCGAAGCGGCATCTGCCGAAGGACTATAGCCTCGCTTTGCCGCGCCTGGCACATGGCGCTTCGGCAGGGTTGCCACGCGTCTACGACATCGCGCTGGAAACCATCGCGCACGGCGACGGCCGCGTCGATCCGGAGAGTCTCGGCCGGTTTGTCGCCGCGTACCAGACCGTCACGCCGATCAAGCTCGGCGAGCTGTGGGCGATCCCGATCATGCTGCGCCTGGCGCTGATCGAGAACCTGCGGCGCGTCGCCACTGACGTTGCTGCCGGCAGAGGCGACCGTGATCTCGCCGATCGCTGGGTCGACCAGATGAAGAGCATGGCGCAAACCGATCCCAAGAGCCTAATCCTGGTGATCGCGGACATGGCGCGTTCGGATCCGCCGATGACCACTGCATTCGTGTCGGAACTGGCGCGACGCCTGCAGGGTCGTGGACCGGCGCTGGCGCTGCCGCTGACGTGGATCGAGCAACGCCTGTCGGAATCGCATCGCACGATCGAGCAGCTGGTGCAAAGCGGAACGCAGCAGCAGGCTGCCAACCAGGTTTCCGTGAGCAACAGCATCGGCAGCCTGCGCTTCCTGGGCGCGATGGACTGGCGCACCTTCGTCGAGACCATGAGCGTCGTCGAGCAGGAGCTGCGCGAAGATCCGGCGGAGTGCTATGGCAGCATGGACTTCGATACGCGAGATCGCTACCGCCATGTCGTCGAGAAGCTCGCGCAAGACAGCTTGATGTCCGAATTGCAGGTGGCGCGCGCAGCGAATGCGCTCGCCCGCCAGGCCACGTTGACCGGCGGCGCGGATCCGCGCACGGCGCACGTCGGCTATTACCTGATCGACGCGGGACGCATCCTGCTCGAGCGCACGATCGGCTCGCGCCGCCCGGGTTTTCTCGCCCAGGTCACCGCGCGACCGCACGTCGGGTCATTCCTGTATCTCGCCGCAATCGCGTCAGTCACGGGCCTCGTGGCGGGAACGATGGTTGGCGCGGCGCGCGCCGACGGCATCGATGGCGCGGTGTCGTTGCTGATCGGCGTGCTGTGCCTGCTGGTGGCGAGTCAGCTCGCGGTGGCGCTGGTGAACTGGCTCGTGACCATGTTCGTGCCACCTCGACTCCTGCCGCGCATGGACTTTGCGCGCGGCATCCCGGATGCGTCGCGCTCACTCGTCGTCGTGCCGGCGATGCTGACGTCCGTCGATGCGATCGAGGCTCTGGCCGAAGCGCTCGAGGTGCGCTACCTCGCCAATCAGGACGCCAACCTGAGCTTTGCGCTGCTCACCGACTTTGCCGACGCGACGGAGGAAACGGCAGGCGGTGACGGTCAACTGCTGCGCACGGCGGAGGATGCCATTCGCGCGCTCAACGCCAAGTACCCTGTGCCTTCCGGAACTCCAAACACGACGCACTCCGGCAGCGTTTTCTACCTCTTGCATCGCCCGCGCCGATGGAATGCGGGTGAGGGCGTGTGGATGGGATACGAGCGCAAGCGCGGCAAGCTCGCCGACCTCAATGCGCTGTTGCTGGGCCAGAGCGATGCGAGGCAGCGGTTTCTGTCCGTGATCGGCGATGCCGGTGCGCTGGTGGGCGCGAAATACGTGATCACGCTCGATACCGATACCGAGCTGCCGCGCGACGCGGCGCGGCAGCTGGTGGGCGCGATGGCGCATCCGCTGAACCGCCCGCATTACGATGTGCAGCGCCAGCGCGTGACCCGCGGATACGGCATCCTGCAACCGGGGATGGCGACCAGTCTCCAGGGGTCGAGCCGTTCCCGGTACGCGCGCCTTTTCGGCGGAGAGCCCGGCATCGACCCCTACACGCGCGCGATTTCCGACGTCTATCAGGATGCTTTCGGCGAAGGCTCGTTCATTGGCAAAGGGATCTACGACGTCGACGCATTCGAGCGCGCGCTCGCGGGGCGGTTTCCGCAAAACCGCATCCTGAGCCACGATCTGCTGGAGGGCAGCTATGCCCGCTCGGGCCTGATCACCGACGTCGAGCTCTACGAGGACCACCCGGCGCGCTACAGCGCCGATGTCAGCCGTCGCCGGCGCTGGGTTCGCGGCGACTGGCAGATAGCAGGCTGGTTGCTGCGACGCGTGCCCAATGCAACGGGGCCGCGTCCTGCGAATCCGCTGTCCCTCCTGTCGCAATGGAAGATCTTCGACAACCTGCGCCGGGGCCTCGTGCCGATTGCGTCGCTCGTGCTGCTCGTGCTGGCGTGGACCCTCCTGGCTCCGGCGTGGTGGTGGACGATGGTGGTGATTGGTGTGATCGTCGCCCCGGCCGCGATCGCAACCGTGGTGGACCTCGCGCAGAGGACGCGTGGCGTTCCCCTTGCGGAGCACCTCCTCGCCACCGCGCACGCCGCCGCTCGGCGCGGCGCCCAGATCGCCTTCTCGATGGCATGCCTGCCCTACGAGGCGTGCTTCATCGCCGGCGCAATCCTGCGTACGCATTGGCGCATGCTCATCAGCCGCCGAGGGCTGCTCGAGTGGACGACCTCGCAGGACCAGGATCGACGCGATCCGTCGACGCTGGCCGCTACGTTCGCCAAGATGTGGGTGGCGCCTGCCATGGCGCTCGCGACGGCCGTGGTCGTGGCGTTGACGGCGCCACGGGCATTGGCCTCCGCCGCGCCGTTCCTGCTGCTCTGGATCGGCTCGCCGGCGCTGGCGTGGTGGCTGGGCCGCCCGCTGGTGCCACGCGTCGCCAAGCTGACGGCGGGGCAAGCGGTCTTCCTGCGTACGCTGGCGCGCCGCACCTGGGGCTACTTCGAGAGGCTCGTCGTGGTGTCCGACAACTGGCTGCCGCCCGACAATTGGCAGGAGGATCGCGCGGACGCCATCGCACACCGGACGTCGCCGACCAACATGGGGCTGGCGCTGCTCGCAGACCTTGCGGCGTACGACCTGGGGTACCTGCCGGCAGGGCCGCTGCTCGAACGCACGGATCGCGCGTTGCGCACCATGGAGCGACTCGAGAGGCACGAAGGACATTTCCTCAACTGGTACGACACGCAGACGCTCGAACCGCTCGAACCTCGCTACATCTCGGCGGTGGACAGCGGCAACCTGGCGGCACACCTGCTGACGTTGCGCGCGGGCATGGCGCGGCTCCCTGATGATGCTCTGCTCGACGTGCGGCTGTTCGCGGGCATCCGCGATACGGCACGCGTACTCGTGGAGGAACTGGCAACCGACATTCCGCCGTGTGTGACGGGAATCATGCGCGACATCGACCTTGCGAGCGGCCCGGGGCCGCTGACGCTCGGAGCGATGCAATCCGGCCTTGCAACGCTCGCGCGCGCGGCGGACTTGGTGGCCGCTGATGCCGCCAACCCCGCGTGGCCCGGCGGGGCGCCGGTGACGAGCGAAGCGCGCGCATGGAGCAGGGCGCTGGTCATGCAATGCCACGGCGCGCTCGACGAGGCGATGGCGTTTGCGCCGTGGTTGCCGTGGGCGCTGCTGGATGACGCGAAAATCCTGCCGGTCCTGGCGGGCGTGCGCACGCTGCGGGACCTCGCCGGTATGATGCCCGCGCTGCAGGAACAGGCATCGCGCGCGCAGGCCGCGCGTTGGCCGGAAGCCGAACGGCAAGCGCTGGATCGCGCAATCGTCCACGCGACGCTCGCGAGCGCGCAGGCAGAGCGACGCATCGCCGCGATCGCACGCATCATGGAGCGCTGCGCGGCGCTGGCGCGCATGGACTTCGGCTTTCTGTACGACAACACTCGGCACCTCTTTGCAGTCGGCCATAACGTCGACGAGCGCACACGCGATCCCGGTTACTACGACCTCCTCGCGTCCGAAGCCCGCCTCACGACCTACGTCGCCATCGCCACCGGCGAGGTCTCACAGGAAAGCTGGTTTGCGCTGGGACGCCTGCTCACCAGCGTCGGGCAGCGGTCGTTCCTCCTGTCCTGGAGCGGTTCGATGTTCGAGTACCTGATGCCATTGCTGGTCATGCCGGCGTATGCCGACTCGCTGCTCGATGCGACCTGCGACGCGGCGGTGGCGCTGCAGATATCGTACGGCAAGAAGATCGGCGTGCCGTGGGGCATGTCCGAATCGGGGTACAACGCGGTCGACGCCAACCGCAACTATCAGTACCGGGCGTTCGGCGTGCCCGGACTGGGACTGAAGCGCGGTCTTGCCGAGGATATCGTCGTCGCGCCGTACGCGAGCGCCCTGGCGTTGATGGTGGCTCCGGAAGCGGCGTGCGCGAACCTGCAACGACTGGCGGCGGACGGCGCGGCGGGTCGCTTCGGGCTTTACGAGGCGATCGACTACACGCCGGTGCGCCTGCCGCGCGGCCAGACGCGCCAGGTCGTGCGCTCGTTCATGGCGCATCACCAGGGCATGAGCCTGCTGGCGTTCGACTATCTGCTGCGCGATCGTCCGATGCAGCAGCGCTTCCTGTCCGACCCGCAGTTTCAGGCGACGCTGCTCCTGCTGCAGGAGCGCATCCCGAAGGCGGTCAATGTATTCGCGCATGTGGCGCAGCTTGCGGGCGCGCGCGCCAATGTCGCCGACGCGGAAATGCCGGTGCGCGTCATCCCCACGGCGGCCACGCCGACGCCGGAGGTGCAATTGCTGTCGAACGGGAACTATCACGTGATGGTGACCAACGCCGGCGGCGGCAGCAGCCGCTGGAAGGATCTGGCCGTCACGCGATGGCGGGAAGATGCGACGTGCGACAACTGGGGCACGTTCTGCTACATCCGCGAGCCCGCGACCGGCGAGTGCTGGTCGAACGCCCATCAACCGACTGCCGCACGCGCCGACGACTACGAGGCGATCTTCTCCGAGGGACGCGCGGAATTCCGCCGCCGGGACCACGGTATCGACGTGCACACCGAGATCGTGGTGTCCCCCGAGGACGACATCGAGTTGCGGCGCCTGCATGTCGTCAATCGCTCGCGCACGGTCAGGGTCCTCGAATTCACGAGCTACGCGGAAGTCGTCATGGCGCCTGCAGCGTCGGACGCAATCCATCCCGCGTTCAGCAACCTGTTCGTGCAGACCGAAATCGCCGCTGACCGCCAGGCGATCCTATGTACGCGCAGGCCACGTTCACCGGACGAGCGCACACCATGGTTGTTCCACCTGATGACCGCGCACCGCGCACGCGGATTCGACATCTCGTACGAAACCGACCGGGCGCGCTTCGTCGGGCGCGGCAACACGTCGGTGATGCCCGATGCGATGCGCGGGGCGGCGCCGCTGTCGGGCAGCGAGGGAGCGGTGCTCGATCCCATCGCCGCAATCCGCCTCTCGGTCGCGCTCGAGCCCGGGCAGACGGCGATCATCGACATGGTCTATGGTGTCGCCGAATCGCGCGAGGCGGCGAGCGCGCTGGTCGACAAGTATCAGGATCCGCGGCTCGCCGATCGCGTGATCGAGCTGGCGTGGACTCACGCACAGGTCGTGCTGAGGCAGATCAATGCCTCGGAAGCTGATGCGCGGCTTTATGCGCGACTCGCCAACGCGATCGTCTTCGCCAATCCTTCGCTGCGCGCAGGCGCGGAGGTGATTGCGAGAAATCATCGCGGGCAATCGGCGCTCTGGGGTTACGCGATATCCGGAGACCTTCCGATCGTGCTGCTGCGGATCGCCGATGCGGCGAACATCGACCTGGTTCGCCAGTTGGTGCAGGCACATGCCTATTGGCGCCTCAAAGGGCTGGCGGTCGATCTCGTCATCTGGAACGAGGATCGTGCGGGCTACCGGCAGCTCCTTCAGGATCAGATCGCCGGGCTGATCGCGGCACGTGTCGAAGCGCAGCTGATGGACCGCCCGGGCGGCATCTTCGTGCGGCGCGGCGACCAGATCTCCGAAGAGGATCGCATGCTTCTCGAGTCCGTGGCGCGCGCGATCATCACCGACGGCCACGGCACGCTGGCCGAGCAGGTGGGCGGTCGCGCACCGGCCGTCACGCGTGTGCCGCCGCTTGCCCTCGTCGCGCCGCGCGAGCCGCGCGACGAGCCCGAAGGGGCCGAACGCGCGACGCCCGGCCTGATTCTCGACAATGGGATTGGCGGCTTCACGCCAGACGGCCGCGAGTACGTCATCACCACCCATGCGGGCCATCGCACGCCCGCGCCATGGGTCAACGTGCTGGCCAACGCACAATTCGGCTCGATCGTCTCGGAAAGCGGCGGCGGGTACACATGGGGCGAGAATGCGCACGAGTTTCGCCTTACGCCGTGGAGCAACGATCCGGTGAGCGACACCTGCGGCGAGGCCTTCTACGTGCGCGACGAAGAGAACGGCCGGTACTGGTCGCCGGCTCCACAACCGGCGCGCGGCCACACGCCCTACGTGACGCGCCACGGCTTCGGCTATTCGGTATTCGAGCACGACGAGCAAGGCATCCGGTCCGAGCTCAGCGTCTGCGTCGCCGCAGATGCAAGCGTCAAGTTATGCACGCTCAAGATCACCAATGTCTCCGGGCGCGCGCGCCGCATCTCGGTAACCGGATACGTGGACTGGGTGCTCGCCGATCTGCGAGCCAAGTCGGTCATGCATGTCGTTACCGAAGTGGACGGCAAGACCGGCGCGTTGCTTGCGCGCAACGCCTACAGCGCCGAGTTCGGGCGACACGTCGCCTTCTTCGATGTCGACGACTCCGATCACACGACGACTTGCGATCGCACCGAGTTTATCGGACGCAACGGCGCGCTGGCGGCACCCGCGGCGATGTCTCGCGCGCACCTTTCGGGCAAATCGGGGCCGGCTATGGATCCCTGTGCGGCGATCCAGGTGTCGATCGAACTCGCCGCGCAGGCGGAACGCGAGGTGACGTTCCGTCTCGGCGTTGGACGCGACCTGCAGGATGCGCGGGGCCTGGTGCAGCGTTTCCGCGGCAGTGCCGCGGCACATGCGACGCTCGCCACGGTGCGCCAGCAATGGCAGCAGACGCTGGGGGCGATCCGCGTGGAATCCCCCGATGCGTCGCTCGACGTGCTGTGCAATGGCTGGTTGCTGTACCAGACGCTCGCATGCCGCCTCTGGGCGCGCAGCGGCTTCTATCAATCGGGAGGCGCGTTCGGTTTCCGCGACCAGTTGCAGGACGTCCTCGCGCTCGTGCATGCGGAGCCTGGTTTGACGCGTGCGCACCTTTTGCGCTGCGCAGGGCGGCAGTTCGTCGAGGGCGACGTCCAGCATTGGTGGCATCCGCCTGCCGGGCGAGGCGTGCGCACCCAATGCTCGGACGACTACCTCTGGCTCCCGTTTGCGATCGCCCGCTACGTGAAGGTGACCGGCGATACCGGCGTGCTCGACGAGCCGGTGGCGTTCCTGGAAGGCCGCCCCGTTGGATCGCGCGAGGACTCGTACTACGACCTGCCTGCCGTCTCGCAGGAGGAGGCTACTCTCTACGACCACGGGGTGCGCGCGATCCTGCACGGATTGCGGTTCGGATCCCACGGCTTGCCGTTGATGGGCTCGGGTGACTGGAACGACGGCATGAACCTGGTCGGCATCGAGGGCAAAGGCGAGAGTGTCTGGCTCGGTTTCTTCCTGTGTGCCGTGCTCGCACAGTTCGGCGCCATCGCGGTGCAACGCGGCGACTCGGCATTCGCTGCAAAATGTGACATCGAAGCCGGCAACCTCCGGGCGAATCTCGAGGCGCACGGCTGGGATGGCAACTGGTACCGGCGCGCGTATTTCGACGACGGTTCGCCGCTCGGATCGGCAGCCAATGCAGAATGCCAGATCGACTCGATTTCGCAGAGCTGGTCCGTGCTTTCCGGCGCCGCGGGTACGGAGCGGTCGCGCGGCGCCATGGATGCGGTCCATGAACGACTGGTGCACCCGAGCGACGCGCTGATCCAGCTGCTCGCACCCCCATTCGACCGCTCGGCGCTGCAGCCCGGATACATTCGCGGCTACGCTCCGGGAGTTCGCGAGAACGGCGGCCAATATACGCACGGCGCGATCTGGGTGGCGATGGCATTCGCGGCCACCGGCGATGCGCAGCGTGCGTGGCAGGCCATCGACATCATCAATCCCGTGAACCACGGCCGCACGGCTGACGCGGTGGCGATCTATCGCGCCGAACCCTACGTGATTGCCGCCGACGTTTATGGAATGCCTCCCCACAAGGGGCGCGGCGGCTGGTCGTGGTACACGGGCTCGGCCGGCTGGATGTACCGCCTGATCGTCGAGTCGCTACTGGGTATCGAGCGCGTGGCCGACACGCTGCGCGTGACGCCGTGCATGCATCCCGGTTGGCAGGGCTTCAAGGTTCACTACCGGTTCGGTCGCGCGTGGTATCGCATCGACGTGGTGCACGCCGGCAGCGAGGAGGCCGGCCCTTCCGTGTGGGTCGATGGCAGGCGGCAGGACGACTCGATCATCGCGTTGGTCGACGACGGAGCCGAGCATGCCGTGCGAGTGTTCGTGCGGCCGCCACACGCGAGCGATGGCGTGCACCGGTTCGCCGCGGTCGTCGCCGGCGCCGGGACCGGCGGTCCCGCCGGCAGGCATGCGTGAGCCCGGAGGCCGCGCAGATGATGTGGACTCTGGCGCTGATCGACGCGTTTCCGTTCTGCACGACCGCATGGTGCGTGCCGTCGCCATGACGTCGCCAGGGCGTCGGCGGGCAGGGCTCTAGCCGCGGGTCGGCCGTTTGCGCCCTGGCTCGGCAGTGCACCCGGGATTTTTGGTCACGGCAGCGCACGGGGCCACGTCTCCGGAGTGGGGCCAGACCGTCCCATTTGACGCCGGATTCGCTGTAGTGGACGCGTTGTACCGGTCCCGGAACTGCAAATCCATCGTGCTGGAACGCGGATTGCTAGATCAGCACCATGGACAAGAGCGCCACCTCACCCTTGTCGTTGGAGCTCGAGCCTATCGCGGATTCCGTGAGCCACGGCGACGCCCGTGCGGCCGCCCCGCCGGCGACGGTTGCGCGGCCCGCAGCACCCGCGCTGCGCCGCGAGGACGCGGCAAAATTTCTTGCGGCGGCTGCGCGCGAAGTGGAAGCGGGCTGGATCGAGCGGCCGTTGTGGGAGTCGCTGCTGGCCCAGTGCAAGGGCGACGAGGCGGCGACCAAGGATGCCTACGTGCGCACGCGCGCGACGGAGCTGCAGCTCGAAAAGCGCAACGGTCCGGATACGCGCTCGCCGGCGTCGCCGGGTGCGGTCATCGTCCGCGCGCAAGAACCGGCATTGGGACCTTCGGCGGCTGCAACCCCGAGCCCCACGGGTCGTTTTTCGCTGGATTTGCGCTCGCCGAGAATCATCGTTATCGCCACATGCGCGGTGACACTCATCGGTTTGGGCCTGTGGCTCGCGTTGCGCACGGTGGAGCAGGATGCCGATGCGAGCACGGTCATGCCCGATTCGGCTGCGCGGGTGGCACATGCCGCCGTGGCAGCACGCGCGCAAGGGGCGAAACCGGCCGCGGAACCCGTGGCCCAGCCGACGGCCTTCGACGACGGGCTCATCGCGCGCATCGACAAGCTGAGGGACGTCGGCAACTGGAACGTGCTCGTGCTGCTGGCAACCGAGTGGACACGGCGTGAGCCAAGCAATCCCCGCGCATGGGTTCAGTTGAGCGATGGCTACCTCGAGCTGCGGCAACTTCCCGAGGCGCTCGATGCCGCCACTCGCGCGACGCAGGCTGCGCCGACGGACGCCGACGCATGGCGCCATCTGGCGCGAGTGCATCTTGCGCTGGATCGCGTCGAGGACGCCGCGCACGATTTCGAGCGCATCGTCGCCCTCGACGGCCAGGACGTGCAGAGTCTCGGCCGCGTCGGCGAGCTCAATGCACGCCTGGGACGTTTCGCCGAAGCGAAAACGGCATTCGACAAAGTGCTCGCGCTATATCCCGATGACGTCAATGCGGCATGCGGTCTCGCCTTCGTCGCGCGCCAGCAAGGGCAGGCCAGGGATGCCGACGTCATCGACAAGGATCTCCGCGCGCGCGGACGCTCATGTGCCGACTGGACCCTCGCTGCGGACAGCGCGCCACCTCAAGCGGCGGCGTATCGACGCGCGGTGCCGCGCAAGGGCGGGTAGGCAAGGCCGTTTTCCCAGTCTCGGCTATGCTGCACCTCCGCGCACGCGCCGGAGGATCTCCTGGCACTCACGTCGAAAGCGGTCGTCTACACGGCGCTCGCCGTCAACGTTCTCATCGCCGCCACCAAGGCGGTCGCGGCCGTGTGGACCGGCAGCGCGGCGATGCTGAGCGAAGCGGTGCATTCGTTCGTCGATTCCGGCAACGAGGTGCTGCTGCTGTATGGCGGCCATCGCGCGCGCCGGCCGCCGGATGCGCAGCATCCGTTCGGCCACGGCCGCGAGCTCTATTTCTGGAGTTTCGTCGTCGCGCTGCTGATCTTCGCGCTCGGCGCGGGCGTCGCGATCCTGAAAGGCATCGCCGACGTTAGGCACCCCACACCGATCAGCGATCCTGTCGTCAGCTACGTCGTGCTCGCGCTGGCGTTCGCCTTCGAGGGCGTTTCGTTCGTCGTGTCGTTGCGCAAGGTGCGCGCGACCAAGGGCGAGCTCGGTTTCTATGAGGCGTTTCGGCGGAGCAAGAACCCGCCCATGTTCATGGTGCTGTTCGAGGACGGCGCGGCACTCGTCGGCGTCGTCATTGCGGCCTGCGGCATCTACGCCGCGACGAGCCTCGGAATGCCGGCAGCCGATGGCATCGCGTCGATCCTGGTCGGCGTCGTGCTCGCCGCGGTATCGCTGCTTCTCGCGCGCGAGAGCAAGAGCTTGCTGATCGGCGAACAGGCCGATCGCGTGCTCGAGGATTCGATCCGGCGCATCGCCGAGTCTGCGGGCGGCCGTTCGAAGGTCAATGGGCTCCTCACCGCGCAACTCGCGCCCGATCAAATCGTGGCCGCGCTGAGCCTCGAATTCGCCGACGAGTTGCGCGCGTTCGAAATCGAGGAGGACGTGATCGACATCGAGCGCGCCATCCGCACCGCACATCCGGCGGTCGTCTTGGTATTCATCAAGCCACAGACCGATCGCACGTTTCGGCAGGCGGTGCAGCGACGCATGGGGTAGAACGCCGACTGACACGCCACGTGGGCTGCCATGCCTCTTCGTTGTGGCTTATTTGCCACGGGGTCTCCGCACAGGCGGAGTGTCAGGCGCGCCGTACGGCACAACCTGTGCCAAACTTGATCCGGTAGAATGCGTGCACTACAACACGCGTGATCGTACGGTTTGACGGTCAGGCGTGCATCACGGGGTGGGCCAGGCGGCATCGATGAAGGAGTCCATCAAATCCCGCGCGACGCGCATGATGTTCAATGTGTTCCCGTGTTACCGGCGGACAGGCGTCAAGGTCACGTACATTGCACCCGATTTTCAGGAGGTGCGCATCAAGCTTCCGCTCAACTGGAAGACCCGGGGCTATAACGGCACGACATTCGGCGGCAGCATGTACGCGTGTGTCGACCCGGTGTACATGACGATGATTTCGTGGAACCTGGGGCGCGAGTACATCGCCTGGGACAAGGAAGTGCTGATCGAATTCCGCAAGCCGGGGCGCGGTACCCTGTTCTCGACGTTTCGCCTGCCCGACGGCGAGCTCGACGGAATCCGTCGCGAACTGGAGACGGCGGACCGCGCGGAGCGTGCCTACGACGTCGAGCTGGCCGATGCAGATGGCGTCGTGCATGCATATTTTCGCAAGACCGTGCAGGTCCGCAAGCGCAAGCCGCGCTGACCGATCGCCATGGACGAGCGCCCGACCGACGAATCCAGCCAACGCATGCTGCGCGACGCGATGCGGCCCTTCGTCGAGCGTGACAGCAGCGTCGCCTATGCGGCGGTGCTACTCGATTTCGGGGTTTACCTGGCCGCCACGGTGCTTGCTATCACCGTCGACGCGACATGGCTCAAGGTCGTGCTCGCGTTCACCGCCGGCATGATGATCTCGACATTGTTCGTGCTCGGACACGACGCTACGCACGGCAGCCTGGTTGCGAGTCCGCGGCAGAACCGGGTGCTGGGCCGCCTACTATTCCTGCCGTCCCTGCACAATTACACGTTATGGCGCATCCAGCACAACCGGCTGCACCATCAATCGCCGAACGTGAAAGGAATCAATTCGTGGTCGCCATTCTCGCCTGACGAGTTCCGCGCGCTGTCTCGCTGGCGACGAGCGCTAGAACGCGTCTATCGCGGAGGCGGCTTCGGGCTCTACTATCTCGTCGAGCGCTGGAGCAAGCACAAGTGCGTGCCGCTGGCCGATGTCGAGCCCGCATGGCGCCGCACCGCCTGGGTCGATGTCCTGCCGCTTGTCGCCTGGCTCATCGTGCTTGTGGGCGGAATCGTTACGCTGGGCAGATCTGAGGGACATTCGTGGCTGGCGTCGCTGTGGTGGGGTTTCGTGCTCCCGTTCCTCGTATGGAACTGGTCGATGGGCCTCACGGTGTTCCTGCAGCACACGCATTTTTGCGTGCCCTGGTTCCGCGATGCGGCGCAGGCTGCGCGCCATGGCGGACAGGAGGAGCTTACCGTGCACGTGCGCTATCCGCGCTGGTATGGACGGCTTTCACACGACATCATGGAGCACCCGGCGCACCATATCAATCCGCTGATCCCGTTCTACCGGCTCAATGCCGCGCAATCGCGACTGCTGGAAGTCCTAGGCAACGCGGCCATCGTGGAGCGCGTCGGCCCGCGCTACATCCGTTCGCTGATGCGACGCTGCAAGCTCTACGACTACGATCGGCAGGAGTGGACTGACTTTACGGGCACCACCACCGCGACCACCAACGCCGCGTTCGCCGATCCGATGACGCGCAGCGGCGCCGCCTGACATTCCACCCGCGCAGGGCCAAGCCGTGCCCCGAGTATGGCGGAACGCGTGCCGGGCCGCAGACCGCCCGCTGCGGCATCGAGCGGCGAGCAGATCGCCCCGCGTAGAATTCCCGCGGCATGGATGAATCGCAGGCACTCGAAGTTGTGGCGGTGCGCGCGCTGGAGCTCGCCGACACCGCACGCGCACTGTGGAGCGATGACGAGCGCGCCTGGGCGAGCCGCGCCGCGGCCGAAGTCGTCGGCGCCGATGCTTCGTCAACGACGTTCCTGGCGCGCCGCGCGGCACTCGTGGTCGAGCGGCTTGGCGAGCGCCAGCCGTTGCTGCCGCGGACGGTGCGTGCACTGCGTTGGCGCCCCTGGATCGGCACATCGCTTGCCGGCATCGGCTTCGTGCTTGGTATCTTTCTCGACCAGGTCGACCGCGCACAGCGCATCAACATCCTAGCGCCACCGGTACTTGGGTTGCTGGCCTGGAATCTCGTGGTGTACGCGTTCATCGCCGTCGGCTATGTTCTGCATTACGGCGATGGCAGCGCGCCGGGGCCGTTGCGCCGCGTGCTGTCTGCCATTGCGGGTGGTCGATCACCATCGTCGCGTCGACTCGCACGCGGTGCCATGCAGGACGCGCTGCTTGCACTGGTCACCGACTGGGGCGTCCGCTCGGCGCCGTTGCAGAGCGCGCGCGCCGTACGCATGCTCCACGTCGCCGCTGCGGCCCTTGCCGCCGGGGTGATCGCCGGGCTGTACGTGCGCGGCCTGGCCTTCGAATATCGCGCGACCTGGCAAAGCACGTTCCTCGATGCGCCGGCGGTGCATGCCATCCTCGCAGCCGCGTACGCTCCCGGCGCGCTGCTGCTTCACGTCCCTGTGCCCGATGCGGTGGCGGTGGCGGCGATACGCGCGCCATCGTCTGCGAACGCCGCGCAATGGATCCACCTGATGGCGGCGACTGTGGCGGCGATCGTGATCCTGCCGCGGCTGCTGCTCGCGCTCGGTGCACACCTGGTCGAGCGTCATCGCGCGGCAAACATGGTGCTGCCGCTCGAAGAGCCGTATTTCCGGCGCCTGCTGCGCGGATTCCACGGTGGCGCGGCACGGGTGCGGGTTATTCCTTACAGCCATGCGCCGGACGCTGCGGCGGTCGCCGGCCTCGAAGCGATCGTGGGACGCGTGTTCGGTGGCGGTGCAGCGATGACCGTCACTGCGCCGGTAGCGTATGGAGACGAGGTTGAGTCGCCAAGTGGCGCAGACACCGCGCTGGTCGCGCTGTTCAACGCCGCGGCGACGCCCGAGCGCGAAGTACACGGAGCGTTCCTCGAGGGGCTCGCCGCACACGGCAATTCCCCCGTCGCGCTGGTTGACGAGTCGGCATGGGTTGCGCATTGGGCCGGCGATGGTGCGCGCATCAACGCACGGCGCACCGCCTGGCAGCGCCTCGGCGCCGATGCGGGCGTGCGCGTCGTATTTGCCGAACTGACAGCTCCCGATGTCGCGGCGGTGGTGGCAGGATTCGAAGGCGCGATGAGCAGCGATGGCTGACGCCCCTCCAGCCGGCGACGCGATATCGGGCGCGACGATTGCGCTGTCACTCATATCGCATACCAACGCCGGCAAGACGACACTCGCGCGCACGCTCGTGGGACGGGACGTCGGCACGGTCAGTGATGCGCAGCACGTTACGCAGGAAGCGGCGGTCTACACGCTGCTCGAGACCACGGACAGCGAAGCGTTGCTGCTGTGGGACACGCCCGGATTCGGCGACAGCGCGCGGCTCGCACGGCGCCTCGCACAGCAACACCATCCGTTGGGCTGGTTTCTTTCCGAGGTATGGGACCGCTTTCGCGATCGCCCGTTCTACCTCGCGCAGCAGGCCGTGCGCAATGTCGCCGCCGAAGCCGACGTCGTCCTTTATCTCGTCAACGCCACCGAGTTCCCTGGCGACGCCGGCTACCTCGCGCCGGAGCTCGACATCCTGCAATGGATCGGCAAGCCGGTGGTCGTGCTCGTCAACCAGACCGGTGCGCCGCGCCCGCGCGACGCGGAGGCGGCGCAGGAAGAGGCCTGGCGCCGCGCGATCGGGACGCGACCGATGGTGCGCGCCGTGGCGACGCTCGACGCCTTCACCCGCTGCTGGGTGCAGGAGATCGCGCTGCTCGACCTTGTGGGCGACGCGTTGCCCGAGTCACAGCGCGCACTGAATGCGCGCCTTGCGCAAGCGTGGCAAGCACGCCGGGTCGTGCAGTTCGATGCCGCGATGGAGATCCTCGCGGCGCCGATCGCCGCGGCCGCCTTCGATCGCGAGCCGCTCGCCGAAGGTGGCGCGCTCGACGCCTGGCGCGACATCGGGCGCCGCCTCGGCATTGCCGCTGACGCCGCCAGTGGCCGCGCGGCCGGCGCCTCGCGTGCGCTCGCGTCACGCCTGGCCGATGCCCTGCGCGGCGCGACGGACCGCCTGGTCGCGCTGCACGGGCTCGACGGCCGTGCGCAGCGTGAGGTGGAGGCGCGCGTGGCTGAAGGCGTGAGCGTGGACGCGCCGATGAGCGAAGGCAAGGCTGCGTTGATGGGCGGCGCCGTGTCGGGAGCGCTGACCGGCCTTGCGGCCGACATCGCCACGGGCGGCCTGTCGTTCGGCGCCGGCATGCTCGCCGGGGCGATCCTGGGCGCCCTGGGCGGCGCGGGTGTTGCCCGCGGCATGAACCTCGCACGCGGCAAGACGGGCGCCGTGTTGCGCTTCGATGATGCGTTTCTGACTGGTCTCGTTGCTTCAGCGCTGTTGCGCTATCTCACCGTGGCGCACTACGGGCGCGGCCGCGGCGAGTGGAGCGAAAGCGAGCATCCCGCGTTCTGGACTCCGCTGGTCGCGGAAATCATCGACGAGCATCGCGGTCGCCTGGCGCGAATCTGGTCGATGCGCTTACCCGCGAACGAAGAAGCCGCACTGCGGGACGAATTGCGTTTGCTGCTGCGCGACGCTGCATGGCAGACGCTCGACCGCCTCTACCCCGGCACGCTGCCGAGCCGATGACGAACGCGCACGGGCGATAGCGCGCGCGGCACGGCGGCGACGCAGGTCACCTTCGGCGTCAGAATCCGTAGAGGCGCGCGGGGTTGTCGACGAGTATGCGCCTGCGATCCGCGACCGCCGGCACCCATTCGAGGAAAAGGTCGCGCAGCTCAGTTTCCCGAGGCGGCGACGCTGTTCCTGGATGCGGCCAGTTGGTGGCCCATACGCATCGCCCCGGGCTGGCCTCGGCCAACGCGGCCGCGAGTGCGCCGACATCGTCGTAACGCGGCGGCCCACGCCGAGAAGTCTCGTACGGCGCCGATAGTTTCACCCAGCAGCGTCCACTATCGAGCAGCCCGAGGAGCACGCGAAACGCGGGATGCGAAGGAGGCACCGGCTCGAGAAATTTGCCGTTGTGGTCGATGACCGCTTCCACCGGCAGCGCCTCGATTGCCGTCGCCAGCCGGGGCAGGTCGCAGCCATCCAGCTGCAGCTGGACATGCCAGCCGAAGCGGGCAATGCGTGCCGCAATGCGCGGCACGTCGTCCCAAGCGAGAAGGGCGCCAGCGAGCAGGTAGCATCGCGCACCGCGAAATCCGGCGGCATGCAGGCGCGCGAGCTCGAGGTCGTCGATGTCGGGACGGATCGCGGCGATGCCGCGCGCATCGTCTCCGAAGGTGCGCAGCGCGTTCTGCGTGCACCGATTGTCGAATCCATAGGCGTTAGGTTGCACGACGATGGTCCGCGTGAGTCCCAGCGCTCGCTGCACCTGGCGATAGTCGGCGACGAGCGCCCGTGGCACCGGCGCCTGCCAGTCTTTGCGCACCGGGTAGCCGTCCTCGTAGATGTGCATGTGGCAGTCGCAGGCCAGCGCCGGCAGCACCCACGGCGGTACGCTCGTCATGGCGCAGCGCCCGCGGTTGCCCCATCGAGCGCGCGCATCGGGCTGTGATACCGTGCGCGTCGACGCGCCGGCTGCCGGTCGTGCCGATGCGAACTTCGATCGCTACACGAAGGATGGAGAAATTGGATCGGCAACATGTCCCGAGCGTGGTCGCCATGCGGGTGATTCCGGTGGCGGGCCACGATAGCATGCTGCTCAACCTGAGCGGCGCGCACGCGCCTTTTTTCACGCGCAACCTCGTCGTGCTCGAAGACGACGCAGGGCATTTCGGCGTCGGCGAGGTGCCGGGCGGCGAGGCCATCCGGCGCACGCTGGAAGACGCGCGGCCGCTGGTCGTCGGCCGCCCGGTCGCGCAATACCGCAACATGCTCAATGCCGTGCGCGGCGCGTTCGCCGTACGTGACGCGGGCGGCCGCGGATCGCAGACGTTCGACTTGCGCGTGACGGTCCACGCCGTCACCGCGCTCGAATCGGCGCTGCTCGACTTGCTGGGGCAGTTCCTCGGCGTGCCGGTCGCCGAGCTTCTCGGTAGCGGTGGACGCCAGCGCGATGTGGTGCCCGTCCTTGGCTATCTTTTCTACATCGGCGAGCGGGCGCGCGCGCCGCTGCCGTACCGGGCCGAGCGCGACGCCGGCGACGCGTGGCTGCGCCTGCGCAACGAGGAGGCGATGACGCCGCAGGCGATCGTGCGGCTCGCCGAGGCCGCGCACGCGAGATATGGGTTCCGCGATTTCAAGCTGAAGGGTGGTGTCATGCGCGGCGAAGAGGAAGCGGAGGCGGTGCGCGCATTGAAGGCACGCTTTCCCGATTCGCGCGTGACGCTCGATCCGAACGGCGGCTGGCGACTCGCCGACGCCATTCGCCTGTGTCGTGGGCTCGATGGCGTGTTGGCGTATGCCGAGGACCCCTGCGGTGCCGAAGGCGCATTCTCGGCGCGCGAAACGATGGCGGAGTTTCGCCGGGCGACTGGCATGCGCACGGCCACCAACATGGTCGCCACCGATTGGCGCGAGCTGCGCCACGCGATCGCCGCCGACGCCGTCGACATCCCGCTCGCCGACCCGCATTTCTGGACGATGCAGGGCTCGGTGCGCGTCGCCGAGCTGTGCCACGACTGGGGCCTCACATGGGGGTCGCACTCGAACAATCATTTCGACGTCTCGCTGGCGATGTTCGTGCATTGCGCGGCCGCCGCGCCGGGATCGATCACCGCCATCGATACGCATTGGATCTGGCAGGACGGCGAGCGGCTGACACGCGAGCCGATGCGCATCGTCGATGGCGCGATCGGCGTGCCGGACCGGCCGGGCCTTGGCGTCGACATCGACTTCGACGCCGTCGAGCGCCACCACCGCCTCTATCACGAGCATGCGCTCGGCGCGCGTGATG
This sequence comes from uncultured Pseudomonadota bacterium, assembly GCA_963781395.1. Lineage (GTDB taxonomy): Bacteria > Pseudomonadota > Gammaproteobacteria > Burkholderiales > Casimicrobiaceae > VBCG01. Next base: position 101,033 of record CAWAFO010000010.1, read on the forward strand.
ATGCGGTGGCGATGCAATTCCTGTTGCCCGGATGGAGGTTCGATCCGAAGCAACCCTGTCTCGTGCGCTGACGGCTGATATCCGCACGCCGAACTCGAGCGATGGCACGCCTGCTGCTCACGTTGCCGCCCGCGGCGCGCGAGAACTACTATCCGCCCGCGGTACAGCATCGGCTCGCGAAGCTGGCCGAAGTCCGCCTGCACGACGCCGAAGTTCCACTTGGACTTGGCGAGCTCATCGAATCCGCACGCGATTGCGACGTGATCGTCGCCGGCCGCCAAGCCGCTGCACCGGCAGCGCTTTTCGACGCACTGCCCGCGCTCGCCGCATTCGTGCGCTGCGCGGTCGATATCCGCAACGTCGATGTCGACGCGGCGAGCCGACATGGCGTGCTGGTCACGCAGGGGAGTGCCGGATTCGCGCCGGCGGTCGCCGAGTGGTGCCTCGGCGTGATGCTCGACCTTGCACGCGGCATCAGCGCTGCCTCCGGCGCCTATCACCGCGGCGAGCGGCCTTCACCGGCGATGGGACGCGAATTGAAGGGCGCCACCGTGGGGATCATCGGCTACGGCCGGATCGCCCGGTACCTGTGCGAGCTCTGCGCGGTGTTGCGGATGCGCATTTGCGTATACAGCCCGTACGACGCGGTCGACGCGCCGGGGCGCAAGCGTGTGTCGCTGTCGACGCTGCTTGGCATCGCGGACTATGTCGTCTGCCTGGCGGTGGCCACGACCGAGACCGAAAATCTCATGGATGCGGCGGCGTTCGCGAGCATGAAGTCCACGGCCTTTTTCGTCAACGCGTCGCGCGGCGCGCTCGTCGACGAGATCGCGCTCGCCGACGCGCTCGACGCCGGTCGCATAGCCGGCTGCGCGCTCGATGTCGGCCGCGAAGGCGATGACCGACCGTCGCCTGCACTTGCGCGTCATCCGCGAGTCATCGCAACACCGCACGTGGGCGGGTTGACACCGCAGGCGGCCCTGCACCAGGCCGACGAGACGGTGGGGCAAGTGGCTTGCATCCTCGACGGCCAGGTGCCAACCGGCGCCGTGAATGGCGATGCGGCGTCGCGGCTGTCGCGATTCATCATGCGGTCGCGCTGAGCGGACGAGGGGCGTGTCGATGGTGCGCATCACGATGCGCTTGCCACGGCGGCGACGGCCACCGGCGTAAACTCGCGGCTGCCATGACCGCTGACTTCGTCCCGACGTCGCATCCGTTCGCGGCGCTCGCCGCCGAAATTCCTCACCGGTCGCCGCTGCGCGCAGCGGTCACGCGCGCGACGCGTTGCGCCGAGACGCAGTGCGTGCGCGACCTGGTCGGTGCCGCGCGGCTCGCGCCGGCACAGGCCGCGGCGGCACATGCACTGGCGACCGACCTCGCGGCGCGGCTGCGTGCGCGCGGCGGCAATGAAGGTCTCGTGCAGGGCCTGATCCAGGAATTCGCGCTGTCGTCGCAGGAGGGGGTGGCGCTGATGTGCCTCGCCGAAGCATTGCTGCGCATTCCGGACGTGGCCACGCGCGACGCGCTGATCCGCGACAAGATCGGCGACGGCGATTGGCATGCCCACGTCGGCCAGAGTCCGTCGCTGTTCGTCAACGCCGCGACCTGGGGCTTGATCCTCACCGGCAAGCTAGTGGCCACGCATGCGGAGGGCAGCCTCGCCGGAGCACTCGCACGGGTGCTGGCGAGAGGCGGCGAGCCGATCGTGCGGCGGGGTGTCGACCTCGTGATGCGCCTGATGGGCGAGCAGTTCGTCGCCGGCGAGACGATCGGGGAGGCATTGGCCCACGCGCGCAAGCGCGAGGCGCAGGGCTTCCGATACTCGTACGACATGCTCGGCGAAGCCGCGCTCACTGCCGCCGACGCCGATCGCTATCTTGCGGCGTACGAACAGGCGATCGACGCCATCGGCGCGGCCGCGGATGGACGCGGCATCCATGCCGGTCCCGGAATTTCCATCAAGCTCTCGGCGTTGCACCCGCGCTATGCGCGTGCGCAACGTGCCCGCGTCATGCACGAGCTCCACCCGCGGCTCGCGGCGCTCGCGCAACGCGCGCGGCGATACGACATCGGCCTCAACATCGACGCCGAGGAAGCCGATCGCCTGGAGCTGTCGCTCGACCTCCTCGAGCGGCTGTGCCGCGAGCCGGGGCTCGCAGGCTGGAACGGCGTCGGCTTCGTCATCCAGGCCTACCAGAAGCGCTGTCCGGCGGTGGTCGACGTGCTGGTCGACCTCGCGCAACGCACGTCGCGCCGCCTGATGGTGCGCCTCGTCAAGGGCGCGTACTGGGACAGCGAGATCAAGCGCGCTCAGGTCGACGGTCTTGCCGACTACCCCGTGTACACGCGCAAGGTCCACACCGATGTCGCCTATCTCGCCTGCGCGCGTCGCCTGCTGGCCGCGCCAGCCGCGGTGTATCCCCAGTTCGCCACGCACAATGCGCACACGGTGGCGGCCATACATGCACTGGCCGGCCCCGATTTCAGTCCCGGCCAATACGAGTTCCAGTGCCTGCACGGCATGGGAGAGGCGCTATACGAACGAGTGGTGGCGCCGACGCGGGACGGAGGTCTCGGCCGTCCCTGCCGCATCTATGCGCCGGTGGGCACGCACGAGACGCTACTCGCCTATCTCGTGCGTCGGCTCCTCGAGAATGGCGCCAACACCTCGTTCGTCAATCGCATTGCCGATGCGCGCATCCCGCTCGACGAGCTCATCGCGGATCCGGTGGAAGTCGTCGAACGCAATGCCGCACCATCCGGGGTGCTCGGTGCGCCGCATCCGCGCATCCCGCTGCCGTCTGCGCTGTACGCGCCCGATCGCGTCAATTCGGCTGGCGTCGATCTTGCCGACGAGCATCGCCTGGCCGCGCTGGCGACGACGCTGCTGGCCGAACCGCTGCGGCATCGCGCCGCGCCGGTCGTCGACGGTCGCGAGCGCCTGTCGGGCATTGCGCGCGACGTCGTCAATCCGTCGGATCTTCGCGACGTGGTCGGCGGCGTGCACGAAGCGACCACGCGCGACGTCGACGATGCGCTCGCCGTCGCCGAGGCCGGCGCGCGCGCGTGGCACGCGGTACCGGCTGCCGAGCGTGCGGTTATGCTGGAGCGCGCGGCCGACGCGCTGGTGGCCGACACCGACCGGATGATCGGCATCATCGTGCGCGAAGCCGGCAAGACCTACGCCAATGCGGTCGGCGAAGTACGCGAGGCCGTCGACTTCCTGCGCTATTACGCCGCGCAGTCGCGCACGACGCTTGCCGGGTATGCGCCGCCGCTGGGCGTGATTGTGGCGATCAGCCCGTGGAACTTCCCGCTGTCGATCTTCACCGGGCAGATCGCCGCAGCGCTCGCGGCCGGCAATGTCGTCATCGCCAAGCCCGCCGAGCAGACGCCGCTCGTCGCCGCCCGCGTGGTCGCGCTGCTCGGTGCGGCGGGCATTCCCGGCGCGGCGTTGCAATTGCTGCCGGGTGCCGGCGAGACGATCGGCGCGGCGCTCGTCGCCGACACGCGCGTGCGCGGCGTCCTGTTCACCGGCTCGAACGAGGTGGCGCGCCTGCTGCAGCAAAGCCTTGCCGGGCGCGTGGACGCCCGCGGGCGGCTGCCGGTGCTGATCGCCGAAACCGGCGGCCAGAACGCAATGATTGTCGACTCGTCGGCACTCCCCGAACAGGCAGTCGCCGACGCGTTGCTGTCCGCCTTCGACAGCGCCGGGCAACGGTGCTCGGCGTTGCGCGTCCTGTGCGTGCAGGACGACGTCGCCGAACGCGTGCTGACGATGCTGCGCGGTGCCATGGACGAGCTGTGCGTCGGCAACCCGGTGCGGCTCGCGACCGACGTCGGACCGCTGATCGACGACGACGCGCGCCGCCGCGTCGTGGCACATATTGCTGCGATGCGCGCCGCAGGTCACCGCATCCACGAAGCGCCGCTCGCCGACGACGCGCGCCAACGGGGCCTGTTCGTCACGCCGACGCTGATCGAGATCGCCGACGTCGGCGAGCTCAAGCACGAAGTGTTCGGTCCGGTGCTGCATGTGGTGCGCTTTCGTCGCGATGGACTGGACGCGCTGATCGACGCGATCAACGCCACCGGCTACGGGCTGACGTTCGGCATCCAGTCGCGCATCGACGAGACGATCGAGCGCCTCGTCGCCCGTGCGCGCGTGGGCAACATCTACGTCAACCGCAACATCATCGGCGCCGTGGTCGGCGTGCAGCCGTTCGGCGGCGAAGGCCTGTCGGGAACGGGGCCGAAGGCGGGAGGCCCTTGCTACCTGCGACGGCTCGTCACCATGCCCATCGCGTCGCCGCACGAGGCGCGCGTCGCGGTCGACAGGATCGCGGCACATCCCGCGGCGGCGGCGGTCGCGGGCGATCGCAGCGCGGATGCTGCTGGCGGCACCCATCGACACGCACGGCTACAGGCGCTGCGTGGCCTGCTCGCGGCCGACTCGGGTGGACATGCGCTCGTTCCTGCCTGCGACGCACTGGAAAGCCTCGCCCCGGCCTCGATTCCCGCCGTGCTGCCGGGTCCCACAGGTCAGCGTGACACCTGGATACTGGTGCCGCGCCGGCGTGTGCTGTGTGTGGCCGACATGCGCAATGACCGCCTGCTGCAGCTCGCCACGGTGCTCGCCGCCGACGCCGACGCCGCATGGCCCGATACACCGGATTCGCATGCCTGGCGCGCTGCGTTGCCGCCGCTGTTGCGCGCGGCGGTCGAGTGCGTCAATCCGGACGTCGCCGATTTCGATGCCGCGCTCGTCGCCGGCGACCCTGCAGAGGTCGCGGCATGGAGCTGCCGCCTTGCGCGGCGCCCCGGTGTCATCATCGGTCTGCAAAGTGCGCCGCGAGGGGCGGCCGACGCCACGACTTATGCGATCGAGCGCCTGTGCGTCGAGCGTTCGGTATCGGTCAATACCGCGGCCGCCGGGGGCAATGCCAGCCTGATGTCGATCGGCTGACAAGCGCTACGGATGTTCCGCGTCCCGAATGGAGGCTCGTCATGAACCCGCAACGCCCGGCCTGGGTGGTCGGTCACGTCACCGTCCGCGACGCGGACAAGTGGGATCGCTATCGCCAGCGAGTGCCGCAAACCATCGCGCCGTTCGGCGGCAAGGTGCTGCTGCGCGGCACGGTGACCGATGTCCTCGACGGCACGCATCGCCATACAGATGCCGTGGTTCTCGAATTCCCCGATCTCGACGCCGCGCGCGGCTGGCATGACTCTACGGCGTACCAGGCGCTCATCGCGTTGCGCCGCGAAGCCGCCGACATCGACCTCGTCATCGTCGGCGGCTGAGCCGCGAACACAACGTGCGGCGTCGCGGCGAACCGCCGCGAGTGCCAGCATTGCGCGGTGTGCACCGGCAATCGCCATAGCGGGGCGGCCGCGCGTTACGCGCGATGCTGCGATTCGCCTTGCGCGCGCAGCGCGTCGAGCGACGCGTTCATCGTCAGCGCCTGCGGGTCGAGCTTGACGTGCAGCAGGGCGGTGTTGCCCGCGGCACGCGCACGCGCGAACGCCGGCGCGAAGTCGGCGGTGGTCGACACCGTCTCGCCGTGGGCGCCATGGGCGCGCGCCAGGGCGGCGAAGTCGGGATTGCGGATGGAAGTGCCGGACACGCGCGCCGGATAGGTCCGCTCCTGGTGCATGCGGATCGTGCCGTACATGCCATTGTCGATTACGACGAACACGATCGGCAGGGCGTGTTCGACGGCGGTGGCGAGCTCTTGGCCATTCATCTGGAAGCAGCCATCGCCGTTCCACGATACGACGAGGCGCCCGGGATGCACCAGCTGCGCGGCGATCGCCGCCGGCACGCCATAGCCCATCGCCCCGGCATACGGCGCGAGCTGCGTGCGAAAGCCGCGATAGCGAAAGAGCCGATGCACCCACGTTGCGTAGTTGCCGGCGCCGTTGGCGATGATCGCGTCGTCCGGCAACTGCGCGTCGAGCCATCGCACGATCTGCCACAAGTCGACCGCGCCGGGCACCGCGTGCGGCGCGCGCCACGCGTCGTACTCGGCATGCGCCGCCGCCGCGGCACCGGCCCACGCGGGCGCGGCGGGCGCAGGAAGTGTCGACCACGCGCCGAGGAATGCCTGCGGTGTGGCGCAGATCGCGTGCGCCGGCTGGTAGACGCGTCCGAGCTCCTCGGCGCCGGGATGCACGTGGATCAGCGTCTGGCGCGGCAGCGGCGCGGTGACGAGCGAATAACCGGACGTCGTCGCTTCGCCCAGGCGTTCGCCAATCACCAGCAGCACATCGGCGTCACGCACGCGCGCCGCCAGCTTCGGATTGATGCCGATGCCGACGTCGCCCGCGTAGTGCGGGTCACGGTTGTCGAAAAGGTCCTGGTGGCGGAATGCGCAGGCGACCGGCAGCTGCCACGCTTGCGCCGCGCGCTGCATCGCTTCACTTGCCGTTCGGTCCCAGCGGCTGCCGCCGACGATCACCATCGGCGCACGCGCGCCGGCGAGCACCGCGTGCACGGGGGCCAGCGCGCGCGGATCGACACCGGCAGCGACCGCATCGACACGCGGCACGATCGCCGCGTCGGCGCGCATCGTCAACATGTCCTCCGGCAGCGCGAGTACGACAGGGCCGGGGCGCCCCGACATCGCCGTCCGATACGCGTGCGCGACGAATTCGGGGATGCGCTCGGCGCGGTCGATCTGGGCCGCCCACTTGGCGATGCTGCCGTACATCCGGCGGTAGTCGATCTCCTGGAAGGCTTCGCGCTCGACGAAGTCGCCGCCGACCTGGCCGACGAAGACGATCAGCGGCGTCGAGTCCTGCGCCGCCGTATGGATGCCGATCGCCGCGTTCGAAGCGCCGGGGCCGCGTGTCACCAGCGCCACTCCCGGGCGGCCGGTCAGCTTGCCGTACGCTTCGGCCGCATAGGCGGCGCCCCCTTCATTGCGACAGACGATGAAGCGCAGCCGATCGGCAACGTCGACCAGCGCGTCGAGCACCGCGAGATAGCTTTCGCCGGGTACGCCGAACGCCAGCGTGGCGTCCTGGGCGACGAGGCTTGCGACGAGAAGCTCGCCGCCGGAGAGTGAAGGCATGTTGGGCGGGATCGGGGGCGGGAGCGTTGATTTTACGCGACGCGAGCGGGCGCCCGACCCTATAATCGCCTCGGCGCGGAACAGGTCCGCGATGCACGGCGGCGCGAGATCGCGACATGACCCCACTGACCACCACCGTCTTCGACGCCGCGATGTACATCGCGGTCGGCATCGTGCTCGCCGGCCTCACGATGGCCATCCGCCGCGACTTGCGGCGCGGCGCGGCGATCATGGTTGCGCTGATGGTGATCGGCGAGTTCGGCCTCGCGGTGCTGACCGCTTTGACGCCGGCTTCGGGCGGCAGCCGCGTGACGCTGATCGCGCGCGAATTCCTGCTGTTCCTGGTCGCCCTCGGCTTCTTCCGCCTCGCCGCGACGTTCCTGTTCCAGGTCGTCCTGGTCCGCCTCGTGATTCCGCGCATCCTCGCCGACCTCATCATGGCGGTGGTGATGATCGTCTACGTGCTGGTGCGCATCAGCTACGACGGCGTCGACCTGTCGGCGATCGCGATCCCGTCGGCGGTGATCACCGGCGCGCTGGCATTCTCGCTGCAGCAGACGCTCGGCAATTTGTGGGGTGGCATCTCGCTGCAGCTCGACAACACCTGCCGCATCGGTGACTGGGTGCGCATCGACAATGTGTTCGGGCAGATCGTCAGCATCCGGTGGCGGTACATGTCGATCGCCACCAATGCCGGCGAGACGGTGATCGTGCCCAATGCCCAGCTGGTCACCAACAAGGTACAGGTGCTGGGGCGACGCGGCGATGAGCGCATTCCCTGTCGCCGCGACGTTGCCTTCGAGGTGGTCTTCGCCGTGCCGCCGTCGCGGGTCATCGCGGTCGTCGAGCAGGCGATCCGCCGCCTCGACATCGACAATGTCGCCAAGACGCCGGCCCCCACATGCATCTGCATCGGGTTCGGCGAGAGTGGCATCGAATACAACATCGTGTACTGGATCGTCGACTTGTCGCGTGACCGCCAGACCGATTCCCGCATCCGCGTGCACGTGTACGCGGCGCTCGAGCGTGCGAGGGTCCTGTTCGCCTATCCTCATCGCGTGCTGCTGCGTGCCAACCGCGAATCGCCCGAGACGGTTTTCGAGCGCGAACGCAGCGGGCGGCTGCGGGCGCTCGAGCGCGTGCCGCTGTTCGCCGCGTTCACCGAGCCCGAGCGGATGGCGCTCGCGGACGAACTCGTCACGCACCGCTTCGTCAACGACGATGCGATCTCGCGCATGGGCGAGCATGCCGATTGTCTCTACCTGCTGGCCGAGGGCCAAGTCAACGTGTTCGGCGCGGCCACCGGGCAGGCCGATGGCCCGAAACTCGCCGAACTCCGGGCTCCGGATTATTTCGGCGAAATGGGGCTGCTGACCGGGCAGGCGCGCACGGCGAACGTCGTGGCCGTCGGCGACGTGCTCTGCTATCGCCTCGACAAGGCCGGTTTCGATGCGATCCTGCAGGCGCGTCCGGCGCTCGTCGATGCGCTGTCGGAGGTCGTGGCCACGCGCCAGGCGGCCAACGACAAGGCGCTGGAACTGTCCGCGGACGCGCGAGCACGCCAGGCGAGCACCCGCGCCGCGGAACTCATCCGCCGCATCCGCACGTTCTTCGACATCGCCACCTGACCACGCGCGCCGCACGACGTCAGCGCACGAGGTCCTCGCGGCTCACCGCGAACACGCTGTCCGTCGACGACGCCGTGGTGACCCAGGTCAGCGCGAGGCGCGGGAATGCCGCCTCGACGGCGTTGCGGTTGTGGCCGACCTCGACCACGAGAGCGCCACGCGCATTGAGGTAGCGCGGCGCCTCCTTGACGATGCGGCGCACGACGTCGAGCCCGTCGTCGCCCCCGGCGAGGGCGATCGCAGGCTCGCGCCGGTATTCCGGCGGCAGATCGTCCATCGCCATCGCGGTGACGTACGGCGGATTGCTGATGACGAGGTCGTAGCTCTTTTCGGCCAGGTTCGCGTACACGTCCGAGCGGATGAGGTTGATGCGATCGGCAAGCCCATAGTCGCTGACGTTACGCTGGGCGACGGCGAGAGCATCGGACGATACGTCGACCGCGTCGATGTCGGCCTGCGGGAACGCGTCGGCGAGCAGGATCGCGAGACAGCCCGACCCGGTGCACAGATCGAGCGCCGTGCGCACGCCGGCGGCATCGCCGACGAAGGGAGCGAGATGGTCGGGCAGCAGCTCGGCGATGAACGAGCGCGGCACGAGCACGCGCTCGTCGACGTAGAAGCGGAACGCGCCAAGCCACGCCTCGTGCGTGAGATACGCGGCCGGGATGCGGTCGTCGATTCGCCGCGCGAGGAGCTCGGCGAGCGTCGCGCGCTCGGCTTGCGTCAGCGTGGCATCGAGAAATGGCTCGAGGCGGTCGACCGGCAGGTGCAGCGCATGCAGGATGAGATACGCGGCCTCGTCGTAGGCATTGGCGGTGCCGTGGCCGAATGCGAGGCCGGCCTCGTTGAAGCGCGACACCGCGTAGCGCAGCCAGTCGCGCAGCGTCGCGAGCTCGTGCGCTGTCGCGCTCATCACCATCCCCCGCAGCGAGCTACGCTCGATTCCCCCCGCAGCGGGGCAGCGCCTTGGGGCAGCCCTGAAGTGATTACGCTCCCCCCGCAGCGAGCTACGCCCGCTTCCCCCCGCAGGGGGGCAGCGCCTTGGGGCGGCCCTGCGGTGATTACGCTCCCCCCGCAGCGAGCTACGCTCGCTTCCCCCCGCAGGGGGGCAGCGCCTTGGGGCGGCCCTGCGGTGATTACGCTCCCCCCGCAGCGAGCTACGCTCGCTTCCCCCCGCAGGGGGGCAGCGCCTTGGGGCGGCCCTGCGGCGCTCATCGGGCCGCCAGCAGTCGCTCGAGGATCGCCCGGTAGAGGCCGGAAAGCGCTTCGAGCTCCCGCACGTCCACGCACTCGTCGACTTTGTGGATCGTGGCGTTGACCGGACCGAGCTCGACCACTTCGCGCGCGATTGTCGCCAGGAAGCGCCCGTCGGAGGTGCCACCGGTGCAGGAGATTTCGGGCGTGACGCCGAGCCGCTCGCGTATCGTCGCGGTCGCCACTTCCACCAGCGTGCCGCGCGGCGTCAGGTAAGGCGGTCCCGACGCCGGCAGCGTGAGGGTGTAGCGCACGCCGTGGCGCGCGAGTACGCCTTCGAGCCGCGCCACCAGGTCCTCGCGTGTCGACGCCGTCGAATGGCGCCAGTTGAAGTTGAGCTCCAGCGTCCCGGGGATGACATTGGTGGCGCCGGTGCCGGCGTGGATATTCGAGCATTGCCAGGTGGTCGGCGGGAAATAGGCGTTGCCGTCGTCCCAATGCGTGGCAGCGAGCTCGGCCAGCGCCGGCGCGATGCGGTGGATGGGATTGTCCGCGAGGTGCGGATAGGCGACATGTCCCTGCGTACCGTGCACGACGAGCGTGCCGGACAGCGTGCCGCGGCGGCCGTTCTTGATCATGTCGCCAAGCGTTGCCACCGACGACGGCTCGCCGACGATGCAATAGTCGATCGACTCGCCACGCCCCTTGAGGGCCTCGACGATGCGCACCGTGCCGTCGGTCGATGGCCCTTCCTCGTCAGAAGTGATGGCGAGCGCGACCGAGCCCTGCGCATCGGGCGTGGCTGCGACGTAGGCCTCGATCGCGGTGACGAACGCTGCCACCGACCCCTTCATGTCGGCGGCGCCGCGCCCGTAGAGGACGCCGTCGCGAACCACCGGCGTGAAAGGGTCCGATCGCCAATGCTCGAGGGGACCCGTCGGAACCACGTCGGTGTGGCCGGCGAACACCACCAGCGGCGGCGCGCTGCCACGCCGCGCCCATAGATTGGTGACGCCATTGGCGACGATCGTTTCGCAACGAAAGCCCAGCGGCGCGAGGCGCGCCGTGATGACGGCCTGGCAGCCGGCGTCGTCGGGCGTGAGCGAGCGCCGCGCGATCAGCTCCATGGCCAAGGCCAGCGTGGGGCGTGCGCGATCGTCCATCGCGCGATGGTAGCAAACGCTCTGACTACTGCGCGTGATCGAGCATCGCAGGATCGATGGACACCGACGCGAAGTCGATGTTGCCTCGGCGCGGGCGCGCCTGCGCATCGTCGTCGTTGTCCTGGATCGCCTCGACACGCGTGTTCGGCGCGTTCTGGTTGATGAGCCAGGCGAGGTTGGTGGCCGAATCGGACGCCGTCATCGCCTCGTCGTAGCTGATCCTGCCGTCGAGGAACAGCCGGCATAGCGCCTGCTCGAACGTCTGCGATCCGGGATAGAGCGACTGCTCCATCGCCTCCTTGATCTGCGCGAACTCGCCGCTCTTGATGAGCTCGGCGATGAGCGAGGTATTGAGCAGGATTTCCACCGCTGGCTGCAGCTCGCCCTCGCGATTGCGCACGAGACGCTGCGAGATGATGGCGCGCAGGCCGATCGACAGGTCGGACAGCACCGCCGAGCGCGCGTCATGCGGAAACAGGTTGATGATCCGCGACAGCGCGTGGTAGCTGTTGTTGGCATGGATCGTCGACAGGCACAGGTGGCCGGTCAGCGTGTGGATCAGCGCCGCCTGCATCGTCTCCTTGTCGCGGATTTCGCCGATCATGATGAGATCGGGCGCTTCACGCAGCGCATTGGCCAGCGCAAGGTGGTAGTTCTGCGTGTCGACGCCGATCTCGCGCTGGTTGACGATGCTCTGCTTGTGCTCGAACAGGTACTCGATCGGATCCTCGATCGTCAGGATGTGGCCGGGCTTCTTCAGGTTGCGATGGTCGATCATCGCCGCCAGCGTCGTCGACTTGCCGGAGCCCGTGGCGCCCGCCACCAGCACCAGCCCGCGACGCTCGACGACGAGGTCGAGCAGGACCTGCGGCAGGCGCAGCTGGGAGAACGGCGGCACGTTGCTGCGCACGTAGCGGATCACCAGCGAGATCGTGCCGCGCTGGCGGAAGATATTGATGCGGAAATTGCCCACCGCCCGGTCGAGGTGGGAAAGGTTCATCTCCATCTCGCTCTCGAACGCCCGCGCCTGCTCCTTGTTCATCAGCTCGTAGGCGATCCGGCGCACCGTATCGGGGTCCATCGGCTGCGTCGACACCGGCGACACCACGCCGTTGACCTTGAGGTTGATCGGCGCGCCACAGGAGATGAAGAGGTCGGACGCCTGCTTTTCCGCCATCAGCTTGAATAACCGGTCGAGGAACATGTCTTTGCGCCTTGTTCGTGGTTCAGCGGCCCGCCGGGCACCGGCGCCGCGGCCCGCCCGGGCCAAGCCTGCGCCATGATGATGTCATGAAAGCGCGAGGCCCGCCAGACGCGGAGGACGGCACTTCCGCTGCGGCGGCGTCTCGCCCGGCGCCGCTGAAAAGGACGGATAAGCAAGTTTCATGCTGGACTGCCGCCGACCGGGCAAGCGGAGCGCGAGGTCCCCGGCTACCCTGTGGGACTGGTTTCCGCGGCGCCGCAAGCGGCGTCACTTGAGCGCGTCGAGTGTGTACCACTGGCGCAATGTCAAACTATCGGGATTGGCGAGGGCAGCAGGAAACCCGTCGCCGCAACGCAGAATTGGAATGCGCAGGTATGCTGGCGATCATTGGCGGTAGTGGTCTCGACACGCTATCAGGCCTCGCCGACGCGCGCCGTCGCGCGGTCGACACGCCCTATGGCGCGCCGGCGCCGGTCGTGCACCGTGGGCGCCTCGCCGGCCGCGAAGTGCTGTTCCTCGCCCGGCACGGTGATTCGCATGCGGTGCCGCCGCATCGGATCAACTACCGCGCCAACATCTGCGCGCTTGCGGCCGAGGGCGCACGCGCGATCGTGGCAGTGGCGGCCGTCGGCGGCATCCGCGGGCACCCCCCGGGATCGCTCGCGTTGCCGCACCAGCTCCTCGACTACACGTCCGGACGCGCAGCGACGTTTTTCGACGGCGGTGACGCCGCGGTCACGCATGTCGATTTCACGCACCCCTATGCGCCGCGACTTCGTGCCGCGTGCCTGCGCGCGGCGCGGCGCGCGGCCGTGGCACTGGCCGATGGCGGCGTGTATGCCGCGGTGAACGGCCCCCGCCTCGAGACCGCCGCGGAGATCGATCGCCTGGAGCGTGACGGCGCGACCATGGTGGGCATGACCGGCATGCCGGAAGCAGTCCTCGCGCGCGAGGCGGGCCTCGAATATGCGGTGATCGCGCTGTGCGTCAATCACGCGGCGGGCCGGGGAGATAGCGCCGAAGCGGTGTCGCAGCCCGCACTCGAGCGCGTGATGCACGACGGCATGCGCGCGGTACGGATGATTCTCGAGACGGTGGTATCCGAAGCGGAGGCGCTGGCGTGATACGCGACATCCTGCGCATGGGGGACCCCCGCCTGTTGCAGATTTCGCGTCCGGTCGCCGAATTCGGCACGCCCGCGCTCGAGGCGCTCCTTGCGGACATGCGCGAAACGATGGCGGCGGCCAATGGCGCCGGCCTCGCGGCGCCGCAGATCGGCGTGCCGCTGCGGGTGGTGATCTTCGGCGTCGAGCGCAACCCGCGCTATCCGGATGCCGAAGCGGTGCCGTACACCGAGCTCGTCAACCCCTTGTTGACGCGCCTCGACGACGCGATGGAGGACGGCTGGGAAGGTTGCCTGTCGGTGCCAGGGCTGCGCGGGGTCGTGCCGCGGTACGTCGCGATGCGCTACGAGGGCTTCGACCCGCAGGGGAGGCCGATCCGGCGCGACGTCGACGGCTTCCATGCGCGCGTCGTGCAGCACGAATGCGACCACCTCGACGGCGTGCTGTATCCGATGCGGATGCGCGACTTCCGCCAGTTCGGCTACACCGACATCCTCTTTCCCGGCAGCGCATCCGACAGCGACGAGTGACAGGCGGCGCGCTTGCGGTTGCGTGCCTCGTTGCATGCATGACATGTTTATCGACAGTTGTTTCCAATCCTGGGAGTGAAAAGAATGAATTGCCACAAAACGGCGCGTGGACGAATTTCACGCATGTCGACGCTGATGCCCGTGTTGACCGGGGGGCTCGGCATGGCTTTGTCGGCGGCCGCCGTGCCGACGCTTGCGGGGAACGTCGATTCGCTGCTGGCCATCGATCAGAACCGTAGCGCGGTGGTCGAGCGTATCGGCGGCGAGTGGAGCACGGCGCTAGCGTCATCGAGCGCGAATGTGTCGGCCGATGTACTTCAATCGATGCTGATGCAGCTGCGCGCCGATCAGCTGCGCGCAGCCGGGCTGGCCGGTTCGCTCGCGGGGCTGCGCGACGTGCTGGCCGTTTCGGCGGTGGAATCCGGTCCGATCAACGCGAGCTTGCTGCAGTCGGCGTCGCTGGCAGGCACGGGCGATGGAACGCGCCCCAAGTCGATGGGGGATACGGGCGACGATGTCGTCTACACGCCAGTGACGCCGTGCCGGCTGGTGGAAACGCGTGGCTCATTTGCCGCTGTCTATCGAGGTGACGGCTCACCCGCGCACGCCGCCGATCCCTTCGGCGGAGGTGAAATCCGCAACTACACGCTGGCGGGAGGCAACGGGATATGCACCGCGCAGCTGCCAAACGGCCTCGGGGCCGCCGCAGTGCAGCTGCAAGTCTTCGGCATGCCGGTCAATGGCGCGTCGGGCGACATCGAGATCCTGCCGCAGGGCGCTGCCTTTGGGAGCACGGCAACCGAGGTGTATGTCGGTAGCGTGGCGTTCAACACCGTATCGACGACGGTCATGGTGAACCGCGCCAACAACGAGATCAGCGTGCAGGTGCGTGGCGGCGGGGCCAATCTCGCGCTCGACGTCGTAGGCTACTTCAAGCGGCCGGAGAACTATTTTCTCGACCAGACCATCACCGGGTTCGCCGCCACCATCGGTGGCGGGGGCGGGAACACCGCCAGTGGAGCGTATGCAGCAATCGGCGGAGGAGGAGCCAACGTGGCGAGCGGGGCCTACAGCGCAATTGGAGGTGGAAGCGGCAACACGGCGAGTAGCGATGCGAGCACCGTGCCAGGAGGAAGCTCGAACGTCGCGTCCGGCAGCGACAGCTTTGCCGCCGGTCACCGCGCGCACGCCACCACGAACGGCTCCTTCATCTGGGCGGATGGCGAGGAATTCGATTTCGCACCCTCGGTCGCCAACTTCTTCGGGGTCCGCGCGACGGGCGGCGTGGGGTTGACCGTGGCGATCAATCCCGCCACGGGTGGCGTCACCCAGTTCTGCAACCTGCTCCCCGGCACGCCGGGCTGGCAATGCACGAGCGACCGCAACGCCAAGGAGAACCTGGTGCCGGTGGATGGCGCGGCAATTCTCGAGCACCTGGCTGCGATGCCGGTCTACACGTGGAACTTCAAGGGATTCGATCCGGCCGTGCGCGCACTCAGTCCGACGGCGCAGGACTTCCATGCCGCGTTCGGTCTCGGCAACGACGACAAGTCGATTGCGAGTCTCAACATCGAGGGCGTCGCACTGGCGGCTATCCAGGGTTTGTATGCGCGCGAGCGCGCCTCGGAAGCCGCGCTGGCAGCGAAGGATCGGGAGATCTCGGGGCTCCGGCAGGCGCTTCACGATCGCGATGCCGACGCTGCCAATACTCGCAGTCGCCTCGACGCCATCGAAAGGCAGCTGATGCGATAGACGCCGCTACGCCTTCACCTCCAGCGCCTCGTAGAGCGTCGTCTCGAGGCGCAGCAGCGCCTGCTCGTCGTGCAATCGCGCACCATCGATCAGGAACACGTCCTCGGCGCGGTCGCCCAATGTATTGATCTTCGCGCTCGCGACGTTGATGTTGGCGCGCGCGAGCAGGTAGGCGATTTGCGCGAGCAGTCCCGGCCGGTCGCCGGCCACCACCTCGAGGATGTAGTGGAGGCCCTTGTCGTCCGGGAAGATCTGGATCTCCGGCGTCAGCGGGAAATGCTTGAGGCGTCGCGAC
>CAWAFO010000011.1:0-109621 GCA_963781395.1 uncultured Pseudomonadota bacterium
CCGGCGCGTCCGCGTTGACCGACGGGTTAGGCACCAACCACCTGCCGAAGGCGTAACCATCCGCCCAAGACAGCGCATGGCGCCATGAGCGCAAGTGCGGCGACCTGCGACCAGACGGCGCCTTTGCCCATGGTGATTAGCAATGAGATCGCAGCGCCGAGAGCCAGAACTGCACCAACCGCGATACCGTGGGCGAGTGGCTGACGCCGAGCGAGCCATGCGGCGACGAACCCACCGAGCAGCGCGAAGACCATGCCGGAGGCGATACCTCCCATCATGATTGGCACAGGTGCGTGCTGGTGAGGTGGCTGTCCTGAGATTTGAAAAAACGCGAATGCCGAGACCGCGAAGATTAAGTATCCGAAGAGGACGGCGATAACGGATCTGGCCACGTTGCGGTCCCGGAGGAGGGCTGGTGCCTAACGATCAAGGTAACCGGCGCGCCGCCACAAGGGCTCGCCAAGTTCAAGACATGTACCGGCGCGTCCGCGTTGACCGACGGGTTAGGCGTGCGGTGGTTAGCCCACACTGCTAAAGGAAGTCGCGAAACTGCTCGAGCGTAAATCCCGCGTCGCGGACGATACCGCCCATCGTGAAGGCGTTGACCGGATTGTGCCGGGGAATGGTCAGGATGCGCGAGCCGTTACCCATTACGACATGCTTGCCTTGGCGCAGCACCACAAATCCAGCCTTTTCAAGTGCCCGAATGGCGTCCAGATGATTGATGCCGGGGAGCTTGGGCAAAGCTAATTTGTCACTTCGACCAAACGAATCTCTTCGCCGCGAAGCTGCTCGTCGACGACCGACAAGTATTCCTCGATGGCGATGCGAATGTTTTCCAAGGCTTCGGCCTCAGTGGCACCCTGCGACCAGCACCCCGGGAGCCCCGGAACCGACGCAGCAAAGCCTTCTTCCGAACGATGAAGCGCAACTTTGTATTGCATAGAACCCCCCCATTTCAAAGTATAGCGCCCGCCGAGCGGAGCACGCCTAACGAATCAAGGTAACCGGCGCGCCGCCACAGGTGCTCGCCAAGTTGCAGACATGTACCGGCGCGTCCGCGTTGACCGACGGGTTAGGCCACACGGCGTAGCCACTTGCAGAAAATGAGCTCGTCGATCCACGTCGTCCAGGTTTTCGATGCGCCCACTCGGCACAAAGTCTCGCTTTTCAAATAGGCGCTGCGCGGCAAGATTGAACTCATTGGTGCTTGTAAAGAGCTTTTCCCTATTGCAGCGGGCCTCAGCCTCCACCAAAAGAGACGTGCCAACTCCACTTCGCCGACGTTCCATTGTGACCACGAGTAGCGGAACGAACGCTTGGCCAAAAAAGCTTGTGTCGAGGATGACATAGCCCACGATGTTTTCGCCATCGACTGCCACCAGGCACTCGCCATGCGAAAGCGCTCCCTCGACCCGCTTCGCTCGGTCGGGCACCGATTGGCAAAGCGGATCGGCAAAGACGATCCAAAGTAGATCATTTGGCACGCCGACGCGAATTGTGACGGCGAGAGTTTCCACGAGTGGGGCCTAACGATATCAAGGTAACCGGCGCGCCGCCACAGGGGCTCGCCAAGTTGAAGCCGCGTACCGGCGCGTCCGCGTTGACCGACGGGTTAGGCGTCATGCGTCATGCCGCGAGGCACTCCGATCCGCCGCACGACCAGGCGCCGCGAGCCAACTCTGACTAGTTCTGCAATATGCCCGCTCGGTGATGAAATTGCGAACTCAACGCCAATCGAGACCGGCCGTTACGAAACTGAGCGCGCGATTCGCGAACGAAGTGCACTTTGACAGAGCGCTTGGGAGTCGAAGATCAAGCAAAGTATCTCGTCAGTGGCAGATGTGCGAACTCGCGTGCCAGCGACCGACCAAGCGGGATTTGTAAGCGAA
Organism: uncultured Pseudomonadota bacterium; assembly: GCA_963781395.1. Lineage (GTDB taxonomy): Bacteria > Pseudomonadota > Gammaproteobacteria > Burkholderiales > Casimicrobiaceae > VBCG01. The sequence continues at coordinate 1,893 of CAWAFO010000011.1, forward strand.
GCCGAACCGTGACGGCAATTGATCCACGTTGGCGAAAGCTCGACAATGCCGATTTGACAGTTGCTCCACGAACGCGTCACGGTATTCTGACGCCTAACGATACAAGGTAACCGGCGCGCCGCCACAGGGCTCGCCAGGTTGAAGGCATGTACCGGCGCGTCCGCGTTGACCGACGGGTTAGGCGTCAAACCTTTGAAGGAACTCCCACGGCTCCGAAAAAGTTGCGCGATCGAGCGGACGTTCATGCGGGTTGCCCACCTTGAAGAGGTGAAGAAGTGCCATGTGCTCAATGACGTCTGTGTAGCCGCCAAGGTGTCCACTGGAAATCCCCCATGGCCTAGATTTCCGAGCAAATACTGGAGCGGACAATGTCGCCGCCCAAGATCGAAGAATGCTTTGCAGTGCCGTTGCACGGCTCGGACCAAGATCCTGCGCGAGCGCGCAAACAACTACTTGATTGAATTGATGTTGGGAATGGTTGTTTAGGTGATCCGGATTTAAGAGGTTAAAGAAGAAGTCCGGAGACATATTCTCACGCCAGCATATCGTCCAGGCGGGTGCCCACACTTCCATATAGTGAAACGTGGCCTGGTTTGAGTGTTGTGCACTCGAGTGAGTCCATCTTCGATGAGACTTGGGATTCCACGCGAGACGTCCGAACGCTATGTCCTTGCCTGAGACGTCGTTCTGATACGTACGTACGGCCGTCCTGCCCCTCGAGCTCTCGGCGAATTGTCCAAGATTCTCGGCAAGTGGCAGCCACTGCGATTCCTCCCAAAGCTTTGAAGAAAATGGCGCTCCAAGCAGCACAAAAACTTCGTACTGGCGGTCAAAGTATCCCATGCGTTCTTGACGCCTAACGATACAAGGTAACCGGCGCGCCGCCACAGGGCTCGCCAAGAAGAAGACATGTACCGGCGCGTCCGCGTTGACCGCCGGGTTAGGCGCCGCCAACATGGCGTCTCCTACTTCCAGGTCAGATTGAGCTTGCGGTGTGAAATTGCGCAATCTCGCAGGTAGAGATTGATCAAGCTCTGGTACGGGATTCCAACTTGCTCCGATACACCCTTGAAGTAAGTTATGGAGTCTTCGTCAAGCCGAATCGTGATTTGCTTTTTCAACTGGGGCGCGTACGGATTTTTCTTTGCTTTGGAGAAGTCGTATTCGTTCCGCATGAGGATCACCTTATGTATATGACTTGGATTCTTGGCGGGTAGCCTTCCGCGCGGAAATTATGCGAATGACGTCATCAGGTGCGCGGTAGCAGTGACACACGACCAGCATTCGAAGCGAGGCGCTCAAACCGAGCAGAATGAAGCGGTTCTCGTCATCCGAATGATCCGGGTCGTCGATGAGTTTGGCGTTCTCGTCAGAGAAAGCGGACTGCGCCTCTTGGAACGTGACGCCGTGCTTCGACGCGTTCGCAGTTGCTTTCCTTTCATCCCATTCGAATCGGAGGCTTGCCATGAACCATTGTAACTACATTGTAGTTACACGTCAACGCTGCGATGGAGCGCGCATTTGCGCCGCCTCGGCGCCTAACGATAAATTGAGATCCTAACCGGCCGGATTCTGCGTCTAACACGCCGGAAAGAAAAGTGACAATCGTCCGCAAGGATGATGGTTTGGCAGTCGGAACGCCCGAATAATCGAGGAAGTGGGGGCGGGTTCGGGGACCTAACCATGCCGGCGGGTGAATCCAACGATCGCGACGATTTCATGGGGGAAGGAAACTCCCGCGCCTCCCTCATATCGACAGTCAGTGACACCCCCAAGCCTCCCCGGCTCCTCGAAAGCGTTCGCCAGAAGATTCGCGTCAAACACTACAGCTTGCGCACCGAGCAGGTCTACCTCGACTGGATCCGTCGATTCGTGCGCTTCCATGGCATGCGCCATCCGCGCGACTTGGGCGCCGCCGAGGTCGAAGCATTCCTGTCCGATCTCGCCGTCAGTCGCCATGTCGCGGCGGCCACGCAGAACCAGGCCAAGAGCGCGATTCTCTTTCTCTACCGCGAGGTTCTCGGCATCGAGCTCGCGTGGCTCGACGGGGTGACTCGCGCGCGCGAGCCGACGCGCGTGCCGGTAGTACTCACTCGTGACGAGGTCGGGCGCGTGCTCGCGCGGTTGCGCGGCACGCACCGCCTGATCGGCCATCTGCTCTACGGCAGCGGCCTGCGGATCATGGAGGGGGTGCGGTTGCGCGTGAAGGATGTCGAGTTCGAGCGGCGTCTCGTCATCGTGCGCGACGGCAAGGGCGCCAAGGATCGCATCACGATGTTGCCCGATCGACTGCTAAAGCCGCTCGCCGCGCATATCGTGCGCGTACGGGCGATGCATGAACAGGACGTCGAGCAGGGCATGGGCGATGTCTGGTTGCCGCATGCACTCGCGCGCAAGTATCCGAACGCGGCAAGCGATTGGGGCTGGCAGTTCGTGTTCCCGGCGGCCAAGCCGTCACGCGATCCACGCAGCGGGGCACTGCACCGCCATCATCTCGGCGACCAGGCGTTCCAGCGCGCGATGCGGCAGGCGGTGCGCGACGCCGGCGTCGACAAGCCCGCCACGCCACACACGTTGCGCCATTCGTTTGCGACACATCTGCTCGAATCCGGTGCCGACATTCGCACTGTTCAGGAGTTGCTGGGTCATAGCAATGTCAGCACGACGATGATCTACACGCACGTGCTGAACCGTGGTGGCCTCGGCGCCATCAGCCCCCTCGATCGAACGTGATTGCGGCGCCAGGCGAGCCCGTGTGTCTCGACGGGGTCGCTCGTGCACGCGGGCCGAGCCACTGCACTAGGCGGGAGGCTTGCGCCGTTTGGCCCACCCCATGTAGCCCATGGCGATGCCGAAAATCGCGAGGCCAATCGCCGTAGCCTCGAATTCCCCGCTGCGGAAATAGGCGATGCCAGCGGCGGCGAGCGCGAGCGCGGCCGCGAAAAACCAGAGGTAGAAGTATTTTTCGTTGCCATCGCCGGCCATGGCGTTCCTCCGTGTCTTCGCGATTGCGATCGCGTCAATCAAATGCGTGAGGCGGCAGTCGACCGGACGCCAGGCGATTCATGAGGTCGAAAATCGCTGCGCGGCGCGTTCGCGCGCGCGTGCGGCGATCTCCTCGCGGTTGCGAGGCGGCGCGCGCGTCTCCAGCGTTTGAAGCAACGTCATCGACGCCTCCGCGATTTTATCGACGGCGGCCGCGAACGCGGCCTCGTTGGTCCTGGAAGGCTGGTTGAATCCGCTGATCTTGCGCACGAACTGCAGGGACGCGTCGCGGATCTCGTCCGGCGTCACCGGCGGCGCGAAATTGAACAGCAATTTGATGTTCCTGCACATCGTTGGTCTCCTCGTACGATGGCGCCGATGACGATGACTCTATCCACGTCGCCCCAGGGATTCAAGGGCAGCGTCGAGACGCCCAAGCGCTAATCGCTCGATCGCGCGGCCGACCCGCGCCGGCGCGCCGGTTTCACCGCCGCCGAAGCGGCAGCAGCCTGCTTGGCTTCCCACAGCGTCTCGAGCGCATCCGCCACGTTCGAGGGGATCCGCATGCCTGATGCGCGCGTCGCCCAGCGAAAGCGCGAGTACGGTGGCACGGCGAGGTCGTCGAACGTGACCACCGGCTCCTCGAACAAGCTGTCCCAGCGGATCCACAAATGGCGGGTCGTCGCGCGCTTCAGTTTCTTGTCGTCGCGCCAGTGCGGCCCTTCGACCGGCTCGGTCATCGTCACGCCGGCGCCGATCAGGCCTTTCGGCGGCACGCCCAGGCGCACCATGAACGCGCGGCTGCCCGGCTCGATCACGCGCGTCGCGCCACTGGCCCACTGCACGTCGACGTGACCCTGCTTGGTGATGACGCGGCGCTGCGCGCGCAGCTCCGGCCAATTCCAGTACTTGGGATTCCAGGCGAAAAGAAAGGTGGCCATGGCGTGTCGGACGAATGCCGCGCGGGAGTGACGAGTCGAGCGGCGATTCGTTCCGCCATTGTCGCGCATGGCCCGTGCGTGGGCCATCCGACGGCCGCGCGTCGAGGGCTGCCGCAACAGCGATGCGGTCACGATTTCGCAAGTGGTAGGACATGGGCCGACGCGACAATCGGCGACGTCCCATGTCGGGCCGGCCGGGATCATGGGAAAGTGAACCCACTGCATGGAATGGGACCTTCGATGAAGATGAAGCTCGTGATGCTCGTTGTCTTGCTCGTCTCGTCTCTGGGCGGATGTGTTTACGTTCCCTATGACGATCACTACCATGGCTATCATTACGACCATCGCTACTATCACGATGATGGTTACTATCATTACCGCGGCTATGACAGGGATTAACGGCAGGGCGTGAGAAGCAATCAGTAGTCACGTCCCCCCGGCGGCGGGTGCAATGAGCTGGCGGTCGTGTATCGTGCCGCCTCATGGTGTCTCGCCGATTGCGTCCGCTGGCGTGGCTCCCGGTGGCGCTGATGGTGGCGTGCTCGCACGCGCCGCGCGTGCCGGGCCCGGCGCCGTCACCCGGCGTTGCCACGCCGGCAAATGCACCGGCGTCGCGCTATTACAAGGATGACGGGCCCGGCGACAATGTTCCCGCCAATCTTGATGCGATTCCCGACGCGACACCGCGACGCGAGCCAATCAACCGCTTCGCCAGTCGTCCCTACACGGTGCTCGGTCGCGATTACGTGCCGGCCACTGAACTGAAACCGTATCGTGAGCGCGGCGTCGCGTCCTGGTACGGGCGCAAATTCCACGGTCAGAAGACGGCGATCGGCGAGACCTACGACATGTACGCGATGACGGCCGCGCATCCGACGCTGCCGTTGCCGTCGTATGCACGGGTCACCAACGTCGCCACCGGCCAGAGTGTGGTCGTGCGCGTCAATGACCGCGGGCCCTTCCTGCACGATCGGATCATCGACCTGTCATATGCCGCCGCCCAGCGCATCGGCGTCGCGCAAAAGGGCAGCGGCGAGGTGATCGTCGAGGCGGTGATCCCGGGCGACACGGTCATCGCCACGGCGCTGCCGCCGGTGGCGTCCGCACTCACCGAGCCAATGGTGCAGCCGGCACCGTCGCCGCGCAGCGACGCATCTTCGCCGGGGCTCCCTCCGGGGGGCCGCTTCGTCGTGCAGCTCGGCGCGTTCCGCGACTACGCCAACGCCCAGAACTTCCTCACCCGGGCGCGCGACCAGGTGAGCGCCATCGCGGGCGAACCCCGGGTCTCCCAGTACAACGGGCTGTGGCGCGTCTACGTCGGGCCTTATGGCAGCGCCGCCGATGCGCGGAAGATGGGCGAGCAGCTCTACGCTGCGCTCGGCATCGACAACACGGTCGCCGAGCACTGAGGCGCGAGGCGCCACCGCGGCGCCTCGTCGCGCGGTGCGAGTGCCCTGGCGCGCTGGCGGGCGCGGCGCCCCCGATCGGAGCCGGGACTCCGGCGATGCAGGAATTACAGGTTTTCTGGGCGCAGGGAACTGATTTCATTACGAAGAGTCAACCCGGACGAGGGGTTCGCTCGTTATATCGGATAACAAGCGCGGTGGTGCGCGCTCGCTATAATTTGCTCCGGTCGCACAGTCCGGAGGTGCGCGACAACAATTCCAGGGAAACGATGCCACGCCCGATCCAGCGCACTTTCATCCTAGCGGCTTTGCTGTGCGTGGCGCTCGCCGCGCGTGCGCAGCTGACGATCGACATCGTCGGCGGCGCCGGCACCACCATCCCCATCTCCATTGTTCCGTTCGACGGCGAGCCCGCCGGGTCGACGGCCATACCGTCGATCGTGGCGGCCGACCTCGCGCGCTCCGGACTCTTCAAGCTTGTCGATGGCAGCGGCGTGTCGCCGCGACCGCGCAGCGCCGGTGAAGTGCGCACGGGCGACTGGCGCGGCATCGGCGCCGACGCTGTCGTGGTCGGCACCGTGCGCATGCAGCCCGACGGGCGTGCCGACGTGCGCTTCGACCTCGTGGACGCGGTCAAGCAGCAGACGCTCGCCAGCCAGTCCTATTTGATCGCCAGCAATCAGCGCCGCGCCACGGCGCATCGCATCGCCGACGTCATCTACGAGAAGCTCACCGGCGACCGTGGTGTGTTCTCCACGCGCATCGCCTATGTCACCAAGCAGGGGCCGCGCTACCAGCTCGTGATCGCCGATGCCGACGGCGCCGATCCGCAGGTGATCGTCTCGTCCAACGAGCCGATCTTGTCGCCGCGCTGGTCGCCGGAGGGCAACCGCCTCGCCTACGTGTCGTTCGAGCAGAAGAAGCCCGTGGTCTATGTGCAGAACCTGGGCACGGGCGGTCGCGCGGCAGTGGCGAATTTCCGCGGCAGCAACAGCTCGCCGGCATGGTCGCCCGACGGCCGCAGCCTCGCGGTCACGCTCACGCGCGAAGGCGGCTCGCAGATCTTCATCATCGAGGCCGCCGGCGGCGGCAACGTGCGGCGCGTGATGAGCTCGCCGGGCATCGACACCGAGGCCTGGTACACGCCCGACGGCCAGTCGCTGCTGTTCACGTCCGATCGCGGTGGCACGCCGCAGATCTACCGGCTCAACATCGCCAGCGGCGCGATCGAGCGCCTGACGTTCGACGGCAACTACAACGTGTCGCCGCGCGCGCTGCCCGACGGCAAGGGCATGGTCTTCGTGCGCCGCGACGGCGGACGTTTCCAGATCGCGATCCTCGATTACGCCACGCGCCAGACCCAGGTGCTGACGCAGGGCCCCGACGACGAAAGCCCGTCGATCGCGCCCAACGGCAAGATGATCCTGTACTCAAACGAGGGCGGCAGCGGTGGTACATTGGCGGCGGTGTCGAGTGATGGCCGCGTCAAGCAGCGATTGTCCGCATCGGCCCTCAACGTACGCGAGCCCGCCTGGGGCCCGCTCCCACCCTGATCACTCGCTCGTCACCCCGGAGGTCTTCCATGCACAAATTGCTGATTGCCGTCATCGCCGCTGCCGCATTGGCCGCGTGCAGCACGGCACCGCCCGTCACCGCGCCCGTCGACGACAAGAGCGTCGGCACCACCGCCGGCACCGGCACGGGGGCCAACACCAGCGGTACCGCGGGTTCGGGCGTCAGCGGCACGAACATGAGCGGCGCCAATCCGCTGCGCGATCCCAACAGCCCGCTGTCGAAGCGCAGCATCTACTTCGACTTCGACAGCTTCGTCGTCAAGGACGAATTCAAGCCGCTGGTGGAAGCGCACGGCCGTTACCTCGCGTCGCACCCGACCGCGCACCTCACCGTCCAGGGCAACACCGACGAGCGCGGATCGCGCGAGTACAACATCGCCCTCGGCCAGCGCCGTGCCGATGCCGCCAAACGCATGATGGCGCTGTACGGCGCGCAGGACGCGCAGATCGAGACCGTGTCGTTCGGCAAGGAGAAGCCGCGCAATCCCGGCAACGACGAGGCCGCGTACGCCGAGAACCGGCGCGACGACATCCTCTACGCCGGCGAGTGATGCGCGCGCTCCGTCCTGCGCTTGCACGCGGCGCGGCGCTCGCCGCCGCCCTCGTGCTCGCGTGCATGGCGGGGCTCGCGCAGGCGGGGGTCTTCGACCAGGACGCGCTGAAGCGCATCGACGCCACCGACCGGCGCATCGCCGACATCCAGCACGACCTCGACGCGCGGCTCGCCGCCATCGAGCAGCAGATGAAGAGCCAGGGTCTGGCCGACCTCTTCAACCAGATCGAGCAACTGAAGGCCGACGTCGCCCGGCTGCGCGGTCAGCTCGAAGTGCTGGCCAACGACATCGACCAGCAGCAGAAGCGCCAGCGCGACCTTTATGTCGATCTCGACACCCGGCTGCGCAAGCTCGAGACCTCGCCGCCGCCGCCGGCGGCGGCCCCCGATGCGGGGCAGGTGCCCGGCGCGCAGCCCGCCGCGGCACTGCCCCCGGCGCCGGGCGAGCAGAAGGCGTACGACGCCGCGCTCGACCAGTTCAAGCGCGCCGACTATGCCGGCGCCGTCACCGGCTTCGGCACTTTCGTGCGCACGTATCCGCAGTCGCCGCTCGCGGCGTCGGCGCAATACTGGATCGGCAACGCCCAGTTCGCGCGCAAGGACTACCGCGGCGCGATCACGGCACAGCGCGCGCTGATCCAGCAGTTTCCCGACAGTCCGAAGGTGCCCGATGCGATGCTCAACATCGCGTCCGCGCAATCGGAGACGGGCGACAACGCCGCCGCGCGGCGCACGCTCGAGGACCTGATCGCCAGATATCCGACCTCCGACGCCGGATTGAAGGCGAAGCAGCGGCTCGCCATCCGCTGACGCATCCGGTGCCGTTATTCCTGCGAAAGCGGGAATCCACAATGCCGCCGCACGCTAGCGTCACGAAAACGTGGGCCGAGCGCCTCGTTGCCTGGCACGCTCTTCACGGTCGTCACGACCTGCCGTGGCAGCGCACGCGTGATGCCTACCGCATCTGGCTGTCGGAAGTCATGCTGCAGCAGACGCAGGTGGCGACGGTCATCCCGTATTTCGAGCGCTTCGTCGCGCGCTTTCCCGATGTGCGCGCGCTCGCGGACGCGCCGCTGGACGCCGTGCTCGAATGCTGGTCGGGCCTCGGCTACTACCGGCGCGCGCATCATCTGCACGCGGCGGCGCAGGCCGTCATGCGCGATCACCACGGGGTGTTTCCCCACGATGCGGCGACGCTCGAGACGTTGCCGGGCATCGGCCGCTCCACCGCCGCCGCGATCGCCGCCTTCGCGCAGGGCGAGTGCAACGCGATTCTCGACGGCAACGTCAAGCGCGTGCTGGCGCGCCATGCCGGCATCGACGGCTATCCGGGCGAGCCGCGTGTCGCTGCTGCGCTGTGGGACGTCGCCGAATCGCGGATGCCCGGCCACGACATCGAAGCGTACACACAGGCGATGATGGACCTTGGCGCCACCGTGTGCGCTCGCGCGCGGCCGCGCTGCGCTGAATGTCCGGTGGCGGACGACTGCGTCGCGCGGTGCGACGGCCGCACCGCCGAATTGCCGTCGCCGCGCCCGCGCAAGCCGCTGCCGCAACGCTCGACGGTCGTGCTGCTGATCGAGCGCGGCGGCGCGCTGTTGTTCGAACGCCGGCCCGCGACCGGCATCTGGGGTGGTCTGTGGAGCTTTCCCGAAGTCGCCGCCGACGCCGACATCGTCGACGCGATGCACGCGCGCTATGGCGTCGCCGCGCATGTCACCGGCGAGCTCGCGCCCGTGCAGCATGCCTTCACGCACTTCGCGTTGACGATTCATCCGCGCCGCATCGCGGTTGCGGCGTGGCCGCCGCGCGCCGAATCGCCCGGATTGGTGTGGCTGACCCGCGACGACGCGCGTCACGCCGCGCTGCCGTCGCCGATCCGCAGGATCGTGGCGGCGCTGGACCCGTAAGCGACAACCGGCGTCATCCCGCAACCGGCGTCATCCCGCAACCGGCGTCATCCCGCAACCGGCGTCATCCCCGCAACCGGCGTCATCCCGCAACCGGCGTCATCCCGCAACCGGCGTCATCCCGCAACCGAGCGTCATCCCGCAACCGACGTCATCCCGCAACCAACGTCATCCCGCAACCAACGTCATCCCGCAACCAACGTCATCCCCGCGAATGCGGGGATCCAGGGTGACGTCGATCACTTGCGACTCCGGTGGCAGGCGACGGCAAATGCCATGCGCCTTTGAAGCCACGGGATCAAGGCGACGCGCGCGGCACGCCCACCGCCCACGCGTGCAGATCGGCCGGCAGTTGCGCATCGGCATCAGGGTACTGCGCGCGCATCGTGGCGAGCTCCGCACGGGCGTCGCCGTCGCGATGATCGGCTTGCGCGCGGCGAATCGCCTCGACGAAGTCGGCCACGGTGCGCGGCGCTGCGGACTTGTCCTCGCGCATGCGCATCGGCGCAGGCGACGCCGCGCTGAGGGTCGCCGCGGTCGAGGCCGTTGCATCGGCGGGAGCCTGCGCACCCGCGACCTTGGCGGCAGGTTCGGCGAAGCGCGACGTTGCTGCGCCAGTCGCCACCTTGGCATCGCCCGCTGCCTGCGAATCCGCACGCTTGGCTGCAGGCTCGGCGAAGCGGGTCGTCGACTCCGGCCGGTTCGCATCGCCGGCCGCCGGTGGTGCGGGCATCGACTTCAGATCGGATGCGGCCGGCGCCTGCGCCGCCATGGCCGGCTGCGTGCTCTCGGTGGAGGCTCGGGCACCTGCCGATTGCGCAGGGCGCGCGGCGTCGCGCGGCGACGGCGCGACATTTCCGCTCGCCCCGGGGAATGGTGAAGGCTTGGCGGCCTCGCGGGCGACGGCGGCGGGTTCGCGCGCCGCATCGCCATGCTGCGGAAGCGGCTGGTCGCGCTCGCTCGACGGCGCACTCGGCGTTGCGCCATCGAGCGCCATCCTGGGGGATGGCGCTGTTGGCGCCGCGGCTTCGCGGCGGGCGTCCACGCGACGTGGCGAGTCGCTCGCGACGACTTTCGTCTCGTCGAGCTCCCGCGGCTGCAATTGCCACACGCCGACGGCGATCGCGCCGATGCTCGCCGCGGCGGCGAGCGTCGTCCACGCCGCCCACGGCGCACGTGCGCGCGGCGAGGACGTCGCCGGCTTCGCGTGCACGGCGCGGTGCGCGGCCGCGCGGATGGCATCGTCGAGCGCGGCAGGCGGCTCCTCGCGCGAATGCCGGCGCCACAGCGCGTCGAGTTCGGAATCGCGTTCGCTCATCTCAAGTCCTTCAGCGCCGCCCGCAGCTTGGCGCTCGCGTAGCGCAGCCGGCTCTTCACGGTCTCCTCGCCGGCGCCGGTGATCGCGGCGATCTCGGCGAGTGCGAGCCCGCCTTCGTATTGCATGAGGAACGCGTCGCGCTGCTCGGCGGGCAGCGCCGCCAGCGCGGCAGCGATGCGCGCGCCCGCCTCGCCCGACGCCGCGCGCGTCTCCGGCTCCTCGGTGCGCGCGCCGGCGAGCGCATCCACTTCGCTGCGCGGCGCATCGTCGTCATCGTCGTCGAGCGATACCATCGTCGCCCGCCCGCGCGAGCGCCAGTGATCGACGACGCGATTGTGCGCCAGCGTGTAGAGCCAGGTCGCGAATTTGGCGCTCGGCACGTAGCGCGTGCGCACGCGCACCACGCTCATCCACACGTCCTGGTAGAGCTCGTCCGCGACGCCGCGATCGCGCACGTGCCGCAGCATGTAGCGATACAAGCCGCCGCGATGCCGCGCATGCAGCGCGTCGAATGCCGCGGCGTCGCCGGCGACGTAGGCAAGCATCAGCGCCTCGTCGGGCGTGTCGGCGTCGCCGGTCGCGGGGCTCATGGCCCGCGCAGTATGCGTGGACCGCGCCGACGCGGCAATTGCGGTGGCGCCGGGCCACGCGATCGCCCGCTGCGGCATCGGCGTGCCGCAGCGGGCGTCGGGTGCGGGCGTGGCTTCCGCCTGCATGGCCGCGCGTTCAGTTGGGCGGCGGCGCCACGAACGAACCGGGGAACGGATCGGGCGCGCGCCCGACGATGCGCGCCTGCGGCAGCACGCCCATCGCCACGAGGTTGGCGCGGCTGTCGTAGCGCACCGCGAGCGTTTCGGCCGGCGCGTTCGTCGCACGCTCGAAGCCGACGCGATGCGCGTACGACGTTTCCTCGCGACCATATCCGGTGCCGAGCGAAGGCGCCGGCTTGAACGCGCCGAGCGTCTTCGCGGCGTCTTCCGAAGCGACGGCGTCGCGTTCGCGGCGTGCGTCGGCGGCCCCCGCCTGCGCCGCCGGCGCGGACGCTTCCGACCGTGCCGCCGGCGCGTCGCCGCGCGACAACTTCGGCGTGGCGTAATCGATCACCGGCGCGCGCTCGCGGAACACCGCGAGGCCGATGACGCCGACGTCGTTGGGCCGGCCGGTGCGCGCGGCGTAGCTGTCGCCGAGATCGGTGAAATAGAACGCCGCGGTGCGCGCGAGGCTCGTGCGCCAGCCGTCGACGTCGAGCGATTCCCACGGACCGAGTACGTAGCCCGATTGCGCCGGCGACGCGGTTTCGCCGGTGACGACGTTGACGCCGTCGACGCTCGTCACTGCAAGAATGCGCGCGCCGGTGAGGTTGCGGATACGCAGCCGGTATTCGTGACCCGGCGTGCCGACGACGAACCGCTGGCCGCGGCTCGCATACGCGCCGAGGTGCTCGCCGTTGGCGCGGTCGACGATCTCGAGCGCGGCGATGCCGCCGCTGGTCCACGACGACGTGGTCGGATAGGCGGTCGCGCATCCGCTGGCATCGAGCGCGAGCGCGGCGACGAGGGCGGGCAATGTAGCGGACAACAATCGGCGGCGTGAGCGGTTCATGGCATTCCCCTGTGGGCACGGCGAAAAAGCCGTCCCTGCGTTGAACGCGGCACGCCGGCGAACGGGGTTAAACAGGGCTCTATAATCCGCTCGATGCAGGATACCGCCCACCTGTCGGCCGTCGTCGTCTGGAGCGCCTTCGCGCTCGCGTTCGTGTTCGGCGCCGTCGCGCAGCGCGCGAGCTTCTGCACGATGGGTGCGATCACGGATGTCGTCAATTTCGGCGACTGGCGGCGGATGCGCATGTGGCTGCTGGCGATCGCGGTGGCGATCGCCGGCACCGGCGCGCTGCACGCGATGGGCGCGATCGACGTCGAGAAGTCGATCTACACCAGCGCCGACGTGCCGTGGCTGTCGCACGTCGTCGGCGGCCTGTTGTTCGGCGCCGGCATGACGCTGGCATCGGGCTGCGGCAGCAAGACGCTGATCCGTCTCGGCGCCGGCAACTTGAAATCGCTGATCGTGCTGATCGTGCTCGCCGCCGCCGCGTACATGACGCTCAAGGGCGCGTTCGCCGGCGCGCGCGCGTTCGGGCTCGATCCTGTCCGGTTCAACGTCGGCGCCAATGCATCGGATCTGCCGGCGATCTTCGGCGCGTGGGGACTTCCCGCAAGCATCCGCTGGTGGATGCCGCTCGTCGTCGCCGCGGCGATCGCCGCGTTCGTGTTCGCCAGCCGCGACTTTCGCACGACGCCCGAGCTCATCATCGGCGGACTCGTCGTCGGTGCGGTGATCGTCGGCGGCTGGTATGTGTCCGCGCACATCGGGCATGTCGCCGAGGACCCGGCGACACTCGAGGAACGCTTTCTCGCCACCAACTCCGCGCACGCCGAGTCGTTCTCGTTCGTCGCGCCCACCGCGTACCTGCTCGAGCTGCTGTTGCTGTGGACCGACCAGTCGCGCGTCGTCACGTTCGGCATTGCCGGCGTGCTCGGCATGATCGCCGGATCGTTCGCGATGGCGGTGGCGACGCGCAATTTCCGCTGGGAAGGCTTCGCCAATGCCGAGGACGTCGGCAACCATCTCGTCGGCGGCGTGATGATGGGCTTCGGCGGCGTCACGGCACTGGGCTGCACGATCGGCCAGGGGCTCACCGGCGTCTCCACGCTGGCGGTGGGCTCGTTCATCACCCTGTTCGCGATCATCGGCGGTTGCATTCTGGCCGTGCGCTACCAGATGTGGCGGATCGACCGCCTGGAGCTGGCGTCAACCCCGGCCTGACGCCGGACGTTTTGTCCCCATGATCGTCTTCGACCTCGCCTGCTCGCACGGCCACGCCTTCGAGGGCTGGTTCGCCTCGGCGGATGCCTTTGCCGACCAGCGCGCGCGCGATCTCGTGCGCTGCCCGGTGTGCGACGACGCGGCGATCGACAAGCGCCTGTCGGCGCGCGTCAACATCGGCAAGGCGCGCGCGCCGGTGGAGACGCCTGCGGCCGCGCCGTCACCCGCCCCCGAGACACCCCCGCCGTCCGCGCCCATCCATGCGATCGCCAGCCTGCCGCCGGAGATCGTCGCCAAGCTGCGCGAGATCGTGCGCAACACCGAGAACGTCGGCGAGCGCTTCGCCGAGGAGGCGCGCAAGATCCACTACGCAGAAGTGCCGGCGCGCGCGATCCGCGGTCGCGCCAGCGCGGAGGAGGCGGAAGAGCTGCGCGAGGAAGGCATCGACTTCACGTCGCTGCCGGCATCGATCACCAGCGAGGCGCACTGAGGTCGCACCCCGATGTCGATCGCGGTCGCGGCCGCTGAAGGCCGACACGCGTCGACGGGCGCCGCTAAGCTAGAATGCCGGGCTCCGCCCAGGGGCCGTTAGCTCAGCCTGGTAGAGCAGCGGACTTTTAATCCGTTGGTCACTGGTTCGAATCCAGTACGGCCTACCAAATAAAGCAGAAAGTAGCGTCAGTTTCGTGCTTTCTGTCTCATCCGACCGTGACAAGAACGTGGCACCTACCTTATTTGCAGCGGCGTAGTTGTTGAGCACGGGCACCACAGCGCATCTTTCGCGCGCTGGCTCATGAACATGCTCGCGCTTTTCTCAAGTCGCTAGTCGCCGCCTCAGACGCTGGTTACGTAGCATTAATAGATCAAAGGGCTCGAAAATGCGAATCGGAGTGCCAACGGAGATAAAGGCAGGCGAATACCGCGTGGGTTTGACGCCAGCCTCTGCGCATGAATATGTGCGCGCGGGTCATGACGTTCTGATTCAGCGGGGGGCGGGCTCAGGGATGGGCGCAGAGGACGCGACATATATCAGCGCCGGCGCGCGAATCGTCGAGACCGCCGAAGAGGTCTTTAGCGGCAGCGATATGATCGTAAAGGTCAAGGAGCCCCAGCCTGAGGAGTGGGGGCGATTGCGTGAGGACCAGATTCTCTTCGCTTACCTGCATTTGGCACCGGATCGGGCGCAGGCCTGTGGACTTGTCGATTCGCGTTGTACGGCAATTGCCTACGAAACGGTTACCGACGAGCGTGGACGATTGCCGCTGCTCGCTCCGATGAGCGAAGTGGCGGGGAGGTTAGCGGTCGAGGCCGCCGGTTTTGCGCTTCGCCGGCAATGCGGTGGGCGCGGATTGTTGCTCGGTGGCGTTCCGGGCGTTGCACCTGCTCGTGTAGTAATCCTCGGCGGTGGCGTCGTCGGTGGAAACGCGGCAAGAATGGCCGTAGGATTGGGTGCCGATGTAACGGTTATAGACGCGTCCATCGATCGCTTGCGCGAGCTTGACGCTAACTTCAAAGGGCGGATCCGCACGCGATACGCGGATCATACGTCCATCGAGGAAGAGGTACTTGCTGCCGACGCGGTGATCGGAGCTGTACTGGTTGCTGGCGCCAGCGCTCCAAAGCTGGTCTCGCGCGCGTTGCTGCCCCGCATGAAAAAGGGTTCGGTCCTGGTGGATGTTTCCATCGACCAGGGTGGATGCTTCGAGACGTCGCGTCCCACAACTTACGATCATCCCACGTATGTTGTTGATGGTGTCGTTCATTACTGCGTGGCGAACATGCCGGCGGCGGTGCCAAGTACATCGACGATCGCGTTGAACAATGCGACTCTGAAACACGGCCTCGCGCTTGCTTCCGGTGTTCTGGACGCGCTCAGGAAAGACCGATATCTTCGCGCAGGATTGAACGTTTATCGCGGCGAGATCACAAACCGCGCTGTGGCGGAAGCGTTGGACTTGCCCTACAGGACGATCGAGTCCGCGTTAGGGATCGCGGCATAGCCAGTCTTGGTGCGAGGGCGGCGGCGGTAGAGGGGGCGCGGATGTGAGTTGTCCCATTTACACTGTCCCGGTATATCGCTCGTACAACAACGGCCAAGCCGGCGTGCCCAATCATCGCTTCGTCACCAGCGCCGACGAACGTCAGTAGATGATCGATCGAGGATGGATCCTGGAAGGATTCGGTGTCGGCGTGCCACTTTGCGTGTCGATGTGAGCCCCACGCATGCCGCTCAGGAGGCGTCGATTGTTGCGTGACATGCATGCCGAAAACGGTTGCTTGCTGCCGATTGCATTCGCGCTCGTGGCCGTGATGATGGCCGGATGCGGCGGCGGCGGCGGCAATGGCGGGCCCTCCGAGCCGGCCGCAAAGGTCGCCTGCGACCGGTTGGCTTCGCTGTCGATCGCGCCCGGCCAGATAGGGCTGGCGACGAAGGGAGCCGTCGTTTCGCAGGCGACGCTCGTCGCGGCGACGAGCGCGGACGTGGAATATTGCCGCGTCGATGGCACGATCGTGTCAGTGGACCCGGCGGCGTCCCCGATCCTGTTCGAGATCCGGTTGCCGACTGCATGGAACGGCAAGCTCATGCAACTTGGCGGCGGTGGCTGGGACGGTGATCTCGGCCCGGCGATGCAGACATTCTCGCTGATCGGTCCGGAATCGCCCACCGCTCGCGGATACGCGGTTGTCGCGAGCGATGGAGGACACGAATCCGCGTCGGGCGACGCCTCCTTCGCACTCAACGCCGAAGAACTTCAGAATTTCGGTGGCGACCAGATCAAGAAAACGCACGACGCCGCGACGGCCGTGATCCAGGCCCGGTATGCAGCGCAACCTGGAAAGTCCTATTTTGTCGGCGCGTCGAACGGTGGGCGCGAGGCCTTTGCGGCATTCCAGCGGTGGCCGGGCGACTACGACGGGGTCCTTGCGTTGATGCCGGCGTTCGACCTGACGGCGACAATGCTCAAGTTGCAACTGATCGACCGCGCCATGCGCGGCAATGGAAGCAACGGGTGGTTCAATCCCCCGGAAGCCGTCGCGCTTGACGTTGCCGCTTCGGGCAAATGCGACGCGCTGGATGGCCTGGCCGAAGGCGTCGTTTCGAATCCGGCGGCTTGCAACTTCGATGCCGCGTCGAGAGTGGCCGCTGCGCGATGTCCGGGCGGCGTCGATGCCGGCAACTTCTGTCTCTCAGACATCCAGATAGGCACCTACGCGCTGATGTCGTCGGCGACGCCTTTGCCATATGTCCTCGACAACGGCGTCGCGGCACTGCCCGCGTATACCCAGGACGCGCAGTGGTACTCGATGCTCGGGGATTTTCCGGACTTTCACGCCAATCCGACGATGGCGGATATTGGTCCACCGTTCTGGTATGCGGACCAATTCGTCAGGTACCTGCTGCTTCGCGATCCCGGTGCCGATTCCCTGGCGTTCGACCCGTTGCACCCCGGCGCAGCACTGGCGCGGATCCAGGAAGTATCTGCCATCATCGACCAGACGAATCCCGACATCGACGCCTATCTGTCGAAAGGCGGGAAGCTGATCGTCCTGCATGGGCAAGCGGATGCCTTTGTTCCGACGCAGCCAACCATCGACTATTACCGGGAGTTGGTGCAGCGCCACGGACAGGAACGTGTCGACGGTGCGGTGCGGCTGTACATCGTCCCGGGGTTCGGCCACAGCACAGGTGCATTCAATCCCGAAGGATCATTGCCTGCGTTCGATGCCCTCGAGAAGTGGGTCGAACAAGGAGTCGCGCCAGGGAATCTCGTCGCCCGCAATGCATCCTCGACAGTCAACGCGCTGGCACGGCCGCTGTGCGTCTATCCGACCTATCCCAGGTACCTCGGGGCGGGGAGCCCGGACGACGCCGCCAGCTTTGCATGCTCGTGAGGTCGTTTGGCATACGGTCGCAATTCTCGGACATCACCATCAGCTCGGAAGCAGAACACGGTCGACGACGAGAATGACGCCATTGGATTGAACGACGTCGGGAATCGTCACGTGGGCAGTTCCACCCTTGCTGTCCTTGACTGAAAAAGTGCCATCGGGTGAATCCATCACTGCGATCGTTTCGCCTTCGACCGTCGTCAGCATTGCGGTGCCATGTCCTGCCGCAACAGCCTTCTTGAGCGCCGCGGTGTCGTAGTTGGCGGCCACCACGTGATACGTCAATATCTTGGTCAACGCGGGCTTGTTCTCGGGCTTGAGCAGGGTGTCCACAGTGCCGGCGGGCAAGGCCGCGAAGGCTTCGTTGGTCGGCGCGAAGACGGTGAACGGCCCGCGGCCCTTGAGCGTCGGCACCAGTCCCGCTGCCTTCACGGCTGCGACCAGCTTCGTGTGATCCTTCGAATTCACGGCATTGTCGACGATGTCCTTGGTGCGATACATCGGCGCGCCACCGAACATCACTTGCGCCCCGGCAGCTGCCGGCGCCGCAGCGATCGCGCCGGCCATCGCGATGGCGATCCAGATTTGACTACGCATTCCACTCTCCTCGGTGGCGCGGCGAGGACGGATTTCCGTCGCCGCCCACATGCCTGAGATACGGGGGAGCGAACTGGATGCATGGGCGCCCGACGGCTGCGCCGACGGAATGGCCCGGCGCACGTGACGTATGGCGGTAGGTGATATCGTCGGCGTCGCGATTGAACAGGATGAACACGTCGACGCGCGTCTTGCCCCCCCTTCGCCATCGCTGGCGTAGCATTCTCGCAGCGACGAGAAGGTCAGAGCGTCGCGCTCGCCGCACTCATGGGGACGAATGCCGGTCATGAACCTTCTGCTGAAGGAAATCCGCCACAACCCGCTGCTTTGGCTGCTGGCCTTCGTGCCGGTGGTGTTTGCGACCGCGAAACTCGAACCCGAAGCGCACACGCTGCTCTTCGTGTTGTCGGTGCTGGCCATCGTGCCGTTGGCGGCACTGTTGAGCCACGCCACCGAGTCCGTTGCGGCCAAGACCGGCGACGCGGTGGGCGGGCTGCTCAACGCGACATTGGGCAACCTGACCGAGCTGATCATCGCGCTGACCGCCTTGCACGCCGGCGAGTACATGCTGGTCAAGGCCTCCATTGCCGGCGCCATCGTCGCCAACTCGATGTTCATGCTCGGCGCGTCGTTTCTGCTCGGCGGGCTCAAGTACCACGTCCAGGAGTACAACCGGGTCAGCGCGCGCATGCAGGCCGGGCTGCTGTTCCTGGCGACGATCGCGCTGGTGATTCCATCGGCGGTGGCCGAAGCCGACGCGGGCACAGGCGGGACATTCACGCAGAAATTGAGCGTCGGCCTCGCGGTGCTGCTCATCATTGCGTACGGGCTGGGAATGCTGTTCTCGCTCAAGACCCATCGCGAGCTGTTCGCCAGCGCAGAGCACGCGCCGGACGGCGAAACGCCGTGGCCGATGGGGCTCGCGCTGGGGACACTCGCCGGCGTCACGGTCCTCGTCGCGCTGGTGAGCGAGATATTCGTCGAGTCGGTGCAGATGGCGGCCGACGCGTTCGGCATGACGCCTGCGTTCGTGGGCTTCGTCGTCGTGCCGCTCGTGGGCGGCGCCGCGGAGATGGCGTCGGCGTTCTCCGGCGCGCGCAAGAACCGGCTCGACCTGAGCGTCGGCATCGCATTGGGCAGTGCATCGCAGATCGCCCTTTTCGTCGCGCCCGCGCTGGTCCTGCTCAGTTACCTGATCGGGCCGACGCCGATGGACCTGGAAATCTGGCCCGGCGCGGTGGTAATGGTGCTGGTCGCAACGCTCACGGCGGCGCTAGTCACGAACGCCGGTCGGGCCGCCTGGTTCGCCGGCGTGCTGGTGCTGATGGTCTACGCGATTTTCGCGATGACGCTGTACATGCTGCCGCCGCAGGCGCAGTGAAATGACATCGGATTCGGCCCCGGTAACATGCCGGCGATTGAATTCGGATTTAAGGTAACGATCCTGAAACTGACTGGTCTCGCGACATGAGCGAAACATCCGTACGTACGGAAGCGGCCGCAGAACCGCTGCTGGGTCCCGTGGACCGCGTCTCGGAATTGCTTTTCGGCTTGTTCATGGCGCTCACCTTCGTGGGCGCCGTGTCGGTGACCAATCCCGGCGCCGGGCAGATCCGGGAGATGTTCATCGGCGCATTCGGCTGCAATATCGCCTGGGGCATGGTCGACGCGGTGATGTTCCTGGTGCGCACCCTCGCGGACCGCGGACGATTGCTGACGCTGGTGCGCGCCGTGCAGTCGAGCGCCGACGCGCAATCCGGTCAGCAGGTCATCGCCGAGTCGCTGTCGCGGCCCGCGAGCGAACTGCTGTCGAAAGCGGAGCTCGAGGCGGTTCGCGGCCGTATCCTCGCGATGACGACGCTGCCTGAGCGGCCCAGGCTGCGACGCAACGACATCCTGGCGGCGCTCCTGATATTCGTGATCGTCGTCGCCTCCACCATTCCCGTCGTGCTGCCATTCCTGCTGATCGATGACGTCGGTATCGCCAAGCACGTTTCCCGCCTCATCGCGCTCGCCATGCTGTTCATGGGTGGCCTGGCCCTCGGCCGCTACGCGGGTCATTTCGGGTGGCGGACGGGATTCATGGTGGCAGGACTCGGAACGGTGCTGGTGATCGCCATCAACGCACTCGGCGGATGAGACGCGCAGCCTATTTCGTCGTCGCCCTCGCCGCCGTCATGGCGACGACGGCCCACGCGGCAGGCGATGAATCCGCCGTTACAGCGACGCCTGCGCCTGCCGAGCCGGCGTGGGAATTCGCGATCACGGCCTATCCGACGGACGTGCGCGGAGGCGATCGATTCACGTCCGCCATCGCTGGCGTGGATCACGGCCCGTTGCATTTCGAGGGCCGCTACGACTACGAGGCGATCGGAGCGCGCTCCGCGTTCGTGGGCTGGAGCTTTTCCGGCGGCGAGGACTTCACTTGGGAAGTGCGTCCGCTGCTGGGTGGTGCGTGGGGATCCATTCACGCGTTCATCCCGGGCCTGCAGGCAAGCTTCGGGTGGCGGCAGCTCGACTTCTATACCGAAGCCGAGTACGTGCACGACAGCCACGAACACGCCAATAACTACACCTACGCGTGGAGCGAGCTCGGCTATCGCCCGGTCGAGTGGCTGCGCGTCGGCGTTGCGGGCCAGCGCACCCGGCTGTATGGCGGTGATCGCGATTTCCAGCGCGGCCCGTTCGCGCAGGTCACGTGGTCCAAGCTGACCATCGGCGGCTATTGGTTCAACCCGGGCTCGAGCGAGCAGATCTTCGTCGGCCTCGTAGGGCTGGCGTTTTGAGATGGATGCGATCCCGCTCGGCGCCAAGGGAACCTTCTCGACGATCGTCACCGCCGAGCATCTGGCCAGCCGGTTCAAGGATCCGACGCTGCCGCCGGTGCTCGCGACACCGCTGATGATCCTGTTCATGGAGAACGCCGCGCTCAATGCCATTCGCGCGTACCTGGCGCCCGGCGAGTCTGCGCTCGGCACGGTCGTCGACATCAGGCACCTCGCGGCGACGCCGGAAGGCCAGCGGGTGACGGCGGAAGCGGTCGTCACCGCGGTCGAGGGCCGGCGCATCGTCTTCGCCGTCACGGCGCGCGACGAGTCCCAGGAAATCGGCAGCGGCATGCATGAACGCGCATTGGTCGACCTGCGTCGCCTCGCCCAGCGTCTCGACGCCAAGCGCCATCGGCGCGACGCCAAGCCACAGCAAGGGTAGCGACGATAGGCGGCGGCATTGATTCGCGTCCATGGTCGAGTCGCGCGCCGCTTCTCGATGCGCTTACATTGGAAAACGAAGCGAGGATGTCGTGGAATTTTCAGCAAATCGTTAGTCGTTAGTCAGATGGCGACTTGTGATTGCGAAGCGACGCCCGCAGGCGCAACATTTCGTGAAGGCATTACACCCGGGAGGGTGAGATGCAATTTACGAGAGCAGCGGCGCTCGCGGGTCTCGTGCTTGTCGCACCTATGTGCGGCGCCCAAAACTGCGGGTGGTCGCGGGTGGATCATCGCGTCAGCTACGACGCTTCCGGCATCTGGAATCCGGATGTCTACCGCGGTTTGATGGGAGCCCTCACCGTCGCCGAAATTGGTGGCGCGGTTTGGGAAGGTTCGGATTCACGATTCGGGAAGACGATGTGGCAAGGCATCGATTCCCAGATCATCGGCACCGTCGCTGCCAGCGCTGGCAAATATGTATTCACGCGCGCTCGCCCTAGCGCGGACGACAATCCATGCTTGTGGTTCCAAGGAGGATCCAGCTACAGCTTTCCAAGTGGCGAAGCAGCGTTTTCCGCCGCCCTGGTGACGCCCTACATCATCGAATACGGCAGCGATCATCCGGTCACTTACGCCCTGCTTCTGCTACCGCTCTATGTCGGCGCGGGAAGAATCAAGAACCAGGCGCATTGGCAAACGGACGTGATCGCGGGATGGGCCGTTGGAGGCCTGTCGGGATGGTACGCACACAGCCGCAAAGTGCCGATCATGATCGAACTGCTCCCGCATGGCTTCGAGATCGGCTACAAAACGCAGTTCTAGGCTCGCTGAATGATGCAGGTTCATCCTGCCGGATTCGCTCATTGCGGACATCGAACGCTCGCGCATCGATAATCGACGCGGTGTACGGCTCTCGGTACCCTATCTGAACCGCAGGTTGTCGCGCGACAGCCGGCTGATCGAGTCACACCCCATCAGCTTCATGCCGCGGTCGATCTCCGCACGCATCAGGCCCAGCGCGCGCTCGACGCCGGCCTGGCCGGCGGCGGCCAGCGGAAAGAGGTAGCAGCGTCCGAGACCCACAGCCTTGGCGCCCATCGAAAGCGCCTTGAGGACGTGCGTGCCGCGCTGGATTCCGCCGTCCATCATCACGTCCAGCCGGTCGCCGACGGCGTCGACGATTTCCGCCAGCTGATCGAACGCCGCCCGCGACCCGTCCAGCTGCCGGCCGCCGTGATTGGACAGGATGATGCCGGTGCAGCCGATGTCCGCCGCGTGCTTGGCGTCGGCCACCGACATCACGCCCTTCAGGCAGAACTGCCCGTCCCAGTCTTTCACCATGCCGGCGACGTCGGCCCAGGTCATCGATGGATCCAGCATTTCGGTGAAGTAGCGTGCGATCGACAACGTATCCCCGCCCATGTCGACATGCTTGTCCAGCTGCGGCAGGCTGAATCCCTCGTGACTCAGGTAGTTGATGGCCCACATCGGCTTGAGTGCGAACTGGAGCATCCCGGCAAGGGTCAACCTGAACGGAATCGAAAAGCCGGTGCGCAGGTCGCGTTCCCGATTGCCGCCGGTGATGCTGTCGACCGTGAGCAGCATCACGTCGACGCCAGCGTCCTTCGCGCGCTGGATCATCGCGCGATTGAGGCCTCGGTCACGGTGAAAATAGAACTGGTACACCTGTGGCGTCGAGTGCGTCTTGCGCAGCACCTCGAGGCTCACGGTGCCGAGCGACGACACGCCGAACATCGTGCCGAACTTCGCGGCTGCCGCCGCGACCGCATGCTCGCCGCGATGATGGAACAGGCGTTGCAATGCCGTCGGCGAGCAGTAGAAGGGCACGTCGAGCTTCTGGCCCATCACCGTCACCGACATGTCGACGGCGGCAACGCCCCGCAGCACATTCGGAACGAGATCGCAGCGCTCGAAGCTTTCGGTGTTGCGACGATAGGTCACCTCGTCGTCGGCCGCGCCGTCGATGTAATCGAAGATCGGACCGGGCAGCCGGCGCCGTGCCAGCTCGCGAAAGTCGTGGAAGTTATGGCAATCGTCGAGGCGCATGGAAGTTCCCGCGTGGCGCCAGGAATGACGGCGCGGTCACGTCAACGATAGCGTGTTTTCGGATAGGGGAGTCGATCGGGGCGGCCACGCTCAATCCGAAGACCGCGCGCCCGGAGACGTCGCCGGCTCCGCGGGGATGCGTTGACCATCGATGCGCAGCACGTGGCCCGACACGGACGCGCCCGCTTCCCGCGCGAGCCTCAGGTGCAGCATCGGCGCCGACAGCGAGATGAGCGCGATGCCGACGAACGCCGGCCAGAAATCGGCGGCGACGATCGTCGCATGTCCCTGGAGGGTGCTCGACAGCTGCAGCAGGTACGCGCCGATGGCGATGCCGAGGCTCTGCGAGAGGCGCTGCGCCATGCTGGTGAAGCTGGCAGCCTGGCTGATGTCGGACCTGGCGATGTCGGCGAACGCAATCGCCTGCAGCGACGTGAACTGCAGCGAGCGCATGCAGCCCGATACCAGCAGGATGGTGCCGATCAGCAGGTGGGGCGTGTGCGCGGTGAACAGGCCGGCGACGGCGGTGATCAGCGACGCGAGGATGCCGTTGACGGTCAGCACGACCCGGAATCCCCAGCGCTGCAGGATGCGCACCGTCAGGGTCTTCATGAACATCGCGCCGATCGCCGTCGTGCACGTGAGGATGCCGGACTGCAGCGGGTCGAGGCCGAAGCCGAGCTGCAGGAGGAGCGGCAGCAGGAACGGCGTCGCGCCGAGCCCGATGCGGAACAGCGATCCCACCACCACGGCGTCGAAGAACGTCGGCATCCGCAGCAGGCGCAGGTCGATCACCGGATGCTCGGTCCGCCGCGCGTGCATGACATAGAGGGCGAGCGCCACCGCGCCCGCGACCACGCACGCGGCCGTCGCCGGCGCCGCCATCAGGTGACCGCCCAGCGCCGACAGCCCGAGCATCAGCACGGACAGGCCGATCCCGGAAAGTGCGAAGCCCGTGGTATCGAACGGGCGCCGTGCATCCTCGCGAAAGTTCGGGATGTGGCGCATCACGAGGTAGAGGCCGAGGACGCCGATCGGCACGTTGATCGCGAAGATCCACCGCCAATGGAAGTACAGCGTGATGGCGCCGCCGAGCGCCGGTCCCATGACCGGCCCCAACAGCGCCGGTATCGTCAGGTAGTTGAGCGCCGCGACGTATTCGTTCTTCGGCACCGAACGCATCAGGACCAGGCGGCCCACCGGGACCATCATCGCGCCGCCCATGCCCTGCACGAACCGCGCGATGACGAATGCGGGCAGCGTGCTGCACATCGCGCAGGCGACCGATCCCAGCACGAACACGACGATCGCGCTGGCGAACACGGTGCGCGAGCCGTAGCGGTCGGCGATCCAGCCGCTGATCGGAATGAACACCGCGAGGCTCACGAGATACGACGTGAGCGCGAGCTTGAGCGCCAGTGGATTCTGGCCGATGTCCGCCGCGATCGCCGGCAGCGACGTGGCGATGACCGTCGAGTCCATGTTTTCCATGAACAGGGCGCTGGCGACGATCAGCGGAATGAGAACTGCGCGCTGCAAGGTCGGCCCGTCAGGTTGGACCCGGGCCGCGGGATCGTGAAGGAAATCTCATGTTACGGGCTGCCGGTGATGGGCAGCGCACACGAGTATAGCGTCAGGCGCCCGGCGAGCGCGACGGCGCGGCCGTCATGGCAACACGTACCGGCTGCGCATCGCGGCCACCGACCATTGAAAGGTGAACATGTAGTCCCAGTCGACGCGCGTCGGCGTCGCGTTGAGCAGGAACGGAAACCGGCGCTGCAGGAACGTCGAGGGCATGTGGCGACCTTCCTTGTGCCCCTTCCTCTCCAGCCAATCCCACCATCGGTGGCGCCATCGGGCGCGCGCCTTCCAGTAATCGACGACGCGTCGATTCGATTGGGCGTGGCGCTCCGCCACGAATTGTCGATAGTCGGCGAAGCCCTTCGCGGAGAATCGCCCCGGCTCCATGAGCCGGCTGTGCCCGGTAGCCGCTTTGCGGGTGGCAAACTGGTCGCGCGGCACGCCGGCTTCCTCGATGATGCGCCGCGCCAGCGGTCGATCGTAGTCGCCACCGATCGTCCATGGCCGCATTTCGGCGGATGTGGCGATCGCGTGGATCGCAAGATTGTGTCGCGCCGCGATGCTCGCCGGCGCGAACGACTGGAATCCGACGCGCAACCGGAATTCAATCGGACTGATCCCGTGAACGCGACGCACCCAGCTTTTGCTCATCCGGTTCGCGGCCTTCGCCCCTTCCGGATCCCAGATCGTGTCTCCCGATTCTCCCAAAAGGAGGACGCGGCCGGCAAGCTGCGCCTCGACGCCGGCCATCGGCGCCCGGCAGGAGGCCGCCGAGTACCCGAATTCGGTTTCCACGGCGCGGTCCAGCGCCAGGTATTGCCACCGCGAACAGACGCTGCAGCGCATGTTGAGGAAAAACCGCGCATTCGAGGCTCCGCTGTCGCGCTTCGGGTTGGGCCTGCGCGGGTCTTCGTAGGCATACGCCTGCGTGCAACCCGCGGCCTTCGCCAGGACCGCCGCCGCTGTCGAGTCATAGCCGCGCGACAACGGAACCAGCGGCGTGTACGTATTCTTTCGCGCGGGATCCGCGCCGTTGGCCAGGACGGCTTGTGTTCCCTCACGCAACATTCGCTCGTAGGAGCGGTAGTCCTGCGGCGCTTCGCACAGTCGATGGGGCTCGAACACCATTCGTCCGCGCGGATCGACCGAGAGAAGGGTCATGAAGTGCACGCCGAGTTTTGCGGCGGAGCGCAACCGGAGGCGGCCGTTGGGGCAGAAGAGGCCCTGGCGGTAGATGCGGACGAAGTCGTACGCATAGAAGGGATAGGCGTCGTCGAGCTCCTCGTTCGACATCGTCAGCACGAACGCGGGTGAGTTCGCGACGTACACCGAGCCGCGCTTGGCGACGCTGAAGAGCGCGCCCAGGTGGTCGGTGCTCGTGCTGAAGCGAAGGCCGGTGGGCGTGGCCGCGCCGCCCGTTCCCGCAACGATGGTCGCGTTGGTGAAATCGAACGCGTCAAACGGCCCGTTCCACATGCCCTCGATGAATCCCTGTGGCCGAGTTTCCACGAGATTGCCGTGGAAAACCGTGGCGGTAGCGTTGCCGCGTTCCACGTGCGCGCCCCATGCGAGCGGCGGCAGCGTAGGAACCTCCTGATAGCGAAATTCCATGCGATGCCCTCGGGTGGTTGGAATGTTAACGCCAACGCACACGCACGTCCGGCTTGCGGCTTCGAGACATCAGCGATTTCGCTCGCGCCATGCCGCTGTCGGCTGGGCATTCACGAACCTGGGTCCAGCGGGGGGCGGGGCGCACGAGCGCCACGTACCGCTGCGCAAGGCGCAGGCGACGATCCCCATGGCAAGCAAGCGCGCCGGCATCTCGCCGGCGCGCGCTGGTCACTACGGGCTTCGGGTTACGACAGCGTCACTTGCCGCCGCTGTTCTGTCCCTTGAGCTCGGTGCCGGTGGGGTTGGTGCGGTTCGATCCGCCGTTCACCATGTTGGGCGTGGCTACCGTGCCGTACATCGAGTCGATCTGCTGCGTCGTGAGGCCACGATGTTCGCGATCCATCATGTCCCAGCGGCGGCCGGCTTCGGCCATGTACGCATCGCGCGAGATGCGTCCATTGTTGGTCCGCGAATAGTCGTGCATCCACGAATGGAAGGTCGGATCGGTCTTCGAGTTGGTGTTGTCCGCCTGCGCGAACGCAGTGCCGCTGGCGCACAGCGCCACGGCCATGGCAACGAACGTGTGCTTGAGTCGCATGATGCCTCCTTGAACGGTTATCGAGAGCCCGCGTGCGCAACGGCGTGGGCGGTACGCCAAGGTAGGCGCAGCGCAAACAGCGCGGCATCGGCGGTACATCGTTTCGTGCGTCCGTGAGCGTCGGACGTCGCATCGGAATCCGTCTTGGAAACCGGCGCGGGCCTGTGATAAAATTCGCCCTCTCCGGGTCGTTAGCTCAGCTGGTAGAGCAGCGGACTCTTAATCCGTTGGTCGTAGGTTCGATCCCTACACGGCCTACCAAACTTTCAAAGGGTTAGCTTAACGGCCGACCCTTTTTCTTTGCCTAACGTAGCCAGATCGTAACCGCCGAGCACAGAATCGATCCTGGTCGCTGCTTTCGCAAGATGGTCAGGCGCCAGATGCGCATAGCGCTCGACCATCACCGAAGACTTCCAGCCACCAAGGCGCTGCAACTCGTGGGTCGGCGTACCTGATTGGCGATGCCACGATGCCCAAGTGTGTCTTAGGTCGTGCCAGCGGAAGTCCCCGATTCCAGCCCGTTGCAACGCGTTCCTCCAAGCCTTCGTGTTGGCCCAACCTAGCGGCTTCCCTGCGTAGGTAAACACTCGCTCGCGATGTTTGCCGAGTTGCCTACGCAGTACCTCCAACGCGGTCGCGTTAAGCGGTACGGCAATCGGCCTGCGATTCTTCGACTGGTTTGCTCCCACCCACGCATGGCCTGCATCCAGATCAACATGCGACCACTCCAGCCCCAGCACGTTGGACTGCCGTAATCCTGTTGCTAGCGCGAAAATCACTACGTCTCGTTGATGCACCGGCAGCTCAATGAGGAGCGCAACAACTTGATCTGCAGATATCGAACGCTCGCGCCCCGGGCCTTCTCGAAATAACCGCACCTTCGGCGTCCTGTCGATCCATTCCCATCCGTCCCGTGCCCGAAGCAGAATCGCCCTCACGAGCGCCAGATAGCGGTTAACCGTCGGCTTGCCTGCCATCTTGAGCTTCTCGGACCTGACGCTATCGATGACCGAAAGTGTCACTTCATCGAGCATCAACGAGCCCAGGATTGCATCGAGCCAACGCAGCTTCCTGATGTCCTCGCTGTGCGTGACCTTGTCCGACGTTTCCGCAAGCCAACGAACGACTGCTTCTTTCCATGACCGACGCGGCTTGATGCCGAGCCGCTGCTGCTCCCACAGCGATGCCTTCAGCTTGTCGTGGTATTCCTGGGCTTGCCGCTTGTCTTCAGTCCCAGTACTGCGCTGTATCGCTGTTCCGCCGTGGCTGATTTTGACCCACCAATGAGGTGAGTCCTTGCGTTTGTAGAGTGACATGATTCCAACTCCTTGCGTTCACTCTGCAACACACGCCGAGAGTATTGTGAACGGATATGATCGACAAGGTCAACGTCAACAAAGACCCAGCACTTGCCGATCTTGGCGCCCGGAATCTCGCCGCTGCGTGCCTTCTCCTGCAGCGTCACCGGATGAATGTGCAGAAACGCAGCGGCCGCCTGTAGATCGAGAGTATTCATGGTGCGGCGTGCGTCCTGCCTACGAGGTCCGTGACGGAGTGACGCTTGTGACGCCCGTTCCGGTTACTTGTATACATAGCGTTTGTAGGGCGTAGATGCAGCTAAACCCTAAAAGGCGTCACAGCGTCACAGCGTCACAGCGTCACGGTGGGCGAAGTCGCAAACCCTGAAAGGAACGACCCACCCGAGTCTTCTCCCTGCTAAACCCGCTGGTCACCAGATAGCGCGAGAGCAGGGTATTACTCTCTGGCCGTATCCCCTTCTGCCCACACCAGGACTGGTAGTTGCGATACAGGGCACTGGATACCTCTGCGCTGTTCCGATCACGAAGGCAGCTGTCTTCCAGCCATTGGGCGAAACAGTCCTCGTCGGCGAGGTAATTCTCGGTCAAGCGGCGCACGCTGGCGGGCGGGGCGGTTCCGTGATTGATCCACTCCACGGTCCCTTTGATAGCCCAGCTCAATGCGGCGCCGAGGGCTTTCTCCTGCAGACGCTCGCGCATCCCGTGGCCGGCCACCGGAGTAAACACGGCGCTGAAAGGCACCATCTGCATCCGACGCCGGATAGCGGGTGTCACCGTATTGAGCCTCGGCATGTGATTGCCGATGACAATAGTCTTGTGCGAACGCCGATAAGTGAAGTTGTCGCCGCGCATGAAGCGCGCAGAGACCACCGCATCGCCAGTCAACGACTTGACCCGGCTGTCGTTCCAGGTCGCCGATAAGCTGGGTTCGCTGCACAGCGCGAGGCGTACACCCATGAACTGCGCTAGTTCGGTCGGATGGCGCTCGCCGCGCGCTTCCATCATGACCTCCGGCGCGAACACCAACGCGTAGTCGCCAAGAGCCGCCAGCAGCGTTTCGGCGAACGAACTCTTGCCGTTCGATCCGACGCCGAAGAAGTAGGGCAGTATGTCTTCCGACGTTACACCGCTCGCGCAATAGCCGGCGAGCCGCTGAAGATAGGCCGACATGTCGGCGTCGCCCTGGGTGATGTCGACGAGGAACCGGGCCCACAGCGCTTCGCCCTCGGCGTCGGCCGGCGCGGCGGCGGTGATGCGCGTAATCAGCGCAGCGGGATCGTGCGGCATTCGGCTTCCGTCGCGCAGATTGACGATGTCGGATTGCGTGTTCAGAAGCCACGGATCGGCGTCGAGCGCGTCGGCCTTGACGACAATGGCCGCATCATAGCGAGCCATGGATTCGGCGCCGCGAATGTAGTTTGCGGTCGCGATTCGACGCTCATGTCGAGTGCCGCCGACGGCGTCTCGGATGATGCTCCGAATGAGCGCTGAAACGACGTTGTCGTGGTCGATCACCCAACGTTTGCCATCCCAGCGGATCCACCGCTGCCACGCCGGAACGAAACGGTAGTGGTGCCCATGCTGCCGCACGAATGCGAGCGCAACGGCGTCTTGCGACGGTGGTCCACCGGCATCGACCCGAACCACTTTGGCCGCCAGCTTCTTGCGTTCTTCGAAGTCGATGATGATGCCGTCGTTGCTCATGGCGCAACCTGAAGAATCACGAATGAATGTGCGACGCGTACGCGTCCGAGACGTCCGCCGCGACCGCCGATTGCAAGTAGCGCTTGCAGTCGACAGCTTTGTAGAAAATGCGCTTGCCGCGCTTGACTGGTTTCGGCCAGAGGGGATCCGTGCGCTCATGGCGATACGCGCTTATTTTTGAACGGCCGGTGAGCTGGCAAAAGTACCCGCGTGTGACTTCGGCATCGGGATGATCGAGTGGGTTGAGTTGCGTATTCATATTTGCTTCTCATATTCGTTGTGATGAATTCACGATCCAAAGTATCTGTGATGTTTTTTGATTTGCAAATCCACCGATCGCAGGCAAGCGTAGGCCAGCGTAGGAAGCGCGAAATATATTTTTCGTCGTGTGCGAAATGAACGGATTTGAAGCGGTCGCCGCGTTTGCAGTGATCGATAAAGATCATCACCATCACATCTCCTTAGGAAGTGACGATGCCGCGTCGGCGAGGACCGAACAACGATGCACAGGGATCACGACGAGGGCGAGGGCGACGGCAAGATGAAAGGATTCGTGCTTCTCGTGCCCGAGAAGCGCGCCTGCACAGGGTTTGCGACGGCACCCAGCTCAACAGCGCGTGCTGTCGCACGATCGAAATAGACGTGTGCATTGGGCTTTGGGCGTGCCCTCTCCGCGGTAGCGCGCTGGTCTACGCCGGAAGGAGACCTATGAATCGACGCGATGATGACTACTTTCGTCTCAAGCCCGCTGCGCCGAAGGCCAAGCAATCGCGTTCCGGCAAGGCGTTCCCGACCAGGGTGCTACGCGCGGCCAATCTCGCCGGGGGAATGCGTTTGCGCACCCTGTCCACGAAGCCGCGAGCAACTCTGGCAAGACTCGGCCGCGGCGCTGCTGCGGCGGCCTTTGCCGGATCGAAGCTGGTTCCCTACTCGCGGCGGGTGGTGATCAAGTCCCGGATCGTAAATCTTAAGCACGTGACGCCGCAGGCGGTTGATGCCCATCTGCGCTACATCGCGCGGGAAGGAGTCGGACACGACGGCCAGCCCACGCAGCCTTATGGCCCGGACGCCGACATTGCCGACCGGCATGAATTCGCGCGGCGGGCCGCCAGGATCGTCATCAGTTTCGCTTTATCGTCGCGCCCGAAGATGGGGTCGAGCTCACCGACCTGCGTGACTTCACGCGGGAACTCATGGCGTCGATGGAGCGCGATCTGGGGACCAAGCTGGACTGGATCGCCGTTGACCATTGGGACACGGATAATCCACACACCCACGTCGTCCTCAGAGGTAAGGACGAGCGCGGCAAAGACCTAATCATTGCCCGCCGCTACCTGACTGATGGTATGCGCTTACGCGCCTGCGAACTGTCGACCGAGTGGCTGGGACTACGCACTGAGCGAGAGATCCAGCAAAGCCTGCAGCGGGACGTGAGCCGGGAGGCATGGACGGGACTTGACCGACAGTTGCAAGCTCTCGCGCGGGACGGCACGATCAACCTCGCCAACCCCAGTGCCGCTGTCGAATCGCTACACCGCCGCAACCTGTTGGTCGGTCGCCTCCAGATACTCGCGGGCATTGGCTTGGCCGGGAAGAGCGCGGCGGCACATGGGAGATTGCGCCCAGGGCCGAGGCAACGCTAAGGGCCCTCGGGGAGCGTAGCGACATCCTCCACACCATGCACCGGGCGCTGCGCGGTCAGCCGCGCGAACTGACGCTGTTCAACGCCGATTCCGGGGCGACTCCGATCGTCGGCAGCATCGTGTCCACCGGATACCTGAACGAGCTCGATGAGCGGGCCTACGTGATCATCGACGGAATCGATGGGCGTGCTCACCACGTGCCACTTGGGCAGGTGGACCTGGGCGAGCTTCCGCTTGGTGGCATCCTTGAAGCGCGACCGACGCCGCTGCGCGTGGCGGATCGCAATATTGCGGCGCTAAGCCAGAACGGTGCATATCGGACCGCGGAGCAACGCTTGCACCTTCGGGCGCAGGGTCACTCAGGCCACCATGCAGACGAGATCGTCGACACCCATGTCCGGCGCCTGGAAGCGCTGCGCCGTGCCGGAATCGTCGAGCGGGAAGCGGAAGGTGTCTGGCAGATTCCCCCGGATTTGGTGGCGCGTGGTCACGCATACGACTGTACGCGCAGCGGTGGCGTGGATATCCAACTGCGTTCGCATCTATCGATCGATAGGCAAGTAACAGCGCTTGGCGCAACGTGGCTGGATCAGAGGCTGGTAAGCGGCGACGCGCCGCTCGCCAGCTCTGGCTTTGGCGCGACCGTAAAAGAGGCTCTACGGAAACGCGTAGATTTCCTGATCGAGCACGGCTTTGTGCAACGCGATGGCGATCGCTTGAAGGTGCCGTCTAATCTGCTGACGGTGCTGCGTCAGCGCGATCTCGAAAACGCTGCCAAGACCATAGCGGCCGAAACATGCATGGTTCATCGACCGCTTGCCGATGGGGTGTGTGCCACGGGCTTCTATCGGCGGATGGTGCTCACGTCGAGCGGACGCTTTGCGATGCTGGATGACGGCTTGGGCTTTAGCTTGGTTCCTTGGCGTTCCGTCCTCGAGCAACGCATCGGCCAGCAGTTGAGTGCGACGCTACGCGGTGATCACGTTACTTGGGCCTTTGGCCGTATGCGAGGTCTTTCGAGATAGCCTGCGTAGGGTAGCGAAGCACTGCTCGGCGTTTGTACCTCGGATGATGTGTCCAACCCAGATTCGATCTGATGGGCGGTGTCAGATCACGTTAAAGCGCGCCATACTCGAAATCCCATTCGACCCTTAGGCGCTGGGTCACATCACCGCGAAGGTCAGTAATGCGCCCAACAGCGGACCAAAGGCCGAGATTGTCTGCAGGCTGCACCCGGCCAAGAGCGGTCGTCTGCGACCGGCGCGGACTTTGCGTGCGGTTTAGACTTGATACCTGCAGACTGCAAATCGAAAGAGGGCCATGGCTGTATTACGTGAGCGCAGGATTCGGACGCAAGCAGCCGACGGGTTCTTCCTGCATTGCCTGATGGCGATGCACATGCAGGCGATAGCAGGCAAGGCGCTAGGTTCCGAGGGATTCTCGCTGACTAGGCACAGGATTCTTGGCTTTGCGACTCTCACGCCCGGCATCACTATCGGTGAGCTTGTGCGGGCTCTGCGCGTTTCTCGCCAGGCCCTCAATAGACCGTTGGGCGCTCTCATCAGCGAGGGCTATATCGAGGAGAAGAACGATCCTGAGGATCGCAGGCAAAAGCAGTTGTATCCGACCCGCAAGGGGAGTCGCATATACCTGAGGGTGATTGCGAAAAACATCGAACGGGTCGAACAGGTGTTTCAGGCTGCCGGGCCGCAGTCAGTACGTGGTTTCCTTGACATTCACCGTCGGTTGATCGATGCGCGGGACTGCCAATGGATAGAGGTCGCCCTAAAGGTCGTGGAAGAGAACGAGGGCAAGAAATAGCAACATAGTTGAACTATCCAACTTCGTTGGGTATGCTCGTTGCCGAAGGCTCCGTTTGGAGATCCGGAGGCTCGATGCAAACGCACTGGTTCTATACCGTCTGGCCGTTTGTAGGGCTTGGTGGGGCAATCGTGATGATTGCTGTGATGCTGACGACCGACACGTTCCGCAGCAATACAACCGTGTCGCGCTGGCGCGATCCAGTTTGGCTGGGGTGGCTCGCCGCGCCGCTTTACTGGTTGCATCAATTCGAGGAATACAGCCTGCCGGTGCTGGGGTTCGACTACTCAATCCAAATCATGGTCTGCAAGAATATGGGCTATCCGCCGTATCCGGACTGCCCCATTCCCTTCTCTTTCTATCCGGTAGTGAACATCGGGCTGATGTGGGTGGGGGCGCCGCTCGCTGCGTATTTGGGTAGGCGCAACGTTGCCATCGGCCTCAGCTTCTGGGGCTTGATCCTCCTCAACGGAGTCGCTCATGTGGTCGGGACCATCCTCTTGCGAGATTACAACACCGGCTTTTTCAGCGGCCTCTTCCTGTTCGTCCCGTTGTCCGTCTGGGTGATCTACGCCTGCGGGATTCGCGGGCCGCTCAACGGCAAGGTGGTGGGTTTAGCATTCGGTGCTGGAATTCTCGCCCATATCCTCCTCGGCATCGGCTACGGGCTTCTGAAGATCGGAGTGATCAACGGCACGGGTCTCTTGGCCTATGCCGTCGTGCTCAGTTTCACGCCGATCCTCCTCGCGGGTCTCGGGAGTCGATTCGTCAAGGCTGACTTAATGCGCCCAGATGCAGCCGCCGCAGGCAAGCGCGCAGCGGCTGTAGCCCCGAGGCGGGGGCGCCCTTAACCGTCCCTTGAGACGCGGCAACACGCCGGTTGAACGTCTGCTTTGCGAATCGGCGATCAGAACGCGCACGAGTCCGTCACGAGATCAGCGACCAAGGAGAATTCGCATGCGGTGGAGTTGGATAGATATCGCTTTCCCGTGGATCGGAGGCGTGGCGGCAGTTGTGCTGTTGGTCGTACTTTTCCAAACGAACTTCTTGCGCGCGGAACCGGATTCGTCCCGCTGGCGCGATCGGGTTTGGCTGTCGTGGCTGGCGATGGTGATCTACTTGATCCACAACGTAGAGGAATACGGCATCGACCTATTCGGTCATCTGCACGCATTTCCCGATAGCATCTGCAGCGTTCTGAAGTTGCCACCCTATCCGGACTGCCCTTTGCCGCCAGCGTTTTACCTCGCAGTCAACATCCCGCTATTCTGGATTGGCGCGCCGATCGCGGCATTACTTAGCCGACGCCACCCGCTTGTCGGTCTCACGTTTTACAGCGTAATCTTTGTCAATGCTTTGGTGCACCTCGCGCCGCTCTTAGTAGGAGTCGGCTACGGCTCCGGCACGCTAACCGCAGCCGTTCTTTTCATTCCAGTGTCGGCTTGGGTTGCCTATGCCTGCTTTGGCAAGGGGCGGTTGAGCTACAAGGCCATGGCGCTGCTTATCGCAGACGGTGTGATTCTTCATATCATCCTGATGGGATCCATGCAGCTGTTCATCCGGGGCATGATCGATAGCGCGACACTCGTATGCATCCAAGTGGCAAATGCCGCCCTGTTTCTTCTGATCCCTTGGCTTGGGGAGAAGTGGCGGAATGGCGTCCTCGTTAAGCCGGTTAAATGAACTTGAGGCGCGTGCGTTGGCTGCCGTTTTCATCGGCAACACGCTAGTTGAACGTCTGCTTTGCGAATTGGCGATTTCCGCTTAGGGTCGGGTGCTGCCGAACGTACCGCGGCCAGCTACAACTGCTTGCTGCAACATACCGGACGTTCGCTGTGCGCCGGCCGTTCCCTTGGCCAAACTTGGTGCGGGCGAATTCGCGCGATCAGCCAAGCAAAGCGTAAGGAGGGCTGTGCTGCAACAACTAGATTTAACGAGCAATTGCAACGTAGCCATTTCGTAACTCGTCGTGACTTTTTCCACTGATCCTAGGCTGCGCACCACTGCTCTTGAAACTTGGCGTGCGTTGCAAGAGCTTGATTTGAATAGTAGCCTGACAACAGGTTGATTCTCTTAATCCGTTGGTCGTAGGTTCGATCCCTACACGGCCTACCAAATCAAACAAAGGGTTAGCCTATCGGCTAGCCCTTTGTCGTTTGCGGTCGCCTGATCGGATGTGAGGCAGTTGCCGTCACAGGCAAGCCACGCCGCGCGGGAACCCCGAATTCGAAATCGTTTCCTGGTTGTGCAGCCGGTACGCGCGCAATTCCGTATCGGCGGCGAAATTGCGCACGGCGAGCAGTGCGGTGTGCGATCGTTCGCGCGTCTGCGCGGTAACGCAATTGGCGGGAATCCACAGGCGATACCCGCGCCTCACCCGCTGAGACCATGATTGTTCCTTGATTATGTGGCGCTATTGCGCAGCCAGCACCTCACAGCCTCGAGACGGCAAGGTAAAGCAGATAGATCAAGACCATCGCCAAAGCCGCGATACATAGCCAAAGAACCGCATTGGCTCCCGATTTCCCGTCCGTGCGAACTGTGGGCCACTCCGGGTCGCTATCGCGGCCCGCTGCGGTCTTTTGCGTTTCGTCCCTCGAGCGTGGCATCGTGGAAGTCCCAACGAATGACGGCGCCCTGCTTCCTCGCCGTAATTTCTGATCGTCGTGACATGTATTGCCTCGCGATGTCAGCGCAAACGACGCCAGTCGACCGATGCTGCGCGCGCCAACGCCTGTTCCCTATCGGAATATGCCGATATGCGCGTAAGGGGTCGGCTGTCGGCGGTCCGTCCGGCCACGCAGCGCGCATTCGCGGCCGCTCGGTGCGGCGTCCGACTGTGCTACGCGGATCTTCACGGCGTCCTCGCGATGCCGAATGCCGGCCGAGCGTAGCGCCGGCGGCGCTGGAACGGACCAACGCCCGCCGGCGAACCAAGGAGGACGCGCCATGGGAAGCCTGAAGGACGCCGGCAAGTACCTGTCGCTGGCCGACGCCATTCAAACACTCTAGGATCAGCTCCTGGAGGCCGAGCTCCGGGCGGTGCGTGGACGCTCGCAGATGTTCAAACTCGAGGACGTCGAAACGGAGCTGTCGCTCGAGTTTGCGCCGAAGGCGGGTATCGGCTTCGACGCTTACGTCTTCAAGTCCGAGGTTGGCGCCGAGGCCAAAGGCGCGCACAAGCTCGCCCTCAAGTTCGAGCCGAATCGCGAGATCATCGCCGCCGCGCTGACGGATGCGCCGGGAACCGTGATGCTTTCGCCGAAGGTGTCGACCTCGAAAAGCGGCAATCCGCGCCGGCGCGCGTCCGGTCGCTTCAGGATTCGATGCCCGTGGAGGTGTTACCGGCGAACGGCGTTTTCGACGGCGGCCGGAAACCACGTCATTCCCGGGTTCCGCGCACCGTGATTTGGTTGACCCAGGCTCGCTCCGCCGTCGATACTGTATGTGATGCGTCGACTCCGCAGGCCGTGCCGACACATCAAGCGACGTGACGGGCCAATAAAAAGGTGGCGTCGTGAATCGATCTGATCTCATCAATCATCCGTGACCGACCTCACGCAATACCCGTTGCTCCTCGGCGTCGTGTCGCTCGCGGTGCTTTGGCTCGCGGCGTTCTCGGGGTCGGCACTCGGGTTGCGGCGCGAGGAGCCCGATCAGGACTGGCGCGACGGCTTCGCCGTGGTCCGCACTGCCACGCTCACCTTGCTGGGGCTCGTCGTCGGATTCACGTTTTCGATGGCGACGAACCGTTATGACCTGCGCAAGACTCTCGAGGAGGCCGAGGCCAATGCGATCGGCACCGAGTATGCCCGCGCAGACTTGCTGCCTGCCGACGCAGGAGCGCGTCTTCGCGCGCAGCTCAAGACGTATGTCGACGCGCGAGTGGAGTTCTACTCGACCCGCGACACGGACGCTCTGGATCGGCTCGCCAAGCGGACCGCGAGCCTGCAGGCCGACCTGTGGGCCACCGTGCGCGGACCGGCGCTGGCGCAACCCAGTCCGATCACTGCGCTGGTCGTCGCGGGTCTCAACGATGTCCTCAATTCCCAGGGATACACGCAGGCCGCCTGGTGGAACCGGATTCCAGTGGCTGCGTGGGGCCTGATGGGATTGATCGCGATCTGCTGCAACCTGCTGGTCGGCTACGGCCACAAGAAATGGAAGACGGGCAGCCGATTGTTCTTTGTCCTGCCGCTGGTCATCGCCGTGTCGTTCACGCTGATCGCGGACATCGATGCACCGCGGCACGGCATCATCCGTGTCGCGCCGCAAAACCTGCAGAGTCTGCAGCAATCGCTGCAGCCGGGTTAGCTCACGGGCGCCTTGCCAAGTGCCCGGGCCGATATGCCCGAGCCCGGCAATCCGAGTCCGAGACGTACATGATGAGTTCGAGACGCACATGAACGAACGCGCCGGCCGGCCGCATCACACACTCCACGCGCACCAGGGCCACCTCGGCTGGAACAACGCCACGCCGCCGTCGTTGAGGATCGCGCCGGGCGAGACCGTCGAGTTCCATCCGCTGGATGCCTCCGGCGGACAGATCACGGCGCGTTCGACGCTCGCCGACCTGGCGCGGCTCGACTTCGCGAAAGTGAATCCGGTGGTCGGGCCGGTACACGTCGACGGGGCCGAGCCCGGCGACGCGATCAAGATCACGTTGTTGTCATTCGCACCGTCGGGATGGGGATGGACCGCGAACATTCCCGGATTCGGTCTTCTCGCCGATCAGTTTCCCGACCCTGCGTTGCATATCTGGACCTATGCGGCCGACACGCGCGCCCCGGCGATGTTCGGCCCCGGCGGCCATGTGCCGCTGAAGCCTTTCTGCGGCACCATCGGTCTCGCCCCGGCGGAGCCGGGCACGCACAGCATCGTGCCGCCGCGACGCGTGGGCGGCAACATGGATATCCGCGACCTCGGCGCCGGCACCGAGCTCTATCTGCCGGTCGAGGTGAACGGGGCGCTTTTCTCGGTCGGCGACACGCACGCGGCGCAAGGCGACGGCGAGGTGTGTGGCACGGCGATCGAAAGTCCGGCATCGCTGGTGGCCCGGTTCGAACTGGTCAAGCAGGCCAACCTCGCATTCCCGCGCTTCGTCACCGCGGGTCCGGTGAGCCGGCACCTCGATGCGCGCGGATACGACGTGACGACCGGCATCGGCCCTGACCTCGCGCAATGCGCCCGCGACGCGGTAAGCGGCATGATCGACCTCATCGCGGCGCGGCATCACATGAATCCCGTCGATGCGTACATGCTGTGCAGCGTCTGCGCCGACCTGCGCATCAGCGAGATCGTCGACCGGCCGCACTGGGTGGTGTCGCTGTATTTTCCGCGCATCGTATTCGATTGATGCCGGGGGTCAAAGAACGAATCTACTCGGCGAAGAACGCATCGAGGCTCGGGAACTCGCCCTTCGCGCGAACGCAATCCCACAGGTAGATCGCAAGCCCAAGGTCGCCGGTCCACAGCGAATAGCGACGCTGCGCATATTGGGCGGCATCGGCTTCCGACTGCGCGAGAGCGTGCATGGCGAACGCGCGCGCGCGCTCGAGCCACGCCGCATCGCCGGTGCGCGCGTAGAGCGTGAGGAACGCGTAGCCGTTGCCGCCGGTGCCGTGGCACAGGTTGGCGCCCTTGCGCAGCGGACCCGCTGCCCACACGGCGTCGCCGCCGGCGGCGAGGAGCTCGTCGAGCGCGCTTCCCGGCAACCTGCCCAGGCACACGATGAATCCCGGGGCGCCATGACAGAACTGCATCAGCACGCGCGGGGGCCGGCCGTTCACGGTTTCGAGCCACGCACGCCAGTTGGCGAGCGGGGCCTCGCGCGTCGCGCTGTGCGACACCGTATTGACGATGCAGCGCTCCCATTGCGCCCAGGCTTCGGCATCCAGCAGATGGCGTCCGCGGATCAGCGGTGACGCGGTTGCGGCGAAGCCGTGCACGCCCCCGGTGTAGGTGCTGTGCTGGCCGTACATGTCCTGCGACCAGAAGTGACACGCGTGCTGCGTCGACCATTGCAATTGCGACCACAGTGTGTCGGCGGTGCGGCGAAAGAGTTCGGACCATCGCGCGTCGGCGGTGCGCTCGTGCAGGAACAGCGCCGCGAGCAACGTCCCTGGCGATCCCCACATGAGCTCGCGCGTCGGATTGTGGAGGTTGCCGGCGATGAGCGCGGCCAGGCGCTCTGCGGTCTGCGGCGATGGATCGAGCCCGAAGCGCAGGAGCTCGATGCCGGTGTCGCCCATCAGGTACGATGCGCGCTCGCCCGGCGAGTCCACATCCAGCCACGCGCGGTTGCGCGGCAGCAGCGCGTCGACGGCCTTGGCGTATTCGCGCGTGAGCCGGACCGCGCCGAGCGACTCGAGATGGCGCAGCGCGAAGATGACGCCGCATGCGCCGAAGTAGAGCGGATACAGCGGCTGCGTCGTGCCGTTGTCCGCGTCCAGCGGATGGATGGGCCAGTATGTCTCGTCGGAGAAGCGCGCTTCCGTGTCGCGCACGATGACACCGATCGCATCGCGCACCCTGGCTTCGTCCCAGGCGCGCGGTTGAAGCGGCTCGTGGCGAGCGGGATCGAACAGCATGACCCTCAATTTACACGAGGCGAAGCCCGCACGACTGCTGCTCGCGTCATTCGACGCGCACGAAATCCATCTCCCAGTTGGTCTCCCACGTGGCGCCGCCGTCGGTCGAAAATGCCTGCTCCCAATGGCAAGTTGTCGGCGTGATCTTCGACCACGTGTAGCGCACCCGGATCGGCACGCCGTTGAAGGTGTCGTCGCCGAGGAACGTGCCGACGCCGTCGCGAAAACGTCCGCGCACCGGCGGTTCCAGCGGTCCGAGCGGCGTGCGGCTGTCGAGGAACCAGATCGACCACGTGCCGGAACGCGGCTCGAACGCACGCAGGCCCGCGGCGCGATAGGTTCCGGCAGGGGGGCGCATCACGTTGTCGTCGACGTTGCCGTAGCCGTCCATTAGCGTGCGCATCACCGACGTGCCGTCGAATTCGATCCATTCGTGGCTGCCGGCCAGGCGCTCCTTGAGGCGCCGGTGGTGGACCTTCCAGCTTCCCACGAGGAAGTCGAAGTCGTGCAGACCGGTGGCAGGCGTTTGTGATTGCATCGTCGTGGCTCCGTGCGGGGAAGCGGTCGGGGCGGCGCCCGCGCCCGGCGCGAAGGCGCCGAGGACGAGCAGGGCGGTCAGCAGGGAAAGGCGTTCGATGGCCATGGCATCTCCTTGTGTGGGGTGACGGCGCATTAACGCACCCGAAAGCTGACACCGAATGTCATGTATTCATGTTAGCTTTCGAAAATGCGCGCGAGCCGACTCCTGACCATCCTGCTTCGCCTGCAGGCGCATGGGCGTTCGACCGCCGCCGAGATGGCGCGAGTGCTCGAAGTGTCCGAGCGCACGGTGTTCCGCGACATCGACCAGTTGAGCGCGGCCGGCATTCCGGTCATCGCCGACCGTGGTCGCGCGGGAGGATTCCGGCTCACCGACGGCTTTCGCACGCAACTGACCGGGCTTACCGAACGCGAGGCCGAGACGCTGTTTCTCGCGGGCCTGCCGGGTGCCGTGGCGCAACTCGGCCTCGGCGAGCTGATGGCCATGGCGCGCGCCAAGCTGATGGCCGCGATGCCGGCCGGCGCGCGCGCGGAGCGGATCGCCACGCGTTTCCACCTGGATGCCGCTGGCTGGTTCCACGCCGCCGATCCGGTCGCACACCTGCCCATCGTCGCGCGCGCGGTCTTCGAGGCGCGCTACCTGCGCTTCACCTATGGCGACCCGGCCGAGGCCGTGACACGCAAGGTCGGCCCGCTCGGCCTCGTGCTGAAAGCCGGCATCTGGTACCTGGTCGCGCAGAAGGGCGCCGCGCCTCGGACTTATCGCGTCGGCCGCATGTCGGATGCGGTGGCGCTCGACGAGCCCTATGCGCGTCCGGCGGATTTCGATCTCGCCACATGGTGGTCGCATGCATCGCGCGACTATGAGCTCGGCAGCTACCACGACAGCGCCACGATCCGGCTGTCGCCGCGGGGTCGCGCGCGGCTCGATCTGCTCGGACCCTATGTGGTCGAGGCGGCCAGTGCCAGCGCCGGCAAGCCCGACCGCGACGGCTGGGTGCGCTGCACGATCCCGCTCGAATCGTTCGCGCACGGCGTCGGCGAGCTCATGCGCCTCGGCGCCGACGTCGAGATCGTTTCGCCGGCGGCGCTGCGCGCGCAGATGGCGCAGGCGCTGCGCGCAGCGCTGCAGCGCTATCCGCGGCGCGCGGCGCGCGTGGCGCGGGCAAACGCGTAGCGCAGGAACAGCAGCTCGCCGCCGCGTCGCACGTCGTGCAGCGTCGCCCAGCGGCCGTCGCCCGGCGCGAACAGCTGGCCCATCACCAGGCTGAAGCGGCGATCGTCGCGGTCGCGCCCGACGACTTGCGGTGCGAGCGTGAGGAACTGCTCGTCGACCAGGCGCTCGGCGTAGAAATCCCCGAGCAGTCGCGGGCCGCCTTCGACGAGCACGCGCTGGCGCACGTTTCCCCGGCAGACCGCGTCGAGGATCGCGCGCGCGGCGATCGCGCCGCTGCCGCGACGAGCGGCGTGAATCGATACTGCCGGGGGGATGGCCTGTGCGCGCAGCCGTTGCGCACCGGTCGATGTGGTGACGACGAGCACCTGCATCTCACCCGAAGTGAAGAGCGGTGCATCGAGGTCGATGTCGCCGCTGCCGGTGACGATCACGCATCGCGGCGCTTCGGTCAGCCCGAGTGCCGCGCGCAATCGCCGGAATTCGCGTGCAAGCGGCGGATAGATGGCCTCGGCCGTCCACACGTGGTGACGATCGGCGTCGAGCGTGCCGGAGCCGATGACGATGGCGTCGGCGATCGCGCGCAGCAGGCCCATCACCATGCGGTCCTGTGCTGCAAACCCGCTGATGTCGCCGCCGCTCGCATGGCCCTTGACGTTGAGCGACACGACGCCGTCGAGCGTGGTGACGAAGTTGCTGTAGACGAACGGACGCGCGCGCGGCACGGGCAGGCGCAGCGACCCGTATCGGCGCGCAAGACGCCGTGGCAGCGGCAGCAGCGATCCGTCGCGCGCCTCGCGCAAGGTCTCGAGGCCGGCGACGCGGGCACTGCGCGCGCTCATGCGAACGCGCTCACATCGGCATGCGGCGCACGCCCGAGAAGATTTTCGATGCCCTGGGCGATCGACAGCAGCGGGGCGTCGCGCCCCGCGCCGCAGATGACCTGCAAGCCCACCGGCAATGCGCCGCCCGTCGACGGCAGGGGGATCGAGACCGCGCACTGGCCGAAGAGGTTGGCGGGCCGCGTGTTGCGCAGGCCCCGGCGCACCCACGCGCTTGCCGTGTCGACGGTGCCGAAGTCGGCGATGCGAACGGCAGTGTCGGGCGAGGTCGCGGTCACCCAGCCGTCGAGGCCGTGCATCCGCGCCTCCGCAATCCGGCACAACGCGCGCTGCCGACCGCGCAGGGCGATGTAGCGGTCCGCCGACTGGTGCGTCGCCGGCTCGAAACGTTGCTGGACCATCGGATCGAGCCGCTGCTGGTGGGCGGCGATGCGGTCGGCCCCCAGGTGCGCGAGCAGCTCGGCCGGCACGATCGGCAGGAACACGGTGTCGACTTCGGCGGCTTCGGGCACGTCGATCGCGACGATCTCGACGCCGGCACCACGCAGGCGTTCCACCGCGGCGTCGACAGCACGCGACACGTCGTCCGACAGGTCGTCGAACGGCGCGTGGCGCGGCCGGCCGAGACGCAGGCCGGCAAGCGCGCGTGGTGCCGGACGCGGCTGTGCCGTGAGCGCGGCAAACACCTGCGCCGCATCGTGCGCCGATCGCGTGAACGTGCCGATCGAGTCGAACGTCGACGACAGCGGGAACACGCCGTCGGTGGGCCACAGTCCCGCGGTCGGCTTGAATCCGAACAGCCCGCACAGCGCCGCCGGGTGGCGCACCGAGCCGCCGGTGTCGCTGCCTACCGCGAACGCGCACATGCCGGCCGCCAGCGCGACGGCGGAGCCGCTGCTCGACCCGCCCGGCATCCGATGCTCGCGCGCATCCCGCGGATTCCACGGCGTGGGATGCCGCAGGTTGACGAGGCCGAACGCGAACTCGGTCATGCGCGCGGTGCCCAGGATGACGCAGCCGGCGCGCTTCAGCGCCTTGACGAACGTGCCCTCGGGCTCGACCAGGTCGTGCACGTCGAGATCGGAGCCGACGCGAGGCAGCGGCATGCCGGCGACGGTGAAGAGGTCCTTGACCACGACGGGCACACCCATCAGCGGACCCAGATCGGTGCCGCCGCGAAGCAGGCCGTCGACGCCGCGCGCGACGTCGAGCGCGGCGTCGCCGGCGACGTGGACGAAGGCGCCGAGGCGCGCGTCGAGCGCGGCGATCCGCGCAAGATACGCGGACGTCGCCGCTTCGCTGCTGATTTCGCCTGCGCGCAGGAGTGCCGCGAAGACGTCGAGGTCGATTTGTTCGAGCGGATTTGCAGTCGGCATGGGTCGTGGTTTCGCGACAAATCGTTGGCAGCGGGATGTGGTGGCCGTCACCGCGCCGCGCTACGCGAGACGACTTCCAAAGGCCATAACCATGACATCAAAAGTGGGCATTGCCAACGCCGGGCCGCCAGGTCTCGCAATTCGGCGCGGCTGTTCGCGGCCGGAGCACGCTGCTACACTCGCCGTGGTTTTTCGCGAGGCATGACACCCGTGATTCCCCGCATCCAAGGCGTCCTCGCGCCGGTCGTCACGCCATTCGGCGCCGACCACGCGCCCGACGCGCCACGCTTCATCCGTCATTGCCGCTGGCTGGTGGCGAACGGCGTGGGGCTCGCGGCGTTCGGCACAAATTCCGAGGCGAACTCGCTCGCGGCGCCCGAGCGGATGGAGTTGCTCGAAAAGGTGGTGGCCGCGGGCGTCGATCCTGCACGCATGATGCCGGGCGCCGGGATGTGCGCCGTGACCGACTCGGCGCGCCTCGCCGCGCATGCGACGAAGCTCGGCTGCGCCGGCGTGCTGATGCTGCCGCCGTTCTACTACAAGGGCGTCAGCGACGAAGGGCTGTATCGCAACTACGCAC
Source organism: uncultured Pseudomonadota bacterium (assembly GCA_963781395.1). Classification (GTDB taxonomy): domain Bacteria; phylum Pseudomonadota; class Gammaproteobacteria; order Burkholderiales; family Casimicrobiaceae; genus VBCG01. The sequence continues at coordinate 46,549 of CAWAFO010000011.1, forward strand.
AGATCATCGAGCGCGTCGGCGACGACCGCCTGCGCATCTATCTCTATCACATTCCTCAAGTGACGCAGGTTCCCATCAGCCTCGCGCTGATCGAGAGGCTGCGCAAGGACTTCGCCAACGTGGTCGTTGGCATCAAGGACTCGTCCGGAGACTGGGCCAACGCGAAGGCGATGCTCGACCGTTTCACGCCCGGAGGCTTCGACGTGTTCGTGGGCAGCGAATCCCTGCTGCTCGCCAACATGCGCGGCGGCGGCAAGGGCTGCATCAGCGCGACGGCCAACGTGAATGCGCCGGCGATCGCGGGGCTGCACCGCGACTGGCAGCGTGCGGACGCCGACGCGCAGCAGGCGGCGCTCGATCGCGTGCGCGCGGTCTTCCAGCGTTATCCGATGATTCCCGCGCTCAAGGCGGCCGTCGCGCGCTGGTCGCGCACGCCCGATTGGCGCACCGTGCGGCCGCCGCTGGTCGAGCTCGACGCGGCGCAATCGGCGGCGCTGGTCGGCGAGCTCGAGCAGGCGGGATTTTCGATGCCCGGCTTGAACGCCTAGCGCGCGGCGCGGCCGCCGGCCGCGCGCTTCACCGCCGGTGGCGCGGGCGTACGCAGCGCGCCGATCCAGCGTGCGCCGTAGACGTTGATCACCAGCCCGGCGAGCACGATCGCCACGCCCAGCCATTGCATCGGCGCCAGCCGTTCCTGCAGGAGCAGCGCGCCGCAGATCAGTCCCGACACCGGGATCAGCAGCGCGAACGGCGTGATGAGGCCGACCGGATAGCGATGCAGGAGCGCCGCCCAGGAACCGAAGCCGAACAGCGTCGCGCCCCACGCCATCAGGAACACGCAGCCCCACGTCTTCCACGATGCGCCGATGACGCTCGCGAACACCGCGTTGCCGCCCTCGAGCGCGTACGACAGCAGCGCCAGCGGCAGCGCCGGCAGGATGCTCGACCATACGACGAGCGACAGCATGTCGGCGTGGTATTTCGCCGCGGCATTGCGCGCGACGATGTTGCCGCAGGCCCAGGCGAATCCGGCGACGATGACGAGCGCGAAGCCGACGAGCGTGCCGGTCATGCCGCCGACGAGCTTGTAGGCCGCGAGCTCGACGATGCCGATGGCGGCGATCGCGCCGCCGGCCATGTTCGCCCGCGTCAGGCGATCGCCGGTGAACATGACGGCGAGGCCGATCGTGAAGAACACCTGCACCTGGATCACCAGCGATGACAAGCCTACCGGCATGCCGAGCTTGATGCCGAGGAACAGCAGGCCGAACTGGAACAGCCCGATCGCGAGGCCATAGGCGGCGACGTCGCGCCAGGGCATCGCCGGCCGGCGCACGAAGAACATCGCCGGCACCGCGGCGAAGAAGAAGCGCAGCGCCGCGAGCGCGAACGGCGGCACCTCGTCGAGCGCGATGCGGATGGGTACGAACGCGAAGCCCCAGAACGCGACCACGGCGAGAATCCACGCGAGATCGGGAGCCGTGAGCGCGGCGCGATTCTTCAACGCCGGCATCTTGAATGCGCGAAGTTCAAGACCGTATGGTACGCGCAACGGGCCCGGTCACGCGGCGGCGACCGTCATTCCCGCGAACGCGGGACCGACGGTCGCCACGCGATCCGTGGCTATTTCTTCGCGAAGTCGCCGGCGTAGACGAACGCGATGTCCGCCGGATCGAGGTACTTGCGCAACGCTGCGTTGGCGGCGGCGGGCGTCACGGCGGCAATCGCATCGTCGAGCTGCCGCGTCTCGGCCCACGTGCGGCCGAGGTAGAGCTGGTAGGCGAGCGACGCGGCGAGGCTGCGGTCGTCGGCGCGCGGCAGCCGGCGCGACTCCAGCAGCGATTGCTTCGCGCTGGCGATCTCGGTATCCGTGAAGCCGCCGGCGATGGCGCGCGCCATCTCCTCGCTGAAATCGCTCTTGACGTGGGCGACGTTCTGCGGCGCGAAGATCGCGCGGCTGACGATCGTCGAATTCTCGTCGATGCTCGCCGGTTGTACGCCCGTTCCGACGTCGTAGGCGAGGCCGTCCTTGGCGCGCACGCGCTCGAACAACCGCGAATCCGCCGACCCGCCGAGCGCGCGATTCGCGACGACCAGCGCGGCGAAGTCGGGCGAGCGGTCGTTCATCGGCACGGCGAGCTGTCCGCGCATGCTGGCGTTCGCCTTGTCGGGCGTGTCGAACGTCAGCGTGACGCCCTTGTTGGGCAGCATCGGGTTCGGCACGCGCTCGAACGGGGCCTGCGCGCGCCAGTCGCCGAAGAGGCGCGCAAGGGCGGCCTTGACCGTCGCCGGGTCGAAGTCGCCGACGACGGCGATCTCGGCGTGCGACGCGCCGTAGAAGCGATCGTGGAACGCTTTCATCGCCGCCGGCGTGACGGCTGCGACGTCGGCCAGGTCTTCGTCGATCGTCGCCGCATAACGCAAGTCGCCGCGGGGGTACGGATTGTTCACGCGGTCGATCTCGCGATCGGCGACGGCCTCGGGATCGGTGCGGCCCTGCTCGATCGACGCCTGCCATTCGCGCTTCAGGTTGGCGGCCTCGTCGGGCGGGAAAGCCGGCGACCGCAGCGCCTCGGCCATCAGCGCGAGGAACGCGTCGAGATGCTCGCGCACCGTGCGCCCGCGCGCCGTGAGCTGCTGGCCGCCGGCGCCGAACGCGAGGCGCGCCAGCATGCCATCGAGCGCGTCGTCGTACGCCTGGCGTGGATGCTGCGCGGTACCCATCGACAGCATCGCCGCGGTGGCGCTCGACAGCGTCGCCTGGCCGAACATCGACTTCGCGTCGCCGTATTGCATCATCAGGCTCACGTCGACGGTATTGCCGCGTGTGCGCCGTGGCAGCAACGCCACCTTCATGCCGTTCGGCAGCGCGAAGCGCTCGGTGCGCGCCTCGAGATTGGCGATCGACGTGTCGAACGTCTCGCCCGCCGCCACCGCCGCGTCGCCCTTGTAGGCGTCGACCAGCGCCGGCACGTTCACCGCCGCTGGCAGGGGCGCGCGATCCGGGCTCGCGTCCGGCACGAATTCGCCGAGCGTCATGTTCGAGCGCTTGATGTAGTCGACGGCGGCGCGCGTGACGTCGGCGGCCTTGAGCGCGCGCCAGCGGTCGCGCTCGACGAACATCAGCCGCCAGTCGCCCTGTGCGATCGACTCGGAGATGCGCACGCCGAAGCGCTGCGGATCGTTGATGGTGTCGGTGAAGTCCTTCACCTCCTTCGCGCGCACGCGATTGAGCTCGGCCTCGGTGATCGGCGCGTCCTTGACGCCGGTGAGCGTGGCGACCAGCGCGTCGCGCGCGGCGGCCGTCGTCTCGTCGACCGGCACCTGCGCCTCGAACAGCACGAACCCCGGATCGTGCAGCGCGAAGAAATAACCGTCGACGCCCGCCGCCTTGTGCGTCTCGACGAGCGCCTTGTAGAGGCGGCCTGCCGGCTCGATCGACATGATCTCGGTGAGCGCCGCCATTGCCACGCCGTCGGGCGACGGTCCGGCAGGGGTGTGGAACGCCGCCGCCACCCACCGCTCGCTGCCGACACGGCGCAATGTCACCGTGCGCTCGCCATCCTGCACCGGCTCGACCGTGTATTGCGGCGAGAGCACACGTGCCGGACGCGCGATCGGCGCGAAGTAGCGCGCGACCAGCCCGAGCGTGCGATCGACGTCGAACTTGCCGGCGACCACGAGCACCGCATTGTCCGGCTGGTAGTACTTCGTGTAGAACGCGCGCAGCGTCGCGAACGGCACGTTCTCGATGTCGGCGCGGGCGCCGATCGTGTCGTGCGCGTAGTTGTGCCAGTCGTACATCACCGACTGCATTTTCTGGCTCAGCACGTTGCTCGGGTCGTTCTCGCCCTTCTCGAACTCGTTGCGCACGACCGTCATTTCCTTGTCGAGCTCGGCCTTGGAGAACGTCGAGCGGGTCATCCGCTCCGACTCCATCCGCAGCGCCCAGTCGAGGTTCGCGTCGTCGGCCTGGAACGATTCGTAGAAGTGCGTGCGGTCGAACCATGTCGTGCCGTTGAAACGCATGCCGCGCCGGCCGAGCTCGGCGAACACGCTCGGCATCGACGGCGTGCCCTTGAACAGCATGTGCTCGAGCAGGTGCGCCATGCCGGTCTCGCCATAGCTTTCGTACCGAGACCCGACCAGATAGGTGATGTTGACGGTCGTCGTCGGTTTCGTCGCGTCGGGAAACAGCACCACCTTGAGGCCGTTGGCGAGCTGGTACTGAGTCACGCCTTCGACGCTCGGGCCCGCGGTGACGCCGTCGGGCAGCGCGGCGCGTGCAGTGAACGTGGCAAGCGCCAGGACAGCGACGGCGAGAAAGCGGAGGGGCGAATTGGCGGTCATTGGGAGCGGGCGGACGCGGAGGTCAGACGGACGGGGGAGTGCGTTCGACCCGCGTCGCCCGATTTGGTGCCGCACGATCGTTCAATACCGCGCGCCCGGGCGAACGCTTGCCTCAGGCGCGACGTATGCTCCCGGCCGTCGAGGTGAACGCATTGCGTGGCGCGACGTGGACGGGCTGCGGGGATATCGGTCCAAAGCGAGTTCGCGAAGCGTGTTTGAGCGACGAACGATATCCCCGCAGCCCGTCCGGCGCACGGCGAGTTGGCCCACCCTCGCGACTGGATTCCCGCCTTCGCGGGAATGACGGCAACCCGGGTGAACGCGCCATGCACCTTCACGCCACGACCGGCACGCATGCGCGCGAATGAATGCCGGCCGGCACTGTCGCGCGCCTACCTGCGCACCGGAAACGCCTTTGAATACCTCGCCAGCGCCGGATTCGCCGCCGAATAGGCCTCGAACGACACCGGCATCTGCGCTTCGAGCGCCGCGATGCGGTCGTTCGGCGCGGGATGCGTCTTGAGGAAGAAGCCGAGCGCGGCGTCGCTTTGCGGCTCCGCGGCGAGCGTTTGCAGCACCGCGACGAGGCCGTAGGGCTCGTAGCCCGCGCGCGCGGCGATGACCACGCCCATGCGATCGGCAGCCAGCTCGTCCTCGCGCGACAAGCCGCGCACGTAGCCTTCGAGCCCGACGCGCGCCACCGCGCGCGCCGCCTCGCCGGCGAGCCCGCCGCTCTTCACCGACGCGAGGTCGAGGGCGAGGTTCTTCTGCGCGTTCTTCTGGATGTCGGCGAGGTGATGCTTGAGCGCCACGTGCGAGATCTCGTGTGCGAGGATGCCGGCAAGCTCGCTCTCGCCGTGAATTCGCGCGATGAGTCCGCGCGAGATGAACACGTTGCCGCCAGGGGTGGCGAATGCGTTCACCGTGTCGACATCGAGGATGCCGAAGTGCCACGGCAGATCGGGGCGGCTCGAATGCAGCGCCAGCCAGCGCCCGACGTTGTTGACGTAGATCTCCTGGTCGCTCGACTTCGCCAGCGGCGCCGCGCCGAGGAGTCCGGCGGCGATGTCGCGGCCCATCGCGATCTCCTCGTCCTGCGGGATCTCGCGCATCGCGTCGGCCGCGTGCGTGGCCGCGCCCGCCGCGGCGCCGACGTTGATGCCGCCGATCGAGAATCCGCCCAGCACCGAGCGCGCGACGTCGGAGGAACTGGCGGGCTGGCTCGGACCCGGCGACGCGCATCCGGCCAGCACCAGCGTGGCGACGAGCGTGCCCAGGGCGATGCGCTGCAGCGTGCTCATTTCGCACCTCCCGCGGCGGTCTTGGCAGGCGTGCCGATTTCGGCGACGTCGCGCGTGGCGAGATGCCCGGCCTTGGCGAACGTGGTTGCCTGCTCCTTGCTGCGCGCAAAGCCCGCGAGCTTCGCGAATTCCGCCGGATTCGGCGTCGCCTTCTCCAGCATGTCGGCATCCAGGCCGCGCACGCCGGTCGTGACGCTCGAGCCGCGCGTGCCCATCGCCAGGCCCAGCGTGTCGGCGATGCCGTCGCTGGTCTTCCGCGCCGGCGCGCCCGATGTGACCGCGCGAATGTCGAAGAGCTTGGTCCAGCCCGTCGCGCGCCCCGACTTGATGTGCACCCACGCGCCCTGGCGGCTCAGCACGTCGACCGTCGAATCCGCGGCCACGGAGCCGACGGACTTGGCGTCGGCTTGCGGCGTGGCCTTGAGGTCCACGGCGCGGACCGTCGTCGCCGTTTCGGCGAGGGCCAGGGGCGCAATGGCAAATATCGCGGCGAAGACCGCCGCGCACAGGCGTTTCATGGATTTCCTCCCAAACTGTACAGGCGCACCGGCTGCGCGCGCCCCTTGACGCTGACGAGCCCGACCTCGACGCACGGCTGCGCCCGCGCGTGCTCGCGCGTGGCGGCCGACATCAGGATGCGTGCGCGTCCCTTCGTTTCCCCTTCGATGCGGCTCGCGAGATTCACCGTGTCGCCGATCGCCGTGTACTCGAGCTTGCGCTTCGAGCCGACGAAACCGACCACCGCGGGCCCCGTGTGCACGCCGATGCCGATGTCGAGCGGCGCGCCGCTGCCGCGCTTCGCCATCGTCTCGGCGTTGAAGCGCGCCAGCGTCGCCACCATGTCCAGCGCGCATGCGATCGCATGCTCGGCGTGCAGGGCGTCGTCGGTCGGCGCGTTCCAGAAGGCCATGATCGCATCGCCGATGAACTTGTCAAGCGTCCCGCCGTGGCGAAAGACCGTCTCCGTCTGCCGCGACAGGTAGTCGTTGAGGAGCACCACGACGTCCTCGGCGGGCAGCGATTCCGACAGCGTGGTGAAGCCGCGGATGTCGGAAAACAGCACGGTGATCGTGCGTGTCTCGCTCTTGAAATCCTCGAGGCGCACGCCTTCTCCGACCAGGCGCTTGACGACGCGCGCATCGAGGAAGCGCGACAGCACCCGTTCGCGCTGCTCCTTGGCGCGCTTCTCGGCGATGAACGCGCGCGTCGCGGCGACGATGAAGTACAGCCACGCATACACGAGCGGCGTGCCCGCCGGCACGAACGTGCGCGCGGCGCCGAGCGCCGCATAGGCGACGCCGGTGAGGCCCGCGCTCAGCGCGGCGAGCAGGATGAGGAGCGAGCCGATGGGTGCCTGGCGCCGCTGCGCGACGAGCAGGGGCGCGAACAGCGCACACGCGATCGCCACCGCCAACCACGCCGGCGCGTCGTGGAGCCAGCGCGCGTTCTTGAGGTTGTCGATCGCCGTGGCAAGCAGCTCGACGCCGGGATACGCATGCGCGATCGGCGTCGCGCGAAAATCCCCGAGATGCGTCGCCGATGCGCCGACGACGACGATCTTGCCGGCGAACTCGTCGCGCGGCCGCTCGCGCTTGCCGCGCTGGATGTCCTCGTAGAGATCGACGAACGCCACGCGCGGATGCGGGAATTCGCCGCCGCGCGCGAAGTCGAGACGTGCCGACGCCGCGTCGGGAACCGCGTAGCCGAGATCGAGCGCCACGCGCGCCGGCAGCGACGGGATCACGTAGCCGCCGATGTCGCGTGCCATCCAGTAGCGGCGGCCGACGCCGTCGGCGTCCGCCAGGAAGTCGATGAGCCCGGTGCGCGGCCATGCGCTGCGATCGAGCACGAACGGCAGCTCGAGCGTCGCGCGCGCCGCAGGATCGAGCGTGCCGCGTCGCGCCAGGCCGAGATCGGCGGCGACCTTGGCGAGCCAGACGCCCTCGTCGCGCGCGATGCGCGCCAGCATCTTGATCGGGAAGTACGTGTTGTCGGTGCGCCGCAGCGCCTCGTTCAGCACCGCGTCGCTCTGCGGGTTGACAAGGTCGGGCTCGTAGAGCTCGATGTCGAATACCACGGCGCGCGCCTGCTGCCGGCGCATCTCGTCGACGAGCTCGCCATAGACGGCGCGCGGCCACGGAAAGCGGCCGATGCCGAACGCGTCGCCGGCCATCGCCTCGAGCGAGCGGTCGTCGATGTCGATCACCACGATGTCGCGGTCGGCGGCGACCTGCCGCGCGTGCACGCGCATCAGGGCGTCGCCCAGCGCGCGGTCGGCGACCGCGGAGACGTGCAGCGTGGTGACATCGAGGATCGCGAGCGCCAGCATCGCGAGTCCGGGCAGCAGCGAAGTCGCGGGCGGCAGGCGGAAAAGGCGCATGGCGCCGGCCCTGCGCGGTCAGGGCTCTCGCTTGGCGCGCCGGCGCAGCACCGAGAGCACGATGACGCCGATCACCGCGAGGATCGCGAACGCCACCCATTCATAGTGGCGCGCGTGCGACAGCGCGGCGGAGAACGCCTCGCCGAACACGTAGCCCGCGACGCTGAAGATCGTCGACCACGTGATCGCGCCGAACAGGTTCGCCGGCGAATATTTCCACGGCGGCATCCGCGCCGCGCCCATCGCGATCGGCCCGGCGATGCGCAAGCCGACCAGGAATCGCACGCCGAACGCGGCGTAGGCGCCGAAGCGTGCCACCAGCCGCCGCACCCGCATCTCGCCCGGGCGCAGGATCGGGAAGCGGCGGAAGACGTCGTCGCCGTATCGGCGTCCCACGTTGAAGAAGAACTCGTCGCCGAGGAATCCCGCGGCGGCCGCCGTGCTCGCGACCCACGGCAACGACATGTAGCCCATGTGCGCGGCGAAGCCCGCCAGCACGAGCACGGTTTCGCCTTCGAAGAAGCAGCCGATGAAGACCGCGGCGTATCCGTAGTGCTCGATGAAGGACTGGAGAGTCGACAAGGGGATCGGGCGGCGAGTGACGGATTCGGGATGAGGGGGCCGTGCCGCCCGTCGCGAGACTAGCACGTGACGCGGACTTCTGCGGCGTTCGGCTGTCCCATTCGCGACGCCGTGCGACGGACGACGGCCAGGCCGCGGCGGGCTGCGGCGTACGGCTCGTATTGACGTTTACGTAAACGTCATATAACGTTACCGCCAGGCCCGGGGTTAAGCTCGACGAACATGCCATTCGGCGCCGCGCCGGACTCCGGTGCAGCCGGCGCCGGCCCCGCCACGAGGAATCGCGATGACCGACCTTTCCGTCGCCAGCAAGGCGCTCGTCTACAAGCCCGTGAACAAGGTGCGCTTCGTCACCGCGGCGAGCCTCTTCGACGGCCATGACGCGTCGATCAACATCATGCGCCGCATCCTGCAGGCGTCGGGCTGCGAAGTCGTCCACCTCGGCCACAACCGCTCGGTGGACGAAATCGTCACCTGCGCGCTGCAGGAGGATGCAAACGGCATCGCCATCTCGTCGTACCAGGGCGGCCACGTCGAGTTCTTCGAGTACATGCTCGACCTGTTGCGCGAGCGCGGCGGCGGCGCGATCAAGGTGTTCGGCGGCGGCGGCGGCGTGATCGTGCAGGACGAGATCCGCAAGCTGCACGACTATGGCGTGACGCGCATCTTCTCTCCCGAGGACGGCCAGAAGCTCGGGCTGCAGGGCATGATCAACGAGATCGTCGCTGCGTGCGACGTCGACCTCGCGCACGAGCCGCCGTCGCTCGACGGGCTCGATGCCGCCGACGCCGACGTCCGCGTGGCGACGCTGGCGCGGCTCATCACGGTGCTGGAGGCCGGCACGGCAAGTGCCGCGCTGCGCGACGACCTCGCCGCGCGCGCCGCGCGCTCCAAGGCGCCCGTGCTCGGCGTTACCGGCACCGGCGGCGCGGGCAAGAGCTCGCTCACCGACGAGATCGTCCGCCGCTTCCGCCTCGACCAGGACGACACGCTGTCGATCGCGATCGTTTCGATCGACCCGTCGCGGCGCAAGTCGGGCGGCGCGCTGCTGGGCGACCGCATCCGCATGAACGCCATCGCCTCCCCCGCGCGGCGCGACCACATCTACATGCGCTCGCTGGCGACGCGCGACGCCGGCAGCGAGATCAGCAAGGCGCTGCCCGACGCGATTGCAGCCTGCAAGGCCGCCGGCTACGACCTCGTCATCGTCGAAACCTCCGGTATCGGTCAGGGCGACGCCGCGATCGTGCCGCACGTCGACGTGTCGCTGTACGTGATGACGCCGGAATTCGGCGCGGCGTCGCAGCTCGAGAAGATCGACATGCTCGATTTCGCCGACTTCGTGGCGATCAACAAGTACGACCGCAAGGGCGCCGCCGATGCGCTGCGCGACGTGCGCAAGCAATACCAGCGCAACCGCGAGCGCTTCAAGGACGCGTCCGATGCGATGCCGGTGTTCGGCACCATCGCCTCGCGCTTCAACGACGATGGCGTCACCGCGCTCTACCAGGCGCTCGCCGCGCGCCTCGCCGGCGACGGTCTGCCGCTGCGCGAGCACCGGCTGCGCCCGACGTCGGTACGCCACTCGACCGGCCAGCACGCGATCGTGCCGCCGGCGCGCGCGCGCTACCTCGCCGAGATTGCCGCCAGCGTGCGCAGCTACCGCGGGTGGGCCGAGGCCCAGGCGCGCTCGGCACGCGCACGCCAGCAACTGCGCGCGACGCAAGGCATGCTGAATGAAGGCTGCAAGGCAGTCCTCGCGGACGTGCCGACCGATGTCGGCCGCGCCGAGCTCGCTGACGCGTGCAAGTCGGAACGCGGGGCAATCGATCGTCTGCTCGTGCAATTCGAAGCGCAACTCGATCCCGCCGCGAAGAAGCTGCTCGACATGTGGCCGCAGACCAGGCAGGCCTACGCCGGGGACGAGTACGTGGTCAAGATCCGCGGCCGGGAGCTGCGCACCGACCTCACCTACACGACGCTTTCCGGCACGCGCGTGCCGAAGGTGGCGCTGCCGCGCTGGCAGGACGACGGCGAAGTGCTGCGCTGGCAGCTGCTCGAGAACGTGCCGGGCAGCTTCCCGTTCACGGCCGGCGTGTTCGCGTTCAAGCGCGAGAACGAGGACCCGACGCGGATGTTCGCCGGCGAAGGCGATCCCGCGCGCACCAACCGGCGCTTCCACCTGCTCGCCGACGGCATGCCGGCACAGCGGCTGTCGACCGCGTTCGACTCGGTGACGCTGTACGGATTCGACCCCGACCTGCGCCCCGACATCTACGGCAAGGTCGGCAACTCCGGCGTGTCGATCGCCACGCTCGACGACATGAAGGTGCTGTATTCGGGCTTCGACCTCTGCAGCCCGACGACCTCGGTGTCGATGACGATCAACGGCCCGGCGCCCACGATCCTGGCGTTCTACATGAACACCGCCATCGACCAGCAGCACGACAAGTTCCGCGCCGACAACGGCCGCGAGCCCACCGCCGACGAGTCGGCCAAGATCCGCGCGTGGACGCTGTCCACGGTGCGCGGCACCGTGCAGGCCGACATCCTCAAGGAAGACCAGGGCCAGAACACCTGCATCTTCTCCACCGAGTTCTCGCTCAAGGTGATGGGCGACATCCAGCAGTACTTCGTCGACCACGACGTGCGCAACTTCTATTCGGTGTCCATTTCCGGCTACCACATCGCCGAGGCCGGGGCCAACCCGATCTCGCAGCTCGCCTTCACGCTGGCGAACGGATTCACGTTCGTCGAGGCGTACCTCGCGCGCGGCATGCACATCGACGATTTCGCGCCCAACCTGTCGTTCTTCTTCTCCAACGGCATGGACCCGGAGTACGCGGTGCTGGGTCGCGTCGCGCGGCGCGTCTGGGCGGTGGCGATGAAGAACCGCTATGGCGCCAACGAGCGCAGCCAGAAGCTCAAGTACCACTGCCAGACGTCCGGGCGCAGCCTGCACGCGCAGGAGATCGCGTTCAACGACATCCGCACCACGCTGCAGGCGCTGATCGCGACCTACGACAACGCCAACTCGCTGCACACCAACGCCTACGACGAGGCGATCACCACGCCCACCGAGGAGAGCGTACGCCGGGCGATGGCGATCCAGCTCGTGATCAACCGCGAATGGGGGCTCGCACGCAACGAGAACCCGAACCAGGGCGCGTTCATCATCGATGATCTGACCGACCTCGTCGAGGAAGCGGTGCTCAAGGAATTCGAGGCGATCGCCGAGCGCGGCGGCGTGCTGGGCGCGATGGAGACCGGCTACCAGCGCGGCAAGATCCAGGAAGAGTCGCTGTATTACGAGCACCGCAAGCACGACGGCAGCTACCCGATCGTCGGCGTCAACACGTTCCGCAATCCGCATGGCGACGCCGCGCCGCAGCAGGTCCTGCTGGCGCGCTCGACCGACGACGAGAAGCGCTCGCAGCTCGCGCGCCTCGCGCAGTTCCACGCGCGCCACGCGCACGCGGCGCCGGCCGCGCTGGCGCGGCTGCAGCAGACGGTGATCGAGGACGGCAACGTGTTCGCCGAGCTGATGAACGCTGCGCGCGTGTGCTCGCTCGGCCAGATCACGCACGCGCTGTTCGAGGTCGGCGGTCAGTACCGGCGCAGCATGTAGCGCGACGCACGGCAGCCGCGCAGGGTCCCGCGTGCGCTCGGCGGCTGCATGCCGCGCGCCCGCGCGGTCGCGCTCAGATCGGCAGTTGCAGCAACGCGGAAACGAAGACGGCGCAAAAGGTGAACAGGATCAGCAAATGACCTGCGTCGTCGAGGAAGGGCTTGTTGCGCATCGGGGGCTCCGGCAATCGGGTCGGTATCAGATGGGACGGGGTTACGCCACCGGCCGCTCGCGAGCGAAGGGCCAGTCGGGGGAGTGCGCGCGGGTGACCGGCGGCGTAAGCGGGCAACGCGTCAGGCGCGATAGAAGTACGGGTCGAGCACCGAGACTTCGGTGACCGAGTCCACCGGCAGGTGGTTCGCCGTTGCTGCGCGGCGAATCGCATCGGGCGAAGGTCCGTCGTAGATGCAGAAGGTCTTCGCCTTGTCGAGCGTCACGTAGGAGTGAACCCAGGTCACGCCATCGGCGGCATTGTTGTCGACGACCGAGCGGCAGATCTTCGAGCCTTCGGCGGTCTGCGGGATCGACAGTCCGGCAGCGAACGTGCGCTGTACGAGATAACGGGGCATTCGGTTTTCCTTGGTCGGCCCGGTGCAGCGGGGCATGCCTCCATGATGCCGACCGCGCGCGCCGCGGGAAATCCGCGCAGGCACCTATTTTGTCGCGAGCATCTGCCCATCTTGCGGGAGGATGCCGAGACGTCGCGCCGCGGCGACCGCATCGCGGCGTGTCGGCGTATCGAGCTTGGCGAGGATCGACGCCAGGTGGTGGTCGACCGTGCGCGACGAGCGTGACAGGCGCGCCGCGATCTGCGCGTTCTGCCGACCCTCGGCGAGCAGGCCCAGCACCTCGAGCTCGCGCAAAGTGAGGCCCGCGGCATTCTGCCGGGTCGTCGGCCGCGGTCCGCGTGGCACCGCGCGCACGCCGGCGTCGCGCATCCTACGCCGCAGGTGCTCGGCGAGCGGCTTGGCGCCGATGGTGTCGAGCAGCGACAGCGCGCGCCGTTGCGCGATCTCGTTACCGTCGGCCAGCGCGCGCGCTTCCTCGTAAGGACAATCGAGCCGCTCCCACGCGGCGGCGGCCTCGCGCCACCGGCCGGCGATCTGCAGCGCGTAGGGCGCAGCGCATAGCGCCGGAACCTCGTGCAGCGCGCCCGCCTTCCACAGCCAGAACGCAAGCTCGCCGATGAACCACGGATGGCGCTTGTCGAGCGCGAGCGGGAACGCTGCGCCGGCCTGGTGCGCCGTGCATTCGAGGTCGCCGGCGAAGTACGCCGCCTCGGCGCGCGCGCCGCGCACGGGTGCGATCCGTTGCAGTGTTCCCGACCGCGTCGCCAGCGCCAGCGCCTCGTCGAGGATGTCCCAGATGCCGGCGTCGCCGCGGCGCGTGCGCAGCCTGCCGAGCGCGACGAGCGCCATCACGCGATTGGTCGACCCCATCGCCTCGCGTGCCAGCACCGCGTCGGCGCGTTCCGCCGCGAGGTCCCAGCGGCCGCGGCGAACGTCGCACAGTGCCTGCCACGCCTCCATGTTGCCGGTGACGCGATCGAGATCGCGCGAGCGCGCGAATGCGATGCCATCGGCGAGGTGGCGCTCCGCCGCGTCGAAGTCATGCAGCTCGCCCGAAATCACGCCCAGGATCATGTACACATCGGCGATGGCCGCGCCGCCGTCCTCCAGGCCTTCGGCGACTGCAAGCGCGCGGGCGAGCTCGGCGCGCCCGCGCGCGGGATCGACGAAGAGCAGCGCCGCGCCCTTCGACGAGTGGGCAGTGGCGAGCGTCGCGCGCTGGCCGAGTGGCTCGGCCAGCGCGATCGCGGCGTCGCCATGACGAATGGCGTCCGCATAGTCGCGGTTGAGCATCCGCAGGTACGCTTCGATGGCGTGTGCCTGCGCCAGCTCGGGACCCGGGCCGAGCGTCTCGGCCAGTGCCAGCGCGCGCCGGCTGGCCGCCTCGGCGTCGGCATTGTGCAGCGCGCGCACCAGCGGCATCGCATGCGCCGCCAGCGCCGCGCACTGGCGGCGCACGTTGCCGGCGCGTCCGAACAGCTCGATGGCAGCCTCGCGCGCCGGAATGGCGGCGGCGAGGTCATTGACCTCGAACGAGTACGACGCATAATCGTCGAGGAGGTCGGCGCGCCGCTGCGCGTCGAGACCATCGGCGTAGCACAGCGCGGTGCGGCAATGCGCGGCGGCCTCGCGCAGCGCGCCGCGCGATGCCGCCTCGCAGGCCGCGCGCGGCGCGAGGCGCAGCACGGCCTCGGCGTCGCCGGCGTTGTGCGCATGGTGCACCAGGCGCGCGAGGCCCGCCGTGCCGCACGCGCCGCCGGCCAGCGCCGCCAGCACTCGCGCGTGCAGGGACTTCGCGCGCAGCGGCAGCATCGCCAGCTCGACCGCGACGCGCGCGAGCTCGTGACGAAACCGTAAGTGCGCGCCGTCCACGTGCAGCAGCCCGCCGCGCACGCACTCGTCGATGGCGTCGAGCGGCGGCGCGAGCACGGCGTCGACCAATGCGATCTCGATCGCGCGCGGCACGACGGCGGCCAAGTCGAGCACCTCGCGTGCGGCCTGCCCGAGCGGCGCCGCCTTGCCGAGGATCGCGTCGCGCACCGTCGATGGCAGGCTGTCGCCGGTATGGGCGAGCAGCTCCGTGACGAAGAACGGGTTGCCGCCCGTGGTGTCGTGCAGCCCGGCGACGCGGTGCGCCGCGTGCGCGGCGAGCTTCGCCACGCCTTCCGCGCTGAGACGCGGCAGCGCGATGCGCGTGACGTGGCGCGCCGGGATCTCGCCCAGCACGCGCACGAGGTCCGCCGACGCCGCGGCGTCGTCGCGGCAGGTGAGCAGCAACAGCGCCGGCATGCGGTGGATGCGCCGGCACAGGAACCTGACAAGGTCGAGCGTGGCCGCGTCGGCCCAGTGGATGTCCTCCAGCACGAGGATCGCCGGCGACGGCGCGGCCGCGAGCGCGTCGATGACGGCGGCGAAGATCGCCCCGCGGTCGGCGCCCTGCGCCAGCCGCTCCTGCAGCGCGCCGCCCGCGGTGCGCGCGATGTCGTGCAACGGGCCGAGCGGATGCGGCGTGCTCAGCGCCTCGCAGGCGCCCCACAGCACGCGCGCATTCTCGCCCGCGGCGACGAAGTGCTCGACGAGGCTCGTCTTGCCGATGCCGGCTTCGCCGCTGACGACGATGGTGTGACCTTGGCCACGGCTGGCGGATGCCAGGTGAGCCTGCAACAGCGCCAGGTAGGTATCACGTTCGAGCAGTGCCAAGGGGTCGACCTCCACAAGCGGGCAATGCGGACCGGACCGGCCGCCACCGCCGGCGACCGGACTGGGGGCAGGGGTTAACGGGTTGAAGCCTTGTTTACAGCCAGCCGCCGGTTTGTATTCCGTATGCGAACTGATCCGGCATCGACGTCGCGGCAATCCGCACCCACGCGGCGGGTGCCGTGTCCGCCGGCCGGCGCAGGATCATCGGGGCCAGTCGCGCGTCCAATGAGGATCGGCTGCCGCCGGCATGTCGCCCATGCAAACCCCGATGTCGCGCAACTCGCGCTCGGTCATGTGGGCGAGGTCGTCACGGTCGCGCCGTGCCCGGCGGACCGCGCCGCGCCAGGCAACGAGCCGGCGCCACAGGGCTGACGCAAGGTCGCGCCATGTCGGGTCATCGCTCGCGGCGGCGCGAACCATCGGCGCGGGGGCAAAGATGTCGTCTCTCATCGCAATCTCCAAACGGCGCGCCGCCTGCTGATCAGGCGGCGAAGCCGACGATCATGTAAAGAATGAACACCGCGCTCGCGGCAAGCGTCAGCGAGTAGCCGGTATCGTCGAGGTAGGTTTGGCGGGACATTGGCATCTCCGGGTTGTTGAGGTACGCTGGTAAGGTTAGACGCCCAGACCCCGGTTGTGAATCACGTAGTTCCGACCAACATGGTAAGTTTGGCTAACCAATGAGCCGACTTCCCCTCAATACGCTGACCGCCTTCCGTAGCGTCGCCGAATTGCAGAATCTGCGTGCGGCGGGCGAGGTGCTGCACTTGACGCACAGTGCGGTGAGCCAGCAGATCAAGGGGTTGGAAGAGCAACTCGGCTTCGCGCTGTTCGAGCGCCGCGGCCGCCGCGTCGTGCTCAACGCTGCGGGTCAGGCGTTGCTGCGCAGCGTGCAGCAAGCGCTCACACAGCTGGACGTCGGCGTCGAGGCCGCCGCCGCGGCCGCCCAGGGCGGCTCACAGCGCCTGCGCCTCACGGTGTTGCCATCGTTCGCGCAACGCTGGCTGCTGCCGCGCATCGGCCATTGGCGCGAGCGGCATCCGGCGCTGCCGCTCGAAATCGACGCGTCCATCGGCGCGGTCGACCTGCAGCGCGAAGGCTTCCATGCCGCGGTGCGCCAGGGCAAGGGACCGTGGCCGGGTCTTGAATCGGAGCGCCTGTTCGACAAGCCGCCGGTCATCGTCGTCGCCTCGCCGCAGGCGGCGCGACGCCTGGTGGGTGCGCAGCCGGCGGCGCTCGCGCGCGAGCCGCTGCTCGGCGACGACGACCTGTGGCAGCTCTGGTTCAGCGTCAACGGCGTGCAGACGCGCGTGACCACCGTGGCGGTGTTCAACGATGCCGGCCTGATGCTGCAGGCGACCGAGCAGAACCTGGGTCTCGCGCTGTCGCGCGAGATCCTCGCCGCCGACGCGCTGTGCGACGGCCGCCTCGTGCAGCTGTCGCCGGTGGCGATCACGCACGAGGACGCGCAGCCCTATCACTTCGTGTATCCGCCGGGACTGCGCGACTGGCCGCCGCTCGTGTCGCTGCGCGACTGGCTGCGCGACGAGCTCGAGGCATCGAACCGCGCGCTCGGCGCCCTGCGCGCGCGTGCGGCGCAGGCGACCGTGCCAGCGTCACGCACGCTGGCCGCGATTGCGCGCCAGCGCGGCGCGAAGCCGCGCCGTTAGCCGCAACCGGCGGCGAAGCGCGGCCTCGGCGCCGACCTGCCCGGCCTGCAGTTCGGCAGGGCGCGACCCGCCCGAGCAGCGTGGCGTAACATGAAATCGTCACGCAACCGATCCTCGCGCCGCAATGGCTGAATCCTCCGCATGGGCTTTCCCCGACGCGCTGCAGCCGCAGCCGGGCGACGTCGCGTTCGACGTCGAGGCGGTGGCGGCGTCGGTCGTTCGCGTGCGCGCGGCGATTCCCGATGATGCCTTCACCGCGCCGGTGCTCGGTACCGAGCGCGAAGGCAATGGCATCGTCATTCGCGACGACGGCCTCGTGCTGACGATCGGCTACCTGGTCGCCGAGGCCGCGACCACCTGGCTCACCACGCGCCGTGGCGACGTGGTGCCGGCGCACCCGCTGATCTATGACTACGCGAGCGGATTCGGTCTCGTGCATCCGCTCGGTCACCTGGAAGCGCCGCCGATGGTCATCGGTCAGCCTGCGCGCGTCGGGGTCGGCGACGATGTCTGCGTGATCGGCTTCGGTGGCCGGCGGCATGCGCTCAAGGCGCGGATATTCGCCAAGCGGGAGTTCGCCGGCTATTGGGAGTACGTGCTCGACGAGGCGTTCTTCACCACGCCGGCACACCCCGAATGGAGCGGCGCCGCGCTGGTCGACGCCAAGGGACGCCTGATCGGCGTCGGTTCGCTGTTCGTGCAGGAGCAGCAGGACGACGAGCCGACGCAGGGCAACATGTTCGTGCCGATCGATCTCCTCGACCCGCTGCTCGAAGGGCTGCGAAGCGGTGGGCAATCGCCGCGAAAACCCCGACCGTGGCTGGGCATGTACACGGGCGACGCGAATGAGGGGCTCGTCGTCAACGGCGTGGCGGTGAATGCGCCTGCCGACGCCGCGGGCATCGAGCCGGGTGACGTCGTCGTCGGTGTCGGCGGTGAGCCGGTGCACGGTCTGGCCGATCTCTTCCGCCGCATCTGGCGCACGGGCCCGGCCGGTTGCGACATCGCGCTGACGCTGCTGCGCAAGGGAACCCGCCTCGAGGTCAACGTGCATTCGGCGAGCCGCGAGGAATTCCTCAAGAAGCCGACGTTGCAGTGACGCGAGGTCGATGCGCCGACGCGTGAGCACGCCGGGCATCCGAGCGGCGTCGGCGGCGGTTGTTGTACATTGACGACGATGCTCCTCTGCCAGATTTCCGACCTGCACGTGATGCCCAAGGGGCGTCTCGCCTACGAGCGGGTCGACTCCGCGGCATTGCTGCGGCGCGCGATCGCGCAACTCAATCGCCTCGATCCGCAGCCCGACATGGTGCTCATCACCGGCGACCTCGCCGATCGTGGCGAGCCCGACGCGTACGCGCACCTGCGCGAGATCCTGGCGGATCTCGAGGCGCCGTTCCTGGTGATCCGCGGCAATCACGACCACATCGACGCCTTTCGCAGCGCGTTCGCCGACCATGCCTACCTGCCGGCGACGGGCGAGTCGGTGCAATACGCGATTGACACGCTGCCGATGCGCATCGTGGCCGTCGATTCGGTGGTGCAGGGACAGGTCCGCGGCGGCCTGTCCGGCGAGCGGCTGGCGTGGCTCGATCGCACGCTCGCCGCGCGCCCGCAGGCACCGACGCTGGTGATGATGCATCACGCGCCGTTCGTCTGGGATCTCGCGCACTACGACGCGATCGCGATGGACGGCATCGATGCCTTCGAGCAGGTCGTCGCGCGTCATCCGCAGGTGGAACGCATCGTCTGCGGGCACGTGCACCGCTCGACGCAGATCCGCTTCGGCGGCACGCTCCTGTCATCGTGCCCGAGCACCGCGCACCAGATCGCCCTCGATTTGCGCGCCGACGGCGTCGACGCGTTCAATCTCGAGCCTCCCGGCTATCAGCTGCACCGCTGGACCGGCCGCGTGCTGTTCACGCACACGCTGCCGATCGGTGACTTCGAGGGACCGTTCCGGTTTCCGTGAGTTGGCGCGTGTCACGCCGGCGCGCCGGTGGGCTCGGGTGCGCGTGCCGTTCGCCGACTAGGGACGTGCGACCACGGCGCCCACCGCACCCGCATCCCAGCCGCCACCCAGCGCCCGCGCGAGGTCGATCAGCGCGAACCGGGCGTTGCGCGCCGCCACGATCTGCAGCGTTTGCGCCTGCAGCAGCTGGCGTTGCGCGTCGAGCACTTCGAGGTACGGCGAATAGCCGGCCTTGTATCGCGTGTCCGACAGTTCCAGCGTCTGCTGCAGGCTGTGCGCGCGCTGGGTCTCCGCCTCCAGCGCCTCGCGCGTCGTCGTGTTCGCCGACAGCGCGTCGTGCGCGTCCTTGAACGCCAGCTGCACGGTCCGCGTGTAGCCGACCACCGCTTGGTTGCGGCGCGCAGTCTGCGCGTCGACGTTGGCCTCGATGGCCTTGAGGCCGACGATCGGTTGCGCCAGTGACGCGCCGATGCTCCAGATCGCCGCCGGGCCGGTGAAAAGATTGCGCAGCACCGCGGCTTCCGAGCCGAACAGGCCCGTCAGCGAGATCGCCGGGAAATAGTCGGCGCGAGCGACGTCGATGCGCATGTTGGCGGCTGCGAGCTGTGCCTCCGACTGGCGGATGTCGGGGCGCCGCTCGAGCAGGTCGGACGCGAGTCCCGCAGGAATCACCGGAACGGTCGTGAATCGGTCGTAGCGCTGGTCACGGTCGACCTTCGGGTCGAAGACTTCGCGCGGCGAGCGCCCGGCCAGCGCGGCCAGCGCCGACTCGGCCTCGGCCACCGCGCGCTTCGCCACCGCGATATCGCCGACGACGGCTGCGCGCTCGGCTTCCGCGGCGTGGAACTCGTATTCGCCGATCACGCCGGCCTGCATCAGGTCGCGCTGCAATGCCAATGCATCGTCGCGCGACTTCAGCGTGTCGTTGAGCAACGCGAGCTGCACGTCGGCGGCGACCAGCGTGAAGTACGCCTGCGCCGTGCCGGCTTCCACCGAGGTGCGCACGGTCTCGCGCGCGTATTCCGAGGCGAGCAGGTCCTGCCGCGCCGCGCCGGTGGTGGTGCGGTATTTGCCCCACAGGTCCAGCTCGTACGATGCCTGCAGTCCGACGCGGTAATCGTTGGTGATCGGGGCGAAGCCGGCGGGCAACGGCGTCGAGCCGACCTGCGAGATCCGCGAGCGCGTGGCGCCGGCGGCGAGATCGACCGTCGGGTACAGGTCGGCCTGCGCGAACAGCACCTGCGCGCGCGCGAAGTCGACGCGCGTGATGGCCTCGGCGATGTCGAGGTTGTGCGCCAGCGCCTCGTCGACGAGCTTGTCGAGCGTCGGGTCGCCGAACGCCGTCCACCAGTGCTGGGAGGCCAGCACACCGGGGTCGGCGGTGGAAGCGGCCGGCAATTCGAGTTGGGGCGGCGCCGTCGGCGTGGTCGTGCACCCGGCGAGTGCCGCGATCGCGAGCACCGCCGTGGCGATGTACCTATGCGTAGGTCTCATATCCAGTCCTCCCCGCGCACCGGCGGATGGCCGGGCGTCTGGGGCACGTTGCGTGCCGCGCGGTGCGAGTGCGTCACCTCGTCGAAGATCTGCTGCGAGCTGCGCTTCTCGACCACGTGACGGTCGAAGATCACCTTGAAGAAGAGCGGCACGAAGAAGATGGCGAGGAACGTCGCCGCGAGCATCCCGCCCATGACGCCGGTGCCGACCGAATGCCGCGCCGACGCGCCGGCGCCGGTGGAAATCGCGAGCGGCAGCACGCCGAAGATGAACGCCAGCGACGTCATCAGGATCGGCCGGAAGCGCAGGCGCGCGCCTTCCACCGCGGCGGCCGATGCCGACAATCCTTCCTCGTGCTTGTACAGCGCGAACTCGACGATCAGGATCGCGTTCTTGGCGGCGAGGCCGAGCAGCGTGACGAGGCCGATCTGGAAGTAGACATCGCTCGTGAGGCCGCGGATCCACACGGCGATCAGCGCGCCGAACGTGCCGAACGGCAGCGCCAGCAGCACGGCGAGCGGCAGCGACCAGCGCTCGTACTGCGCGGCGAGGATCAGGAACACCATGATCACCGCGAGGCCCAGCGCGAACGTCGACGCGCCACCGGATTTCTTCTCCTGGAACGACGAGCCGCCCCAGTCGTAGCTGAAGTCGGTCGGCAGCACCTCGTTGGCGATCTGCTCGACGCGCGCGATCGCCTGGCCCGAGCTGTAGCCCGGCGCCGCCTGGCCGATGATCTTCACCGCCGGCAGGTTGTTGAAGCGATCGAGCGAGTCGGGGCCCGACGTGTAGTTGACCTTGACGAGTGACGAGAGGGGAATCATCTGGCCCTGCGCCGAGCGCACGTAGACGCCGGTGACGTCGTCCGGACGCTTGCGGTACTCGGGCTCGGCCGACAGCAGCACCTGCCAGGTGCGGCCATACTTGTTGAAGTCGTTGACGTAGTAGCTGCCCATCGTCGCCGACAGCGCGTTGAAGATGTCGGTGATCGCGACGCCGGCCTTCTTCGCCTTGTCGCGGTCGACGTCGACGAAGAGTTGCGGCACGGCCGCGTGCCACAGCGTCTGCGCGCCGCCGAGCTGCGGGTCGCGGTTGGCGCGCGCGAGGAACGCATCCTTGACCTCCGACAGCTCCTTGGCGCCGCCGTTGCCGCGGTTCTGGATGTAGAACTCGTAGCCGCCGGTGGTGCCGAGGCCGAAGATCGGCGGCGGGTTGAATGCCAGCACCAGCGCGTCCTTGATGCCGGCAGTCTTGGCGAAGAGTTCGCCGACGAGCTGCTGCGCGGTGACGTGCCGCTGGTCCCATGGCTTCTGCGTGACGAACAGCGTGGCGGCGTTGTTGCGGAAGCCGCCGCCGATGAAGTCGAAGCCGGTGAAGGCGACGACGTCCTGGTTGTTCGGATTGCTGCGCACCGCCGCCTCGACCTGCTCGACCACCTTCTGCGTGCGCTCGAGCGTCGCGCCGTCGGGCAGGATGACCGCCGAGATGTAGAACCCCTGGTCCTCTTCGGGCACCAGGCTGCCGGGAGTGATCCGCCACATGTAGACCGTGAGGCCGACCATCACGCCGAACACCAGCAGCGCGACGACGCCGCGGCGGATCAGCAGCGCGACGCCATGCGTGTAGCCGCCGCGAAATCGCTCGAAGCCGCGGTTGAACGCGGCGAAGAAGCGGTTGGGTGCCTCGTGCGGCTTGAGGATCAGCGCGCACAGCGCCGGCGACAGCGTCAGCGCGACGATGCCGGAGATCACCACGCAGATGGAGATCGTCACCGCGAACTGGCGATAGAGCTCGCCGGTGAGGCCGCCGAGGAACGCGATCGGCACGAACACCGCGACCAGCGTCAGCACGATGGCGATGATCGGGCTCGTCACCTCGCGCATCGCCTTCACCGCCGCGTCGCGCGCCGGCAACCCCTCCTCGCGCATGATGCGCTCGACGTTCTCCAGGACGACGATGGCATCGTCGACGACGATGCCGATCGACAACACCATGCCGAACAAGGTCAGCGTGTTGATCGAGTAGCCGAGCAGGTGGATGCCCGCGAACGTGCCGATCAGCGCCACCGGTACCGCGGCGAACGGAATGATCGCCGCGCGCCAGCTCTGCAGGAACAGGTAGACCACGAGGAACACGAGGATCATCGCCTCGCCGAGCGTCTTCAGCACCTCGCGGATCGACACCTCGATGAAGCGCGTGGTATCGAACGCGACGTTGTAGGCGAGGCCCTGCGGGAAGCGCGTGGCGAGCTGGGCGAGCAGCGCGTTCGACGACTTGGCGACGTCGAGCGCGTTGGCGCCCGGCGACAGGAAGATGCCGACCAGCGTCGCCGGCTTGCCGTTGTAGCGGCCGTTGAACTCGTAGTCCTTGGAGCCGAGCTCGACGCGCGCGATGTCGCGCAGGTAGACGCTCGTGCCATCCGGATTGGCGCGAACGATGATGTTCTCGAACTCCTTGGCGTCGGCGAGCCGTCCCTTGGTGGTGACGGTGAAGACGAGGTCCTGGCCCTTGCCGATCGGCGACTGGCCGACCTTGCCCGCGGCGAACTGCGCGTTCTGGTCGCCGATCGCGGCGATGACGTCGGACGGCGTCAGCTTGAGTTGCGCCAGGCGATCCGGCTTCATCCAGATCCGCATCGCATAGTCCTTGGCGCCGAAGATCTGCACGTTGGTGGTGCCGGGCAACCGCTTGATCTGGTCGAGCACGTTGAGCGTCACGTAGTTCGACGTGTCGAGGTCGGTCAGCGTGTTGTCGGGCGAATAGAACGCGACCACCTGCAGGAACGACGAGCTGCCGCGCTCGACCGTCACGCCCTGCCGGCGCACTTCCTCGGGCAGCCGCGGCAGCACCTCGTTGACGCGGTTGTTGACGTTGACGGTGGCGATGTCGATGTCGGTGCCGATCTCGAACGTCACCTGGATCTGCACCACGCCGTTCGACGCCGAGTTCGAGCTCATGTACTGCATGCCCGGGATGCCGTTGATGCTGTTCTCGAGCGGGGAGGCGACGGTTTCCTCGACGACCTGCGCAGAGGCGCCCGGATAGACGGCCTGGACGGTGACCACCGGCGGCGCGATTTCCGGGTATTGCGCGATCGGCAGCGTGCGGATCGACGCCAGGCCGGCCAGCACCAGGAACACCGAGATGACGGCCGCGAAGATCGGGCGGTCGATGAAGAAGCGTGAAAGCATGGCGGATTCTTCCGGTCGCGGTTACGACTTCTTGGCGTCGGCAGCCTTGGCGGGGGCGCCGGGCGGCGCTCCCGGTGCCGCGGGATTGGCGTTGGCGGCGCCATCGGGAATGATCGGGGCGCCCGGCGCCAGCTTGGCGAGGCCGTCGACGATCAGCGCGTCGCCCGGCTTGAGCCCGGACTCCAGCACGAACAGGTTGCCGCCGGAAGCGTCGACCCAGTCGCCGAGCACCACGCCGCGCGGCATCGCCACGTCCTTGCCGTCCTTGTCCTTGCCGGCGACGAAGACGAACTTGCCCTGCGTGCCGTCGAGCACCGCGACCTGGGGAATGGCGATCGCGTCCTTGCGCACTGCGCCCGACAGCGTCACACGCACGAACTGGCCGGGCTTGAGGGCCAGGTCGCGGTTCGGGATCTCGGCGCGCAGCTCATACGTGCCCGTGGACGGGTTGATGCGCGTATCGGAGAAGTTGATGCGGCCCTTGCGCGGGAATTCGGAGCCGTCGGACAGGCGGATCGACACGTCGAATGCGTTGTTCGGCGGCAGCACGAGCTTGCCGTCGGCGACGGCCTTGTTGAGGCGCAGTTGTTCCGCCTCGGCGATGTTGAACGTGATCCAGATCGGGTCGACCTGCGAAACGACGGTGAGCAGCGTCTGGTTGGCGGTGGCGAGGCTGCCTTCCGATACCTGCGCACGGCTCGTCAGTCCGGCGATCGGCGATACGGCGCGGGTATAGCCGAGGTCGAGCTCCGCGGAATCGAGCTTGGCCTGCGCCGACTTAATCGATGCGGCCGCGAGGTCCGCATTGGACTGGGCGTCGTCGGCTTCCTTCTGGCCGATCGCGTGGCGCTCGGCGAGCGGCTTCAGCCGCGCCGCCTCGCGGTCGGCCTGCGCCTTCTGCGCCTGCGCGCGGGCAAGGTCGGCGCGCGCGGCAGCGGCGACGGCCTGGTAGGGCTTGGGATCGATCTCGAACAGCACCTGTCCCGCCTTGACGGCGCTCCCCTCCTGGTAGTTGCGACGCTCGACGATGCCGGTGACGCGCGCGCGGACCTCGACGTCCTTCGACCCGATCGTCTGCCCGGTGTACTCGAATGTCACCGGCAGCGAGCGCGTCGTGACTTTCTCGATGGTGACGTGAGCGGGGGGAAATCCATGAAATCCCTGGGGCTGCTGTTGACCACAGGCGGCGAGCGCCAAAACGAAAAGGGCGCTGAAGGACTTGCGGAACATGGGGTTCTCCGAGGGGGAATTCGGCACAGGTTGCGCGTCGTCTCGCACACGCATGTTGCGCCGCAACTTGACGTTGCCGACCAATTTACATACATTCATGCATGTTTGCAACCCTGACTTCCCCGCTTTCATGAAGGCCGACTGATATGGCCCGCAAGACCCGCGAGGGCGCCGCCGCCACGCGCGAAGCGCTGCTCGACGCGGCCGAAACGGTGTTTCGCACGAAGGGCGTCGCCCATGCGACGCTGGCGGATGTCGCGCACGCTGCCGGCGTCACGCGCGGCGCAGTGTACTGGCATTTCACCGACAAGGACGCGCTGCTCGCGGCCATGTGCGAGCGCGCCGCGCTGCCGATGGAAGCGATGATGGCGTGCTGCGGCGGCAACGCCCAGGTGCCGCCGCTCGCCACATTGCGCAACAACGCCGTGCAGGCGCTGATGCGCCTCGCCCGCGATCCGCGCACGCTCGCCGTCTTCGACGTCTTCTTCAACAAGAGCGCGGGTGCCGGCGAATCGACCCGCATGGGCGATCGCCGCCGGCTGAACGACGAAGGCTGCCGCCAGCACGTCGTCGGTCTGCTGCGCCGCGCCGTCGAGGCCGGGGAGCTGCCGCAGGACACGGACGTGGCGATGGCCGCGGAAACCGTGCGCGGCTTCATGCTCGGCATCATGCATGCATGGGTGCGCGATCCGACGGCCTACGACCTCGAGCGCAGCGCGCACCAGATGGTCGACTTGCTGGTGGCGGGTCTCGTCGCGCGCCCGCCGCGGATCGTCGGCAAGGCCGTCATTCCCTATCCGTCGCTCGTCGTCGCCGCCGACTGAGCGCTCGCACTGCGGCTCGGCGCGACGCGTCGCAGTCGCCGGGCGATAATGCGCACGCGCCGCGCAACCTGCCGCGGCAATCGCACAACATTTCGCGGGAACCACCATGAGCACGATCAGCACGGTCGGCGTCGTCGGCGCCGGGACGATGGGCAGCGGCATCGCGCAGGCATGCGCGGTGGCGGGGCTCGATGCGGTGATGATCGACATTGCCGACGCCGCGCTGCAGAAAGGCACGGCGGCGATCGCCGCCAGCCTCGAGCGCCTCGTCAAGAAGGACAAGCTCACTGCCGACGCGCGCGCGAAGGCCCTCGCGCGGGTGCGCACGGGCACCGACTACGCGCTGCTGAAAGACGTCGACATCGTCATCGAGGCCGCCACCGAGAAGGTCGAGCTGAAGCTCGACATCCTGCGCCGCATCGACGCCATCGCGCCGCCCGGCGTGATCATCGCCTCCAACACGTCGTCGATCTCCATCACGCAGCTGGCCGCGGCGACGCGTCGTGCGGAACAGTTTCTCGGCATGCACTTCTTCAACCCGGTGCCGCTGATGACGCTGGTCGAGCTGATCCGCGGGCTCGCGACCTCCGACGCGACGCTCGACGCGGCGCACGCCTTCGTCGTCGGCCTCGGCAAGTCGCCGATCGCGGTGAATAACAGCCCCGGCTTCGTCGTCAACCGCATCCTCTGCCCGATGCTCAACGAGGCGGTGTTCGCGCTGCAGGAAGGCCTGGCGAGCGCCGAGGCGATCGACGACGGCATGAAGCTCGGCTGCAACCACCCCATCGGACCGCTCGCGCTCGCCGACATGGTCGGCCTCGACGTGCTGCTCGCGGTGATGAACGTGTTCTACGCCGACTTCAACGATCCCAAGTACCGGCCGGCGCCGCTCCTCAAGGAGATGGTCGCGGCCGGCTGGCTCGGGCGCAAGACCGGCCGCGGCTTCTACCGGTACTAGAAGACACCTGCAGCGACCGGGGGCTGCGGCCTGACCTCCGGCTCGCCGTCGCGACCGGGTGGGAAAAAGCGCCGGGCGAGCCGGCCCTTGTCGCGCCTGGAGGCGCGTCAGGACTCCTGCGCCGCATCCTTTTCAGGCCGGTGCGTGACGATCGATTCCATTCGCGTCGACGCGCAGCAACAGGACGACGAGCAACGCGAAGGCACCGCTCCAGCAAAACGACGCAGCCAGCAACGACGTCACCGGGGCCAGCACGCCAGCGTCGGTCGATACGCGCAGCACGGTCGCCAATGCAAGCAGCAGCGTGGCGAGCACCGGCAACCGCGCGCTCGCCGGATCTCGCCGCGCGCGTTGCAGCCATGTCATCGCCATCACGTTGAGGGTCAGCGTACCGAGTGTGCCGACGGTGATGACGTGCAGCGCGATGGTTTCGTCGTACCGCAAAATCCTCACGCCCGCATGCGCGGCGCCCAGCACCACGAGCCCCACCGCGAGCCACGCGTAGCCGGCGACCAGGCATAGAAGGTCGGCGCGGCCGCGCATCCGCCACAGGCCCCAGCGCGCGATGCGGAGCGCTACGAGCAGGCCCGTCACGACCATCGCCGCTCCTGCAGTGCGGGACGCCCAGTCGCCGCCCGCATGACGTGACGTGTCGTCGCACAGGATCCCGAGCGTGGCGACGAACATCGCGACGATCGACAGCGCTTCGATGCGGGGCTGCACGCGCGCGACCATGCGGATTCCCTGGCGATGCAACTGGCTTGCCACCAGCGGCGCGATCAGCCGGCCGCCCATGAACAACAGCAGCAGCGCGAACAGCGCGACGGCTACCAGCAGGACGCGACGAGGCGCAAACGCCGCGGCGAGCGACGCTGCCGCATCGTGTGGCACGAACAAATAGACGATCGCACAGCCGCAGATTGCCGTCAGCACGACGGGCAGCGACTGGTTGCGCCATTTTTTCGCGCTGCCAAACAACCGGGGTGCGAGATGCCAGGCGAGCAACGCGGGAAATCCGGCATTGGCGCCCACCGCCAGCGCGCTGCGAGGCAGAATCAGGAACGCCGCGCGGGCGACGAGCCACAGCGCCAGCAGCAGCGCGAGCGAAGATCGCGTCTTCGGACCCAGTTGATTGCCCGCGACGACCGCCAGTGCGAAACCGAACAGCAGTTCGTGCGCATGGCCGGCAGGCGTGGCGATACCGGGGAACATTCCGATGAACCCGAGCATCGAGCACACCGAGGCCGGCAACACGAATACGGCGTACGCCGCGGCGGCGGGAAAGAAAATCGCGTTCCCGGGAACGCGACGCGGCGGCGGCGCATTCGGGTGTCCGCGGCGCAATCAGATTACCTTCGAATAATGCGCGCGTTGGGTGCCATCACGCAGGCGACGGTCGAAGCGCATGGCGATCGCTCGCACCAGCAGGCGTCCGCGCGGCGTCACCGTAATCGCACGCTCGCCGATGTGCAGGAGGCCATCGGCCGCAAGCGGCGCCAATGACTCCAGCTCCTCGTCGAAATATTCGCTGAACCGGATGCCGTGCGCCGATTCGATCGCGCCGTAGTCGAGATCGAAATGACACATCAGCGACTGGATCACCGACCTGCGAAGCACATCATCGGCGTCCAGCGCGATTCCCCGCACCACGGGCAACATCCGGGCGTCCAACCGCTCGTAATAGGCATCGAGCAACTTGACGTTCTGCACGTACGTTCTTCCAACCCTGCCGATCGCCGAAATGCCGAATGCGATCAGGTCGCAGTCGGGTCGTGTCGAATAGCCCTGGAAATTGCGATGCAGCTTGCGCTGCCGCTGTGCGATCGCGAGCGTGTCGTCGGGCCGCGCGAAATGGTCCATGCCAATGTAGGTGTAGCCGGCCGCGCCCAGCTTGTCGATCGCCAGCGCAAGAATTTCGAGCTTCGCGTCCGCCGATGGCAGTTGGTCGACGTCGATCCTGCGCTGCGGCTTGAACAGATGGGGAACGTGCGCATAGCCGTAGAGCGCGATGCGGTCAGGTGATGCCGAAATGACCTTGTCGAGCGTCACCGAGAAGCCCGCCCGGGTCTGTTTCGGCAAGCCGTAGATCAGGTCGACATTGACCGACGTGAAGCCGTGCGCGCGCGCGGCGTCGATCACCGTTCGCGTCTGTTCCTCGGACTGGATCCGGTTGACGGCGAGCTGGACCGCAGCGTCGAAATCCTGGATGCCCACCGAAATGCGATTGAAGCCGAGCTGCCCGACAAATGCGATGGTCTCCGCGGTGACCTTGCGCGGGTCCACCTCGATGGAGACTTCGGCGTCGGGCGCGATTGCGAAGCTGTTACGCAGCATCTTCATCAACTGCGCCAACTCCTCGCGCGCGAGGAACGTCGGCGTGCCGCCTCCCCAATGCAGCTGCTCGACGACTGGCGCGCCTTCGATCAGTCCGCCGACGATGTCGATCTCTCGACCGAGGTAGCGGACATATTTCGCCGAACGTCCGTGGTCCCGGGTAACGACCTTGTTGCAGCCGCAGTAAAAGCAGATCGTGTCGCAAAATGGAAGGTGTACATAAACCGAAAGCGACTGCGCCGGGCGCGTGTCGTTGCGCATCTGCAGCGCGCGCACGTAGTCGTCGGCGGTGAAATCGTCGCCAAAGCGATCCGCTGTCGGGTACGACGTATAACGCGGCCCGCAGCCGTCGTAGCGCGCGATCATCGCCGGGTCGAATTCGACCGCCGCCGACTCTTGCAAATGCGCTGCTGGGGCACGCGTCTCCACGAGACGATGTTGCCGCGGGGCGGCGGTTGCAGCCTTGACCCTTGTCAAGATCCGGTCACGCCGGGGCGCGCGCGACTTGCGGTCATGCGACCGTGGCACGGCGTTCGCGCTACGCGCCGCACGTGCTCCGACACGCATCAGGATCCTTGAGGCATATCAAGGCCGGCGATCGAGCGGCGAACCAGTATCGAATATTGCCCGTCACGGCACCTGCTCGCATGGTCCACTCGCCTGCCGCCTCACCGCTGCGGCCGCTCGTCATCCGCGGACGCCGGCTCATTCCCATCGTACAGGGCGGCATGGGCGTCGGTGTTTCGGCACACCGGCTCGCGGGCAGCGTGGCGCGCCTTGGCGCGCTGGGCACGATTGCGAGCGTCGACCTGCGGCGCCACCACCCCGACCTGATGGGTGCGACGCGCAACAGCCGCGATGGCGCCGCGATCGACGCCGCCAACCTTGTCGCGCTGGATCGCGAGATTGCCGCCGCGAGAACCATCGCCGCAGGCAACGGAATGCTTGCGGTCAACGTGATGCGTGCGGTGACCGCCTATGCGGGGTACGTGAAAACGGCCTGCCAGAGTGGAATCGACGCGATCGTGATGGGGGCCGGCCTGCCGCTGGATCTGCCGGACCTCACGATGGACTTTCCCGACGTCGCGCTGATACCGATCCTGTCCGATTCGCGTGGCGTCGCGCTGGTCGTGCGCAAGTGGGCGCGCAAGCGTCGGCTGCCCGACGCCATCATCATCGAACACCCGCGGTACGCAGGTGGCCACGTCGGCGCGGCAAGTATTGCGGACATTGCCGACCCGCGTTTCGACTTCGAACGCGTGCTCCCGGAATGTCGCGAGTTCTTCCGGGCCCAGGGGATCGCCGACGATGCGATACCGCTGATTGCTGCCGGCGGCATCAACTCACACGAACGTGTCATCGAGCTGCAGGCGCTTGGAGCCGCCGGCGTGCAATTGGGCACGGCGTTCGCGGTAACCGAGGAAAGCGATGCCGCACCCGGCTTCAAGGCCACGCTCGCGTGTGCCAAGCCGGAGGATATCGTCGAGTTCATGAGTGTCGCCGGCCTGCCGGCACGGGCCGTGCGAACGCGTTGGCTCGACAACTATCTGCGCCACCTGCCGAAGCTGCAGGCGGCGGCGCGCCAGAAGCTGCGCTGCACGCTGCACTTCGATTGCCTTCTGCAATGCGGATTGCGCGACGGCATGGCGCGCATCGGCCAATTCTGCATCGACATGCAACTCGCGGCCGCGTTGCGCGGCGACATTCACAAAGGCCTGTTCTTCCGCGGGGCTTCTGAGTTGCCGTTCGGCGCGCAGGTGAGGCCGGTAGCGGAACTCATCGATTACATGATGACCGGCAGGCGCACGTCGAGTGTCGAGCAAGCGACGCCCGCTTGACTGCGCTGGGGGAGCCCGCGATCTATCACGGCGAGCGATTCAACGGCGTCAGCCATCTCGCCGGCGCCGTGCTGGCGCTGGGCGGGGCGGCGCTGCTCGTTGCCTTGGCTTCGATGCTGGGCGATCCGTGGAAGATCGTCAGCTTCAGCATCTATGGCACGACGCTGGTGCTGCTCTACGTTTCCTCGACGCTCTACCATTCCATCCGCGGCCAGGCCAAGGCGCTGCTGCAAAGGCTCGATCACAGCGCGATCTACCTGTTGATCGCAGGCACGTACACGCCTTTCGAACTCGTCACATTGCGAAACGGCTGGGGGTGGCCGCTGTTCGGCACGACGTGGGCCCTGACGGCATTCGGCATCCTGCAGGAACAATGGATCCGCAGCACACGCCGGACGCTGTCTCTGGCCGTGTATCTGCTGATGGGATGGATGGCGATCGCCGTGGCGCAACCGCTGCTAGCCGCACTCGGTTGGGCGGGATTGGGTTGGCTGGTGGCGGGGGGTCTCTTCTACACCGGCGGCATGGTGTTCTATCTTCACGACGAACAGTGGCGGCACGCGCACGGTGTGTGGCACCTGTTCGTGCTCGCAGGCAGCGTGAGCCACTACTTCGCCATCTTCACGTTCGTCGCCTGAGCACGCTGCCCCGTGGCGAATCCTGCACCCGCGGCTGACGCGTCCTCGCGAAACGTCTTGCGTCGCATGCGGGCGCGGCAGCGCGCGCGCGTCGCCTCGTGCACGGCCGCAACCCTGGGCGAACCTCGCCGGTCGGACCAGGAAGGCTTCTTGCCGAGGCTGCTCTCCGGGCTGGCGGACCTGTCGCCCGCTTATTTCGCCATGGTGATGGCAACCGGCATCGTGTCGCTGGCGGCGCATCAGCAGGGCCTGCAATTTCTGGCACACGCGCTGTTCGGGCTCAACGGCGTCACGTGGCTGCTGCTGTGGATCCTCTACGCGTTGCGCATGCTCCGTCACCCGCGGCGTTTCCTCGGCGACATGGTCGATCATCTACAGGGGCCGGGATTTTTCACTTCGGTGGCGGCCACCGCCGTGCTGGGTGCGCAATTCCTGATTCTGGGAAACCATGATCGATTGGCCCTGGCGCTTTGGGGAGCGGCATTGTTGCTGTGGACGGTGCTGACCTACACGATCTTCGCGGCATTCACGATCAAGGCGGTCAAGCCGTCGCTCGACAAGGGCATCAGCGGCGGCTGGCTGCTTGCGGTCGTCGCGACACAGGCGCTGGCCGTGCTCAGCACCCTGCTGGCACGGCACGCCGCGCAGCCATGGCGGCTGGAGCTCAATTTTTTCGCACTTTCGATGTGGCTTTGGGGTGGCATGCTGTACATATGGATGATGTCGCTGATTTTCTATCGCTATGCTTTTTTCCATTTCGCTCCGGACGACCTGACACCGCCGTACTGGATCAATATGGGCGCGATGGCCATTTCCACACTGGCCGGCTCCCTGCTGATCATGAACGCGCCCGATGCGCCCTTCCTGCAGTCGCTGGCACCGTTCCTGAAGGGTTTCACGGTGTTCTACTGGGCCACCGGCACCTGGTGGATACCGATGCTGCTGGTGCTGGGCGTCTGGCGCCACGTCTACCAGCGTTTCCCGCTCGAATACGATCCGCTTTACTGGGGCGCGGTATTCCCGCTGGGAATGTACTCGGCGAGCACCAGTTCCATGGCGCATGCGCTAGCGCTGGATTTCCTGACCTGGTTGCCGCGCGCCTTCCTATATCTGGCGATGGCCGCCTGGACGGTCGTGTTTGCCGGCCTGATGCGGCAGATGGCGCGCCGGCTGCAGCAATCGATGGCGCCGAAACACGCATAGTTCGGCCGACAGCGGGGCCTCGCTGTCGTACTTCCGCATGCCATCGTCTGCGTCACCGATGTCAGCTGCAAGACGCCACCCGCCTCGCCGCGATTTTTCCGCGCATGACCGACGCGAGCATGACGATGACGAATGCGGCGAGCGCAACGGCGTTCCACACGGCCCCGCCGCGGCGCCACGCGAAATCACCGAGCGCGTCGCCGCCGAGACGCACGAATAACGACACCTGCAGCACCGCAAGCGGCGCATAGAACGCCGGACTGTAGGGCACCGCGACACGTACGACCGACGGCACGATGACCGGCGCATGGCCGAAAATCATCGAGAACACGAAGCCCAGCGCAATCGCGTGCAATGCCGCGTCGTAGGCGGCCGCGCCGGGAATGAAGCTTCCCGAGCAGACGACGATCATGCCGGCGATCGCGAGCCATGCGTAGCCCGACAGCATGCACACGGCGATGAAGCGCGTCAGCCCTGCGCTGCGGACCGTGCGACGTGCGATATCCTGCCTCAGCAGCCAGCACGCCAGCATCACCAGTCCGGCACCGAACAGCCGTTCGCCCCAAGCCCAAGCGGCGCAAACGAGTCCCGCGCCGATCGCTGCGAGTATCGTCGTGAATGCCCTCCGGGCGGCGAGCGACGGATGCAGGAATCGCGAAAGCTCGAGCCGCTCGCCAGCGATGGTCAGCACCGGGAACGCGAGCCACCACGATACGAACCCGGGGACCTGTACGCCCGCGATCCACAGCACGTTGCCGGCGGCCCAGCAGAATGCGCCGGCCGCCATCGTCCACGTGAACAATGCGCGCTGGCGGCGAACGATGTCCAGCGACGCGTACAGCAATGCGAAGCTGGCAAACAGGATCAGCCAGCGCGCGGGTTGGACCATTCCGGCGATCGCGACGATGCCGCCGAGGCCCGCGCACAGCGGCCCCGCGAACGCCCAAGGGCGTGCGATGGCCACCGCGCGCTCGAGCGCGATGACGGTGCCCAAAAACCCGCCGATCATCAACGGGCCGTGCAGCGCGCCAATGCCCGAGGTCGCGTCCGGCACGCCGACGCCGACGCGCTCGAGCCCCGCGCCGACTCCGCACGCCAATGCCATGAAACCCAGCAGCAACGGCGGCAGCCGGCCGCTGACTTTCACGACGGCCAGCCGAAGTGTTCCCTGGCGGCGCTCGACATGCATTCAGGGGTCCACGGTGGTTCCCACACGATTTCGATGTTCACCGCGGTCGAAGGCGGTACGATCGGCGCGACGGCAGCGCGCATGTCGTCGATGATCATGTCCGACAGCGGACACGCGGCGGTAGTCATCGTCAGTTCGATGTGCACCGCGGCCGTTTCGATGCCGATCCGATAGACGAGCCCGAGGTCGACGATGTTGAAGCCGGCTTCGGGGTCGTCGACCTGCCGCAACGCGTCGCGAATCGCCGATTCGCCCGCTTTGATCGGCGCGGTCATTGCACGTCGCCCGTCGGCTGCGACAGCGGGCGGCGCGCGCCGATGAGACAACACGATAATTGCGTCACGATGGATGCGGGTACCGGAAGCTCGCCGGCCAGCACCCGCATGATCCACACCGCGATCGCCGACGCGCGTGTCGATGCAGGCAGCTCCGGCGGCGCACGGCCGAAGCCATCCACGCGGCTGGCGACGACCATGGTGACACCTTGTCTGAAATCCTCGAGCGGCACCTGCCGACGCGGATCGGCAAACGGCTCACCCTCGCAGCCGCGCAGCAGCAGCGAATCGGCGCGCGCTGCCGCGAGCATCGCGCGCATCGGCGCAAGACATGCGTCGCTGTCGACGCTTACCACGCGATAACTGGCACCGCCGAACGGATCGATCAGCTTCTTCAGCATCCTGTCCGGTAAATCCGCAGGCGCGCTCCGGTGCGCAGCGAGTCCAGGCGCCAGGATATCCGTCGCCACATAGGCGATGAGCTCGTGCGCGAGGTCTGCTTGTACTTCCGCCACCGACGACGCGGCACGGATGCCGAGCCGGGACAGCACGTCTGCCGTCGTCACTGCAGAGGAGCGCGCGTCACGCGAACCGCGAGCGACATCACCGCGCGCAGCGTCGCCTGCGGGAACGCCGTGCAACAGCGCAGGCACGCCGAAGCGCACGAGCAGCATCGCGAGCAGCGCCGTCAGGTTCGGCAGCTTGCGCATGCCGTCGCCCGTCGGCAGGATGACGGTGCGGGGAGCGTGGGTCGTGGCCAACCGCGCGACGCCGAAATCGATGGCCGTCCGGCGACCGCACAGCCGATCTCCGCCGACCGGGACCCGTCGGGCGGGTTCGGGCTTCGTCACTTCGCCGCGACCGCTGCGCATGAACCTGCGTTGCTTGCGATTCGAGACATTGATGCATTGTCGGCAGCCACGCATGCGGGTGCTTTGATATGCATCAAGACGGCAACGCCCATGCGGCGGCCCGGCACGGCGACGCCGCACGGGACGCTCCACTTGCTGTGCTACGCTCGACAGGCCCAACCGCCAGGCGATTCACCGTGTCGAGACCCAATATCAAAACGCAGGCGTTCCTCGCCAGCCTGCCGCTCTTCAAGGAGATTGGTCCGGTCGAGCTCGATGCCATCGCGGCAGGCACCACCGAGCTTCATTACAGGTCGGGCGACGTCGTATTCGATCGTGGCGATCCGTGCATCGGCTTCCACCTGGTCATCTACGGACAGGTCAAGCTCGCGTTCTTCACGCCGGACGGCAACGAAAAGGTCATCGAGATCATCGGCCCCGGCGGATCATTCGGCGAAGCGCTGATGTTTCTCGAAAAGCCGTACATCGTGAACGCGCAGGCGCTCGCGGATACGTTCCTGCTGCATGTGTCGAAGCGAGTCGTGTTCGACGAACTGGAGCGCACGCCGTCATTTGCGCGCAAGATGCTCGCCGGCTTGTCGCGGCGGCTGCATGGTCTGATCAATGACGTCGAGGCCTATTCACTGCAGTCGGGCACGCAGCGGGTGATCGGCTATCTGCTTCGCCAGAACCAGGAAAGCCGCGACACCGACGCAACATGCGTCGTCACGTTGCCCACGTCGAAGGCCAACGTCGCCTCGCGTCTCAATGTGACGCCGGAGCATTTTTCGCGGATCCTGCACCAGCTCATCGAAGAAAAGCTCATCACCGTGGAAGGCCGCGACGTGACCATACTCGACATCGCGCGATTGAGCAGCTACCGCCCCTGATTCGTGCGCACTAGCGCAGGACCACCGGCTCGCCGTCACGACCGAACGGGATGAAGGCGCCGAGCGAGCCGGCCTTGATCGCATCGATCATGCGCAGCAGCGGCGCCGCCGCCTCGTCGCTGGTCGGCGGCCGGCCATCGCGACCGTCCAGCGCCGCGACGAAGACGATCGACCAGTCGCACTTCATTTCGAGAGACTCGGCGACGATGTCGGCGAAGGCGCCGAGCTCGTCGGGAGTCTTGTCGACGACCATCAGCGGCACCAGCACGCCGCCGCGTCCGCCCTCGAATTGCTGCCGCTGCTCGGCGGTGCTGTCGGCAGGCAGCTCGGCGCCGGCGAACACGAACAACAGGCGTTGCGGCTCGGGTTGCACGCGCGCAGCCTGCAACAGGTCGTCGAAGTCGGCGATGGTCATCGGCAGCCGGGCGCAGGCGATGTGGCGGGCTATTGCACGAGCGGTGTCGGCGCGGCGCGCAGATCGACGCCGCGAATGTCAGCCTGTCCGGCGAGCACCGCGACGAACTGCGCGAGCGCGCGTTGCAGCACGCTTGCGCGCAGCCGCTCGGCGACCTGTTGCTGCACCGCCTCGAACGGCACGCGCCGGCCAGGCGCGCGATGGTCGACTGCGACGATGTGGAAGCCGTAGCGCGTCTTGACGAGCTGGCCGTGGATGCCGGTCCAGGTGCCGTTGAACAGCGCCCGCTCGAACTCCGGCACCATCTCGCCGCGCTGGATCTGGCCGAGGCTGCCGCCAAGCTGCGCCGACGGGCAGTTCGAATATTCGCGCGCCAGCGATTCGAAACGATCGGGCGCGCGCAACAAGTCGCTCAACGTGGTTTCGGCCTTGTCGCGCAACGCCGGTATCGGTGTCCCCGGCGCGACCTGGAAGAGGATGTGCCGCGCCGCCAACAGCTCGCCGCTGACGAACTGGTCCGGATGCGCGTCGTAGTAACGCCGACAAGCGTCGACGTCGGGTTCGGGCGTTTTCACTTCGCGGTCCAGCAGGCGATCGATCGCATCGTCGATCGCGCTTGCGCCGGCATCGTCCGCCAGCAGTCCTTCCGCCAGCGCCGCCTGACGCAGCAGTTCATGCACTGCCGCTGCGCGAACGTCGCCCGTGGCGTCGGCCGCGATCGGCACGCCGTTGATCGAGATGTCGTCGATCGCCACGGTCATTTGCCTGTCGCCGCCGATCCATCCCGGTGCAACACGCGCGCACGGCGGGTGCGCACGATCTGGGCCGGCCGGAGCAGGTAGTAGACGGTGGCGAAGCCGCTCCAGATATGCACCATGCGCGTGAACGGGAAAATCAGGAAGATCGTCAGCCCGAGCGCGATATGCGCCCGGTAGACCCACGGCACGCCGATCAGGAGATCGGCATTGCCGCTGCGGAAAATGACGATTCCCTGCACGTATTCGACGAGTCGCACGAACATCGAGCCATCCAGGTGATCGGTGGCCGTATAGACCGTCCACATGCCAAGCGCCAGCTGCACCCACAGGATCACGACGATCAGGATGTCGGAGGTGCGCGTGACCGCATGGATGCGCGGCTCGACCAGCCGGCGGTGGATCAGGATCGTCAATCCGGCGAGCGCGACAATGCCCGCCAGACCGCCGCCCACCATCGACAGCCACAAATGCCGGGCAGGCGTCATGAAGCGCCCGGAAATCGCTTCGGGCACGAGAAAGCCGAACAGATGCCCGAAGAACACCACCAGGATGCCGAAATGGAACAGGTTGGATCCCCAGCGCAGCTCACGCTTCCGCAACAGCTGCGACGAGTCGGACTTCCACGTGTACTGATCGCCGTCGAAGCGCGCGAGGCTGCCGAGTACGAACACCGCCAACGCGATGTAGGGATAAATGCCGAACAGGAATTGATGCAGCGCAGCGGCGGCTGTCATGGCGTCGTTCCTTTGCGCGAATCCGCATCGGCGGCCTCGGGCCGCCGTGGCATGAACCGGATCACCGCGGGGGATCCGGTGCCGGCGGCGGGCTCCGCAAACGCCGGCGTGTCGGCCCACTCGTCGTCGATTGGCGGCTCGGGCGGCGGCGGCTCGACCGCCTTGCTCCAATCGAGGCCAGGCTCGGCGGCGACGGCGAGCACTGCCGCCAGCACCGCCGCATAGTGGCTGCCGCGCTGCGCCAGTACCTCGCCAACCTTGCGCAGGATGTGGGCGCAGTCGCCGAGCATCTCCCGCGCCTCGGCGAGGGGCCGGCAGGACAGATATTCGAGCACGACGGGCAGGTAGTCGGGCAACTCGTTCGGCGCGAGCTCGAGCCCGGCCTTCGCGTAGATCTGCAGGAGATCGACCATTGCCGGTCCACGATCGCGCGACTCGCCATGCACGTGCTCGAAAAGATGCAGCGACGTCGTGCGTCCGCGGTCGAACAGCTCGACGTAGCGCTCTTCGAGCGCAAGTCGATCGCTTTGTCGGAGATCGGCAACCAGCTGCGCCAAACGCCGTCGGTCGTCGGCGCCGAGCAGGGCCGAGCGGTCGATGACGCCGGCGATTTCCGGCAGCGCCGCGACCAGCTCCGCATGAGGATAGGTCAGCAGCGCGGCGAGCGCGCGCAGCGTCAGCGGCTCTTCGCGTGCGACGTTGCGCATGCTCATCGCGGCGTCACCTTTTCGTGCCCGTCGGCGTCGCGCACCTTGATTGGAAACACGCGCTTGCCGCCCATCCTGCCGCCGAACAGGCTCGGCTCCGCTTCGCCGGAGCAGCCGTTGCCGAAGCTGAAGCCGCATTCATTGCGCAGGTCGTACGCATCTTCCGCGTACTCGCGGTGCGTCGTGGGAATGACGAAGCGATCCTCGTAATTGGCGATCGCGAGGTAGCGGTGCATTTCGTGTGCCTGTGCTTCGCTCAAGCCGACTCGCCCGAGCATCCCGACGTTGTCGGAGCCTTCGAGCTGCCGCTCGCGGAAAAACGCGCGCATCGCCAGCAAGCGTTCGAGCGCGAGCACCACGGGCTCCTCCTTGCCGGCGGTCAGCAAGTTGGCGAGGTAACGTACCGGGATGCGCAGGCGGCGGATGTCGGGCAGGCCGTCGACCTCGCCGAGCTTGCCTGAACCGACGCGGGCATTGATCGGAGACAGCGGGGGCACATACCACACCATCGGCAGCGTCCGGTATTCGGGATGCAGCGGAAACGCGATCTTCCAGTCGATCGCCATCTTGTAGACAGGTGACCTGCGCGCCGCCTCCAGCCACTTCTCGGGAACGCCGTCGGCGCGCGCCTGCGCCTGCACCGCGGGATCGTCGGGGTCGAGAAAAATGTCGAGCTGCGCCTGATACAGGTCCTGCGGGTTTTCCACCGACGCGGCCTCGGCGATGCCGTCGGCGTCATACAGCATCACGCCGAGGTAGCGGATGCGTCCGACGCACGTCTCGGAGCACACCGTCGGCTGGCCGGCCTCGATGCGCGGATAGCAGAATATGCACTTCTCCGCCTTGCCGGTCGCCCAGTTGTAGTAGATCTTCTTGTACGGACATCCCGACACGCACATGCGCCAGCCGCGGCACTTGTCCTGGTCGATCAGCACGATGCCGTCTTCCTCGCGCTTGTAGATCGAGCCCGACGGGCAGGATGCGACGCACGCCGGATTGAGGCAGTGTTCGCAGATCCGCGGCAGGGTGATCATGAACGTGTTCTCGAATTCGCCGTAGATTTCCTTCTCGACATCGGCGAAGTTGTAGTCCTTCGAGCGCTTGGAAAATTCGCCGCCGAGGATTTCCTCCCAGTTGGGACCCCATTCGATCTTGTCCATCCGCTTCTGCGTGAGGATCGAAATCGGCCGCGCCACCGGCGGCGTGTGCATCTCCGGCGCCGACTGCACGAAGTCGTAGTCGAACGTGAACGGCTCGTAATAGTCGTCGATTTCCGGCAGGTGCGGGTTGGCGAAGATCTTGAGCAGCACGCCGAGCTTGCTGCCCTGCTTGAGCCGGATGCCGCCGCCCGGCTTGCGCTCCCAGCCGCCCTTCCACCGCTCCTGGTTCTCCCAGTCCTTGGGATAGCCGATCCCCGGCTTGGTCTCGACGTTGTTCCACCACGCGTATTCGGTGCCGCTACGCGAGGTCCAGACGTTCTTGCACGTCACCGAGCACGTGTGGCAGCCGATGCATTTGTCGAGGTTCATCACCATCGCGATCTGTGCGCGGATTTTCATGCATGTCTCCTGCAGGACGTGGCGCGGCGGCACGACTGCGCCGTCACACGGGATCTCGAGTCATGACGCATCTGAGGTCGCCTGCGTCGCCAGCGGTTGGTCCATCCAGTCGACCTTGTCCATCTTGCGCAGGATCACGAACTCGTCGCGGTTGGCGCCGACGGTGCCGTAGTAGTTGAAGCCATAGGCGAGCTGGACGTAACCGCCGATCATGTGGGTTGGTTTGAGCACCGTGCGCGTGACCGAGTTGTGGATGCCGCCGCGATTGCCGGTGGTCTCCGCGCCGGGAACGTTCACGATCTTCTCCTGTGCGTGGTACATCAGGCACATGCCCGGATTGACGCGCTGGCTGACGACCGCCCGCGCCGTCAGCGCGCCGTTGGCGTTGTACAACTCGATCCAGTCGTTGTCGACGATGCCCGCGCGCGTGGCGTCGGTTTCCGAGATCCACACGATCGGGCCGCCGCGTGACAGCGTCAGCATGATCAGGTTGTCGGTGTAGGTCGAATGGATGCCCCACTTCTGGTGCGGCGTGATGAAATTGAGCACGATCTCCTGATTGCCGTTCGATTTCCGCGTGCGCACCGACGCCACGCTGCGCGTGTCCACCGGCGGCTTGTAGACGCACAGCGCCTCGCCGAAGTCCCGCATCCATCGATGATCCTGGTAAAACTGCTGGCG
Source organism: uncultured Pseudomonadota bacterium (assembly GCA_963781395.1). Taxonomy (GTDB): domain Bacteria; phylum Pseudomonadota; class Gammaproteobacteria; order Burkholderiales; family Casimicrobiaceae; genus VBCG01. Next base: position 87,470 of record CAWAFO010000011.1, read on the forward strand.
CCCGGTGAGGGTGCGCCACGGAATCAGCTCGTTGACGTTGGTATAGCTCGACGTGTAGTTCACTTCCTCGCTGTCGATGCCCGACCACGTCGGTGACGTGATCACCTTGCGCGGCTGCGCCTGGATGTCGCGGTAGCGGATCTTCTCGTCCTCGCGCGTCTGCGCCAGGTGGCGATGCGGGCGCCCGGTCTGCTTCGACATCTCGTCCCACGCATCGACCGCGACCTGCCCGTTGGTTTCCGGCGCCAGGTAGAGGATCGTCTCGGCGGCGTCGATGTCGCTGTCGATCCTCGGCAGCCCCTTGGTGGGTCCTTCGTCGGTCACCAGCCGGTTGAGCGCGCCCAGGCCGTCGACGGCATCGCCCATCGGCCAGGTGATGCCCTTCGAGCCATTGCCGAGCCTGCGCATCAACGGACCCAGCGCGGTGAAGCGCTTGTACGTGTTCGGATAATCGCGCTCGACGGCGATGATATTGGGCGCGGTTACGCCGGGAACGAATTCGCATTCGCCGAGCTTCCAGTCCTTGACATCCAGCGCCTGCGCGATCTCGCCCGGGGAATCGTGCATGATCGGCTGCAGCACGATGTCCTGCTCGACGCCGAGGTGCCCCACGGCTAGGCGCGAGAACTGCCGGGCGATCGACTTGTAGATTTCCCAGTCGCTCTTCGCTTCCCACGAGGGATCGACCGCCGCCGAGAGCGGATGCACGAACGGATGCATGTCCGTCGTGTTGAGGTCGTTCTTCTCGTACCAGGTCGCAGTCGGCAGCACTACGTCGGCATAGAGGCACGTGGTCGACATGCGGAAATCGAGCACGGTCAGTAGATCGAGCTTGCCCTCCGGGACCGCGTCGTGCCACGCGACTTCCTGTGGTCGCGGCTCGCCTGATTCGGCGAGATCGGGACCGAGCAGGCCGTGCTGCGCGCCCATCAGGTGGCGCAGCATGTATTCGTGGCCCTTGCCGGACGAGCCGAGCAGGTTCGAGCGCCACAGAAAGAGGTTGCGCGGAAAGTTGATCGGATTGTCCGGATCCTCGCACGCCATCTTCAGGGAACCGTCCTGCAGTTTCCCGGCGACGTAATCGCGGGCACTCATGCCCGCCCTGGCCGCGGCCCTCGCGACTTCGAGCGGGTTGGCGCCGAGTTGCGGCGCGGACGGCAGCCATCCCATGCGCTCGGAGCGCACGTTGAAATCGATCATCGACCCCGGATAGCGCGCAGGATCCGCCAGCGGCGACAGCAGTCCTCGCACGTCGATCTTCTCGTAGCGCCACTGGTCGGAGTGCGCGTAGAAGAACGACGTGCCATTCATGTGCCGCGGCGGGCGTATCCAGTCGGTGGCGAACGCCAGCACCTGCCAGCCCGTTTGCGGACGCAGCTTTTCCTGGCCTACGTAGTGCGCCCAGCCGCCGCCCGATACGCCGACGCAGCCGCACAGCATCAGCATGTTGATCGCGCCGCGGTAGATCATGTCCTGGTGGTACCAGTGGTTGACGCCGGCGCCGATGATGATCATCGACCGGCCACGGGTCTTTTCCGCTGTCTGCGCGAACTCGCGCGCCACGGCGATCAGGCTGGCGGCGTCGACGCCCGTGATCTTTTCCTGCCATTTCGGCGTGTAAGGGACGTCGTCGTCGTAGCTGCGCGCGCAGCCGTCGCCGAGGCCGCGATCGACGCCGTAGTTGGCGCACATCAGGTCGAACACGGTCGCCACGTAGACGTCGCCGTCGACCGTGGTCACGCGCCGCGCCGGAACCTTGCGCACCAGAACATCGGCGCCCTGGTCGTTTTCCGGGAAGTGCGCGCGCAGCGTGCCGCCGAAATACGGGAATGCCACCGACAGCGCTTCGTCGCGGCGGTCGATCAACGACATCGCGAGTCGCACGTCGCGGCCGTCTGCGCCGTTCTTCTGCTCGAGGTTCCATTTGCCGAGGTCCGCCTCGATGTCCTTGCCCCAGCGGTGCCCGATCGAACCCTGTGGCGCGACCGGTGCGCCGGAAAGCTCGTCGAAGCCGACGGTCTTCCACTCGACGCTGTTGCGCTGGCCGAGAGCATCGGCAAAATCCGACGCGCGCAGGTAGCGATCGGGAACATATCGCTCGCCGTCCTTGCGCAGCCGCACCAGCAGCGGAAGATCGGTATAGCGCCGTCCGTAGTCGTCGAAGTAGGGCACCTGGCGATCGACGTGGAATTCCTTGAGGATCACGTGGCCCATCGCCATGCCGATCGCCGCATCCGTCCCTTGTTTGGGATGCAGCCAGACGTCGCCGAAACGCGCGACTTCCGAGTAATCCGGCGTGATCGCCACCACCCGCGTGCCGTTGTAGCGACCTTCGACCAGGAAATGGGCGTCGGGTGTGCGTGTCTGCGGCACGTTGGAGCCCCAGGCGATGATGAACTGCGCGTTGTACCAGTCGGCTGACTCGGGCACGTCGGTTTGCTCGCCCCACACCTGCGGGGAAGACGGCGGCAGGTCGCAATACCAGTCGTAGAACGACAGCAGGCTGCCGCCGATCAGCGACAGGTAACGCGCGCCGGACGCATGCGACACCATCGACATCGCCGGGATCGGCGAAAAGCCGCAGACTCGGTCGGGACCGTAGCGCTTGATCGTATGGATGTTCGCGGCAGCGACGATTTCCGTGGCCTCGTCCCATGCGACGCGCACGAAGCCGCCGCGCCCGCGAATCGACTTGTATTGCTTCGCCTTGGCCGGGTCCTCCACGATCGACGCCCAGGCCTCGACCGGTGCCAGCGTCTTGCGCGCTTCGCGCCACAGGCGCACGAGCCGTCCGCGCACCATCGGATGCTTGAGGCGGTTGGCGCTGTACAGGTACCAGCTATAGGAGGCGCCGCGCGCGCAGCCACGCGGCTCGTGATTCGGCATTCCGGGCCGCGAGCGCGGGTAATCGGTCTGCTGCGTCTCCCACGTGACGATGCCGCCCTTGACGTAGATCTTCCAGCTGCATCCGCCGGTGCAATTCACGCCGTGCGTCGAGCGCACGATCTTGTCGTGCTGCCAGCGCGCGCGGTAGCCTTCTTCCCACGTGCGGTCCTCGGCGCGCATCTCGCCATGACTCCCGGCGAATGGCTCGCGACCGCGAGTGAAGTACGTCAGGCGATCGAGAAAATGGCTCATGGCGTCGGCCTATGGGTTGGGACGGGAGACGAATGCGGCCGAATGCTCGATGAGAGCCTTGCCGCGTACTTCGGTGAAATAGATCAGGATCAGCGAGATCCATACGATCCCGTAGAGCAGCATGAAACAGCTCGAGCGGATCCGTGTGAGATCGAGAGCGGCGCCCCACAGGATCGGCAACAGGAAACCGCCGAGGCCGCCGGCGAGTCCGACGATGCCGCTCACCACGCCGAGATTCCCCGGAAATTCGTCGCTGACATATTTGAACGTCGACGCCATGCCGAACGCAAGCGCCACGCCCAGCGCGAACAGCAACATCGTGAAGGGCACGGGTCCCCAGCCGAGGTCGAACGATGCCGGGCCGTCGATGGTCCTGATCGTCATCTGCGTCGGCGGATACGAGATCAGGAAAAGCACGATCCACGCCGACCAGAGCACCCACCATGTGACGCTGTGCGCGCCGAAGCGATCGGAAAGCCAGCCGCCGAAAGCGCGCAGGATGCCGGCGGGCAGCGCGAACGCCATCGCGAGCGCTCCCGCCACCTTGACGTCGAAGCCGTATTCCTGGATGAAATACTGGGTCATCCACAGCGACAACGCGGTAAAGCCGCCGAACGCCAGCGAGTAATACTGGCAGAGCTTCCAGACCCGCGGGTCCTTCAGCACTGCCAGCTGCTGGCGCAACGTCGGTCCGCCCTTGCTGCCCGCTCCCGGATCGGCGGCGGCGACCAGCCAGAACACGCCACCCGTCACCAGCAGCGCGACCGCATAGACCCGCGGCACCATCTGCCAGCCGTAGCTTTCGATCAACCGCGGCGCGACGAACATATTGAGCGCGGCGCCGACGGTGCCGGCACCGAAGATGCCCATCGCCAAGCCGCGCTGTTCCTGCCGGAAGAAGCGCGCGCAATAGGGCGTGCCGACGGCGAAGGCCGCGCCGACGATGCCGAGCGGCAGTCCGATCGCGAGCAACTGCCAATACTTCGATGCGAAGCTCACGAGAAAGACGGGGATCGACGCGAAAACGAGCAGCGATGTCATCACGATGCGACCGCCGAACCGGTCGGTCCAGATGCCGAGGGGCAGTCGCATCAATGCGCCCAGCAGGACCGGCGTGGCCGAGAGAAGCCCGAACTCGGTGTTGTTGAGGCCAAGCGTCTTGCGGATCGGGATGCCGATGACGCCGAACATCATCCACACCGCGAAGCAAACCATGAACGCCAGCGTGCTTACGGCGAGGACGGGATAGGCTCCGGGACGATTCCGGTCGGTCACTTCGAATCTCCAGTGCCCATGCGTGCCGGGCGAGCATTGACGTTGGCCGGGCGCCGCGTGCGGACGCGACGGGAGTCCCGCCGCCATGATTTGGGAGACCGCGAGTGAAGGCTCGTCCTAATCCCGGTGCGCGTCAAGATCATCCGCCTTGGCGCCGCCCTTGCCGGCCTGGCGGGACTCATTCGCGCGGGCCGCTGGGCGGCTGTCGAGGCGTCCGCGGCACCGCATCGCATTGCCGAACAGACCCGGCAGGGGACTGTGTCGCGGTCGAGCGACCGGTGCTGCGGTCGACCTCCCGCAACGCGCGATGCGCGTGCTCCTGCATCGCCTTGTAGCAGCGCTCCCATTCGCCCGGGCGCGGCGAAGTGTGCACGAGCCGGCGCGCCAGCATTCCGAAGATGTCGGCCTCGCGGCGAGCCGCGGACGCGGCCGTCAGTGCCGCCTCGTGATCGCTCGCGTGGACGAATCGGACCCTGCGGTATTCGCAGATGCCGACACAGGTCTGTGGCGCGTCGATCCTGCCGCAGCCGATGCACTGCCACGCCTCGACACCTTGCGTCATCGATATTCGCGCGTCACCGCGGCGCGCGCTGGCGCGCCGGCGTGAGCGTATGCTGGCTTGTTGCGCCGCGATGAAATGGCGCTGCAGTGACGCGGCCGGCGAAACCGGCGCAGGGGCGTGGCATGTTGAATTGCATTCGTCATGTTCGCGCGGTCGCCCGCTTCAGTTGCGCCGGGCAATACCGAGGGATCGATCGACGTGCCGCACCATGCCGATGGTGCGCGATCCCGACTGCCTTCATCTGCGTTCCCCGGTCCAGCGAGGGTCGCCGGACGGCGCGTTCGATCCATAGTAATGCGATGGCAGGAGAATGCCTTGACGTGAATCAATAGGTGCGCGACCGGTGGCGGCCCATCATTCGCGTGCAATGGCCGGAACCGGCCGTGCGTCCATGCGAGTTCCGCATCCACTGTCCGGCAAGGTGATCCATTTGCGACGCGAAGAACCCCGAAACCTGCATGCAGCGGGGCCCCGCATGCTGGCTCCGCAAACGATCTCGGCGGAGATCCTGCTCGAGAAATATGCCAAGTCGGGCGAGCAGTCGGTCGACGAGGTTCGGCTTCGCGTCGCGCGCGCGCTGGCGGCGGTCGAGTCACCTGCCACGCGCGCTCGGTGGGAAGATGCTTTCTTCCGGGCGCAGCAGGACGGCCTGATCCTCGGTGGACGCATCAACTCCGCCGCAGGCACCGATCTCAAGGCCACCCTCATCAACTGCTTCGTGCAGCCGGTGGGCGACAGCATCTCCGGCGACGACAGCGGCATCGGCATCTACGTCGCGCTCAACGAGGCCGCCGAGACCATGCGCCGTGGCGGCGGTGTCGGCTACGACTTCTCGCGCATACGCCCACAGGGCGCGCACGTGCGCGGAACCGACAGCCGCGCAAGCGGGCCGATTTCGTACATGCGCGTTTTCGATCAAAGTTGCGCGACCGTCGAGTCGGCCGGCTCGCGTCGCGGCGCGCAGATGGGGATCCTGCGCTGCGACCATCCCGATTTGGAGGCGTTCATCCACGCGAAGGATGGCGGCGGCCTGACGAATTTCAACATTTCGGTGGCGGTGACGGACGCCTTCGTTGCCGCGGTACGCGACAACGCGATGTGGGACCTGGTGCACGCCGCGGTGCCGACGCAGGACCTGATCGCGGCAGGCGCGTACCGGCGGGACGACGGCCTGTGGGTGTATCGCAGCGTGCGCGCCGATGCGCTGTGGAACCAGATCATGCTGTCGACGTACGATCATGCCGAGCCGGGCGTCGTCTTCATCGACGCGATGAATCGCGACAACAATCTTTCATATTGCGAGACGATCGACGCTTGCAATCCCTGCGGCGAACAGCCGCTTCCCGCGTATGGCTGCTGCGACCTGGGGAGCATCGACCTCACGCGATTCGTGCGCTTGCCGTTCATGCCGGACGCGCGATTCGACTTCGATGCCTTCGGCGAAACGGTTGCCGTCGCCGTGCGCATGCTCGACAACGTGCTGGACGTCACGGCGTGGCCGTTGCCACAGCAGCGCCACGAGGCGATGCAGAAGCGGCGCGTGGGATTGGGCTTTACCGGGCTGGGCGACGCGCTGATCGAGCTCGGTCTGCGCTACGACAGCGCGGAGGGACGCGTGATTGCCGCGCGAATTGCCGAGCGGATGCGTGACACCGCATACATGGCTTCGGTGGGCATCGCCCGGGAAAAAGGCTCGTTTCCGCGGCTGGATGTGCAGCAGTACCTCGCAGCGCCGCGCTTCGCGTCGCGGCTGCCGGAGCCCGTCAAGGCGGCGATTCGCAGCCACGGCATCCGCAACAGCCACATGCTGTCGATCGCGCCGACGGGAACGATCTCCCTCGCGTTCGCCGACAACGCCTCGAACGGCATCGAGCCCGCATTCAGCTGGTTCTACCGGCGCAGGAAGCGCATGCCCGACGACGCGGTGAAGGAGTACGTCGTCGAGGATCATGCGTACCGCGAGTTCAAGGGCCTGCACGACATCGACCCCGACGTGGAGTTACTGCCGTTCGACGCGGTCCGGCGGCAACCGCCAGGGGTGGTGTGGCGTGACGACGACGGCAAGCGTCGCGCGATGCTGCCGGCGGCATTCGTCAACGCGCTGCAGATGAGCGCGCGGGATCACATGCTGATGAGCGCAGCGGTGCAGCCCTTCATCGACAGCGCGATCAGCAAGACGGTGAACGTACCGGCGGACTACCCGTTCGACGAGTTCAAGGATCTCTATTTCGAGGCCTGGCGTGCGGGACTCAAGGGCATCGCAACGTTTCGCCCGAACGACGTCCTGGGAGCGGTGCTCGAGGCCTCCCCATCGACCGCGCCGGCTTCACCGCAGGACCTTGACACCGCCGAACCCGACCGTCGCATCCGCCTCGATCGTGCGCACCCGCCGGCATTGTCCAGCCTGCGGTGGCCGGGGCGCCCCGACCTTCCCGACGGCAATCCGTGCTGGACGTACGTCGTACGTCATCCGCTGGGCGACTTCGCCGTCTTCATCGGTCACGTCGACAACGGCAAGCCTTGTCCGTTCGAGGTGTGGATCAACGGCGCGGAACAGCCGCGCGGCCTGGGAGCCATTGCCAAGACGCTGTCCATGGACATGCGCACCGACGACCGCGCGTGGCTGGAGATGAAGCTGTCCGCGTTGCAGAAGGCGGGCGGCGACGACGGCTTCGAAATGACGATGCCTCCGGACGGCCGCAGGGTGCGCATGCCGAGCCTCGTGTCCGGGCTCGCGAGACTGATTCGCTACCGCTGCACCGAGCTTGGCGCGTTCGCCGATCATGGAGAGCGCAAGACACCGGTGGTCGATGCGCTGATGGGACGCAAGGAGCCGAAGGCCGGCTCCGACGGCACGCTCAGCTGGACCGTGGACGTCATCAACCACGCCACGGGAGACGACTTCGTGCTCTTCCTCAAGGAACTGGTGATGCCCGACGGGCAGCGCCGGCCGTACTCGATGTGGCTGTCCGGCGAATATCCCCGGGTGATGGATGGCCTGTGCAAGGTGTTGTCGCTCGACATGCGCGTGCTCGATCCGGCGTGGATCGGCATGAAGTTGCGCAAGCTCCTCAATTACGGCGAACCGAACGGCTCGTTCATGGCGCGCATTCCCGGATCGGAAAAGTCGCAGACGTATCCGTCGACGATCGCCTACCTTGCGCAGTTGATGATCCATCGCTACACCCTGCTCGGCGTCCTCACCGAGCAGGGTTACCCGGTGGAGCACGCCGGCATACTCGCGGTGCCGGCGGCCGAGCGGGCCGGTAGCGGCGGGTTCAATCGCCTGGCCGGCAGGAAATGCCCCGAATGCGGCAACAAGTCGATGATGCGCAAGGACGGCTGCGATTTCTGCAACGACTGCGGCTTCACCGGCGCCTGCGGCTGACTTCCGCACCGCGACCGCCAGGGCGGCGCAACTCGAATCCGACGCCCCGTCAGCGCACGAAATTCACTTCAACCGCGCCGATGCCATCCAGCGTCGCGACGAGCTTCGCAGGCGCGCGCATCTGCGCCGGCTTGGTCAGGCTGCCGGTGGTGATCACCTGGCCGGCGCGAAAGCCCCCCAGGCCCATGATTCCCTCGTTGAGGGACGCGATCAGCGGCAGCCACGGATCGGATTGCGGGTGTCCGCCGACGGCATCGTGCGTTTCGACGCCGTCGAGCGTGTAACGGCAGCGCAGCTGCGCGAGATCGCGCGATGCGAAATCCGGCGTCGCGCCACCGCTGACGTAGCCCGCGTTGCCGAGGTTGTCGGCGAGGTGCAGCGGTAACGGCGGAAAGGCGTCGCCGGCGAACCGACTTTGCAGAAGTTCCACGCCGACCAATACCTCGGCGACCGCGGCCATCACGTCGGCGCGCGAGTAGGCCTTGCCCGGTCGCACGGGAAGATCGGCGCCGAGGCGCATTGCGACCTCGACCTCGATCACCAGCGCACCCTGCGCCGGCAGTTCCCACCGTGCGCCGCTCGCGCGCATGTCGCCGGCGAACATCGGCGCGACGGTTGGCGTACCGTCGGCGAGCATGCCGACCTTCCAGCCGTTGACGCTTGCGCCCAGGGCCGCGGCGACAGCCTGCTGCGTCGCGTAGGCGCTGAGGCGGTCGATGGGCTCGAGCTGCGCGCGCGCGCGCACGCCGGTGCGCCGCGCTGCGACGAGCGCGTCGACCAGCGGCCGAGGAGCGGAAGGGAGCGGGTTCATGCGAATTCAGCTTTCATGGCGACGTAATCCTTCGAGAGACAGCACGCGAACGCGGCCATATTCGACTTCGATGAGACCTGCCGCCTGGAGGTGCTTCAGCGCCCGGTTCGCGCTTTGACGCGAAACCCCGATCAGCTGGCCGATCTCCTCTTGCGACAGCGGCAGCGTAGGACCGACGTCGGGATAGAGCAGCGGATTGAACAGCCCGGCGAGCGTGCGCGCGAGACGCGCGTCCGGCCCCAGCAGCCGCCCGTGCTCGACCATGGCGATGAATTGGGACAGCCGCTCGTTGAGCTGGATCAGCAGGAACCGGTTGAAGGCAACGCTCTCGTCCAGCAACGCCATGAACGCCGCACGCGGGATGTAGGCCGCGGCGGTGTCGCGCAGCGCGACGATGTCGTAGCGCCGCGCCTCGTTCTTGAGCAGCGAGCCTTCGCCGAACCAGCCGCCGTCGCGGATGCCGGTGAACGTGGTGGTCTTGCCGTCGGCCGACACGCTCGTCATCTTGACGAGGCCTTCGACGACGCCGATCCAGTGGTCGACGCCTTCGCCCTTGCGGCACACGTAGCCGCCGGCCGCGATGTGCCGCACCACTGCCGCGTCCTCGATGCGCGCGCGCTGCGCCGCCGTCAGCATCCGCGCCCAGGAAGAGCTCTCCAGCAGGCGGTGCAGGCTGGGCGTCGACATTGCGCGAATTGTCGCATGCGCGACAACTCGCCACGGCCGATCGCGGCATCCTAGGCGGCGCCTGGCAACGCCGCATGCGCCGCACAAAGTGGTCCCGATTGGCGCGCGGGATGCAAGTTCCCTAAGATAGCGGCGGGCCGCAGCGACGCTGCGCGACGGCCTCCCACAAGAAGGCGCCGGCCGGCCCCTGCCGCGATGCCCTGTCGCAGCGGCCTGGAGGAGACGATGGACGACGCACCCGGAACCTTTCCCGGCAGGGTGTTCGCGCACGCGAAGGCGATGCCCGGCCATCCCGCGACGCGCGAGAAGGATCTCGGCATCTGGCAGACGTGGACGTGGAGCGCCGTCGCCGCCGAAGTGCGCGCGCTCGCCTGCGGCCTCGCTGCGCTCGGCTTCGGCCGCGGCATGCACCTTGCGATCGTCGGCGACAACCGCCCGCGGCTGTACTGGGCGATGACCGCGGCGCAGTGCCTGCGCGGCGTGCCGGTGCCGATGTACCAGGATGCGCCGGCCGCCGAGTTTGCCTACGTGCTGAACGACGCCGAGGTCGCGTTCGCGATCGTCGAGGACCAGGAGCAGGTCGACAAGCTGCTCGAGGCGCGGCCGCAGGTACCGACGCTCGCGCATATCGTCTACGACGACCCGCGCGGCCTGCGCGGCTACGAGGGCGTGATGAGCTACGAGCGGCTGACCGCGCTCGGCCGCGAGTACGACGCCGCGCATCCCGGTTTCTTCGACGCGGCGCTCGCGGCCGTGCGTGCCGACGATGTCGCGATCATGCTCTATACGTCGGGCACCACCGGCCGTCCGAAAGGCGTGCGCCAGTCGCATGCGGCGTTCATCGCCGCGGCCCGGGGCAGCGTCGCGTTCGATCGCCTGACGCCGGACGACAGCATCCTGTCGTACCTGCCGATGGCGTGGGTCGGCGATCACTTGTTCTCCTATGCGCAATGGGTGGTCGCCGGGTTCACGATCAACTGCCCGGAGTCGGGCGACACGGTGATGACCGACCTGCGCGAGATCGGGCCCACGTACTACTTCGCGCCGCCGCGCGTGTTCGAGAACCTGCTCACGCAGCTGTCGATCCGCATGGAGGACGCGAGCGCGGGGAAGCGCTGGCTCTACGAGCGCTGCCTCGCCGTGGCGCTGCGCTGCGGCGCCGACATCCTCGACGGGCGCAAGGTGGCGCTCGCCGACCGCATCGCCTACGCGATCGGCAACGTCCTGATCTATGCGCCGCTGCGCAACGTGCTGGGCATGAGCCGCGTGCGCGTCGCCTACACGGCGGGTGCGGCGATCGGTCCCGACCTGTTCCGCTTCTACCGTTCGATCGGCATCAACCTCAAGCAGTTCTACGGCTCGACGGAGACCTGCGCGTACGTATGCCTGCAGCCGGACAGTGCGGTCAAGTTCGACACGGTGGGGCTACCCGCGCCGTCGGTGGAGGTGAAGATCACGGCCGACGGCGAGGTCATCGTGCGCGGCCCGATGTTGCTCGCCGAGTACTACAAGCGTCCCGATGCCACCGCCGAGTCGATCGACGCCGACGGCTACTTCCACACCGGAGACGCGGGGTACTTCGACGCCGACGGCCAGCTGCGGATCATCGACCGCGCGAAGGACGTGGGCAAGCTCAACGACGGCGCGCTGTACGCGCCCAACTACATCGAGAACAAGCTCAAGTTCTTCGCGCACATCAAGGAGGCGGTGGCGTTCGGCCAGGGGCGCGACGGGGTGTGCGCGTTCATCAACATCGACATGGGGTCGGTCGGCGACTGGGCCGAGCGGCGCAGCCTCGCCTACTCGGGATACGCCGACCTCGCCGGCAAGCCGGAGGTGCGGGCGCTGCTGCGCGAATGCGTGGAGAAGGTGAACGCCGAGCTGGCTGCCGACCCGGCGCTGGCGGCGTCGCAGGTGCGGCGTTTCCTGGTGCTGCACAAGGAGCTCGACCCCGACGACGACGAGCTGACGCGCACGCGCAAGGTGCGGCGGAGCTATATCGCCGGCAAGTACGCGGTGCTGATCGACGCGCTGTACGGCGGGGCGCGCACGCAGCACGTCGAGACCGAGGTCAAGTTCGAGGACGGCCGGCGCGGCGTCGTCGCCGCCGACCTCGTGATCGAGGAGGCGAAGACGTTCGCACCGGCGCCCGCGCGCGCCGCGGCATGACGCGCCGATGACCGCATCACGCACGATCGGCGGCGTGATCCTCGGCGTCGACGCCATCTCGCTCGCATTCGGCGGCGTCAAGGCGCTCACCGACGTCAGCTTCGACGTGCGCGAGCACGAGGTGCGCGCGATCATCGGTCCCAATGGCGCCGGCAAGAGCTCGATGCTCAACGTGATCAACGGCGTGTACCGGCCGCAGCACGGCACGATCACGCTCAACGGCGTCGCGCACCGCGGCATGCGCACCTACGACGCCGCGGCGCACGGCATCGCGCGCACGTTCCAGAACATCGCGCTGTTCAAGGGCATGTCGGTGCTCGACAACATCATGACCGGGCGCAACCTCAAGATGAAGGCGACGTTCCTCGAGCAGGCGCTGTGGATCGGCCGCGCGCGCAACGAGGAGCTCGCCAATCGCGCCCGGGTTGAGGAGATCATCGACTTCCTCGAGATCCAGCACATCCGCCGCACGCCGGTGGGCCGCCTGCCGTATGGCCTGCAGAAGCGGGTGGAGCTCGCGCGCGCGCTCGCCGCCGAGCCCACGCTGCTGCTGCTCGACGAGCCGATGGCCGGCATGAACGTCGAGGAAAAGCAGGACATGTGCCGCTTCATCCTCGACGTCAACGACGAGTTCGGCACGACGATCGTGCTGATCGAGCACGACATGGGCGTGGTGATGGACATCTGCGACCGCGTCGTGGTGCTCGACTACGGGCGCAAGATCGGCGACGGCGCGCCGGACGAGATCCGCCACAACCGCGCAGTCATCGACGCCTATCTCGGCGTGGCGCACTGACATGCAGTTCTTCTTCGAGGTGCTGATCGGCGGCCTCTTGTCGGGCGTGATGTATTCGCTCGTCGCGCTCGGCTTCGTGCTGATCTACAAGGCGTCGGGCGTGTTCAACTTCGCGCAAGGGACGATGGTGTTCTTCGCGGCGCTGACGTTCGTCGGGCTCACCGAGCATGGCCTGTCGTTCTGGGCGGCGATTCCGGCGACGCTCGTGGTGATGGTGCTGCTGGGCCTCGCGATCGAGCGCGGCGTGCTGCGGCCGCTCGTCAACCAGCCGCAGATCTCGCTGTTCATGGCGACGATCGGGCTGTCGTTCCTGCTCGAAGGTGTCGCGCAGATCGTCTGGGGCTCGGGTGTGCGCGGTCTCGACATCGGCATCGCCGACGAGCCGATCGAATGGCTCGCCGACCGCTTCGGCCTCAACATCTCGAAGTTCGACCTCGCCGCGGCGCTGATCGCGGCGGTGCTGGTGGCGGTGCTGGCGCAGTTCTTCAGCCGCACGCGGATCGGGCGCGCGCTGCGCGCGGTCGCCGACGACCACCAGGCCGCGCTCGCCATCGGCATTCCGCTGCAGCAGATCTGGGGCATCGTCTGGGCGGTCGCCGGCGCGGTGGCGCTGGTCGCGGGCCTGCTGTGGGGCGCGCGCAACGGCGTGCAGTTCGCGCTGACGTTCGTCGCGCTGAAGGCGCTGCCGGTGCTGATGCTGGGCGGCCTCGAGTCCGTTCCCGGCGCGATCGTCGGCGGTCTCGTCATCGGGGCGTCCGAGAAGCTCGCCGAGGTCTACCTGGGGCCGTTCGTCGGCGGCGGCATCGAAGGCTGGTTCCCGTACGTGCTGGCACTCGTGGTGCTGCTGTTCCGGCCCGAGGGCCTGTTCGGCGAGAAGATCATCCGGCGCGTGTAGACCGGGGACGCCGCCATGCTCTATCGCGAAGCCGGACAGTTCAAGTCGACGTACCTCGCCGACTCGGCGATCTTTCCGATCCGCCAGGACCGCATCGGCATGGCCGTGATCCTGGCGCTCGCGTTCGTGGTCGTGCCGCTGACCGCATCGCCGTACATCTTCTCGGCGATCCTGGTGCCGACGCTGATCCTCGCGCTGGCCGCGATCGGCCTCAACATCCTCACCGGATACGCGGGACAGCTCTCGCTCGGCTCCGCAGCGTTCATGGCCGTGGGCGCGTTCGCCTCGTTCAACTTCATCCTGCGCATCCCCGGCATCCCGATCCTCGTCGCGTTCGCCTGCGGCGGACTGTGCGCCGCGGCGATCGGCATCGTGTTCGGGCTGCCCAGCCTGCGCATCCGCGGCTTCTACCTGGCGGTGGCGACGCTCGCCGCGCAATTCTTCATCATCTGGTTCCTCACCAAGGTCGGCTGGGTCACCAACTACAACGCGTCGGGCGTGATCACCGCGCAGCCGATCGTCATCTTCGGCTACCGCTTCGACGCCCCGGCGGCGAAATACCTGCTCGTGCTGTCGATCGTGGCGCTGATGGCGCTGGCGGCGAAGAATCTCGCGCGCGGCAACATCGGGCGCAAGTGGATGGCGATCCGCGACATGGACGTCGCCGCCGAGGTGATCGGCATCCCCCAGATGCGCACCAAGCTCCTCGCGTTCGCGGTGAGCTCGTTCTATTGCGGCGTCGCGGGGGCGCTGTTCGCGTATGCGTACCTCGGCACCGTCGAGCCCGAGGCGTACAACCTCGACCTGTCGTTCCGCATCCTGTTCATGGTGATCATCGGCGGCGCCGGCACCATCCTCGGCTCGTTCCTCGGCAGCGCGTTCATCGTGCTGACGCCGATCGTGCTCAATACGCTCGTGCACTGGCTCGACAGCAGCGTCGGGCTGCGCGTGCCGGCGAGCGCGGGCTCGAATCTCGAGGTCATCGTGTTCGGCGTGCTGATCATCTTCTTTCTGGTCGTCGAGCCGCTTGGGCTCGCGCGGCTGTGGAGCATCGGCAAGGAAAAGCTGCGGCTATGGCCGTTTCCGCATTGACGATCGTGCGGGCGGCACGGCAGGTCCGGCGAGGGACGTTGACAGCGTCGCACGACGCGTCAATCCTTGGCGGGCGGTTGCCGGTCGCATCAATGCCAATCGATCGTTTCGGAGGAGGAGTGTCATGAGGTTCATCAAGTCCATGCTGTTCACCGCCGCGGCCGCATGCGCGTTGCAAGCCGCGCCGGCGCTTTCGCAGCAGTTCATCCCGATCCTGTCGTACCGGGTCGGCCCCTACGCGGCCGGCGGCAGCGGCTACTTCGGCGGCGCGATCGACTATTTCAACCTGGTCAACCTCAACGGCGGCATCAACGGCGTCAAGCTGACGTGGGAGGAATGCGAGACCGAGTACAACGCTGCGCGCGGCGTCGAATGCTACGAGCGGCTGAAGAAGAAGAACGGCGGCGCGACCACCGTCGAGCCGCTGTCCACCGGCATCGCCTACGGGCTGCTCGATCGCGTGGTCACCGACAAGATCCCGATGACCACGTTCGGCTACGGCAGCGCCAACTCGGCCGAAGGCAGCGTCTTCCGCTGGGTATTTCCGCTGGGCACGACCTACTGGGACCAGCTCGCGGCGATGATCGCCTACCTCGAGCAGAAGGACGGCGCGAACAAGCTCAAGGGCAAGAAGATCGCCTACATGTACCACGACTCTGCGTACGGCAAGGAGGCGATCCCGGTGCTCGACGCGCTGGCCGCGCGCGACGGGTTCGAGGCGCTCAAGATCCCGATCACGCCGCCCGGCACCACGCAGGAGTCGCAGTGGCTGCAGGTGCGCCAGCAGAAGCCCGATTACGTGATCCTGTGGGGCTTCGGCGTGATGAATCCGGCGGCGATCAAGACCGCGGCGAAGATCGGCTACCCGCGCAACAAGATCATCGGCGTGTGGTGGGCGGGCTCGGAAGAGGACGTGATTCCCGCCGGTGACGCCGCCAAGGGCTACATCAGCGCGGCGTTCTCCGCGCCGGGAACGAGCTTCCCGGTGATGCAGGACATCAAGAACAAGCTGTACGCGGCCCACAAGGGCAACCTCGAGGACGCATCGCGCCAGGGGTCGATCTACCACACGCGCGGCGTCGTCTACGGCATCCTCATCACGGAGGCGATCCGCAACGCGCAGGCGAAGTTCGGCAAGGGCAAGGTGATGACGCCCGACCAGGTGCGCTGGGGACTCGAGCACCTCGACCTCACCGAGGCGCGCATCAAGGAGCTGGGTGCCGCCGGCATGTTCCCGCCGGTGAAGACGAGCTGCGCCGATCACGAGGGCTCCGGCATGGTCAAGTTCCAGGAATGGGATGGCACCAGGTTCAAGCCGGTCACCGGCTACATGGCCGGCGACCGCGCGCTGGTGCGCAAGATGGTGGAGGACAGCGCGGCCAGGTACGCGGCCGAGAAGAAGCTCACCCCGGTCGACTGCAGCAAGGAGCCGTAACGACGCACGACAGGCCGTCCTCCCTTCGCGGGAGGCGGCTTGCCGCGGCGGCACGCGACGACGCGGCCGCCGCGGCAAGCCGGGCACGCCAACCATGCAGACAGAGACCGCCGCCGCGCCGATCGCGCTCACCGTCAACAGCATCGAGGTCATCTACGACCACGTGATCCTGGTGCTGAAGGGCGTGTCGCTGGCCGTGCCGCAGGGCGGCATCGTCGCGCTGCTCGGCGCCAACGGCGCGGGCAAGAGCACGACGCTGAAGGCGATCTCCAATCTGCTGCGCGCCGAGCGCGGCGACGTCACCAAGGGCACGATCGAGTTCGCCGGCCGCCGCATCGACCGGCTGACGCCGAACGCCGTCGTGCGTCTGGGCGTTTGCCAGGTCATGGAGGGCCGGCACTGCTTCGCGCACCTGTCGGTCGAGGAGAATCTGCTCGCCGGTGCGTTCACCCGCGGCAACGCGCGGCGCGAGATCGCCGCCGCGCTCGAGCGCGTCTACACGTACTTCCCGCGCCTCAAGCAGCGTCGCGCAAGCCTCGCCGGGTACACGTCCGGCGGGGAGCAGCAGATGACGGCCATCGGCCGCGCGCTGATGGCGCGGCCGTCGATGATCCTGCTCGACGAGCCGTCGATGGGGCTCGCGCCGCAGATCGTCGAGGAGATCTTCGAGATCGTGCGCGACCTCAACGTCCGCGAGCGCGTGTCGTTCCTGCTGGCCGAGCAGAACACGACGATCGCGCTGCGCTACGCGAGCTATGGCTACATCCTCGAGAACGGGCGCGTAGTGATGGACGGCGCCGCCGCCGAGCTCGCCGCCAACGAGGACGTCAAGGAGTTCTATCTCGGGCTGTCGTCGGGCGCGCGGCGCAGCTTTCGCGACATCAAGCACTATCGGCGCCGCAAGCGGTGGCTGGCGTGAATGCCAAAGGGCCCCGAGGCGCGCGGCCCCCTTTGGGGGGAGGCGCGCGCAGCGCGCAGCGGGGGGAGACATCGTGAGCGCCGAAGGGCCGCCCCGAGGCGCTCGCCCCCCCGAGGGGGGAGGCGCGCGCAGCGCGCAGCGGGGGGAGACATCGTGAGCGCCGAAGGGCCGCCCCGAGGCGCTCGCCCCCCCGAGGGGGGAGGCGCGCGCAGCGCGCATCGGGGGGAGACATGCTGAACGAGCATTTCGACACGCTCGAGACGCGCGACCCCGAGATTCGCGAGCGCGCGATGCTCGACGCGCTGCGGCGGCAGGTGGCGCATGCGAAGACGCACGCGCCGGGATTCGCCGCCATCCTTGCCGAAGTCGATCCTGCCGAGCTCACGTCACGCGCGGCACTGGCGAACATTCCCGTCACGCGCAAGTCCGACCTGATCGAGCGGCAGAAGGCTGCGCGTCCGTTCGGCGGCCTCGCCGCCGTCGGACGCGGCGGCGCCGCGCACTTCTTCGCATCGCCCGGTCCGATCTACGAGCCGGCGGGCCGTGGCGCCGATTACTGGCGGCTCGCGCGCGCATTGTTCGCCGCCGGCTTTCGCGCCGGCGACCTCGTGCACAACGCCTATGCGTATCACCTCACACCGGCCGGCGCGATGCTCGAATCGGGCGCACTGGCCCTCGGCTGCAGCGTGTTTCCGGGGGGCACCGGGCAGACCGAGCAGCAGCTCGCGGCGATGTCCGACCTCGCGCCTGACGGCTACGTCGGCACGCCGTCGTTCCTGCGCATCCTGCTCGACAGGGCCGATGCCGACGGCATGCAGCTGCCATCGCTGCGCAAGGCGCAGGTGTCGGGCGAGCCGTTCCCGCCGTCGCAGCGTGACGCGCTCGTCGCGCGCGGCATCGACGCCTACCAGGTCTATGCCAGCGCCGACCTGGGCTCGATCGCCTACGAATCCGCAGCGCGCGAAGGACTCATCGTCGACGAGGGCGTGCTGGTGGAGATCCTGCGGCCGGGCACGGGCGATCCGGTGCACGACGGCGAGGTGGGCGAGGTCGTGGTGACCACGCTGTGCAACCACGACTATCCGCTGGTGCGCTTCGCCACCGGCGACCTGTCGGCCGGCCTCGCCGGCGCATCGCCGTGCGGCCGCACGAACCTGCGGATCAAGGGCTGGATGGGCCGGGCGGACCAGACCACCAAGGTGAAGGGCATGTTCGTGCATCCGTCGCAAGTCGCCGCGGTGGTGCGCCGGCACGCGGAGATCCTCAAGGCGCGGCTCGTCGTCGACAATCCGGGCGGCGTCGACCGCATGACGCTGGTTTGCGAGGTGCAGCAGGCCGATCCGGCGGTCGCGGGCGCGATCGTCGACAGCCTGCGCGACGTCACCAAGCTGCGCGGCGAGGCGGTGTTGCGCGCACCGGGCTCGCTGCCGAACGACGGCAAGGTGATCGACGACACGCGCAAATATGACTGACTGCGCCCGCCCGGGGCCTGGCCACGCGCCCCTATATTCGCGCGCCGCGATGAATTAGGATGGCGGGCAAACGCCTGCCTTTCGCCATGCCCGACGCCGCGCCTGCCAAAGCCGCCACCAGCACCGCCGCCGATCCGCTTGCACCGCTCGAGGAACAGACGCTGCGCGACATCGCCGGCACCGGCGTCATCCGCACGTTCCCGAAGAACACGGTGCTGATCAACGAAGGCGACCGCAGCGACGCGTTCTTCATCATCATCTCCGGCCGCGTGCGGGTGTACTCGAGCAATCCGCAGGGGCGCGAGTTCGTCATCGACTTCCACGGTCCCGGCGAGTACGTGGGCGAGATGGCCCTCGACGACTCGCCGCGCTCGGCGTCGGTGAACACCGTCGAGCCCACGACCTGCGCGGTGGTGAATCGCGCGCGGGTGCGCGAATTCCTGCTCGAGCACCCGGACTTCGCCGAGCACCTCGTGCGCAAGCTCATCCATCGCGTGCGCGTCACCACCGAGAACGTCAAGAGCCTTGCCCTGACCGACGTCTATGGCCGGCTTGCACGGCTTCTCAACATCCTCGCCCCGCCCGGGGATGAGGATCGCGTCATCCCCGGGCGGATGACGCAGCAGGAGATCGCCGACCGCGTCGGCGCATCGCGCGACATGATCAGCAAGCTGCTGAAAGATCTGGTCGCCGGGGGCTACCTGTCGGTCAACGAGCGCACGATCACGCTGCACAAGCGCTTGCCGAGCGGCTGGTGAGCGACACGCAAACGCGCGAATTTTCGACAAATCCGCTTCCGATTCTTCCGTCTCGCGGCGAGCGCCGCCACCCGATAGTGGGGGCGTGCAGGGCGCCCCGCCGCTGCGTCACCTCCCAAGGGACCCGGGGTGCGAAGGGCATCCGCACCGGCGCGAGAGAACTCCGCGTCGAATTCACCGGAGACGATGATGAATACGCACTTCGACCGCAACAAGGAAATCGATCACTCGCTGGCGATCGGCGCCAAGGCGTTCGCCGTGGGCGCGGTGCTGATCCTGGTGCTGACGCTGACCAATGCGCCGAACTACGTGACCGGCGACCTGGCCGTGTCCACCGCCAGCGTGGCCGCCGTGCACGACGACGCGGCGGCCGGCAAGCCGGCGGCCGCCCCGGCGGCGGCGAACGACTCGGCGCCCGCGCACATCGACGTGCCGTTCACGTCGAACGCCGCCGACGCCACGGAGCTGCCGCCGCAGTTCTGAAGCGCAGCGGCGGTCAACGGCGCGGCGCCGGCCTGGCGGTCACCAGCATCACACCGCCAAGCACCAGCGCCGCGCCGACGAGCTGCAGCAGGTAGACGGGCTCGTCGAGGATGATCGCGCCGAGGCCGATCGTGAAGACCGGTCCCAGCGAGCCCACCAGCGACGACTGGTTGGCGCCGATGCGGCGGATCGCCTCGGCAATGAGCCATGTCGGCAGCACGGTGGAGAACACTGCCATCGTCAGCGACAGCCACTGGATGGCGGGCGGCGCCGCCAGCGCCGACCAGGGGCGCGTCAGCGCGAACTGCGCGAGCACGAACACCGTCGACGCCAGCATTGCCCAGGCGATGAAGCGCGACGAGCCGAGGCGGCCGATCACCGGCCCGGCGGCGACGAGGTACACCGCGTAGAGCATGGCGCCGCCGAACACCAGCGCGCCGCCCATCAGCGTCGCGTGCGAGTCGCCGGCGAAATGCAGCTCGCGCGCGAACGCCAGCACGATGCCGGCATACGACATCAGCAGCGCGGCGACCGCCCGTCGCGTGATCGGCTTCTTCAGCCACCACGCCGACAGCAGCACGACGATCGTCGGGTACAGGAACAGCGTGAGGCGCTCGAGCGCCGCGGTGATGTAGGCAAGGCCGAGGAAGTCGAGCAGGCTCGACAGGTAGTAGCCGATGAAGCCGAGCAGCGCCAGCATCCGCCAGTCCCAGGCGGCGATGGGCGCCTGTCCGCGGCCGGCCCACCACGCCATCACCGCGAAGAACGGCGCCGAATAGATCATCCGCAGCGCCAGCAGCGTCACGGCGTCGAGCGAGGGATCCCAGGCATAGGCGAGCTTGACGAGGATCGCCTTGAACGAGAAGCCCAGCACGCCGACCACCGCGCACAGCGCGCCGGCCCAGCGCGCGCCTCGCGTCACGGCCACTGCACGAGTCCGCTCCAGGCCGTGGCGAGAATGATGATGCCGAAGGCGATCCGGTACCACGCGAATGGCCGGAAATCGTGGCGGCTGACGTAGCGGATCAGCCAGCGCACGCAGGCGAACGCCGACACGAACGCCGCGGCAAACCCGGCGCCGAGCATCGGCAGCGACGCCGCATCGAGCAGCGCGCGATCCTTCCACAGCGAATACAGCGTGGCGGCGAACAGCGTCGGAATCGCCAGAAAGAACGAGAACTCCGTCGCCGCGCGACGCGACATGCCGAACAGCATGCCGCCGATGATCGTCGCGCCCGAGCGCGACGTGCCGGGAATGAGCGCAAGCGCCTGCGCGCAGCCGACCTTGAGCGCGTCGTGCCAGCGCATCGCGTCGACATCGTCGATCCGCGCAGGTGCGCCGCGCGCGGCCTCGCGCCGTTCGGCCCACAGGATGAACAGGGCGCCGACGACGAATGCGCACGCCACCGGCACCGGCGCGAACAGCCGCGCCTTGATCGCGCGGTCGAACAGGAGGCCGAGCACTGCGGCCGGCATGAACGCGATCGCCAGGTTCAGCACGAAGCGGCGCGCGCGCGGCTCGCGGCCGACGTTGCGCGCGACATCGAGAAGGCGCGCGCGGAACTCCCAGCACACGGCGAGGATCGCGCCGGCCTGGATCACGATCTCGAACATCTTCGCCTGCTCGCCGGTGTAGCCGAGCAGCGATCCGGCGACGATCAGGTGGCCGGTGCTCGACACCGGCAGGAACTCGGTGAGCCCCTCGACGATGCCGAGGACGAGCGCGACGATCAGCGAGGGCGAGTCCAAGAAGGCGGGAAGGGGTTGCGCACGTCACCGCCGGCCGCGTGGCGGTGACCTGTCGCGGCAGGGTTATCCGGCGCGGCTGGCCTTCATCGCCTGCAATTGCGCCAGCACCTCTGACACCTGGTCCTGGTGGTCGCCGGGGATGGTGCCTTCGGGCGTCATGTGATCGACGACGCCGGGCAGCGCCTGCGCGACGCTGGTCGCGGCCGCCTGCGGCGACAGGCCGAACTGCTGCGCGATCTGCGACAGCGCGCCGCTGCCGAGCACCTGCTGCAGGATGTCGGCGTTGATCGGCACGTTCGGCGTGCCGGCGCGCACCCAGGACTGCGCCGCCTGGCCGTGTCCCGCCTGCTCGAACTGCTGCAGCAGGCCGCCGATGCCGCCGTTCTGCTGGATCACCTGCAACACCATCTGCAACATCGGGTTGGCCGCCTGCGGCGCGGCGCTTCCCGGCATGCCGCCGTGCATGCCGCCGCCCATCACCTGGCCGAGTACGTTGTTCAGCAAGCCATCGAGCAATCCCATG